>NZ_JBNYXN010000001.1:652409-1076685 GCF_051380695.1 Janthinobacterium goodfellowi | reverse complement strand
ATCTCTTCGGCCAGCTGCGTGGAAATCCCCTCCACCGACATCAGATCCTCGACGCTGGCGTCGACCACGCCGCGCAAGCCGCCAAAGCGCGACAGCAGTTTCTGGCGGCGCTTGGCGCCGCGCATTGTGCCCCTTTCGATTTCTTCCAGGCGCGAGGTCTGGCGCACCCGTTCGAGCACTAATGCAACTGCTTGTAAATCTCTTCGGCCAGCTGGGTGGAAATCCCCTCCACCGACATCAGATCCTCGACGCTGGCATCGACCACGCCGCGCAAGCCGCCAAAGCGCGACAGCAGTTTCTGGCGGCGCTTGGCGCCAATGCCTTCGATCTCTTCCAGCCGCGAGGTCTGGCGCGTCTTGGCCCGCTTGGCGCGCATGCCCGTGATGGCGAAGCGGTGCGCCTCGTCGCGGATCTGCGCGATCAGCATCAGCGCCGCCGATTCCTTGCCCAGTTCCTGCGCCGGACGGCCATCGACGAACAACAGGGTTTCCAGGCCCACCTTGCGCCCTTCCCCCTTGGCCACGCCGACAATCAAGCTGATATCGAGTCCCAGCTCGGCGAACACCTGGCGCGCCATTTCGATCTGTCCCTTGCCGCCGTCGATCAGCACCACGTCGGGCATCACGCCGTCGCCATTGGCCACCTTTTCGTAGCGGCGCATCAAGACCTGGCGCATGGCCGCGTAATCGTCGCCGGGCGTGATGTCGTTGATGTTGTAGCGCCGGTATTCGCCGTTCTGCATGGCGTGGTGGTGGAACACGACGCACGAGGCCTGCGTCGCTTCGCCCTGCGTGTGGCTGATGTCGAAACACTCGACGCGCAGGCTGTCGAGGTCTTCCGTTTCCAGGCGCAGCGCCTCGGCCAGCGCCCGCGTGCGCGATTGCTGCGAACCCTGCTCGGACAGCAGGCGCGCCAGCGAAATCTCGGCGCCCTTCTGCGCCATTTCCAGCCACTGGCGGCGCTGCCCCTGCGGCTGGAAGATCAGGTTGATGCGGTGGCCGCACTGCTCCATCAGCGCCACCATCAGGGCCGGCTGGTCGAATTCGATATTAAGGATCAGGGTACCGGGAATGAATTTTTCCGTGTAGTGCTGGGCCAGGAAGGCGGCCAGCACTTCCACCTCGATGGCTTCTTCGGCAATCGCCGCCGCATCGCTGAGCTGGCTGGGGAAATAGGCGCGGTCGCCCAGGTGGCGCCCGCCCCGCACCATGGCCAGGTTGACGCAGGCGCGCCCGCCCTGGACCAGCACGGCGATGATGTCGACGTCGGCGTCGCCCGTCGTTTCCATGCTCTGCTGGTGCAGCACGCGCGACAGCGAAGCGATCTGGTTGCGCACCACCACGGCTTGCTCGAATTTCAGTTCGGCGGCAAACGCGTGCATCTTCTTTTCCAGGTCGGCCATCACCTCGCTCTGGCGCCCGCGCAGGAAGCGCGCCGCGTTTTCCACGTCGTTTTTATAATCTTCCTTGCTGATCAGGTCCACGCACGGCGCGCTGCAGCGGCCGATCTGGTGCAGCAGGCAGGGCCGCGTGCGGTTGGCGTAGACGCTGTCCTCGCAGGTGCGGATCAGGAACACCTTTTGCAGGATCTGCATCGATTCCTTGACGGCCCAGGAACTGGGGAACGGCCCGAAATACTGGTTTTTCTTGTCCACCGCGCCCCGGTAATACACCATGCGCGGCGCGTCGCCATTGGTGATTTTCAGATACGGATACGATTTATCATCGCGGAACAGGATGTTGTAGCGCGGCTGCAGCGCCTTGATCAGATTGTTTTCCAGGATCAGCGCTTCCGCTTCGCTGTGCGTGACGGTCGTTTCCAGGCGCGCGATGCGCTCGACCATCATGGCGATGCGGGGGCTGGCCAGGTTTTTCTGGAAATAGCTGGACACGCGCTTTTTCAGGTCGCGCGCCTTGCCGACGTACAACACCTTGTCGGCGGCGTCGAAATAGCGGTACACGCCGGGCAGGTTCGGCAGCTTGGCAACGGTGGCCAGCACCTGCGCGCGCGGGTCGGGCGGCGTTTCCGCCAAGGAAGGTTCTGGGCTTGCTTCGGTCATTGCTGGCTCATTCTTGCACTGCTTGCTCCACGATCACGAACGCGACCGCATATTCTTCTTCATCGCTGATCGTCACTTGCGCGCTCAACCGGTTTTTTTCCATGAATTCCGCCAGCACGCCGCTGCAGACGATCATCGGCTTGCCGCTGGGGTGGTTCAGCATCTGCGCGGCGGGCCAGGTCATCGGCATGCGCAAGCCCAGGCCGATGGCCTTGGAAAACGCCTCCTTGGCCGCGAAACGCGTGGCGAGAAAACGCACGCCGCGCACGGCATTCTTGGCGCTGCGGGCGCGGAATTTTTCCAGCTCCTGCGGTCCCAGTATCTTTTTGGCGAAACGCTCGCCGTGGCGCGCCAAGGCCGCCTCGATGCGGGGAATCTTGCAGATATCGGTACCGATGCCGTAGATCATGCTGCGCTCCCTTATCAGGCGCGGTGGCCGATGCGTGTCGCCACCATGATGGCTTTCATTTCGCGCACGGCGTTTTCCCAGCCGACAAACACGGCATGCGCGACGATGGCGTGGCCGATGTTCAGTTCGCTAATATCGGGAATGGCGGCGATCGCCTGCACATTGGTGTAGTGCAAGCCGTGGCCCGCATTGACCTTCAAGCCGCGGCCCACGCCGAACAGCACGCCCGCCTTGATGCGTTCCAATTCCGCCAGCTGTTCCGCGCCCTCGGTATCGGCGTAGCGCCCCGTGTGCAGCTCGATCACGGGCGCACCCAGTTCGGCGGCGGCGGCGATCTGCTGCTCGTCGGCATCGATGAACAGGCTCACGCGGATGCCCTCGCCCTGCAATTGCTTGACGGCAGCCTGCACTTCCTTGAAGTAGCGCACCACGTCCAGGCCCCCTTCCGTCGTCACTTCCGTGCGCTTTTCCGGCACCAGGCACACGTCGGCCGGGCGGATGCCGCAGGCGAAGTCGATCATTTCCTGCGTCACGGCCGCTTCCAGGTTCATGCGCGTGAGCAATTGCGGCGCGATGGCGATCACGTCCGCATCCTTGATGTGGCGGCGGTCTTCGCGCAAATGCAGGGTGATGGCGTCGGCGCCCGCCTGTTCGGCCAGCAAGGCCGCGCGGATCGGGTCCGGATACGCGGTGCCGCGCGCATTGCGCAAGGTGGCCACGTGGTCGATATTGACGCCCAGGTCGATGACGGGGCCGGAAGGCTGCAAAAAGCTCATGGTGATGGTATCCGTAAAGTGCCGTAGCGCTGCAATGTAAAGAGCAGCACTACAGCTGCATTAAATCGATCAGTATCTGGCGCGTGTTCAAGGTGGCGCCCCCCAGTTGATGGGCCAGCAAAAAGCGCATCAGCAGCTTGCTTTGCGCCTGCGTGGCCACGTCAAGGTAATCTTCGCGCTCCATGTCGAGCAGGGTCTTGCCCGTGATCTTGGGCCAGGCGTCGGCGGCGCGCGCCGGGCGCGGCCCCCGTTCCGGGTCGACCACGTACACCTGCCCCGCTTCGACGGCCTGGCGCGTGCCCGTGCAGCGCGTCAGGTCGGCCGCCACGCCCGTTTCCTTGAGCAGCGCGCGCTCGAACTTGCGCAGCACGATGGGCGGCGGCTCATTGTGCGCCAGTTGATTCAAGGTGGCAACGTAGTGGTCGAACAGGACGGGATGCGGGTCGTCGCGCGCCAGCAGTTTCACCAGCAATTCGTTCAGATAGAAACCGCACAGCAGGGCCGTCTTTTCCAGCGGCAGCATGCCGCCCACCCATTCGGCGCCCGTCAGGATGCGCAGCTCGGACTTCCCCGTCCAGCCCGCCTGCAGCGGCTGGAAGGTCTGCAGCACGCCGCGCAACTGCGAATGGGGCCGCTTGGCGCCCTTGGCGACGAGCGCGATGCGGCCGTACTCGCGCGTAAACACGTCGACGATGAGGCTGGTTTCTTTATGCGGATAACTGTGCAGCACGAAGGCTGGCTGGCCCGTGATGCGGCCGTCGCGCGCGGGCGGACGGCTGCGCCGTGGAGGTGGTGCGGAAGGTGCCGCCGGCGGCGCGATGGCCGCCGGCGCGGGAACGACGAGTGTGGCTGGCGCAGGATCGTGCAGCGCTGGCGTGGTGGTGCTCATGCGTGTAGCGTCGCCCCCGGGTTGCGGATTACTCGTAGCCGTAGGCGCGCAAGCCCGCCTCGTTGTCGGCCCAGCCCGACTTGACCTTGACCCAGATTTCCAGGTACACGGGGCCGCCGAACAGCTTCTCCATATCCAGGCGGGCCTGGGTGGAGACTTCCTTCAGGCGCGCGCCCTTGTTGCCGATGATCATGGACTTGTGCGTATCGCGCTCGACCAGGATGGCGGCAAACACGCGGCGCAAATCGCCTTCCTGCTCGAATTTCTCGATCAGCACGGTGCTCGTGTACGGCAGTTCGTCGCCCACGAAGCGGAACAGTTTTTCGCGCACGATTTCCGAGGCGAGGAATTTTTCGCTGCGGTCCGTGATGTCGTCCGGGCCAAAGATGGGCTGGTTTTCCGGCAAGAAACGCTTGATCTCGTTCTGCAAGCCTTCCAGCTGGAAGTGCAGCTTGGCGGACACGGGCACGATGGCGGCGAAGTCGCGCATGGCGGCGATCTTTTGCGCGAACGGCAGCAGCACGGCCTTGTCCTTGACGCGGTCCGATTTGTTGATGACGAGGATGCACGGCACTTCCTTCGGCAGCAGGTCCATCACTTGCTGGTCGGCCGGGCCAAACGTGCCCGCCTCGATCACGTACAAAATCACGTCCGAGGAAATCAGCGTGTTCGTGACGGTCTTGTTGAGCGTCTTGTTCAACGCGTTCGAATGGCGCGTCTGGAAGCCAGGCGTGTCGACGTAGATGAATTGCGCGTCCGGCACCGTCTGGATGCCCGTGATGCGGTGGCGCGTGGTTTGCGCCTTGCGCGAAGTGATGCTGACCTTCGCGCCGATCAGCACGTTCATCAGGGTCGATTTGCCCACGTTGGGGCGGCCCACGATGGCGATATAGCCACAGCGGAAGTTGTCGGGCATTTTGGTGGCTGTCATGCTAGTGTCGATTCTGTTTAGTGTGAGCGGCGATCGCCGGGGCAGCGGTGGCTTGCGCGTCGTCGCTCTGGATGGTGGCAATGCCGGCCAGCTTGAGCTGGGCGGCGCGCGGTTTGGGCTTGCGGCTGGCGGCGGGCGACTTCAACAGCGCCTGCTCGGCCACGTCCAGCGCCAGTTTGGCGGCGGCTTGCTCACCGGCGCGGCGGCTTCCGCCACGGCCGTAAACCTGGATATTCAATTTCGGCACCAGGCATTCGATCTCGAATTCCTGGCTGTGGGCGGCGCCATGGGTGGCCACCACGTTGTACTGTGGCAGCGAAATTTTCTTGCTTTGCAAAAACTCCTGCAGCAGGGTCTTGGCATCCTTGCCCAGGGTTTGCGGATCGACCGAGTCGAGGATGGGGATATAGAACGCGCGGATCACGGTGCTGGCGGCGTCGAAACCCGTGTCGAGGAAAATCGCGCCCAGCAAGGCTTCCAGCGTGTCGGCGAGGATCGATGGACGGCGGAAGCCACCCGATTTCAGTTCGCCTTCGCCCAGGCGCAGGAATTGCGACAGTTCCAGCTTTTGCGCGATTTCATACAGCGACTGCTGCTTGACCAGATTGGCGCGCAGGCGCGACAGGTCGCCCTCGTCGATGGACTTGAAGCGTTCGTACAGGATGGAAGCGACCACGCAGTTGAGGATGGAGTCGCCGAGGAATTCCAGCCGCTCGTTATGCAAACTGCTGTGGCTACGGTGCGTCAAGGCTTGCTGCAACAGGCCAGCATCCTGGAACGTATAGCCTAAACGGGTTTGCAATAGCTGAAGATTCATTATTGTTTCTGTGTCATCTGAGTAATTCGGCTGGCCGCCGCGCGGGGAATCGGCGCGGCAGCCAGGGGCGGTCTGTCTCTACAGACCAGGCCGGCTTAGTGTATGCCGCCCACGCGTTTCGGATTGCTGAAGTTCATCCACACCAGGAAAGCCTTGCCGACGATGTTTTCGTTCGGCACGAAGCCCCAGTAGCGGCTGTCCGCGCTATTGTCGCGGTTGTCGCCCATCATGAAGTAATTGCCCTCTGGCACCACACACGTAAAGCCGTCTTCGTTGTAGTCGCACGCTTCCTTGTGCGGGAAATCCTTCACTTCGCGCAAGTTCAACGTGGGAGCGGGCTCGTCGTTGAGGATGCGGTGGCTCACGCCCGTCAGGTTTTCTTCCAGCTGCTTGTGGTAGACCGTGCTTTCATCATCGAGGTAGTCGTCCAGCGGGGTGTACGCCACTTCCTTGCCGTTGACCGTCAAGCGCTTGTTTTCATAGGTGATTTTATCACCGGGCACACCGATCACGCGCTTGATATAGTCTTGCGACATATCTTTCGGATACTTGAACACCATCACGTCGCCGCGCTGCGGATCGTTGACTTCGATGATGCGCTTGTTGACGATCGGCAAACGAATGCCATAGGTGAACTTGTTGACCAGGATCAAGTCACCGACCAGCAAGGTTGGCACCATCGAGCTCGACGGGATCTTGAACGGCTCGTACAGGAACGAACGCAGGCAGAACACGAGGGCGATGACGGGGAAGAAGCTGCCCGAATACTCGACCCAGGTCGGCTGGCGCAACAGGGCCGCCTCGATGCTCGCGCGGCTGCCGCCCGCATCGGACTTGATACCCTCGGCGGCCAGCTTGGACTGGCGCGCATCGAATTCAGCCAGGGCGCGGTCGGCCGCCTTGCGGCGCTGCTTGGACAGATAAAACACATCCAGGCACCAGACCAGACCCGTCAACACCATCAGCACGAACAGGATTAAAGCGAAATTTCCTAAAATCACTTGCAGGTTCATTGATTAACCATCCACTTGTAAAATTGCCAGGAATGCTTCTTGCGGGATCTCCACGGAACCCACTTGCTTCATGCGTTTCTTACCCGCCTTTTGTTTTTCCAGCAATTTCTTCTTGCGGCTGATGTCGCCGCCATAGCACTTCGCCAGGACGTTCTTGCGCAAGGCTTTCACGTTTTCGCGCGAAATGATGTTCGCGCCGATGGTGGCCTGAATCGCCACGTCGAACATCTGGCGCGGGATCAGTTCGCGCATCTTGGCGGCCACTTGGCGGCCACGGTACTGGCTGTTCGAACGGTGGACGATGATGGCCAGCGCATCGACTTTTTCGCTGTTGATCAGCATGTCGACCTTGACCACGTCGGCCGCGCGGTATTCCTTGAACTCGTAATCCATCGAGGCATAGCCGCGCGACGTCGATTTCAGGCGGTCGAAGAAGTCCAGCACGATCTCGGCCATCGGCATTTCATACACGAGCTTGACCTGGCGGCCGTGGTAGCTCATGTCCATCTGGATGCCGCGCTTGCCGATGCACAGGGTAATCACGGAGCCGACGTATTCCTGCGGCATGTACAGATTGACCGTGACGATAGGCTCGCGCACTTCCTCGATGCGCGACGGATCGGGCATCTTCGACGGGTTGTCGACGTTGATCATGGTGCCGTCGCGCTGGATCACTTCGTACACCACGGTGGGCGCCGTGGTGATCAGGTCCATGTCGAATTCGCGTTCGAGGCGCTCCTGCACGATTTCCATGTGCAGCAAGCCCAGGAAGCCGCAGCGGAAACCGAAGCCCAGCGCCTGCGACACTTCCGGCTCGTACATCAGGGCCGCGTCGTTCAGTTTCAGCTTTTCCAGCGAGTCGCGCAGCGCGTCGTACTGGTTCGCTTCCACCGGGAACAGGCCAGCGAACACTTGCGGCTGCACTTCCTTAAAGCCAGGCAATGGCGCGGCGGCAGGACGGTTGGCCAGGGTGACGGTATCGCCCACTTTCGCCGCTTTCAATTCCTTGATGCCGGCGATGATGAAGCCCACCTGGCCTGCCGACAATTGCGGCAAGGATTGCGAACGGGGCGAGAACACGCCGATGTCTTCCACCAGCTGCACCGAATCGGTGGCCATCAGGCGGATCTTGTCTTTCGGTTTCAGGGTGCCGTTGATGACGCGCACCAGCATGACCACGCCCACATAGGCGTCATACCAGGAGTCGACGATCAGCGCCTGCAGCGGCGCATCGGGGTCGCCCTTCGGCGGCGGCACCTTGACGATCAGCTGCTCGAGCACGTCGAGCACGCCGAAGCCCGTCTTGGCCGAGCAATGCACGGCGTCGCCCGCATCAATGCCGATCACGTCTTCGATCTCGGCAATCGCGCTCGGCGGATCCGCGTTCGGCAAGTCGATCTTGTTCAGGACGGGCACCACTTCCACGCCCAGGTCCAGCGCCGTGTAGCAGTTGGCGACCGTTTGCGCTTCCACGCCTTGCGATGCGTCCACCACCAGCAGCGCGCCTTCGCACGCCGACAGCGAGCGCGACACTTCATAGCTGAAGTCGACGTGGCCCGGCGTATCGATCAGGTTCAGGTTGTAGATCTGGCCATCGCGCGCCTTGTAGTGCAGGGCCGCCGTTTGCGCCTTGATGGTAATGCCGCGCTCGCGCTCCAGATCCATCGAATCGAGCACCTGCGCCTCCATCTCGCGGTCGGACAAGCCGCCGCACAATTGAATGATGCGGTCAGCCAGGGTCGATTTACCGTGGTCAATATGGGCGATGATGGAGAAGTTGCGTATGTTGTTCATTAACTAATATAAGTGCGAAGTTGACGACACTGCTTTAACAGGAATCAGGGGGATCATGTCCGGGCCAAACAGGGCCAAAACCAGGCGCCCCACTCATGATGAAAAAAGCGCTCCGAGCAGGACATCTACATGCCCAAGCGAGCGCTTTTGAAGCGACAGAAGCTGCTGCCTCGGACAGTAGCTTTTTCGACCTCCCCATTTTACCGGATTTCAGAGTAGAAAGCCCGTCTTATGAGGCCGGCACCGGGCCAAGCCGACATTTTCGGCTGTTTCCGGCACCAGAATGGTGCAATGCAGTGTCAATATTGCCAGTTAAGCTACACCAGGCAGCGCCGCACGGCCGCCTCGTCAAGGAAATAATGACAGAGCTCGGGTTGCGCCAGGTCGCCGAACAGCACCGGCACCAACTCGTCGAAACGGGCCAGCAGCGTGGCGTCGGGCGAGGCGTCGATGTCGATCACGTCCACCGTGAACGGTTTGCCGGGCGGCTGCAGCAGGAGCAAGGCGTCGAGCATGTCCTGGCATAAATGGCAATAACTGCGGGAATAGAGGGTGAAGTGCATGGCGGTAGAATACCGCATCCCGGCTGCGGCCGGAATGCGGGATGATCACATCGTTACTTGGCCGACGGACGCAAGGAGACGAATTGCGCCGTATCGCCGCGGCGCACCAGCACGGCCGACGTCTTTTTCGGATCGAGCTTGGCCACCAGGGCATTGAACTGCTTGGCATCTTTCACGGCAACGTTATTCAATTGCAAGATGACGTCGCCAGGCTGCAGGCCGGCCAGGGCCGCCACGCCATCGGCATCCTCGACCAGCACGCCGGCGTCGATCTTCAATTCCTGCTTCTTCGCGGCCGGCACGTCGCTGACCTTCAATCCCAGTGCATTGACGGCTTGCGCTTCCGGCTCCCTGGCGCCCTTCTTCGCCGTTTTCTCGCTCTCCAGCTCGACGACGGTGACGGGAATGTCCTGCTGCGCGCCCTTGCGCCAGACGGTGACCGTGGACTTGCCGTTGACGGCAGCGCCGCCTACCAGGCGCGGCAGATCGGACGAACGCTCGATGGGCGCGCCGTTGAATTTCAGGATGATGTCGCCAGGCTTGATGCCCGCCTTGTCGGCCGGACCGCCCGGCTCCACCATCGACACTTGCGCGCCCTTGGCATTCGGCAAGCCCAGCGATTCCGCCACGTCCTTGCTCACTTCGCCGATCTGCACGCCGATGCGGCCACGCACGACCTTGCCTGTCTTTTTCAGCTGCTCGCCCACGCGCATGGCTTCATCGATGGGCACGGCAAATGAAATGCCGTTGTAGGCGCCGGACAGGGTGGCGATCTGCGAATTGATCCCGATCACTTCGCCGCGCATATTGATCAAGGGACCGCCCGAGTTGCCGGGATTGACGGCCACGTCGCTCTGGATCAGCGGCAGGTAGTCGCCCGTGTCGCGCGACTTGGCGGAAATGATGCCGGCCGTCACTGTGTTTTCCAGGTTGAACGGCGAGCCGATGGCGATCACCCATTCGCCCACGCGTATCTTGTTCGAGTCGCCGATGGTCAGGCGCGGCAGGTTGCCGCCCTCGATTTTCAGCAGGGCCACGTCGGTGCGCGCATCGGCGCCGATCACCTTGGCCTTGAATTCGCGCTTGTCCGTCAGGGTCACGTAGACTTCATCGGCGCCATCGACCACGTGGGCATTGCTCAGCACATAGCCATCGGCCGAGATGATGAAGCCGGAGCCCACGCCGCGCTGGACTTCCTGTTCCTGCGGCACGGCGCGGCGGCCGCCGCGCGGCGCCTGCTGGCGCGGCGTCGGCATGGCGCCGCCGAAGAAGCGGCGCAGGAATTCCTGCATTTCCTGCTCATCCTGACTGCCCGCGCCGGCGCCGCCCATTCTCAAGCGCTCGGTGGTGCGGATATTCACGACGGCCGGGCCGACGGCGTCGACCAGGTCCGAGAAATCAGGCAGTTTCACTGCCGGCACGGCGGCCTGCGCCTGTGGCGCCAGGCCCAGCATGGAGGGGGCCAGAAACACGCCAGCGGTTCCGAATAATAGAGCGGAAAGCGTCTTCACTGAAAACGACTTGCTGGCGGCACACATGTTTTTTTTCATGGAAAGGATCTCTTCGAATATATAAACGGATCAAAACGCGGATCAGGCGATTGCCTGCATGCACGATTGGCCGTCATGACGGCATCCCGAGGGCAAACACACCCGGCAGCGCACATGGCAGCGCATATGGCAAACAATGCAACAATATATCGCAAAAGCAAGATATTGCCTGCACACAGTGTCAATCGTACCGAAGTCCAGTGTCAAGAGGGTGACGCGGGCGTTAAGCCTGGCATAAGATGGAAAACGCGTTAGCTAGCGCTGCGCCAGCGGTCCCGCGTCCAGCGGCTCGGCCGCCCCCGGCGGCACGATGGCGGCGGACAGGGGCAGCACCGGCTCCGCACGGGCAGCCGCCCCCTCAGGCGCCGCCTCGGCGGCCAGGCGGCTGGCCAGGCGGCCATCGAACTGGGCGCTCAGCGCGTGGCCGCACTCCTCCGAGCGCAGCACGTCACCGATATGGCGATAGGCATTCCAGGCTTGCCGCCCCGATGGCGTGTCGAGGGCCGCAAAAGCCAGTTCAAGTTCGCTCGCCGCCAGCTCGCCATCGGCCAGCGCGGAAATAGTCTCGTGCAATCGTGTGTGCGTATCCATGATGGTCCTGCCATTTCAAGAGGATCGGTGCGAAAACCGGACGCAGCCATGCCAACCTCATACTCCTCAGATTACCAGCGCTTGTCAATCGGCATGTCCAGCAACGGTTTCAATTTCTCCGCAATCACTTCGCGCGCGCGAAAAATCCGGCTACGCACGGTGCCGATGGGGCACGCCATGATCTCCGATATTTCTTCATAGCTCAGGCCCTCGATTTCGCGCAGCACGATGGCCGTGCGCAATTCGATGGGCAGCACATCCATGGCCGCATTGACGGTGGCCGCAATCTGCTTGCTCGCCAGCACCGATTCGGGTGTATTGTTGTCGCGCAATTTATTACCATCATCGAAGGACTCCGCCTGCTCGGCGTCGGCATCGCTGGACGTGGCGGCGCGCCTCCCCTGCGTGACGAGATAATTCTTGGCCGTGTTGATGCCGATGCGATACAGCCAGGTATAAAAGGCGGCATCGCCGCGGAAATGTCGCAGCGCCCGGTATGCCTTGATAAAGGTTTCCTGCACCACATCTTCGGCCTCCGCCGGGTCATGCACAAGGCGCGACACGAGGCGCATCAAGCGGCGCTGATATTTCGATACCAGCACATCGAATGCCCGTTTGTCGCCAGCCTGCACCCGCTCGACCAGTAACTGATCATACTCGCGCTCTGTCCTCACGCCCAATGTCCCTGTAGTCATGCAGCGTGGGCGCCTGTATGGATATAGAGTTGGCCCGCTGCAAGAAGTTCAGTGCTCATCCCACTTTTATTCGTCCCCACTCCGCGCCGCAATGGCCCGGCACGCCACGGCCAGCGGACGGAAGGCGGGGCAACCGTCGCCGCGCAGCACCAGCAGCTGCGTGCGCCGCCCTGCGGCATCGGCCAGGCACAGCACCAGCAGCGACGGCCACAGGGTTGAGCCCGGCAACAGGCGCAGTCCTGACGGCTGCGACGGCCCCGGGCCGGGCGGTTCCGCCCCTCCGGCGGCATCCGTCCGCGACGCCCCGCCACGCTCCAGATATACCGCCAGCCGCAATTGGCCGACCGGCGAAATATCAAGCGCCTGCGGCTTTCTGCGCCTGCGCAGCAAAGCGAGCAAAAACACGCCGCCAGCCGCACTCAGCACCGCACCGGGCCAGCCCAGCGCATAAGCGCCCACCAGCTGGCCAGGCACCGCCGCAGCGCGCCATGCGCCGCTCAAGGGCCAGGCAACCAGCAAGGCGCACAGCCCCAGCACCGCTTGCAACAGGCGCAAACAGACAGGCGTGCGAATGACAGCCGCTACCGCGATCGACATACTTCATGGGAAAAAAAGGCGCGCCGGCACCATGCCGGGCAAATTCAGGCGCCAACGAACGTTGGCGCCGAATCAGCGCTCACTACGATTTGACCGTAGCGAGCGCTTGAAAGTTCCTGCTTATTTCGCTTTACCGAAAATCAATGTGCCATTCGTGCCGCCGAAGCCGAACGAATTCTTCACTGCATAATCGATCTTCATATCACGCGCCGTGTTGGCACAGAAATCGAGATCGCAAGCCGGATCCTGGTTGAAGATGTTGATGGTCGGAGGCGACACCTGATGGTGCAATGCCAGGACCGTAAACACCGCTTCCAGACCGCCCGCGCCGCCCAGCAAATGGCCCGTCATCGATTTCGTCGAGTTGACGACCAGATTCTTGGCGTGCTCGCCGAAGGTGCGTTTGATGCCCATCACTTCCGCCACGTCGCCTTGCGGGGTCGACGTGCCGTGCGCGTTCAGGTACTGAATCTGATCCGCGTTCAAGCCGGCGTTGTTGAGGGCCGCGATCACCGATTTGCTGCCGCCGCTGCCATCTTCCAGCGGCGAGGTCATGTGATAAGCATCTGCGCTCATCCCGAAACCATGCACTTCGGCATAGATCTTGGCACCACGGGCTACCGCGTGCTCGTAGTCTTCCAGCACCATGACGCCAGCGCCCTCGCCCAGCACGAAGCCGTCGCGGTCGGCATCCCACGGACGCGATGCCGTTGCCGGATCGTCGTTGCGGGTCGACAAGGCGCGTGCCGAGGCGAAACCGCCCAGGCCCAGCGGCGACACGGTCGATTCGGCGCCACCGGCGATCATGACGTCGGCATCGCCGTACTCGATCATGCGCGCTGCGGCACCGATGCTGTGCAAACCGGTGGTACACGCCGTCACGATCGCCAGGTTCGGGCCCTTCAGACCATATTTGATCGAAAGGTTGCCAGAGATCATGTTAATGATCGAGGCAGGCACGAAAAATGGCGAGATACGGCGCGGACCGCGCTTTTCGTACTCGGACTTGGTTTCCTCGATCAGCGGCAAGCCGCCGATACCGGAACCGATGATCACGCCGATGCGCTCGGCATTTTCCTCGGTCACTTCCAGGCCGGAGTCCTGCATCGCCTGGATGCCCGCAGCCATGCCGTAATGGATAAAGGTATCCATATGGCGGGCTTCCTTACCGGAGATGTAATCTTCGATATTGAAGCCTTTGACTTCACCGGCAAAATGCGTGGTGAATGGCTGTGCATCAAACTTGGTAATCGTGGCAATGCCGGATTTACCTTCAATGATTGCGCCCCACGCCTCGGCAATAGTATTGCCGACAGGTGAAACGCAGCCCAGGCCGGTTACAACAACACGACGGTTTTTAGAACGGCTCAAGCGATTCTCCTGAAGTCGGTCAGACAGGCTTAGGCCTTGACGTGTGCAGTGGCGTAGTCGATCGCCTGTTGCACGGTGGTGATTTTTTCAGCTTGTTCGTCAGGGATTTCCATTTCGAATTCGTCTTCCAGGGCCATGACCAGTTCCACGGTGTCCAGGGAATCGGCGCCGAGATCGTCGACGAAGGAGGATTCGATTTTGATGTCTGCTTCTGCAACGCCCAGTTGCTCAGCGACGATTTTCTTAACGCGTTGTTCGATATCCGACATGTTATGGCTCCAAAGTGTGTGTTACGGAAAGTGCGCGCATTTTATCAGGTTTGCGCGTCCGAATACTAATTTCGGTGTCTGCTGCTAATTCGACCGAAGCTGCTGCTAAAAGATGCGATTATAGACAAAAACGGCCGTTGAATCATGCCACAAACGCCCGCCCCGTCTACCTTTCACATCAATTCATGTACATTCCGCCGTTCACGTGCAGGGTCGTGCCCGTGATATACGCCGCTTGCGGCGAGGCCAGAAAGGCTACCGCTGCCGCCACGTCTTCCGGTTTGCCCAGGCGGGACAGGGGAATTTGCGTCAACAGGGCCGCGTGCTGCTCTTCGCTCAAGGCCTTGGTCATGTCGGTATCGATGAAGCCCGGGGCGATGCAGTTCACGGTAATGTTGCGGCTGCCGATTTCACGCGCCAGCGCGCGGCTCATGCCTTCCACGCCGGCCTTGGCCGCCGCGTAATTCATTTGCCCCGGATTGCCCGACGACGCCACCACCGACGTGATATTAATGATACGCCCAGTTTTGGCTTTCATCATGCCGCGCAGTACGGCGCGCGACAGGCGGCCGACGGCCGACAGGTTCGTCGAAATGACGCTGTCCCACTCTTCATCCTTCATGCGCATGGCCAGCTGGTCTTGCGTGATGCCCGCATTGTTGACCAGGATAGACAGGCTGCCGTAGGTTTTCTGCACTTCATCGACGACGGCCGCGCAGCGCGCCGCATCGGTCACGTTCAGGACCAGGCCCTTGCCCGTGACGCCTTCGGCGGCCAGGTAATCGGTGATCGCTTGCGCGCCGCTTTCCGAGGTGGCGGTGCCGACGACGGTAGCGCCCTGCTTGCCCAGTTCGGTGGCGATGGCGCGGCCGATGCCGCGCGAGGCGCCCGTGACCAGCACGACTTGATTTGCTAAATTCATGAGTATCCTTAAAAGCAACCGCGGCAGGCAGGCTGCCGCGATCTGATGTTTATTTGAGCTGCGTCAAAATGCGTTCCAGCGAGGCCTGGTCGACGATGGCGTCGCCCACCAGCACGGGATCGATGCGCTTGGCCAGGCCCATCAGGACCTTGCCCGGACCGCATTCGATCACTTGCGTGATGCCCTCAAGAGCCACTTTCTGCATCGTTTCCACCCAGCGTACAGGGCTGGCCGCCTGGCGCACGAGGGCATCCTTGATGCCGGCCACGTCGTTGACGATGGCCACGTCGACGTTGTTGATCAGGGCGATCTGCGGCGCGGCGAACGTCAGGCCGGCCATGTACTCGCGCAGGCGGTCCGATGCCGGCTTGAGCAGCGACGAGTGGAATGGCGCGGAAACGGGCAGCTTCATGGCGCGCTTGGCGCCCTTGGCCTTGGCCAGTTCGCAGGCGCGCTCGACGGCCGCCGTGTGGCCGGCGATGACGACTTGCGCTGGCGCATTGAAATTGACGGGCTCGACCACCAGGGCCGGGTTTTCCGCCGCCGCTTCCGCACAGGCGGCGCGCACGTCGTCGTCCGACAGGCCCAGCACGACAGCCATCGTGCCCTGCCCTACCGGTACGGCTTCCTGCATGGCTTGCGCGCGGAAACGCACGAGCGGCACGGCATCCTTGAACGAGATCACGCCGGCGGCGACCAGCGCCGAATATTCACCGAGGCTGTGACCGGCCACAACCGTCGGCGCGGGGCCGCCGGCCGCCAGCCAGGCGCGGTAGAAGGCCACGGCCGCCGTCAGCATCACCGGTTGCGTGTTGGTGGTCAGGTCCAGTTCTTCCTTCGGACCTTCGGCGATCAGCTTGCCCAGGTCGAATTGCAGGGCGTCCGACGCTTCGGCGACGGTCTGCGCCACCACGGGGTTGCCGGCGAAACCATCGAGCATCGCAATCGCTTGCGAGCCTTGGCCTGGGAAAACAAATGCAAATTGTGTCATGTCGACTCCGTTTTTTTAATAGTGTTGCGGGATTACATGCGCGCCAGCACGGCGCCCCAGGTAAAGCCGCCGCCCACGCCTTCCATCATGACGTTGTCGCCCTTCTTGACCCTGCCATCGCGCACGGCGATGTCGAGCGCCAGCGGGATCGAAGCGGCCGAGGTGTTGCCATGCTGGTCGACGGTGACGACCATCTTGTCCAGCGGCAAACCGAGTTTCTTGGCCGTGCTGTTCATGATGCGGATGTTCGCCTGGTGCGGGATCAGCCAGTCGATCTGGTCCGAGGTCATGTTGGCGTGCGCCAAGGCTTCGTGCGCGACCTTTTCCAGCACGGACACGGCCAGCTTGAACACGGCCGGGCCATCCATGTACAGGAAGGCGCTGCCGGCCAGCGCGCCACCGGCCAGGCTGCCCGGCACGCTGAGGATGTCCGAGTGGCGGCCGTCCGCGTGCAGCTTGGTGGCCAGGATGCCCGGCTCTTTCGACGCCGTCATGACGATGGCGCCGGCGCCGTCGCCGAACAGCACGCAGGTGCCGCGGTCGTCGAAATTGAGGATGCGCGAAAACACTTCGGCGCCGATCACCAGCACGTTTTTATGCATGCCCGACTGAATGAAACTGTCGGCCGTGGCCACCGCATACACGAAACCGCTGCAGACGGCTTGCACGTCGACGGCGGCGCAATTGTTCGTGATGCCCAGCTTGTTTTGCACGATGCAGGCGGTGCTGGGGAAGCTGCCGAAGAAATCGGGGGTCGAGCTGGCGACGATGATCAGGTCCAGGTCGTTGCCGTTCAGGCCCGCCATGTCCAGGGCCTTTTTGGCCGCTTCCACGCCCAGGTCCGAGGAATTTTGCGACGGCGCCGCATAATGGCGCGCCGAAATGCCGCTGCGCGACACGATCCATTCATCCGACGTCTCGATGCCCTTGGCGGCAAGCTGTTCGGTCAAATCCTGGTTGGTGACGCGTTTCTCCGGCAAGTAGCTGCCGGTACCGATAATTTTGCTGTAAGTTTTGCTAAAAACAGTCATGCAAATACCCGTCCACTAAATGGTAGAGCTTGTTGATGTAGGTTCGTCCGGTACTGGCGTGCGCGGCATCAGCTCGGCGATCAGGCTGGCCAGATGCGCTTGCACGTCATTTTTTGCCGCATCAAAGGCGCGGCGCAAGGCCCATTCAAACGAATAGGCATCGGCGCTGCCATGGCTCTTGAAGACGAGACCACGCAAGCCCAGCAGGCTGGCGCCGTTGTAACGCGATGGATTCAAGCGGTTGCCGATGGCTTTCAGGGCCCCGCGGGCGATCAGCGCGCCCAGCATGGTAATCGGATTGCGCTTGAATTCGGAAGTGAGCACGTCTTTCATGAAGCGCGCCAGGCCTTCGATGGCTTTCAGGGTCACATTGCCGACAAAACCGTCGCAGACGACGATATCGGTCGTGCCCTTGAAGATATCGTTGCCTTCCACGTTGCCGTAGAAGTTCAGCGCGCCACGCTCGTGGTCGGCCTGCAGCAGCTTCGAGGTGAGTTTCACCACTTCATTGCCCTTGATATCTTCCGTGCCCACGTTCAGCAAGCCGATCGTGGGGCGGGCGATACCTTCCATGGCGGACACGAGCACGGAACCCATGATGGCGAACTGGTGCAGGTGATGCGGTTCGCAATCGACGTTGGCGCCCAGGTCCAGCATGTAGGTCGGGCCGTTCTTTTGATTCGGCAAGATGCTGCAGATGGCCGGGCGGTCGACGCCGGACATGGTTTTCAATACATAGCGCGACACGGCCATCAGGGCTGCCGTATTACCGGCGGAGACGGAGGCTTGCGCGACGCCGCTCTTGACCTGTTCGATGGCCACGCGCATGGAGGAATCCTTCTTGCGGCGCAGGGCCACTTCCAGGGGATCATCCATGGTAACTTGTTCGGAGGCATGCAATACCGACAGGCGCGGATGCGTGTCGGCTTTATGTTTTTTCAGTTCGGCACGAATCACGTCTTCCAATCCAACAAGGATCAGTTCGGCTTCAGGCTCATGTTTTACGAAGGAAATTGCTGCGGGGATAGTGACTGAGGGACCGTGATCTCCGCCCATACAGTCGATAGAAATTTTGATTGTCATTTGTGTTGATTCAATACCGCTGCGGGCGTGCGGCAAGATGTGAATCGGACTGGAGCATATGCAGGGCGCAGCATGTCATGCACCGCCTGAGCAAGCTTGATTCAAAATGACGGGTGCGCAAGATGAATTGCAGCCGATAAAAAAGAAGAAGCGGCGCCACGCCGAATAACCACGCAACACCGCTTTCATCTTACCCAACAAAAACGTCGATTACTCGTCGTTTTTGGTCTTCAACACTTTACGGCCACGATAGAAGCCGTTAGGGCTGATATGGTGACGCATGTGTGTTTCGCCGGTAACTGGCTCGACGCTCAATTGCGGCGCGACCAGGAAGTCGTGCGAACGGTGCATGCCGCGCTTGGAAGGGGTTTTCTTGTTCTGTTGAACTGCCATGATGACTCCTAATACATAAGTTCTAAAATTTTAGCACAATCGATTGGCAAATACATGCGAATCGAGTATCCCAGCGGCAAAGACTACCCGAAAATAGCCCGGACCGACATCGTTTATTACAATTACATTTCACTACACTTGCCATACTCGATTACTACACGCGTTTGACACGTTCTTTACAGGAAGCATAAAAAACCTGCTGCGCTTCCCGCTATCGCCTCGGCGTTGCTCAGCGTACCTTCGTACGCTTGCGCTACTCAAGACGATATCGGGCCGCTCGCTACGGTTTTTTAAGGCTTCCTTTCTTACACTACTTATTCTGGCTTCAAGTCTTTCAGTGCCGCAAACGGCGACTTCTTTTCAGACTTGAGAGCATCGAGCTGCGCCGTATCGGGGCAGACGTCGTGTTTGGGTACCTGCGGCAGGGCCAGCAAGGCTTCATCTTCGATCAGGGCCGCGGCATCCATGCTGCGGCTGCCGACGATCACGTCGATCGATTCATCGTTGATGATTTCTTCGATCTCGTCCGCGTGCTCGTCATCCTTGCCCAGCATCAGAGTGGTCGTCGAATCAATTGCGTAAGCATACGGAGTCAGGCAGCGCTGGCAAACCAGCTGAACGGTGCCGTTGACCGACAAGGTCAGTTGTGGGTAGCCCAGCTTGCTGGTGCCGCCGACGATCTTCCAGGCGATCTCGCCGGAACTATCTGCACAATCCTTGGTCAACCGGGTCATTTCAGCGACAGGAGTTACACCCTCGCGGCTCCCGCTGATACGACAAAAATCAAAGGCGTCGATCACAAAAGCATTCATTGGTAGAAAATTTCCCCGGAAAACCTGCGATAATAACAGGGTTTTTAGCACGGAGTCAAAGGCTAAGCATCTTTTTTGACGCAATCATTGCCATCAACATGACATATTCATCAACACCGTCATGCCGCATGGGGCCTCAGTTAGAGGCTCTGCGCCCTGGAATTTGCGTGAAATTCCACTGACATCGACCAGCGCGGCCATGCCGGCCGCCATCCACTACCGAATGATACCAACTTCCGCCCCATTGCGCTTGATTCTTGCATCGAGTTCGACCTACCGCAAGGAATTGCTGGAACGCCTGCGTCTGCCTTTCGAGGTGGCCGTGCCCGATCTCGATGAAAGCCCCCTGCCAGGCGAAAGCCCCAGCGCCACGGCCCTGCGCCTGGCCCAGGCCAAGGCGCAGGCCGTGCTCGACCGCTATCCTGGCAGCCTCGTCATCGGCTCCGATCAGGTCGCCACCCTGGACGGCGCGCAGATCGGCAAGCCCGGCAACCATGACTACGCCCTGCGCCAGCTGCAAACCATGCGCGGGCGCCAGACCGTGTTCCACACGGCACTGTGCCTGCTGGATGGCCGCCAGACGCCGGCCGTGGCGCAGGTGGAAGATATCCAGACCCTCGTCACCGTGCGCGACTTGCCCGATGCCGAGCTGGACGCCTACCTGCGCATCGAACAGCCGTACGACTGCGCCGGCAGCGCCAAGAACGAAGGCCTGGGCATCGCCCTGCTCGAACGTATCGACAGCACCGACCCGACCGCTCTCACCGGCTTGCCGCTGATCGCCCTTACCGGCATGCTGCGCAAGGCGGGTGTGGCGTTTTTCATCATTTAAATTACCGACAAAAAGAATATGACCGGCACCCTGTACCTGATTCCCAACCACCTCGGCCTGTCCGACGGCGCCATCGACCCGCTGGCCCGCATCATTCCCGAGCAAGTACGGCAGATCACCTCGCAACTCGATTATTTCGTTGCGGAAAATGCCAAGACGGCGCGCGCCTTCCTGAAATTGATCGGCAACCAGCATCCGCTGGCCAGGCCGCTGCAGGAAATCATGATTTCCGAACTGAACGTCAATACCCCGGCGCAAGCGCTGGCCGGCTTGCTGGCACCGCTGCTGGCCGGACGCGATGCGGGCCTCGTGTCGGAAGCGGGCGTGCCCGCCGTGGCCGACCCAGGCGCCGACCTGGTGCGTCTGGCGCATCAGCACGGCATCAAGGTACGCCCGCTGGTGGGCCCGTCGTCGATCCTGCTGGCCGTGATGGCCAGCGGCTTGAACGGCCAGAGCTTCGCCTTCAACGGCTACCTGCCCACGGACGCGGCCCTGCGCGCCAAGCGCATCAAGGAATTGGAAAGCCGGTCGCGCAATGAAAAGCAAACCCAGCTGCTCATCGAAACACCGTACCGCAACGCCGCCATGCTGGAAGCCCTGGTGACGCAATGCGCGCCATCGACCCTGATCTGCGTCGCCACCGACCTGAGCCTGGACTCGGAAAGCGTGCAGACGTGGAATGGCGGACAGTGGAAGAAACAATTGGCCGCCGGCAAGGCACCGGACTTCCACAAGAAACCGACCGTGTTCTTGCTGCTGGGACAGTAATCCGTCGCCAGCCAATAAAAAACGCCACGGTCGACTGCACCGTGGCGTTTGTATTACCTCACTACCAAGCCGAGCATGACTACACTCTTCTTGTTCCAGTATTTTTCTGCCCGCCCTTGCCCGTTTCCAACACAAACTTCGCGCCATCGTCGCGGCCCAGTACCTTCACCAGGTAGGGCATGACTTCGCGCAGCATCGGCTCCAGCGTGTATGGCGGATTCAAAATGAACATGCCGCTGCTGTGCAAGCCGAAACCGTCCGGCGACGGCGTGTTGACGGTCAGGGTCACGTGCAGCCAATCCGAGCTGGGCAGTTGCTTGAGCTTGTCGGCGAACTGGCGCGATTCCATGCGCTGCAGCACCGGGTACCAGACGGCGTACATGCCCGACGGGAAGCGCACGAGGGCGTCGGCCAGGGTGTCCTTGACCTTGCGGTAATCCATCTTGTCTTCATATGGCGGGTCGATCAGCACCAGCGCGCGGCGCGATGGCGGCGGCAGCAGGGCTTTCAGGCTCTGGAAGCCGTCGGCCTTGGTGATGAGTACGCGCTTGCCGCGCACGGTAGGACGCTCGCCCTGAGCCAGCGCATGCGCCTCGACCTTGCGGAAGTTGTCAGCCAGAATCTTGGCATCGGCGGGATGCAGCTCGAACAGGCGCAGACGGTCTTGCTCACGGCTGACCTTGTCGGCGCAGTACGGCGAACCCGGGTAGTAGCGCATCTTGCCGCTCGGATTCATTTCCTTGATCAGCTTCATGTACTCGGCCAGCGAGGCCGGCCAGTCCGTGCGGTCCCACAGGGGCGCGATGCCCGTTTCGTACTCGGCATTTTTCGAGGCATAACCGCCGTCGAGCGCATACACGCCCGCGCCGGAATGGGTATCGATATAACTATAGGCGGTATCTTTTTGATTCAGATATTGCAACAACTGAATCTGCACATAATGTTTCAACACATCGGCGTGATTACCCGCGTGAAAGGCGTGGCGGTAACTCAACATAAGCTGGCTAATTCCATAATAAAAATAAACAAAGGCGGGAGCGCTGACACCGGGCAGGGCATGAAAACAGACTGGAGGGGGTCAGGCTGCGGGGCCAGGAAACAGCATGGACCAGCGTAATCAGCGCGCAATTATCAGCATTATCCACCAGAAAGGTGTATTGCATCAAAAAACACCCATAAACAAGCTCATGCATTCTCGGGACCGCGGGGGCCGGGCGCGGTAGAATACGCGCATCGGGCGCCCCGCGCCCATCAGCCTACTAATATATACAGCCATGCACAGCCTGACCCTCACGACCGATAACCGCGCCGACGTCGCGGCAGCCCTGGCCGGCCCGCGCTGGACGGTGGCTTGCCTGTGCGCGCTGTGGTGCGGCACTTGCGGCAGCTACCGCGCCACGTTCGAGGAACTGGCCGCGCGCCACCCGGATACCGTCTTCGTCTGGATCGACATCGAAGACCAGGCCGACGTGGTGGGCGATCTCGACATCGACAACTTCCCCACCCTGCTGATCCAGCGCGAGGATAACGTGGCCTTCTTCGGCACCGTGCTGCCCGATGGCGGCCTGGCGCACCGCATGGTGCAGGCGCAGCAGGCGCTCAGCGCCGAGGAACTGGCGGCGCTGGCCAGCAGCACGCAGGAACGGCGCGACTGGCAGCGCGACTGCAATCTGCGCCACTTACTGGCCACCGCGCTGGCCTGATCCGCATCAAGCCAGGCGCAGCGGCAGGCTGCGCAGCCGCTTCCCCGTCAAGCTGAACACGGCGTTGGCCACGGCTGGCGCGATCGGCGGCGTGCCCGGCTCGCCCACGCCTTCCGGATGCTCGGCGCTGGCGATGATGACGGTTTCCACCTCGGGCGTTTGCCCCATGCGCAGCACGGGATAGTCGTGGAAGTTGCTCTGCTCGACTTTGCCATCCTTGAAGGTGATCTCGCCGCCCAGCGCCGCCGACAGGCCGAACAGCACGGCCGACTCCATCTGCTGGGCGATGATGTTCGGATTGACGGCGATGCCGCAATCGATGGCGCACACGACGCGCTGCACGCGGATCTCGCCGTTTTCCACCGATACCTGCGCCACTTGCGCCACGATGCTGCCGAACGACTGGTGCAGGGCCGCGCCATGCGCATGGCCGGGCGGAGGAGTGCCCGCCTTGGCCACCGCCGCGTCGAGCACGGCCAGGTGGCGCGGATGGTTCACCAGCATGGCGCGGCGGAAGGCGATGCCGTCCTGTCCCGCCGCATGCGCGAGCTCGTCGATAAAACTTTCCTTGAAGAATGCATTGTGCGAGTGCCCGACCGAGCGCCAGTAACCGACCGGCACGGCACTGTCGGCGATCACGTGGGCGATGCGCTGGTTGGCGATTTCATACGGCATGTCGAATTCGCCTTCGGCCGTGGTCTTGTCCGGCCCCGCACCGGGCAAGCCGAAATTGCGCTGCAGAAACTGGTGCGTGATGGAGCCGCTGACGGATTTATTGTCCCAAGACGCGATGCGGCCGTGCTCGTCGAGACGGGCCGCGAAGCGGGCCAGCGCGGCGGGACGGTACATATCGTGTGCCGTGTCCTGTTCGCGCGTCCATACCAGCTGCACGGGCGCGCCGTCGCACTGCAGCGCGATGGCCACGGCTTGCGCGATCATATCCACTTCCAGGCGGCGGCCGAAACCGCCGCCGAGCAGCAGCACCTCGATGGCCACGTCTTTCGCATCGACGCCGGCCACCTTCGCCGCCACGTCGACGGCGATGCCGGGCGCCTGCGTCGAGACCCACAGCATCACCTTGCCATTTTTCACCTGCGCGGTGCAGTTGACGGGTTCCATGGCGGCGTGCGCAAGGAACGGCGCGCGGTACTCGGCGCTGACCTGCCGCATGCCCTGCACGGCCTTGCTTTCCACCTCGCCGCTGGCGTGGTAGGCATGGCCCGCTTCGGCATCCAGCAGGCGGGCAAACTCCGCATACACGGCGGCGCTGGACAAGTTCGCCTGCGGGCCCGCCTTCCACTGCGTCGGCAAGGCGGCGGCCGCCTGTTTGGCGCGCCACCAGGTATCGGCCACCACAGCGGCGCAAGACACGCTGCGCTGGGCCAGCTGCGGCGTCAGGTCCAGCACCTTTTTAACGCCGGGCATGGCCAGGATGGGCACCGCATCGAACGCGGCCAAAACATCCCCCAGGCGCGGCGGCAGATGCAGGGCCGCGTACAGCATGCCGGGCGGGCGCGCATCGATGCCGAAACGCGCGCTGCCATTGACTTTGGACGGCGTGTCGCGGCGCGGCGCCGGCTGGCCGATCAGTTTGAAATCCTTGGGCGACTTCAGCACGGGCGTGCCCGGATCGATGGCGGCGGCGCGCTGCGCCAGGCTGGCGTAGCTGGCACGGCGGCCGTGCGGGTGGAGCACGTCGCCATTTTCCGTGCGGCATTGCGCGGCCGGCACCTGCCACTGCGCGGCGGCAGCTTGCAGCAGCATGGCGCGCGCGCAGGCGCCCGCCTCGCGCATGGGGCCCCAGCCATCCTTCACGCTCGACGAGCCGCCCGTGACGATCACGCCCAGTTCGCGCGCCGCCTTGGCCACCGTCCACTGCGCCAGCGCTTTCAAGCGGCCCTGGTCATCGGGGTGGAACGGCAGGCTGTCCTTGAGCATGGCGACATTGCCGAAGATCTTGTCCATCGGCGCCTGGATCAGCTTGACGCTGGACAAAGGCACGTCGAGCTCCTCGGCCACCAGCATGGGCAAGGCCGTGTGCACGCCCTGCCCCATCTCGCTGCGCGGCATGGCCAGCAGCACCGTGCCGTCCGATTGAATCGCCAGCCAGCCGTTCAGGGCCACGGCGCCATCGTGCAGCGGCAGCGGCGCGCTGCCGTGCAGGCGCTGGCGCGGCGGCAGCACGCCCCAGCCCAGCACCAGGGCGCCCACGCCGGCCACGCCGAGGCCGAGGCCGCCGAGCAGGAATCGGCGGCGCGACGGGGAGGAGTGTGCGGCCATGGGCTATCCTTTATAGAGGTGAGTGATCGATCCAGCGCTCCAGCATATCCTGTGCCAGCACCGGGCGGCTATAAAAATATCCTTGCGCCAGCTTGCAGCCGTGGCGCAGCAGGAAGGCCGCCTGCTCTTCCGTCTCCACGCCTTCGGCGATGACGGACAATTGCATGCTCTTGCCGAGCTGGATGATGGCAATCGCAATCGCCTCGTCGTTGACGTCCGTCGAGATATCCTTGATGAAGGAGCGGTCGATCTTCAGGGTCTGCACGGGCAGCTGCTTCAGATACGCGAGCGACGAGTAGCCGGTGCCGAAATCGTCGATGGCCAGGCCCACGCCAATCGCGTGCAAATCGTTGATGAAACCCAAGGCATCGCCCGTGTTCATGATCACCGATTCCGTCACTTCCAGCTGCAGCCGCTGCGGCTCCAGGCCCGTTTCCTTCAGGATGTCGGCCACCATGCCGGCGATGCTGCCCCGCTCGAACTGCTTGACGGACAGGTTGACGGCCATCTTCGGCACGTGCAAGCCCTGCGCCTGCCAGCGCATCATCTGGCGGCACGCTTCGTCGAGCACCCATTTGCCCAGCTGGTTGATGAAACCGCTGTCCTCGGCCAGCGGAATGAAGCGCGCGGGAGGCACCAGGCCCAGTTCCGGGTGGTTCCAGCGCACCAGCGCTTCGACGCCGACCAGGCGGCCCGTGTCGATTTCCACCTGCGGCTGGTAATTGAGGAACATCTCGTTCTTTTCCAGCGAACGGCGCAAAAAGGTTTCCAGGCGCAGGCGCTCGACGCCTTCGCCCGTCATCGACGGCGCATAGAAGCGGTAGCCGTTGCGCCCGCGCGCCTTGGCCTGGTACATGGCCACGTCGGCGTTGCGGATCAGCATGTTCAAGTCCAGCGCATCGTCCGGATACAGGCTGATGCCCACGCTGCAGGTGACGAACAGCTCGTGGTCGGCCACCGTGAACGGCTGGTCGAACATGGTCATCAGCTTTTCCGCCACCTGCGTCGCGCCATACTCGCCGTCGACGCCCTCGAGCAGCACGATGAACTCGTCGCCGCCCAGGCGCGCCAGGGTATCGCCTTCGCGCAGGCGGGCCGCCAGCTGGCCGGCCACCTTTTGCAGCAATTCGTCGCCCACATGGTGGCCCAGCGTGTCGTTGACGTTCTTGAAGCGGTCCAGGTCGATGAACAGCACGGCCAGCTGCTCCTGGTCGCGCGCGGCGCGCAGCAGCGCGTGCTGCAGGCGGTCGTGGAACAGCAGGCGGTTCGGCAGCGCCGTCAGCGGATCGTGGTGGGCCATGTGGTCGAGCTTTTCCTGCGACTCCTTGACCAGCGTGATATCGCTGAACACGCCCACGTAATGCGTCGTGTCGGCGCGCGCGTCGCGCACGGCGCTGATGGTCAGCCACTCCAGGTAGACTTCGCCGTTCTTGCGCTGGTGCCAGATTTCGCCGCGCCAGAAGCCGCTGGACTTCAGCTCGTTCCACATGGCCTCGTAAAATTCTGTGTCATGGCGTGCCGAGCGGTTCAGCGAAGAATGCCGGCCCAGCGCTTCCGCCTCGCTGTAACCCGTGATCTGCGTGAAGGCGGGATTGACGGTGACGATGATGCCGCTGGCATCGACCACCATCACGCCGTCGGCGATGTGTTCGAGCACGGTGGCCGACAGGCGCAGCTTTTCCTCCGCTTCCTTGCGCGCCGTGATATCGGCATACACCCAGATGCTGCCTTCGTTCGGGCGCAGCGGATCGAGCGCGCAGCCGCTGACGAGCGCCCAGAACAGGCTGCCGTCGCGGCGCTTGTACTGGCGCTCCTCGCTGAAGTCGGCGCCCGTCGCCAGGGCCGGATACTGGCGCTCGCCCGCCTCTTCGAAGTCATACGAGGTCATGAACACGATGGCGGTCGAATTGCCCGTCATCTCGGCATGGCCGTAGCCAAACAGCTCCTCGCAGCGGCGGTTGACGGAAATGATGCGGCGGTGGCGCACGAACATCACGCCGAACATCACGTTGTCGAGAATGGCGCTCTGTTCCGTGAGCAACGCTTCGATACGCATCTCGTGGTGCTTGCGCTGGCTGATGTCGGCAATGATGCCATCGACCCAGATGACGCCCTGCTCGCCCGCCTGCGGCTGGCCATTTTCGGCCACCCAGCGCTCGATGCCGAAAGCGTCGACGATCCGGTATTCCAGCGCATACGGCCGCACGTCGGCCACCGCCTGGCGCACGGCGCGGCGGTGCTCGCGGCGGTCTTCCGGACAGATCAGGTCGACCCAGGCATGCGTGGTGCCGCGCATGAACTGGCGCGCCGAATAGCCGGAAATCTCTTCGATGGCATCGCTGACGAAATCGATGGGACCGTCGGGCCGGTAGCGGAAGACGGCGCCCGGCACCTGCGTGACGATGGTGCGGAAACGTTCTTCGCGCTGGCCCACGTCCTCGAACAGCTGGCCGATGGCCGCGCGCATTTGCTCGAGCTGGGCCGTCAGGCGCCCCAGCTCGTCATTGCTGTGCGAGGCCAACGGCGTGTCGAAATCGCCGTGCGACAGGCGGTCGGAAAAGCGCGTCAGGCGGCGCAAGGGTTTGAGCAGGCGGCGGTTCAGGAACAGCACGATCAGCGCCATCGACACGGCCAGCTGCGCGCCCAGCACGAAAATATAGGAGATCTGCTTTTCGCGCAGCTCCTGCTGGCTGCGCGCGTCGTCCATCTCGACGACGATGTGGCCGATGCGTTCGCCGCGCACGAGGATATCGCGCTCGGCGCGGTACAGATTGCCCACGGGCCGCTGCGGCGCCTGCAGGCGGATGAATTCCGTGTCGCCCTGCCCCAGCACCTTCACCAGCAGCACGGCGCGGTCGCGCATCACCGATTCGACCAGCGAATGGGCCGATTCCGCATTCATGTTCCACAGCGACTCCTGCATGCCCAGCGCCAGGATGTCGGCATTGCGCTGCAAGGCCTCGTTCAGACTGGTGCGCGCCGACTGGCGTTCATGCACGCCGACCAGCACATAGCTGCCGAAGATGGCGGGCACGACCAGGCCGCCAAACACCACCAGCAGCAGGGCGCCATAGATCGACGAGCCGTACAGCACGCGCAGGCTGGCGCGCAGGCGCTGGTAAGGTGAATTAAACATGCGGCAACAGGGCAACAGGGATCAGGCGGGCGATCATCGAACTTTACAGGGGAATTCAGGTGACAAGGCGGGAAGAAACTTTTTCAAGAGCAATTATGCATGGAAAAAGCGGGGAAAGTCACCAATAAACACGTGTCGGCATCCAGGTCATGCTATATAGACAGGCTTGAAAAACCACACGTGGGCCGGCGCGCCCGGGCGGCGCCAGCAGAAAAGCGCGCGGCTTGCTATCATCGCGCCACTTTACCTAGAGGAACCACCATGACCTTCTCCATCTACTCCGCTTCGATCCCCGTCTTCAAACAGATCCTGGGCAGCCTGGCCGCCATCCTGGACAAGGCGGAAACGCACGCGCAAGACAAGAAAATCGACCCGAACGCCCTGCTGCAATTCCGTTTATTCCCGGACATGCTGCCGTTCGTGCGCCAGATCCAGATCGCCACCGACTTCGCCAAAGGCTGCGGCGCGCGCCTGGCCGGCGTGGCCGTGCCGCCGTATGAAGACAGCGAACAGAGCTTTGCGGAACTGAAAGCGCGCATCGTGAAAACCATCGCCTTCCTGGAAAGCCTGCCGCAAGCGGACATCGACGGCAGCGAAACGCGCGCCATCACCACCGGCAGCGGCGAAAAGACCAAGCATTTCACAGGCCAGACCTATCTGTTCCACTACGCGCTGCCGCACTTCTTCTTCCACGCGACGACGGCGTACGACATCCTGCGCCACAATGGCATCGAAGTGGGCAAGAAGGATTTTATCGGCAGTTTCTGAGACGCATAAGCAAATCTACTGCGCGGCGCGCTTTGCGGCCTGCGATGCTCGCCGTACTAAAGTACGGCTGCGCTTCTTAGCCACAAATCATCGCCGCTCGCTACGATTTGCTTAAGCGTCGACGCTTTGGAGTAATACCGCTTGATATTGCTCTATTGCGTCGCTATTTAAGTATTCCGGCGCGGATACCCCTGCGCCAGGATGCGCACCCACACCACTTCCTTCTCCTCGTCCGTCATCGACACCCAGTGGGCCACTTCCACCACGGTGCGGCCGCAGCCGCGGCAGATTTCATCGAAGGTCGTCGAGCACACAGCCACGCAGGGCGTGTCTGGACGCGGCGGCAATTCCTTGTCACCCATCAGGATACCTTCGGCAAGCCGAGTTTTTCCCAGCCTTCGACGCCCAACGCTTCCAGCGTGGCAATATTCTTGTCGAAAATTTCGGACGCTTCCGGGAATGCCTCGACGGCGCGCTCGATGCTGTCTTCGCGCAGCAAGTGCAGCGTCGGGTAGGGCGAGCGGTTGGTGTAGTTGCTGATGTCGTCCTCGAACGTCTCGGCAAACTGGTAATTCGGGTGGAAACTGGCCACCTGCAGTTCGCCGGCCAGGTGCATGTCTTCCACGGCCGCGTCGGCCACATCGAGGAACTCGTTGTAGTCGAGGAAATCGTTCAGGGTGTACGGGTGGATCAGCAGGGTCGTGTCGATCTGCTCGGGGTCCGTGTCGGCCAGGGTTTGCAGCTCGTCCATCAGCATTGCCAGCAAATCTTCCGGATTGCTCGATTCGCACACGACATAGCGGATCTGCTTCTTGACGTGCACGGCCTTGGCGAACGGGCACAGGTTCAGGCCGATCACGGCCTTTTCCAGCCAGGCGACGGTATTGGCGATGATGACGGCGTTGTCGTCGTCGTGGCGCGGCGGGGTGTTCATATACTTGACTCTCTATCAATAAGGCGGCCGGCAGCCGAATGGCCGGCCAAAGCCAAATTGTACGCACTCTTTGCGCAGTCTCATACCGGACCGCTGCCAAGCTTGCGCCAGCCTCCACGCCATGTATGCTATAACAGCGGCCGAATCACGCATTGGGCAAATTAAATTTGCAATAATGACAGCATTTGCGAATGGAAACCCAGCCGTTTCCTGCTTATTGCCGCTTATTTCCTGTCATCATGCTGACATAATTCTTGACTCCGGCATGTGGATATACGTACACTCGCAGCTTGATCATGGGTCTGTCCGATGTTTCTCCGACGACAACAATGGAACACTATGCACGAAAACTCCTTTAAATCTATCGTCCTGGCGGCGTTGGCCCTGGCGCTTGCGCCCGCCCTCAGCCAGGCGTACGAAGCCGGTGTTGAGAGCGATAACGCGCCAGTCGCCGCCACCACGCCGGCCTTGATCCCGATGACCGCCCAGGTCACGGCGAAACTCCCCACCCTCGACAACCGCCTGCAAAAGACCGACCGTCTGCTGAAAAACCTCAGCGACAATTCCGATCCGCTGCGCGAAGCCGACGTCTGGGGCCGCATCCGCAGCGGCTATGCGATTCCCGACATCAACAACCAGCTGGTCGCCAACCACGTCAACTGGTACGCCACCCGCCCCGACTACATCGCCCGCACCACGGCGCGCGCCTCGCGCTACATCTTCCACGTGGTGCAGGAACTGGAAAAGCGCGGCATGCCGACGGAGCTGGCCTTGCTGCCGTTCATCGAATCCGCCTTCAACCCGCAAGCGTTTTCCAGCGCCAATGCGGCCGGCATGTGGCAATTCGTGCCCGCCACGGGGCGCGATTTCAACCTCAAGCAAAACATGTTCAAGGACGAGCGCCGCGGCGTGCTGGCCTCGACCGATGCGGCCCTGACGTACCTGCAGCGCCTGTATGACATGTTTGGCGACTGGCAACTGGCCCTGGCCGCCTACAACTGGGGCGAAGGCTCGGTGCAGCGCGCCATCAAGAAAAACCAGGCGCTGGGCAAACCGACCGACTTCGAAAGCCTGGCCGACCTGATGCCGGCCGAAACGCGCAACTACGTGCCCAAGCTGCAAGCGGTCAAAAACATCATCGCCAATCCGGCCCAGTTCGGCCTGACCCTGCCCGTGGTCGACAACCAGCCCTACTTCACGGCCATCGACAAAACCAGCGACATCGACATCACCGTCGCCGCCCAGCTGGCCGAACTGTCGATGGATGAATTCAAGGCCTTGAATCCGCAATTTAACCGCCCCGTCATCATCGGCGGCGAAAAGACCAAGATTCTGTTGCCCCAGGAAAACGCCGCCAAGTTCACCACCAACCTGGCGCAATGGGGCCATGCATTGTCGAGCTGGACCACGCACAAGATCACCAATGCGCGTGAACGCATCGAAACCCTGGCGTCGAAATTCGGCACCACGGCCGACGTGCTGCGCCAGGCCAACAACATTCCCCAGCGCACCAGCCTGCGCGCGGGCTCGACCATCCTCGTGCCGAAAACCTCGGCCACGATGAATAACGACATCACCCAGGAAATCGCCGACAGCGCCACCATGCTGCTGGAAGCGGACCGTCCTGAACGGGCCGCCAAAGCACTGCGCCGCGCTGCCAAGGGCGGCAAGGTGCAGGCCGCGCCAATTTCCCTGGTGAAACCACGCATCCAGCGCGGCGGCAACCACCGCGCCAAGGCCCGACACTGATCGCCTGATCTGTATAGAGCTACCTCGCCGGCCGCCACAGCATTGCTGTCGCGGCCGGTTGCACATCCGCCCCACCTATCCAGACAGGAGTCGTCATGGCTTTCTTGCAAGGCAAAAAAATCCTCATCACGGGCTTGCTGTCGAACCGCTCCATCGCCTATGGCATCGCCAAGGCTTGCCACCGCGAAGGCGCGACCCTCGCCTTCACGTACGTGGGCGAACGCTTCAAGGAGCGCATCACGGAGTTTGCGGCCGAATTCGGCAGCGAACTGGTGTTCGACTGCGACGTGTCCAGCGATGAACAGATCAGCGCCGTCTTCAGCGACCTGGCCCGGCACTGGGAACATCTGGATGGCCTCGTGCACGCCATCGGTTTCGCGCCGCGCGAGGCGATCGCGGGCGACTTCCTCGACGGCTTGTCGCGCGACAGCTTCCGCATCGCGCACGACATTTCCGCCTACAGTTTTCCCGCCATGGCCAAGGCCGCCCTGCCCCTGCTGCAGCCGGGCGCGTCGATCCTGACCCTGACCTACCTGGGCGCCGTGCGCGCCGTGCCCTACTACAACACCATGGGCCTGGCCAAGGCGTCGCTGGAAGCATCCGTACGTTACCTGGCCGAGTCGCTGGGCCCGCGCGGCATCCGTGCCAACGGCATTTCCGCCGGCCCCATCAAGACCCTGGCCGCCTCCGGCATCAAGGATTTCAGCAAGTTGCTGGGCTTCGTCGCCGAGCACGCCCCGCTGCGCCGCAACGTCACCATCGAAGAAGTCGGCAACACGGCAGCCTTCCTGCTGTCCGACCTGGCGTCGGGCATCACGGGCGAGATTACCTACGTCGATGGCGGCTTTTCACAAGTGATGGCCGTCAATCCCGAAGTAGAGTAAGGCGGTGATGGCCGATATTCTTCGGTTGTCACTTGACAACCGTGAATTATCGACCTACATTGGAGGCATCACATGGCGCGCTCCCCGCATCCGAAGAAGGAAATCGAAGCGGCGCTGCGCCACGCGGAAAGCCAGGGCTGGCGCGTGGAAACGGGCGGCAGCCATGCCTGGGGCAAGATATATTGTCCCTACAACGACGGTGGCTGCCGCTGCGGCGAATTCTGCATCGCCTGCATCTGGAGCACGCCGAAAAATCCCGGCAACCACGCGCGGGCGATCCGTCGGGTGGTAGATAATTGCACTTTCAACAAGCTGATGCACGACTGCATGCAACGCAAGGGATAGCCATCATGGATTACATCTTTACGCTCAAGTACCGCCTGCCCGACCACGAAACCGACCTCGACGCGCTGGCCGAGCGCCTGGGCGGCGGCGGCTGCGACGACGCCCTGGCCGGCATCGGGCAAGCGGGACGCCTGGCGCTGGAATTCACGCGCGAGGCCAGCAATGCCAACGCAGCGCTGCTCAGCGCCCTGGCCGACGTCAAGGCCATCGTGCCCGAGGCCGTGCTGGTCGAGGCCGCGCCCGACTTCGTGGGCCTGACGGATGTGGCGCAGGTACTGGGCCTGTCCCGGCAAAACCTGCACAAGCTGATGAACAAGCACCGCCACAGCTTCCCCGTGCCCGTGCATGAGGGCAGCGCCACCATCTGGCACCTGGCCGACGTACTGGCGTGGCTGAAAGCAAAGGGAACGTATCGGCTGGAACGCAGCCTGGTCGAACTGGCGCAGGTCACCCGGCAAATCAATCTGGCCAGGGAAACGCAACAGGCGCCGCCGCTGCCCGCCGACATCGTGGCCATGCTCAACTAAACGGACGAAACCTACGTATTTATACTGATATCAGATAGGAAACACCGACAAAACGTGGTAGGACTTGCCTTACTTCCCGGTTTCTTCCCATTTAGGCCGTGCAAAACGGCGGCAAATACGGTATAGTGTCGTTGTGCGCTGCAATATGTTCCCTTGAAGCGATGGCAACACCGCAGTCATGCACTACAAACTTAGCAGCTTCGCAAGCCTTAGCGCATCCACAGGATGCCGCTTATAAAGCCCTCCCGCCTTGTGTGTCGCACCTGACACCGTCCCGGCGCAAAGCTTTTGTGCCGAAATTTCTTTCTAGTTGAGTCATTTCGTTTTGGTTGGCGTTGCTATTTTGCGTTCTGCTTTTTGCAAGAACGCTGATTTTTACGAAAGAAAAGAATGACATTTGAATCCTTAGGCCTGCATCCGTCCATCATCGCCGCTCTGACCGAATCGGGCTACACCGCGCCAACCGCGGTACAGTCGCAAGCGATTCCAGCCGCGATTGAAGGCCGTGACCTGCTGGTCTCGTCGCAGACCGGTTCGGGCAAGACCGCAGCTTTCATGCTGCCGTCGCTGCACAAACTGGCCAGCGCCGAACAAAGCGCTGCCGGCAAGACGCCAAACCAGGAAATGCAAGCATCGCGCGCCCGCGGCGAGCGTCCACGCTTCAAGGCTGCCCAGCCAAAAATGCTGGTGCTGACGCCAACGCGCGAACTGGCCCTGCAAGTGACCACCAATACCGACAAGTACAGCACCGGCATCCGCCGCATCAAGGCTGTGTCGATCCTGGGCGGCATGCCTTACCCGAAACAGATGCAATTGCTGGCCAAGAATCCTGAGATTCTGGTCGCGACCCCTGGCCGTCTGATCGACCACATGGATTCGGGCAAGATCGACTTCTCGCAACTGGAAATCCTGGTGCTGGACGAAGCCGACCGCATGCTGGACATGGGTTTCATCGACGACATCGAAAAGATCGTCGAAGCGACGCCGGAAGGCCGTCAAACGATGCTGTTCTCGGCAACGCTCGATGGCGTGGTCGGCAACATGGCCCGTCGCATCACGAAAAACCCGCTGGTCATCCAGGTGGCAAGCTCGAGCAACAAGCATGAAAACATCACCCAGCGCGTCCACTTCGTCGACGATCTGTCGCACAAGAATCGCCTGCTGGATCACCTGCTGCGCGATGAAACCCTGGACCAGGCTGTCGTGTTCACCGCCACCAAGCGTGACGCCGACACCATCGCCGACCGTCTGAACATCGCCGGTTTCTCGGCTGCGGCCTTGCACGGCGACATGCATCAGGGCGCGCGTAACCGCACCCTGGACGGCATGCGCCGCGGCCAGGTCAAGGTGCTGGTTGCCACCGACGTTGCCGCCCGCGGTATCGACGTGCCGACGATTACCCACGTGTTCAACTACGATCTGCCGAAGTTCCCGGAAGACTACGTCCACCGCATCGGCCGTACCGGCCGCGCTGGCCGCAATGGCCTGGCCATCTCGCTGGTGAACCACGCTGAAGGCATGAACGTCAAGCGTATCGAACGCTTCACCAAGCAATTGATCCCGGTCAATGTCATCGAAGGTTTCGAGCCGAAGAAAACGGCATCGGCACCACGTTCGAGCGCCCGTCCAGGCGGCTGGAAACCAGGCGACAACCGCGGCGGCGCGAAGCCAGGCCAGCGCACGTTCAGCAAGCCGGGCGCACCACGCAAGGACGGCGCACCGAGCACCGGCGGCGGCTACAAGGGTTCCAACCCGCGCAGCACCGACGGCGCACGCCGCAGCTACGGCGACCGTTAATCACGGCGCCATGCCGCCAGCAGGCGGCAGGCAATAAAAAAACGGCCACCAGAGCGATCTGGCGGCCGTTTTTTATGCCGATTGCGTTTACTTCTTCGACACTTTCTGGCGCGACAGCTTGCGCAGCTTGGCTTGCTCGAAGCGCGCATGCTGCTCCGGCGTCTCGAGCACCAGCGGCGGCACGGCCACCGGCTTGCGGTTGGCGTCCACGGCCACCATCGTGAAATAGCAGCTGTTGGCGTGGCGTACCAGGCGCTGCTGGATGTTTTCCGTTACCACGCGGATACCCACTTCCATCGACGTCGTGCCCGTGTAATTGATCGAGGCCAGGAACGTCACCAACTCGCCCACGTGGATAGGCTGCAGGAACATCACCTGGTCCACGGACAAGGTCACCACGTAGCTGCCCGAATAGCGGCTGGCGCAGGCGTAGGCGACGCTGTCGAGATATTTCAGGATGGTGCCGCCGTGCACGTTGCCGGAAAAGTTGGCCATATCGGGCGTCATCAAGACCGTCATCGTCAGTTCGTGGGCCGACCAGTTCATCGCGCTGTCCAAAGTGTTCTCCAAGGGGAAATAAAAGTGAGGGGAATGTGAAAACCGGCCACTGGGGCCGGTTACCGGGACAGGCTGTTACAGTCCCAGGGTGTCGATGTCGGCCAGCGATTCGCGGCCCTTGTCGGAAATATCGTGGCCCTCGCCTTCGGCGCGCGCCACGATGTGGGCTTTCTTGCCCAGGAAATATGCCACTTCCGTGTCCAGCTTGGTCAGCGGATCGGCGGCCACGGCGCGCAAGCCCATGATGCAGCGGCGCAGGAACAGCAGTTGTTGCGCCTTGTCGGTGATGGACAGACGGCCATCGCGTGCATAGCTGAGCAGCTTCAGGCCGGACAGGCGCTTGGCATTGCGGGCAACGCAAGCGCTGGGGCGCTCGGTCTTGATGCCGCGTGCAACTTGCTCCAGCGCGTCATATTCATCGGTTGTTAATTTCTCGTTCTTCATTGCTTTTCCATAAAAGGCCAGGTGTTCGGCCCCCATGGTACGCGCCCCGCTGCGCATCGGCAACAGGCAACGTGAATCTGCCGCCGCCCGCCATGCGGCCAGGCGGCTGAAACACGGGCAAGACGGCGCTTATTTGTAGCTGCGCAGCAGCAGCCAGGCCAGGCCGCAGCCAGCCACGGCGCCCGCCAGTGCCAGCGCTGCGAGGTTCTTGCTGGTGATCACAGGGCGACGGCCCAGGTAGATTTTGTTATGCAAGGAATTGCCCATGATGGTCTCCTGTACAAGAATTTTTATGATGTCTCATTATAAGAACAGAATCGTGACGGCCGCATGACACTCGGCAGTTCGTGCTTGATTTGTATCCACTCGGCAACATTTATTAGTGTTTTTGTTGTTTAAATGGCGTGGCGATACCGCCACGCATGGGTTCCATTTCCGACTGGAAATAAACCACACGGCGGCAGCTGGCGCGGCACGCAGCCTGCCGCTTATCCCATCTTGACGGGCGGTGGCGGCGGCGTCGGCTCCTCGACCGGCACGGGGTCGATGTGCGGCGGCTGTTCCGGCGGCGGCGCGAGAGGATCGCCTTCCGGCGGTGGCGGCATATCGGGTTCGGGCGTGCTGTGCGCACGCAGCGGGGCAAGACGGAATCGTGGCTGCATGGTGGCCTCCTTTTGCCCCACTGTAGCCGATGCCGCAAATGCCCGGCGCCCGCCTGTGGCATGCCTCGGGAACTAAACGGCGCGGCGCCGCTCCAACTTGAGAAGCATCCCCTACGATACGAGTGCAAGCGATCCCCACACGATGGCGCGCAAGAAAATCTTATTCATGGCCGAGGCAGTGACCCTGGCCCATGTTGGCCGCCCCCTGAGCCTGGCCCAGGGCCTGGCCGAGGAAGAGTACGAAGTGCATTTTGCCTGCGCCGATGGCTATGATTTTTGTTTCAAGCAAGTCGCCTTCCGGCGCTGGCGCATCGACAGCATTTCGTCGCTGCAATTCCTGCAAGCGCTGGCCCACGGCAAGCCCGTCTACACGGAAAGCACCCTGCACGCGTACGTGGAAGACGACTTGCGCCTGCTTAATGCCGTCCAGCCCGACCTGGTGATCGGCGACTTCCGCCTGTCGCTGTCCGTCAGCGCGCGCCTGCAGCGCATTCCCTACATCACCCTCAGCAACGCCTACTGGAGTCCCTGGGTGCGCCAGCACTACACGGTGCCCAGCCTGCCCCTGACGAGCGTGCTGCCCATCTGGCTGGCCGATCCCCTGTTCCGCCTGATCCGCCCGCTGGCCTTCGCCTCGCACGCCGTGCCCCTGAACCGCGTGCGCCGCCGCCATGGCCTGCCCTCACTGGGCGGCGACCTGCGGCGCATCTACACCGATGCCGACCGCACCTTGTACGCGGATATTCCGCAACTGTTCCCGCCGCACGCCATGCCGCCCACGCACGACTACCTGGGCCCCGTCATCTGGGCGCCGCCGCTCGACTTGCCGGACTGGTGGCAGCGCCCGGAACTGAGCAGCGGACGCCCCATCATCTATGTCACCCTGGGCAGCTCGGGCCAGGGGCAATTGCTGCCGCACGTGCTGCGCGCGCTGGCGCCCCTGCCCGTCACCGTGCTGGCGGCCACGGCCGGCACCATCCGCGTCGATGCCGTGCCGCCGAATGCCTATGTCGCGCCCTTTTTACCTGGCGACGCGGCCGCCCGCCGCGCCAGCCTGGTGATCTGCAACGGCGGCAGCCCCACCAGCCAGCAGGCGCTGACGGCGGGCGTGCCCGTCATTGGCATCGCCGGCAACCTCGATCAATTCCTCAACATGCACGGCATCGCGGGCGCTGGCGCAGGACTGCTGCTGCGCGCCGACCGTTTCCAGGAAACCACCCTGCGCCATGCCGCCACGCGCATGCTCGACGATGGCCGGGCCAGGCTGGCGGCGCGCCAACTGGCCACGGCCATGCGCGACTATGTGCCAGGGCAACGCCTGCTGCCCCATCTGCACGCCCTGCTGGGCTCCTTGCCGCAAGACGGGCCGCGTTGAGCGGCGGCGTCGGTTTTTCTTACACCGCATCCGGCAACACCTGCACCACGTCAACACAAGCACGCCAAGTCATTGATTTCAAAAGAACCTCATGCGTTGGCATGGAAGTCGCTAGGTACTGGCCATGAGCACCTGCCGACAGGACTCAGGCAAGACTTCCAAACTCACTCAACCACGAGGTGAATGACATGAAACTTTCTAAACTGAAACTGCTCCCGGCGGTTGCGACACTGGCCATGCTGTGCGCGGCCGGTAGCGCACAAGCGGGCGCCTACGGCTATTCCTACAACAATATCTTCGGCCTGGTGATCGCCGTGCCGACGGGCCAGATCACGGTGGCCAACAGCACCACCATCTCGCGCAGCACGGCCACCCTGAACGGCGTGAGCGTCATCAACGGCGGCGCGGGCTCGCTCGACGCGCCGCGCGCCAACGTCGGCGCCGTGACCAAGGGCGAGAACGACTTCACGCAGCAAGGCCCCGCCGGCAACTACTCGCGCGGCGATGCGCAGATCGTCAGCACGCAGTTCCCCTCGTTCCCGCCCGGCTCCACCTCCACCCAGGCCGTCAACGTCGCCGAAGCCCACCTGGACGGGCCTGCCGGCACGGCCGATGCGTCCGGGCGCAACGGTTCGACCACGGGCTTCTCCGTCGATTTCGTCGTCGGCTCACCCACGGCGACGCTGAGCTTTGACTTCCTGGCATCGCCCTTCATGCAAGTCTTCCTGCAAAGCACCGTGGGCGTGCTGTCCACGGCGACGGCCAACCTGGTGGTCACCTTCACCATCACCGATGCCAATGGCGCGACCGTCTTCAACTGGACGCCCGATGGCGTGATCGGCTCGGGCATCTTCGGCGGCACGGAAAACACCGATGGCGCCAACCTGAACACCAGCCTGGCGACCAATTTCCTGACGCGCGGCAACCTGTTCACCTATGACCCATCCGGCTGCGGCACGCCCGCGGGCACGGGCGTGGGCACGGGCTGCGGCAGCAACTTCAGCGCCGTCAGCAATGCTTTAACGGCCGGCAACTACACCTTGACCTTGAATGCGGTGGAAAGCGTGGACCTGGTGAAACAGGCGGCGACACCCGAACCGGGCACGCTCGCTTTGCTGGGCCTGGGCCTGGCTGGCCTGGGCTATGCCCGCCGCCGCAAGATTGCCGCCTGAACCAGGCAACAGGGGGGATTCACAGGCGAGGGAGTCTCCTCGCCTTTTTTATGTGGCAAGCCTGTCGGTTTTCCTTACAACGCGGCCGACCGGCAGATGAGGATTTTCATGACTACATTTTCTTGTATCCGGTTGCCAACGGTCCTGCTGGCATTGCTGTTGCTGGCAGGCAGCGGCACTGCCAGCGCCGCCGCCTATGGCTATTCGTACACCAGCGTCTTCGGCCTGGTCATCAGCAATCCCACCGGCTCCACCACCTTGATCAGCAACATCGACCTGTCGCGCACCACCGCCACGCTCAACGGCAGCAGCGTCATCCACGGCGGCAGCAACGAGATCGATGCGCCGCAAGCGACGCGCGGCGCCGTCACCAAGGGGGAAAATGATTTTACGCAGCAAGGCATGGGCACGGCCTCGTTTGCACGCGGCGAGGCGCAGATCGTCACCTCGCAAATCCCGCCCTTTCCACCGGGCTCGACCAGTACGCATACGGTGAATGCGGCGGAAACCTTCCTCGCGGGCGGCGGCAGCGCCGACGCCTCGGGACGCAACGGTTCCAGCACGGCCATGGCCGTCAATTTCGTCGTCGGCCAACCGGGCGCCACCTTGGCCTTCGACTTCCAGGCCCTGCCCTACATGCAGCTGTACCTCGATGCCCTGGCCGGCACGGGCTCGGCGGCCACCACGAATATGGCGCTGACGTTTACCATCATCGATGAACATGGCCAGATCGTCTTCAACTGGGCACCCGACGGCAGCCTGGGCTCCGGCATCCTGGGCGGCACCGAACTGGCCGACGCCGCCAGCCTCAATACGGGTTACGCGCAAACGCCGCTGACCAGCGGCAGCGTGTTCACCTATGACCCCAGCGGCTGCGGCGCGCCCACGGGCACGGGCATCGGCACGACGTGCGGCGGACAGTATGGCGCCGTCACGGACAACCTGGTGGCGGGCAGCTATACCCTGGTGTTGAACATGCTCAACAGCTCCGAACTGGCGTATGTGCCGACGGACACGCCGATACCGCTACCGGGCACCTTGCCGCTGCTGGCGGCGGGCCTGGCAGCGCTGGCCCTGGCGCCACGGCGGCGCCGCTGACGCGCAGGGAGCCACGTCTCACGGCCCAGCCGTGGGCGCCACCAGCAAGTCTTGCAGCGGACGGCGCAGCGAGCGCGCACTGGCCGCCGGCCCTGCGCCGATGCGCCCAAGGAACACGGCCCGCTCGACCGCCGCCGCCCCCAGCACGGCCTGGCATTGCACGGCCAGTTCCTGCGCCATTTCCTGCATGCCATCGGTGCGTGAAAAGGTGCGACGTTCGCGCACGTAGCGGGCAAAGATCAGCGGCGTCAGTTCCGGCTGCAATTGCAGTCCCAGCTGCGTGGCCGTCAGCCAGAAGCGCTGCATGGCGCGGCCGGCCGCCACGTAATCGTCGATATGGCGCGGCGGCGCATCGGCCAGCAGCACGAAATGCGCGGCACAATACAGGCCGGGCAGCAAGTCCATCTGCAGCCGCGGGGCAATGGTGCCGCCCAGCCAGGTATTGAAAAAATCCACGCGGCGCCAGCTCTGCATGACCCAGCGCATCAGCCGCGCCGTCATCGGGTCGACACCGAGCGCCTGCTCCGGGATGCGGTCGGCACTGAAGCGCGCGCCCCATTCGATCACGTCGCGGTGCACCTTGTGCGCTTCGGGCATGGTCAGGCGCAGCTTCGCATTGTCGGACATCAGGCGCGCGCAGGCCAGACGCGCGCGCCCGCCTTCGAACCACTGCACGCCGTAACCGGGCGGCAAGCTGGCCGCCAGCGCCGCCTTTTCGCTGGCGCGCAGGCGGCGCGTGCTGAGCCGGCGCCGCTGCACGCTGCGGCGCGGCAGGAAGGCCGCCAGCGGATCGGGCAGCATGCCGGGACTGTCAACCAGCCGTACGTCGAAGGTGGGCAGGGTCTCGGGCATGGCCGTGCGCCGGCGCGCTTCCATGCGCAAGCCGTGACAGCTGGCCGCCAGTGCCATGCTTTCAAGCAAGGCGCCCAGCGACAGCTGGCTGGGATGGCCGTCGAGGTCGTACACGCAGTGGCTGCGCGTATCGAAGCCATGCACGACCACGTGCCGTGGCTCCACGACTTCAAAGCGCCACGGCTGCGTGTTGTCGCCGCTGGGCGCCCAGCGCGCCTGTTCGAGGATATTTTCCAGCACAGAATCGATCTGCGCGATCTGCGGTACTTGCGCCATTTATGCCCCCTGCGCGGCGCGGCGCCGCTTGATGATGGCCATCGCCAGCCGTTGCAGCGGATGCCGGTTACCACCGGGACGCCAGGTATGCACGAGCTTGTTGCGGTAGGCGTCGAAATGCACGCCGTGCGGCGCCGCCATGACCTTGCCCCGTTTTAGCAAAATTTTCAAGGCTTCCGTGGCGGCCGCGCCCGCGCACAGCTGGCAGCCCATGATGGTCGACGGCCCGCGCCGCTCCTTCAGGTTGATGGCGGACGGGTCGACCAGATAGGGGCCGTGCAAGCCGGCCGGCGCCAGGCCGACGAGAAAGCGCAGGGCCTTCTCTTCCTCGGGCAAGTCGCCCCAGCCAAAGTACTCTTCGAACGTCATGCCGCCCGGCATGAAGCTGAGCACGGCCGTGCCCATGCCCAGCGGCGCGGCCGTGATGGCGGGAATGCCCAGGCGGGCGCACGTGGCGAAGGTGGCCTGGCGCGCGGGGAAGGCGAAGAAATCGAGGCCGTCCACGTACAGGTCGACGCCGGCAAAGAACTCGGCCAGGTTGCTGTCGTGTATGCCGTCGGGAAATTGTTTAATCCCCAGTTCGGGATTGATGTCCATCGCCATCTGCGCCAGCACGGCCACCTTGGGCTGCCCCAGGGTGGAAACCATGGCGCCGGCCTGGCGGTTGAAGTTGGCGATATCGAAGGTGTCGAAATCGGCGATGTGGAAGGCGCCGATGCCCAGCCGCGCCAGGGTCAGCAAGTGCACGCCGCCCACGCCGCCCATGCCCGCGATGGCCACGCGCTTGCCGCGCAAGCTGTCCTGCTCCGCCTGCGTGACCCAGCCCAGGTTGCGGGCAAATGCCGCGTGATAGGAAAAACCTTCTGTCATGCTCACCTCTTCTGTGCATCCATTGCGGACGAAAAAGTTTGGACAGGTGAGCCGGGGATAAGTTCCCCCGTGACAGAAAAAAGGCGGCTAGCGCGCCAGGCGCCGCTGCGCCGCGGCCGGCGCCACGGCGCCCACCTTGAACACGCTGACGATCTGCGCCAGCCCGGCCGCCTGCTCGTTCATCGCTTGCGCCGCCGCCGATGCCTGTTCGACCAGGGCCGAGTTTTGCTGCGTCATGTTATCCATCTCGACGATGGCCTGGTTGATCTGCTCGATGCCGGCGCTCTGCTCGGCGCTGGCGGAGGAAATCTCGGCCACGATATCGGTCACGTGCTGCACGCTGGAGACGACTTTTTCCATCGTTTCGCCCGCCAGCGCCACCAGTTTTTCACCGGCGCCCACTTGTTCGGCGGAACTGTCGATCAATTGCTTGATCTCCTTGGCGGCACTGGCTGAACGCTGGGCCAGGTTGCGCACCTCGCTGGCGACGACGGCGAAGCCACGGCCCTGCTCGCCCGCGCGCGCCGCTTCCACGGCCGCATTCAGGGCCAGGATATTCGTCTGGAAGGCGATGCCGTCGATGACGGCGATGATGTCGCCGATCTTTTTCGACGAGGCATTGATGGCGCCCATGGTGTCGACCACCTGGCTCACCACGCCGCCCGCCTGGCTCGCCACTTGCGAGGCGGAAATGGCCAGCTGGTTGGCCTGGCGCGCATTGTCCGCATTCTGGCGCACGGTCGAGGTCATTTCTTCCATGGTCGAGGCCGTTTCTTCCAAGGAACCCGCCTGCTGCTCCGTGCGCGCCGACAGGTCGTGGTTGCCGGAAGCGATCTCGCCCGATGCCGTGGAAATGGATTCCGCATCGCTGCGCACCTGGCTCACCAGGTGCGCCAGGTTGTCGCGCATGGCCTTGATCGCCATCAACAGACTGGACGTGTCGCCGGGACGCGTATCGATCTGCGTGGTCAGGTCGCCCTGGGCGATCTGCGCCACGATGGCGGCCGCATAGTCGGGTTCGCCGCCGAGCTGGGCCAGGATGCGGCGCAGCATCAGGGCCGCCAGGGCGCCCACCACCAGCATCAGCGCGCCGCCGATGGCCAGCAGCACGCCCGCCTGGGCCCAGAACTTGTGGTTGATGTCATCGATATACGTGCCCGTGCCGATCAGCCAGTCCCACGGCGCAAATTTCACCACGGCATACATCTTCGCCACCGGGTCGGGCACGCCCGGACGCGTGCCGTCCGCCTGCACCAGGCCGATGCGGCTGTTGGCCAGCGCGGCGCGGTAGCGGTCGCCCGACTGCTTCATGTTCTTTTGCGGCACGCCGATGCGCGACGCATTCGGGTGCACGTACAGCAAGTCCGTGCTGAAATCGCGCACGAAATAATACATCTCGTCCTTGACGAAGCTGCCGATGGCCAGCTTGGCCTGCTGCTGCGCCTGCTCACGCGTGAGCTTGCCCGATTGTTCCAGCGCATATGCCTTTTCCACGGATGCGTTGGCCAGTTCGACCAGCACCGTCAATTGCTCGACGCGCTCGGCCATCATGGTCTGGCGCAGCGAATACAGGGAGAAGGAAGCGATGAGGACGATGCCCAGCAAGGTGCTGAAACACAGGAGGAGAATGCGCGAACGGAGTGTCATGGGTGCCTGGAGTGAAGGAGATATTTAATTGCCCGATGGAAATCTTTTCAGAAAAGCAAAACGGGCGGCGCTACCGGGCTGTGCCCGGCAGGCACCGCCCGCTGTAAGTCGTGTTTGGAAGGTCAGGCCAAGGCTTCCTTGGCCGCCTCTTCCGGCGTCAAGCCGTCGTAGAACTGGTCGGTAAACCACTCGACCTGCTCTTCGATGTGGTCCTGCGCCTGCGCCACGGTGGCGCCGCCGGCCACGAGGAAGCCTTCGACCTCGATGCACCAGTTGATCAACTCCAGGGTTTCCGGATCGAGTTCTTCTTTCTTCGCCATCGTATTTCCTTGCTTGTTAAATTGCGATATCACATCAATTAGCAGCAGTTTAACAGCTTCGGCACGCCACCGCCCCGGCAACTCCACCATGAAGATTACTTGGTTGCAACGTTTTTACGTTCCGGATACAGCACCACCTGCACATAATTGTGCATGTCCAGGTAGCGCTGCGCCGCCAGTTTGACGGCTTGCGGCGTGATGGCGCGCACGCGCTGCTCGTACTTCAGGATGTGCGCGGGATCGCGCCCCTGCGTCACCGAACCCATCAGCTGGTTCATCCAGTAGTTGTTTTCGCGCAAGGATTTCTGCTGGCGCGTGATCCAGTTCAGCTTGACCTTTTCCAGGTCCGCCACGGATGGCCCGTCCGCCTTCATCTTGTTGATTTCGGCAAAGGCCGCGGCGATCACCTTGTCCACGTTTTCCGGTCCCGTGGGCAAGTTCAGCGCCACCGAATAATGGCCGTACGGGTGCTGGCCCATCGAGGTTTCGAAACCGCCGCCATAGATCATGCTCATCTTTTCGCGCAGCACTTCGATCACTTTCAGGTTCAGCACCTCGCCCAGCGCCTGCAGGGTCAGCTTTTGCTCGTCCGAATACGCCGCGTCGCCATTGAAGGTGATGGAAATCGTGCTTTTGGGCTCGCTGCCCATGTAGATATCCTTCTTGACGACCCCGGTCACCGGGCGCATGCCCACGTCGCGGTAGGCGTGCGCCACCTCGGCCACGGGCAAGGTGCCCAGGTAGCTGGCGATCAGCGGCTTGATCTTGTCGAGCTCGAAGCTGCCCGCAAAGATGAAGGTCATGTCGCGCGCGCTGGAAAAACGCTGGCGGAAGATGTCCAATGAGCGGTCCAGGCCCACCTTGTCGAAGTCGGCCGCGCGCGGCACGCCATCGACACGCGGGTTGTCGCCATACATGGCGTGCTGGATGGCATCGTAAAACACGGCTTCCGGCTGCGCCATGCTGTTTTTCGCCAGGTCCTGCTGCTTGCCGATGAAGGACTGGTACAGGCCCGCATCCTTGCGCACGTCATGGAAATACAGATATACCAGTTGCAGCATGGCTTCCACGTCGGCACTGCTGGCCGAGCCGCCAAAGCCTTCGCTCAGCTCGCCCAGCGAAGCGCCCACGTTGACCGTCTTGCCGGCCAGCACTTTCTGCAAGTCCAGCGGCGCCAGGTCTTTCAGGCCCATGCTGCCGACCACGGCGCTGGCATAGCGGGCGTTATAGATGTCGGCGTCGCCGAACAGCGACTGGCCGCCGAAGCGCGTCGAGCCCATCAGCACCTGGTCGTTCTTGAAATCCGTCGGTTTCAGCAACACGCGCACGCCATTGCCCAGGATCAGTTCCGTCACGCCGATAGCGCTGTTCAACTTTTCCGAGACGATGCTGCCGCCGGCCGGCGGACCGTCCATCAGTTTACTGGCAAGCACTTTTTCCGTGCGCGGCTCGACGGTTTGCCGCTCCGCTTGCGCCACGGCGTCGAGCAATTGCTGCTGCGTCGGCACAGTCGAGGCCGCATCGCCCGCTTTCGGCTCGGCGCCCATGAAAACCACCAGTTTCTTTTGCTGGTCGGGAATCACCTTGGCCACCGTCTCGTTGATTTCCTGCAGAGTTACCTGCGGCAAGAGTTCCTGCGCGTACAGCAATTCATTGGCGATGCCGGGGACGGCTTCCTGTTCCAGGAAATTGCGCGAATACTCGGCCACGAAGCCGGCCGAATCGGATTTGTCGCGTTCGCTGTACGCACGCTCGTAATTGCGCAGCATGTCCTTGCGCGCGCGGTCCAGCTCATCCTGGCTGAAACCGAAGCGGCGCGCCCGTTCGTCTTCCAGCACCAGCGCATCGACAGCCGGCTGCACGCCGCCCTTGCCCAGCAAGGCATACGCGCTGAACGATTCATAGCCGCGCACCAGCTTGCCCACGCTGCTGCCGCCCTGGATGAACGGCGGATTGGCTTGCTGCGTCAATTCCTGCATGCGCGCGCTGAGCATCTGGCCATACAGGTTTTCGATCATCTGGCGGCGGTAGTCGGCGATGGTGACGGGCTCCTGCGCGGCGCGGATCGGGTAGCGGATGAAGACGGAGTCGTCCGGCGCTTCCTTGTCCGTGATCACCAGCGCTTCCGTCTGCGAGCGCTGCGGCACTTCCGCATACAGGCGCGGACGCGGTTTTGCGGGATTTTTCAGCTTGCCGAAATGCTGCCGGATCAGCTTTTCAGCCTGTTTCGGCTCCACGTCGCCCACCACCATCACGGCCATCAGGTCGGGCCGGTACCAATCCTTGTAGAAACGCTTGATGGCTTCCGGTTTGAACGTCTTTAACACGGACTCCTTGCCGATCGGCATGCGTTCCGCATAGCGCGAACCGTTCAGCAGCTTCGGATACAGCACCTTGTTCATGCGGTCGCTGGCGCCCTTGCCCAGGCGCGCCTCTTCCAGCACGATGCCGCGCTCGCTGTTGATGTCGGCCGGATTGAATTTCAAGCCATGCGCCCAGTCTTCCAGCACGAGAAAACCCTTTTCCAGGTTTTCCTTCTTGTTCGTCGGAATCGGCAGCACGTAGACGGTTTCATCGAAGCTCGTGTAGGCGTTCAAGTCGGCGCCGAACTTCACGCCGATCGATTGCAAATAGGAAATCAGCTCATTGCGCTTGAAATGCGTGGAGCCATTGAAGGCCATGTGTTCCGTGAAATGCGCCAGGCCTTGCTGGTCGTCGTCTTCCAGGATGGAGCCGGCTTTGACCACCAGGCGCAATTCCACTTTCTGCGCGGGACGGGCATTTTTCTTGATGTAATAGGTCAAGCCGTTCGGCAATTTTCCGACGGTAACTTCTGGTGCCAGCGGCAGGGGATCGGTCAAACGGATTTCCGCCTGGGCCATGCAGGCGCACGCCAGCAAGACGGCGCCCGAGATCAGGCGTAATTTACTCAGCTTCATGTATTCTCAACGGTAAGATTCAGTAGGCATACCTTACACTGAAATCGTCTTTCCGCCATTAAAAACAGCTTAGGGAAAACTGCTTTTCCCGGGCAACTTTGCCGAATGACAAACTCAACAGTACCCTGCCAGCTTTTGTCAGTTGTGCTAAAGTATTGCCGCCGGTCATGTGGACCGGCACAACAATACGTCTTCGGGGCGGGGTGCGATTCCCCACCGGCGGTAAGACCGGCAACGGTCAAGCCCGCGAGCGCTTTCCAGGCACCGCTTGGCGAGGTCAGCAGATCCGGTGTGATTCCGGAGCCGACGGTATAGTCCGGATGAAAGAAGATGTGCAGTAGTGTGATGTCCCATCGCCACGGCGATGCGGCCAGTTGCGTCTATTCGCTTGCCCTGCAGCGTTTTTCGCCTATGCGAGGAGCGTTTCACCATGTTAGTCAACAGCTATACCCTGCTTTCCAACGACCTGGAAGGTCGCATCCAGTCCGCCCTGGCCGCCATGCGCGCCGGCATTCCCGTCATCCTGCTCGACGATTTCGACCGTGAAAACGAAGCCGACCTGATCCTGTCGGCCGAGAAACTCACGCACGAAACCATGGCTTTGCTGATCCGCGAATGCAGCGGCATCGTCTGCCTGTGCCTGCCGACGGATGTCGTCAGCGCGCTGGAATTGCCGCCCATGTCGCCCGACAACGGCAGCCGCTACGGCACGCCATTCACCGTCTCGATCGAGGCGCGCGACGGCGTCACGACGGGCGTGTCGGCCGCCGACCGGGTCACCACCATCCGCGCGGCCATCGCGCCGGACGCCAAGCCCGCCGACCTGGTGCGCCCCGGCCACGTCTTCCCCTTGCGCGCCGCGCCCGGCGGCGTGCTCGAACGCCGTGGCCACACGGAAGGCTCCGTCGACCTGTCGCGCATGGCGGGCCTGAATCCGGCCGCCGTGCTGTGCGAGCTGATGAACCCGGACGGCACCATGATGCGCGGCGACGATATCGAGCGCTTCGCCGAACTGCACGGCATGCCGATCCTCACCATCGAAGAACTGGTGGAATGGCGCAGCAAGCACGGAAAATAAGCGTACAGTAAGCGCTCACGCGGCGGCCACGGCCTTCGGCACATGCACGTGCCGGTAGACGAGGCCCGCCGCCAGGCCATACGCGGCGGCGATCGTCGCGTAGGCCAGCGGCAAGCGCAGCGACCAGTCGGGCAGCATATGCAGGATGCTGCCGATCAACGCCACGCCCACGAGGGCACCGATCTGGCGGTTGGCATTCAGGGCGGCCGCCGCGCTGTTCGCATGCCGCTTGCCGGCCACCCGCATCACGGTGGCCGTCATGGCGGGAATGGCGATGCCGATGGCCACATTCATGACGGCCGTGCCCAGCGCCAGCCAGCCATACGGCGTGCCCGGACGCAAGCCCATCAGCAGCAGGGCCATCCCGGCGCCCACCAGCAAGCCGGCCAGCATGGGCCAGCGCGTGCCATGACGCGCCGCAATACTTCCAGCCATAAAGTTCCCCACCGTATAGGCCGCCATCATGGGCAGCAGGCGCAAGCCCGACTGCAGGGCATCGGCGCCGCCCGACTGCTGCAAAAACAGGCTCAATAAAAACAGCTGGCCGAACACGCAGAAATTGATCAAAAAACCCACGCCATTGGCCGCGCCGAAACTGCTGCTGTGAAACAGTTCACGCGGCAACAGCGGATGGCTGCCGCTGCGCTCGCGCCGCAGCAATTGCCAGGCCGACAGCAGCGTCAATGCGCCCGCCGCCAGCACGCCGGGCGACAGCCAGCCCAGCACGGGCCCTTCGATCAGCACGAAACTCAGGCCCGCCAGCGCCGCCACGCCCAGCGCATGGCTGAACAGAGACAGATCGCGCGGCTGGCGCGCCGGCGCCACCAAGAGCAGTTGCGCCATGACGATGGCCAGCACGCCCAGCGGCACGTTGACCCAGAAGACGCTGCGCCAGCCGAACTGGTGCACAAGGATGCCGCCGATCAGTGGGCCGGACGCACCGGCCACGCCCACCAGCGCCGACCAGGCGCCCAGCATGCGCGTGCGTTCGCGCTCGTCGTCGAAACTGTGCGTGAGCAAACTCAGCGAACTGGGCATGAACAGGGCCGCGCCCGCGCCCTGCAGCAGGCGCGCGGCCGTCAAGAAATGCCCGTCGGGCGCGGCGCCGCACAGCACCGAGCCGAGGATGAAGATACCGAGGCCGCCCTGGTACACGGCTTTCGGCCCGTAGCGGTCGGCCAGCGCGCCGCCGGCCAGCAGCAGCGCGGCAAACGTCAGCGTGTAGCCGTCGACCACCCAGACCAGGCCCGTCAGCGGAATACGCAAGTCCAGGGCGATATCGGACAGCGCCACGTTGACGGCCGTGACGTCGAGCATGGCCATGACGAAGCCGAAGGCCAGGGTCAGCAGGATCAAGCCGCTGGCGCGGCGCGGTGGGGAAGCAGTCATCATATTTCCTTGCAGGGACAGCGGGGCCGCCATTATGCGAGCGTTGCACGATGCAGTAAACAGGCATAAACTCGGCACACTGATGCAAAAATGCATCGCCATATGCAATAGGAGAAGCAGCTTGGATTGGGATAACGCACGCATCTTTCTGGCCATCGGCCGGGCCGGCACCCTGCGCGGCGCGGCCGCCCTGCTGTGCATCGACCAGGCCACGTGCGGGCGCCGCCTGGCCGCGCTGGAAAGCTCGCTGGGCGCCACCCTGTTCCTGCGCACGCCATCGGGCTACGTGCCCACGCCCGCGGGCGAGCTGGCGCTCACGGCGGCCGAAGCGATGGAGCGGGCGGCCGACAAGCTGCAGCGCGAGATGCAGGGCGTCGACACCCGCCTGTCCGGCCTGGTGCGCGTGGCCACCACGGACACCATGGCCAGCCATTTCGTCATCCGCGCCATGCAGCAGCTGCACGCAGCCCACCCCGACATCCGCATCGTGCTCAACGTGGCGCCCGCGCTGGCCAGCCTGACGCGGCGCGAAGCGGACCTGGCCGTGCGCGGCGTGCGCCCCACCGACCCAGACCTCATTTCGCGCCACCTGGTCAAGCGCAGCCTGGGCCTGTACGCATCGAAAACCTATCTGGCGGAACGGGGCGAACCCGTGCGCGGCACGGCGCTGGCCGGCCACGACATCGTCATCTACCACCAGTCCGTGACGCCGCGCCATGGAGAGAAGATCGCCGGCGAGCCCGTCGCCAACGCCCGGGTCGCCATGGAAGTCAATTCGGCGGCCATGCTGCAGGAAGCCACGCGCGCCGGGCTGGGCGTGGCCGAGCTGGCCACCCACCTGGGCGACATCGACCCGCAGCTCGTGCGCATCTGGCCCGAGCGGGCGGAAAGCTACGACGTGTGGCTGGTCATGCATGCGGACCTGAACCGCTCGGCCCGCGTGCGCGCGGCGGCCGACGCCATCATCGCCAGCGTGGCCGTTCAATAGCGGGCCTGCCACGCACGGCTGCACTGCTGGACAATCAGTTGTATCGAACGCATCCAATGTTAAGATGCCATGATGACCCTATCCGTCTCCCTCATCATCAGCCTGCGCCGCCTGCACCGGGCCACCATGGCCTGGCTGGTCAGCTGGTGGCGCATGCTGCATTTCGCCATCCTCGTGTTTTCGCTGGCCCTGTCGCCGTCGAGCTATAACCGCGACAACCGCCCCATCCTCGCGCACCGGCTGGTGACGAACACGGCGCCCAACCTCGTGTGGTTCAGCGTCGCCTGCGCGCTCGTCAGCCTGGTGCTGATCCGCATCGTCGTCGTCAGCGCGCAAAGCTACGGCCTGTCGCGCTACGCGCTGGAAATGGTGGTGCGCGTGCTGGTGCTGGAACTGATACCGCTGACGGCCGCCCTGTTCGTGGCCCTGCGCCTGACCCTGCCCGACGGCATTGCGTTCGCGCAAATGCGCTCGTCCGGCATGCTCGATACCATGCAGCGCCAGGGCGTCGACCTGCTGCGCCGCGAATACTTTCCACGCGTCATGTCCGGCATCTTCGCCGTGTGGATGCTGGCCATCGTCAGCTGCGTCACCTCGCTGATCCTCGCCTATCTCACCATCTACGGTTTCACGCCGTGGGCGCTGCAAGGCTACACGCGGGTGGTGGGGCAAATCTTCAATCCGGCCGTGGCCCTGATCCTGATGCTCAAGGTGATCTTCTTCAGCTTTGCCGTGGCCCTGATTCCGCTGGCCTCCTCGTACTACCCGGAAGAGCCGCACGGCCGCCGCAACCGCCTGTGGGCCGCGCACGGCCTGTCCGAAATGCTGCGCCTGTTTTCCGTCATCCTGCTGGTCGAAGTGGCTTCGCTGATGGGCAATTACTACTGATGCCCCGCCCGCCACCGCCAGCGATCCCGAACCACCCATACGAGAGCCAGAAGCCATGAGCCAACCGCAAAATCCCGACCAGGTCGACGTCACGGCGCCCGCCGGTCTCACGCAAGACGCCGTATTGCCCGCGCCGCCGCCCGTGCGCCACGCCGAACTGAAGGCGGCCATCCTGCTCATCTTCATGTTCGTGCTGGTGGTCGGCTCCGTCGTCTACCTGATGTATGCGCGCGGCGCCTTCGAAGCCACGCAAACCCTGGTGCTGACGGCCGACGATTCCGACGGCGTGGGCGTCGGTGCCGACCTGACTTTTTCCGGCTTTCCCATCGGCCGCGTGCAGCGCATCGAACTGGCGCCGGACGGCCGCGCGCGCGTCATCGTCGACGTGCCGCGCAAGGATGCGCACTGGCTGCGCAGCAGCTCCATCTTCACCCTGGAGCGGGGCATCGTGGGCGGCGCCAAGCTGCGCGCCTACAGCGGCATCCTGACGGACCCGCCGCTGCCCGACGACGCCACGCGCGACTTGCTGGTGGGCGACATGGCGGCGGAAATCCCCCGCCTGCTGGCCGCCGCCAAGGATTTGCTGAACAACGTGGCCAGCCTGACGGGCAGCGATTCCGCGCTCGACGGCACCTTGCGCAACGTGCAGGCCGTGACGGGCAAGCTGAGCGGCCCGGGCGGCGCCATGGGCTTGCTGACGGGCGACGACAAGCAGTCGCGCCTGCTGGTCGAGCGGGCCAACGCCCTGCTCGTCACGGCCGACCAGCTGGCGCGCCGCACGGATGGCCTGGTGGCCAATGCCGATACGCGCGTCTTCGGCGACAAGGGCGTCATGACGGATGCGCAAGCGACCATCGTGCAGCTGAACGCGCTGCTGGCCGACACGCGCAACAGCCTGAAAAAAGTCGACGCCGTGCTGGTCGAGGCGCAAGCCGTGGGCGCCAACGCCAAGGCGGCGACCGCCGACCTGGGCCCGCTGCGCGCGGACGTGGAAAGCAATCTGCGCAAGGTCGAGCAGCTGGTCAATGACATCAACCGCAAATGGCCGTTCAAGCGCAATCCGGAGATCAAACTGCCATGAAAATGTCCCGCCCCGCCCTCGCCGCCCTGCTGTCCACCTTGCTTGCCGCCTGCTCCAGCGGCCCGCCCGTGCCCGACTGGAAGATGAATGCGCAAAGTTCCGTCGAACGCTTCCAGGCCGCCTACCTGAATGGCAACGCGCTGGTCGAGCAGACGGAATTCCGCCGCGCCCGCAGTCAGGTGGCGGGCACGGGCAAGCTCGAACTGGTGGCGCGCATCGAACTGCTGCGCTGCGCCGCGCGCGTGGCCAGCCTGGCCTTCGATGACTGCGCCGGCTTCGACGCCCTGCAGGCGGACGCGAACGACGCCGACCGCGCGTATGCGGCTTACCTGGCCGGCAAGGCGCAAGGGGCCGACGTCGCCCTGCTGCCGGAAGCGCAGCGGGAGGCAGCCGGCGCCGGCTCCGACACGGCCGCCGCCAGCGCCGTGGCGGCCATCAAGGACCCGCTGTCGCAGCTGGTGGCGGCCGGCGTGCTGCTGCGCTCGGGCCGCGCCACGCCGGAATTGCTCGACACGGCCGTGGCCACCGCCTCGGACCAGGGCTGGCGCCGTCCGCTGCTGGCGTGGCTGGGCGTGCAGCGCCTGCGCGCCGAACAGGCGGGCGACACGCAAGCGGCGCAGCGCATCGCGCGGCGCATGGCGATCGTCGAACAGCCGCTGGCCCCCTGAGCGCGCCGATGGCGGCCCAAAGCAGGCGGAATCAGGCATAGTCAGGCATAATTCAGCCAGGATGACAGCTATGCCGTGCAGGCAGCGAGGTGTGACGATGCAGTTCGAGGATTTCGACCTTTCCACCCCCGATACCGGCCGGCATGCCGGGGCGGCGCCTGATGCCGACGCGTCGGCGGACACGGCGGTGCGCCTGCAATACCTGCTCGACAATACGCCTTCCATCATCTATTGCACCGTGCCCAGCGGCGACTTCAAGATGACCTTTGTCAGCAACAATGCCTTGAATGTGCTGGGCTACCAGCCCGAGGAGATGGTGGCCGACCCCAATTTCTGGTTCGACCACATCCACCCCGACGATGCGCCCGGCATCTTTTCCAGCCTGGCGCAGATCTTCGTCGAAGGCGCGCGCGCCTATGAATACCGTTTCCGCGTGCGCGACGGCAGCTACCTGTGGATGCACGACAGCCTGCGCCTCGTGCGCGACGAGCACGGCGTGCCGTTCGAGGTGATCGGTTCGCTGACGGATATCACGGAACGCAAGCGCATGGAAGCGATGCTGCAGGCGCGCGGCGAGGAGCAGCAACTACTGATCAGCAAGTTGCAGGAGGCGCACGACCAGCTGCTGCAATCGGAAAAGATGGCCTCCATCGGCCAGCTGGCGGCCGGCATCGCGCATGAAATCAACAACCCGATCGGTTTCGTCAACTCCAACATGAGTTCGCTGCAAGGCTATGTCGGCACCCTGTTCGACGTCATCGCCCAGTATGAAGCGGCGATGCGCGAGCCGCTCGACGGCCCCGCCCTGGCCGACAGAGTGACCCAGGTGCGCGGCCAGGCCGACCTGGCCTTCCTGCAGGACGACATCGGAGACCTGGTGCGCGAGTCGATGGATGGCTTGAAGCGCGTGCGCGACATCGTGCAGGCGCTGAAGGATTTTTCCCACGTGGGCGAGACGGACTGGCAAGTGGCCAGCCTGCATGCGGGCCTGGACAGCACCCTCAATATCGTCGCCAACGAATTGAAATACAAGGCGCGCATCGAGAAGCACTATGGCGAGCTGCCGCAGATACTGTGCCTGGCCTCGCAGCTGAACCAGGTGTTCATGAACCTGCTCGTCAACGCGGGCCAGGCCATCAGCAGCGACGGCGTGATCAGCATCCGCACGGGCCACGCGGGCGACTGGGTGTGGGTGGAGATCGGCGACACGGGCGCCGGCATCGCGCCCGAGCACCTGAACCGCATCTTCGAGCCGTTCTTCACCACCAAGGCCGTGGGCAGCGGCACGGGCCTGGGCCTGTCGCTGTCATACGGCATCGTCAACAAGCACGGCGGACGCATCGAAGTGGCGTCGGAAGTGGGCCAGGGCACGCGCTTTACCGTGCACCTGCCCGTCGCGCCGCCCGCGGCCCAGGCAGCGCCCTAGGCTTCCTTCACGGGCGCGTACACGCGGATGCTCAGGCGTCCGCCATTCTTGCCTTCGAAATCGAGCAGCTGCGCGATCACGCGGGCCGTCAGCACGTGTTCGGCCGCCAGCAGCATCAGGCCGTCGCGGCTGATCAGGTCGCGCGACAGCACCATGCCCGGTTCCAGCTGGCCCGACAGCACGGTCAGGTCGCGCGACGGCGGCTCCGTCTCGTCCATGATGCTGCGGAAAGCGGCCACCACGGCCGGGTCGTAGCGCTTGCCCACGCTGTCGTAGATCAGGGTGCGGGCCTCGTCGGCGCGCAGGCTGCGCTGCACCATGGCGCCGATCTGCAAGCCGTCGTAGTCGGAAGCCAGCGCCAGGATGCGCGCGCCCATGGGAATGGCCAGGCCCACCAGGCCATCGGGAAAACCGCCGCCGTCGAAGCGCTCCAGCTGCGAGCGCAGGATGACGGAGACGGCGCGCAGCTCGTCGAGCGCCATCAGCAGCTGTTCGGCGCGCAGCGGATGCTTGCGGAACGCGGCCAGCTGCTCGCCCGTCCAGGCGCTGGCCGGCAATTCCAGTACGTCGTCGCTCAGGCTGAGCTTGCCGATATCCTTGAGCAGGGCGGCGATGAACACGTCGCGCGCTTCCTGCCCTTCCAGGCCCAGCGCCTGCGCCAACTTGCGCGACAGTTCCGCCACCCGCCGCGCATGGCCGGCCAGCTTGCCGCCGCGCATTTCAATCAGGTTGGAAAACACCTTGATCGTCGTCACGAACGTGGCCTTCAGGCGCTCGTTGGCCGCCTGCACCTCGTCGTGCGACTGTTTCAGCTGCTGCGTGCGCGTGGCCACCTTCGCTTCCAGGCTGGCGTTGAGCGCCTGCAGCTCCACGTTCTGGCTGGCCGTCAGCGCTTCCAGGCGCAGCTTTTCCTGTTCCAGCGCGCGCCGTTCCAGCGCGTGGCGCACCACCAGCACGATATCGTTCTCGTCCCACGGCTTGGTCACGTAGCGATAGATTTCGCCCTGGTTGATGGCGTCGAGGATGGACTGGATGTCGGCGTAGCCGGTCAGCAGCAGGCGTATGGTGCCGGGCCAGCGCTGGCGCACCTGCGCCAGGAACTGCGCGCCATCCATGTGCGGCATGCGCATGTCGGAAATGACCAGGTCCACCGTCTCGCTCTCGAGCAGGGCCAGGCCGGCCGCGCCGCCGTCGGCCGTCAGCACGCGGTAGCCGTGCGGGCGGAACAGCCGGCGCAGCGACGACAGGATATTCGGTTCGTCGTCGACGCACAGGATGGTGGGCGGCGCGGCCGCGGTGCTGGCGCTGGTACTTGTGCTCATGCTGTCCTGTTCGGTCATGGTGCAACGGCCTGCGCCTGGCGCACGGGCAAGGTGATGCGGAAGGTGGTGCCGCGGCCGATGATGCTGCGCACGTCGATGCGGCCATGGTGTTTTTGCACCGTCGTGTAGGCCAGCGACAGGCCCAGCCCCGTGCCCTTGCCGACGGCCTTGGTGGTGAAGAACGGATCGAAGATGCGCGACAGGTGTTCGGGCGCGATGCCGCCGCCCGTATCCTCGACCTCGATCCACACTTCCGTGGCGTTGTCGCTGCCCGTGCGCAGCGTGATGCGTCCGCGCGCCTCGCCCATGGCGTGGGCCGCGTTGACGACCAGGTTCATGATCACCTGATTCAGCTCGGAAGGCTGGCATTCGATGTCGGGAATGTCGCCATACTCGCGCACCACGTCGGCCTTGTACTTGACCTCGTTGTTCACGATGTTGAGCGTGGTATCGATGCCCTGGCGCAAGTCGGCCCAGACCCACTCCTGGTGCGCATCCGTGCGCGAAAAATCCTTCAGGTCCTGCACGATGCGGCGCACGCGCGCAATGCCTTCCTTCGACTCGCCCATCAGCATGGGAATGTCAGTGCGCAGGAAGTCCAGGTCGATCTGTTCGCGCAGCGCGCGCAGGCGCGCCGCCACCACGGGGTCGGCGACGGCCGGCTCGGCGTCCTCGTAGGCGTCGAGCATGCTGAACAGGTCATCCAGATAGCCTTCCAGGGTGCCGACATTGGAAAACACATAGCCGATGGGATTGTTGATCTCGTGCGCCACGCCGGCGGCCAGCTGCCCGATCGAGGCCAGCTTTTCCGACTGCAGCAGCTTTTGCTGGGCCAGCGACAGCTTGCTGTTCAATTCCGTCAGGGCCAGGTTGCGCTCGCGCAGTTCCAGATCGGCGATCTGGCGCTGGCGGATGTCGTCGGCCAGGCGCTCGTTCATTTCGGCAAGCTGGGCCGTGCGCTTGGCCACCAGGTGCTCCAGGTTGTCGTGCGCCTTGCGCAGCGCCAGTTCCGCCAGGCGCCGCTCGCTCACGTCGCGCAGGGTTTCGATGGCGCCCACCAGTCGGCCCTGGCGGTCGCGCAGGGGCGCCGCCGTGAAATGCAGCCAGTGGCCGTCGGGGCCGATATCGGCAAAGAAATCCTCGGCCTCGTAGGCGCCGGGGATCACGGGGGAGCGCTTCAGCTTGCCAAGGTAGAGGTCGTTTTCGCCGAGCGCGATATCGTCGGCCACCAGCAGGTCGGCCAGGCAGGCGCGCGGCTGCGGATAAAACGCCTTCCAGTGGTCGCGCGTGCCGACCATCTCGGCGGCCGTAAAGCCCAGCAGCTGTTCGCAGGCGCTGTTCCAGTGCGTCACCACGTGCTCCGTATTGATGGCGAAGGTGGCCACGGGATGGCCGTCGAAAAACGCCGATAGCGCGATGGAATCGCCCTGGCGGCGTTCCGGCATGGCGGGCAGCGCCTGTCCTGCATCTTTTTCCATGGCCTCTATCCTGTTCATGCCAGCATGATCCGCGACATTTCATCGAAGGTGTGTTCGGTTTGCGCCAGCAGCGCCAGCCAGGCCTGCTCGTCCAGGGCGATGCTGCGCCAGCCCGCCGGCGACAGGGGCGGCACCAGCGCATCGTCGACGCCGGCCAGGTCGAGCGCCAGGGCGACGGCATTGGCCATGTGCACGGCCAGCGGCAGGCCGCCCGCTTCCAGCCGGTCGATGGCGTGGTGGTCGGCCACCGCCTGCTGTATCGCCTCGGGAAACTTCCAGTAGGCGGCCAGGGCGCTGCCCACCTGCGCGTGATCGATGCCGATGACGGCCAGTTCCGCCTCGGCCATCTGGCAGTCGTGCGCCTGGCGGTAGCTGCGCACGAGCGCGTGCTCGGCCGGAAAGCGCGTCACCAGCACCAGGGTGCCCAGGTCATGCAGCAGGCCGGCCGTGAATGCCGTTTCGGGATTGACGCGCAGGTGCGGCGCCAGCAGGCGCGCGGCGATGGCCGTGGCCAGCGAATGGCGCCAGAACGCCTGGAAATCGAAGCCGCCGCTCACCGGTGCGAAGCTGCCCGTCAGGGCGCACGCCGTGACGACGGTGCGGATGCTGTGAAAGCCCAGCACGGAAACGGCTTGCGGAATGCTGGTGACCTTCGATTGCATGCCGTAGAACGAGGAATTGGCGATGCGCAGGGTCTTCGCCGCCAGGCCCTGGTCCAGCTCGATCTTTTGCGCCAGCACATGCACGTCCGTGTCGTCCTGGTCCATGCTCGACAGCAGTTCCAGCACGACCACCGGCAGCGAAGGCAGTTCCTGTATCTGGCGGATGATATGTTCAAAACTGAGCCGTGTCATGCCGCGCCCCCTTGCCGGTAGCGCTGCAGCAGCGCCAGCAGTTCGGCCCCGGCGGAATCGGGCGGCGTGGCGCGGAACAGCACGGCCAGCCGTTCCAGGCGGCGCGCCCTTTCCTGCTCGGCATGCGCCTGCGCGGCGGGGTCGGGTGCCTCGTCCATGACGACATGGCAGCGCTCCACATTGCGCCGGCGCAAGGCCGTCAGGTTCGCAGCCGTCAGGGTGGCGCCCTGGGCCAGCAGCACGGCGCCGCTGGCGTCGTTCAGCGCCTGCGCCAGCACCATGCCTTCCTGCGCCTGCTCCATGGAAATCTCACGTCCGCTTTCAATCATGTAGCCACTCCATGACGGCTCAAGGTTACCAGGCTGCCGCGCGAACGCGAATGCAGGCCCATGGGGTGGACCGCCACGGCGTAAGGCTGGCCATCGATGGCGGCCAGGCGGGGCGCGCCCTGCCCGTCGAACAGCTGCGGCAAGACGATCGCCGCCTCGTTGCCCAGCAGGGCCGCGCCCCGCTCGAACAGGTTGGCCGCCGCCGCGTTGATGAAGGCGATCATGCCGTCCTCGTCGAGCCCGATCACGGGCAGCGGCAGAAATTGCAGCAATTCGCGCGCGATGCCCAGGCTGACCTCGTCGCGGCTGATCTGGTGCTGCTGCTGGCGCACCAGCGCCTGCATGGCGGCATTGGCCGCCGCCAGCGCCTGGTTGACATCGCGCAACTGGGTATTGAGGCGCACATTGTCGTCGTCGATGCCCTTCAGGCGAAACGCTTCGGCGATATGCTCGCGCAACTGATGGTCTTCCCAGGGCTTGGTGAGGAACTTGAAGATGGCGCCCTCGTTGACTGCGTCCGTGACGGCCTGCAATTCGGTATAGCCCGACAGCATGATGCGGATGGTTTGCGGACACAGCAGCTTGGCCTTGCGCAGGAAATCGGCGCCCAGCATGCCCGGCATGCGCTGGTCCGACACGATCACGTCGACCGCATGGCTGGCCAGCACCTCCAGCCCTTCCTGGCCGCTGCCGGCCGTGAGGATATGGTAGCCATCGCGCCGCAGCAGGCGCTTGAGGGAAGCGAGGATATTCGGCTCGTCGTCGACCAGCAGCAAGGTGCGCGGCGGCGCCGCGGCCTGCTGCCCGGCGTCCGCCGCCAGCACCGCCGTACCCGGCATGCCATGCTCGTCATGCAAATCCATCGGACCACCTCTCATCGCCATGGCGATATCGGAGCTTGCCTGGAGGGAAAATCCGCCGCGCAAGTCAGTCTTGCGCGGCAGCCAGCCTGCGTTGAAATTATACGACTAAATATTCCGCCATAGAACTTATCCGCGCCGCGCCGGACAAGGCGTGTCGCGGTAAAACACAAAGCCGCCCAGGCCGATGGCTTGCGTGTCCGCCTTCACGGCGTACACCAGCGTGTTCTTGGTGGCCTCGACCCTCAGCAGGTTCTTGTGCAGCACCGTTTGCGCGTGCGACAGTTCCAATGATGGGGTCGGCGCCAGTTGCAGACGCAGTTCGGACGTGGCCGCGTCATACGTCCAGCGGCCCGGATTGAAGAAGGCAAAGCCGCCGTCGAAACGCAGGCTGCCATCCTTTAACTGGGTCAGGCAAATGCCGGGAAATTCGCTGGGCGGGTTGTACCAGGTGGCGGCCACGGCGGCATCGGCCGGCGTCTTGCCCGGCATCTGCATGCCGGTGCTGTCACTGTTGCCGCCCATGCCGGCGCAACCGGCCAGCGCCAGCGCGCCAGCCAAAGCACCCGCGCGTTTGATGAATGTCATGTGCATTCCCGTCCCCTTGCTTTATAGAAACACAATCTTAGTCCGGGAAGCGTGACTGTTCAAGCGGCTAGCGCACATAAGGCCGATTTAATTGCCTTCGGCCGCCTTCGCCGCCATGGCAGCCGCCTCGCGCGATTTGTCCTTCTTGCTCTTGCGCGCACCCTTCACGCCGCCGTTCACCGTGTCCGTGACGGGGTTCGCGGGCGCGGGCAGTTCCGTCGGCTCGAAACCGGCCACCACTTCGCGCACGATGCGCAAGTCGTTGCGGTTTTCGATCAGGCGGAAATGCGCTTCCGTGTCGGCCGTCACGAAACTGATGGCCGTGCCGCTTTCGCCGGCGCGGCCCGTGCGGCCGATGCGGTGCGTGTAGTCGACGGCCGAACGGGGCAAGTCGTAGTTGACGACGGCGGGCAGGCCGGCGATGTCGATGCCGCGCGCGGCCACGTCGGTGGCCACCAGCACCTGCAGCCGGCAAGCCTTGAAGTCGGCCAGCAGCTGGCTGCGCGTGCCCTGGCTGAATTCGCCGTGGAAGGCGCCCACGTGCAGGCCCGCGCGCTGCAGCTTGTCGGCCACGTGTTCGGCTGCGTACTTGGTGGCGACGAACACCAGCACCCGCTCCCACTGCTGCTGCAGGATCAGGTAGCGCAGCAGCTGCGTGCGGCGCGGCACGTCGACGGTGATGGCGCGCTGCACGATGTCAGGCTTGTCCTGCGGTTCGGACGCCACCTCGATGCGCACGGGGTCCGTGAGCAGGCTGTCGGCCAGCGCCTGCACGCTGTCGGGGAAGGTGGCGGAGAAAAACAGGTTTTGCCGCTGTTTGGGCAGCAGCGCCAGGATGGCGTTGATTTCCTCGCTAAAGCCCATGTCGAGCAAGCGGTCCGCTTCGTCGAGCACGCACAGCGACACACCGCCCAGCTTCACGGCATTTTGCCGCACCAGGTCCAGCAAGCGGCCCGGCGTGGCGACGACGATATCGGCGCCGCCGCGCAAGTCCATCATCTGCGGATTGATCGACACGCCGCCGAACAGCACGGAAATCTTCAGCTTGACCGGCAGCGGCTTGGCCAGCGCGTGCACCGTCTGCCCCACCTGCGCGGCCAGCTCGCGCGTGGGCACGAGGATCAGCGCGCGCACCTGGCGCGGGCCGGAAGCGGGCGCCATCAGCGCCTGCAGCAGCGGCAGCGCGTAGGCGGCCGTCTTGCCGGAACCCGTCTGCGCCGCGCCCAGCACGTCGCTGCCGCGCAGGATGGCGGGAATGGCGGCCGCCTGGATGGCCGTCGGTGCGGCATAGCCGGCCTTGTCGACGGCGCGGACCAGGGCGGGAATCAGACCCAAGGAGGAAAATGGCATAGCGGGCCTTCTTTATTCGTAAAGTGAGACCGGCCGCAATGTGCGGCCGGTCGGAATAACGACAGTATAAGGCAATGACCGTTAACGCCCAACCAAACCTGCTGCGCGTCGGCATAGGCGGCCTGAGATGCTCACTGTACTATTCGTACAGTTCCGCTTCTCGGCCACCTCTTCCTTCCGCTCGCTACGGTTTGATTGAGCGTCGTTGCGACAGTAGATCATTGCTTGGGCATTTGCAGCGCCGGAAAACCCGCGTCATCGTAGCCCGGCATGCCGCGCCGGATCGCGTGCGAAAAGTCCGCATCGTCGTTGGCGGCCCGCGCGCGCGCCGTGACGTGACCGCCATCGCGCAGCTGCTGGAAGGTCTGGCCCGGCACCAGGCCCTGGACGTCGAACAGGTAGCGGTCCAGGTAGCCCGAGGCCATCAGCCGGTAATCGAGCGGCAGGCCCGGCACGATGCGGCGCACCATCTCGAAGACGATGGTGGTGCAGTTGGCCGTCAGCGTGTTGTAGAACTGCGGCTGCGCCTTCAGCGCCTGCGCCTCGTCCAGGTAGGCGAGGAACAGCGAGCGCATGGCCGCTTTCGGCATCATCACGCGATACAGATGCATGTCCTCGCCGCGCGCATTCGTGCGCACGCGCAGGATGTCGCGCTCGTCGGCGGCGATCAGGCTCATCTCGAAATGCTTGAAAAAGCCGCCGATGGCGGAAAAGCTCTCACCCTTTTCCTTGCGGATCTCGATGGAAAACGTCAAAAAGCGCCCGTCGGCGAAGCCGAACGAGATCAGCGTATGCGCGATGTAGGGCCCCGTCCAGTACGACAGGGCCGTGTCCACCGTGCGCAGCTCGTCGAGGTCGTAGCTGCGCTGCTCCCACTTCACCGTGTAGTCGTCGTCGCTGCGCCAGTCGAAATTGCGCACATTGTCCAGGGTGACGGTGCTGCCCTTCACCGTGCCCGTCACATTGCGCGCCACGTCGTCGGCCCACACGCGCTGCTGTTTCGGCGCGATCAGGCTCCACCACACGAGCAGCAGGATAAAGCCGGCCGCATATGGCAGCAGCACGCGCGCGTCGCCGCGCGTCCACCACAGCGCGATGCTGGCCACGCCCAGCGCGCCCCACAGCAGCGCGCCGATGGCTTGCGCCGCCATGCCGCCGGACAGCTGGTACCACAGCGCCAGCGCGCCCCACAGTGCAGTCAACAGGAGAATCAGGGAAACGGCCATTTTGCCGAGGGTGCCCAGCACGGAGCGGGCACGATGTGATAAGAAAGTCATGCCTCAATTATAGAGGCAAGTGAAGATGTGCAAGTATTTCGGACGTGCCGGCCTGTCCTGGGACAGGCGCACCATATTATTTCGATGGCATAATGATTTCTTTTGCAATCAATTCTGCCTGCGCATGCAACTCCAAGGTTTTTCCATCGTCAAGGGCTGCACTAAAATCTTGCTTGAAGGGCAAGAACTTGACCTGCACAACGATTACGAATTCGCACATATCGACTACCGCATCGCCGTGCGGCAGCTGCAGCTGCATTGGGTACGCAGTAACGGCGACTGGGTCCGGCCCGGCATGCCACCTGCGCTGACGCTGGTCTGCGAAGGCGTGCATGTGCTGAAAATCCGGGAATCCGGCGACGGTGAGCACGTCAACGGAGATAAATGCCTTTCCTCCATCGGCTTCATGTGGAATGCCATGCGCGATGACATGGATGGCGTCGCGTCGCATGCACCGGGCGAAGACTGCACGGACCTCTCGTGCGTGTTCATGAGCGACCTGAGCATCAAGATTGCCGCCGCCGAGGCGCGCATCGTCGTTGGCGCCGGGCCGGCCAATCCGGCCGCAGCCATCACAACCCGGTAACAACCACGACATTCAGGTGACACCTTGCAGCATCAAGCGCTCTACGCCCTCGCCGGCAGCCTCAACTCGCTCTTCATCGTCGTCAGCCTGCTTGGCCTGTGGTCGCAGCTGAAAAAGATCTGGCAGCGCAAGCACGATGCCAGGGTCGGCGCCGGCAAGACGACGGACATCCTGTCGCTCAACCAGTTCACCGTCAGCTTCCTCGCCTACTGCGCGTTCTTTGTGTATGGCTATTCGATCACGCCGTTCAACCACTACATCGTCTGGCCGCGCCTGATCGCTTCGCTGATCGCGCTGGCCATCCTGTATGAGATCGACCGCGACCGCCGCAGCCTGGCGGCGCGCCATGCGCTGCTGGCCTGCGCGCTGCTGCTGGGCGCCGGCGTGGCGGGACTGGCCTTCGGCCCCACCTTCACGGACGAAAAGCGCGTGCTCTCACAAAGCCTGATCGTCGCCGTCACCATGCTGCTGGCGCAGGGCTATGCGCACCAGATCCGCCTGATCTGGCGCTCGGGCAGGACGGGCGCCGTGTCCCTGACGATGAGCCAGTTCATCCTGGCGATGGATGCCAGCACCATCTTCTTCGCCTGCGTCATGGGCCCGGAGACGGGCTGGCCCCTGCTGCTGCTGGCCTGCGTCAGCGCCACGACCAAGCTGATCATCATGTGGCTGTTCCGCTGGGAGAAGACCAGTCCCGCCGCACAGGTGAAGCGGCAGGCGCTGGCCTGAGGCTAGAATAGGGATCTTGCCACTTTTATGGAAAGGGCCGCCATGCAGCTGTCCCCCGCCATCCCCATCCTGCGCAGCTTTTCCGAAGCCAAGGCACGCGAGTTCTACCTCGATTTCCTCGGTTTTACCCTGGACTGGGAACACCGTTTCGAGCCCACGGCGCCGCTGTACCTGCAATTGACGCGCGGCGATCTCGTGCTGCACTTGAGCGAGCACTACGGCGACGCCACGCCCGGCGCGGCGCTGCTGATCCCCGTCGGCGACATCGCCGCCCTGCACGCGGAGCTGCAGGCCAGGGATTACCCGTATGCGCGGCCCGGCATCCGCGACGAGGACTGGGGCCGCATCCTGGAAGTGGCGGACCCGTTCGGCAACCGGCTGCGCTTCTGGCAGCGCAGCGAGTAAGGTCATTGCCCGCTCAGCGCCCGCATTTCCGCATACAGGTTCGCCTTGCCCTCGAAGCCGATGCCCACCAGGTCCGGCATGGTGATGTGACCATTTTCGACGCGTACGCCATCGGGAAAGCCGCCGAACGGCTGGAACAAATCCGGATACGATTCGTTACCGCCCAGGCCCAGGCCCGCCGCGATATTCAAGGACATCTGGTGGCCGCCGTGCGGGATGCAGCGGCTGCGCGACCAGCCGTGCTGGTGCAGCATGTCCAGCGTGCGCAAATATTCCACCAGGCCGTAGCTGAGGGCGCAGTCGAACTGCAGCCAGTCGCGGTCGGCGCGCATGCCGCCGTAGCGGATCAGGTTGCGCGCATCCTGCATGGAAAACAGGTTTTCCCCCGTCGCCATCGGCTTGTCGTAATAGCTGCGCAGGGTGGCCTGCAGCTCGAAGTCGAGCGGGTCGCCCGCCTCCTCGTACCAGAACAGGTCGTACTGGCGCAGCGCCTTGGCGTAGGCGATCGAGGTATCGAGGTCGAAGCGACCGTTGGCGTCCACGCACAGCTTCTGTCCATCCTGCAGCACCTCCATGATGGCGTCGATGCGGCGCAAGTCCTCGTCCAGCGAGGCGCCGCCGATCTTTTTCTTGACCACCGTGTAGCCGCGGTCGATATAGCTGCGCATCTCGTCCTGCAGGGCGGACAGGCTCTGGCCCGGGTAGTAATAGCCGCCCGCGGCGTACACAAAGACTTTTTTGTCGGCCACGCCCGTGCCGTGGCGCTCGGCCAGCAGCTGGAACAGCGGCTTGTTCTCGATCTTCGCCACGGCATCCCAGATGGCCATGTCGATGGTGCCGATGGCCACCGAGCGTTCGCCGTGGCCGCCCGGCTTCTCATTGGTGTACATGCAATCCCACACCTTGTGCGGGTCGAGGTTGGCGCCGTCATCCGCCACGAGGCTGGCGGGATCGGCATCGAGGATGCGGGGAATGAAACGCTCGCGCATCAGCATGCCCTGGCCGTAGCGGCCGTTCGAGTTGAAGCCGTAGCCGACGACGGGCTTGCCGTCGCGCATCACGTCGGTGACGACGGCCACCAGGCTCAAGGTCATCTTCGTGAAATCGATGTAGGCGTTGCGGATGGGGGAAGAAATGGGGATGGTTTTTTCGCGGATCTCGACGATTTTCATGCTGGTCTCCTGTGGGTGAAAAACAATGACGCCAGCTTACCCGCGATATGGAGTCATATAATCGATTCCAATTTAAACCATTATTCACTTGAGGTTAATAATGAAAAGCGATGCCACCACGGAAATGGCTTTCTTTGTGCTGCTGACCAAGCTGGGCAGCCTGTCGGCCACGGCGCGCGAACTGGGCATCACACCGCCCGCCGTCAGCAAGCGATTGGTGCTGATGGAGCAGCGCCTGGGCGTGCGCCTGCTCAACCGCAGCACGCGGCGCATCAGCCTGACGGGCGACGGGGAAAGCTATCTGCAGCAGGCGCGGCAAATCCTCGACGACATCCGCGCCATGGAAGAATCGCTGGCCAGCGGCAGCGCGGAACCGAAGGGATTACTGCGCGTCAACGCCACCCTGGGCTTCGGACGCACGGTGATCGCGCCCCTGCTGTCGCAATTCGCCCTGCGCCACCCGCAGCTGGAAGTGCAGCTGCAGCTGACGGACAGCCCCATCAACCTGGTCGAGCAGGCGTACGACCTGGGCATCCGTTTCGGCGAGCTGCCCGACACGCGTTTGTCGGCGCGCAAGATCATGTCGAACCGGCGCTTCCTGTGCGCCTCGCCCGCCTATCTGCAGGCGCACGGCACGCCGCACACCCCCGACGAGCTGGCGCGGCACCGCTGCATCGTGCACCGGCAGAATGACGACGCCTACGGCATCTGGCGTTTGAGCCGTGGCCGCGCCACCCACACGGTGAAGGTGCGCGGCACGGTGGCCAGCAACGATGGCGACGTGGTGCTGGGCTGGGCCCTGGACGGCCACGGCATCCTGCTGCGCTCGGAATGGGACCTGGCCCGCTACCTCGACAGCGGCCGCCTGCGCGTGGTGCTGGCCGACTACACGCTGGCGCCGGCCGACCTGTACGCCTACTACCCGAGCCGCCACCAGTTGCCCGCCAAAGTGCGCGCTTTTATCAATTTTCTGGGCCAGCAGCTTCAGCCGGACTCGGCCAATGCAGGCAAATCGGGTTACACTACAATATTGCGATATGGCAATATTATGAAGGAGTAGGTTTTGCTAGTCATACTCGGATTTCTCGTCGTGCTGTTTTCCGTCTTCGGCGGTTTCGCCATGCAGGGGGGCCATCTGGCGGCCCTGTTCCAGCCGCTGGAACTGCTGATGATCGGCGGCGCCGCGCTGGGCACTTTTTTTGTCGGCAATGACGCCAAGGCCATCCGCGCCACGTTCGCCGCCCTGCCCACCCTGTTCCACGGTTCGCAGTACACGAAGGCGCGCTACATGGAACTGATGGGGCTGATGTATGAAATCCTCAGCAAGATCCGCAAGGAAGGCCTGATGTCGGTCGAGGACGATATCGACGACCCTTACCGCAGCCCCATCTTCGTGAAATACCCATACACGCTCGGCGACGAGCACATCCTGGAATTCATCACCGATTATCTGCGCCTGATGGTGTCGGGCAATATGGACGCCTACCAGATCGAAAACCTGATGGATAACGAGATCGAGACGCACCATGAAGATGCGGAAATGCCGATCCAGACCATTTCGCAGCTGGCCGACGCCATGCCCGCCTTCGGCATCGTGGCCGCCGTGATGGGCGTCGTGCATACGATGGCCTCCGTCGGCTTGCCGCCGGCCGAGCTGGGCGTGCTGATCGCGCAGGCGCTGGTGGGCACCTTCATCGGCATTTTGCTGGCCTACGGCTTCATCGCCCCGCTGGCGAGCTTGCTGCGCCGCAAGCACCATGAAACGGCGAAGATGTACCAATGCGTGAAAGTGACCTTATTGGCAAGCCTGAACGGCTACGCCCCGGCGCTGGCCGTGGAATTCGGCCGCAAGGTCATTTCCGCCACGGAACGCCCCTCGTTCAGCGAGCTGGAAAACCACGTGCGCCAGGTGCGCACGAAGAACTAGGCACGATAGCTGCCCTCTCGGCCGGTGCTCAGGACGTGCCCCCGATGCCGGCGGCGGCGCTGGCGCGGGCCAGGCTTGAGCGCGCGCCAGCCACCGCCTGCAGGCGTTCTTCCAGGTAGGCGCTCACGCGCGGATGCTGGCTGAAGGCGACGTTGAAACGGATGTGCTGGTCGGGCGTGTCGTTGGCCGAAAACGCGGCGCCGCGCATCAGCAGGATCTTGTTGCGGTAGGCGTCCTGCACCAGCAAGTCCACGTCCAGCCCTTCGGGCATGGAGCCCCACAGGAAAATGCCCGCATCGCCTGGCTGCTCGAACAGCACGCCGGCCGCGCTCAGTTGCCGCGTGCTGGCGTTGCGCGCCACCATGATCTTGCGTTGCAGCCGCTCCAGGTGCTTGCGCAGGTTGCCGGCCTTGAGCACTTCCAGCAGCACGTATTCGTTCAGCGCGGGCAAAGTCATGATGGAATGGATCTTGGTGCGCATCAAGGGCTTGAGCAGGGCCGGCGCGGCAGCCAGGTAGCCCATGCGCAGGGCCGGGCTCAGCGCCTTGCACAGGCTGGAATAGTAGATCACGCCGTCCAGTCCCGACAGCGATGCCAGCCGCGTGCTGTGGCCCGGCTGGAAATGGCCGTGCACGTCGTCTTCGGCGATCAGGAAGCCATACTGCTGCGCCATGATCAGCACCTTGTGCAGGTTGGCGGCGCTGCTGCTCCACCCGGTGGGATTGTGCAAGGCCGTCTGCACGAACAGCAGGCGCGGACGGTGGGTGCGGCAGGCCGCTTCCAGCTCGTCCAGGTCGAGGCCATCGGGACGGCGCCGGATGGGCACCAGGCGCACGCCGTCCTGGCGCAACCGGCCAAACATCAGGAAGTATCCGGGGTCTTCCACCAGCACCGTATCGCCGGGCTGCAGGAAGGTGCGGCAGATCAGATCGATGGCATGGGTGCCGCCGAACGTGGTGAGGATGTGGCTGGCGTCCGCCGCGATGCCGATGCCGCGCATCAGCAGCGCGATCTGCTCGCGCAGTTCGGCCAGCCCTTGCGGCGGACAGCGCGAGGCCATGCCGGCCGCGCTGCGCGCCAGGCCGCGTTGCACGGCCGCCGCCGGCAGCGCATCCTGCAGCCAGGTGGGCGGCAAGGCGCCGCTGCTGGCCAGCAGCACGCCCGGCCGCTGGTCGTTCACTTGCTGGCTCAGCCAGACCGGCTCCTGCTCCTGGCCCGCTTCCAGCGCCACCTCGTCGGGAATGGCGCGGCTGGCGTCGGCCGGTGCACAAACGAAGAAGCCCGCCGTGCCGTGCGTATCGATGACGCCGGCGGCCACCAGCCTGTCATACGCGACCACGACGGTGTTGGTGCTGACCGCAAGCTGCGTGGCAAGCTGGCGGATCGACGGCAGCCTGGTCCCGCCAGGCAGGATGCGTTGCGCGATCTGCTGGCGCAATGCAGCCTCGATCTGCTGGAAGAGGGCGATGGGTGAGGAGCGGTCGATGGCGAACATGGCGCAAGTCTAGCGTAAAAACATCACGGCGAGGACCAGCAGGATGGCGCCCATCGTCAAATTGAAGATGCGCTGGTTGCGCGGCGCTTTCAGCACGCTGCGGATCGAGACGCCGAACAGCGCCCACATGGCGTTGCACGGCATGCCCACCACAGTGCCGATCACGGACACCAGCAGCGCGCTGGCGAGCATGTTGCCGTGCGCGGGCATGAAGACCGACGCCATGGTGATCGCCTTGAGCCAGCTCTTGGGGTTCAGCGCCTGAAACAGCGCCGCCTGCGCAAACGACACGGCCTTCGGCGCGCTGCTTCCCGCCACCGAGGCGCCGGCCAGCTTCCAGGCCAAAAACACCAGATACAGTGCGCCCGCGATCCGCAGTACCTGCTGCGCCATCGGATACGCGACGAACACGCTGCCCAACCCCACGCACATGAGCATGGTCTGCACAAAGATGCCGACCTGGATGCCGAGAATGACCGGCAGCGCCCCCCGATAGCCGAAATTGGCGCCGGTGGTGGCCAGCATGACGTTATTCGGCCCGGGCGTGGCGGACATTACAAAGCAATAGCTCATCAGGGGCAGGAGTTCGGTCATGGCAGGCAGTCGCAGCGTGGAGAAGGCCCCAGTCTAGAAGCGCGGCACGGCGGCGACAAGGCACAAGGCGGCGCGTACAGGCACATGCTGTATCAGTCGAACCACTGCTACAGCGGCGATACGAAAGTCAGGACTTTTGCGGCAACATCAGGCCGCTTTGAAACGCCAGCTTGATGTCCCTTTCGTTCGAGTAGGCGGAAGATTCCCACACCTCGCCTGCTTGAAGCCTGGTGAATGTCTGGATGATATTACGCCGCCACGGGGATGGCCTGGAAGCAACGTAGCCAGCGAAAAACCGCTGCGCCTGTTCCTGGGTCCCGAAGCACAACAAAAATGACAAAGGGGTAGGCGATGGATCGCAAATGGCGGGAAAGCCACTCCCATGCGACGCAAGATGTTCAAGCGCCCGCGCACGATCGGCGAACAAGGAGAAAAGCGGCAGGGCGCGTTCGGCAAGCAACTGGCACATCTGCTCAATCGAGGAACGCGCCGTCAAACCCGCCACCTGCCAGATCATGGCGCTGGCGTTTTTTTCGGGCCGAAGCAAGCCGCCGAACAGAATGGAGCCATCGTAACCAGCTCCGCCCCCCTTCTCCGCAAGCCATTTCTTGAGGGCTTTGCTGGCGATGGAGAGGTCGACCTTCATGCGCACATCGCTGCGGGAGTTATAGCGCTCGGACTCGAACGATACCTCAAAAACGGTGTCCTTGTCGGCAGCCGTCTTCTTCCAAACGGTTCCTGTCTTGTTGGGCTTGAAGCCATGCGGCGCGAGAAATTTCCCGACTTCCTGGCAGGCATGAAGAAACTGGGTTTTGGGATCGCGCTGCCGGTTGGCGGGATCGGCCGACCACGCTTGCCATTGGCTGTAGCGCTGGTCGAGGATGGGTTTCAGTAGATCGAATTTCTCCCAGGTATTCTCGACGTGATAGACGCTGGGATACTCAAAGCCGTGCGCGGCGGCGTGACGGTTGAATACGTCACAATAGTCTTGCAGAAAGCTCCCATGCTGCTGGGCAAATGCCGACTTTTTATCGTAATAGTCAACGGTGAAAGCATTGCCCTGATCGTTGAGATCGTCTTCCCATAGCTTGCCATCGCAGGCATCGAGCAGAAATTCAAGCCCGGTCATTTCCCGAGTTGCCAGACGCCTTAGCTCCTCGGCAGAATCTGTGCGGTGGAAATCGCCCGCCATATCCTGGTGCACCAACCAGGCCAGGAACATGCCGATATGGATGCCGCCATTCTCTTCCGGCAAATCATCGGGATATTTTCCGCCAGAATGCCAATCAATCCTGTCATACGCCATTGTGCAAACCTATAAAGATATCGAAACAATCACCTTGCGTTACTCCAGCATCATGACCAGCGTGCTTGCCAACGGCCTGACCTGGATAGCCATTCAGGGACCCGGCGCCGTCTCCTCCGGGCAGCTGAGCTCGTCCTCCTGCGTATACAAGGTCATCGGCACGCGCTGGCCATCGACTTCCAGCTCGCGCACTTTCGGCGGCACCAGCTGGAACTCGCCCGCCTGCAGTTTCTCGCGCAGGGGCTTGCAGCGCAGCGCGTCCGTGGGGATTTGCCCGCGCGCGGTCCAGCTGCCGTCGTCCTTTTCCGCCAGCAAGACCGACGAGGCGCGCGGGTCGTTGCTGATCAGCAGCACTTCCTGCTTGCCGTCGCCATCGAAATCGAGCAGGTAGGCGTCGCACTGCTGCCCTGCCCGCTTCAGGCAGGCCGGCAGGCGCCAGGCCGGGCTCACTTGCGTCCAGTCCTGGCGCAGGAAACTCTCCGGCAGCTTCGCCGTGGCCGGGCGCAGGGTCAGGTTGATCGACACGTCGCTCAGTGCGCCCGTCTCGTCGAGCCGGTTCTGGCGCTTGAGCATGGCTTCGGCGCGCGCCCGCACGATGGCCGCATCCGGTCCCGTCGTGCGTTTGCTCAATTCCTGCAGGGCCGCCTGGCCATAGCGGGCGCCCTGGAAGCGCAGGTATTCGAAATCGAACTTGTCCACGCCAACCTTGCCGCTGTCCAGGCGCGCCATCTGGCTGGCCACGGAAATGCGCGCCGGGTCGGCCAGCGGCGAGAACAGGGCGAACAGCACCAGCAGGGTGACAAAGGCGGTGGCCACGTTGACGTTGGCGATCAGGTGCAGCCAGTCGCCGTACTTGCTGGCCGCCCAGGCATAGCCGGCGGCGTAGCAGGTGGCGATCAAGAGGCAGGCGGCGGCGATCAGGCGGTCGGAAGTCCAGCCATGCGACATCACGCGCAGGGTCAGCGCATAAATGGCGATGCCGACCACCCACGGCAGCAGCAAACATGCCAGGCGCGTGCCCAGGCGGATGCCGCGCGCCACGCCATGGCCCACTTCGCCATTCTGGAAGGCGGCATTGATCAGCACCACCAGCACGCCGGCCATGCCCAGCAGCACGGAGGCCGCATGGCGCGTGGCCCACAGGCGCTCGAAGCCGATGAATGGCAGGGTCAGCAGGAAACCGGAAACGAGCACGGCGGCGATCGGCACCAGCCATGACAGCAGCACCAGCAGCAAGGTGCGGATGCCGCGCACGATGGATGGGCGCACGTCCGTGATGTGGATGGCGAACGAAAACGCGAAGCAGATGACGGGAATCACGAACCAGGCCTGGCCCAGCAGCTTTTTCAGGAAACTGAGCTTGATCAGCAGAAACAGCTGCCCGCCCAGCCACAGCACCAGCCACAGGCCCAGCACGAACAGCAGGGAAAACAGCAGCTGGATGCCCAGCTTCCAGGCGATTTCAAAGTAGGTGGGATAGCGCGCGATGCGCTGGCCATCCTGGGCGCTGGCCAGCACCAGCGCGTGGGCGATATACAAGCCCACGACGCAGAAGCCGAACAGCTGGGCGGAAATCACGCGCAGCGGCGCACCGGGCTTGTAATTACCCCAGATCACGTGTTCGGCGCCGCGCGCCACGTCGTGCCAGGCCAGCACGGCCAGCACGACGGCCGCGCCCGTCATCCACAGGGCGATGCGCTTGACCGACATGTGGCCCAGGCTGGACACCAGCAGGATGGGCAGCAGCAGGCCGATCAGCATCAATGGCGCCAGCAGGTAGGCTTCCGTCGCGGGCCACACCTTGTCTTGCGCCGTGCTGTACAGCCAGTACAGCAGCAAGCCTTGCAGCAGGCCCGCCACCAGGCGCGTTACCGCGATGCGCGGCGCCACCACCGGATCGAGCAACGCCATGTTTTTTCCTGCGGCATCCTGCTGCATAGTCATTCCTTTAATAGTCGTTTATTGCTGTAAAGCACGGCCATTATTGCATTTCGTTATATTCATCTCAACAGCGATTCGTGCGCGCGCCCTTCCCGCCCGCCTCCGGCGCCGCGCAGAGGCAGGCTTTGCGCGACGCCCCAGGCCAGTTCCGGCACGAGGAACAGCCACAGCACGGGCTGGCCCGTCACCAGCAAGGCCCACGCCATCCAGGTCGAAAACAGGTAGCGCGCCGCCGCGTCGTAGCGGCCGAAGCGCGGCTGCGGGTCAAGCATGCGTAGCACCGACCAGACCATCACCACGCTGCCAAACAAGCTGCTGATCAGCAGATGCAAGGGTTCGAAGAGCGGCAGCGGCGCGCCGCCCAGGCCCACGTTGATAACGTTCAAGTGCTCGCGCAGCTGCAAAAACGTCCACGGCGTGGTAAACGGGGCCGTCATGAGCACATCATAAATGGCGCTGGCGCGCACCACGCGGCGAAAAGCGGAAACGGACAACATGGGGGAACTCCTGTCAGTGGAAAGCGCCCATGATCGAGGCTGGAGTACACTCCAGGGTCAAGCATTTTATGAAAGAAAAAACCATGCAGATCGGCGAGATGGCACAGGCGACGGGCTTGAGCCGCGATACCCTGCGCTTCTATGAAAAACGGGGCTTGCTGCGCGCGCGGCGCGGCGCGAACGGCTACCGCGACTACCCGCCCGAGGCGGCCGACTGGCTGCGCTACCTGCGCACGGCGCAGCAGCTGGGCTTTACCCTGGCGGAAATCGAAGCCGACATGCCGCTGCTGGCGGCCGCCGGCGATCCCGCCACGGCGGACCAGCTGCGCGCGGCGCTGGCGCGCAAGCTCGGTGAAATCGATGCGCGCATCGATGGATTGACACAATTGCGCGGCGAATTGGTACGGCGTATGGGGGCGGCAGCGGCGGCGTGCCCGTTGCGTGGCGATGCCGATGCGAATCCCTGAACTGCTGCCCTGGCTATTCCTGCTGGGCGCGGGCGGCGCGCAAGACCCCTGACGTAAAAAAACCGCCTGTGCATGGCACCAGGCGGTTTGATGTCGGGCAACCCCGGCTTACTTGGCAGCCTTGCGGCGGCGCAGGAAACCCATCAGGCCCAGGCCGGCCAGCAGCATGGCGTAGGTTTCCGGTTCTGGCACGGCGCTCACCGACACGTTGTCGATGACGGCGCCCGAATAGTTGTCGAACGGCGTGCCGGCCTTGGCGGCGCTGGCGAACGACAGGGTCGCCAGGCCCGTGGAAGCGGCCGTGAAGCTCAGCGTGTTGCTGTACAAGGTGTTCGAGGCGGCAGCCGTCGAGTAGAAATTACCGGCCACGCCACCGAAAGTGACAGCCACGCCCTGGCCAGCGGGACCGCCGGAATTGCGCGCCATGTCAAAGCTCAGGTTGTACGTCTGGCCGGCAACGACATTGAAATTTTGCGACAGGAAACCAGGACCAGGCGTGCCCAGCATGTCGATGCTGTAGCCATCGATGGCATTGTACGCATTGCGGATCAGGTCGACGGAACTGGCGCCTACGGTCCAGCCCGTGATAGCCGACGAACCGTTGTTGACGACCTGGAAGCCACTGGAAAACGTGGAGCCGGGCGCAACCGTCTCAAAATTGCCATTCGTGATCAGATTGACGGGGCTGGCGCTGGCGGTGCCTGCGGCGAACAGGGCGACAACTGCTGCGATGGTGGCGATTTTCATGATCTGATTTCCTTGCCTTATAGGCATTAAAGTTACCTTAAGTGAAATCATATCTCAGCCATGATCAAAATCAAAGAACTTTGCAGAAATATATTGAATGTGGATAATTTGTAACGTTCCCTGGCGCCTTGCGCGGCACTGAGGGCATGGCGCGCCCCTCGCGCCGTCAATCGAGTTGTTGCCGCGCCACCAGAATGCCGTCCGCATCGGCGTAGATCCAGTCGCCCGGATGCACGGCCACGCCGCTGATCTGCACGCGTACGTCGCGCTGGCCGGCGCCCGTCTTGCCGCTCTTGCGCGGATGCGTGGCCAGGGCGCGCACGCCGATCTGGCAGACGTTGATTTCCTCGCTGTCGCGGATACAGCCATCGACGACGATGCCGGCCCAGCCGTTGCTTTCGGCCAGCACGCCCAGCTGGCCGCCCACCAGCGCGCGGCGCAGGCTGCCGCCGCCATCGATCACCAGCACGCGGCCCTGGCCCGGCGTTTCCAGGGTGCTGCGCACGAGGGCGTTGTCCTCGAACACTTGCAAGGTGGCGGCGGGACCGCTGAAGCGCATGCGCTGGCCGTAGGCGCGGTACACGGGCGGCAGCACGGCCAGGGTGCCATCGTCCAGCATGGCCGCATAGTCGTCGCACAGGTCGGTGGTGGCAAAGGTCATGGGGACTCCTTTCGTTGCAGATGGCAACGATTCTATGCCTTTTGCAGCGCCGCGGCACGCGTTTTGCCGCCCACGCCCACGGCCGTGGCAATCGCCAGCGCCTGGAACACGCCGATGAAGACGAACAACAGGGCCGGATGGTCGCCATCCATCAGCGCGCCAAAGAACAAAGGCCCCACGGCCAGGCCGCTGTCGAGGCCCGAATACACGACGCCATACACGCGTCCCGTGGCATTCTTAGGCGCCGCCGCGCGTATCATCAGGTCGCGCGACGGCCCCGCCACGCCCGACGTCAGGCCGATGGCACCCATCAGCACGACGGCGCCCCAGGCCGGCACGACGGCCAGGGACAGCAGCACGGCCAGCAGTGCGGCGGCGGAAAAGGCGATCGCCACGTTGCGGTCCGGCTGCTTGCTGCGCGCGCCCACCACGCCGCCGGCCAGCATCCCCACAGCCGAAGCCAGCATATAGGCCGTGTAGGCACTGGTGGCCAGCGCCAGGCTCATGTCGTACAGCTTGACGAGGGCCACGCTGGCAAAGCTCTGGATGCCGCCCAGGGCGATGGCGGTAATGAAGAAGAAGGCAAAGCACATCCACACGGCGGGCAGGCGCAGGAAATCCAGGGTGCCTTCGCCGCCAGCTTGCTGACCCGCTGCGGCCTTCTTGACCGGCTCGGGGCGGATGGCGTGGCGGTTCAGGAACAGGATCAGCAGCACGGCGAACGGCAGCACGGCCGCGCACTGCAGCGCGACCCGCCAGTCGTAATGGGTGGCGACATAGGTCATGAACAGGGGTGCCAGGGCCCAGCCGATGTTGCCGCTGATGCCATGCACGGAAAAGCCGTAGGCCACGCGGGCCGCCGAGACGCGCTGGTTGAGAATGGTATAGTCGGCCGGATGGAACACGCTGTTGCCCATGCCGGCCAGCATGGCGCCCAGCATCAGCGCCGCATAGCTGTGCGCGGTGGACAGGGCCAGCGCCGACACGCCCAGCAGGAAAATGCCGGAAAACAGCACGGCGCGGGCGCCGAAGCGGTCGACGACAAAGCCGGCCAGCGCCTGGCCCACGCCCGAGATGATGAAGAACACCGTCATCAGCAGGCCCAGTTCCGCATACGACAGGTCGAAGGCGGGTTTCAGCCAGACGAACAGGGCCGCGAGGATCAGGTGGTAGAAATGCGACACGCCATGCGCCAGCCCCACCAGGGCGATGACACGCGCATCGCCGCGCAAGGAGGGAAGTTCGGATGCCGAGTTAGTTGTTATCATGTCATACCCTGTCTTATACTGGTAAAACTCAAGTGTATGCAAAATACCATCGTCTGTTTTCCGACAGGACGACATAATTTATCGAATTAAGGCCAAGCTGATGGGTGTACCTATCCTCCACCATACCCGCATGTGTCCGCCGCGGGAAGCGCCCAGCGCGACCATCCCCGTGACGATGATCGCGCGCGACCTGCAAGCCGATGAATTCTTGTTACCGCATACCCACCCCTGGGGCCAGGTCACGATGGCGCTCGAAGGCGTGCTGCGCATTACCGCCAACAACAGCAGCTGGGTGCTGCCGCCCATGCGCGCCATCTGGATCGCGCCCAACGTGGAACATGCCGTCACGATACTGGAAAAAACCCGCTTGCGCCCCCTGTGCATCCATGCGGCGCGCGCGCCGTTCGCGGGGAACGACTGCAAGGTACTGGAAGTATCGAACCTGCTGCGCCAGCTGATCATGGCGCTGGAACAGCTGGACCCGGGCCAGGAACCGGCGCGCGAGGTCTTGCTGGCCGAACTGATCCTCGATGAATTGAAACGCTCGGCCACGCGCCCCATCCGCGTCCCCTTGCCCAGCGACAAGCGCCTGAAGACCCTGTGCGACAGCCTGATCGAGAAACCGGGCTGTAACCAGACCCTGGAACACTGGGCGCAGCTGGTCGGCGCCTCGGAGCGTACCCTGGCGCGGCTGTTCGAACGGGAGTTGGGCATGAGTTTTGGCCAGTGGCGCCAGCAGGTGCGCCTGGCGCACGCGGCGCCCCTGATCGCGCGCGGCGTGCCGCTGTCGCAGGTGGCCGAAGAACTGGGCTACGCCAGCCAGTCGGCCTTTTCCGCCATGTTCAAGAAGACTTTCGGCAGTTCACCGTCGGCGTTCTTTTCCCAGGGCGAACGCTCTTAAGCCATGAAGTCGAATAAAGAGTTCTTGCCCGTATAACCGGGAAGGGCCGAGTTCGCCCCCATCTGTTCCTGGGCCGAATACGCTTTCACCAGCGCCTGCGCCTGGGCCGTCAGCGCCTTGGCCAGCACGGCTTTCTTGTTGGTCAGCGTGGTGATCTCCTTGCCGACCGTCTGCACTTCCTTGCGGATGATGCTCGTTTCGCCCGTCAGCTCGCCGATCTTGCTGGCGAACTGGTCCGCCACGCCCTTACCGTTATTGGTAAACATCTTGCTGACGGCGTCCGGATCGGCCGCGATGGCCGCCTTGAGTTTCTTGTCGTCGAGCACCAGCTCGCCGCTCTTGCCCAAGGTCACGCCGGCGCTGCCCAGTACCGACGATGGCACGCCCGTGCTGGCCGTGCGCAGCACTTGCTCCATCTGCGAACGCACCTGGCCCAGGGCCGTGTCGGATTTCAAATCGCCCTGCTGCAGGCTCTGCAACTTGCTGTTGAGCTCATTGTAGGCCGTGACGAAGCTGGCCACGTTGGTCGCGATCTGGCTGCTGTCCTTGGCGATGACGAGGTCCGTCGTGCCCTTTTTCTTCAATTCGATGGTGACGCCCTCGACGGCCGTCGTCAGGGTATTCGTGGCGCTCTTGATCTCCTTGCCGTCGACGGTCAGCAGCGCGTCCTGCGCGGCGGCCGTCTGCTGCAGGCCCTTGCCGGCGCCGGGCGCATAGCTGAGCAGGTTGCTGACGGCCGCGTCGCCGGACACGCTGATGCGCATGCTGCTGTCGGCGCCGCTCTTGCCATTGATGGCCAGCGAGTAGCCATCGGCACCCTTGACCACGCTGGCGTCGATGCCCTGCTGCTTGAGCGCGGCGGCGATGCCGTCGAGGCTATTGTTGCTGCTGTCTATCGTCAGCGAAATGATCTTGCCGCTGCCGGGCGTAAATTGCTTGCCGTCGGCCGTGCCCACTTCGATCTTGACCAGCGCCGGCGCGCCCGTGCCGATGGCCGCGCTCGACGATTTCTGCACGCCGCTCTGCAGGGTCTGCCCCTGCGCCAGCTGCTTGACGTTCAGCTCATGGCTGCCGCTGACGGCCTTGTCGGTAGTAGTGGCGCTCAGCACATCCTTGGTGGTCGACGTGGCCGACGTGGCCAGGCCGCTGCCGGCCATGTTCTTGGCCACGGTCTGGAATTTCGCCAACGCCGATTGCAGCTGACCCAGGCCCGAGAACTTGGCCTGGTCGCGCGCCAGGCTGGCATTGAGCTTGACGACGCCCGTGTTCTGCGACTGCATCTGGCGCTCCACCTTCGCATACACATCGGCCGAGATATTGCCCTGCGTCGTCTGCTGCGTGTTGTTGGTGTAAGCCCTGCTGTTGATGGTCGAATTAAACATGGTAGGCGTTCCCGTCGGGTGTAAGGTCATGGCACACGGTTCAGGTCGTGACCGCGCGCAGCGCTCGAAACGGACCGCAGGCGCGCATGGCGCGGCAAGGTCCCTCTTCTGGTTGATAATTATGCAGTATTACCGGAATATCAAAACAGCGAACAGAACAGGTTTTTCCTGACTGCAAACCCATATGCACCATTTTAGCGCATTGTACTTGCCACTCCTCTGCGGGCATGCCTCAACGCATGAATTTCGAAATGGCGCTGCTGACAGCCATGTCCAGTTGCAGGAAAGTGAGTCCCACCTTGAAACCTGCACTGCTGAAAATGCAGTGCGAGACGGACACGCGCGCCTCGATGATGTGTGCCGAGCCGTCGTAAAACAGCTCGAACAGCACCTTGCCTTGCTTGCCTGTCGGCACCGGTTCAGCGATGACGGCCGACATGCCGCCCGGCCCCACATCGAGGGTGCGCGCCGCCACGGGGCCCGCGCCATCCATTACCAACATTGCCTTGGCACGCAATATCTTGCGTGCGCCCTGCCTTTGCTCAACTGACACTGTATTCCGCTTCTCTTTCTCTATTAATTCATTGTCGATGCGGATTCACCAGGGAATCCATCGGACAAATATTATAGTTCCAAACGGAAATTTTGTTTGACTTGTCTCAAGCTTGGCATTTAAACCATACCAACTTTTACTCCAGATCGCGCAATTTATTAAACGCTTCGTCGATGCGCTCCACGCCGATGACCTTGAGGCCTTCGATGACCTGCTTCGGCAGGTTGGACTTGGGCACCACGGCCAGGGTAAAGCCCAGCTTGGCCGCTTCGCGCAAGCGCTCCTGGCCCCGTGGCGCGGGACGGATTTCGCCAGCCAGCCCCACCTCGCCGAACACCACGAGTCCCCGCGGCAAGGGCTTGTTGCGCATCGACGAATTAATCGCCAGCAACACGGCCAGATCGGCCGCCGGTTCCGTGATCTTGACGCCGCCGACGGCGTTGATGAAGACGTCCTGGTCGAAGGCGGCGATGCCCGCGTGGCGGTGCGCCACGGCCAGCAGCATGGCCAGGCGGTTCTGTTCCAGGCCGACGGACAGCCGGCGCGCATTGGGCAAGTGGCTGGTGTCGACGAGGGCCTGGATTTCCACCAGCAAGGGGCGCGTACCTTCCTGCGTCACCATCACGCACGAGCCCGGCACCTGGTTGTCGTGCTGCGACAGGAACAGGGCCGACGGGTTCGACACCCCTTTCAAGCCCTTTTCCGTCATGGCGAACACACCCAGCTCATTGACGGCGCCGAAACGGTTCTTGATGGCGCGCACGAGGCGGAAGCTGGAATGGGCATCGCCCTCGAAATACAGCACCGTGTCGACGATGTGCTCGAGCACGCGGGGGCCGGCCAGCGCGCCCTCTTTCGTCACGTGGCCGACCAGAATGATGGTCACGCCCGTCTGCTTGGCCGCGCGCGTGAGCTGCGCCGCACATTCGCGCACTTGCGCCACGGAACCGGGCGCCGAACTGAGGGCGTCCGAATACACGGTCTGGATCGAGTCGATGACCACCACTTCCGGTTTCAGGTCATTCAAGGTGGAGAGGATCTTTTCCAGCTGGATCTCCGCCTGCAATTTGAGTTCCTTGGCATCGATGACGAGGCGCTTGGCGCGCAGGGCGATCTGCGCGCCCGATTCCTCGCCGCTGACGTACAGCACGCGCTTGTGGTGCGACATGTTGGCCAGCGCCTGCAGCAGCAGGGTCGACTTGCCGATGCCGGGGTCGCCGCCGATCAGCACCACGCCGCCCGCCACCATGCCGCCGCCCAGCACGCGGTCGAATTCCTCGATGCCCGTGCCGAAACGGGGCACGTCGATGGCGTCGATATCGTCGAGCGACAGCACGGGCGCCGTCTGCGCCAGCGACATATGCTGCGGGTTCGAATAGCGGTTGTTGCCGCCCGTCTCGGGCAGGGTTTCCACCATGGTATTCCACTGGTTGCACGAGGTGCACTGCCCCATCCATTTGTTGCTGATGGCGCCGCAATCGCTGCAGGTGTAGATGGTCTTGACTTTTGCCATGGTGTACTTTGCCCGGGTAAAATGAAACAGCTGGTTATATATACAGTATATACAAACCGCGCTTCCGCGTCACCTACGCTTCGCTCACCGGTACGCGCGGCGCCAGTGCACACATCAGCTCGTAGCCGATGGTGCCGGCGGCCAGGGCCACCTCGTCGATCGGCATGCCCTGGCCCCACAGGGTGACGGCGCTGCCGACCTTGGCGCCCGGCACGTGGGTCAGGTCGACCATCAGCATATCCATCGACACCCTGCCGATCAGCCCCGTGCGCACGCCGTCGACCAGCACGGGCGTGCCTTCGGGTGCGTGGCGCGGGTAGCCGTCCGCGTAGCCGCACGCCACCACGCCCACCTTGACATTGCCGGCCGCTTCGTAGCGGCTGCCGTAGCCCACCACGTCGCCAGCGGCGATGTCCTGGATGCCGATAATGCTGCTGCGCAAGGTCATCGTGGGCAGCAAGCCGAACGCCTGCGCGGACGTGCCACCGGGAGCGCCGCTGGGCGTGCCGCCGTACAGCATGATGCCGGGGCGCACCCAGTCGCTGTCCAGATGGTGCATCAGCAGGCCGGCCGAATTGCACAGGCTGCGCGGCAGCGGCGTACCGATGCTGGACGCGCCGGCTTCGAAACGCAACATCTGCTGGGCCAAAGGCAAGCGCGTGGGCCCCGCCTCGTCCGCATTGGCGAAATGCGTCATCAGGGTGATCGTGCCGATATGCGGCATGGCGCGCAGGCGTGCATACGCGGCGGCGATGGCGTGCGGCGTGAAGCCCAGGCGGTTCATGCCCGTATTCATTTTCAGGTGCACATCGATGGCGTGCGGCAAGCGCGCCGCTTCCAGCATGGCGATCTGTTCCTCGCAATGCACGCTGCCGTTCAAGCCATATTGGGCCATGACCGGCAAATCGCTGGCATCGAAAAACCCTTCCAGCAGCAAGATGGGCTTGCGCCAGCCCAGTTCGCGCAAGCGCACGGCATAATCGACCTCGACCAGCGCTAGGCCATCGGCCTCGGCAAAGCCCCGCATGGCCCGTTCCAGGCCGTGACCATAGGCATTTGCCTTGACGACGGCCCACACCTTGGCGCCGCGGGCGCCGGCACGGGCGCGCGCCAGATTGTGTTGCATGGCATCGAGATGGATGGTGGCGAGGAGTGGCCTGGGCATAAGCGTGACACACGGCAAGTGGGAAAGCCGTATTTTACCGGATGCGCAGTATGCGGACACTGCAGACACCCCAAGGTCGCATGCAGAGGACATCATTTATAAAATGCTCACATGTATGTGTATTTTTCTACGGCAGAATAATTAAGCTTCGCTTAGGCAAGACTATGCAAAGCAGCCCCGTCCAAACTTGGGGTTTGCCGTTTTTTCGTGGTATAAAGCAAGCCAGATATGATTTCAGGCATTCCAGAATGAATCGTGGTTTTTATACCATCATGGCGGCGCAGTTCTTTTCCTCGCTGGCCGATAACGCCCTCTTTTTTGTCGCCGTCGATTTATTGGTGTCCATGAAATCCCCGGCGTGGATCACGCCGCTACTTAAATTATCGTTCGTGCTGTTTTACGTGCTGTTGGCCGCTTTTGTCGGCGCCTTCGCGGATGCTTTGCCGAAAGGCAAGGTCATGTTCATCGCCAACATGGTCAAGATCTTTGGCTGCGCCCTCGTCTTCTTCCACGTGCATCCGCTGCTGGCCTACGCCGTCGTCGGTTTTGGCGCGGCCGTGTATTCGCCCGCCAAGTACGGCATCCTGACGGAACTGCTGCCGCCGGAAAAGCTCGTGGCGGCGAATGGCTGGATCGAAGGCTTGACCGTCACTTCCATCATCCTCGGCACCGTCATGGGCGGCGCGCTCGTCAGCGGCCACGTGTCCGACATGCTGCTCGCCATCGACATCCCCCTGATCGACACCGGCATCACCAACAAGACGGAAGCGGCCTTGTGCGTCGTGGTCGGCATCTATGCGCTGGCAACCCTGGCCAACCTGAAGATTCCCGACACAGGCTGCGTGTATCCGCACCAGGAACGCAATCCTATCAAACTGATCACCGATTTTGCCAATTGCTATTCCATCCTGTGGAAAGACAAGCTGGGCCAGATCACCCTGGCCGTGACGACCCTGTTCTGGGGCGCCGGCGCCACCTTGCAGCTGATCGTGCTGGAATGGGCCAAGCAATCGCTGAACATGCCGTTCGACAAGGCGACCAGCCTGGTGGGCGTGGTCGCCATCGGCGTGGCCGCCGGCGCCGTGCTGTCGGCGCGCTTCATACCCCTGCGCAAGTCGCTGACCGTCATTCCGCTCGGTATCGCCATGGGCGTGATCGTCATGATGATGACGCAAGTGCACTCCGTGTGGATCGCCTACCCGCTGCTGGTCCTGATCGGCGCCCTGTCCGGCTTCTTCGTCGTGCCGATGAATGCCCTGCTGCAACATCGCGGCCACGTCCTGATGAGTGCGGGCCATTCCATCGCCGTGCAGAACTTCAATGAAAACCTGTCGATTCTCACCATGCTGGCCGTGTATTCGATCATGATCCGTCTGCACCTGCCGCTCAACATCATCATCACCCTGTTCGGCCTGTTCGTCGCCGGCACCATGTACGCCATCATGCGCAAGCACAAGCTGAACCAGGCTGAGCATGACAATCTGTCGCTGATTGGCGAGCAAAAGCATTAACTTCTGGGGTCTGACCCGCCGGGTCTGACCCCAACATTACCCAGGCAGCGCGCCTGTCAGCCGCCGCGCGGCAGCCTGCTGCGTCCAGTCATGCGGCACGACAAAACCGCGCGTGCGCTCCACTTCCCAGCCTTCGACAGTATCCACGGTGGCCACCATCACCGGTTGCGCCAGATCAAACAACTGCGCGCGCAAGGCCTCCACGTCCAGCACGTCCACATCGCGGCCCTTGAACGGCGCCAGCCATTGCAGGCGCGGCAGCACGACATAGCGTTGCTGCGGCAATTGTGCGGGGGTGCACCAGAAACCATGACCATGCTCCGGGGAAATGCCGTCCATGGCGGGCGTCACGCCTGCCGCATAAAACAGCCAGCCCTTGACGAGCGCCTGCGCCGCGCGCACGGGCTGCGCCAGCAGGCTTTGCGCGGCCGGATGGCGGGACAGGGCCAGTTGCTTGTCGAGAATCTTGCGCATCTTCAAGCCCAGGGTGTCGGCCAGGTTGGGGCCGATCAAGTGGTTGAAGACGCCTGGATCGGGCGCCCCTTCCAGCAGGTAGAACTTGGTGGCAAATTCCCAGTGCAACAATTCATTCTCGTCACGCAGCAGGAAATCGAACTCGCCCACCGTGTCGTTGCGGTTCACCTGCACTTGCAAGCCATGCGCAGCCAGCAAGCCATGTTGCTCAAAATAAAAGGCCAGCAGCTTTTCAGCGTACAGGCCCAGGCGGGAATAGAATTTCGGCCCCAGCGCCGCATCGAGCGGCGACGGATCGTCCTGCAGCGCGCCCAGCCACGCCGCCACGACAGGCGTGACGGCAGGCAGACTGGCGACGCGCCCGCCCCAGTGGAGGCTGGACGGGTCCAGCAAGTCGGGCGAGTCGAGCAGCCAGGCCAGCGCACGCACGCGGGGGTGCGTCAGACGTCCCCAGCGCTGCTCGAAGCGGACCTGAAATGTCTCAACCACCGTGCGTGCTTTTCGCCAGACACAAATCGGCCCAGGCGCGCGCCTTGGCCTTGCCCGTCCCGTCCTGCAACAGTTGCTCTGGGTGGAAGGTAGCCACGACGGACGCACTGCCCAGCTGGCGCACCTTGCCCCGTACGGGCTTTTCGCCGGGATTGATGCCGGCAGCGGCCATCGAACCGAGCGTCAAAATAGTGCGCGGCTGCAGCAGGGCCAGTTCACGGTCGAAATACGGACGGCAGGCGGCGGACTCGGCCTCGGTGGGCAAGCGTTCCTGGCCCGCCTCGTCGAGCGGACGGCATTTCAGCAAGTGGGTAATATAGACATCGCTGTCCGCATCGACGGCGATGGCTTTCAGCATATTGTCGAGCAATTTGCCCTGTTCGCCCGGCAAGGCGCGCCCTTCCCGCTCTTCCAGCCGGGATGGGCTGCTGGCCAGCATCAGCCAGGCACCTTGGCGGTCGCCACGGCCCATGACGACGCCCTTGCGCGTCTTGCACAAGTCGCAGCGCGCGCATTTGGCCACGGCGGCCGTCAAGCCATCCCAGTCGAGGGCGGCGATATCGGCATCGCTGAGCTGCCTGGCGGGCGGCGGTGGCGGCGCGTCGTCGAACCAGGCAGTGTCGTCGGGCGCGGCGGCAGGCACTGGCGTAACGGCAACGGCGACGGGCGCCTCGGCCCTTAGCTCCGCGACCACCTCGGTCACTGCTTCAACGGCTTCAACGGCCTCGGCCACGGGCTCCGCCACGACGACTTCCACCTCCACGGCAGCCTCGACGACAATATCCACGACCTCGGGCGCCACGCCCTGGCGCAAGCGCCACAATGGCCCCACGCCCATTTCATCGAGGAAAACGGCGCTGCGGCTCATAAGGTATAACGCATCACGATGGCGTCCTCACGTTGCGAGTTGCTGGCCGGATAGTATCCCTTGCGCCGGCCTATCTGTTCAAATCCATAACGCTGGTAAATATCGAGTGCGCGCGTATTCGACGGGCGCACTTCCAGCAGCACCGATTCCATGCCCAGTTGGCGCGCGCAGGCGCAGGACTGGTTCAGCAGGAAGCGGCCCAGTCCCTGGCCCTGGATGGCGCCCTCGACGGCCACGTTCAGCAAGTGCGCCTCGTCGACGACCAGCATCAGCAAAAAGTAGCCGAGCAAGGTGCCGTCCACGTCGCGCAGCACCCAGGCCGGGTAGCCGCTCTGGAGGGAATCGACGAAGTTGCCGTGCGTCCAGGGATGCGGATACACGCGCCGTTCCAGCGCCAGCACTTCCTCCAAGTCCGCTTCCCGCATCGGCTGATAATCAAGGCGCAGCAAGTCCCAGCCTGCGGTCTTGTCCTTGCCCGCTTCCATCATTGCGCCGACTCCGCAGCGGCCTTGGCCTGTTGCATGTCGAGGCGCTCGGCACTGGTATAAGCGATCTTGTTGCGCAAATACAAAGGCTGCGCCTCGGCCGCCGTCACGCACTGGCCGGCGGCAAAGGCGATGCGCGCCAGCTGCGCCACTTGCACGGCGTGCGGCATGATGGCGGCATCGGCCGTGGCGGCGCACGGCAGCGCGGCCAGCGCTTCGGCATAGGCGCCAAAGCCGTTGCCGCAACCAACCACGTCGCCTTGCGGCGCCACGCCGGCCGGCGCGCTCAGGGCCGGCGGCAGGACGGCCTGTAAACCATTTTGATAGTCATATTGCGCCCAGTACACTTCGCCCATGCGGGCGTCGAGCACGGTCACGATGCGCTGCGCGCCATGCTGCTGGTGGCAGGCGAGCGCCATGGCGTCGAGCGTGACGACGGGCACGACGGGCAGCTTGGCGCCGTAGGCCAGGCCTTGCGCGATACCGCAGGCCGTGCGCACGCCCGTAAACGAGCCGGGGCCGGAGCCGTAGGCGATGGCGTCGACGTCGGCCAGGGTCACGCCCGCTTCGGCCAGCAATTCCTGCACCATCGGCAAGATCGACTGGGAATGGGTGCGCACGCCCGACGAGGCGCGGGACAGGACGACATCGCCGCACAACAAGGCGCAGGACGCGAGTTCGGACGATGTTTCAATGGCAAGCAGGGTGGGAAGTAAGGTAGACATAGCGTATTTTACCTTGCCAAGCCCGGGAGCGACATGCCGTGCAGGTCAACAACGCCCACTTGCACAGCCCGCGCCCGAGGACGGCTATAATAAAAGGCTAAGCTGATTGCTTGACCGGCGTCATTGCGCAATGCCAGGCAATCCATACGCGACACTATCACCCCACTCTTGCCCTGGTCCGCTCCGTGAATCCACTTCTTGCTAAACTGCAACCATATCCCTTCGAAAAGCTGCGCCAGCTGTTTGCCGGCGTGACGGTCAATCCCGAGTACGCGCCCATCAGCCTGGGCATGGGCGAACCCAAGCACCCGACGCCAGCCTTCATCGAGCAGGCGCTGGTCGACAATATCCACGGCCTGGCCAGCTATCCGACCACCATCGGTTCGGAAGCCTTGCGTACCGCCATCGCCGGCTGGCTCGAGCGCCGCTATGGCATCCCCAAGCTCAATCCTGCCACGCAAATCCTGCCCGTGAACGGTTCGCGCGAAGCGCTGTTTGCGCTGGCGCAAACGGTGATCGATCCGTCGGCCGGTTCGCTCGTGATCAGCCCGAATCCGTTCTACCAGATCTATGAAGGCGCGGCCTATCTGGCCGGCGCCGAACCGTATTTCGTCAATTCCGACCCGGCGCGCAATTTCGGCTGCGATTACGACAGCGTGCCCGCCTCGGTATGGGAAAAGGTCAAGCTGCTGTTCCTGTGTTCGCCGGGCAATCCGACGGGCGCCGTGCTGACCCTGACGGACTGGGAACACCTGTTCGCCCTGTCCGAGCGCTATGACTTCGTCATCGCCGCCGACGAGTGCTATTCCGAGATCTACCACGGCGACACGCCTCCGCTGGGCGCGCTGCAGGCGGCGCACATGCTGGGCCTGTCCACCATCGAGCGCCCGTATGCGCGCCTGGTGGTGTTTTCCAGCCTGTCGAAGCGCTCGAACGTGCCGGGCATGCGCTCGGGCTTTGTCGCCGGCGACGCGGAAGTACTGAAAAAATTCCTGCTCTACCGAACCTACCACGGCGGCGCCATGAGCCCCGCCGTGCAGGCGGCCTCCGTCGCGGCCTGGAACGACGAAACCCATGTCGAGGAAAATCGCGCCAAGTACCGCGCCAAGTTCGACGCCATCACGCCGCTGCTGCAATCGGTGATGGACGTGCAATTGCCGGACGCCGGCTTCTACCTGTGGGCCGACGTCAGCCGCACGGGACTGTCCGACACCGAATTCGCGCAACGCCTGTACGCCGAATATAATGTCACGGTATTGCCTGGCAGCTACCTGGCGCGCGACGCGCACGGCATCAATCCGGGCCGCAACCGCATCCGCATGGCCCTGGTGGCCGAAACGGCCGAAGGGCTGGAAGCGGCGTTGCGCATAGTAAAATTCTGCCAGCAGCTTTCCGCATCCGCATCAACCAACTAAATGAACAAGACATCATCATGAGCCAACAACTGCAAACCATCATCGACCAGGCCTGGGAAAACCGCGCCGAGATCAATCCGCGCAACGGCACGGCCGAACTGCGCGACGCCGTCTCCCACGTCATCAATGGCCTGGACAACGGCAGCATCCGCGTGGCGGAAAAAACCTCGGGCGACTGGGTCGTCAACCAGTGGGTCAAGAAAGCCGTGCTGCTGTCGTTCCGCCTGGAAGACAACGTCGTCCTGCCATCGGATGGCACGATGCAGTTCTACGACAAGGTGCCGACCAAGTTCGCCAACTACACGGCCGAAGACTTCGCCAAGGGCGGTTTCCGCGTGGTGCCGCCGGCCGTCGCCCGCCGCGGCAGCTTCATCGCCAAGAACGTCGTGCTGATGCCGTCCTACGTCAACATCGGCGCCTACGTCGATGAAGGCGCCATGGTCGACACCTGGGCCACCGTCGGTTCCTGCGCGCAGATCGGCAAGAACGTCCACCTGTCCGGCGGCGTCGGCATCGGCGGCGTGCTGGAACCGATGCAAGCGAACCCGACCATCATCGAAGACAACTGCTTCATCGGCGCCCGTTCGGAAATCGTCGAAGGCGTGATCGTCGAAGAAAACTCGGTCATCTCGATGGGCGTGTACATCGGCCAGTCGACCAAGATCTACGACCGTGCCACGGGCGAAGTGACCTACGGCCGCGTGCCGGCCGGCTCCGTCGTGGTCTCGGGCAACCTGCCTTCGGAAGACGGCAAGTACTCGCTGTACTGCGCCGTGATCGTCAAGCGCGTCGATGCAAAAACCCGCGCGAAAACGGGCATCAACGAATTGCTGCGCGGTATTTAATCAGCGTGCTGTAAGGCATTAGTAAGACCTGAATGTCCCGCTCCGGCGGGACATTTTCATTTCTAGAACACAAACTCAATCGTCGCGCAGCCCTTCCCCATCCTGTCCTATACTGGATGCATGAATACTCCTCCCGTATTGATCGTCGGCGCCGGTCCTACCGGCCTCATGCTTGCCTTGCGCCTGGCGCGCCATGGCGTCGATTGCCGCATCATCGATAAAAACAGCGGGCCGGGCCAGGCGTCGCGGGCCATGGCCGTGCATGCGCGCACCCTGGAGTTTTACCAGCAGCTGGGCTTTGCCGACGAACTGGTCAGCCTGGGCATCAAGATCAATGCCATGCACATCCATGAAGGCGGCGAGGAGCTGGTGAAACTGGCGCTGGGCGAGATCGGCGAAGGACTGAGTCCCTATCCTTTCGTGCTGAGCCTGCCCCAGGACGAGCATGAACGCTTTCTGATCAGCAAGCTGGCGGCGGCCGGCGTGCACGTGGAATGGAACGTCACGCTGGACTTGTGGACGCAGGACGATAGCGAAGTGCAAGCCATCCTGCTCAACAATGGCGAACGCCAATATTGCACGTTTGACTATATCTGCGGCTGCGACGGCGCCCGCAGCAAGGTGCGCGAGATCGCCGGCTTCGAGTTCTCGGGCGGTACCTACGACCACCTGTACTATGTGGCCGACGCGCAAGTGGCCGGCAGCAATACGGATCTGCACGCCCACCTGGGTGCGAACGCGTTCGCGCTGATGTTGCCCGTGCGCACCAGCGGCATGCAGCGCCTGATCGGCATCCTGCCCGACCGTCCCGATGGCGCGCCGGCGCCCGTCTTCGACGACGTGCGCGGCGACGTGGAAACCTTGCTGGGCATCCACGTCGAACACGTGAACTGGTTTTCCACCTATAAAGTCCATCACCGGGTGGCAGGCCAGTTCCGTGCGCGGCGCTGCTTCATCCTCGGCGACGCGGCCCATTTGCACAGCCCCGTGGGCGGCCAGGGCATGAACACGGGCCTGGGCGACGCCGTCAACCTGGCCTGGAAACTGGCGCAAAAGCTGCATGGCCAGAGCAACGACGCCCTGCTCGATACCTATGAAAGCGAGCGCATCGTGTTTGCCCGCAAGCTCGTCGCCACAACCGACCGCGCCTTCCAGGCCATCGTCGCGCAGGGCATGGCCGGGCAATTCCTGCGCCGTTGGCTGGTGCCGCACGCGCTGCCCTTCCTGTCCGGCTTCGCGCGGGCGCGCCGCTTGCTGTTCAAGACCGTGTCGCAAATCGAGATCAGCTATGAAGACAGCGCTTTGTCCGCCGGCCACGCGGAATACCTGCGCGGCGGCGACCGCCTGCCGTGGTTCTCGGACGGCACGCAAGACAATTTTATCGCCCTGCGCAGCATGGATTGGCAATTGCACATCTACGGCGAGCCTGCGCCCGAGCTGCTCGACGAGGCGCGCGTGCTGAAACTGCCCGTGCATTGCTATACCTATAACGTGGCCGCCAAGCTGGCCGGCCTGGGCCGCGACGCCGCCTACCTCGTACGCCCCGACGGCCACATCGCGCTGGCCCTGCATCTGCAGGAAAGCGGCGCCCTGCGCGCCCTGGCCTTGCGGCTGGGCCTGCATTTCGGTCCTGCCGAACCGGGCAAGGCGGCGCCACGGCCCGTGTAGGCCGCCGCACTCAAGGTTTGTGACAAGTCAAAGCGTGGATATTTAATCTCCTTGCTTTGTTTGCTTTGTTTGACTTCGTGTCCTATGCTGAAACATGCATTGCAAGGAGTTGGCCATGTCAAACACATCAAACACACGTCGCCCTGCCAGCAATGGCGACACCAGCACAATTGATGAGGCAGCCCCCGAAGCCCCGCAGGCTCCAGCCGCGCCCTCGCTGGCCAGGCAGCTGGCGGATACACTGGCTGCCAGCGCCACCGGCTTGCGCTTCAATATTGCGCAAGACACTTTCCAGGAGGCTTATGCATCGCTGCTGGACGCCGTGCCGCGTGACGACCGGCCCGCGCTGCTGGCGCAAATGCGGCGCGATCTCGATATCGTGGCCGAGCGCGAGCTGAGCATGGCTTCCGGCAACCATACGCAGACAGACCACGTCAGCACCCGGCAATTCATGCGCGGCCTGGAACAGCAGGAAAGCCAGCAGCGTGAAAAAGACGTGGCCTCGCACAGCTTGCTATCTGGCCCCGAATTGCGTGCCCGGCTGGCAGTCACGCCGCAGGCACTCAGTGCGGCACTGAAAGCCAGACGCCTGTTCGCCTTGCGCGGCGCCTCCGGCGAATATGTTTACCCGGCATTTTTCGCCGATCCCCGCCATGATCGCCACACCCTGGAAAAAATCAGCAAAATTCTCGGCGACTTGCCCGGCGCCGCCAAATGGGACTTTTTTACCGTCCCGCGCCTGTCGCTGGGCGGCAAGTCGCCGCTGGAAGCCTTGGCCAAAGGCAAACTCGATGCCGTGATGGCGGCCGCCCGCGCCTACGCTGACGAATAACAACACTACCGTGGCAACCTTGCGCCTGCCCCGTCTGCCGCAACTGCCCGCAGCGCTGCAGACGGTGCGCTGCGATCCCGCCACCTTGTACCGGGTTTCCGGCCACGCCACGGGCGAACCCTATTTTGGCAGGGCGAACACCTATCGCTTCGACGATCCCCAACCGCAAGCGGCCGCCCGCTTCGGCACTTGCTACCTGGGCGCGTCGCTGGCCGTGGCGCTGGCTGAAACACTGCTGCACGACCGCAAGCCCATCCGCAACCACTTCATCGTCGGCCTGGCCGTCATACAGGCGCGCTTTGTCATACGGTTCACGGGAGAGACACTCATCCTGGCCGACCTGACGGGTGCCGCCCTCAGGAAGCTGGGCGGCCACGCTGGACTCAGCGGCACATCATCGTATCAAACGACCCAAGCCTGGTCGGCCGCCATCCATGCGCATCCGGACGAGGTCGATGGCATGCTCTACATGTCGCGCCACAAGAATGATGAAACAGCCCTGGTGCTGTTCCACGGCGCCGCGTCCAAGCTGGCGATGGCATCGGCCACGCCGCTCCCGGTCCATCCGGACTTCGGTCAGGTGGCCACGCAACTGGGCATCCGCAGCGCCTGGCCTTGAACCTGCCCGGAACATGCAACCGTGTTGCACCGCCGCATCGACTGCGCATCGACTGTATAATGTCGGCTAACATCGCATATCGCGCCAGCGCAAGCGCCGCGATCAAGCGAACCGCATTCATTCCCCTTAGCCCTACCCATGACGACCATTACACTCTACGGTATCCCCAACTGCGATACCGTCAAAAAGGCCCGCACCTGGCTGGCCGCGCAGCAACTCGATTTCACCTTCCACGACTTCAAGAAGCAGGGCCTGGAACGCGCCACTGTGGAAGCGTGGCTCGGGCAATTGCCGTGGGATGTGCTGGTCAACAAGAAAGGCACGACCTGGCGCGCCCTGTCCGACGAACGCAAAGCCGCCACCGTCGATGCGGCCAGCGCCCTGGAACTGATGCTGGAAAACCCATCCATCATCAAGCGCCCCGTGCTGGACAAGGATGGAAAGTATAGCGTGGCGTTTTCCGATGCGCAGTACAAGACCATTTTTTCAGTTTAAACCCGATACCTGCAAGGCTGGGGTCGTACGGGGACGCCGAGTCCCAAGGGTACGCCCCCGCTCCACACCATGACCACCTCCAAAACCCTCGCCCTGACCGAAAAACTGATCGCCCTGTCCTCGGTCACGCCCGACGACAAGGGCTGCCAGCAGCACCTGATCGACCTCCTCACGCCGCTGGGCTTTGTCTGCGAGACGATACAGTCGAACGACGTCACCAATCTGTGGGCACGCCGCGGCACCACGTCCCCCGTATTCGTCTTTGCCGGCCATACGGACGTGGTGCCCACCGGCCCCGTCGAGCAATGGCGCTCGGAACCGTTCATTCCCACGCACCGCGACGGCAAGCTGTACGGCCGTGGCGCGGCCGACATGAAAACGTCCATTGCCGCCATGGTGGTGGCTTGCGAGGAATTCATCGCCGCCACGCCAGAGCACACGGGTTCCATCGCCTTTTTGATCACCAGCGACGAGGAAGGCCCGGCCACGGACGGCACCGTCATCGTCTGCGAGCAACTGAAAGCGCGCGGCGAGCAGATCGACTATTGCCTCGTGGGCGAGCCGACCTCGAGCGCGCAGTTGGGCGACATGATCAAGAACGGCCGCCGCGGTTCCCTGTCGGGCCGCCTGACGATCAAGGGCGTGCAAGGCCATATCGCCTATCCGCACCTGGCGAAAAACCCGATCCACGAAGCGGCGCAAGCGCTGGCCGACCTGGTCGAGGAAAAATGGGACGCCGGCAACGAGTATTACCTGCCGACCTCCTGGCAAATGTCGAATATCAACGCAGGCACGGGCGCCAACAATGTGATCCCGGGCGACATGGTAATCGACTTCAATTTCCGCTTTTCCACGGCCAGCACGGCCGAGGGCTTGCAGGAACGGGTCCACGCCATCCTCGACAAGCATGACTTGCAATACGATTTGCAGTGGACCCTGAGCGGCCTGCCCTTCCTCACGCCGCGCGGCACCTTGAGCGATGCGCTGTCCTCCGCCATCCTGGAGGAAACGGGCATCGCGACGGAGCTGTCGACCACGGGCGGCACCTCGGATGGCCGGTTTATCGCGCAAATCTGCCCCCAAGTGATAGAATTCGGGCCGCCCAATGCCAGTATTCACAAGATCGACGAGCACATCGAACTGCGCCACATCGATCCCCTGAAGAATATTTACCGGCGCACGCTGGAGCATTTGCTGCCCGTCTGAACCAGAATACCGAGGCCCGTCACGGCGGGCCAGAACACCGTCTTTTCGAGAATGCCATGACCCCGAACCCGTTTTCCACGCCACGCGACCTGCTGCGCTACGCCGTTACCCGTTTTAATACCGCCAAGCTGTTTTTCGGCCACGGCAGCGCCGAAGCGTTCGACGAAGCGGCCTATCTGATCCTGCACACGTTGAAGTTGCCGCTCGACAAGCTCGAACCGTTTCTCGACGCCAAATTGCTGCCGTCGGAAATCGCCAGCGTCATGACGGTCATCGACCGCCGCAGCATCGACCGCGTGCCGGCCGCCTACATCACCAAGGAAGGCTGGCTCGGCACCTACAATTTCTACGTGGACGAGCGCGTGATCGTGCCCCGCTCCTTCATCGCCGAGCTGATTCCTGAATACTTCTCGCCATGGGTGGCGGAACCGGAAGCCGTGGAAAACATCCTGGAACTGTGCACCGGTTCGGGCTGCCTGGCTATCATGATGGCCGATGCCTTCCCGAACGCCACCGTCGATGCCGTGGACATTTCCGCCGACGCGCTGGCCGTGGCCAAGCGCAACGTCGACACGTATAAACTGCAGGACCGCGTCAACCTGATCGAATCGGACCTGTACACCAACGTGCCGGCCAAGAAATATGATTTGATCATCAGCAACCCGCCGTACGTGAATTCCGCGTCGATGGGCGCCCTGCCCCAGGAATACCTGGCCGAACCGCAAATCGCCCTCGACGGCGGCAGCGACGGCATGGACCTGGTGCGCAAGATCATCGCCGGCGCGGCCGAGCGCCTGACGGACGACGGCATCCTGATGATTGAAATCGGCAACGAACGCGAATACGCGGAAGCGGCCTTCGGCGAGCTGGGCCTGACCTGGCTGACGACGAGCGCCGGCGACGACATGGTATTCCTGCTGACGGCCGAGCAGCTCAAGCTGGCATGAATGCCGGCGTAAGCGGCGCAGCGCCTTAATTTACAACACAAAGAAAAAAATGATACGTTTCCTACAAGTAAGCCTGATGCGCGGCATCAAACCGTTGCTCGAACAAGTCGATGTCACCCTCAATCCGGGCGACAAGATCGGCCTGATCGGCGCCAATGGCGCGGGCAAATCGAGCCTGTTCGCCATGATGCGCGGCGAATTGCACCCTGACCAGGGCGAGATCGATTTCCCGGCCAAATGGCGCGTGGCTTACGTGGCGCAGGAAACGCCGCCGCTGGACCGTGCGGCGCTCGACTATGCCATCGACGGCGACGTCACCCTGCGTAAACTCGAAGCGGAACTGGCGCGTCTGGAGTCCGAGCCGGCGACGTCGGAAAACGGCATCGCCATCGGCGAGATCTACAGCGCGCTGGCCGATGCCGACGCCTACACCGTGCAGTCGCGCGGCGAACAATTGCTGCTGGGCCTGGGCTTTACCCTGGACCAGATGCAGCAACCTGTGGCCAGTTTTTCCGGCGGCTGGCGCATGCGCTTGAACCTGGCGCAAGCGCTGATGTGTCCGTCCGACCTGCTGCTGCTCGATGAACCGACCAACCACCTGGATCTGGACGCCATCATCTGGCTGGAAGACTGGCTCAAGCGTTACGCCGGTACCTTGCTGATCATTTCCCATGACCGCGACTTCCTCGACGAAGTGGTCAACGTCGTCGTGCACATCGACGAGCGCAAGCTGAAGCGCTATTCGGGCAACTATTCGAGCTTCGAGCGCCAGCGCGCGGCGCAGATGATCCTGGCCGCCGGCGCGCTGGAAAAGCAGCAGCGCAAGCGCGCCCACCTGGAATCCTTCGTGAACCGCTTCAAGGCGCAAGCCTCGAAAGCGCGCCAGGCGCAAAGCCGCATGAAGGCGCTGGCGAAGATGGAAGAGCTGGCGCCGTTGCGCGCCGCCGCCGAATTCTCGTTCGAATTCCGCGAACCGCTGTCGGCCCCGAATCCGCTGCTGGTGATGGAAGACGTCGACGCGGGCTACAAGATCGAAAACGAAGCGACGGGCGAGATGACGCACAAGACCATCGTCAACGGCATCAAGTTTTCGCTGCAGATCGGCCAGCGTATCGGCTTGCTGGGCCAGAACGGCGCCGGCAAATCGACCCTGATCAAGACCATCGCCGGCGAACTGATGCCATTGACGGGCGACGCCACCATGGGCAAGGGCCTCAACATCGGCTACTTCGCCCAGCACCAGGTGGAAATGCTGCGCCACGACGAATCGCCGCTGTGGCATCTGGCCAAGATCGCCCCGACCGTGCGCGAGCAGGAATTGCGCAACTTCCTGGGCGGCTTCAACTTCCCCGGCAATATGGTCACCGCTTCCATCGCCCCGTTCTCGGGCGGCGAAAAAGCCCGCCTGGCGCTGGCCCTGATCGTCTGGCAGCGTCCGAATTTGCTGCTGCTCGATGAACCGACCAACCACCTGGACCTGGAAACGCGCGAAGCGCTGACGGAAGCGCTGGCGCAGTTCGAAGGCACGCTGGTCGTCGTATCCCATGATCGCCATTTGCTGCGCGCTACCACGGACGAATTCATCATCGTCGCCGACGGCAAGCTGCAACCGTTCGACGGCGACCTGGACGACTACAAGGATTGGCTGTTCAAGACCAAGCTGGGCAAGGGCACGGACGTGCTGCCGGCCGCCGGCAAGGCCAACAAGACAGACTTTCCTGTCGTTTCGCCGGTAGCCGCCGCCCCTGCCCCCGCCGCGCCCGTGCGCGACAAGCGCAAGGAAGCGGAAGAACGCCAGAAAACGGCCGCCCTGCGCAAGCCGATCGAAAACAAGATCAAGCGCCAGGAAGAGCAGATAGCCAAGCGCAACGCGCAAAAGGCGGAAACCGACGCCAAGCTGGGCGAGCCGACCATCTATGACGCCGCCAACAAGGCCAAGCTGAAACAGTTGCTGGCCGACCAGACCTTCTTCACCAAGGACCTGGCGCAGCTGGAAGCGGAATGGCTCGATCTGCAGGATCAGCTGGAAAAACTCGGTTAATCAAGTAGCGACAAAAGACGACCTCCGGGTCGTCTTTTTTTTAGGCGACCTGCATGGGACTGGGGCTGCGGATGGCCATCAGGCGGTCGATGTCGACGAGGATCAACCTGCGTCCCGCCACCGTGCCCAGGCCCAGCAGGTAATCGGCTTCCGCCTCGCCCAGGCCCGGTACGGCGGCGATGTCGGCGGGTGCCAGGCTGACGATATCGGTGACGCCATCGACCACCATGCCCATCACGCCGTTGCTCAGCTGCAGGATGATAACGTCGGTGGCCGGGTCGGGCGCGCCGTGGGCACTGCCGAACGCGGCGCGCATGTCGACGATGGGGATGATCACGCCGCGCGAAACGGCCACGCTGTGCAGCACTTCCCCTTCCGAGGAAAAACGGTCGAGCTCCTTCAGTGGACGCAATTCCCGCACGCAGCGGTAATCGAGGCCGTATTCCAGGCCGCCCAGCCGAAAGCTCAGATATTGGGCCGTTGCGGCGCCAGGCGTGGTCGTCGGCTGCATGGTGTTCCTTTCATCCGGTAAGCGCTGCCAGGATGCGCAGTGGCGCAACGTTGGCCCCATGCTAACCAGCATCGCCGCACCCGGCGTTGAGAAACATCAACTTTCCAGGAAGACATCATCGACTGGCTGCCCCGGCCTTGCGCCGGCGCAGCCAACTTCCCTTACAATAGCTGCATCGTTTCCCCACAGGCAGGCCATGCAACACCTCGTCAACCCCGCTGAAGTTGAATTTTCCGCCATCCGCGCCCAGGGCCCGGGCGGGCAGAACGTCAACAAGGTGTCCAGCGCCATCCATTTGCGCTTCCCCATCGCCGCCTCGTCGCTGCCGGAAGCGTACAAGGAGCGCCTGCTGGCCCTGCGCGACAGCCGCATCAGCAAGGACGGCGTGCTGGTGCTCAAGGCGCAGCAGTCGCGCAGCCAGGAGCAGAACAAGGAAGAAGCGCTGCGCCGGCTGCAGGAAATCATCGACAGCGTGACCTTCCTGCCCGCCGTGCGCCGTGCCACCAAGCCCACGCGCAGCTCGCAGCGGCGCCGCCTCGACAGCAAAAGCACGCACAGCGTGCTGAAACAGTCGCGCGGCAAGGTCACCGATTAAACGCTAGGGCGGCGGCACATACGTCCAGTCCAGGCTGCCTGTGCTGTCCGCAAACACGGCTTGCGTGGCCGGCGTGGCGCTGCGCAGCAAGGCCTTGATCTCTTTCGGCGGCCGGTCGTAGACCTTGAGCGGTCCGGGCGGCACGACCAGGGCGCGCACCGTCGTCTCGCCATCGACCAGGCCCAGGGTGCAGCGCGACTGGCCGGCCGTCGCCTGCCGCTCCTGGCGCAGTTGCTCCACCAGGACCAGCATCTGCGCGTGCAGGATTTCCGACTGCTTCACTTCCACGCGCAGGCGCGCCACTTCCTTCAGGACGGGAGCGATGCGCGCGGCCAGCTTGTCGTACTGTAACTGTTGCGTCGGCTGCAGCTGCAATTCGCCGCGCCGCAGCTGGCCCGCCAGGGTCAGGTAGTTGCGCACTTCCGGCAATTGCGCAATGGCATCGATTTCCTGCTGGCGCTTGTGCTGCAGCTGCTGGTACTGCGCGGCCTTCGCCACGCTTTCCGCGATTCTCTGCTCCAGGGCGCTCAAGTCGGGCACCAGCGGGAACAGCAGCATCTCCACCTGCCTGCGCGGGCCGGCGCTGCCGATGCGGATGGTGCGCGCCGCCACGGCGCAGCCTTCGGCCAGTTCGATGACGACTTCGTCGGCGATGATTTCGCAATTGCTGGCACTGTCGATCACCACGCGCGTACCAGCGATGACGCAGCTTTCCGCGCGCTTCACGTGCACTTCGCCGCTCAGCGCCTGCAGCACGGACCCGGAGGCGACGCCCTCGACGCGCACGTCGCCATGTTCATTCAACGCCGTGCCGCCCACCAGGTTGCGCTGTAGCCATATCAGTCCGCCATGCGAGTGCAGATGGCCGTACACATCGCCATGGATGGTGATGTCGCTGCCGTCGAGCTGGCGCTGCTCCTGCACTTCGCCATACTCCTCGTAGGCGGCGCGCAGCTTGAGGTTGCCCGTGGTGCGGCTGCTGACGCCTTCGCGGCTGACGATCCTGTTTTCGATGGAAATCTTGCCGCTCTCATCGACATTCACGTAGCCATCCTGGGTAGCCACGACGAAATCGCCATCGCTGAAGCGCTCGACCGTCGTGCCCACGCCAGCCACGGCGGCCAGATCCAGTTCCAGCGGCGCGGGCGGCGGCAGCACCGTGCCGGCCAGGTCGTAGCCGGGCAGGCCGGGGAACGATGGCAGCAGGCGCAGCAGGCGTGCATGTTTTTTCACTTGCGGAAAGCGGTTCTTGAAGCTGAGCAGGTCGAGCCGGCCATCGGGACGTTCGCGCGGCGCATCGTCGCGGTGGATGCCTTGCGACACCTCGACCAGCTGGGCGTCGCGCCCCGGCTGCGGCGCCAGCGCCCGCGCCACCGTGATGCGCTCGGCCTTGCCGCTGCCGAGAATGGCGCGCACGGCGGCACTATCAATGCCGTAGTGCACGCCTTTGCACCACAGGTCGGCCACCAGCTCGTCAAATTCGCGCCGCGCCGGCACCTGGCCATCCGCGTCGGGAAGCAATGCTTCGAAGTAAAACTCGGCGCTGTCGCCGCGGATCTTGACCTGTTTATACAGGGCGCGGCGCGGGGGCGGGAATGGCGCCGCGCGGACGGCGATGCGCAGCAAGGCGTCGCCCTTGGGCGCGGCGCGGGGCGTGGGGGCATGGAACAGGGTCAGCAGGAACAAACCGTAATCGAGTCCGGCCAGCAACTGCCCAGACTGGAACAGCTGGTCGACGGCGGCGCGCAGCTGCGCGGGCGCCAGCGACAGGTCGAGGCACACGCCCTCGTCGCGCTGGACGAGGCCATGCGGCAGGCCGCCTGCGGGCACCGCATCAGGAACGGGCGTGTCGTCGTCACTCACCACTAGCCTCCCCCCAGCAACACATTCAGAGAATTGTCTCAGTGCACTAGAACAATATCACGGGGCGTGGCCGTGTGCCTGACTGGGCAACAATGCAGGGGCCATATGCAAACAGGGCCATCTCCTGCGAGATGGCCCTGTCGGATGGGGTACGCGATGCCTAGCGGCGCGGCGGATTCGAGTAAATATCCTGGCCCACTTCGTTGATCTGGCGGCGCAGGTCGCGGCGCTCGTCGGGCGTCATGCGGCCCGTGCGGCGCGAAGCGTCGGCGCCTTCGCTGGCGCGCCGCTGCTCTTCGGCGCGCGTGTCGAAACTGCGTGCGTCACGCTGTTCGCGCAGTCGCGTATCATTGTTATTGCTGCGCTGTACCTGTTCGTACCGCTGAGCCTGCATTTGCTGCTGGTCGTCACGGCGTGGCGGCGGCTGGTTTTGCGCCAGCGCCAGGCTGGCAGCCAACACGGAACAAACGGCAAATGCGGACAGCACAGTCGTACGTGCGGCGATAGCTGCGCTGGGAGCGGCGTGAATTTTTTTAGTAAAGATATTCATTGGGTTCCTCTTCCGCGATGCCGTATAAACTTAAAGCTGATTTCCACTGTGGCCCCAGTGTATGATGCTTTACACGGTGCAGTAAGAGTAATTGGGTAAAGTTTGTAACACTTTGTAATGGGTCGCCACAGCCCCTTGCCGACGCCGCGCGAGGCGTTACTATAGCAACTAATATAAGATAACACGACACCCTAAATGACCACAACCTCCACTACCGGCAGCAATACAACAACGCAATCGATCCACGGCCACCAGGCAAAAATCATGGTGGTTGATGACGATGTGCGCCTGCGCGACCTGCTGCGGCGCTACCTGACCGAACAGGGCTTCAATGTCTTCACGGCAGAGAGCGCGACGGCCATGAACAAGCTGTGGCTGCGCGAACGCTACGACCTGCTGGTGCTCGACCTGATGCTGCCCGGCGAAGACGGTCTGTCGATCTGCCGCCGCCTGCGCGGCGCGGGCGACCAGACGCCGATCATCATGCTGACGGCCAAGGGCGAGGACGTGGACCGCATCGTGGGCCTGGAAATGGGTGCCGACGATTACCTGCCGAAGCCGTTCAACCCGCGCGAACTGGTAGCCCGCATCGGCGCCGTGCTGCGCCGCAAGGGTCCCGATGAAATCCCGGGCGCGCCGTCGGAAACGCCGCAAACCTTCGAATTCGGCGACTTCGTGCTGGACCTGGGCACGCGCACCCTGAAAAAGAATGGCGAAACGGTGCCGCTGACGACCGGTGAATTTTCCGTGCTGAAAGTGTTTGCCCGCCATGCGCGCCAGCCGCTGTCGCGCGAGAAACTGATGGAACTGGCGCGCGGACGCGAATACGAAGTGTTCGACCGCAGCCTGGACGTGCAGATCTCGCGCCTGCGCAAACTGATCGAACCAGATCCGTCGAGCCCGCTGTTCATCCAGACCGTGTGGGGCCTTGGCTACGTCTTCATCCCGGACGGACAGCCGCGCTGATCGCTGGCGAGGCATGATGAAGCTTGTTCCCGATATCAGCCTGGCGCGGCTGAAAAGCGGCCTGTTCTGGCGCACCTTTTTGCTGCTCGGCACCTTGACCACGGTCAGCATGATCACCTGGATCGGCATGATTTCCGTCATCCAACGCGAGCCGCAGGCGCAGCAGATTTCCGCCCAGATCATTTCCGTCGTCACCATCACGCATGCGGCCCTGACGCACTCGGCGCCCGAACTGCGCCGCGAGCTGCTGTTCGACCTCGTCAGCAATGAAGGCATCCGCATCTTCTCGCTGGAAGAGGACGACCGCATCGAGCCGCCGCCCGACAATTACCTGATGCCCGAGATCGAGGCGCAGGTGAAAGCCAAGCTGGGCAAGGACACGCGCTTTTCCGCGCGCGTCAACGGCGTGGCCGGCTTCTGGGTCAGCTTCAAGATCGACGACGACGAATACTGGCTGATGCTGGACCGCGAGCGCCTGCGCGGCCTGACGGGCTTCCAGTGGCTGGGCTGGGCCAGCCTGGTATCGCTGCTGTCCCTGCTGGGCGCGGCCATCATTTCCAGCCTGATCAATCTGCCGCTGTCACGTCTGACGGCGGCCGCGCGCGACATCGCCAAGGGCAAGCAGCCGGCGCCGCTGCCGGAAAAGGGCCCGATCGAAATCATCGAGGCGAACCGCAGCTTCAACCAGATGGTTGACGACCTGAAACAGGTGGAATCGGACCGCGCCGTGATCCTGGCCGGCATTTCGCACGACTTGCGCACGCCGCTGGCGCGCATGCAGCTGGAAGTGGAAATGGCCAACCTGTCGGACGAGGCGCGCGAAGGCATCCAGTCCGATATCGGGCAGATGGACGCCATCATCGGCCAATTCCTCGACTACGCCAAGCCGACGGAAGCGTCGAGCTTTACCGATGTCGACCTGAGCGGCTTGCTCAACGACATGACGCGCGAAGCGATGCGCCTGCCGGACGTGAAGATCAACGCCACCATCGCCGAGGGCGCGCATGCGCTGGGCAACCCCACCGACTTGCGCCGCGTGCTGAACAACCTGATCGAGAATGCGCGCCGCTATGGCAAGACGCCAGGCAGCGACGTGACGGAAATCGACATCGCCTGCCACGTGCGTACCAGCCACGGGGCGAAAAAGGTCATCATCGAAGTGCAGGACCACGGCACGGGCGTGCCGGCGGAAAAGATCGAGCAGCTGATGAAACCGTTCACCCGCCTCGACACGGCGCGCGGGCAAGCCAATGGCGCCGGGTTGGGCCTGGCCATCGTCGACCGCGTGCTGCTGCGCCACGGCGCCGAATTGCAAGTGCGCAACCGCGAAGGCGGCGGCCTGGCGTTTCAGATCAGTTTGCCGGCGGTATAAGCGGCGTTGGTCGGTGTAGGTCGGCTTAGCGCAAAGCGCGTAAGCCGACACCACCAGCGGCCTTGGCCAACAATGTGGTCGGATTACGCGAGGCAAGGCCTCGCTAATCCGACCTACGCCGCCCGATGCAGGCTCCGGCACCTACTGGTGTTTCAGATCAGTTTGCCGGCGGTGTAATTTATGTAGGTTGGATTAGCACGGCATCGCCGTGCGTAATCCAACGCCTACGCCGCCCGACAGCCATCAAGCCGACGCCTGCTCCTGCACCAGCAATTTACTCATCAACAATTCCGTCGCGCCATAGCCGTACAGGGAATCGCTTTCCATGCCCGGCGTGTCGAAGGGGATCGATTCCTCGCGGTCCAGCTTGGCCGGATCGGCGTCCGCATAGCTGGCGCGCCAGGCGCGCTGCAAGGATTCATTGCGGCGGATAAACGCCGGCATGGGCCACTCGTCGCGGTTCCAGTGGCGGCTGTCGCCCAACAGGGGCCAGCGCTCGTTGAGCAGGGCCATGTCGCCCGTGCGCAGGCGGCGCACGGCCTGTTCCGGCCGCAAGCCTTCGAGCTCATCGAGCTTCGGCAAGACATCGCGTCGTGGTCCGAACATATACGCCAGCATGATGCGCCCGGCAGGCGCCGTGCGCGCCACCACGCCGACGGCATAACCGCCGCCCGGCAAAGGCACGGCAAACCAGCTGCCTTCTCGGTATGGTAATGATTTCATTTCTGCAAACTCCCCCAAAATCGTGTTCGGGGCACAGTCTACGCGAAGCAAAGGCCATGTGGCGCATGGTACGCCACAACAACAAACCAATAGTTACAATATTTTCTCGTCATAGTGATATTGGGCAACAATCGGCCCCGCCTTGAACAGCGCCTCCTTCATGGCCGCGTCCAGGCGCGCGTCGCGGCGGCGCATCCATTCGAGCAGCATGGCCGCTTCCTTGCGGCTCGTGTCGCCCGCATGCGCGAGCACGCGGCGCAGTTCGGGATCCGTGCACGCCTCGAAACGCTGGCTGTTCAAGTCCAGCGCCTGCAGCGCGGCGATGGTGGCGCCGATGGCGCGGTGCATGTCGAGCGCGGTGGCCGGCAAGCCGGATTCTTCCAGTGGGACGGTGGTCATGCGCATTCCTTTTCGCGTGGTGGTGACATCGGCTGCATTCTCCACCGCGCGGGCGAAAAGCTCAAGCGTCCACGACACGATTTCACCCGTTCGGCCATAATCATGCCTCAGCAACAGCCTACACCTCGGCAGCGGGAGCCCCATGTTCAATTTCGATTTTTACAATCCGACGCAAATCCTCTTCGGCCAGGGCCAGATCGCCGCCATCGCCGGCCTGATCCCGCCCCAGGCGCGGGTCCTGATGACCTACGGCGGCGGCAGCATCAAGCAGAACGGCGTCTACGATGAAGTCAGGGCGGCGCTGGCCGGCCACACGGTGCTGGAATTTGCCGGCATCGAACCCAATCCCAGCTATGAAACCCTGATGCAGGCCGTGGCCATGGTGAAAAGCGAGCGCATCGATTTCCTGCTGGCCGTCGGCGGCGGCTCCGTGGTCGATGGCACCAAGTTCATCGCCGCCGCCGCCCTGCACGAGGGCGTAGCGTGGGACATCCTGGCGAAGGGCGGCAAGATCGTCGAGGCCGCCCTGCCCTTCGGCACGGTGCTCACTTTACCGGCCACGGGTTCCGAAATGAATGGCTCGGCCGTGATCACGCGCAAGGCCACGCAGGAAAAGCGCTCGTTCATGAGCCGCAAGGTGTATCCGAAATTCTCCGTGCTGGACCCGTCGAAGACGTTCACCTTGCCGCTGCGCCAGGTGGGCAATGGCGTCGTCGATGCGTTTGCGCATGTGATGGAACAGTATCTGACCTACCCCATGAACGCGTCCGTGCAGGACCGCTTCGCCGAAGGCATTTTATTGACCCTGATCGAGGAAGGCCCGAAAGCCCTGTCGCACCCGGACGACTACGACGTGCGCGCCAACGTGATGTGGAGCGCCACCCTGGCCTTGAACGGCCTGATCGGCGTGGGGGTACCGCAGGACTGGTCCACGCACGCCATCGGCCACGAATTGACGGCCCTGTATGAGCTCGATCATGCGCAGACGCTGGCCATCATCCTGCCCAGCATGCTGCGCGTGCGCAAGCAGGCCAAGCGCGCCAAGCTGTTGCAATACGCCGCCCGCGTGTGGGGCCTCGATGGCGGCGACGAGGATGGCCGCATCGAGGCGGCCATCGCGCGCACGGAATTTTTCTTCCGCCACATGGGCGTCAAGACGCGCCTGGCCGATTACGGCCTGAACCATGCCAGCGTGGACGCCGTCGTGGCCGCCCTGGAAGCGCACGGCATGACGGCGCTGGGCGAACAGCGCGACATCACGCCCGCCGTCAGCCGCAAGGTGCTGGAACTGAGTTTGTAGATTCGCACCACAGTGTTGTAAAACGGTCGGCCAGTGGGACAGCTGGCCGTGCTTCATGCTAAGCTGTCATTTCGCTAGGGGTCCTGGAGCAGTCATCCGGGTGAGAGATACCCTTCGTACCTGATCTGGATAATGCCAGCGAAGGAAAGCGCAAAGTACCTCCCTCCTTTGATAGCTCCTGCGTTGGCGCCAGCCGAACAAGCAGCCTGCCGTGCTCTTTCCAGAGACGGCTTGAACCACGAGCAATCTATGTCCACACCGAATTTATCTATTTCCGTCCTGACACTGGCCATCCTGCACGCGTTTGCCGCGCCTGCCTTCGCCGCGAATGACACCACCGAAGCGGCCGACCCGCAGGCGCAAAGCATGGCCGAAGTCGTCGTCACGGCCAGCAAGGCGCCGGCCGCCAAGCGCGCCTCCGTGGGCGGCTTTTCCGACGCGCCGCTGCTGCAGACGCCCGCGTCCGTTACCGTCATTTCGCAAAAGGACATGCAGGACTTGCAAATTCGCAATCTCAGCGATGCCGTCAAGCTCGACGCCAGCATCAACGATGCCTACAACGCCGTCGGCTATGCGGAACAGTTTACGATCCGCGGCTTCAAGCTCGACAACAATTCCAGCTACCGCAAGGATGGCGTAGCCATTCCTGGCGACACGCAAATTCCGCTGGAAAACAAGGAACGCATCGAAGTGCTGAAAGGCCTGGCCGGTTTGCAGGCAGGCGTGGCCGCGCCGGGCGGCGTGATCGACTTCATCGTCAAGCGCCCGACCGCCGCACCGCTGCGCACGGTGACCGTGGAAACGCGCGAACGGGGCACCCTGTACGGCGCCGTCGACCTGGGCGGACGCCTGGAAGACACGCGCTTCGGCTACCGCGTCAACGTGGCGGCCGAGCGCCTGCGCTCCTACATCAAGGGTGCGGACGGCAACCGCAAATTCATTTCCGGCGCCTTCGACTGGCAAATCTCGCCGCAAGCGCTGCTGCAGCTCGATGCTGACTACCAGGACAAGGCGCAGGCCACGGCGCCCGGCTTCCAGTTGCTGAACAATAAAACCTTGCCAACCGGTATCAGCGCCGACGCCATGCTCAACCTGCAGCCCTGGACGCGCCCCGTGGAAACCGTCACCAGCAATCTCGGCCTGCGCTTCCAGTACGCGTTCAATGACGACTGGCATGCCACCCTGTCGGCCAACCAGCACTCATTCAAGCGCGACGATTACACGGCCTTCCCGTATGGCTGTAGCGGACAGGACCTGTACCCCGGCTTCTGCGGCAATGGCGACTACGACGTGTATGACTACCGCAGCCTGGGCGAGACGAAAAAACCGCTGAGCGCGCAAGCCATGATCCAGGGCAAATTCGCCACCGGTTCCCTGCGCCATGACTTCACGGCCGGCGTCTCGACCTTCCGCCGCAAGGACCGCGCCGGCCTGTACGTGTACGATTGGGTGGGCGTGAGCAACATCTATCAGCCGCAGATCGTCGGCACGTCGCCCGGCGTCACGGGCCCCGTGCGCCTGGTGCGCAAGGATACGGAAAACTCCGTCTTCGTGCAGGATATCGTCAGCCTGGCGCCGAACTGGAAACTGCATGGCGGCTTGCGCCATATCAATGTCGACGGCTACCAGTACGTGCTCAAGGCCGACACGGAAATCCGCGCCAAGCACGACTTCCTGCTGCCGAATGTATCGCTCGTCTACACCCCGCTCGACAATGTGTCCGTGTATGCAGCATATTCGCAGGGCATGGAACATGGCGGCACGGCCGACCGCAAGGCGATGAATGCCAATGAAGAACTGTCGCCGAGCCGCTCGAAGCAGATCGAACTCGGCGCCAAGATGGATGTGACGCCGGACTTCATGCTGGCGGCCAGCCTGTTCCAGATCCGCAAGGGCCTGGAATTCCAGAACACGGCCGGCTACTTCGTGCGCGAAGGCCAGGCCCAGCACCGGGGCCTGGAATTGTCGGCCCAGGGCAAGGCATCGTCCAACCTGAGCCTGGGCGCTTCCGTGACGGCCCTGAACAGCCAGCAGTCGGGCACGGGCAATGCGGACCTCGACGGCAAGCGCGTGCCCAACGTGCCCGCCTTCAAGGCGGCCATGCATGCGGACTATGCGGTGCAACAGGTGGTGGGCTTGAGCGTGAACGGCAGCTGGGAATTTGCGGGCAAGAAAGCGTTTGAGTACAACAACACGACCTTCGTGCCGTCGTACCACGTGTTCAACCTGGGCGCCGCCTGGGCCACGCGCATCGCCGGCACGCGCGCCGTGCTGCGCGCCGCCGTCAACAACGTGGCCGACAAGTTCTACTGGCGCGACGTGACGCCGGAATCGGACGGCTATCTGTACCCGGGCGCCAGCCGCACGTTCAAAGTTTCCGCGCAGTTCGATTTTTAATTGAGGGAAATGGCAGGCGCTGCAGCAAGCGCCTGCTGCAGCAAGGGCGCCGCCTGTTCCAGGCGCGCTTCCAGGCTGTCGTGCAGCACGTGGTAGGCGATGCCGCGCGCGTCGAGCTCGTCGAGCAGGTAGCGGTAGATCAGCTGGCGCACGGCTTCCGATTCGCGCTGCAAGCCGTCGGCCACCCAGGGGCTGTCGGGCGCCGTGACCAGGGTCAGATCGTAGTGCGCGGCATCGGCCAGCGCCGCCAGTTGCGCATCGGCGCCGTGAAAATAATGACGGCTGTAGACCGCCGTCATCAGCGGCGTCGTATCGCAGAACAGATAGTTGCGGGCCTGCGCGGCGGCCGCGTCTTCGCGTTCAACTTGCGTACGCGCAATCCCATACTGGTCTTCCGCCACGGGCACCCTGCCCTGCGTGGCGACGAATTCACGTAAATACTCAGGCACCCAGACGGTGCCGTAGCGCTCGGCCAGGGCGGCCGCCAGGGTCGACTTGCCCGACGATTCCGCGCCCAGGATGGCCACGCGCACGCAAGGCGCCATCACTTGAGGACCATCGCATCGGGCGCGGCGGGCGCCGACTTTTTCCACGCCAGCAAGCCGATGACGGCCATCACGACGAAGAAGGCGTACAGCACGGCCGTCAGGGTCAGGCCCTTGTGCACATACAGCCACACATACAGCACGTCGACGATGATCCAGGCGATCCAGTTTTCCAGCTTCTTGCGCGACAACAGGAATTGCCCCACCAGGCTGCCTGCCGTGAGGAAACCATCCGCATGGGGTACGTCCGTGTCCGTCGTCGTCAGCAGCCAGGCGATGAGCAGGAAACCGGCCAGCCAGCCCGCGGCGCAGGCCAGCCAGCCGCGTCCATCGAGGCGCGTGACGGGCAAGGTCTTGCCGCCGCTGGCCGGATGCAGCCACTGATACCAGCCCCAGAACGAGACGCTGATGAACAGCAGTTGCAAGGCCATGTCGCCATACAGGCGCGACTCGAAAAACACGAAACCGTAGGCGGCAGAGGAAATGATGGCGAACAGCCACGCCCAGTGATTCTGGCGGATGTTCAGCGCAACGGTTGTCAGTGCCAGGACAAAGGAAATCAGTTCAAGCGGCGTGGTGGCAAAACCCAGCAGGAGAAGCGTATCGTTCATGGGAATCGTGATGAGGCTGGTGGTGCAGTATGCAATACCGGCCATGAATAAGCAAGATTGCCCTTGCCGTCAGACGCCCTCCCCGCCTCAGGCGAAGCCTGCCCTGGCCGCGCGCGCCAGTGAATGCCGCACGATCAGCTTGTGAAACGGCCGGATCAGCAGGATGTAGGCACGCCCCACCCGGTTATGGCAATGCACGACGCTGGAGACGGTCACGCAGCCATGCCGGCCCGCGTCGCGGTTGCGCAGCACCGACAGGCGAAAGTCCAGGTGGCTGTCATCCTCGCCCAGGATGATCTCGTCGTCGCTGACGGCATAGATGCGGAAAATGCCGATGCGCTTGCCAGGCCGCGCTTCCATCTGTTTTGCCGTCCGGATGCCGAAACGCGCCACGATGGCGTCGCGCAGCACCATCAGCTTGCGCGCCCAGCCCGGCTGCTTGCCCAGCAACTGGCGCGCCAGGCTCTGCATGTCCATCTGGCGCGCCTGCGCGGTGGGCAAATCGACGGCGTACGCGTCGGCCAGGTTGCTGCCGGGATACAGCGGGGCGATGCTGGCGCTTGGCGGCAACTCCACGGTACGGACGGCAATGTTCATCTCATGCATGTGCTCTCCATGTTTTCAGTGATAACATGCCCATCATACACGACAATGTGAACAGTGATAACATCGAATGACAACAACGAGCACCTACCATCATGGCAATCTGCGCGACACCCTGGTCGCCACCGTCATCGCGCAACTGGCGCAGCAGCACGACGCCGCCCTGTCGCTGCGCGAACTGGCGCGCACGGTGGGCGTCTCGGTCGCCGCCGTGTACCGCCACTTTCCCAGCAAGGAAGCCTTGCTGGCCGAGGTAGCGGCGGCCGGCTTCGCCAGCCTGATACAGAAATGGGAAACGCAGCTACCGCCGCCGAGCAGCTTGCCCGCCGAACAGCGCTTTCAATTGCTGGGCCAGCAATACATCGAATTCGCCCTGGCCGCGCCAGCCCACTACCGGCTGATGTTCGAGCACCAGGACGTGCGCCAGTTCCCCGCCCTGCAGGAAGCGGCGCAAGCGTGCTTTCAATATGTGCTGCAGACGGCAGGCGCGGCCGTGCGCGAAGCGGGCCTCGACCCGCGCTGGGACAAGGCCGCCGCCAGCGCCGGCTGGTCGCTGGGCCATGGCTACGTGATGCTGCTGCTGAGCGGCCGGCTGGCCATGACGGAGAGTGGCGACGAGCTGTCGCCGGCCATGGTGCCGCGCTTTTTTCAGTTGCCGGTGGAGGCGCTGATGCAGGCTGCCTTGCCAGGCGGGACAATCGCAATACGGCAACATTGAACTGGTTTTCGGCAGGCGCCACCTTCAGGAACGAATGAGTCATGCACAACACATCGCTGGACAAGCTCTCCGTGATCGCCAGGCAATGCCTTGCGCTCACGTGCCTGCAACGCTTTTGCCGGCGCTTTGATATTGACCATCCGGCGCTATCCGCGTTCGCCGGCCATGTGTGGAAAGTGGCGCAGCTCGCGCCTGGGGATTTTGCTGCGTGGGAGCGCGGCTTTGCATCCCTGGCTGTCACGGGCATGGGAGATCCCTGGCCGGACGACATCCGCATGGCGCTGCCCGGACACCTGCTTGGCGAACTGGAGGAGCTTGTACAGCATGTGCTGGAAACGAGCGCCTGTACCTGGCATGGCGACGATCTTCCGGCAAGCCGGCGGCAGCTGGAAGCCGTCCTGGCTATCTGTGCCCGGCATGGCGTGACGGCACCGCCGCTTGAACACTATGTGCAGCACAATGCGGCGCTGCGTGGCGGCTGGGGACCGATGCTGACGGACGAGGAAGTCAGGCGCTGGCAAGTCCTGACATAGCCGGCGGACGGCAAGGACAGCGGACGGTCACGCCGGAAGGCCCTGGCGCACCTGGTCGAGCAACCGCTCCTCTTCCTCCGTATCGGCATCGACTTGCGTGACCACGGTCCAGAAACGCGCGCACGTCCTGATCTGCCCGAAAGCATGGCGCGTTTCCAGCCGCACCATGGTTTTCCTCAGGCTGTGCAGATAGCCTGCCTCGATGGCGCAGAGCAGTTCCTCATCGGCGGCATCGATCAGCTCGCTTAGCGCGCCTTCGATCCTGGCGTAGCCCTCCTCCCACAGCTGGCCGATTTCCGGCACGTCGGCTTCCATGCACTCGTTCGACCAGTCCGGAGGGTAGGCATCGCGCTCCCGATTGTCGGGATCGGTGTCAAAGCTCAGCGAAAGGGAGGGAAACGATACGGCGTTGAAGGCAAAGGCTGAAAATGCCTGATCCTTGAAAGCGGACGCGCCCAGCACGGCCAGCGACGCGTTGGTCAGCCTGAACAAGGTTGCTTCGACGTCGTAGGCCGTTTCAAATGTTTGCCAATCAGGCGGCGAATCAGGAGTCAGGGGCATGGAGCGTCCGGTCGAAAATGGATAACGGTGGATAGTGAGCGGAATTATACGTGGCGCGTCCGAGACAGCCCGGGACGGCCGCGTGTACGGTGCGGACGATGCGGAGACAACAAACCGGCGAGTCAATACGGCCCTTCGCCGCCAGCGTCGCAGCAAAAAACCGCACCCGCCCGGGGGAACCCGAAGGACCAGAACCAGGTCCGTTATACGGAAACCAAACATTTCTTAGTCTGGCCTGCCAGCTGATGTTCGAATGTCACGCGCTCAAAATATGGCCAAACGCATTTAAATATCAATTGATTAATCAATCTCCTTAGGGCAACATTACCATGACATTAATTTTGTCAAAATACGTTCAAATGGCTTCTCAAATTGTAGAAAATTTAATTTCTAAGGAGTTCTATGCGTAAGTTCGTCTTCCTTGCTGCGCTGCTTGGTAGCGGTGCCGCCCATGCCGACTGGATACCGGATTTCATCCGTGAAGATAACGTTGTCACCGCCAGCATGGGTGGGGGCTCCATTACCTACCGTGAACCGCGTTATGGCGGCAATACTCGCTTGACCGGCGTGACGCAGGACATGCTGAATGTCCACACCTCATTGCAGCAGCAATTGAATACCTTGATTTCCAGAAAAGTTGCTGAGAAAGGAATTCAATTTGAAAGCGGTTCTCTGACCGGAAATTTGCGCGCAGTGATACAGCCAGATCCGTCCGGGGTCGCCTTTATCAATATCAGTGGCATCAGCTACTCAGCGCGCAATGTCTACTCGGGAACCAGACTGGGTGTTATTAGCTACAAATGCGTGAATACCACGAACATCAATAATATCGATATTTCTGGACAATATGGCGCTGTGAACGGTGTCTTGGTGCCAGGAAAATCAAAAATGAGCGCCGATGTCACCACCTCGACAGATTGTGACTCCAATCTTTCCTGGATCTTGCCCGTGCTTGGCTCATTATTCATCAACAAGGCGGAAAATATTATCGATCAGGAGGTCATTAATATTGCATCCAATACCATTGACAATATGAAGGACAAACTGCTCTTCAATCCGGCACAGAATTGGGTTACCGGCTTGAACAGCCTGATCGCTCCAGGAGATATCATATCGCAACTGGATGGGACGTCTTTCCCTCTCGGAAATTTTATCCGTGACAATTATGGATATTTAATAAGCAACAGCAATATTATCCTGGAATTTGGCCCCGGCGTTTCCGTGCGTCCAAAGATAGGCTGGGGTCCCCCGGGCGTGCGCGCTTTTGCCGCAAATGTGCTGACAATTTCCCTGAATTCACCCGCCGTCGCATTTACAGTCAAGTTAAGTCAGGATGCGCTCGTCAAATGGCAATGGCGCTGCAGCATTTCCAACCCGACGAAATCCTGTCCTGAGCCCTGAGTTCACTCTCCACGACACAGGCACGCTAGGTTTCTGGTGAAACAGAATTGGCTGCGCGCAGGCTTGCAATAAAAACGCCCGATGCAAAAATTGCATCGGGCGTTTTTGCAGGTATCCAAACCCATTAGCCGCAGGAAGTATTTCGCACTACGACGCTTCCAGAGCGAGGGCCGGGCGACGGGTGCCTGGCATGCGAGCGAAGCCGCCATCTTCCTGTACCGGATACAAGAATACCTATTACTTTGCCGCTTTGACTGCCTTCGGATACTTGATGGTCATTTCCTGCAGCAAGTTATCCGCATGGTCCACTTCCTGCATCACCCACAGCATGTAGCGGATGTCGAGGTGGATGGCGCGCGTGATGGCCGTGTCGAAGTACCAGTCCTTGGTGATCGATTCATATGTGGAATCGAAGTTCAGGCCGATCAGTTCGCCACGCTTGTTCATCACGGCCGAGCCGGAATTGCCGCCCGTGGTGTCCGCGCTGGTGAGGAAGTTGACGGGCACCGTGCCCAAGGCCGGGTCGCGGAACTGGCCGTAGCGTTTTTGCTTGACGGCGTCGAGCAGCGCTTGCGGCGCTTCGAACGGGGCCTTGCCCGTGACTTTCTCGACGATGCCTTCCACGGTCGTGAACGGCCCCTTGGTGATGCCGTCGCGCGGCGAGTATGGCGAGACCGTGCCGTAGGTGACGCGCAGGGTCGAGTTGGCGTCAGGATAGACCGGCTTGCCTTGCGATTTCTTCCACGCGATCACGGCTTGCATGTATTGCGGAATCACGCGCTCCAGGTTGCCGTCGATTTCCTTGCGGCGCTCTTCCAGCGCCAGCTCCACCGGCTGCAGCTTGACGGCCAGCTGCATGAAGGCATCGTCGGACTGGGCAACGGCAGCCTGGTCCTTTTCCAGCCAGGCCAGGCGCTTGGCCGTGTCAGCCAGCTGCGTCTGCTGGTACAGGGCCGCCACGGCGCCTGGCGCCGGCAGCAGCGCGTCCAGGCCTTGCGGATGGCTCTTCGCCGCCAGCTGGGCGTAGCGCTTCAGACCGGCCTCGAAACGCGCCTGGTCGACCTTGTTGACATACGACTGTTCCAGGCGGGCCAGACGGGCCTTGATGAAGGCCAGGTCGCGCTGCTGGAAGCCCGATTCACGCTCGGCGTCCGCTTTCTGGCGCTCCAGCGACAGGCGATAGATGGTGCGCGCGCTCTTGAGCAAATCGCTGTTGGTGGCCACGCTCCAGGCGAACTCTTCTTCGCTCAGGGCCATGTCGCTGGAGATCGCCGCGTCCAGTTCAGCCAGCAGGGTGGCCGACACGTTCGGCTGCTTGGCGTACCAGGCGCGGAACTCGGCATCCTGCACGTCCTTGATGGCGGCGATGTCCTTGCGGGCGAAACCGTCGAGCAAGCCCTGGGTTTTCTTCAGCACGTTGTTGATGCTTTTCACCACGCTCGCGTAGCGCACGGCGGAAGCGGCGTCGCCCTGCGTGGCGGCGGCCATCACGGCCAGGTCGGCCTGCAGTTCCGACACTTTCAGGGGGAAGGCCGTATCGCGCGCGAAGCGGATTTCCGCCGGCAGCTTGTAGCGGCTGGTGCGGCCGGGGTAGCCCGCCAGCAAGATGCCGTCGCCGGCCTTCAAGCCTTCGGCCGAGACCACGAGGAAATCCTTCGATTTGTACGGCACGTTGTCGGGCGACGGATCGGCCGGACGGCCATCCTTGCCCACGTAGGCGCGCAGGAACGAGTAATCGCCCGTGTGGCGCGGCCATTCGTAGTTGTCGATGTCGCCGCCGAAGTTGCCGATCTTGTCCGATGGCGCGTACACGAGGCGCACGTCGCGTATCATCATCTGGCGGATGCGGTAGTACTCGAGGCCGCGGTGGAAGGCGGGCACGGAGCAGCGGTACATCTTGTCCGTTTCGCATTCGGCGATCAGGTCCTTGATACGCTTTTCCACGGCTTCGTGGCGCGCGCGGCCGCTCATGTCGGCCGTCAAGCCTTTCAGCACGCGCTCGCTGACGTTCTCCACCTTGTCCGTCACATACACGAGGCTGTTCGGACCGCCCGGCAGCTCTGCGGCGCGCGTCTTGGCCAGGAAGCCGTCGGTGATGTAATTGTGTTCCGGCGTGGAATTGCGCTGCACGGCGCCGTAGGCGCAATGGTGGTTCGTCACCACCAGGCCCGCGTCGGAAACGAAGGCGGCCGAGCAGCCGCCCAGCGACACGATGGCGCTCATCGGGTGCTTGCTCAGGTCGGCCAGTTTTTCTGCAGGAATGTCGATGCCGACCCGTTTGAGTTCGGCCTTCAGCTGTGGCAGCTGATGTGGTTGCCACTGCCCTTCGTCGGCGTGTGCGCCGGCGAACGCGCCCAACAAGGCGACTGGTAAAACGATTGTCTTGAACAAGATATGCCCCTCCATAAAAAGCAGGCGAAAGTATAGCCTGTCCAGGCCGCCCGGGTCGCCAAAAATTAACCTATTGCAATTTCTGTATCAGGCGGCTGGCCGCCCCGCTCCCGGCAGGGGAATCTGCAGCGACAGCCGGCAACCGGCGCCCGAGGCCGGCACGCCCACCTCGAACTGTCCGCCCAGCGCCGTCACCCGCTCGGCGATGCCGATCAGGCCGAAGCACTGCTTCTTGCGCTGCTGCTGCGGCGTGATGCCGACGCCGTTGTCGCTGATGGCCACATACACGGCGCAGGCATCCGAACTGAGTTCGATCTCGACCTGGCTGGCCTGGGCATGGCGCATGACGTTGCTGAGCGCTTCCTGCACGATGCGGAACAGCACGATCTCGACCTGGCTGCCGATGGCGGAAAACAGCGCCTCGTCGCGTATCAGCAGCTGGCAAGCGACGCCGCTGCGCTTGCGGAAGTCGCCCACCTGCCATTCGATGGCGGCCTGCAAGCCCAGGTCCAGCGCCATCGGACGCAACTCGTTCATGATGCCGCGCACGCTCTTGATGGTGGTGTCAACGTTGCTGAGCACGGCGCCGACCCGACGGTGCAGGCGCGGATGCGAGCCTTCCGTGCGCGCGCTGAGCATGGAAATATCGATGCGCAGCGCCAGCAGATTTTGTCCCAGCTCATCGTGGATATCGCGCGAGATGCGCTTGCGCTCGTCTTCCTTGGCCGTTTCCAGGTGCAGCGCCAGCTGGCGCAGCTGCGCATGCGACTGGCGCAGCGCGCCATCCATCAGCTTGCGTTCGGTAATGTCCGTGTGCGCCACCACCACGCGCAGCGGCCCTTCGCCGAGGAAACGGCTGATCCTGGCCTGCGACCAGCGGGGGCCCGAGCGCGTGGCAAACTCATACTCGAGCGCAAACGTGTCCGCATTGCCGGCAATGACGGCGCGGATGCCGGCGGCCAATTCGCGTCCCGCGCTGCGCTGCCAGCGCGGGTCCGATTCGCAAAATTCCAGGTACTGCAGCTGCTGTGGCGTTTGCCCGACGAAGGCCAGGCAAGCCTGGTTGGCATGCACGACGCGGCCCGCCCGGTCCAGCACCAGCACCCGGTCCGTCAAGGAATCGATGGTGGCGTGAAAGAAACGCTCGGCATCGCGCAAGGCTTCCTGCGCCCGCTCGCGCTGGTGCACTTCCAGTTGCAGATGCTGGTTGGCGCGCAGCAATTCGGCCGTGCGGTCGACCACCCGCTGGTCCAGTTCGCGGTGCAGTTCGCGCAGGTCCGCCTCGGCCAGCTTGCGCTCGGTGATATCGGAAAACACGCCGACAAAATGGCTGATGCTGCCATCGGGCGCGCGCATGGGCGTGATCGACAGCGATTCGACGAAGCGCTCGCCATTCTTGCGCCGGTTCACCAGTTCGCCATACCAGCTGCCATCCTGGTGCAGGCTGCGCCACATGGTTTCATAGAAATGCGGCAGATGCGTGCCGCCGCCGAGGAAGGACGGATCGCGCCCGATGGCTTCCTCCGCCTGGTAGCCGGTGATGGTGGTGAAGGCGGGATTGACGGAAATGATGCGGTTGGCGCTATCGGTCACCAGCACGCCTTCGCGTATGCTGTCGAGGATGACGAAGGCGCGCCGCAAGGCCGATTCGCGCGCATGCTCGTCGCCCAGGTCCGTCACCAGCATGCGCGCCGTGGTGCTGTCAATATCGAAATTGGCTTCGATGCGCACCATGCCGCCCCGGCCGGCCGCTTCGTCGTCGAACAGCTGCGCCTCGAGCACCTGGCGCGCGCCGCTGGTGAAGACGGCGTCGAGGAAGCGCCGGAAGCCGCCCTGTGCCTGGGGCGCGATGAATTGCTCGAAACGCCGTCCCAGCAACTGGTTCTTGTCGCGCTCCAACAAGCCACAGGCTGCCACGTTGACGCGCGTGATGACGCCCTCGCGCGCCAGCGAAAAATAGCTGACGGGCGCCTGTTCATACAGCTGCGCATAACGGTCGCGGCTGCTTTCATATTCATTCTTCAGCTGCTCCAGCTCGGCCAGGGCCGCGCTCTGCATTTCCAGCTCGATCTGGCTGACCTGCAGCTCATGCAGCTGGCGCATCACGTCTTCATTCGACTGCGGCGGCGCTGCGGGCTGGCGCTGCTGCGCCGCCAATTGCTCGGCCTGCTCTCGCAACCTGGCCGGCGCGCTGCCGTCGTCGAATGGTTCGTTCATGACGCGCTCTCTCCTGCTTTCCCGTCTGCCGCGGCGCCGGACTGGATCTGGCGCAGCTGGGCCTCCAGTACCTTGGACTCGGTAATGTTAATAAAGGTCACCACCACGCCATCGATGACATTTTCCACCGTGCGGTAAGGCATGATGCGCACGTTGTACCAGCGCCCGTTCTTGGTCTGCACCTGCCGTTCGCAAAACACGAGGCTGCGGATCACTTCCAGCGCATCCGCCTCCAGATTCGGGTAGGCGAGATCGTTGACGATGTCGCTGAGCGGGCGGCGCAAGTCCGTCTGGATCAGCTTATAGATTTGCGTGGCCGGCGCCGTGAAGCGGCGGATGCGCAGCTCGCTGTCGAGGAAAATGGTGGCGATATCGGTGCTGTTGAGCAGGTTCTTCATGTCGCTGTTGACCAGCGACAAATCGTCGACCTTCGATTGCAGCTCCGCATTGACCGTGTACAGTTCTTCGTTGAGCGACTGCATTTCTTCCTTCGAGGTGGTCAACTCCTCGTTCGCCGATTGCAGTTCTTCATTGGTCGACTGCAATTCCTCGTTGGCCGACTTGAGTTCTTCACGCGAGGTCTGCATTTCATCGCGCACGGCCTGGATTTCATTGCGCGCCTGGATCAGCTGCTGCTCCAGTTCCAGCACCTTGGGATTCGGCGAGCGGCCCCGGCGCGCGGTAGCCGCCAGCGGCACGCTGGCAAACGTGACGAAGACCATGCCGCGCAACGCTTCGGGCTGAAGCAAGGCTTCCGCCGTCAAATCCACGCCCTGCGCCTGCCCAACGTGATCCTTGAGCACCAGGCCTTTCAGGCGTACCAGGCTGTCGCTTTGCAGCGCCTGCTTGATCAGGCCCGCCAGCTCGTAGCGCAAGCCTTCGCGCGCCATGGCGTGGATATTCCAGTTGGCCTTGCCTGCCGCCGGCTCCAGGAAGGCGCCCGTGCGGCCATTGATGTACAGGATGTCCCCATCCTGGCTCAGCAGCACGGCCGCAGGCGAATATTTCTGGAGCAATAATTGCTCGACATGGGATTGGATTTTTCCGGGCATGCTGACTTCTCTCGTGTCGCTGGGGGTAGGAGGAGTGGCCGACGATACCTTCGTGGGAAAGTACGTCAGCAAGCGCTGGCGCGCCAGGTTGTCGAGCCGGCGGTACATCCGGCTCGACGTGGTCAGCGGCGAAAACAGGTCGGAAAAATGACCTGGCGTGTCGGCGCTGCCCAACAGCAATATCCCGTCACGGTTCAAGGCATAATGAAACAGGGGGATCAAACGCTGCTGCAACTTGGCATTGAGGTAAATCAACAGGTTGCGGCAGCACAGGATATCGAGCTTGGTAAACGGCGGATCGGAAATGATGTTTTGCTGGGCAAAGATGATCATGTTGCGGATCTCTTTCCTGACCAGGTAATCGCTCTTGTCCTGCAAGAAAAACCGTTCCAGGCGCTCGGCCGACACATCGCTGCTGATCGTTGGCGGAAAACGGCCCTGGCGCGCGCGGTCGATGGCGTCGGCCGACAGGTCGGTGGCAAAGATCTGCAGGCTGTACTTCGCCGGTGGGTTGCTGCTGGCGACCACTTCATGGAACACCATGGCCAGCGAATACGCTTCCTCTCCCGTGGAACAGGCAGGAATCCAGGCCTTGAAGGCACGCCCTTCCGGGTGGGTTGCCAGCATTTGCGGCAAGACCACCATCTTCAGGTATTCCCACACTTTCGGGTCGCGGAAAAAATTCGTCACGCCGATCAGCAACTCCTTGAACAGCAAGTCGATTTCCGCGGGATTGTTGCGCAGATAGGAAATGTACTCTTCCATCGACGTCATCTGGTACAAGCTCATGCGGCGCTCGATGCGGCGCAGCACCGTGTTGATCTTGTAGTCGGAAAAGCTGTTGCCCGTATGTTCGGTCAGCAAGGCGACAATTTCCTGTAAGGAATTGCGTCCGCTCGCCTGCTTGCCCGGCAACTCCAGGAAGCTGCTGCGAAACAGGTAACTGACGATCTTTTCCGGCATCTTGTCGGGAAAATCGACGAGGTCCACCGCGTCGGCGGCGATGGCGCTTTGCGGCATCATGTCGAACTTGGCCGTATCGGGATGCTGGGCCAGGGTCAGGCCGCCCGCCTGCTTGATGGCCTGCAAGCCGCGCGTGCCATCGCTGCCCATGCCCGACAGGATCACGCCCACGGCCAGTTCACCCAGCTCGGCCGCCAGGCTTTCAAAGAAAGCATTGATGGGCAAGCGATGTCCGCGCAGTTGCAGCGGCTCGCTGAGCACGAAATGCCCCTTCGACAGGCCCAGGTCGGCGTTCGACGGAATCACATAAATATGGTTGGGCTGCAAAACCGCCTGTTGCGTGATTTCCGTGACGGGAATGCTGGTGGCCCGCTGCAGCAGTTCCGGCAACAAGGCTTTTTGCGTGGGATCCAGATGCTGGATCACCACATAGGCGATGCCGCTCTCCTGCGGCACATGGGTCAGAAAAGCGACAATAGGGTCGAGTCCGCCAGCGGAAGCGCCGATGGCCACCACGGGAAAACCGATGGTGGGCGCTTCAGCAGGCTGGCTGGCCGGACTGGTTTTGCTGCGTTTGCGGGTTATCATCGTCTGCAAGAAACCGGCCTCGGCAAACCTTGCCATGGCCGGCAATTGATAATCTTGCATTCTAGCACTCAAGATGCGCGGCAAAACACGAATTTGGCGCAGGACTTTTCCCTGCGCCAGGCTGCCCCTGTGCTGTCCCCTTTACTGCGCCGGCGGCACATGCCAGCCGCCGCCCAGCGACTGGATCAGGGCCACGGCCGTCGTCTGGCGGTCCGCCTGCGCCTGCACCAGCGAACGGCGCGCCGACAGGGCAGTCACCTGCGCCGTCACCACGTCCGTGTAGCCGACCTGGCCCGCGTTGTAGCGGTTCAGCATCTGCTGCTCGACCTGGTCGGCAGCCGCCGACGCCTGCTGGCGCAAGGCCAGCTGCTCGGCCAGCGCGCGCGTGGCCGACAGCTGGTCTTCCACGGCGCCGAAGGCACTCAATACCGTCTGGCGGTAGCGCGCAACGGCCGCTTCATGGCCCGCCTTGGCCGCATCCACGCTGGCCGTGGTGGCGCCCGCGTTGAACAGCGTCTGCGCGGCCGACACGCCCAGCGACCACAGGCTCGACGATGCATTGAACAGGTCGCCGACACGGCTGGCGCCGGAGCCGTAGGAACCCGTCAGGTTCAGGCTCGGGTAATACGCGGAACGGGCGATGCCGATCTGCTCATTGGCCACGGCCACCCTACGCTCGGCGGCGGCGATATCGGGACGGCGCTGCAGCAGGGTTGACGGCACGCCCAGCGGCACCTCGGGCACGGTCAGGGTCCACGGCGCCACGGCCAGGCTGAAGTCGGACGGCGCGCGGCCCAAAAGTATCGCAATCGCATGTTCGAGCTGCGCGCGTGAACGCGTCTGGCTGGACAGGTCGATCTGCGCATTGGCCAGCTGCGTCTGCGCCTGCAGCAGGTCGGACTTGGCGGCGATGCCGGAATTGAAGCGGTTGCCGGTGATCTCGAGCACGCGCTTGTAGCCATCGATGGTGGCGTTCAGCAGCGCGATCTGCGCATCGCTCTGGCGCAGCGAAAAGTAATTGGTGGCCAGCTCGCCCTGCGCCGACAGGCGCGCCGCGGCCAGGTCGGCCGCGCTGGCGGCGGCGCTGGCGTCGGCCCCCGTCACGCCGGCGCGCAGCTTGCCCCACACGTCCGGTTCCCACGAGGCGCCGATGGCGGCCTTGAAGTTATTGTTCGTCTGCTGCTCGCCCCCGCCGCCCGAACGGGCGCCGCTGCCCGTCAGGTTCACGGTGGGGAACAGCGAGGCGCGCTGTTCGCGCACCAGCGCGCGCGCCTGCTCGTACGAGGCGATGGCGGCCGCCACGTTCTGGTTCGAGATGTCGATGCCTTCGGCCAGCTGGTTCAGCTGCGCGTCGCCGAACAGGGTCCACCACGGGCCCCGTTCCAGGGTGTCGGCCGGCGCGGCAGGCTGCCAGCCGGCCGCCTCCTTGAACGTCTGCGGCGCGGCGGCCGTCGGCGTTTCATACGCGGGGCTGACGGCGCAGCCGGCCAGCAGCAGGAAAGCGGTGGCTGCGCCCAGCGCCAGCAGGTGGCGTGCGGGGACGGTCGATACGATAGGTTTTACTTGCTTCATGATTGTGTGCTCGGGTTATCTGGCCCAGGAATGCGGCTCAATTGCTGCTCGTCGGCGCTGCGCGTGCGCAGCTTGTCGAGCAGGATGTAGACCACCGGGGTGGTCAGCAATGTGAGTAACTGGCTGGCAATCAGGCCGCCGATGATGGCGACCCCCAAGGGCTGGCGTAGCTCCGACCCCTCGCCGAAACCGATCGCCAGCGGCAAGGCGCCAAGCGCCGCCGCCAGGGTGGTCATCAGAATGGGGCGGAAACGCAGCAGACAAGCCTCGCGCACCGCCTCCACCGCAGTCAGGCCGCGCGAACGCTCGGCCTCCAGCGCGAAGTCGATGATCAATATAGCATTTTTCTTGACGATACCGATCAACAGGAACACGCCGATCAGGGCGATGATGGAAAATTCCATGCGAAACAGCAGCAAGGCCAGCACGGCGCCCACCCCCGCCGACGGCAAGGTCGACAGCACGGTGACGGGGTGGATCAGGCTTTCGTACAGGATGCCCAGCACGATGTAGATCACCACGATGGCCGCCAGGATCAGCAGCGGCTGCTCCTTGTTGCTGTCCTGCGCGCTCTTGGCCGAACCCTGGAAGCTGCCGCGCACGTTGACGGGCATGCCGATTTCCGACTCCGCCTGGGCCACGGCCGCCTGGCCGTCGCTGAGCGGATAGCCGTCGGCCAGGTTGAACGACACGGTGGTGGCCAGTTCCCCGCCCTGGTGGTTGATCGAGGTCGCCGTCGCGCTTTCGGCAAAGCTGCTGAACGAGGACAGCGGCACCATGTGCGCCAGGGTCGTCGACAGGGCCGAGCCGCTGGACGGGTCGCGCGCCGCCGTCGTGTTGGACGGTGCCGCAGTGGCGGTGGCGGTGGCCGTCGTGCTGGTGGCCGCGACGGCCGCCGCATTCGACGCCGGCACGTACACGGAGCGCAGCGCTTCCGGGCTTTGCGCGTAGCGTGGCGCCACTTCCATGATCACGTGGTACTGGTTCAGCTCATCGTAGATGGTCGCCACCTGGCGCTGGCCGAAGCTGTTGTACAGCGCATTGTCGATATCCTTCACCTGCACGCCCAGCTGCGTGGCGCGGTCCTTGTCGATGCTGACAAAGGTCTCCACGCCGTTTTCCGCCTGGTCCGTGTCCACGTCGATCAGGGCCGGCTGCAGCTTCATCTGGTCGGCCAGCTTGGCCGCCCATTTCTTCAGGTCCGCCTGATTGTCGCTGATCAGGGTGTACTGGTACGTCGAATTGCTGGAACGCCCGCCCATGCGCAGATCCTGCACGGGGTTGAGGAACAGCGAAATGCCCGTCACCTTGGCCAGCTGCGGACGCAGGCGGGCGATCACGGCCTGTCCCTTGTCCGTGCGCTGCGACGCGGGTTTGAGGTCGATGAACATGAAGCCGCCCCCTGCCCTGCCGCCGCCCGTGAACCCCACGACGGTGGCGACGGCCGGATCGTCCTTGATGATGTCGACCAGCTGGCGCAATTTGCTCTGCATGGCCTGGAACGAGATGCTCTGGTCGGCCCGCATGCCGCCGTTGATCTGGCCCGTGTCCTGCTGCGGGAAGAAGCCTTTCGGCGCGGCCGCGAACAGGTACACGTTCAGACCGACGACGAAGACGAGGATGGTCATCACCAGCGCGGCGCTGGACAAGGCCCAGTCCAGGCAATGCTCGTAGACTGTCAGCATGCGCTCGAAGCCGCGCTCGAACCAGCGCGCGACCCGGCCTGGCGGCTGGTGCTGCTGGCCGCTTTTCAGCAGCCACGCGCACATCATCGGCGTGGTCGTGAGCGAGATCACCAGCGAAATCATCACGGCGGCCGACAGGGTCACGGCGAATTCGCGGAACAGGCGACCCACCTGCCCGCCCATGAACAGCAGCGGGATGAAGACGGCCACCAGCGACAGGCTGATCGACAGTACCGTAAAGCCCACTTCGCGCGCGCCCAGCAGGGCCGCCTTGAAGCGGTCCATGCCCGCTTCGATGTGGCGCTGCGTGTTTTCCAGCACGACGATGGCATCGTCGACGACAAAGCCGGTGGCCACCGTGAGCGCCATCAGCGACAGGTTATTGAGCGAAAAGCCCAGCATGTACATCACGCCGAAGGTGCCCAGCAAGGAGACGATGGTGGCCACGGCCGGAATGATGGTGGCGCGCACGCTGCGCAAAAAGGCGCTGACCACCAGCACGACGAGCACGATGGACAATATCAGCGTGAATTCGATCTCGTGCAGCGACGAGCGGATGGAATTGGTGCTGTCGGACGCGACCTGCAGCTTGATGTCGCCCGGCAGCTGCGCCTGCAGTTGCGGCAGCAGCGCGCGCACGCCGTCCACCGTGGCGATGACGTTGGCGCCGGGCTGGCGCGTGATCAGCACGATGACGGCCGGGTCGCCGTTGAACAGCCCCAGGGTATTCGTGTTTTCCACGCCGTCGACCACTTCGGCCACGTCGTCGAGGCGGATGGCGGCGCCGTCGCGCCAGGCCACCACCAGGCTGCGGTAGTCGTTTGCTGAGCGCCCGCCCGAGGCCGTCGCCGCGCCCGAATAGATCTGCAGGCTGCGCTCGTCGCCGGAGATCGCCCCTTTCGGGCGGTTGGCGTTGCTGGCCTGAATGGCCGCGCGCACGTCTTCCATCGACACGGCATAGTGATTGAGCTGGTACGGCAGCAGTTCCACGCGCACGGCCGGCAGCGAGCCGCCGCCCAGTTCCACGTCGCCCACGCCCTTGACCTGCGCCACCTTCTGCTGCACCAGGTTCGACACGGCATCGTAGATCTGCCCCGGCGTGCGCGTCTTCGACGTCAGCGCCAGAATGATCACGGGCGCATCGGACGGATTGGCCTTGCGGTAGGTGGGGTTGCTGCGCAGGGTGGCCGGCAAGTCCACGCGCGCGGCGGCAATCGCGGCCTGCACTTCGCGCGCGGCCGAATCGATCTTGCGGTTCAGGTCAAACTGCAAATTGATGCGCGCCGAGCCCGTGCCCGACGACGACGTCATCTCGTTCACGCCCGAGATCACGCCCAGGCGCCGTTCCAGCGGCGTGGCCACCGAGGTGGCCATGGTCGCGGGGCTGGCGCCGGGCAGGCTGGCGCTGACGGAAATGGTCGGATAATCGACCTGCGGCAGCGGCGAGACGGGCAGCACGAAAAACGCGCCGATACCCGCCAGCGCGATGCCGATGGTCAGCAGCACGGTGGCGATGGGACGCTTGACGAACGGTTCGGACAGATTCACGCGCCGCTCCCCGCACCCGGTTTATCGAGACTGACAGCGTTCTTCCCTTTGCCCGCAAAGCGCTGGCCCAGGCGGTCGAAGCCCAGGTAGATGACGGGCGTGGTAAACAGGGTCAGCACCTGGCTGACGATCAGGCCGCCGAAGATGGCCAGGCCCAGCGGACGGCGCAACTCGGCGCCCTCGCCCCAGCCCAGCATCAGCGGCACGGCCGCGAACAGGGCCGCCAGGGTCGTCATCAGGATGGGACGGAAACGCAGCAGCGCCGCCTGATGGATGGCTTCCTGCGGGCTTTTTCCTTCATCGCGCTCGGCCTCGATAGCGAAGTCGATCATCATGATGGCGTTCTTTTTCACAATGCCGATCAGGAGGATGATGCCGATGATGCCGATCACGCCCAGGTCCTGCCCCGAGATCATCAACGCCAGCAAGGCGCCCACGCCGGCCGACGGCAGGGTCGACAGGATCGTCAGCGGGTGGATGTAGCTTTCGTACAGCACGCCCAGCACGATGTACACGCAGACGACGGCGGCCAAAATGAGCCACAGCTGGTTCGACAGCGAGTTTTCATACGCGCCGGCCGCGCCGAGGAAGGTCAAGGTCACCGAAGGCGGCAAGGCGATGTCCTGCGCCGCCTGGCGGATGGCGTCGACGGCGCTGCCCAGCGCCACGCCCTGCGTCGTATCGAAGCCGAGGGTCGTGGCCGGGTACTGCGCCACGTGCGTGATCTGCAGCGGCGCCTGTTTTTCGCTGACGCTGGCAAAGGCGGACAGCGGCGTCGACTTGCCGGAACCCGTGCGCACCTGCAGGTCCGACAGGTCGGACGGCGTGGTGACGATGCCGGGCTGCGCCTCGAGGATCACGCGGTACTGGTTGGTTTCCGTGAAAATCGTCGAAATGATGCGCTGGCCGAAGGCGTTATATAACGCGTCGTCGACGGTGGCCGTGGTCACCGACATGCGCGCGGCGCTGTCGCGGTCGATGGCGACCGTGACGGCGACGCCCGTGGCACCCGCGTCCGTGACGACGTTGCGCAGCTGCGATTTTTCGCGCATGCGCGCGGCCAGCTTGCCCGCCCACTCGGTGACGGTGGCCGTGTCGGCCCCTTCGAGCGAGACGCGGTACTGCGTCGGGCCCGATTCCGCATCAATGGTCAGATCCTGCGTCGGCTGCAGATACAGGGTCACGCCGGCCACCTTGGCCACGCGGTTGCGCAGGCGTTCCATGATCTCGTCCTGGCTGCCGCTGCGCGGGCGCTTCAGGTTGATCAGCATGCTGCCCGTGTGCAGCATGGTGTTGTTGGCCGCATCGACACCGACGAGGGAACTGAGGGTATCGACAGCGGGGTCTTCCAGCAGCGCGCTGGCGGCGGCCTGCTGCAAGGTCGCCATGCGTGCGTACGAGACGGCTTGCGAGGTTTCGATGCGCGCCTGCAGCTGGCCCGTGTCCTGCGTGGGGAACAGGCCTTTCGGGATGGTGATGTACAGGATGACGGTCAGCAGCAAGGTGGCCAGGGCCACCAGCAGGGTCAAGCCCTGGCGTTTCAGCACCCACACCAGCGCATGGTCGTATTGATGGATGACCTTGTCGAGGAAGGCCTGGATACGCTGGCCCGTGGCGCTGATTTTTTCATCGGCATGGCTTTTCAGCCAGCGCGCCGACATCATCGGCACCAGGGTGAGCGACACGACGGCGGAAATGAGGATGGTGATGGCCAGGGTCATGGCGAATTCGCGGAACAAGCGGCCCACCACGTCGCCCATGAACAGCAGGGGAATCAGCACGGCGATCAGGGACACCGTCAGCGAGATGATGGTAAAGCCGATCTGCGACGCGCCCTTCAATGCGGCCGCCATCGGCGTTTCGCCCTCCTCGATGTAGCGGGCGATGTTTTCGATCATGACGATGGCGTCGTCGACGACAAAGCCCGTGGCGATGGTCAAGGCCATCAGCGACAGGTTGTTCAGGCTGTAGCCGAGCAAATACATGACGCCGCAGGCGCCGATCAGCGAAATCGGCACGGACAGGCTGGCGATCACCGTGGCGCGCAGGCTGTGCAAAAAGGCGAAGATCACCAGCACCACCAGCAGCACGGACAGCAGCAGTTCCATTTCCACGTGTTCGACCGAGGCGCGGATGCCCGTCGTGCGGTCGCTCAGCACGTCGAGCTTCATGGCCGCCGGCAGGCTGGCCTGCAAGTCCGGCAGCAGGGCCTTGATGGCGTCGACCGTCTTGATGACGTTGGCGCCCGGCTGGCGCTGCACGTTCAGGATGATGGCCGGCTGCTTGCCGGACCAGGCACCGAGGCGCGTATTTTCCGCGCTGTCGACGACGTTGGCCACGTCAGCCAGGCGCACCGGTGCGCCGTTTTTATACGTGATGATCAGGCGCTTGTAGTCTTCCGCCGTCACCAGCTGGTCGTTGGCGTTGATGGTAAACGAGCGCGTGGGGCCGTCGAAACTGCCCTTGGCGCTGTTGACGTTGGCCGCCGCGATGGCCGTGCGCAGGCTGTCGAGGCCCAGGCCGTACGAGGCCAGCAATTTGGTGTCGCCCTGGATGCGCACGGCGGGACGCTGGCCGCCCGACAGCGAGACGAGGCCCACGCCGTTGACCTGGCTGATCTTCAGCGCCAGACGCGTGTTGACGATATTCTGCACCTGCGTCAGCGGCATCGTGTCCGAGGTGATCGCCAGGGTCAGCACGGGCGCGTCGGCCGGATTGATCTTCGCGTACACGGGTGGCGCCGGCAAATCGGTCGGCAGCAAGGAGCCGCCCGCGTTGATGGCCGCCTGCACTTCCTGCTCGGCCACGTCCAGGGTCTGGCCCAGCGTGAATTGCAGGGTGATGAGCGAGACGCCGGCCGCGCTGGTGGAACTCATGCGCTGCAAGCCCGACATCTGGCCGAACTGGCGCTCCAGCGGCGCCGTGACGGTCTGCCCCATGACTTCGGGACTGGCGCCCGGGTACAGGGTCTGCACCTGAATGGTGGGGAAGTCCACCTGCGGCAAGGCGGCCAGCGGGAGGAACTTGAAGCCGACCAGCCCCGCCAGCACGATGGCCAGCATCAGCAGCGCCGTGGCGACGGGGCGCTGGATGAACGGCGTCGATGGACTCATTGCGCTGCGCCCTTCGCCGGCGCCGTGGCCGGCGCGGATGCCGAGGCCGAGGCGCTGGCCGCGCCATCAGGGTGCTGGCGGCGGTGGCGGCGTTCGCCACCTGCCGCGCCACCGGCGCCGCCCATGGCCGGCTTGTCGCCCGCCAGGGTGACTTTCGCGCCTTCCTTCAGGCGGTCGGCGCCTTCCGTGATGACCTGCTCTCCCGCTTCCAGGCCGGCGCGGATTTCCACCATGTCGGTGGTGGCCTGGCCCCGCGTGACCATGCGCACGGTGACGGTCTTGTCCGCTTTCAGCACATACACAAAGTCGCCATTATTGCTGTGACGCAGGGCCGTCACGGGCACCAGCACGGCGCCCGTGATGTTGCCCAGTTCCAGCCGCACGTTGACGAACTGGCTGGGGAACAGCGCCATCTTGTCGTTCGTGTAGCGGGCCTTGGCGCGCACGGTGCCCGTCTGCACGTCGACCTGGTTGTCGAGCGCCGTCAGGCTGCCCTTGTCCAGGGTATGCGTGCGCGTGCGGTCCAGCGCCAGCGCCGCCAGCGCCGAACCGCCATTCAGGCGCTCCTGGATGGTCTGCACCTTATCCTGCGGCACGGAAAACTCCACGTCGATGGGTGAGAGCTGCGTCACCACCACCACGCCGCCCGCGTCGCTGGTGCTCACCAGGTTGCCGATATCGACCACCTTCAGGCCCGCCCGGCCGCTGATCGGCGATACCACTTTGGTGTAGCCCAGGTTCAGCCTGGCCGTGCCTTCGGCCGCGCGGTCCGTCATGACGGTGCCTTCCAGCTGTTTTACCAATGCGGCCTGCGTGTCGACATCCTGGCGCGCGATGGAATCCTGGCCCAGCAGGGTTTGATAGCGCTTCAGGGTCAGGCGCGCGTTTTCCAGCTGCGCTTCGTCGCGCTGGCGCTGGCCCGTGGCCTGCATCAGCGCCATCTCGAACTGGGCCGGGTCGATCTGCGCCACCACCTGGCCCGCCTTGACCATGCCGCCCTCCTTGAATTTCAGCTCCTTCAAGATGCCCGACACTTGCGGGCGCACCGTCACGGTCGATGCGGCCGTCACGGTGCCCAGCGCATCGAGCACCACGGGCAGGTCGGACTTGACAGCCGTGGCCACGCCGACGGTGGTCGAGGGAGCGCCGCGGCGCCCGCCAGGCCCGCCCGGGCCACCGGGACCGCCAGCGCCGGCGCCCTGGGCGCTGGCGCCGGAATGGGTCAGGTACCAGGCACCTCCCCCCAGCGCCGCCATCACGGCCAGCGCGATGACGCTACCGACGATTTTCGAGCGGCGGCTGCGCCGTGGGGTAGGGGGTGTTATCTGCGAATCCATCGCTTATCCTTGTATACGCCGCTGGCACGGCGAGTCTGTGGCGCCGGCCGAGGTGGACCACACTCAGGCCGGACGACCGTTTTTCGGGGTTGATTTAGCTGCAAAGCGTCAGGGAGTCAAGAGCTGAAGATCAGCTGAAAAAGCCATACTCCCATCGTGAAACGACTCTAGCATAGTCATGTAACTGTTTCATTTCTACTTGAAACAATTACACACAGCCAGGCAGGCGGTCGCTGGCAGCCTGCGGGCGCCGCGGCATGGCCGCCAAGGGGGAACGGTGGAAAAATCAGGCTTGCGGGGCGTCGTCGCCCGGCATGCGCCAGACGCGGGCGACTCGCATGCAGATACAAACTCGCTACAAATCTCCGGCCAGCCGCCGTGACCTGGCCCCGCGCGGGGCTCAAGTGTCACAGACGGCGGCGATTCTTTACCTGGATTTACAAGGTCATGCCGAGGATGACATCCTGATAGTCGGTGCGGCCCACGCGGAAGGTGCGCCGTCCCACCTGCGCAAAGCCGCAGCGCGCATAGAACGCCAGCGCGTCGTGGTTTTCCGCGTACACGCCCAGCAGCACGCGCCCTGCCCCGCCGGCGCGTGCCTGCTCCACGGCCGCCTGCATCAGGCGTTGGCCCACGCGCTGGCCCTGGAAGCGGTGCAGCAGGTAGATGCGCTTGATTTCCAGGTCGTCCGGACGCGGGTCCGCCACCGGCAGGCTGGCGGGACTGAGCACCAGGTAGCCGACGGGCGCGCCGCCGGGCGTGGCCTCGGCCAGCCACAGCCGCATGGCCGGCAGCGCCAGCCAGTCGCGGTACAGCTGCGTGTCGTGCTGGCGCTGGCAATGGGCGATGACGTCGGCGCCATCGAGGATGCCGGCGAACGCTTCAAGAAAAGTAGCCTGTCCCACCAGCGCCAGCGCCTGTTCATCGCCCTTGATGCAAGGGCGGATGGTGATACCCGTCGGTGCACTCATGTCGCTTGCCATAGTCTGCTCCTCAAGGAAAACAAGCCGGGCGAAGCCGGCTTGGGGATGCTGTTGATGTGGGTATTACTTGCCGCCCAAAGGCACCTCGCACAGGCAGTGCGTAAGCGCCATGAACGGTTTGTGTTCACGCGTGATGCCCGACAGCCAGGAGAGGTCCTGCGCCATGCCCAGCGCCGCGTCGGCCGGCAAGCCCGTGCCGGCCAGGCCCAGTTTCACGTGCTCGCCCAGGCCCAGCGAGGCCATGGCCTTGGAGCCGAACATGCCGATCAGGCGGTCGACGTTCGACGTTTCCTGCTCCAGGTAGGTCACGCGGTAGTCGGCGCCCAGATTGGCCCGCTTGGCGGCCGAGGCCAGCGCATCGCCATAGCTGCCGATGCGATCGACCAGGTTGCGCTCTTTCGCCTGCAAGCCCGTCCAGACGCGGCCCTGCGCCACTGCATCGATCTTTTCCGGCGTCGTCTTGCGCGCCTTGGCGGCCAGGCTCAGGAAGTCGCCATACACGTGGTTGATCGAACCCTGTATCACTTGCGCGAAGCGGGGATCGAGCGGACGCAAGGGGTTGCCCGCGTCGGCCAGCCACGTGGTGGGCGAACCGGCCGTGTGGATGCCCAGCTTTTCCACCACCTTGTCGGCCGTCGGCAGGATCGCGAACACGCCGATGGAACCGGTGATGGTGGCCGCGTCGGCGATCACTTCATCGGACGAGGTGCTGATCCAGTAGCCGCCCGAAGCGGCCACGTTGCCCATCGAGACGACCACCGGCTTGCCGGCGGCGCGCGTCAGTTCCAGTTCGCGGCGGATCAGTTCCGAGCCGAAGGCGCTGCCGCCTGGCGAATCGATGCGCAGCACGACGGCCTTGATCGACTTGTCTTCGCGCGCCTGACGGATCAGGCGCGAGGTGGACAGGCCGCCGATGGCGCCCGGTGGCGCGATGCCGTCGCCGATTTCACCCGAGGCGATGACCACGCCGACGGCGTCGCCGATGTGCACGGGGCGCAAACGCGCCAGATAGTCGGTGTAGTTCACCTGGCGGAAGTTCGTGCCTTCCGTGTTCTTGGCGCCGCGCGCCATCATGAACTGGCGCAGTTCATCGCGCGTTTTCAGGCCGTCGACCAGTTTTCCATTGAGCGACAGCTTGGCAATGTCGCCGCCGGCAGCCGTCATCAGCGCGGGCAGGTTGTCGATCGTTTGCATGATGGCGCCGGCCGGCAGCTTGCGCGCCTTTTCCACATCCGCCGTGTAGGTGGTCCACAGGCCGTTGTTCAGGTAGCGGTCCGCTTCGGCCGCCGCTTCGGACGGGCCGTTGGCGATGAAAGGCTCGGCCGCGCTCTTATACGTGCCCACTTTCAGCAGGTTCACCGTCACGCCCACCTTGTCGAGCGCGTCGCGGTAGTAATTGCGGTAGCGGCCAAAGCCTTCCAGCATGACGCCGCCCATCGGGTGCAGGAACACCTCGTCAGCCTTGACCGCCACCAGGTACTGGCGCTGGTTGTAGCTGGAACCCCAGGCCGTCACTTTCTTGCCCGTGGCGCGGAAACGCTCCACGCCGGCCGCCACTTCGCGCAGCGACGCCAGGCCGCCGCCCTGCAGTTCGTCGAGCAGGATCACCATGGAACCGATGTTCTTGTCCTTGCCGGCCGTGTCGAGCACGGCCAGCACATCGCGCAGCTGCACGCTTTTCTTGACTTCGCCGCTGACATTGGCCAGCACCGCTTCGCGCACGCCGCCCGGGGTTTCCTCGACCAGCGGGCCTTGCAAGTCCAGCACCAGGGTGGTCTTCTCGCCCAGGGGCTTGGCGCCGCCACCGAAGATGGCGATCAGGATGGCGATGACGATCAGCAGGAAAATCAGGTTGATGACCGCGCGGCGGGTGGCGTCCAGCGCGCGCCAGAATGCGCCAAAGCCGCGGCGCAGCGGCGGGAAGGGGTTGAGTGACATCGATGCTCCGTGAGGTTATGTACCTAAAGGAAATCAATATAGCTGAAAATGGCCGCGATCGCCTTGGGATTCGTCTTATTTTGACAAGTATTGCGTGTCCTGGCCGCCCTGCCCTGACGGCGTGGAAATGAGGAACAGGGCAGCCAGCACGAGGGCGCCGTTCAGGATCAGCAGTTCCAGGCCGATGCGGTAATGCTCGAACAGCCGCGCCTGCTCCCCTTCGATCAGCGCGCACAGCAGTGGCCCGGCGATGGCCGCCAGCGGCACCCAGCGGTCGCGCACGCCGCGCCGGCTCAGCAGGCCGAAGGCGAACAGGCCCAGCAGCGGACCATAGGTATAGCTGGCCAGCTTCAGGATCACGCCTATCATGCTGGGATCGTCCAGCCACTTGAAGGCCATGATCAGGATCAGGAACAGGGCGGAAAAGCCCAGGTGGACACGGCGGCGCCAGCGCATCTGCGCGGCCGCGCTCAAGTCCTGCCTGCGCTGCAGGCCCAGGATGTCGATGCAGAAGGTGGACGTGAGCGCCGTGAGGGCCCCGTCCACGCTGGGAAACAGGGCGGAGATGAGGGCGATGAAGAAAATCAGCTGCACCACGGCGGGGAAGTGACCCAGCACGACGGCGGGAAACAGTTTATCGCCCGTGGCCGTCACGCCGGCCAGCGGCGCGTACAGGTGCAGCAGTCCGCCCAAAAACAGGAACAGCAGCAGCACGCCGGTCAGCACCACGGTCAGGCTGAGCATGTTCTTTTGCGAGTCGCGCAAGGTGCGCACGGAAATGTTCTTTTGCATCATTTCCTGGTCCATGCCCGTCATCGCAATCGTGATGAACATGCCGGCAAGAATGTGCTTCCACAAATAGGCGGGGCTGTCCGGGTCGACGGTGAAGATGCGCGTGAGGCCTTGCGCGCGCATGCGCTCGAGACTGTCGATGAGGGACAGGTCCATTGCGCGCAATAGAAACACGCTGCAGATGACGAGGCCGGCCAGCATGCACGCCGTTTGCAGGGTATCGGTCCAGACGATGGTCTTCACGCCGCCCTCGTACGTGTAGAGCAGGATCAGCAGCAGCACGACGCACGACGTCAGCCAGAACGGCACGCCCAGGCTGTCGAGTATGGTGGCTTGCAGGATATTGACCACCAGATACAGCCGCGCCGTGGCGCCCAGCAGCCGCGAGACGATGAAAAACGCCGCCCCGCTCTGGTAGGATCGCCGGCCCAGGCGCCATTCCAGGTAGCGGTAGATGGAGGTCAGCTGCAGCCGGTAGTACAGCGGCAGCAGGATGAAGGTGATGGCCAGGTAGCCGAGCACATAGCCGATCATCAGCTGGATGTAACCGAAGCCGTTGCTGCCCACGGCGCCCGGCACGCTGATGAAGGTCACGCCCGTCAAGGTCGTGCCCACCATGCCGAAGGCCACCAGCATCCAGTTGCTGTCCTTGTTGCCGATGAAAAAACTGTCATTGGTGGCATGGCGCGAGGTGCGCCACGCCACGCCCAGCAGGATCAGGAAATACGCGAGGACGACGGCAAACAGGATGAGGGGGGACATGGGCGATACGCTGGCGGCAAGGGGAACAGGGGCAGAAATATACAGCAAAGCCCCTGTTGACGCCGGCCTCAGCAGCCGGTCGGTTTGACTTTTTCCACTTCCAGGCCGAACCACGGGCGCAAGCGCGTGCCGATGACGTTGCCCAGGAAAGCGCAGACCAGCCACAGCCAGCCGTGCAGGCTGCCCGAGACGATGCCGCTGAAGTAGGCGCCGATGTTGCAGCCGTAGGCCAGGCGCGCGCCGTAGCCGAGCAGCAAGCCGCCGACGACGGCGGCGATGATCGAGCGGCGCGGGATGCGCCACACGGGCGCGTAACGGCCGGCCAGGGCCGCCGCCAGCATGGCGCCCAGCACGATGCCGATATCCATCACGGAAGTCTTGTCTTGCGTCAAAGGCGCGGCCAGGGCGGCCGCGTTGGCCTTGGTCGACCAATAGGCCCAGCTGGCCGTGTCGATGCCGACCACGGACGCCGCTTTCGCTCCCCACAGGGCGAACGCGGACGTCACGCCCCACGGACGGCCCGACAGCGCCAGGGTGATGAAATTGAGTACGACGAGCGCGATGGCGCCCGCCACCAGCGGCCAGGGGCCATGCAGCCAGGGCGACGCCTGCGACGGGCGCAGCGGTGTCGCGACGAGCTTGCCATGGCGGCGCTTTTCCACCAGCACCGTGATGCCGGCGATCAGCGCGAAGACGATCCAGTTCAGCGCCAGCGCGGGTACCAGGCCCAGGGTCGTGACGAGGGAAATGGGTTTCAATTGCGGCAATGCCGTCCAGAACGGCATGTGCGCCGTGCCGATCACGGAGCCGACGATGAAGGCGGCCAGGGTGATGAGCATGCGCGTGCTGCCCCCGCCCACCGTGTACAGGGTGCCGGAGGCGCAGCCGCCGCCCAGCTGCATGCCGATGCCGAAGATGAAGGCGCCGAAGATCACCGACGTGCCGGCGGGAGACACCAGGCCCGCCACGGGCGTGCCGAACAGGGTACCGGCGGACAATGCTGGAAAGAACAGCGCCACGCCCACGGCCAGCATCAGCATTTGCGCGCGCAAGCCGTCGCCGCGGCCGTCGGCAATGAAGACGCGCCAGGCGGACGTAAAACCGAAGGCCGCGTGATACAGGGTGATGCCGAGCAAGGCGCCCACCACGTACAGCGCGGACTGGGTGGCGCCCACCGTCAGCGCCAGGTACCAGGCGCCTAGCACGATGAGCAACAGGGCGATGCCCAGCGGTTTCGGGTTGATGGCGGCGCGCAGGCGCAGCGGTGACATTGCGGTATCGGACATGGGGAGTATGGGCGAGAGAAAGGGAAACACCATTGTAAACCCTGCTCTCGCCCGTGCCAGCAACTTGCCCGTAGATTAATGCCCCACCGCATGCATCGATTTCTCGCCGCCGCTGCGCACAGGAATCGGATTCAAACGGTCCATGCGGCCGCTCAGGGCCGTCAAGCCAAAGGCGCCGAGCACGACGAGCGCGCCGATCCAGCCCGTGTGCACGAGGCCCAGGTGTTCCACGATGAGGCCGCCGCCCCAGGCACCGCCAGCGATGCCAAGATTAAAAGCGGCGATATTCAGGCCGGAAGCGACGTCCACGGCGCGGGGCGTGAAGTGCTCCGCTTGCTGCACGACGTACACTTGCAAACCGGCCACGTTACCGAAGGCGACGGCACCCCACAGCAGCACGGTGATGACGACGAGCACGGGATGCGCCGCCGTGAAGGTCAACAGCAGCAAGACGGCGGACAGCAGCAAGAAGATCCGTTTCAGGGCGCGCACTGGCCCCTTCTTGTCGGCCAGCTTGCCGCCCCAGATATTGCCGAACGCCACGGAGACGCCATACACGAGCATCACCGCGCCCACGGCGCCGGCGCTGAAACCCGACACTTGCTGCAGGATCGGCGCCAGATAAGTAAAAGCGATGAAGGAGCCGCCATAGCCGACGGCCGTCATGGCATACACCAGCAGCAGCCGGGGCTGGCCCAGCACCTGCACCTGCTGCAGCAGCGAGGCGGGCTTGCTGTGCTGGATGGTCGATGGCACGTACAGCAGGCTGCCGATGAACGCCACCAGGCCCAGGGCCGAGACGGCGAGGAAGGTTTCGCGCCAGCCGAAGTGCTGGCCAATGAAGGTGCCCAGCGGCACGCCCGTCACCAGGGCCACGGTCAAGCCCGTAAACATGATGGCGATCGCGCTGGCCGCCTTGTCCTTCGGCACCAATGACGTGGCGATGGTCGAGCCGATCGAGAAGAACACGCCATGCGCCAGCCCCGTCAGGATGCGGGCGATGACGAGGGTTTCATAGCCGGGCGACTTCCAGGCCAGCAAATTGCCCAAGGTGAACAAGACCATCAGCGACAGCAGCAGGGTCTTGCGCGCAATCTTGCCCGTCAGGGCCGTCAGCACGGGCGCGCCGACGGCGACGCCCAGCGCGTACAGGCTGACCAGCAGGCCGGCCGAGGGCAGGTTGACGCCCAGGTCAGCGGCGATGGTGGGCAGCAGTCCCACGATGACAAACTCGGTGGTTCCGATGGCAAATGCGCTGAGGGTCAGCGCGAGCAAGGCAATGGGCATGACAAACTCCGATAAATGATGTTGGCATGCAGTATCGGGGTTTTCTTTATTCCGAAAAATACTTGATCGGGCAGAAGATAATTGCGCTCAACTCAACAATGTAATGGTCTGCTACACTGGCCGCATCAACACGGGGTCACCACCATGAATTCAGAAAAACTGGCGCTGCTGGTCACGCGCGAAATGCCATACGGAAAATATCAGGGACGCTTGCTGGCCGATTTACCGGGACATTACCTGGGCTGGTTCGCGCGCGAGGGCTTCCCCTCGGGGGAACTGGGCAGTTTAATCGCGCTGATGTATGAGCTCGACCACAACGATTTAAGAGGCTTGCTCGACCCCTTGCGCACGCGCAAGTCGCCGTGGCGGCCGGGCGAGTAAGGAACAGGTCAGAACTGGCGCACCTTCTTCGCCAGCATGGCGCTGAACTGGCCATTTTCCACCAGCGTCTGCAGCTCGCTGGCACCGCCAATGAGCACGCCGTTGACAAAAATCATGGGGAACGTGGGCCAGCCCGTCCACATTTTCAAGGCATTGCGGCGGTGCCACTGGCTCAAATAACTGCCGTATTGCAGGTACTGGTAAGGCGTGCCCAGCACGTCGAGGATCTTGCGCGCCTTGCGCGGGAACGGGTTGAGCGCCATGCCGACCACCACCACCTGGTGCGCGGCGATGGCCGCCTGCACCTCGCGCACGATGTCCTGGTGCTTGCTGCCGATCAAAGGGCGGGCGGCGGGATGGATCTGGGCTTCGTCGAGGATGGCGCGGGTCATGAAAGTCCTGGGGTCAATGGCACGTGGCGTGCCGATCATGCATTGTGCCACGCACACAGGCCGGCGTGCGCTACACTGCGCGTCTTCTCCCCTTCACCTGAAATATATGCAAGCAATCACTCCCATGCCGGCATGCCGCACCCGCCGCCTGCTCGGCGCGCTTCTGCTCGCCGCCACTTGCGCCAGCACCCTCGCCGCTGCCGATCCAGGCCTGGAAACGGGCTTGACGCATGCGCTGCAGCTGAAAAAGGGCACGACAGCCAGGGTGGGCACCTCTGGCAAAGCGATCCAGGCTTACATGCGCGAAGGCTACGTCGGCAAGCGCCCGGACCAGCGCTTCGACTATACCGATTACTACCTGCTGAAAAAACCGGCCAGCTTCATGGGGCATGCACTGGTGCTGATCGAGGAAGAATACATCACGCAATATATCGGCTGCTGCGTCAGCCCCGGCGTTGGCGTGACGCTCAAGGTGCAGGGCAGCACGCAGAAGCTGCAGGCGTTCGCCCGCGCCCAGCGCTGTACCTTGCGCGACCCCGTCGACATCCGGCATGAACTGAACGAGGTTGCCATCAAGACCAGGATGCCCAAGGGCCATTACGCGTCCTTGAGCTGCCGCGAACGCGATGCCGAGCGTGAAGAGCCGTAAGCCGTAACATGGCCGCCCGGCCTCCACGAGGCGCAAGCGCGGTATCGCAACGTCAGGCAATCGTTGCCGTCGAATACGGGGATTCGATTTGCCAGCCCAGGCTCGCGTACAATTTTGCCCCATCCTCGGTTGCCACCAGCACGCGGCACGCGCTGTCTGATCGCTGCCTGCTCCCCAGCGCGGCAATCAGTACTCTACCCAGCCCCCGGCGCCGATGTGCCGCTTCCGTGACGATACGGTCAAAGACAAAGACACCGGCATATTCCACGGCATGGCCGCTTGCGGCAATACCGCCACCGCCGGTCAGAATACGCGCTGTCGTGATGGCCTGTGACGTTGTCACTTCCAGCCGGTAGCCGGCAGGCAGATCTGGCGCCTGCAGACTGCCCGCATGGCGCATGAAAAAGCCGCCAGGGCAAAGTTGCCACCGAGGCGGCAACAGCCCGAGCAATTGCTGCCCGGCGCCACACATCTTGATGAAGATATGCGGACCGTGGATCGAAGCTGCCAGCGCGCTGATGCCTGGAACAGGTCCCGCAAAAACATGGCGCCGGATTTCGCCCGGCAAGCCCGTATCGACGCGCCACCCGCCATGATCGGGCACGGGCGGCGCCAGGCCGCGCGCGATCGAACGTGCCGCCAGCCAGGCGGCCAGCAGGCCGGGATCGGCCAGATGCGCCTTTTCCTGCTCCTCCATCTCACGCTCCCTCATTCGTCCCTGCTGTCCCTGCTGATTATGCCAGAGTGAAATCGGCGCCTACCCCAGCGGCACGTGCAAGCCCATCTTGAGGCAGGTCAATGCCACGGAAGTGCGGTAGCGCCGGATATTGTCGTCGCCGCCGAACAGGCGCTCCGTCAGCGCCTCGTATTCGGCCATGCTGCTGGCGGTAATGATCAGCAAATAATCGGCCTCGCCCGTGATGCCGTAGCACTGCTGGATGGCAGGTTCGGCCATGATGCGCGCGCGCATGCCGGCCGTGCGCTGCGGGTGCTCGTCGTGCAGATGCACCTCCACCGTCAATATCAAGGGGCGGCCCAAGCGGCTGGCGTCGAGCACGGCCACCTCGTTGCGGATCACCCCGCTCTCGCGCAGGCGGCGGATGCGCCGCTGCACGGCCGGCGCCGACAAATGCACGGCCTGGGCGATTTCACGCTGCGAGGTCGTGTTATCGCGCTGCAAGATGTCGAGGATGGCCAGGTCGAAGGCATCGAGGTCGGGGGAAGGCGTGAGCGAAAGTTGCGTCATGAAGGTCAAAATGCAGTGCAAATATCGGAGCAGACACAATAAACTTTCGCTATTCCGATATCAAGCCTTTTATTCCCATGCCATTACGCCGCTATTCCTCGTTCATTCCCCTGCTCGCCATCCTCGGTTCCGTCACCGCGCTGGGGCTGGGCACCTCATGGGCCAAGCACAGCCTGTTCCCGCTGGTCGGCGCGCAAGGCACGACGGCCGTGCGCGTGGGCTTTTCCGCGCTGTTGCTGCTGCTGTTCTGGCGTCCATGGCGCTGGCAGCTGAGCCGCGCCGACCTGCGCACGGTGGCCCTGTACGGCGGCGCGCTGGGCTTGACCAACCTGTGCTTCTACATGGCCTTGCGCACGATTCCGTTCGGCATCGCCGTGGCCATCGAGTTTTCCGGCCCGCTGGCCGTGGCCCTGCTGGCCTCGCGCCGTCCGCTCGACTTCGTCTGGGTGGCCCTGGCCGTGGCGGGACTGGCGCTGCTGCTGCCGCTCGGCCACGACATCAGCAATCTCGATCCCACGGGCGTGCTGTTCGCCCTGGCGGCGGCCGCCTGCTGGGCCTCGTACATCATCTTCGGCAAGCGCGCCAGCCATTTGCATGCGGGCCATTCCGTCTCGCTGGGCCTGGCCATGGCCGCGCTGGTGGTCGTGCCCGTGGGCGTGATGCACAGCGGCGCCGCCCTGCTCTCGCCCGTCGTGCTGGGCGTGGGCCTGGGCGTGGCCTTCATTTCCAGCGCCATACCGATCTCGCTGGAAATGGTCGCCCTGAAACGGCTGACGCCGCAAGCGTTCGGCATCATGAGCAGCATGGAACCGGCCGTGGCCGCCATGCTGGCCTTCATCCTGCTCGATGAACGCCTGGACGCGGCGCAATGGCTGGCCATCGCCATGATCATGGCCGCGTCCATGGGCAGTTCCTACATGGCGCAGCGCCAGAAACGGGCGCCGGCCGCCGCCGTGCATACCTGAGCCCTCCCTATCCTTAATGCACGGCCGCCCCCGCCACATGGACGGCCAGGTTCTTGCGTGCCAGCCAGGCCAGCGGCAGCAGGGCCAGCAAGGCGGCGGCCACGCCCGCCCACGGCGACGACGCCATCAGCTGGCGCGAGACCATCAGCGCACCGAGCATGGAACCGAAGGAAATGCCGAGATTAAACGCGGAAATATTCAAGCCCGAAGCGAAATCGACGGCTTGCGGCGTGTAGCGCTCGGCCGTGGCCAGCATGCCGGCCTGCAGGGCGGGCGACAGGCCGAAGGCGAACACGCCCCAGACGAACAGCATCACCGTCATCATCCACGGCGAGCTAATGCTCAATGCCACGCCCACCTGCGTGGCGGCCAGCAACAGCAGCATCAATCGCAGCGCCTTTTGCCAGCCCAGGTGGCTGGTCAGGTAGCCGCCCGCCAGGTTGCCGGCAAAGGTGGCGATGCCGAACACGATCAGCAAGGCGCTGGCCATGGTGGCGGAAAAGCCCGTCACATCCGTCAGGATGGGTGTAATAAACGTGAAGGCCGCAAAACTGCTGCCGAAGCCGAACGTGGTCACCGCCATCATGGTCAGAATGGGGCCGCTGCCCAGCGCCGCCAGCTGCGTCATGGCCTTGCCGCCTTTGCCCTGCTGCAAACCGGCCGGCAGCCAGCGCGCCATGGCGCCCAGGCCCACGGCCGCCAAGACTACCACGGCAAAGAAGGGCAGGCGCCAGCCCATCAGGTTGCCGAGGAAGCTGCCGAACGGCACGCCGATCACCATGGCCAGGGTCAGGCCCGCGAACATCACGGAAATCGCCCTGCCTGCCTGCGCCTTGCTCACCAGGCTGGCGGCCACGGTGGCGCCGATGGCAAAGAAGGTGCCGTGCGCCACGGCCGTGATGACCCGTCCCACCAGCAAGAACTCGAACGTATGCGACAAGGCGGCCAGCAGGTTACCGGCCAGGAACACGCTCATCAGCCCCAGCAGGGCCGCCTTGCGCGGCAGGCGCGACATCAGCAGCACCAGCAGCGGCGTGCCGATGGCCAGCGCCAGCGCGTACAGGCTCACCAGCGAGCCGGCCGATTCGATGGAAATGTGCAAATCTTTCGCGATGGTGGGCAGGATGCCGACGACGATGAATTCGGTCACGCCGATGGCGAAGGCGCCGACGGCCAGCGCCAGCACGCCGGGCGGCATGGTGCTGGCTGGAGGGGAAACAGGGTGTGCGGTGGTCATGATGGCTCCAACAAATAGTTCAAGCGGGCCAGTGTATCGAGATAAATACTTTTGATATAGACTCTAATAATGGAAACACCTGTGAAATGGATTCAATAATGGCCAGGCAAGACATCAACCGTGCGTTCGAGATGGCCGTGTTCGTGGCCGTGGTGGAAACGGGCGCCTTTTCCGCCGCCGCGCGCCGCCTGGCCTTGACGCCGTCGGCCGTCAGCAAGCTCGTCAATCGCCTGGAAGCGCGGCTCGGCGCGCGTTTGCTCCAGCGCAGCACGCGCCAGCTGCATACGACGCCCGAGGGCGACGCCTTCTTCGTGCAGTGCAAGCGCATCCTCGACGATATCGATGGCGCCGAGCGTGAAGCATCGCAGGGCGCGGCGCCGCGCGGACGCCTGCGCATCAACTGTTTCGTGCCGTTCGGCGTGCGCCATCTGCTGCCCATCCTGCCCGAGTTCGCGCAGCACTATCCCGACATCGTGCTCGACGTCGTCGTCAGCGACGCCATCGTCGACCTGCTGGAAGACCGCACCGACATCGCCATCCGCACGGGCCAGCTAAAGGAATCGAACCTGGTGGCGCGCAAACTGGGCGAAGACACGATGGTGGTCGTCGCCTCGCCCGCGTACGCAGCGCGCCACGGCCTGCCGCGCACGCCGCAGGAACTATCCGAACACAATTTATTGGCCTTCAACTTCCGCTGCCAGAACGAAACCTGGCCTTTCCTCGACGGGAGCGGCGGCAACTTGCAGGTGGCGCCGCAGGGCAATACCTGCGTCAGCGATGGCGAAAGCATGCGCCAGCTGGTGCTGGCGGGCATGGGGCTGGGGCGCTTTTCGCGCCAGCACGTGCAGCGCGACATCGAGCAAGGCCAACTCATACCCGTGCTGCAGGACTACAATCCGGGCGACAAGGAACTCGTGCATGCCGTCTTCGTGGGACCTGGCCTGCAGGTGCCGGCCCGGGTCAGGGTGATGCTCGATTATCTGCTGGAAAAGGTCAAGCTGAGCCTGCCTTAAACGACGGCCTCGCCCAGGCGCAGCTGCCGGCCCTCGCCCAGCATCACTTCGAATTCCGCCGCCGGCACGGCCGGGCTGAACAGATAGCCTTGCAGCTGGTCACAACCGAGTTCGCGCAGGAAGCGCATCTGCTCGGCCGTTTCCACCCCTTCGGCGACGATTTCCTGGCGCAGCTGCTGCGCCATGGTGACGATGGCGCGGGCGATGGCGCAGTCGTTTTCCTCGAAGGGCAAGCCGATGACGAAGGAGCGGTCGATTTTCAAGGTGCTGATGGGGAATTTCTTCAGGTAGGCGAGGCTGGAATAGCCGGTGCCGAAGTCGTCCAGCGCCAGCGCCAGGCCCATGGCCACCAGCTGGTTCATGATGTCGATCACCTTGTCGGCGCCCCGCATCAGCAGGCTTTCCGTGATTTCCAGCATGATCTGGTCGGGCCGCACCTGGTAGCGCTCGAGCACGGCCGCTATGCGCGCGGGCAACTGTTCATCGAACTGCCGCGCCGACAGGTTGACGGCGATGGCCGGCATGTGCAGGCCCCGGTCTTCCCAGTTGCGGATCTGGCGGCACGCCTCGTCCAGCACCCAGGTGCCCAGCTCCAGAATCAAGCTGGTTTCCTCGGCGACGGGGATGAAGACGCCGGGCGAGACCATGCCGCGCATCGGATGCTTCCAGCGCAGCAAGGCTTCCGCGCCCACGATGCGTCCGCTGGCCAGGCTCACCTTCGGCTGGTAATGCAATTCCAGCTCCTTGTCGCCCAGGGCCAAACGCATTTCGCTTTCCAGTCGCAAATGTTCCTTGGCCCTGCGGTTCATGTCTTCGCGGTAGAACAGGAAGGCCGATTCGATGGTCTGCCCCGCCTTGGCCACGGCCACGTCGGCAAAACGGAACAGGGCCGGCGCTTCCAGGCCGTCTTCCGGATACACGGTGATGCCGATGCTGGCGCCCACGTGCAGCGCGTGCGTATCGATATTGATCGGCGCCTCGAGCAGGTTGAGCAGCTTTTGCGCCACGTTCGCCGCATGTTCGCGCTTTTCGATGTGCAGCAGCGCTACGACAAATTTGCTGTTGTCGACGCGCGCCAGGATATCGGCGTCGCGCAGGGCGCCGCGGAACAGCTGGCCGATGGCGATCACCAGCTGGTCGCCCACTTCATGGCCCAGCGTGTCGCTGATGGAACCGATGCGGCTGATGTCGATGACCATCAGCGCGCCGTGCGTGCCTTGCCGTTTCGCTTCGGCCAGGCCCTGGTCGACCAATTGGTTCAGCAGGCAGCGGTTGGGCAAGCCCGTCAGGCTGTCGTAGTTGGCCATGCGCTGCATGCGCGCTTCGGCATCCTTGTGCACCGAGATATCGGAAAACAGGGAAAACACATGGCTGATTTCGCCGTACTCGTCGCGCACGACGCTGATGGTGACGTCTTGCGGGAACAGTTCGCCATTCTTGCGCTTGCCGATGATTTCGCCGCGCCAGGAACCGTGACCGCGCATGGCGGCGCGCACCTTGGCGCGGAAGTCGGGGTCGTGCACGCCCGAGCGCAGCAAGTCCGGCGTGCGGCCGATGGCTTCGGCCGGCGAATAGCCGGTGATGCGGGAAAACGAGCTGTTGATGGAGACGATGCGCTCTTCCGCGTCGGTGATCAGCACGGCTTGCTCGCTGTCTTCGATGATGCGTGCATGCAACCTGACCTTGTCCACGTCGGACAGCGGCTCGCTCATGGCCGACAGGCGCACGGCCATGCCGCAACCCTTGCCCGCCTGGTCGTGGATCACGTGGCGGTGCATGCGCAGCCACGTCACCATGCCCGACTTCTTGCGCCGGCGCACATCGGTGGCCACGTCGCCCTGGGTGAAATGCAGTTCCAGCACGCTCGCTTCGGCGTCGTCTTCCGGATACAAGAACAGGATGTGCTGGCCCAGCGCTTCCAGTTCGGAATAGCCGAACATCTGTTCGGCGCCATGGTTCCAGCCGATCAAAAAGCCGTCGGGATCGATTTCCAGCAAGGCGTCGGCCGGCGCCACGCGCACCACGGGCCGGCTGGCGCCGCGCAGCCGCTCCAGCTCTTCCTCCAGCCGCGCCAGGGTGGCGACCTGCTGCGGCCCCGCCTGTTCACGGGCATCCTGTGCCAGGCGCAGGCACAGCGCGACCTTCGCCTCAAGCATGGCAACCCCACGCTTGTGCCAGGTCAGGGGAACGTTTCAGGGGCGCTGCGGTGTGTGTAATCATCAAAATCCCACTGTGGGGCGTGGAGGTCGGGCGGAAATACTGTGAATATGGTAACTTAAAAATGTTGGCGTATGTCAACATTTTAAGACCTGCGCAGAATGACCGGTGCGGCGTCACGCCCGGCCCGGCAGATGCTGCGCCAGGCGGGCAAACACATCCGGTTCGCGCATGCGCGCCATCCACCAGCGCAGCGCGGCGCCATCCTCGCCCACGCGCCAGGCCAGGTAAAACGTTTCCGACGGTTTCGGCTCTTCCACGGCCTTTTCCACCAGCAAGCCGCGTGCGATGGCGGCGCGCGCGCATGGTCCCGGCAGGAAGCCAAAGCCCAGTCCCAGCACCTGGTAATCGAACTTCACCTGCATGTTCGGCACGCTCAAGGCATCTTGCCCCAGCAGCAGCCCCACCGTGCGCGGCGCCATCTGGCGCGCCGAATCGGCCACCACCACGGCCCGGTGCTGCTGCAGGTGGCCGCGCGACAAGGGTTCGGCCACTTGCGCCAGCGGATGCGAGGGCGCCACGGCAAAGACGAAGTCGAGCATGCCGATCGGCTGCGCGATATAGCCGCCTCCGGCCGGGCCGTCGCCGGGCGCGCCCACCAGCAAGTCGGCGCGCCGGTCCAGCAGCGCTTCCCAGGTGCCCGACAGGGTGTCTTGCGACAGGCGCAAGCGCGTCTGCTGCGCCACGTCGTAAAAGGCGCGCACGTCGTCGGCCAGGGCCACGGCGGAAAACATGGAATCGATGCCAATGGACAATTCCGTTTCCCAGCCGGACGCCACCCTGCGCACGCGGTGCTCGAGGTCCTGCGCCGCCTTCAACAGATAGCGGCCCTCTTTCAGCAACTCCTGGCCGGCCGCCGTCAGCATGACTTTCGGCCCATTGCGCTGGAACACCTGCACGCCCAGGTCGTCTTCCAGCTTGGCCACCGTATAGGAAATGGTGGACGGGACTTTATGCAACTCCTTGCCGGCCGACGAGAACGATCCACGGCGGTCGATGGCGTCGACGATTTGCAGCGCTTCCAGGCTCAGTCTTAACATTCGATTTTTTCGATCATAGGTCGCAAGATTTTCCGTTTTTCTTTCTCTTCTGACGGGCCTATACTTTGTTCATCGTACAGCGAAGGGCAGAAAAGAAGCCACGGCGTAGCGCCAGGCAACGGTCCTTCGAAATTATCGCACATTCACTTATAGAAACGGAGTCCACCATGTTACAGATTCGTCATAGCGAAGAACGCGGCGCCGCCAACCACGGCTGGCTCAATTCCCATCACAGCTTTTCTTTCGGCAGCTACCACGATCCGCTGCACATGGGCTTTGGCCCCCTGCTGGTAATCAATGAAGACCGGGTCACGCCAGGCCAGGGTTTCGGCACGCACGGCCACCGCGACATGGAAATCATTTCGTATGTGCTCGACGGCGCACTCGAACACAAGGACAGCATGGGCACCGGTTCCGTGCTGCACTACGGCGATGTCCAGCGCATGAGCGCCGGCAGCGGCGTGCGCCACAGCGAGTTCAACCATTCAAACACGGATGGCTTGCACTTCCTGCAGATCTGGATCCAGCCGAACGTGACGGGCATTCCCCCCAGCTATGAAGAGAAACACTTCACGCCGGAAAGCAAACGGGGCAAGCTGCGTTTGATCGCCTCGTCCGACGGCCGCCAGGGTTCCGTGCTGATCCACCAGGACGCGGCCATCTACGCCAGCATCCTGCAGGAAGGCGAACAGGCCGAACACGCGCTCGACGAAGGCCGCCTCGCCTATGTGCACCTGATCCGCGGCAGCCTGGTCGTCAACGGCACGCCATTGAAAGCGGGCGATGCGCTGAAACTGACGCAGGAAGCGGCCGTGATCATTACCCAGCCGGAAGACGCGGAATTCCTCGTCTTCGACTTACCGAAATAATTGATCAATATAGAGAAAGAGAAAAATCATGGAAAACAAAACCAACGTCTTGCTGCCTCTCGGCCGTGCCGCCCTTGGCGTGCTGTTCTTTGTCTCGGGCTTGCTGAAGATCGGCGCCTTCGCGGGGGTGGCCGGCTACATGGCGAGCCAGGGCTTGCCTATCGCCAATATCTTGCTGGTGGGCGTGATCGCCCTGGAAGTGGGCGGCGGCTTGCTGCTGATCACGGGGTGGCAGGCGCGCTGGGCGGCGCTGGCCCTGGCGCTGTTCCTGATCCCGACCACATTGATCTTCCACGCCTTCTGGAGCGCCGATGCGGCCCACTTCCAGGACCAGCTGACGAACTTCCTGAAGAATCTGTCCATCTTCGGCGGCATGCTCCTGCTGGTGGAACGCGGTTTTCGCCAGGCCAGGTAAGGCCAAGGCTGTCTGACTGGACGGACCCGTCGTCGACGCGGCCCGTCCGGCCGGCAGCCTGCCACCATGGTGTCACCTTTTTGTCATCAAGCTGACATGGCGCGGTCACATACGCTGACTATCATGCGGTTGCCTTTAAATCACGCAACCACAGGACATCGCAGCCCATGAACAAGCCCAACGATCTGGCCATCCGCGCCACCGATCTGAACGACATTGACAGCCAAGCGTCCCACGACAACCATTTCAACAGCATCCTGAACGCCCGCCTGAGCCGCCGCAACTGGCTGCGCGGCAGCGCCGTCACGGCCGCTACCGCCGTCATGGGATCGATGGGCCTGTCCGCCTGTGGCGGCGGCAGCGACGCGGCCGCCGTCACCCCGACGCCGACGCCGACGCCCGAAAAACTGCTGGCCTTCACGGCCGTGCCGAAAAGCCTGGCCGACGTTGTGTCGGTGCCTGCCGGCTACACGGCCACCGCCCTGTATGCGCTGGGCGACTCGCTGCGCGCGGCCACGCCAGCCTACAAGAATGACGGCAGCGATACCGATTTCGACAACCGCGCCGGCGACCACCACGACGGCATGGAATACTACGGCCTGTCCGCCGCCGGCGCGCCGCTGGCGTCCGGCGCCGAACGGGGCTTGCTGGCGATGAACCACGAAGCGACCACCGACGAAAAACTGTCCTCGCACTTCCTGCACGTGAATGGCGGCACCACGACGCTGCCGCGCCCCGCCGCCGAAGTCGACAAGGAAGTGGCCGTCCACGGCCTGAGCGTGGTGGAAGTCAGGAAAACGGGCAGCGCCTGGGCCACCGTCAACGACTCCGCCTTCAACCGCCGCGTCACGCCGCTGACGGACATAGAACTTGCCGGCCCCGTGCGCGGCAACGCCCTCGTGGTGACCAAGTATTCGCCGACCGGCACCAAGACGCGCGGCACCATTAACAACTGCGGCACCGGCAAGTCGCCCTGGGGCAGCTACCTGTCCGGCGAAGAAAACTGGGCCGGCTACTTCACGCGCTCGGCCACCGACAATGCGGCGCGCGGCGACAAGTCCGTCGCTTCGCTGAACCGCTATGGCCGCAGCCAGGGCGGCGCCTCGCGCCACGGCTGGGAAACGGGCGGCAGCGACGACAAGTACGCGCGCTGGAACCTGAGCAAGATCGGCGCCTCCGCCGACGGCAGCGACGACTACCGCAACGAGCTGAACGGCATGGGCTACATCGTCGAGATGGACCCGTACGACAAGACCCGCCCTATCCGCAAGCGCACGGCGCTGGGCCGCTACGCGCACGAAAGCGCCGCCTTCAGCGTGCCGACCGTGGGCCAGCAGCTGGCCGTCTACATGGGCGACGATTCGCGCAACGAATACATCTACAAATTCGTCACGACGGCCGTCTGGGCCGCCGCGGATGCGACGCCTGCGGACCGCATCGCCACCGGCGACAAATACCTCGATTCGGGCAAGCTGTACGTGGCCAAGCTGGCCGCCGACGGCACGGGCCAGTGGATCGAGCTGACCCTGTCGAACCCGCTGATCCAGGCCTACGGCGCCTACAGGTTCGCCGACCTGGCCGACGTGCTGGTCAATGCCCGCCTGGCGGCCGACGCCGTGGGCGCGACCAAGATGGACCGGCCGGAATGGTGCTCGGTCAACCCGGCCAATGGCGAAATCTACTACACGCTGACCAACAACTCGAACCGCACCGTCAATCCGAGCGGCTCGTCGCAGCTGGCGCCCGACAGCGCCAACCCGCGCGCCTACACGGACATGAAGGGCGGCAGCGCGCAGAACGGCAATCCGAACGGCCACATCATCCGCTTCAAGGAAGGCACGGGCGCGGCCGCGGCCACCAGCTTTACCTGGGATGTCTACCTGTTTGGCGCCGAGAGCGGCGCCGACGCCAGCAAGATCAACCTGTCGAACCTGACGGCGGACCAGGACTTCTCGAGTCCGGACGGCCTGGCCTTCAGCCCCTACACGGGCATCTGCTGGATCCAGACGGACGATGGCGCGTACACCGATGTGACCAACTGCATGATGCTGGCGGCCATCCCCGGCAAGGTGGGCGACGGCGCCAAGTCCACCCTGAACTACGCGACGGCGGCCGGCGGCAACCTGGCGGTCGACACCTTCATCGGCAAGAAACCCACGGCCGACACGCTCAAGCGCTTCCTGGTGGGACCGGTCGGCTCGGAAATCACGGGCATCAGCGAAACGCCCGATGGCAAGACCATGTTCATCAACATCCAGCACCCGGGCGAAAACACCGCGCTGGCCAATATCGGCGACCCGTCCAAATACACGAGCCAATGGCCGGCCAACGCCGGCTATGGCGCCGGCAAGCGTCCCCGCTCGGCCACCATCGTGATCACCAAGAACGACGGCGGCCGTATCGGCAGTTGATGCCCTTTGCCTGGCGGCGGCATCCGCCAGGCAAAGCCAGCCATCGACCTTGTAAAAGGAGGAAGTGCCCCTAAGTAAGGTTCATCACCAGACGTTGCAGCGACCGAATGGCAGCCAGGGAAAACGTTTCCCTGCTTTTTGGTATGATGGCAAGGCGCGCCGGCACCGGAGTGGTGTCGCGCGCCTTTTATTTTTGACAATTACTTATATGAGCACAACCATGCAAAGCGGCGCAGACCTCCTGGCGACAGGCGAATTGGATTACACGACTTCCTGCGCACTGCCGACGCCGTGGGCCCAGTTCACCCTGCACGCCTTTGTCGAGCACGCCACGGGCAAGGAACACCTGGCCATGGTGCTGGGCGATATCGGCAACGGCGAACCGGTGCTGGCGCGCGTGCATTCCGAGTGCCTGACGGGCGACGTGCTGTTTTCGCAGCGCTGCGACTGCGGCGCCCAGCTCGAGGGCGCCTTGAAACGCATCGCCGAGGAAGGCCGCGGCATCTTGCTGTACCTGCGCCAGGAAGGGCGCGGCATCGGCCTGATCAACAAGATCCGCGCCTACCGCCTGCAAGAGGCAGGCGCCGACACGGTGCAGGCGAATGAACAGCTGGGCTTCAAGGCCGACGCGCGCAACTACACCCTGTGCAAACCGATGTTTGCGCAATTCGGCATCAACAGCCTGCGTTTGATGACGAACAACCCGCGCAAGATCGCCGCCATGGAAGCGCTGGGCATCACGGTGGCCGAACGGGTGCCACTGCTGGTCAACCGCAACGCCTTCAACCAGCACTACCTGAATACCAAGCAAAGCAAGCTGGGCCACATGATGACGCCGGAAACGGCGCCGGCGCTGGAAGACGGCGCCCTGTAATTGCCGGCGGGCGCGCAGCGGCGCGTCCCCTTGGCGCCGGCCAGCGCCAGCCTCGCTCCTGCTCACGCACAAAGGATGCATGAAATTATCTAACTACGCCTGCTTGCTGGCCAGCCTGTGCGCTGCCGCAGGCGCACACGCGGCCCCGGCGCCGGCGCCAGCCGCGGCCGCCAACGCGTCGACTCCCCCCGCCAAACCGCCGCCGGCCACCGCCGCGCCCGCCGCCACCGAACACGCGGCCCTGCCGCCGCCCTCGTCGGCCGCGCAAAAACTGTACACGGCCGCGCGCGCCGACATCCTGCAAGTGCGCGTGCTGCTGAAAAACGGCCGCACGCAATCGTCGGTCGGCTCGGGCTTTTTGATCGGCACGGGCGACCTGGTGGTGAGCAACTATCACGTCGTGTCGCAATTCGCCCTCGATCCCGATACCTATGTGGGCGAATGGGTCGACACGAGCGGCCAACGGGGCAATGTGGAATTGCTGGCCGTCGACGTGCTGCACGACCTGGCCGTGCTGCGCGTCAACCGCCACGGCACGGGCTTTTTCAAGATGCCCGAACCGCTGGCACCGCTGACGCAGGGCCAGTATCTGTATTCGATGGGCAACCCGCTGGACCTGGGCTTCGCCATTTCGGAAGGCTCGTACAACGGCGTCGTCACGCGCAGCTTCTATGACCAGCTGATGTTTACGGGGCCGATCAATGCCGGCATGAGCGGCGGCCCCAGCGTCACGGCGAATGGCGACGTGGCCGGCGTGAACGTGTCGAAACGCCTTGACGGCGAACTCGTCAGTTTTCTCGTGCCCGCCCGCTATGCGCAGCAATTGCTGGCCAAGGTCGCCCTGCAAGGCAAGCCGCCGAAGGACTTCAAGCCGCTGGTGACGGCGCAGCTGCTGGCGCATCAGGAAGTCATGCTGGCGCGCCTGCTCGACACGCCCTTGAGCCTGAAAGCCATGGGCCCGTACCGCGTGCCCGTGCGCGAATCCGACCAGATGCGCTGCTGGGGCCGCTCCAACGTCAAGTCCGACAAGCCCTATATGCTCGACAACACCAGCTGCGCCATGGAATCGGCCATCTTCATTTCCGGCGCCCTGCAGACGGGACAAGTATCGATGCGCCACGAATTCTTGCGCAGCAGCGAGCTGGGCCCGCTGCGCTTTTCCGAGCTGGCCAGCGCCTCGTTCAAGAATGAAAGTTTCGGCAGCTACAAGAGCGTGAATCTGACAGGCCCCCATTGCACCGAACAGTTCGTCAAGAACAAGACTCTGCCCCTGCGCGCCGTCCTGTGCGTGCGCGCCTACCGCAAGTTTACGGGACTGTACGACTTTGCCCTGCTGGCCGCCAGCACCGACGAGCCACTCATGAGCCTGCAAAGCCGCATCGACGCGCGCGGCGTGTCCTATGCCAACGGCATGCGCGTCACGCGCACCTTCCTCGAAGCGCTGTCGCGCGCGCCCTCCACCACCGGCAGCCGCAAGCCATGAAGCCGCCCTTTTACATCGAAATCCTCGCCGAGAATGGCGAAGTACAGCGGCGCGAGCGCATAGCCGCCTTGCCGATCCGTATCGGGCGCGGCTATGACAATGACTTCATCCTCGACGATGCGCATACGGCGGCCGAGCACGCCATTGTCGAGGACGATGGCGCAGGCGGCCTGCTGCTGCGCGACCTGGGCAGCCAGAATGGCGTGATCCACCGGGGACAGCGGCAAGCGCAAGTGGCCCTGAACGGCAACAGCATCGTGCGCCTGGGCCACACGCGCCTGCGCGTGCGCGCCAGCGACCATCCGGTGGCGCCCGAACTGGGCGACACGACCAGGCACGACTGGGAAGGCTTGCGCCCGGCCGTCGCCGGCCTGGCCATGATCGGCGCCTCGGCCGCCTTCAGCAACTGGTTGAGTGATGCGGATGCCTTCGAGCCGATTTCCTACCTGATGATCATCGCCACCGCGCTGGCCGGCGGCCTCGTGTGGGCGTCGATCTGGGCCGTGGCAAACCGCCTGTTCGGCCATATGGCGCGCTTCGGCCGCCACCTGTTCATCATCGGCTGCGGCTTGCTGGCCATGGAAGTGTGGGAACTGGCCAGCAGTGTGACGGCGTATGCCTTCTCGCTCGAAGCGCTGACGCGCTACGGACGGCATATGTTCATCGTCATCGTCTGCGCGATGATCTACTACCATTTGTGCACGATCAAACCCCAGCATCCGCGCCGCTTCGGCCTTGTCGCCGTCGTGCTGGCCATCCTCGGCTCGACCCTTATCCTGCTGAGCAATCTGCAGATCAGCGGCCGCCTGGCTGACGAGGCCTACATGTCGGCGATCTACCCGCCGGCCTTGCGCCTGAGCCCGGATCACACGACGGACGCCTTCTTCCGCGATGCGGCCAGCCTGCAGCGTGCCGTCGACGCCGAACGGGGCAAGGCCGCCAAGGGCGCCGACGAAGACGAAGACAGCGGCGATTAACGCGCCGCCATGCCAAAAGCCCGCCGTGTCCTGACAGACCGGCGGGCTTTTTCATGTGCGCCGCGAGGCGCGCAGCGTATCGTCGCTTGAAACTTGTGCTTAGAACTTGGCTTCCTGCTTGCGGCGCGCCGTAAAGCCCAGCAAGCCCAGGCCGATCAGCAGCATGGCGTAGGTGGTTGGCTCAGGGACGGCCGAGATCAAGCCATCCTTGGCGCCGAAGCTGACGAAATTGCTGTTGCCCGCCTTGAACTGCGCTTGCTGGCCGCCATCGCAGCAGCCTTCCAGGCCGTAGATGCTCAGGGTATGGTTACCCGCCGACAAGGCGCTCGAACCGCTGAGGAACTGGCTGCCATTGTTGTAGTTGCCTGCCCACCACATGTCGTTCGTCTTGAAGTCCAGCGCCACGCCGTCGAGGAACAGGGCGCCGCCCTTGCCGAAGTCAACGCCGCTGCGGAAGCTCCAGGCGCCCGCATCGGCCGCGCTGACGCCAAAGTTGATGACGGATTTGAAGGCGATGTTCGAGCCGCTGCCGAACAGGCCGCTGTTGTTGACGTTATCGTAGCTGGCAATCGTCGTCGAGCCATAGCCGGCGCCTGGCGTGGCCACGGCGGCGTTCACCACGGACTGGTAAGCGGCGGCGGAAGCTTGCGCGCCAGCGGTCGAGTAACCGGTGGACAGGGTGATGGTGCTGGCGTTCGCGTGGGCAAACACACCGACGGCGATCAGGGACAGGGCGATTTTAGGCAAGTTTTTCATGATGGTATCCAGTAAGTAAGTATTCAGTGGGCGCAGCAAGGAGCGCTGGAGCTGAATACACGCTGCATTGAGGCGTGTCGGCAAAGCGCAAGGGATTGCAGGAATGAGCGGTCGGGGGCGTGAACTTCCGCGTGACAGTACGGACTTGCAGCGTGCCATGGCGGCACTGCAAGCGTCCTGGGAAGGGTTCGGGTTCCCGGAACAAGGCCAGACAATTGACGGGTCAGGTAAGACGTTGAAGCTATTCTAGCTTAAATTCCTTAGAAGAAAAGTATTTTTCTTTTAACCATGAAAGATATTTTTCTGGCAAGCAGCTGTCCAGCGGCGGAAAAACGGCATGTTCTGCTCTGACGCGGCGGCCCTGCGCGGTGCGTGGCGTGTCGCGGCGGCACCACAGACCAGCCCGCCGATGTCGCATCGCGCGCATTTCTTTTCGCATGCCGCTGCACCACGGGGCGAAACAGCATGGCAAAATGTAGTCACGCTGCTATCTGTCCGATGAGGGGGAAAGAGGAATGGTCGACCTGGAAGAACTACGCTATCTGGCACTGTCGTTTCCCGACACGAGCGAGGAAGAACACCACGACCGTCCAGCCTTCCGCGTGGGCGGGAAGATCTTTGCCACCCTGCCCGATGACGAGCACATCAACGTGCTGCTCGATGCGGAAGCGGCGCATATCGCCACCGTCATCACGCCGTCCGGCTGCGAGAAACTCTGGTGGGGCGAACGGCTGGCCGGCATCACGGTATGCCTGGCGGACGCGGAACTGGACATGCTGGCCGCCGCCCTGACGGCCGCCTGGCGGCGCAAGGCGCCCAGCGACCTGGCCAAGACCATTGCCCCGACCGGCTAGTTACATCGGCCAATTGCGCAGCAGCAAACCCACCATCTGCTGCAATTGCTCGCGCGAGACACCGGCCGCCGCCTGGATGGCCATGCCCTGCGACAGGGTCACGACAAAGCGCGCCTGCTGCTCCGGGCAGGAATCGGGCGGCAAATCCCCCTCTTCCCTGGCGCGCCGCAAGCGGTCGCGCAACTTGATTTCACCGCGCAGGCGGCGCGCGAACAATTCATCGCGGATCGGCAAGGCGTCGTCGCTGCAGGCGAGCGCCGCATTGACGCCCATGCAGCCGTGCGGGCCGTCCGGCATGGTTTGCGCGTCGACATACTGCGTCAGCAGGGCTTCCACCACCTGGCGCGCCGTCGGCTGTTCCAGCGCCGCATCGAAAAACCGCATGCGCGTGTCGCTGTAGCGCTCGAGCGCCTTGTGGAACAATTGCTCCTTGTTGCCGAAGACGGCATACAGGCTGGGCCGGTTCATGCCCATGGCCTTCGTCAATTCCGGCAGGGAACTGCCCTCATAGCCCTTTTCCCAGAACACCTTCATGGCACAATCGAGCGCCTCGTCCGCGTCGAACGTGCGGGGCCGCCCCGTTTTCGCCTTGACGACTTCCTCTTTTTTATCTTGTTTCATACCGTTCGGTAAAAAATTATTGACAACACTGTCTGCCTGCCCTGATTATATACCGACCGGTTAAAAACCTCCCGGCTTTTCAGGAACCCTATGCACACACCTTCCAACACCTCTGCCGACGATACCACCGTCGCGCCGTGGCTGGCCGTCCTATCGGTCGGCATCGGCGCCTTCGCCCTCGTCACCTCCGAATTCCTGCCCGTCGGCCTGCTGCCGGCCATGGCCGCCGAACTGGCCATCAGCAAGGGCCAGGCGGGACTGATGATCACCACGCCCGGTATCGTCGCCGCGTTTGCCGCCATCTTCGTCACCGTCGGCTCGGGCCGTCTGGACCGCCGTATCGTGCTGCTGGCGCTCACCGCCCTGCTCGTCGCTTCGAACCTGCTGGTGGCGCTGGCGCCCTCGTATGCGTGGATACTGCTGGGCCGCGCCATGCTGGGCGTAGGCGTGGGCGGCTTCTGGGCCATCGGCAGCGCCATCGGCCCGCGCCTGGTGGCGCCGCAGCATGCGTCGCGCGCCATGTCCATCATCTTCGCCGGCGTCTCGCTGGGCACGGTGGCGGGCGTGCCGGCCGGCGCGCTGGTGGGCGAGCTGGTGGGCTGGCGGGTGGCTTTCGGCGCGGCCAGCGCCATTGCCGTGCTGGTCTTCATCGGCCAATTGTTGCTGTTACCTAAGTTGCCGCCGACACAAGCCATCCGCCTGCGCCAGCTGCCGATGATTTTCGGCATCCGCAAGGCCAGGCTGGGCCTGATCGCCACGGCCATGCTCTTCACGGGCCAGTTCGCCGCCTACACGTATATCGCGCCTTTCCTCACGCAGATTTCGCACCTGGCAGCCGGCACGGTCAGCGCCATGCTGCTCGTGTATGGCGCTTCCGGCTTCATCGGCAACCTCGCAGGCGGCTGGGCCGCCGGCCGCTACGAACGGGCCGCGCTGATGGCGACGGGGGCCGTGCTGGGCCTGTCCACCCTGGCCCTGGCCGCGTTCGGCAGCCATTCGGTGACGGCCATGCTGCTGGTGGCCGTCTGGGGCTTCGGTTTCGGCGCCATGCCGATCGCCGTGCAGACGTGGATGTTCAAGGCGGCGCCCCACTTGATGGAGGGCAGCAGCGCGCTGTTTGTCGCCATCGTGCAAGTGTCGCTGGCGTCGGGCGCCCTACTCGGCGGCATGGCCGTCGACCGGCTGGGCGTGTCGAGCGCGATGGTGGTGGGCGGCCTGTTCGCGCTCGGCTGCGCCCTGACGATCGCACTCTTTGGCAAGCCGCAGGCCAGTACCAAGGCCGGCGCGGCGTGCCCGGCGTCGTAGGAAACTGCCTTCAGATGCGGCCGCGGCGGAATTCGCCGAGAAATTTCGTCACTTCGGCCGGCGTCATGGGCACGTCGGCATCGCCGTGATACGCATACAGGAAGGGCGTGCCGCCCAGGCGGTCCGTCAGCTTGGCAAAGAGTAAAAAGCGGCTGCCCAGCGGGTAGCGCTGCAGGTCCGACAGGCGGCGCGAGCACTGCACGGCCAGCTCCGGAGAGAAGGCCTGGCCCGGCACGGGGCGGATTTCCACGCGGCCATGAATCGCGCGCGATTCGACGGCAACATGCCGATATGCATAAGTATCACGGGCCATGCCGCCACCTTGAATGAAGTAAAGGCGCCATCTTAAGCGAAGTGGGCGCCCGCCGTGTTACTGCGGCACGATGCGCAGCAAACGGCCATTGTCCTCGTCCGTCAGCGCATACAGGTAGCCATCCGGTCCCTGGCGCACGTCGCGCACGCGCGCGCCGATGGCCAGGCGGTCCTGCCCCGTCACCTTGCCGTTCGCATCGACGGCGATGCGGCGGATATCCTTGGCCGCCAGGCCGCCGCTGAAGATGCTGCCGCGCCAGGCGGCGATCTTGTCGCCCGTATAGACGGCCAGCCCCGACGGGGCCGGCGACGGCACCCAGGCCACGCTGGGATTGATCATGCCCGCCACTTCATGCTTGCCGACGGGTTCATGCGTCTTGTAGTCGGCGCCATAGCTTTGCAGGGGCCAGCCGTAGTTGCCGCCCGCCACCACCAGGTTCAGCTCGTCGCCGCCATACGGACCGTGTTCCGTGGCCCACACGCGGCCGGAAACAGGATCGAGCGCCAGGCCCTGCACGTTGCGGTGGCCATACGACCAGATTTCCGGCAAGGCGCCCTTGGCGGCCAGCGGATTGCCGGGCGCCGGTTTGCCCTCTTCCGTCAGGCGCAGGATGGAGCCCTGGTGCGTGGCCAGGTTTTGCGCCTGCTCGCGCGCCAGGCGGTCGCCGATGCGCAATGGCGGATTGCCGCCATCGGCCACGCTCATCAGCAAAGTGCCATCCTGCAGCCACAGCAGGCGCGAACCGAAATGCTGGCCGCCGCTCTTGTCGGTGGCGACCTGGAACAGGGTCGCGATGCCCGTCACCTTCTTGCCGTCGAACACGCCGCGCACGAGGGTCGTGCGGTTCGCGTCATTCGTGCCCGTCGACACCGTCATGTAGACGCGCGGGTTCGGCTTGCCCGCATCCTGCGGATGCAGCACGATATCGAGCAGGCCGCCCTGCCCGCCCGTAAACACCTTGGGCATGCCCTTCAGCACCACCTCCTCGAATGTCTTGCCATTGAGCAGATGCAAGGTACCCTGCTTGCTGGTGACGAGCGCGCGTCCTTCCCCCAGCCAGGCGATGCCCCACGGCTGGCGCACGCCCTGCGCCACGGTCTCGGCCTTCCAGCCCTGTTTGGCGGCGGGCGGCTCGCCCGTGGCGGCCAATTCGGCATGGGCAGGCATGGCGCAAGCGGCGAAGGCTCCCAGCAGCAGTGCGGTGGCGAGGTGTGTACGCTTGATGATTGGCATCCCGGGTTCTCCTGTGTCGTCAATGAAAAAAGGCGGCCGGGATGGTCTGTGCCATCGCGCCGCCTTCTAAAATATCACATCTTGCACGGCGGACGCGCCGCCGTTTTCATGCCATCAACGATACACGAGGTAGTACTTGGCCCGCGCCGTGCCCTTCTGGGCGCCGCCCGTCTGCACCACAGCGAGCGACTCGCCGGCCGACGTATGGAAAACGCCGAGACCGTAGCTGGCTTCGCCGCCGATCACCGGCAGGCTGACGCTGCCTGCAGGGAACAGCAGTTCACCGCTATATTTCTTGTAGCTGGTCTGGTACGTCGTATCGTATCCCGAAGAAACGTAGTCAAGCGAGCTTTCCATCAGCAGCACTTCCGCCGTGGTGGGCGAATAGCTCATCGACAGCACGGTATTGCTCTGGCCGCTGTTGCCGATACCGAGGATGAAGCGCCCCACATATTTCAGGGTTTCGGTATTGAAATACGTACCATTTGCGGAGAACAGCAGATCTTCCTTCGGCGACAGGAAGAACGGCGACATCATGTAGTAATCGCCATAAACACTGCCGCTGGTAAGGATGGCATTCGTTTGCGGATCGAAGGTGAAATACGAGAGGCTGGAGCTGCTAGCCGGCGCAAGAAAGACCTTGCTCTTCGATACGGCGAACGCGCCGCGCAGGACGCCGTAGAAACCGCCGGCGCCGAAATCGAGCGCAGGCAAAGCCTGCCCCGTGCGGGCATTGATCACGGCGACCGCCGGCCGCGCCGAGGAAGACAGCGCCTGGCCCGAGAGGAAGACCACGCCGTCATTGGTGACGAAGACTTCCGTTTGCGTGCCGCCGGTGCCCGTCGATTTCAGGACGGTTCCCGTGACCAGGTCCACGAGGCTCACCACGCTATCATGCAACACACCGGCCAGCTTGCCATCCGGACTCAGATTGAAAGCCTTGACCGTCGTCGGCAGATCGATGCTGGTGACCGCGCCATCCACCGGATTGATGACTTTCAGGGTGTTAGGCTCGGCAGTCACGACGACCAGGCGGTCAACAGCCTGGCTATAGCGCATGTCCAGCGGCTTGAACGGCAACGAAACCACGCTCGAGGTCGAGGTGACGGCATTGAGTTTCAGGTAGGCGATCGCCGTCTGGCGGCCATTGCCCACGGTCAGCGACAGCACGTAAGCGCCGGTCACGTCCGGCGTGAACGACGGTATGGCCTCCGTGGCGGCGCCCAGCACCGCGACGGAACCGGCAGGCCGGCTGTCGACAGCCCAGGCGTAGCTCAATTTCGCGCCGCCCTCGTCGTAGCTGAGGATACCGCTGGTGACTACCGGCTGGCCGACGGGGACGGTCTGGTTGTTGCGGCTGACCACGGCCACCGTGCCCTGGATCACGCCCGTCGGCAAGCTGTTGTTGACGTCGAACTGGTACACGGTCTCGGCATAGGCTCCCTTGCCGTCCGCACCGCGGGCGCGCACCTTGTACAGGCCCAGCACGTCCGGAGAGAAACGCGCGGTTTGACCTGCGACAAACAGCACGGAAGTGCTGCTGGCCGGCTTCTGTATCAATTCCCACGTGGTGGTGACCTTGTCGCCATCCGCGTCGGTGCCGCCCGTGGCGTCGAGGACGATGCCGGAACCGACCGAAATGGCCATGGCCGGCTTGACGACCGGCTGCGCCGTGAAGGTGGCATTGACCACCACGACGGCGTTCGGCACCCGGTTATTGACCAGTACAGTCACATTTTTTTCGACCGAGCCGCCCTTGCCATTGGCCAGGCGCAGCTTGAAGACATAAGTGCCCAGCACATCGGCCTGGAAATTCAGCTTGGCTGCACTGGCAGAGTCGTCCAGCTTGAGCGCGCTGTCCGCCGGCTTGGAAACGATGCTCCACGCAAAGCTCAACGCATTGCCATCGCTATCCTTGCTGCCGCTCGCATCGAGTTCGATGGGTGCACCCATGGTGCCGATGGCGTCGGCGCCTTCGGCCGCCGCTGAAACAGCCCCGGCAAACAGGATGGCAGGCTGCGGCACGACGGCCACGGGCGGCGTCACGACGCCGCCGTCATTGTTGCTTCCACCGCCACAGCCGGCCAGCATCGACATGGCCAACACGCTGGCCCCCAGCCAGCGCAATACCGGCCCCTGCATACGACTCTTCATATGATTCCGTTCTCTTAAGATTTCCCGTGGTTATAAAGGTGACGTCTTGTCGCGTCTGAAAAAACGCACACATATTATCATGACAATAACGTTATTTTTTCACCAAATTACACTTTGGAAATATTAATTCACGAAAATCATTGAAATTCAGCAACGAAGGTTGGCGGGCACGTTCAGGCGCGCAGCAGCAGGGCCACGGCTTCGGCCGCGATGCCCTCTTCGCGCCCCAGGTAGCCCAGTTTTTCATTCGTCTTGGCCTTGATATTGACCTGGCCCACGGTCACACCGAGGTCTTCGGCTACGTTGGCGCACATGGCGGCGATGTGCGGCGCCATTTTCGGTCGCTGGGCGATGATGGTGGCGTCGATATTGCCGATGATATAACCGGTCGCCTGCACGCGGCGCACGGCTTCGCGCAGCAGGGTGCGCGAATCGGCGCCCTTGAATTGCGCGTCGGTATCGGGAAAATGGCGGCCGATGTCGCCCAGGGCGGCGGCGCCGAAGATGGCGTCGGTAATCGCGTGCAGCAGCACGTCGGCGTCGGAATGGCCGAGCAAACCGAGGTGATGGGGAATCTTCACGCCGCCGATGATCAGGTCGCGGTGCTCCACCAGCGCGTGGCAGTCATAGCCCTGGCCGATACGAAATGGGAGGTCGGGAGTCGTTGTGTGCATGCAGGTCTTTCTGAAGTCAAGGATGGGCCAAATACAGTTCGGCCGTATGGATGTCGCGCGGCAGGGTCACCTTCAGGTTGCGCGGGTGGCCCTCGACCAGTTTCGGTGCCAGGCCCAGCGCTTCGACGGCGCTGGCGTCGTCCGTGATCGCTTGCGGATCGGGCGCCTCGGACAAAGCTTGGTGCAACAAGGCATAGCTGAACATTTGCGGCGTCTGCGCCAGCCACAGGCCGTCGCGCGGCACCGTCTGCGCCGACAGGCTGCCCGGCCCGGCCCGCTTGACGGTATCGACCACGGGCAAGGCCAGCAAGCCGCCGGCCGCATGGTCGCCCACCTCAGTGATCAGCTTTTCGATCAGCGCCGGCGTCAGGCCGGGCCGCGCCGCGTCGTGCACCAGCACCTGGTCGTGGGCATCGATGCAGCCGTGCACGGCGTGCAAGCCATTCAGGATGCTTTCCATGCGCGTGGCGCCGCCGCAGCGCAGCACAGTCACGCCGTGCTCCGGCACGACCGTATCGATCACGCCATCGTCGGCGCTGACGACGACATAGGTATGCGCGATCAGGGGGCTGGCGAGAAAGGCGTCGAGCGCGTGGCGCAGCATGGGTTTGCCGGCGATGGCTAAATATTGCTTGGGACTGCCCGCTTCCATGCGCGCGCCCACGCCGGCGGCGGGGATCAGGGCAAAATAACGGGGGCGATTCGGTGCTGCTGTCATGCCATTCCTTGTCTGGTCACTGCTGGGCGGGCTGGGCCTTGCCCGCCAGGATATTCTGGATTTCTCCGTTGCACGCCTTGCCCAGGCGCGCATATTCTTGCGGAGAATCGATGGCGGCCTGCAAGGTTTCCACCTTGCGCATTTCTGCCTTGATATACGGCAACCAGCCTGTATCGATCTCGCGCGCCAGCGCCGCCTTGGCCGTGCCGCTGGGCGCATACAGGGGCCGCGCCTCGAAGCGTTTGGCCAGCGCGGCGCGCACAGTCTTTTCCACGCGCGGCAAGTGATCCATATAGGTCTTCATGTGCCGCAGCTCGTGCGCGAGTATCTCATCATACGCGCAAGTGCCAGGGGCAAACTCGCTGCCGATATAGATCACCACGGGCGCATACGTGAGGCTCACGGTAATCTGCGGCGCCACGCATTCGTAGCCGCTGGCCGGGTCTTGCAGCATGGGGCCGGCCAGGGCGATGGCCACGCGCGAATCCGTCCTGGTCAGGCCCAGCACCCAGGTATTCGCGCGCGCCGTGCCCTTCATGACGGTCAGCGCCTTGTACGGCAGATGCGTGTCGATGCTGTAGCCGTTCTGCTGCACCGTCAGCACGGACACCGTCTTGCTGATCGTGTCTTCGCAGCGCACCTGGAACGGCGTGCGCGCTGCCGCCAGCGTATCCAGGCAGGCCGACGCCAACAGCAGGAAGATCGCCGTGCGCATGCGCAGGATCAAGCCGGTTGCCAGGTGCCGCTGGTAATCTTGTCGAGCCAGAAGATGCCGATGACGGTCTTCACGTCCGTGATGGTGCCATCCTTGACCCAGTCGAGCAGCTGCGGCACGGTGGCCGTAAATGTTTCCAGGAATTCGCCCTCGTCGAGCTGGCGCTCGCCCGCCACGAGTCCGCGCGCCAGAAACAGTTCCAGGTGTTCGTCCGAGTAGGCGATGGCGTTATGGATGGTGGAGACGAATTGCCAGTCGCCGGCCGTGTAGCCCGTCTCTTCCAGCAGTTCACGCTGGGCGCAGGCCAGGTGCGACTCGCCCGCATCGATCTTGCCGGCCGGGAATTCGATGAAGACCCGGTCCAGCGGATAGCGGTACTGGCGTTCCATCAGCACCGTGCCGTCGTCGAGCAGCGGCAGGATCACGACGGCGCCCGGATGCAGGACGAATTCGCGCGCCGTGATCTTGCCATCCGGCAGTGCAACACGGTCGCGCTGCACGCGCAGGAAACCGCCCTGGTAGACGAGCTCGCCGTCGACCTTGGTTTCAATCAGATTCGTATCCATGGAATTCCTTTATTCAATAAAAAACGGCGCCAGAGGCGCCGCTTTCGGTCGTTGTTGCTAACGGCGTTTGCGCAGGTAGCGTCCGACAAAGCCGGGGAAAGCCAGCACCAGGAACAGGCAGCCGGTGATGGCGTAGAACTCCCACGTCTGCGGGAAAGCGTTGCCGATGCGCGCTTCGAGCGCGAACGCCACGGCGCCGACGATGAAGTACAGAATCACCATCTCCAGCAGGCGCAGCGCCAGCGGCTTGCGCCAGCCTTTGCTCCCCTCTGCTTGCGCCGCCTTTTTCAAGGGGACGGCGGCAAACAGTTTCTCGTTCACGAAAGGCAGGTTGGCGCCCAGGATGCCCAGGGCGATCACCAGCCAGCTCGAGACGGTGACATCCATCGGTCAGGACGCCAGGGTCTTGGTGATGGCGGTCGCACAGGCAGCCAGGATGCTCTCAGGCATCGCACCCAGCGCCAGGACGAACACGCCGTTCAGGGCCAGCACGACGCGCATGTCGCCATGCACGACCAGCGCATTGCTGTCGGTCGGCTCGTCGAACCACATCATCTTGACGACGCGCAGGTAGTAGAAAGCGCCGATCAGCGAGAACAGCACGGCGGCGATGGTCAGCCACAGCTGGCCCGTGGCCAGCACGGAAGCGAGCACCGAGTACTTGGCCATGAAGCCCATCAGCGGCGGCACGCCGGCCAGCGAGAACATGAACAGGGTCATCACCAGCGCGAAGATCGGGCTGCGTTTGCCCAGGCCCTTGAAGTCGGCCAGTTCTTCTGCTTCGAAACCATTACGTGCCAACAACATGATTACGCCAAAGGTACCCAGGGTGGTGAACACGTAGGTGATGACGTAGTACATCGAGGCGCCATAGGCGGTGGCTGCGCCAGCCGCGTTCAGGGTGTTGCCTGGACCGTCAACGGTACCGGACAGCAGACCCAGCAGAACGAAGCCCATTTGCGCAATGGTCGAGTACGCCAGCATGCGCTTCAAATTGGTTTGCGCGATGGCGGTGAAGTTACCGATGGCCAGCGACATCACAGCCAGCACCAGCAGCATTTGCTGCCAGTCATGTGCCATCGGCAGCAAGCCTTCGGCCAGCAAGCGCAAGGTGATGGCGAAAGCGGCCAGTTTCGGCGCCGCGCCCAGCAGCAGGGTCACGGCCGTCGGCGAACCTTGATACACGTCAGGCACCCACATGTGGAATGGCACGACGCCCAGTTTGAAGGCCAGGCCAGCAACGAGGAACACCAGGCCGAAGACCATGATGGTGCCGTTGGTCTTGCCGTTTTCCAGCGCTACGCGCACTTCGTTCAAATCCAGCGTGCCGGACGCGCCGTACAGCATCGAGATACCGTACAACATGAAACCGGAAGCCAGTGCGCCCAGGATGAAGTATTTCATGGCCGCTTCCGTGGCCTTGGCATTGTCACGGCGCAGGGCGATCAGCGCGTACAGCGACAGCGACATCAGTTCCAGACCCAGGTAGATGATCAGGAAGTTGTTGGCCGAGATCATGATCATCTGGCCCAGCAGTGCAAACAGGGCCAGCACGTAGAACTCGCCGCCCAGGTTACCCGACAGCATGCTGCGGTCGGTGGCATAGGCACGCGAGTAGATCAGGGTCAGCGCCACGGCGCCGTACGAGAACAGTTTCAGCAGCTGCGACATCGGGTCCGACACGAACATATTGTGGAACGTGTAGACGGTGGTGCCCGCGTTGAAGTCGCCCACGGTCAGCAAGGCGCAGCCGGCCAGGGTCAGCAGCGACAGCGCATAGGTGATCGAACGCTTCGCCGCAGGCAAGAACATATCGATCAGCAAGAGCGCCGACGTGGCGATCAGCAGAAAGATTTCCGCGTACAGCGGTACCAGATTAGGTGCATTAGTCATGTTATCGGTCTTCTATTTAAGGCAACTTGCTGATGGCGACATGCTGCAGCAGGTCGGCAACCGAAGTTTGCATCGTGTCGGTGAACGGGGCTGGGTACAGACCCATCACGAGCACGGCGATGGCCAGCACAGCAAGCATGAAGAATTCACGTTTGTTGATGTCGGTCAATTCGGCCACGTGCTTGTTCTTGATCTTGCCGAACACCACGCGCTTGGCCATCCACAGCGAGTACGCCGCGCCCCAGATCAGTGCCGTTGCAGCCAGCAGACCGATCCAGAAGTTGTATTTCACCGCGCCCAGGATCACCATGAACTCGCCGACGAAGCCGGATGTGGCTGGCAGACCGCAGTTGGCCATCGAGAACAGCACGAAGAAGGCGGCAAATTTCGGCATGCGGTTCACGACGCCGCCGTAGTCGGCGATGTTGCGGGTATGCATGCGGTCATACAGTACGCCGATGCACAGGAACATGGCGCCGGAGATGAAACCGTGCGAGACCATCTGCACGATACCGCCCTGCACCGAGATGTCGTTGAACATGAAGAAGCCCAGGGTGACGAAACCCATGTGCGCGATCGACGAATAGGCGACCAGTTTTTTCATGTCGGTTTGCACCAGGGCAACCAGACCGATGTAGATGACGGCGATCAGCGACAGGGTGATCATGAAGCCCGACAGGTAGTGGCTGGCGTCCGGCGTGATCGGCAGCGAAAAACGCAGGAAGCCATAGGCGCCCAGTTTCAGCATGATGGCGGCCAGCACGGCGGAACCGCCCGTCGGCGCTTCCACGTGGACGTCCGGCAACCACGTATGCACGGGGAACATCGGCACTTTCACGGCAAACGCCATCAGGAAGGCCAGGAAGATGAATATCTGCTCGTTCATCGTCAGCTTGAACGCGTGCCAGGCCAGGATGTCGAAGGTACCCGACACATTGCGCAGGTAGATGATGGCAACCAGAGTCAGCAGCGAACCGAAGAAGGTGTACAGGAAGAACTTGAACGACGCGTACACGCGGTTCGAACCGCCCCAGATACCGATGATGATGAACATCGGGATCAGGGTTGCTTCAAAGAAGAAGTAGAACAGCAAGCCGTCCAGCGCGCAGAACACGCCGATCATCAGGCCCGACAGGATCAGGAAGGAACCCATGTACTGGGCGATGCGCTTCTCGATCACTTGCCAAGCGGAAATGACGACGATGACCGTGATGAACGCCGTCAGTGGAATGAACCACAGCGACAGGCCGTCGATACCCAGCGAGTACCAGATATTGAAGGTTTGAATCCACGGTGCTTTTTCGACGAATTGCATGCCGTGGGCGGCGTTGTCGAAATGCTGGATCAGCGGCAAGGTGCACAGCATGCTGAGCACGGCGCCAGCCAGCGACAGCCAGCGGGTAAAGCCCGCTTTGCTGTCACGGCCGAGAGCCAGGACCAGGACGCCGCAAATGATCGGCACCCAGATCGACAGACTCAGGTAAGGAGGTAGTGTAGAAATCGTAGACTGCATCATGGTTCTCAGTATTCTTTTATCAGGTCAGCTTACTTAGCGGGCCAGAATGGCAGGAAATAGATCAGGAAGCCCAGCACGCCCAGGATCATCACGAATGCATAGTGATAGATGTAGCCGGTCTGCAGCACTCGCGACAGCGAGGACAGCCAGGCGACAACCTTGGCGCTGCCATTGACGACGAAACCGTCGATCAGCTTCTTGTCACCGAAGTTCCACAGGCCATTACCCAGCAAGCGGGCACCGCCGGCGAACACGACTTCATTGAACTTGTCCATGTAGTACTTGTTGTCCAGCAGGGTGTGGATCGCGTGGAACTTGGCAAAGAACCAGGCCGGTACGCGCGGGTTGACCATGTAGCAGTAGTAGGCTGCCACCACGCCGGACAATGCCAGCCAGAACGGTGCCGTCGACAGGCCGTGGATCGCCATCGCCATCGCGCCGTGGAATTCATGCGACAACTCTTCCATCGCTGGATGGTTTTCGCCAACGAAAATCACGCCCTTGAAGAAATCGCCATGCAGCATCGGGCCGATCGTCAGGTAACCGATCAGCAGCGACGGGATCGCCAGCATCACCAGCGGGAACCACACGACGAACGGCGATTCATGCGGCTTCTGGCCAGGTTCCAGACCGTGGTGCGCGTGGTCGTCTTCGTCTTCTTCATCGTGCGCGTCCGAATCATGCTTGGCCGCGTGATGGTCGTCATGACCGTGCGCATGCGCCTGGCCGAAACGTTCCTTGCCGTGGAAGACGAGGAAATACATGCGGAACGAGTAGAAGGCGGTGACGAACACGCCAGCGAGCACGGCGAACTGGGCAAAGCCAGCGCCCCAGATGTGCGTCGCTTCGACGGCTTCGATGATGCTGTCTTTCGAGTAGAAACCGGAGAACAGCGGCGTGCCGATCAGGGCCAGCGAACCGACCAGTGAGGTGATCCAGGTGATCGGCATGTACTTGCGCAGGCCGCCCATGTTGCGGATGTCCTGATCGTGGTGCATGCCGATGATGACGGAACCGGCGCCCAGGAACAGCAGTGCCTTGAAGAATGCGTGCGTCATCAGGTGGAACACGGCCACGGAGTACGCGGACGAACCCAGCGCCACGGTCATGTAGCCCAGCTGCGACAGGGTCGAGTAAGCGACGACGCGCTTGATGTCGTTCTGGATGATGCCAAGGAAGCCCATGAACAGCGCCGTGATGGAGCCGATCACCAGGATGAAGGACAGTGCCGTGTCGGACAGTTCGAACAGCGGCGACATGCGCGAGACCATGAAGATACCGGCCGTCACCATCGTCGCGGCGTGAATCAGAGCCGAGATCGGGGTAGGACCTTCCATCGAGTCAGGCAGCCACACGTGCAGCGGGAACTGCGCCGATTTGCCCATCGCGCCGATGAACAGGCAGATGCAGGCCACGGTCAGCAGGGCCCAGTCGGTGCCCGGCATCGTCAGCAGCGCCAGTTCGTCTTTCTTGGCGAATACTTCCTGGTAGTTCATGGTGCCGGCGAATGCCAGCAGCAGGCCGATACCGAGGATGAAGCCGAAGTCGCCCACGCGGTTGACGAGGAAAGCCTTCATGTTGGCCACGATGGCCGTCGGACGCTGGTACCAGAAACCGATCAAGAGGTAAGAAACCAGGCCCACGGCTTCCCAACCGAAGAACAGTTGCAGGAAGTTGTTGGCCATGACCAGCATCAGCATCGAGAACGTGAACAGCGAGATGTAGGCGAAGAAGCGGTTGTAGCCTTCGTCGTCCTTCATGTAGCCGATCGTGTAGATGTGCACCATCAGGGAAACGAAGGTGACCACGCACATCATCATCGCCGACAGCGAATCGATCTGGAAGCCCACTTCCATCTTCAGGGTGCCGATCGTCATCCAGTTATAGATCGTGCCATTGAATGTCGCGCCATCCATCACTGCCAGCAGTGTCTGCACGGACAGGATGAACGCAATCAGTACGCCCAGGATCGTCGCGGTATGCGACGTCTTGCGTCCGACCAAATTACCCAGGAACTGGGTGCCAAGCAAGCCTGCAATCGCGGCACCGGCCAGCGGCGCCAGCGGTACGGCAAGAAGGAGGTTAGGGTTGAGGAGTTGCCCCGCCATGATGAACCTTAATCGTTATTATTCGAGAGATCGAGTCTGAAAAACATCAGCCTTTGAGGCTGTCCAGGTCTTCGACGTTGATGGTATCCAGATTACGGAACATCACCACCAGAATAGCCAGACCGATAGCCGACTCAGCGGCGGCAACCGTCAGGATGAAGAAAACGAAGATCTGACCGGCCGCGTCGCCCATGAAATGGGAGAACGCGATGAAATTCATATTCACCGCCAGCAGCATCAATTCGATTGCCATCAGCAATACGATGATGTTCTTGCGGTTCAGGAAAATACCGACGATCGAGATTGCGAACAGGATCGCGCCCAAGACCAGAAAATGTGTGAGCGATAATGTCATGGTGCCTCCTTAACTTCCGGCTCAGCCGCAGGACGCTCGACGACCGCGTCCATCTTGATGATCTTCAGGCGGTCGTTGCGCTTGACGCGCACGGCATCGCCTGGAGCAAAATGCTTGGTGTCCTTGCGTTTGCGCAGGGTCAGCGCGACCGCGGCAACGATGGCCACCAGCAGCACGACGGCAGCGATCTCGAAGGCGAACACATATTTCGTGTAGATCAGCAGGCCCAGTTCCTTGGTGCCGCCCAGGTTGACGTTCACCGGAGCGATGCTAGGCGCAAAGTTGCGGAAACCGTGCCACAGGACGGCGGCCATTTCCAGCACGATGATCACGCCCACCGTCACGGACAGTGGCAGGTAGCCCCAGAAACCTTCGCGCATGCGGTCGATATTGATATCGAGCATCATGACCACGAACAGGAACAGCACCATCACGGCGCCGACATACACCAATACCAGCACGATGGCCAGGAATTCAGCTTGCAGCAGCATCCAGATGCCCGCTGCCGAGAAGAAGGACAGTACCAGGAACAGTACTGCGTGGACCGGATTACGGGCCGTGATGACGCGCGTCGCTGCCAGAATCAAGATCAGCGCGAAGGCGTAAAACAAAATTGTTTTAAAGTCCATAAAAAACCCAATAGACGTACAGATGAACGAGGGGCGCGCCGCAGCTTTGGGGCTGCGGCGCATCCATCAGCGATAAGGTGCGTCGGCGGCGCGCGCAGCGGCGATGTCATTTTCATAACGATCACCTACGGCCAGCAACATCTCTTTCGTGTAATACAAATCCCCGCGTTTCTCGCCGTGGTATTCCAGGATTTGCGTCTCGACGATCGAATCGACCGGGCAGGACTCTTCGCAGAAACCGCAGAAGATGCACTTGGTCAAGTCGATATCGTAACGCGTGGTACGGCGCGAACCGTCGTCACGCTGTTCCGATTCGATCGTGATGGCCATCGCCGGGCAAACCGCTTCGCACAGTTTGCAGGCGATGCAACGTTCCTCGCCGTTCGGGTAGCGGCGCAGCGCGTGCAAGCCACGGAAACGCGGCGAGATCGGTGTCTTCTCTTCCGGGAATTGCACCGTGATCTTGCGCGAAAACATGTACTTGCCTGTCAGCGCCATGCCCTTGATCAGCTCGCCTAACAAGAGGCTGCTGAAGAAATCTTTTACCTTATCCATTCGTATGCACTCTCTTACTTCCAAATATTCCAGGATGTCTGCATCCAGGCAGCGACGAAGACCAGGTAGACCAGCGTCAACGGGATAAACACTTTCCAGCCGAGGCGCATGATCTGGTCATAACGGTAGCGTGGGAAAGTACCGCGGACCCAGATGAACACCGACACGATGAAGAAGGTCTTGGCGAACAGCCAGAAGAAGCCGCCGAAACCACCCCAGAACTCAAGGAAAGCAAATGGTGCGGACCAGCCACCGAGGAACATGATCGAAGCCAGGGCGCCGATCAGGATCATGTTGGCGTATTCGGCCAGCATGAACATGGCGTAGGCCATGCCCGAGTACTCGACCATGTGGCCGGCCACGATTTCCGACTCGCCTTCGACGACGTCGAACGGGTGACGGTTGGCTTCAGCCAGGCCCGACACCAGGTAGATGACGAACATCGGCAGCAGCGGCAGCCAGTTCCACGACATGAAATTGACGCCCTTGTCGGCGAAGAAGCCGATTTGCTGGCCGCCGACGATGTCGATGAAGTTCAGGCTGCCCGAGACCATCAGCACGATGACCATCACGAAGCCCATCGGGATTTCGTACGAAATCATCTGTGCCGAAGCGCGCATGGCGCCCATGAACGAGTACTTCGAGTTCGAAGCCCAGCCGGCGATGATGATGCCGTAGACTTCCATCGAGGTAATCGCCAGCAGCATCAGCAAGCCGGCGTTGACGTTGGCCAGCACGGCTTGCGGACCGAACGGCACGACCGACCAGGCGGCCAGGGCCGGCATGATGGTCATGATCGGGCCGATCACGAACAGGCCTTTGGCGGCCTTGGACGGGATGATGATCTCTTTGAACAAGAGTTTCAGCGCATCGGCGATCGGCTGCAGCAAGCCCAGCGGACCCACGCGGTTCGGGCCCACGCGGATCTGGATCCAGCCGATCAGCTTGCGTTCCCACAAGGTCAGGTAGGCAACCAGGCCCATCAGCGGCAACAGCACGCACAGGATCTTGATCAGGGTCCAGAAGAACGGCCACGAGCCGCCCAGCAGATCCTGACCGCTGCTGTTGATGACGTTTACAAATTCAGGCAGAGCCATCAGATTTTCCCCTCTGCTGTTTCAACTGTGATGTCACCGAACATGCCGCCCAGGCTGGCCGTCGAGGCATGCGCCGCCGACACTTTGACCACATTGGCTGGCAGGCCGGCATGGAGTGCCGCCACCAGGATGGCGCTGCCGGAGCCTTGCGCCACTTTGACCTTGTCGCCCGCCTTGATGCCCAGCTTCTCGGCCAATGCCGGCGACAGATGGGCTTGCGGCGCGGCGCCGTCGACCGTGCGCAGCAGCGGTTCGGAGCGGCGGACCAGCGCGTCGGCGAAGTAGATCGGCACGTCGGCGATGCGTTGCAGCGCAGGCGATGCCGGTGCGTAGCTTGCCGCTTCCGGTGCGTTCTTGGCGATATTGTTCAGCTGTGCCGACAGATCGGTCACGCCAGCGCCGAACGCTTCGTCGCGGATCGCTTCCGAGGTGTCGTAGTCGAAACCGGCCAGGCCCAGGATGTTGCCCAGGACGCGCAGCACTTTCCAGGCTGGACGGGTTTCCGCCAGCGGTTTCACGGTGCCGTTGAAGCTTTGCGCGCGGCCTTCGCAGTTGACGAAGGTGCCCGAGGTTTCAGCGAACGGGGCGATCGGCAGCAAGACATCGGCGTAATCCATGCCGTGCTTGAAGGCCGACATCGCCACGACCATCTCGGCACCATCCAGGGCGGCGCGGGCCGCTTGTGGATTGGCGGCATCGAGTTCCGGCTCGGCGTGCAGCAGCACGTAAGCTTTCTTCGGAGCAGCAAATGCGGCTTGCACATTGGCGCGCGGCTTGGCGACCAGGTGCGCGCCGACCGTGTTGGCCGCTTCCGTCAGGTAACCGAGCTTGGCGCCAGTCTGTTCGGCGATCCATTGCGCGGCAGCATGCAATTGCGACGCTTGCGGGTGTTGCGTTGCCGCGTTACCCAGCAGTACGGCGCCATGGTCGCCGGCCATCAGGCTGGCGGCGATGGCGACGGCCACGTCCGAAGCAACAACCGCTTCAAAACCGTTTGGCGCAGCGATTTCTTTCGCTTTAGCAACAGCGACGACCACTTCCGACAAGGCTGCCAGCCAATCGCTCGGCGCGACAATCATCTTGTTGGCGATGGTGATCAGCTGATCATCGTCGGAGGCATGCAGGATCGACAGCTTGGCGCCGCCCTTGACGGACGCGCGCAAACGCGTGGCCAGCAATGGGTGATCCTTGCGCAGGAACGAGCCGATGACGAAGGCGCGCTTGATCTGGCCAAATTCGTTGATCGGCATGCCCAGCCATGGCTTCACACTGGCGTCGAGCGCGAAGTCGGTCTGGCGCAGGCGGAAGTCGACGTTCTCGGAACCGAGGCCGTGGGCGACTTTTTGCAGCAGGACCAGCTCTTCGACGGTCGAATGCGGGGTGGCCAGCGCGGCGATGGCGTCAGCGCCATGCTCGTGCTTGATATTTTTCAAACCGTGCGCCACGTATTCCAGCGCGGTCTGCCAATCGACTTCTTTCCACTCGTTGCCTTGTTTCAGCATCGGCGACGTCAGGCGTTCGGCACTGTCCAGCGCTTCGTACGAGAAACGGTCCTTGTCCGAGATCCAGCACTCGTTGACGGCTTCGTTTTCCAGCGGCAATACGCGCTTGACCTTGCCAGCTTTCACTTGCACGATCAGGTTAGCACCGAGGCCGTCATGCGGGCTGACCGATTTGCGGCGCGACAGTTCCCACGTACGGGCGCTGTAGCGGAACGGCTTCGAGGTCAGTGCGCCGACCGGGCACAGGTCGATCATGTTGCCCGACAGTTCGGAGTCGACCGTCTGGCCCACAAACGACACGATTTCCGAGTGTTCGCCGCGGCCGATCATGCCCAGCTCCATCACGCCGGCCACTTCCTGGCCAAAGCGTACGCAGCGGGTGCACTGGATGCAGCGCGACATCTCTTGCATGGAGACCAGCGGACCGGCTTCCTTCGGCGTGACGACGCGCTTGTCTTCCTTGTAGCGCGATTCGCTCTTGCCGTAACCGACGGCCAAGTCTTGCAACTGGCATTCGCCGCCCTGATCGCAGATAGGGCAATCGAGCGGGTGATTAATCAGCAAGAATTCCATGACCGACTTTTGCGCCTGCACAGCTTTATCGCTGGCGGAGCGCACGATCATGCCGGCACTGACCGGGGTCGCACAAGCGGGCAAAGGCTTCGGCGCCTTTTCCACTTCGACCAGGCACATGCGGCAGTTCGCTGCGATCGACAATTTCTTGTGATAGCAGAAGTGCGGAATGTAGGTTCCCAATTTGTTGGCGGCGTCCATCACCATGCTACCAGCAGGGACTTCGACTTTTTTGCCGTCTATTTCGATTTCAACCATGGTGATCGTTACCTGACGCAGCTTAGATATATGCGGGCACTAAGCAATGCTTGTGCTCGATATGATATTCAAATTCTTCACGGAAATTCTTAATGAAGGCCCGTACCGGCATGGCAGCCGCATCGCCCAGCGCGCAAATGGTGCGGCCCTGGATGTTGTCGGCGATCGAGTTGAGCATGTCCAGGTCGTCTGGACGACCCTGCCCCTGCTCGATGCGGTGCACCATGCGGTACATCCAGCCTGTGCCTTCACGGCAAGGCGTACACTGGCCGCACGATTCTTCAAAGTAGAAGTAGGACAGGCGTTCCAGCGCCTTCACCATGCAGCGTGTTTCGTCCATCACGATGACGGCGCCCGAACCCAACATCGAACCGGCTTTCGCGATCGAGTCGTAGTCTAGGTCGGTCTGCATCATGATGTCGCCGCGGATCACCGGCGCGGACGAGCCGCCAGGAATCACGGCCTTGATCTTTTTACCGCCGCGCATGCCGCCTGCCAGTTCCAGCAGGGTCGCAAACGGGGTGCCGAGCGGCACTTCGTAGTTGCCCGGTTTTTCCACGTCGCCCGAGATCGAGAAGATCTTCGAACCGCCGTTGTTCGGCTTGCCCATCGCCAGGTATTTCTCTGGACCGATGTTCAGCACGAAGGGCACGGCCGCGAAGGTTTCCGTGTTGTTGATCGTCGTCGGCTTGCCGTACAGGCCAAACGAGGCAGGGAAAGGCGGCTTGAAGCGCGGCTGGCCTTTCTTGCCTTCCAGCGATTCGAGCAGGGCCGTTTCTTCGCCGCAGATGTAGGCGCCATAACCATGGTGCGCATGCAACTGGAACGAGAACTCGCTACCCATGATCTTGTCGCCCAGGAAACCGGCGGCGCGCGCCTCTTCCAGCGCTTCTTCGAAACGCAGGTATTCCTGGAAGATTTCACCGTGGATATAGTTATAGCCGACGGTGATGCCCATCGCATAAGCACCAATGGCCATGCCTTCGATCAGGGCATGGGGATTGTAACGAATGATGTCGCGGTCCTTGAAAGTGCCCGGTTCGCCTTCATCTGTATTGCAGACGAGGTATTTCTGGCCCGGGAACTGGCGCGGCATGAAGCTCCACTTCAAGCCGGTAGGAAAACCCGCGCCGCCGCGGCCGCGCAAGGACGAGGCCTTGAGGTCGGCGATGATCTGTTCCGGCGTGATTTTCTCTTCCAGGATACGCCGCAGGGCGCTGTAGCCGCCGCGGTTCACATAATCTTGCAAATGCCAGTTCTTGCCATCCAGATCCTTCAGGATCAATGGATCGATATGGCGGTTGTGGAGTGACGTCATTTCTTGAGTTCCTCCAGCATGGCGTCGATTTTCTCGTTCGACATCCAGCTGCACATGGTTTTATTACTGACCAGCAAGACCGGCGCATCGCCGCAAGCACCCATGCACTCGCCTTCAACCAGGGTGAACTGGCCGTCTGCGGTGGTTTCGCGGAAATCGATACCCAGTTTCTGCTTCAGGTACTCTGCAGCGCGCACGCCGCCCGACAGGGCGCATGGCAGGTTGGTGCACACGGTGATCTTGTGCTTGCCCACGGGTTTCACGTTGTACATATTGTAGAACGTGGCCACTTCCTGCACGGCGATCGCCGGCATGCCGATGTAGTCGGCCAGTTCCTTCATGGTTTCCGGCGCCAGCCAGCCCAGTTCATCCTGGGCATGGGCCAGCGCGGCCATGACGGCCGACTGACGCTGGTCGGCCGGGTACTTGGCCAGCTCGCGGTCAATTTTCTTATAGCATTGCTCTGATAACAACATACTTTTTGCCTCTTAGCGGTCAATACTGCCGAACACGATATCTTGCGTCCCGATGATGGTCACGGCGTCGGCAAGCATGTGCCCACGCGCCATCTCGTCGAGCGACTGCAAGTGGGCGTAGTCTGGCGCGCGCAGTTTCATGCGGTACGGCTTGTTGGCGCCATCGGACACCAGATACACGCCGAACTCGCCCTTCGGATGTTCCACGGCGCTGTAGGCCTCGCCTGGCGGCACGTGGAAACCTTCCGTGAACAGCTTGAAGTGGTGAATCAGCGATTCCATGTTGGTCTTCATGTCGACGCGGCCCGGAGGCGCCACCTTGCGGTTGCTGGTCATGACAGGACCTTCATTGTTGCGCAGCCACTCCACGCATTGCTTGATGATGCGGTTCGACTGGCGCAGCTCTTCCACGCGGACCAGGTAGCGGTCGTAGCAATCGCCGTTGGTGCCGATAGGAATGTCGAAATCCATCAGGTCGTACACTTCGTACGGCTGTTTCTTGCGCAAATCCCACTGCACGCCCGAGCCGCGCAGCATGGCGCCCGTAAAGCCCATGGCCAGCGCGTCTTCCGGCGAGACCACGCCGATGCCGACGGTACGCTGTTTCCAGATACGGTTGTCGGTCAGCAAGGTTTCGTACTCGTCCACCGAGTTCGGGAAGCGGCGCGCGAAGTCTTCGATGAAGTCCAGCAGGGAACCCTGGCGGTTTTCGTTGAGCTTGCCGATGGCCTTGGCGTTGCGGATGATCGACGCCTTGTGCTGCGGCATCGCGTCCGGCAAGTCGCGGTACACGCCGCCCGGACGGTAGTAGGCCGCGTGCATGCGCGCGCCCGACACTGCCTCGTAGGCGTCGAACAAGTCTTCGCGGTCGCGGAAGCAATACAGGAACGGGCCCATGGCGCCGACGTCCAGCGCGTGGGTGCCGAGCCACATCAGGTGGTTCAGGATGCGCGTCATCTCGTCGAACATGACGCGGATGTATTGCGCGCGCAGCGGCACTTCAAGGCCCAGCATCTTTTCGATGGCCATCACGTACGCATGTTCATTGCACATCATCGACACATAGTCGAGACGGTCCATGTACGGCACGGATTGCAGGTAGGTCTTCTGCTCGGCCAGCTTTTCGGTGGCGCGGTGCAGCAGGCCGATATGCGGGTCGGCGCGCTGGATGACTTCGCCATCCATCTCCAGCACCAGGCGCAGCACACCGTGCGCGGCCGGATGCTGCGGCCCAAAGTTCAGGGTGTAGTTCTTAATCTCAGCCATTATTTCATCCCGTAATGTTCTTCGCGGATCACGCGCGGCACGTTTTCCCGCGGCTCGATCGTCACGGGCTGGTAAATCACGCGCTTTTGTTCCGGATCGTAGCGCATCTCGACATAGCCGGAGACGGGGAAATCCTTGCGGAACGGATGGCCGATGAAACCGTAGTCGGTCAGCAGGCGGCGCAAGTCGTTGTGGCCTTCGAAGAGGATGCCCAGCAGGTCGAACGCTTCGCGCTCGTACCAGTTGACGGCGCGCCAGATGCCGACCACGGAGGGCAGCAGCGGCATGTCGTCGTCCGGCGCGAACACGCGCACGCGCACGCGCCAGTTGTGCTTGACCGACAGCAAGTGCGAAACGGCCGCAAAACGCAGGCCATCCCAGCTGCCGTCGCCATAGGTCGAGTAGTCGACGCCGCACAGGTCGAGCAATTGCTCGAAATGCAGGCTCGGATCGTCGCGCAAGGTCTGCATCACGGCCAGGTAGTCCTCGGCCTTGACGACCAGGGTGACTTCGCCCAGCGCAACCGTCGTGCTAACGCGATCGCCCAGGGCAGTGCCGAGGGCGTTTTGCAATACTTCTAAATGTGTTGTCATAATCTGAAGCGGCCCGGTTAGCGTGCGATCGTGCTGGTACGCTTGATCTTGTTCTGCAACTGCATGATGCCGTACAGCAAGGCTTCAGCGGTCGGAGGACAGCCAGGCACATACACGTCGACGGGCACGATGCGGTCGCAACCGCGCACCACGGAATAGGAGTAATGGTAGTACCCGCCGCCATTGGCGCAGGAACCCATCGAGATGACCCAGCGTGGCTCAGCCATCTGGTCGTAGACCTTGCGCAGGGCCGGCGCCATCTTGTTGCACAGGGTACCGGCAACGATCATGACGTCGGACTGACGCGGCGACGGACGGAACACGACGCCGAAACGGTCCATATCGTAGCGGGCTGCGCCCACATGCATCATTTCGACCGCACAGCAGGCCAGACCGAACGTCATCGGGAACATAGACCCGGTGCGCGCCCAGTTGATCAGCTTGTCGGCCGAGGTGGTGATGAAACCTTCGCTTAATACGCCTTCAATAGCCATGGCTTATTCCCAGTCAAGGGCACCTTTCTTCCAAATGTACCAAAATCCGACCACGAATTCAGCGATAAACACCATCATCGTGACGAAACCGGCCCAGCCCAGGTCGCGCATTGCAACGCCCCATGGGAAAAAGAATGCCGTTTCCAGATCGAACAAAATAAACAGGATTGCGACCAGATAGTAGCGCACATCGAATTTCATGCGCGCGTCTTCGAATGCTTCAAAACCACATTCGTACGGGGAGAGTTTTGCTGCGTCAGGCTTGTTAGGACCTAACAGGCGCCCCAGGAGCTGGGGAGCGATACCGACACCAAGGCCGATAATAATGAACAGCAGGACGGGGAAGTAATTTTCGAGGTTCACGATTGATAAGCTTATATTGAACGATCGGTTAAATGAGGACGCTGCGATCATTTGCAGCGTATCTAACGCACGACCCCAATCAAAGCTAAGACCAGGATCGAACGACACATCCTCGTAAAAAAAGCCAGCAACTTTGTACGAGCCATGGCTCGTGCGCCGTTGCTGGCTTCTGATTTCTGGTGCCGACGACGAGACTCGAACTCGTACAGCTTTCGCCACTACCCCCTCAAGATAGCGTGTCTACCAATTTCACCACGTCGGCGGTAAGGCCCGTATTCTACTCTGCTTTGGCGCTAAAGTTAATGCACAAATGCATCAAAACACAGATAAAAACGATAAATTTTTACATCTTCCAGCACGTCACGATTTTTTCCTGCCGCACTGCTAAAACATTGAGCAATAATCTGCCCGTAATGAGAATTACTCTCGATGAGGCATCGAGCTCCGACAGAATTACTTCGGAATCGCGCCTGCCGGGGTGCTGGCAACCGGTGCCGCCGCTGCCGGAGCACTGGCCGCCGGAGCTGCCGCAGGCACCGTCGTCGGGATCGCGCCCGCGCCGGTGACTGGCACTGGCTTGACGACTTTATCCATCACGCCGCCGCCCACCGTGGTGGCGCGCTGATTGGCCATCAGCGACAGGGCCAGCGTGGCGCCGAAGAAGATCGCGGCGGCAACGCCCGTCGACTTCGACATGAAGTTCGACGAACCCGTCGCACCGAACAGGCTGCCCGAGGCGCCCGAACCGAAGGCGGCACCCATGTCGGCGCCCTTGCCGTGCTGCAGCAACACCAGCGCGATAATCGACAATGCCGAAATAACCTGTACTACCACTACCAGATTGAACATCATGTTCATTGCAATTCCATTCTTAGTTTAAATTAATTCAATCGGCGGCGTGAATAATCGCCAGGAAATCCGCCGCCTTCAATGCTGCTCCACCAATCAGACCGCCATCGATATCCGGCATCGCCATCAATTCTTTTGCGTTCTCCGGCTTCATGCTGCCGCCGTACAGGATCTGCACGCCGGCGGCCGCTACCGCATTCTTTGCCGCCAGCTGGGCGCGCAATACCTGATGCACGTCCTGTGCCATTTGCGGCGTGGCCGTCTTGCCCGTGCCGATGGCCCAGACCGGCTCGTAGGCCAGCACCAGTTTCGCCACGTCATCGGCGGAAATCGCCGCCAGCACGGCGCCCAGCTGCTGCGCCACGACCGCGTCGGTCTGGCCCGCTTCGCGCTGCGCCAGCGTCTCGCCGATGCAGACGATAGGCGTGATGCCCGCAGCCAGCGCGGCAACCGTCTTGGCCGCCACCTGCGCATCGGTCTCGCCGTGGTAGGCGCGACGCTCGGAATGCCCGATCACCACATAGCCGCAGCCAAAATCCTGCAGCATGGCGACCGAGATTTCGCCCGTGTAGGCGCCGCTGGCGTGCGCGGAAACATCCTGCGCACCCCAGCCGAGAGCCGTGCCTGCCAATTGCGCCTGGCACTGCGCCAGGTAGGGCGCAGGCACGCAGACGGCGCTGGCGGCGCCAGAAGCAGCCAGGCCAGCAACTATTTCAGACAATAACACCGCGTTCGAGGTGCGACTGCCGTTCATTTTCCAATTTCCGACGACGAGTTTGCGACGCATAGTAGCCTAAATTCTTAATAACCCGTCATTCTAACTCCGGCACCGATGCCGGTCAAACAGGCAGTGCCCCGTTTCAGGCAACTTGCAACATGATCTTGCCCACGTGCGTGCTCGCTTCCATCAAGGCATGCGCCTCGTTGGCTTTTTCTAACGGGAACGTTTGATAGATCACGGGCTTGATCTTGCCCGCCTCGATCAGCGGCCAGACGGTCGTGCGCAGGTGGTGCGCGATGGCCGCCTTGAACGCCACGGAACGGGGACGCAAGGTGGAACCTGTCACCGTCAGGCGGCGGCGCAGCAAGGCGCCCAGGTCCAGTTCCGCCTTGGTGCCGCCCTGCACGGCGATCAGGCCGATGCGGCCATCGTCGGCCAGGCAATCGATTTCGCGCGGCAAGTAGTCGCCGCCCACCATGTCGAGGATAACGTCGACGCCTTTGCCATCAGTCAATTCCTTGACGACGGCGACGAAATCTTCCGTGCGGTAATTGATACCGCGTTCGGCGCCCAGCGCCTCGCAGGCGCGCGCCTTCTCGTCGCTGCCCGCCGTGGCGAACACGCGGTGGCCGAGCGCGGCCGCCAATTGAATGGCCGCCACGCCGATGCCGGACGTGCCGCCCTGCACCAATAACGTTTCGCCGTCCGCCAGCGCGCAGCGGTCGAAGACATTGCTCCACACGGTAAAGAAGTTTTCCGGCAGGGAGGCGCCTTCCAGCGCCGTCAAGCCCTTGGGCAAGGGCAGGCACTGGCCGGCGGGGGCGGCGCAGTATTCGGCATAGCCGCCGCCCTGCACCAGCGCGCAGACCAGGTCGCCCTTCCTGAAGGCGGTATTGGTAAAGTCGCCATCGACGACTTCGCCCGCCACTTCCAGGCCAGGCAAGTCCGATGCGCCGGCTGGCGGCGCATATTTGCCCAGGCGCTGCAGCACGTCGGGGCGGTTGATGCCGGCCGCGTGCACCTTGATCAGCAGTTCGCCGGTCTTGAAGGCGGGAACGGGACGCTCAGTGATCTGCAAAACGTCGGCGGGACCTGGCTGGCTGATGGCAACTGCACGCATGGCGGGACTCTCTCAAGGGAAAACGGCGATTGTACGCCAAGCCGCCCACCCTTGCAGACCACCACTCCGTCTTAACCGGCGCCCGTTTTCGACTGGCGCGGCAAGGGCGTGCCCGGCTTCCATTTGGCCGACAGGGCCTGCCCTTCCTCGACTTGCTCATGCGTCATCTTGCGCACCACGGCGGCGCGCTGGTCGGCCGCATTCGCGTTGCCATTCGCGGCCGCCAGATTCCACAGCATGTAGGCGATGACGTTATCCTGCTGCACGCCGCCCATGTGATAGCGGTACATCAGGCCCAGCACCTGCTGCGCCTCGGCATGGTTCTGCTCGGCCGCCTTGCGGAACCAGCCCACGGCCTGCTTGTGGTCTTGCAGCACGGCGTTGCCCGTGTAATACATGGCGCCCACCACGTACTGGGCATCGGCCTTGCCCTGCTCGGCCGCCTTGCGGTGCCAGAACATGGCTTGCTTGTAATCCTGCGGCAAGCCCCGTCCCATGTAATACATCAAGCCCAGCAAATGCTGGGCATCGGGATTGCCGGTCTTAGCAAGGGGCAATATTTCCTTGTAAGCCAGCGCGTAATTCTTGTTGTTGTAGGCACTGGCGCCCTCGACGAAGCCGGCCCGCGCGGGTAGCTGTATGACACACAGCATGAGTAATGTAATGATCAGTTTTTTCATCGGAATGGGATGTGGTCTGACTGCTTATTCTTGTCCTGCCGAAGGCCTGCGGCAGAATGCGTTTACTTCCAGCTAACTTTGCCCAGGCCCTCGACGCTGATATCACGGTTGGCCGGCTTGCCGTACACCACCACCGAACCGAGTCCGCTCAGGTTCAGCTTGGCATTCGTATGGGCATTCACCGTGGCATTACCCAGGCCGCTCAATTCCAGGTTGACGGCGTCCGCTTCGAACTGCTGCGCATTCAGGCTGCCCAGGCCGCCCAGGCTGGCTTTCAGCATGCGTCCGCGTCCGCCCAGCACCACGGAACCGGCGCCCTGCAAATCCAGCTCCGCGCGCTCATTGTTGCCTATCCATATCTGCATGCTGCCCACGCCGCCCAGGCTGGCATTGAGCTTGCGGTAGTCGCCCACCAGCTTGATGCTGCCCGCCCCTTCCAGCGACAGGGTCAGCTCCTCGCCCTTGAAACCCGTGATGTCGGTGCTGCCGAAGCCTTCCGAGCTCAGTTCGCGCAAGTTCGGCAAGACCAGGTCGGCGCGGATCGATGAAGGGCCGAGCTTGAAGCCGCGCACTTCCGTTTCGATATGCAGCGTGTCGCCGCTTTGCGCCGTGCTGACATCGGCAATGTAGCGCTTGTCGGCCGTGATGCTCAGTGAAGGCACGTTGCCCTGGCGAATGCGCACTTCCATTACGCCATCGAGCTTGACTCTCACCACGCGGGCGTCGACGCTGCGCATCTCCAGCAAGCGGGTCTCGGCGGCCGCGCCGCGCACCAGGCCCAGTGTCGCCAGGAACAGCAGCGCCAGTTGCAATATCTTTTTCATGTAGTGCATCCTCGGTATCTTGTTTTTATGTGCCGCGGCGCCCTCGTGGAGCTCCCGCGCATTGCCACTGGCTGCCACTGTAGCAGCAGCAAAAATTGCTGACAATTAATTATGCGAAGCGGGCTTTTTCCAGGGCAGTCAGGCGCTTGGCCTTGACTACCACCACTTGCATGGCAGCCTTGTTCGCTGGCGCGGCCAGGGTGGCCGTGGAACTGGCCACGTGCAGGGCCGGAGCGGCCGGGGCGATGGCGTAGCAGCTGGCGCTGACCAGGATGGCGGCGGCAACGGCAATGATTTCCATGTTTTTAGCGGCGTTCATGTGGTTCTCCTCGGGTGTCTGGCAGTGGGCTTGCGGTATGGTGTCACTATAGCCATACCGCCCCCGGCAGACACGCCGATTGCGACGAACTGCGCTTTTGGCAGGCTGGCCTGACAAAAACGCGGATGAACGTGCAGATCGCTACGCTTGCAGCTTAAAACTCTTCCCACTCATCGGCGCCGGACTTGGCTGCCTTAAGCGGCTTGGCCGGCTTGGCTGGCGACAGCGCGCGGGCTGGCGCGCGCGACGCCGGAGCGGCCGGCTTTGCCTTGAGGCGCGTCACGGGCGCGGGTGCCGTACCTGCATCGCCCAGGCGGAACATGCCGACGGCTTGCGCCAGGTCCACGGCCTGCTCCTGCAGGCTTTCCGCGGCGGCAGCCGCTTGCTCGACGAGGGCGGCGTTCTGCTGTGTCATGGTATCCATATGCGTGACGGCCGTATTGATCTCGCCGATGCCGGCGCTCTGTTCGCGGCTGGCCACCGTGATCTCGCTCATGATGGTCGTCAGTTGCTGCACCGAGGCCACCACCTGATCCATGGTCTGGCCCGCTTCATCGACGAGGCGGCCGCCCGCATCGACCTTCTCCACCGAGTCGCCGATCAGTTCCTTGATTTCCTTCGCCGCGCCAGCCGAGCGTTGCGCCAGGTTGCGCACTTCGGACGCCACCACGGCAAAGCCCCTGCCCTGCTCGCCCGCGCGCGCCGCTTCGACGGCGGCGTTCAAGGCCAGGATATTCGTCTGGAAGGCGATGCCGTCGATCACGCCGATGATGTCGACGATCTTGCGCGAGCTTTCCTGGATGCCGGCCATGGTGCCCACCACCTGCTGCACCACCCGGCCGCCCTTGGCCGCCACTTCCGAAGCGGACACGGCCAGCTCGTTGGCCGCATGCGCGTTTTCCGCATTCTGTTTCACCGTCGAGGTCAGCTCATCCATCGAGCTGGCTGTTTCTTCCAGCGCGCCCGCCTGCGCTTCCGTGCGCGAGGACAGGTCGGCATTGCCGGCGGCGATATCGGCCGATTCGCTGCGCACCAGGGTGCTGATGCTGCGGATCTGCACCAGCACGGTGGCGATCTTTTCGACGAACAAATTAAAGGCCTTGGCGATCTGCGCCAGCTCGTCCGTGCCTTCCGCATCGAGGCGGCTGGTCAGGTCGCCGTCACCCGTGGCGATCGCTTCCATCGCATCGCGGACCAGGCCGAGGCGGCGCAAGGCGCGCGCCACCAGCACGCTCAAGACCGTGGCGGCCAGGGCCAGCACCAGCAAGGCCGTCAGGGCCGAAGCGCGCAGCATGGAGCTCAAGGCCTGCGTCGCTTCCGCGCGGTCGAGTACGGTGGCCAGCAGCCAGTCGCTGCCTGGAACCTTACTTACATGCAAGATGCCGTCGCGCCCGTCCAGGCGGATGGCGGCGCCGTCGCCGCTCTTTTCGATATCGGCCAGCGCCTGCGCGCTCAGGCCCGGATCGAGCTCGGCCAGCGGCTTCAGGGTCAGCTTGCCGTCCGGGTGGGCGATGATCTTGCCGCCGCCGTCGACGAGGAAGGCATAGCTGGCCGCCGTCGGCTTGATCGAGGCGACGTTTTGCACCACCGCATCCATCATCACGTCGGCCGCCATCACGCCCGTCACGCCGCCCTTGCCGCCCAGCGGCTCGGCAAACGTCACCACCAGCTTGCCCGTGCTGGCGCCGATATACGGCGCCGTGATGATGGGGCCGCCCACTTCGGACGCCAGCTTGTACCAGGGGCGTGCCGTGGGATCGTAGTCGGCGGCGCGCTTGCGCTCCTGCGAAAAGACGGCGTGCTTGTCGGCAAAGCCGATATACGCCATGTCGAACGTGCCTGCCTGCTCGGCCGCCTTCAGGGCAGGCAAGGGATCGGCCGCCGTGGCGCCCTGCTTGAGCGAGCCCACAACGGCCTGCTTGGAACGCAGCCATTCGGCGATCGCCGTGGCATGGCTGTGCGACAACTGCAGCATCTGCGTGTCGAGCGCGGCCAGGGTACTGGAGCGCGTGGTAAAGAAATTGGCGATGGCGACGGCCAGCATGGCCAGCACGACGATGGAAACGGCGATGGCGATCAGCCGCGCCTTAAGGGAGGACAACATGGTGCATCCAATAAAAAAGAGAAAATCGGGAGGGATGCGCCATGGTCGATGAATAAGATTTTGTCGTCAAGCAATACCGACTCTCAATTACCCATAAACAACAATTGATACCATATATAAATCAAATCTCGCCACGCAGCTTGCGCAGAGCCGGCGATTCGCCGCCCGTCGCTTCGATGCGGAAGCGGGCAAATGCCTGCTCCAGCTCGGGGTACTGGCGCAAGCCGCCTTCCGTAAAATAGCGCCCGCCCGGGATATCGCCCCACGGCAGGGGCACGGCCAGGGCGCCGCTGCCCGCCAGGGCCAGCAGCGGCTCGAGCGCGCTGCGCAGGTCGGCCACCTCCCCGTCGGCGGGCGCCAGGCGCCCCAGCAACTGCTCCAGTTCGGCGGCACGGGCTTGCAAACGCTGCTGATCCATCATCTGTCCTCAATTCTTGATCGTGCCGATCAGCACGGGTGCCGACCACAGGCTGCGGTTGGGCAATAAATACTGCTGCGCCCCGCCCTTGCGCCGCACCAGCCCGCCCAGCTCCTGCGTCGGCGCCACCTGGCTGACGAATACGTTGACGGTGCCCTTGGGCATGATCTGATACACATCATACAGCGGCGCCTCGCTCTTCAAGGGCAAGCCGAAACAGTCGGCCAGGGTGGCGCAGCGGCCGGACGCCAGCTGCAATTGCGCGCTGGTGGTGAAATACGGCGAATACGGCGACACATTCTGGCCATGCGGCACGATCTTCACCAGCGCGGCAGCCATCGGCTGCAGGTCCGGCACGGTGCTGCCGGAGGCGAGCTGCTCGACCGCGCGCGCATAGATGGTGTCGGCCGAGGCGGCCGGATCGGCGGCGCGCAATTCGCGCAGGAACTGCTGCCCTGGTCCGCTTTCGAGGTAGGCGTCGATCGCATCCCGCGGCAAGCCCGCCGTCCTGAAGGTGCTGAGGTCATTGATTTCGCGCGCATGCACGGCGCGCAAGGCGTCGAGGTCTTGCGCCGGCATGGCCGTGGACGCGGCGGCGATGGGGATGGGCAACGGCACCGGCGTGGGTGCGTTGTCCAGCTGTGCCCGGACCCCGGGCGCGACGGCAAGCAGAAAGGCGGCGGCCAGCCCGCAGAATGTGCGCATGCTGCATCTCCTTGGAAGACTCTCGAGGGAAAATCCCACTCCGAATCTACAAGGCGCGGCAGCGGCCGATACGCGCTGGATCAAGGCCGGTGCACGCGTCGGCACACACCTTCGATACAGCGCAAACGACGCGCATAAAAAAACCGCCAGGGCTTGCGCGCCGGCGGTTTTTGAGCATGCGGCCGAGGCCGCAGTCAGTCTGACTTAAGCGGCTGGCGCTTCGTTGCCTTCGGCAGCTTTCATCGACAGCTTCAGGCGGCCGCGGTCGTCCGTTTCCAGAACCTTGACGCGGACCAGCTGGCCTTCTTTCAGGTAGTCGGCCACGGCGTTGACGCGCTCGTTGGCGATCTGCGAGATGTGCAGCAAGCCGTCCTTGCCTGGCATGACTTGCACGATGGCGCCGAAGTCCAGCAGTTTCAGCACGGTGCCTTCGTAGGTCTTGCCCACTTCGACGGAAGCGGTCAGTTCTTCGATGCGGCGCTTGGCTTCCTGGCCGGCGGCAGCGTCAACGGAAGCGATGGTGACCACGCCTTCGTCGCTGATGTCGATCTGGGTGCCCGTCTCTTCGGTCAGCGCGCGGATCACGGCGCCGCCCTTGCCGATCACGTCACGGATTTTTTCCGGATTGATCTTGATGGTGATCAGACGCGGTGCGAAGTCGGACAGTTCGGTTTTGACGTGCGGCATGGCTTTTTGCATTTCGCCCAGGATGTGCTCGCGGCCTTCCTTGGCTTGCGCCAGTGCCACTTGCATGATTTCCTTGGTGATGCCCATGATCTTGATGTCCATCTGCAGCGCCGTGATACCGTTGCGGGTACCGGCCACCTTGAAGTCCATGTCGCCCAGGTGATCTTCGTCGCCCAGGATGTCGGACAGCACGGCAAACTTGCCGCCTTCCTTGATCAGGCCCATGGCGATACCGGCCACGTGTTCTTTCATCGGCACGCCGGCGTCCATCAGTGCCAGGCAGCCGCCGCACACGGAAGCCATCGACGAGGAACCGTTCGATTCCGTGATTTCCGATACCAGGCGCACCGAGTAGCTGAACTCTTCGGCGGCTGGCAGGGCGGCGATCAGCGCGCGCTTGGCCAGGCGGCCGTGGCCGATTTCGCGGCGTTTTGGCGTACCGACACGGCCCGTTTCGCCGGTGGCGAACGGAGGCATGTTGTAATGCAGCATGAACGAATCGGTGAACTCGCCCATCAGCGCATCGATCTTCTGGCTGTCGCGGGCGGTGCCCAGGGTAGCGACGACCAGCGCCTGCGTTTCGCCGCGCGTGAACAGGGCTGAACCGTGGGTGCGTGGCAGCACGCTGGTGCGGATCGAGATCGGACGCACGGTGCGCGTGTCGCGGCCGTCGATGCGTGGCTCGCCGTCCAGGATCTGCGTACGCACGATCTTGGCTTCGATGTCGAACAGGATGTTGTTCACTTCAGCGCTGTCGATGGACGCGCCGCCGTTGGCAGCCGCTTCGGCCGACAGGTCGGCGATCACTTCCGACGTCGCCGCCTTCAGCTTGGCCGTACGCTCTTGCTTGTCCTTGGTTTGATACGCATCATTGATCTTGGCGTTGGCGAAATGCGCGACGCGGGCGATCAATGCTTCGTTTTTCGGCGCAGGCGCCCATTCCACTTCCGGCTTGCCGCCGTCACGCACCAGGTCGTGAATCGCGTCGATGACGACTTTCATCTGGTCGTGGCCGAAGACCACGGCGCCCAGCATGATTTCTTCGGACAGCTGTTTCGCTTCCGATTCGACCATCAGCACGGCCGTTTCGGTACCGGCGACCACCAGGTCCATTTCCGACGTTTTCAGTTGCTGGACGGTCGGGTTCAGGATGTACTGGCCATTGGCGTAACCGACGCGCGCGGCGCCGATAGGACCGTTGAAAGGCACGCCCGATACGCACAGGGCGGCGGAAGCGCCGATCATGGCGGCGATGTCCGGATCGATTTCAGGGTTGACCGACAACACGTGAATGATGACTTGCACTTCATTCAGGTAGCCTTCCGGGAACAGCGGACGGATAGGACGGTCGATCAGACGGGATGTCAGTGTTTCTTTTTCAGAAGGACGGCCTTCGCGCTTGAAAAAACCGCCCGGGATTTTACCGGCAGCATAGGTTTTCTCGACATAATCAACCGTCAAAGGGAAGAAATCCTGGCCTGGCTTGGCATCTTTGCGTGCCACCACCGTTGCCAGAACGACGGTATCTTCGATCGACACCAGCACTGCGCCGGATGCCTGACGTGCGATTTCGCCGGTTTCCAGGGTCACTTGGTGTTGACCGTACTGGAAGGTTTTCGTAACTTTGTTAAACATGGGGTATCCCTTTTCTAATTGCCGACAGATTTTCAGGGGCTGTCGTTCACCTCACCACAGGCGGCGTAAAAATGCTGCCTTTACTTGTTGCCACCTTTGCTACTTTACTTTTAAAACATGATATCGATAGAGAATACTGTACTTCTCGACATAAATCCGGAATTCAAATGACAAAATGCCCGCGTCAGCGAACTGGCGCAGGCATTTCTGTATAAACCTTGTACGGCAAAAATTACTTGCGCAGACCAAGTTTAGCGATCAGGTCGCGATAACGGGTAGCGTCTTTAGCCTTCAGGTAGGACAACAGGCTCTTACGACGGTTGACCATCATGATCAGGCCGCGGCGGGAGTGGTGATCTTTCGAGTGGGCTTTGAAGTGGCCGTTCAGTTCGTTGATACGAGCTGTCAGCAGTGCAACTTGCACTTCAGGGGAGCCGGTGTCGTTTTGACCACGTGCGTTGTCCGCGATGATAGCGGCTTTGTTGATGTTTTCTACTGTCATGATAAACCTTTCACATGCGGTGCACAGAGTCTGAACCCTATCCACCGTGAACTACGATTATTAAAATACTGGCCTATGCTTCCAACCAGACGCGCAAGTATATCGGAAAAATGCCCGCCTGTATCCTGCCGTGCGCGCTTTTCTCGGTGCATGATAGGGTTTTCCTGCATTTCAGGAGGTCAAACATGAAAAAACTGCTCAAATTAGCAACGCCGCTGCTGTTTGCCGCGCTGGCCGGCTGCGCCAGCTGGAACGTCCCGCCGCCGCAGCCGGGCGAGCCGCGCGCCGCCGTGGAAGCGCGCCTGGGCCGGCCCACGGCCATCTACCAGCTGCCCACGGGGCCGGAACTCGAATACGCGACGGGCCCGTACGGCCAGTACACGTACATGGCCCGCTTCGGTCCCGACGACAAGCTCATTTCCTACGAGCAGGTGCTCGACACGCCAGGCTTTGCCCGCATCAAGGTAGGCGTGTCAACCCAGCAAGACGTGCTGCACACCCTGGGCCGCCCGACGGAAAAATCCTACCTGCCACTGCCCAAGCTCTACGTCTGGTCCTACCGCTACAAGGAATCGGGCGTATGGGATTCCATGATGCACGTGCACTTCGACCACGACGGCATCGTGCGCATGATGATGAACGGGCCCGATCCGGACAAGGAAGAGCGGCGGTTTTTCTGGTGACAGATTGCTAGCGCCCTTTTACGGCTGCGGGTCGATGCGTTCATCCTTGGCGTGGAGCTTATTTAGCGCCGACAAATACGCCTTGGCCGACGCGACGATGATGTCGGGGTCGGCGCCCACGCCGTTGACGATGCGCCCGTCGCGCGACAATCGCATCGTCACTTCGCCTTGCGACTGCGTGCCCGTGCTGATGGCATTGACGGAGAATAAGACCAGTTCCGCGCCGCTGGCGGCCGCGCTTTCGATGGCGTTGACGGTGGCGTCGACGGGGCCGTCGCCCCGCCCTTCGCAGCTGATCTGCTTGCCGCCGACGAGAAACTCCACGCGCGCATGCGGCACGGCCCCCGTCGTCGATTGCTGCGCCAGGGAAATGAAACGGTAGTGCTCACTCTCCTGCGCCTGCTGCTCCTCGCTGACGAGGGCCATGATGTCTTCGTCGAAAATCTCGGATTTGCGGTCGGCCAGCTCCTTGAAGCGGAGAAAAGCCGCGTTGACTTCCGCCTCGGAGTCGAGCGCAATGCCCAGCTCGTGCAGCCGCTGCTTGAAGGCGTTGCGGCCCGACAATTTACCGAGGACGATCTTGTTGGCCGTCCAACCCACGTCTTCGGCGCGCATGATTTCATACGTCTCGCGCGCCTTTAAAATGCCGTCCTGGTGGATGCCGGACGCGTGCGCAAAGGCGTTCGCACCGACGACGGCCTTGTTCGGCTGCACGGCAAAGCCCGTGATCTGCGACACCATTTTCGAGGCGGCGACGATTTGCGTCGTATCGATACCCACCGTCAAGTTGTAATAGGCGGCCCGCGTGCGCAGCGCCATCACCACTTCTTCCAGCGCCGTGTTGCCGGCCCGCTCGCCCAGGCCATTGACGGTACACTCGATCTGCCGCGCGCCGCCGATCATGACGCCGGCCAGCGAATTGGCCACAGCCAGGCCCAGGTCGTTATGACAATGGACAGACCAGATGGCTTTATCGGAATTCGGTATGCGTTCGCGCAAGCGCTTGATGGTATTGCCGAAGATTTCAGGCACGGCATAGCCCACCGTATCGGGGAAATTGATGGTGGTGGCGCCCTCGGCGATCACGCCCTCCAGCACGCGGCAGAGGAAATCCTCGTCGGAGCGGCTGCCGTCTTCGGGGCTGAATTCGATGTCGTCCGTGAACTGGCGCGCGTAGCGCACGGCGTTCTGCGCCTGCAACAAGACTTCCTCGGGCGTCATGCGCAGCTTCATCTGCATGTGCAGCGGTGACGTGGCGATAAACGTGTGGATGCGCTTGCGCTCGGCTGGCGCCAGCGCTTCGGCGGCGCGGGCGATGTCGCGGTCGTTGGCGCGCGACAGCGAGCAGATGGTCGATTCGCGCACGGCGCCGGCAATCGCCCGTATCGACTCGAAGTCGCCTTGCGAAGCGGCGGCGAAGCCCGCTTCGATGACGTCGACCTTCATGCGCTCGAGCTGCTTGGCGATGCGCAGCTTTTCCTCGCGCGTCATGGAAGCGCCCGGCGATTGCTCGCCGTCGCGCAAGGTGGTGTCAAAAATGATGAGTCGGTTGCTGGTGTTCATGGCTGCTCCTGGCTGGCTGAAGACTGGCGACGCTACCGACCCAGCGCATCAATGCTCGGGGTCGGTCTGGATGATGCTGACTGGCTTGCCCTTCGCCATGCGCCAGAAAAACACGGCGTAGCCGGACAGGCCATAGGCGACGAAAATCGGGAACAGCACTTTCGGCGGGTCGATGGAAATGAGCGCGAAGAACAATGCCAGCAGGAATACCACGATGAAAGGCACGGACTTGCGGAAATTCACATCCTTGAAGCTGTAGAACGGCACATTGGTGACCATGGTCAGGCCCGAGAACAGGGCGATCGTCCACGACACCCAGGCCAGCTGATTGCCGGCAAATTCCAGGTCGTTCATCAGCAGGATGAAGCCGGCCACCATGGCGGCCGCCGCCGGGCTGGGCAAGCCCTGGAAGAAGCGCTTGTCGACCACGGCGATGTTCGTGTTGAAGCGGGCCAGGCGCAGGGCGGCGCCGGCGCAATACACGAAGGCGGCCAGCCAGCCCAGCTTGCCCATGCCGCGCAGCGACCATTCGTAGATCACCAGCGCCGGCGCGGCGCCGAACGACACCATGTCGGACAGGCTGTCGTATTGGGCGCCGAATTCGCTCTGCGTATTCGTCAGGCGCGCGATGCGGCCATCGAGGCCGTCGAGGATCATGGCGATGAAGATGGCCCAGGCCGCGTGTTCGAATTTCTGGTTCATGGCCATGACGATGGCGTAGAAGCCGCAAAACAGGGCTGCCGTCGTGAAGGCGTTCGGCAACAGATAGATGCCGCGGCGGCGCAAGGTTTTCTTGCCAGTGCCATCGGTCACCGGCTGGCGCACGAATTTGCTGAAGCGGGACGCTTTGGATACTGCGGGAGTGCCGTTCTTGCCTCTACGACGGGGGAAGTTTGCCATGTTGTTCCATATCTTGTGTACTGCAGGGGATTCGGTGCCAGATGGCAGGCGCAAGACTGTCACGGCGTGCGCCTGCCGATGTTGCCATTATAGAGGAGCCGCCGCCAAAGAAAAGCGCGGCGGCGTCAAGCCGGCAATATTGACACCAATACTAGCCTTATTTGAACTTGACCTTGGCCACCAAGCCCATGTTGAGGGTCGTTTCGCCCGGCTCGAAGCTCGGTTCGGCCACCTGGCTGCCGCCATAACCCATGGAGTCGGCGCTCATGTTGCGCGCGCCGGCCACGCTGACGCGCTGCGCATAGTTGCCCGAACCTTCGAAATCGATGGTGTCGATCACGGCGTCATTGACATTGCGGCCCATGGCGCCGGCGATGGCGGCCACGCGTTCGTTGAGGTTCTTGTACGCGGCGGCGATGCGCTGGTCGTCGAGTTTGCGCACGGTGGCGGGCGCCAGGCCAAAGTTCAGGCGGTTCAGGGTCAGCACGCCTTGCGCTGCGGAAACGGTTTTCGGCAAGGCGGCCAGGTTGGTCGTCGTCACCTGCAGGTACTGGCCCACGCGCCAGCCCGTCGGCACCCTTGGCTTGGCGGCGACGCCCGGCGGCAAGGGCGCCGTTTCCGGGTACACGGCATACGTGTAATAGCCCTGGGTCTTCAGCACGGCTTGCGGGTCGGCCTTCTTGACGATGGCCGTGCCCTGGTTCATCTTCTGGTTCACGCGCGAGGCGGCGGCGGCCTTGTCCTTGTCCTGCTCTTCGATGGCCAGGGTGACGGTCACCTGGTCGTTCGCATGCACCACCTCGCCATTGGCGGGCACCACCACGAGGGTGCCGGAAGTGGGCAAGGTCTGGGCGTGTGCGCCCAGGGCAACGGTAGCGGCGGCTGCGGCCAGCAGCGATTTCATGACGGTCATGGTGTTCTCCTGAAAATAATGGGGCAAAAACGACCATGGGGCCAACAGCCCCATGATTTTTAAAACATGCTGACGCGGACATCTTCCCGCGTTGATCAGCCTACTTCAGCTTACTTGAACTTGACCTTGCCGACGACACGCATGTCGAGCGTGGTTTCGCCCGGCTCGAAGCTCGGTTCGGCGACGACGCTGCTGTCTTCGACCATCTTGGCGCTGCGCATCATCATCGGCGCGGCCGCAGGACGGCTTTCGGTGGCGTAGTTGCCCGAACCTTCGAAGTCCACCGTATCGAGCACGGCGTCCGAGACGTTGCGGCCCATGGCCTTGGCGATGGCGGCCACGCGCTCGTTCAGGTTTTTATAGGTGGCGGCGATGCGCTGGTCGTCCAGCAAGCGGATGGTTTCCGGCTTCAGGCCGAAATTCAAGCCATTCAGGGTCAGCACGCCTTGCGCCGCCGACACGGTTTTCGGCAGGGACGCCAGATTGGCCGTCGTCACTTCCAGGTACTGGCCGACACGCCAGGCCGTCGGCAAACGTGGCTTGGCCACGGCGCCGGCTGGCAACGGGCGCTCTTCCGGATACACGGGATAGGTGTAGTAGCCGTACGATTTCAGCGCTGCCGACGGATCGGCCTGCTTGACGATGGCGATACCCTTGTTCATCTTCTGGTTGACTCTCGACGCTGCGGCAGCCTTGTCCTTGTCCTGTTCTTCGACGGCCAGGGTAGCGACCACCTGGTCATTGACATGCTTGACTTCGCCAAATGCGGGTACGACCACCAGGGTGCCGTTGGTCGGCAAAGATTGGGCTTGCGCGCTCAGGGCAACGGTGGCTGCGGCGGCAACAAGGACGGATTTCATCACGGTCATGGGGGTACTCCTAGGTAGTTAATGTGGCTGACAGCCCGCGAAAGGGATGCTTTTGCCATCCCTTTCGCCTGAGAAACTTGTCAAACTGTGTAGATTCTAACGCCTCATTCATTCCTGTGGCGCAAATTAACAAATCGTCACAAAATGTGCTTGCCAGTCACATTTGATCACATTTCAATACACTGTTATTCAAAATAACAGTGTATTAGTGACCCAGCACCGCGCCGCCGCTGCGCCGGCCCGGCTTGAAACTGTGGCGGTGCGCGCCCCAGGCGATGGTCAACGCCACCAGCAGCAAGGCCAGCATGGCCCAAGGGAACGACGCCGCGCCATAGCCGTCGAGCAGCATGCCGCCCGCCAGGCCGCCGCCCGCGATGGCCACGTTCCAGATGGTCGCCACCATCGCTTGCGCCACGTCCATGCCGTCGCCGGCCGCGTCCGCCGACGCCGTCTGCAGCAAGGTGCCGGCGCCGCCAAAGGTGATGCCCCAGATGGCCATGCTGACATAGATCACGGCGGGCGAGTCCATCGCCAGCCCCAGCGCGACCACCACCAGGGCAAAGGCGGCGATGCAGCCCAGCACGAGCGGGCGCAGCCAGCGATCGATCAGCTGGCTGACCAGCCAGATGCCGGCCAGGGAACCGACGCCATACACGAGCAGCACCAGATCGACGCGGGGGCGCAAGCCGGACGGCGCCAGGAACGGCGCGATATACGTATATAAAATGTTATGCGCCAGCATCCAGGCGACGATCACCGCCAGAATCGGCCGCACGCCCGGCGTCATGAACACCTGGCGGATCGACAGACGCTCGCCCTGCTTTTGCCCCGGATAATCGGGCACGACCAGCAACACCCACGCGACCAGCACCACGGCCAGGCCGGACATGATGCCGAAGATGCTGCGCCAGCCCAGCACGCCGCCCATCAGGGTGCCCAGCGGCACGCCCAGCGACAGGGCCAGCGGCGTGCCGATCATGGCGATGGCCATCGCCCTGCCCTGCTGCTCGACGCTCACCATGCGGCGCGCGTAGCCGGCCATCAAGCCCCAGGCCAGGCCGGCGGCCATGCCCGTCACGAAGCGCGAAACCAGAGCGACGAGGTAGTTGGGCGCCAGGGCCGTCGCCGTATTGAAGATCAAAAAGCCGATGATGGCCAGCAGCAAGACATTGCGCCGGCGCCAGCTGCTCGTCAGCGCCGTCAGGGGAATCGCCGTCAGGATGGAACCGATGGCGTACACGGTGACCAGCTGGCCCGTCATGACTTCGGAAATGCCGAGGTCCCGGGCAATCTGCGGCAGCAAGCCAGCCGGCAAGGTTTCCGACAGGAGGGCGAGAAACGCCGTCATGGCCAGGGCCAGCAAGGCGAGGATAGGAAGCCGCTCGGAAATGGAAGAGTCTGCAGTGCCCGGCATGGGCACTGCGGCGGTAATACGGTCGGTCATAGGGGTCCTTCAGATTGCGCAAGCGGCTAATCAGCTAGCGCCTGGCGTGCTACAAAAGCGGTGATGCGCGTTGCGGTCGGCAGATACCGAAACAGATGCAGTCCATGGGAAACTGCAAAGGAAGGGCGGAATTGTAAAGCAAACGCACCAAAAGCGTGCGCACAAAAACAACCGAGCTCAAGCTGGCGTCATGCAGGCGTCATTGGCCGCCTTGCGCGGCGAAAACCAGGCATTCGATTTCGGGCTGTACAGGAAGGCGCAGATGACGGCGAACAGGAGCGCGCCAGGCAAGACGTTCATCTTGACCGGCAAGGTCGCCAGGCAAAGCGCAATGTCGATCACGCCCCACACCAGATACACCGTGCGTGCGCCACGCTGCCTTTGCAGCATGGCCAGCGCTGTCACCAGGCTAAGGCCCAGGCTGAAGAGCATCATCGCGTATTGCACTTCCGCGGGAATCGCGCCATGCGCCATCCCGGCCAGCATGGCGGAATCGTTGCGGCCGAGGTAAACCGAGGCCAGCGATAACAACGAGTTGAGGATCAGAAACCAGCAGCTGAGGGCAACCGAGACGGGACGCTTGACGACATGAAGATTCCCTACAAAAACTTTAGAAAAAACAAGCATGGTGCTGACGGTATGGTTGAATGGGCCTGATTGTAACGGATGTTGCCGGCCAAACGCCTGCGCATAAAAAAGCCGGCTTGCGCCGGCTTTTTTTGAAGAACGATGATTACTTAGTTTTTCGACTGGTCAACCATCTTGTTCTTGGCGATCCAAGGCATCATGGCGCGCAGTTTCGCGCCCACTTCTTCGATCTGGTGCTCGGACGTCAGGCGGCGGCGCGAGATCAGGGTCGGTGCGCCTGCCTTGTTTTCCAGGATGAAGCTCTTCGCGTATTCGCCCGTTTGAATGTCTTTCAGGCATTGACGCATCGCATCCTTGGTGGCCGAGGTGACGACTTTAGGGCCGGTCACGTATTCGCCGTATTCGGCGTTGTTCGAGATCGAGTAGTTCATGTTGGCGATGCCGCCTTCATAGATCAGGTCGACGATCAGCTTCAGTTCGTGCAAGCACTCGAAGTAGGCCATTTCAGGCGCGTAGCCCGCTTCCGTCAGGGTTTCGAAGCCGGCCTTGATCAGTTCCACGGCACCGCCGCACAGCACGGCTTGCTCGCCGAACAAGTCGGTTTCGGTTTCTTCACGGAAATTCGTTTCGATGATGCCAGCACGGCCGCCGCCGTTGGCCGAGGCGTACGACAGGGCGATATCGCGGGCGATGCCCGATTTGTCCTGGTACACGGCGATCAGGTGGGGCACGCCGCCACCTTGGGTGTAGGTGGCGCGCACGGTGTGGCCCGGGGCTTTCGGCGCGACCATGATCACGTCCAGGTCGGCGCGTGGCACGACTTGGCCGTAATGCACGTTGAAACCGTGGGCGAAGGCCAGCACGGCGCCTTGCTTGGCGAACGGCGCGATGTTTTCGTTGTAGACCTGGGCGATGTTTTCATCCGGCAGCAAGATCATGATGACGTCGGCCGCTTTCACGGCGTCGTTGACTTCCGCTACTTTCAGGCCCGCTTGCTCGACCTTGGTCCACGAAGCGCCGCCCTTGCGCAGGCCGACGGTGACGTTGACGCCCGAATCGTTCAGGTTTTGCGCGTGCGCGTGGCCTTGCGAACCGTAGCCGATGATGGCGACGTTTTTGCCTTTGATCAAGGAGAGGTCAGCGTCTTTGTCGTAAAAAACTTTCATGGTATTTCCTATAATTTGATGATGCGTTGTTGTTTTAAATGCGGCGCCAGGGCCGCGTAGTGCTGCTTATATTTTTATACTTTGAGGATGCGTTCGCCGCGGCCGATGCCGGAACCACCCGTACGGACGGTTTCCAGGATGGCGGCACGGTCGATCGAATCGATGAACGCGTCGAGCTTGACCTTGTTGCCGGTCAGTTCGATCGTGTACGTCTTTTCGGTGACATCGATGATGCGGCCACGGAAGATATCGGCGGTGCGCTTCATTTCCTCGCGCTCCTTGCCCACGGCACGAACCTTGATCAGCATCAACTCGCGTTCGATATGCTGGCCTTCGGTCAGGTCCACCACCTTGACTACCTCGATGAGGCGATTCAGGTGCTTGGTGATCTGCTCGATGATGTCGTCCGAGCCGCTGGTGACGATGGTCATGCGCGACAGGGTCGAGTCTTCCGTCGGCGCCACGGTCAGTGTTTCGATGTTGTAGCCGCGTGCCGAGAACAGGCCCACCACGCGCGACAGGGCGCCCGCTTCGTTTTCCAGCAAGACAGAAATAATATGGCGCATGATTAGAGATCCTCCGAACCGAGCATCATTTCGGACAGGCCCTTGCCGGCTTTCACCATTGGCCACACGTTTTCGGACTGGTCGGTAATGAAGTTCATGAATACCAGCCTGTCTTTCATGCCGAACGCCTCTTTCAGGGCGCCGTCGACGTCGCCCGGTTTTTCAATTTTCATGCCCACGTGGCCATACGCTTCGGCCAGTCTCTCGAAGTCGGGCAGCGAATCCATGTACGACTCGGAATAGCGCGAACCGTAATCGATTTCCTGCCACTGGCGCACCATGCCGAGGAAACGGTTGTTGAGCATGATGATCTTCGGCGTCAGGTGATACTGCTTGCACGTGGCGAGCTCCTGGATGCACATCTGGATCGAGCCTTCGCCCGTGATGCAGGCAACGGTGGCGTCCGGATTGGCCATCTGCACGCCCATGGCGTACGGCAAGCCGACGCCCATGGTGCCCAGGCCGCCGGAATTGATCCAGCGGCGCGGCTTGTCGAAGCCATAATATTGCGCGGCCCACATCTGGTGCTGGCCCACGTCGGACGTAATGAACGCGTCGCCCTTGGTGATCTGGAACACTTTTTCCACCACCGCTTGCGGCTTGATGACCAGGTCGGACGTCGGGTATTTCAGGCATTCGCGGCCACGCCATTCGGCGATCTGCTTCCACCAGTTGCTCAAGGCATTGACATTCGGCTTGGCTTCGGCCGCGTCAAGTTGCGCGAGGAACTCGATCAGCACGTCCTTGACGTTGCCGACGATGGGGATATCGACCTTGACGCGCTTGGAAATCGACGATGGATCGATGTCCACGTGGATGATCTTGCGCGGATGCGAGGCGAAATGTTTCGGGTTGCCGATCACGCGGTCGTCGAAACGGGCGCCGATGGCGATCAGGACGTCGCAATTTTGCATCGCCATGTTCGCTTCATAGGTGCCGTGCATGCCGGGCATGCCGACATACTGCTCGCTCGAGGCGCGGTAGCCGCCCAGGCCCATCAAGGTGTTGGTGCACGGGAAACCCAGGCGGTCGACCAGCTTGTTCAGCTCGGCCGAGGCGTTCGCCAGGATGACGCCGCCGCCCGTGTAGATCATCGGGCGTTCGGCTTGCAGCAGCAGCTGCACGGCCTTGCGGATCTGGCCCGAATGGCCCTTGTCGACGGGACGGTAGGAACGCATCTCGACTTCCTTCGGATAGTCAAAGTTGCATTTGTGCATGCTGATATCCTTGGGGATATCGACCAGCACGGGTCCCGGACGGCCGGTACGGGCGATGAAGAAGGCTTTCTTGATCGTCGCTGCCAGGTCCTTGACGTCCTTGACGAGGAAGTTGTGCTTGACGACGGGGCGCGTGATGCCGACCGTGTCGCATTCCTGGAACGCATCCTGGCCGATGGCGTGGCTCGGCACCTGGCCGGAGATCACCACCATGGGAATCGAGTCCATGTACGCGGTGGACAGGCCCGTGACCGCATTCGTGACGCCCGGACCGGACGTGACGATGGCGACACCGACTTTGTTCGAGCTGCGCGAATAGGCATCGGCGGCGTGGATCGCGGCCTGCTCGTGGCGTACCAGGATATGCTGGAATTTGTTTTGCTGGAAGATGGCGTCGTAGATGTAGAGTACGGCTCCGCCCGGATATCCAAAGACGTGCTCTACGCCCTCTTCAGCCAGACAGCGCACGACAATTTCTGCGCCGGTGATAGGTCCTGCTGCTGCTTCGGTATTCATGAAACATTCCTTTCAAGGTCCATTGGAGATTGATCGGATGTTCTTTCCTGACGAGGTACGCCTAACGCAACAGTGCTCCTGCTTCCCTTTTCATGCGGTCACGCCATTTCTTTGGGCACCCATAGATACCTTACAAAACAACGCTTAACGCAACTCGTTTGGCCGGAGTTTCTGTGGCGCCTGTACGAACCGCTCGCGCTTGTGGCGCGGGTTAGAACAAACTGCCTACAAATGAAAGCGCGTCTTGCCGCTGCTGGCCTTGTGTGCCGGTCGCGACCTGACCATAGAGCTTTGGGGTGTTCAAAGCGTCCCATACGTTATCGCGTTGCACCATGATGGTCAAGGAAAATGTCGGCCTCGCTGCATTTTTGCTCGCACAACGTGCAAAAACCCTGCGGAAACGCACATTTTTTGCTAGCATGCACGGGGTTGCAAAAAGCATACCCGCCCCCATTTCGCCCACAGCACCCCGCAGCCGCTAAGATCCCCATACCGCATGGCAACAGACAAAGAATTATCCGACTTTCTAGAAAATGTCGAGCGGCGCGCTTTCAAGCAGGCCGCCTACGCGGTCCGCAAGGAAGAATCGGCACTCGACATCGTGCAGGATGCCATGATCAAGCTGGCCGAGAAATACGGCGACAAGCCGGCCGCCGAGCTGCCGATGCTGTTCCAGCGCATCTTGCAGAACACCATCCTTGATTATTTCCGCCGAGAAAAAGTTCGCAACACCTGGGTCAGCCTGTTTTCCGGCATGAAGCCCTCGGGCGACGAACATGAGGATTTTGATATACTTGACACCTATGAATCGGAACAGGGCTCCAGCGCCGCCGAATCGTCGGCCGACCAGGTCGAACGCGCGCAAATCCTTGATTTGATTGATGCAGAGGTACAAAAACTGCCCTCACGTCAACGCGAAGCCTTCCTCATGCGTTATTGGCAGGACATGGATGTGGCTGAAACAGCGGAAGCGATGGGTTGCTCCGAAGGTAGCGTGAAAACACATTGCTCTAGAGCTACCCACACGCTCGCCGAATCGCTGAAAGCCAAGGGAATAAAATTATGAACACCGACGATCTCAATTTCGCTTACAAAGTGCGCCATGCACTGAACGAAAAACTCGACGACCTGCCCGCATCGGCCACCGATCGCCTGGCAGCGGCACGCAAGCTGGCCCTGTCCCGCAAGAAGGCGGACGCGCCCGCCGCCGTTGCCGTGCGCAAGAACGTGTTCGCCGGCGTGGCCAGCAGCCTGTTCGTCGAGCCGCTGTCGTGGCTGGGTCGCATGAGCGTGATCATCCCCCTGCTGCTGCTGGTCGGCGGCCTGGTGGGCATCTATCAGTTTGAGCAGGAACAACATATTGCCGAACTGGCAGAAATCGACGCCGCCGTGCTGTCCGACGAATTGCCGCTTTCCGCCTATATGGACCATGGCTTCAACGCCTACCTGACGAAACGCGAGCAATAATGGCACGCACGAGCGTACGCAAAGGCTGGCTGGCCGGCGGCATCGGCCTGGGCGCCTGCGCCCTGGCGGGCGCCGCCTGGGTAGGCGCGCAGCAACATCCCGCACCCGCCGCCCCTCCCGTTACGCCAGCGCCCGTGGTGGCGCCGGCACCGGCCGTCAAGCCCGGCTCGCCGCGCACGGCCGGCAAGGGCGGCACGCCGCCCAAGGCCAGCGAGAATCCATCGTGGAACAAGCTGTCGCGCGCGCAGCAGGAAGCCCTGCAGCCGCTGGCCGGCGAATGGAACAAGCTGGAAGCCTTGCGCAAGCAGAAATGGCTCGACATCGCCAGCCGCTTTGCCTCGATGACGCCCGACGAGCAAACCCGCGTGCATGAACGCATGCGCGAATGGATCAAGCTGACGCCGGAACAGCGCCGCCTGGTGCGCGAAAACTATACGCGCACGAAGAAGATTGATCCGGGTCAGAAAACCGCGCAATGGGAGCAATACCAGCAATTGCCGGAAGATCAAAAGAAAAAGCTGGCGACGGAACTCGTGCCGAAAAAACCGCTGGGCAAGGTGCCGGCGATCAATTCGAATACGAGCAAGCCGCCCGTGATCGTGCCGCCCGCCATGCCGGCAGCGCCTGCCGCCGTCGTACCCGTCGTGCCGCCTGCCACCACGCCTGCAGCGGCCGTGCCGCTCACGGATCCTGCCGCGGCGCCCGCCACCGTGCCCGTCACGCCACCTGTCACGCCTGCCCCACTGCCAACCAATGCCAAATAGCACGCCCGCCGCCAGCCTCACTTCCCATCCCACGATCAAGCGCCGCCTGATTTCCATGGTGTACGAGTCGCTGCTGGCCCTGGCCGTGCTGTTTCTGCCCTTCCTGCTGTTCGAACTGGCCGTGCAGGGCGCGCATACGCCCCTGACGGAACACATGCGCCAATGCCTGGCCTTCCTCGTGATGGGCGCGTATTTTATCCATCAGTGGAGCCGCGAAGGGCAAACCCTGGCCATGAAGACGTGGCGCCTGAAAGTCGTGCTGCCGGGCCACGCCCACGTGCCGCTGCGCGTGGCTGCCTACCGCTACATGCTGTCATGGATGTGGCTGCTGCCGGCCCTGCTGGTGTCGTATGTATTCGGTTTGCAGCACTGGAGCGCCTTGGGCGCCATCGGCGTGGGCATCCTGGCATGGTCGGCCACGGCCCTGTTCACGGGCAATGGCCAGTTCCTGCACGACAAACTGGCGGGCACGCAGATCGTGCAATTGCCGGCCCCGGCGAAGAAGTCGAAGAAAGTCGCCGCCTGAGTTTTGATGCGGCTTGACCTGCGTCATTGAAGCGCCATGGGCGCTCTGCGATCATGGCATGCCATGAATAATACCGCCCCCCTCCCCCACACGCGCTTCGCCCCCTACCGCGAGGAAGTCTGCAGCGAAGACGACGTCAAGCATCTCGTCCACACCTTTTATGCGGCCGCGCGCGACGACGCCATGCTGGGTCCCATCTTTGCCGCCGAGGTCAAGGATTGGGACGCCCACTTGGCAACATTGGTCGATTTCTGGTCAGGCTTGCTGCGCGGCACCATGCGCTACCACGGCAAGCCGCTGGCCCAGCACGCGCAAATGGAACACCTGACGCCCTGCATGTTCCGCCGCTGGCTGACGCTGTTCTTCGCCACGACGGAAAGCATGGGCAATGCGGCCTTGCAGGAAAAGGCCGATACCATCGCCTTGAATATTGCCGAACGGCTATGGAAAAGCTTTGCGGAAAACCACGCCATCGTGGCGCCGCAGCTTTAGAACCGCTCGTAACCCTGCAGATAGCGCCATTGCCCCACGGGCATGGCGCCCATCGGGATGCGGCCGATGCGCAAGCGCTTCATGGCGACGACGTCCAGTCCCACCATCTTGCACATGTGGGCGATCTGGCCCGGCTGCACGTTTTTCAGGGCGAAGCGCAATCGCGTCTCGTTCTGCCAGCTGACCTTGATCGGCGGCAAAGGCTTGCCATTGAAAGGCAAGCCGTGATTGAGCAGCGCCAGGCCGTTTTCCATGATGTCGCCCGACACTTCCACGATGAATTCCTGCTCCACCGTTTTCGCTTCGTCGACCAGCTTGCGGGCCACGCGGAAATCCTGCGTGAACACCAGCAGGCCGGAAGCCATGGTGTCGAGCGGATTGGTGATGGTCAAGCCGATCAAATGGCGCTTGAGGAAGCGCGTGACGGAGCTGGGCGCCACGTTTTCCGGCGTGAAAATCTCTTCGGGATGCAAACAGCTCAATGCCGGCTTGCCTTCGCTGCCGATACCGCCATTGATGCCGGCCGGCTTGTGCAGCAGGATCGTCACGGGCGGCATTTCTTCCAAGGTCGCGTTCGGCAACAGCACCACCGCTTGATTGTCGGCCACGCGCGCGCCCGACTCTTCCACCAGCACGCCATCGACCGTGACCCAGCCGCCCTCGATATACAGCTCGGCCTCGCGGCGCGAGCAGGGCACGTCTTCAGACAGGCGCTTGGCCAGGCGGACGGTGGGCATTTCAATAGGTGTGGTCATGGGGGAGGCGCAAAAAGCAAGAGGAGGAGAAAGCCGGTATTGTAACCGACCCGCTCCTCCCCTCGTTTGGCAATGCGGAAGTCTTACGCGCTGGCCTTGGCCAATTCCTCGGCAAAGAAACGGTGGCCCATCTCTTCCAGGCCCAGGGTCTGCAGCACTTCCTGCAGGCGCTCCGTCGGACGCTGGCGCGGCAGGTTTTTATAGCTGGCGATGATCAGTTCATTCTTCATCGAATGCTCCCAGCCCACCAGTTCCGTCACGCTGACCTGGTAGCCATGCGCTTCCAGCTGCAGACAGCGCAGCACGTTGGTGATCTGGCTGCCGAACTCGCGCGTGTGCAGCGGGTGGCGCCACAACTCCGTCAAGACGTTCTTGCCCAAGCTTTTGCCCTTGTTCTTCTTCAGGACGGAAGCGACTTCCGCCTGGCAGCACGGCACCAGCACCATGAACTTCGCCTTTTTCTTCAGGGCGAAGTGGATGGCGTCGTCGGTGGCCGTGTTGCACGCATGCAGGGCCGTGACGATGTCGATCTGCTGCGGCAGCAAGTTCGATTCCGTCGATTCGGCCACGGACAGCGGTAAAAACGACATGCCGGGGAACTTGAATTTCTTCGCCAGCTCTTGCGAACGCTGCACCAGCTCTTCGCGCGTCTCGATGCCGTAGATGTGCGAACCGTCGTTGCCGTTCTTGAAGAACAGGTCGTACAGGATGAAGCCGAGATACGACTTGCCGGCGCCATGATCGACCAGCGACACGCCGGGATGGTCCAGCTGCACTTCGCGCAGCAGCGGCTCGATGAATTGGGTCAGGTGGTAGACCTGCTTGAGCTTGCGGCGGCTGTCCTGGTTCATCTTGCCGTCGCGCGTCAGGATGTGCAATTCCTGCAGCAAGGCGACCGACTGGCCATCCTTGATCTCGGGCATGTTGCTGGCGGCCGTGATGACGTCTTTCGGCGCAGCGGCTGCGGTGGCGGCGGGTGCCGCGCCCTTAGCGCGCTTCATCGATCCACGCCATCTGTATCGCTTCGAGCACTTTTTCGCCGCCGCGCGTGTGGTCATCGTCGAAGCCCTCCAGTTCCACCACCCAGTTGTGCAGGTCGGTGAAACGCACGGTCAGCGGGTCGATGTCCGGATGCGCGTCGTACAGCGCCTCGGCGATCGCGTGAATGTCGGACCATTTCATCTTAGTGGCTGCCTTCGCTGACTTGGTTGATCGTGTATTTCGGGATTTCGACGACGAGGTCGGCGTCGGCCACGATGGACTGGCACGACAGGCGCGACACGGCTTCCAGGCCCCAGGCCTTGTCCAGCATGTCTTCTTCCAGTTCCGTCGCTTCGTTCAGGGATTCGATACCTTCGCGCACCAGTACGTGGCAGGTGGTGCAGGCGCACGATTTTTCGCAGGCGTGCTCGATGTCGATGTCGTTTTCCAGCAGGATGTCGCAGATGGACTTGCCGGCCGGGGCTTCGATGACGGCGCCGTCCGGGCAAAGCTTGGCGTGCGGCAGGATAACGATTTGTGGCATGGTTTCTTCTTTCAGTCTGTCATTCGGAGCGCGGCCGCGGCGAGTGCCTGCGGCGCGCATTTCAATTTTTACACCACTTGGTCCAGCGTTTTGCCGGTCAGCGCCGTGCGCACGCTGCGGTCCATGCGGCGCGAGGCGAAATCCTCGGTGCCGTCGGCCAGCGCCTCGATCGCCAGTTTTAATGCCTGGTGGTCGATGGCGCCGCTTTGCGATTGCGCAATGGCGTCGCGCACCTTCTGCATCAGGCCATCGACAGCCACGCGCTCGGCGTCGTCCAGCAAGCCGCCGTCTTCATCGAGCGCCGACTGCGTGGCCAGCAGGATGCGTTCCGCTTCCACCTGCTCTTCGCGCAGCGCGCGCGCCACCATGTCGGTGTCGGCCGAGGTGTAGGAATCCTGCAGCATGCGGGCGATGTCGTCGTCGCCCAGGCCGTAGGCCGGCTTGACGCTGATCGACGCTTCCACGCCCGAGCGCAGTTCGCGCGCCGAGACGGACAGCAAGCCGTCCGCATCGACCTGATAGGTGATGCGGATGCGCGCGGCGCCCGCCACCATCGGCGGAATGCCGCGCAGCTCAAAACGCGCCAACGAGCGGCAGTCGCTGACCAGTTCGCGCTCGCCCTGCAGCACATGCACGGCCAGGGCCGTCTGGCCATCTTTAAAGGTCGTGAATTCCTGGGCGCGCGCGCACGGTATCGTCGAGTTGCGCGGGATGATCTTTTCCACCAGGCCGCCCATGGTTTCGATGCCGAGCGACAGCGGGATCACGTCCAGCAGCAGCCAGTCGTCGCCGGCGGCGCGATTACCTGCCAGCAAATTCGCCTGGATGGCCGCGCCCAGCGCCACCACTTTGTCCGGGTCGATATTCGCGTGCGGCGTCGTGTGGAAGAATTCACTGACTGCGCGCTGCACGTGCGGCATGCGCGTGGCGCCGCCCACCATCACCACGCCGTCGACGTCGTCCGCATCCACGTTCGCGTCGCGCAGGGCTTTCTTGATGGCGTTCATGGTCTTGGCCACCAGGTGCTGCGTCATGGCGGCAAAATCGGCTGCAGTGATGCGCAGGTGGATCTCTTCGCCCGAGTTCAGGGCCGCGTCGATCATCGTTTCCGGCTTGGTCGACAGCGTTTCCTTGATTTCGCGCGCTTTCACCATCAGGATGGCCGTGTCTTCGTCCGACAGCGGCGCCAGCTTGGCCTGCTCGCTGATCCAGCAGAACAGGCGGCGGTCGAAATCGTCGCCGCCCAGGGCCGAGTCGCCGCCCGTGGACAGCACTTCGAAGACGCCCTTGCTCAGCTTCAGGATCGAGATGTCGAAGGTGCCGCCGCCCAAGTCATACACGGCGTACACGCCTTCGGAGGCGTTGTCGAGGCCGTAGGCGATGGCGGCGGCCGTCGGCTCGCTCAGCAGGCGCAAGACATTGATGCCGGCCAGCTGCGCCGCGTCTTTCGTCGCCTGGCGCTGTGCGTCGTCAAAATACGCTGGCACGGTGATGACGGCGCCCACCAGGTCGTCGCCCAGCGAGTCTTCCGCGCGCTGGCGCAGGGTGGCGAGGATTTGCGCCGACACTTCGACGGGACTCTTCACGCCGGCCACGGTTTTCAGCTGCACCATGCCAGGCGTATCCTGGAAATCGTAGGGCAGGTTTTCCGCGTAGGCGATGTCGGCCAGGCCGCGGCCCATGAAGCGCTTGACGGAGACGATGGTGTTCTTCGGGTCGGTGGTTTGCGCGGACAGGGCCTTGTAGCCGATGTTGGCGTGGCCGTTCGGCAGGTAGCGCACGACGGAGGGCAGCAGGGAGTGCCCTTCTTCGTCGTTGAGCACCTCGGGAATGCTGTTGCGCACGGTCGCGACCAGGGAATTGGTGGTGCCAAGATCGATGCCGACGGCCAGGCGGTGCTGGTGCGGCGCGGTCGACATGCCTGGTTCGGAAATTTGCAGAAGTGCCATTGTATTCGTGCCTCGATTAATTTTTTGCGTGATGCAGCTGATGCCTGTCGCGCATTATAAGACGCGCGCCGGACTGGCGCTTGGTCAGTCAGGCTTCCATGGCCTCGTATGCAAAACGCACTTCCTCGCCGAATTTGTCGAGGAACATCAGGGCGCGCACGCTTTGCGCGGCATTTGCATAGTCGCCTGCGTCGAGCTGGGCCGCTACCTGGGCCAGCAGTGCCTTGCGTTCGCCGCGCAGTTGACGGTCGAGGGCGTCGAGCGCCTCGGCGTCCTTGCCGGCGCGCGCATCGCCCAGTTCCTCGCGCCATTCCATCTGCTGCATCAAAAAGCTGACGGGCATGGCCGTGTTCGATTCCGTCTGCAGGTCGACGCCATTGAGCTCGCACAGGTATTGCGCGCGCTTTTGCGGGCTTTTCAGGGTTTGATAGGCTTCATTGGCGCGCGTGGCCCATTGCATCGCCACGCGCTTTTCAGCGCTGCTGGCGTTGATGAAACGGTCCGGGTGGACCTTGCCCTGCACGTCGCGGTAGGCCGCGTCGAGCGCGCTCATGTCGAGCCCGAACTGCGCCGGCAACTGGAATAATTCGAAGTGGTTTTGCATAATTGTCAGTGGTCGCTGTACCGCAATCGATGGGTACAGCGCACCGACCGGGGTCTTGCCAGCTGTTTAAATCCTGAAGGACTCGCCGCAGCCGCAGGCGTCTTTTTCGTTCGGATTGTGGAACTTGAAGCCTTCATTCAAGCCTTCGCGCGCGAAATCGAGTTCCGTGCCGTCGATGTAAGGCAAGCTTTTCGGGTCGACGAAGACTTTCACGCCGTGCGATTCGAAGACGCTGTCTTCGGCCGCCACTTCATCGACATATTCGAGCTTGTAGGCCAGGCCCGAGCAGCCCGTGGTACGCACGCCAAAGCGCAGGCCCATGCCCTTGCCGCGCCGTTCGATATAACGGTTGATGTGTTTCGCCGCTTTTTCGGTCAGTGTGATCATGTATTTCTCCGCGCCCGCCCCGCGCCTTGCGGCGCCGGGCAGGATGCAAACTTAGGCCGCAGCCGGATGGCGGGTCTGGTAGTCCAATACCGCCGCCTTGATGGCATCTTCCGCCAGGATGGAGCAGTGGATCTTCACTGGCGGCAGGGCCAGTTCTTCGGCGATCTGCGTATTCTTGATGGCCAGCGCCTGGTCCAGGGTCTTGCCCTTGACCCATTCCGTCACCAGCGAGCTCGACGCGATGGCCGAACCGCAGCCATAAGTCTTGAATTTCGCGTCTTCGATCAGGCCATCGGCGCCGACCTTGATCTGCAGTTTCATCACGTCGCCGCAGGCAGGCGCGCCCACCATGCCGGTGCCGATGGTTTCATCACCCTTGTCGAAAGCGCCCACGTTGCGCGGGTTTTCGTAGTGATCGAGTACTTTGTCCGAGTAAGCCATTTTGATGCTCCTTTAATATTCTTGCCGACCCCATTCGCGGGGCCTGATTAGCGTAAAGTGCCTGGAAAACCGTAGCGAGCGGCAGTGAGTTGTGGCCGAGAAGCGGAACTGTGCTGTAGCACAGTGAGCATCGCAGGCCGCAAATCGCGACGCGCAGTAGGTTTAACAGATACTTTTAGTGGGCTGCCCATTGAATCGAATTAATGTCGATCCCTTCCTTGAACATGTCCCACAGCGGCGACAGCTCACGCAATTTGTGCACTTTCGATTTCAGCAGGTTCACGGCGAAGTCGATGTCTTCCTCGGTCGAGAAGCGGCCGATGGTGAAGCGGATCGAGCTGTGCGCCAGTTCGTCGCTGCGGCCCAGGGCGCGCAGCACGTACGATGGCTCCAGGCTGGCCGAGGTGCAGGCCGAACCGGACGACACGGCGATATCCTTGATCGCCATGATCAGCGACTCGCCTTCGACGTAGTTGAAGCTGACGTTCAGGTTGTGCGGCACGCGGTGCTCCATGTCGCCGTTGATATAGACTTCTTCGATCTCTTGCAGGCCCTTGGCCAGGCGGTCGCGCAAGGCCTTGATGCGGCCGATTTCGCTGTCCATTTCTTCCTTGGCGATGCGGAAGCTCTCGCCCATGCCCACGATCTGGTGCGTCGGCAGGGTGCCCGAGCGCAGGCCGCGCTCATGGCCGCCACCGTGCATCTGCGCTTCCAGGCGCACGCGCGGCTTGCGGCAGACGTACAGGGCGCCCACGCCTTTCGGACCGTAGGTTTTGTGCGCCGTGAAGGTCATCAGGTCGACCTTGGTCTTTTGCAGGTCGATGACGACCTTGCCCGTCGCTTGCGCGGCGTCGCAATGGAAGATGATGCCTTTCGAGCGGCAGAACGCGCCGATCTCGTCGATTGGCTGGATCACGCCGATTTCGTTGTTCACCAGCATCACCGACACGAGGATGGTGTCCGGGCGCACGGCCGCGGCCAGCTGCTCGACGGTGATCAGGCCGTTGTCCTGCGGTTCCAGGTAGGTCGCTTCGAAGCCGATGCGTTCCAGTTCGCGCACCGTGTCGAGCACCGATTTATGCTCGGTCTTGACGGTGATGATGTGCTTGCCCTTGGTCTTGTAGAACTGTGCCGCGCCCTTGATGGCCAGGTTGTTGCTTTCCGTCGCGCCGGACGTCCAGATGATTTCGCGCGGATCGGCGTTCACCAGGGCCGCCACGTGGCCGCGTGCCTCTTCCACGGCTTTTTCCGCCGTCCAGCCGTACATGTGGCTGCGCGAGGCCGGATTGCCGAACTGCTCGCGCAGGTAGGGAATCATCTTGTCGGCGACGCGTGGATCGATCGGCGTGGTGGCCGAGTAATCCATGTAGATCGGGAAATGCGGTGCGGTTTCAAAGTGCACTTGGCCTACGTTTTTTTCTGGGGCGTTCATCAATAACTCCTGCAATCAGCAACTTGGTATTTTGTTATGTTCAACCGAGGGCGGCGTGGTTACGGTGCATCACCATCACGCTTTGTTCGGCAATCTTTTGTCTCTGCTGGTCGACCAGGTCCTGCAAGGACACAGAATCCAGATAATCGACCATTTTTTCGTTGAGTGTGGACCACAATTCATGCGTCATGCAGCGCGCCCCCGTGGCCGCGTCGGCGCCGTGGCAATGTTCCTTGCCGCCGCACTGCGTGGCATCGAGCGGCTCGTCGACGGCGATGATGATGTCGGCCACCGTCACCTTGTCGGCACGGCGCGCCAGGCTGTAACCGCCGCCCGGGCCGCGGATCGATTCGACGATCTCATGGCGGCGCAGCTTGCCGAACAGCTGTTCCAGGTAGGACAGGGAAATCGACTGGCGCTGGCTGATGCCGGACAAGGTGACCGGTCCCTTGCCCTGGCGCAGGGCAAGATCGATCATCGCTGTCACGGCAAAACGGCCTTTTGTAGTCAGACGCATACATCCTCGGTTCAACTAGTTTAAAATATTGCGGTTTTTCAACTTCTCAAACCCTGAGTAGTTGAATGATTTAGTCAAGTATAACAAATTCGGCGGGGTTTGTCAGAGCGCCCCTCGATGACCACAGGGCTGGCAGGGGCATGGCCGGCCGCGCCAGGCGCGGCGGCATCAGGAAAACAACAATACTGCTCAGGCACGTAAGGCGCTGCGCACTTTCATTAACTCAAACCCCAGCAGATTCAAGCCGTCCCAGGTGGCGGGATCCAGGATGCGCGGATTGTCCGACGCCAGGCCCACGCCCCAGATGCGGTCGACGGGACTGGCTTCGACGATGACGCGCTCGCCCGTGCCCAGCAAGAACTTGCGCAGCGCGGCTTTTTGCGAGAACTTGGCAAAGTTGCCATCGAAGACGATACCCGCGCGCGCCGCTTCCCAGACCTTGGCGTCAAAATTGGCCACTTCGCGCCCCAGCTTCTTGACTTCCGACGGCCGCGCGGCCGCCACGATGCGCGCCTGCACGGCCGTGTCGCCAAACAGGGCCGCCTTTTGCGCCATCATGTAGTGCTCGGCCGTGGCATACGTCACGCCGGCCAGGCTGAACGGTGACGGAAACCACTGGCTGAAGCAGCTTTTGTCGGGCACCTGCGGCTGCGCCGGCGTGTGGCCCCAGAAATACAGATAGTCGGGCTCGCCGCCCGCCGCGATCCACGCCTTCAATTCTTCCACATTACTGATTTGCATATTCCCCGCACTTCCGCCGGACAGGCGATGATTCAAGCTCAAGCACGCAACAGCTGCATCGGCCCAAACAGGGCCTGCATGTCGCCGTTGCCGATAAAGGACAGATTATACGGATGTTCCGCCGTCACCTGCGGCAACGATGCCGCCACCGGCAGGCGTTTGATGAGCTCGGCAATCTTGCCCCATAGCACCAATTGCGGCAAGGCCGCCCCGCCCTGCTGCGCCAGCGCTTCCAGCACCACCTGCAGGAAGGGCAGCCAGCCGCGCGCATCCTGCACGGGCGGCACGTTGGAACGGAATACCAGCGCCGCGTTGAGCAGCAAGAAACCCTGCTCCGTCATCTTGCGCTGCAAGTCGGGCAGGGTCTGGATCACGCCGCTGCCGGCTTGCAGCGCGGCCGCCGCCACGGGCGCCATGGCCACGCCCGAGGTGTCGCCAGCCTGCAGCTGGCCATCGGCCACGAGCAGCATCTTCATGAAGTTGCGCAGGGATGTGGCGCGGTTGACGGGCTTCGACAGGCCCGTCGCCGACCACAGGCTGCCCACGGCGCCATCCATGAAGCACACCCCCGTGGCACTGTCGGCGCGCGGATACGGCCCCTCGCCCACCAGCACGTAGCGCACCTGCGCCAGCGGCAAGGCAAAGGCGGCGAACAGCCGGCCCTGCGTGGGCAGGTAATCGTCGGCGGCCAGCGCCGGCAGATAGGCGGGATCGGCCGCCATCACGGCCTGCAAGCCGCGCAGCAGGATGGGTCGCCAGGAAGCATGCGCCAGGGACAGGGCATCGGTGATGCTGGCAGGAATGGTGGTTGCGGTCATGGCGCGTCAGTAAAATATTTGGGCAAACGCAAATTGTAGCCTAACGGCAAGCGGGTATTGACTGCCCAAATCAAGCACGCATAAAAAAACCCCGCCTGTTGCCCGGCGGGGTGTTCTGGCTCGCGCCTTTAAAAACTATTCGGCGTCGGGCTGCTGCGACGGATGGGCGGCGGCAAAGGCCGGCAAGCCGGCGCAATGCACATGGATGCGCGCCACGCGCGGGTAAGGCGCCAGGTCGATGGCGAAGCGCTGCGCATTGAACACTTGCGGCACCAGGCAGCAATCGGCCATCGTCGGGCTGTCGCCATGGCAGAACAGGCCAACTCCGGCCGGATCGCCCTGCGCCAGCAGCGCTTCCACGGCCGCCAGTCCTTCGGCCATCCAGTGGCGGTACCACTCCTGCTTGGCCTCGTCCGACAGTCCCAGCGTGTTTTTCAGGTATTTCAGGACGCGCAGGTTCGTCAGCGGATGGGCGTCGCAGGCGATCGCCAGCGCCAGCGCACGCACGCGGGCCCGTCCCAGCGCGTCCGCCGGCAGCAGCGGCACGGCTGGCCGCGTCTCGTCAAGATACTCGAGCATCGCCAGCGACTGCGTCAGGATGGCGCCCTCGTCGTCGAGCGCCGGCACCAGGGCCGACGGATTGACGGCGCGGTAGGCCGGCAGCAGTTGCTGTCCGCCGTCCTGCAGCAGGTGCACGGGGATGCTGTCGTAGGCGATGCCCTTCAAATTGAGGGCAATGCGCACGCGGTAGGCGGCCGAACTGCGAAAATAGGTGTACAGCTTCATGGGGCGCCCTCCCCTCAGGCGCGGCCGGCATACAGCGCGACCGTCTGCTCGATGCTGCCGAAGATGCTGGCGCCCGCCGCGTCGCGCATTTCGATGCGCACCGTGTCGCCGAACTTCAGGTACGCCGTCTTGGGTGCGCCGTGTTCGATGGTTTCATACATGCGTACTTCAGCCAGGCAGCAGTAACCCACGCCGCCATTTTCGATGCTGGAACCGAACAGGTTGCCCTGCTTGTTCGACACGGTGCCCGAGCCGACGATGCTGCCGGCGCCCAGTTCGCGCGTCTTTGCCGCATGGGCGACGAGCTGCGCAAAATTGAAGGTCATGTCTTCGCCCGCATTTGGTTTACCGAACGGCTTGTCGTTCAAGTCCACCAGCAGCGGCAGGTGCAGCTTGCTGTCCGCCCAGTCGGCCCCCAGCTCATCGGGCGTGACGGCAACGGGCGAAAACGCGCTGGCCGCCTTCGACTGGAAGAAACCGAAACCCTTGGCCAGTTCGCCCGGGATCAGGTTGCGCAAGGATACATCGTTGACCAGCATCACCAGGCGGATCGCTTTCGCCGCGTCGTCCTCGCTGGCGCCCATGGCCACGTCGCCCGTGACGACGGCCACTTCCGCTTCCAGGTCGATGCCCCACTCTTCCGACAGGGCGAAGATGGGGTCGCGCGGGCCGATAAAACTGTCCGAGCCGCCCTGGTACATCAGCGGGTCCGTGTAGAACGAGGCCGGCACTTCCGCGTTGCGCGCCTTGCGCACCAGTTCCACGTGGTTGATGTAGGCGGAACCGTCGGCCCACTGATAGGCGCGCGGCAGCGGCGAGTGGCACAGATTGGCGTCAAACGGCTGCGCATCCGGCGCCTGGCCCGCGTTCAGGGCCGCGTAGGCCTGTTCCAGTTTCGGCGCCACGGCGTCCCAGTTGTCGAGCGCCGCCTGCAGGGTGGGGGCGATGGCGGCCACGCGCTGGTATTGGCGCAGGTCGCGGCTGACGAGGATCAGGGCGCCGTCGCGGCTGCCGTTTTTCAGGGTTGCGAGTTTCATGGAGTGTGTTCCTTGTTAGGCGTAGTGTTCAGATGGATGTCGTGTGCGGCGCTCAGGCGTCGGCCGGCGCATGCATCCAGGCGGCGTGCTTCGGTGCGCGGCGCGTCTGCGACCATTCTTCCAGCATTTCCCATTTGACGGCGTCCAGTTTGGCCATCATCTCGGGCGTGCCCACGTTGGCCGCCAGTTCCAGGCGGTGGCCGTTGGGGTCGAAGAAATAGATCGACTGGAAGATGGCGTGATTGACGGGACCCAGCACCTCGATGCCGCCGGCCACCAGGCGCTCCTTGGCGGCCAGCAGTTCCTCCATGCTGCCCACTTCCAGCGCCAGGTGCTGCACCCAGGCCGGGGTATTGCGGTCGCGGTCCATCGGCGGCTGCGTCGGCAGTTCAAAAAAGGCCAGCACATTGCCCTGGCCCGCGTCGAGGAAGACGTGCATGTACGGGTCCGGCGCCTTGGTCGACGGCACCAGGTCCTCGGCGATGGCGAGGACGAAATTCATGTTCAAATGCTTGACGTACCACTCGACGGTCTGCTTCGCGTCGATGCAGCGGTAGGCGACGTGGTGGATTTGCTTGATCTTCATGTGCTTGTCTCCAATGGATGGCGCCGTGGGCGCGATGGCTGGCCTGTTTTTCAGCTTTTCACCATTAGAATCGACTTACAGCTATCATACAAACAATTTTTAACCATCGATTTATCGGATTATCTTATGAGTCCCAGCCTGCGACAGATGCGCGCCTTCGTGGCGCTGGCCAAGACCGGCAGTTTTACCCTGGCCGCCGAATACCTGCACGTGACGCAATCGGCCTTGAGCGGCTTGATCAAGGAACTGGAAAGTGTGCTGGGCGTGCGCGTGGTCGAACGCAGCACGCGCAAGACGCAGCTGTCGGAAATCGGCCGCGAACTGTATCCGCTGTTTGAAAAGATGATCGAGGACCTCGACGGCGCCATGGCCGGCATCGCCCAGCGCAAGGCCCTGAAGACGGGCCTGGTGCGCATCGCCGCGCCGCAGATGATGGCGTGCACCCTGCTGCCGGAAGTGATCGCCGCCTACCGCCAGGCGCACCCGGACGTGCAGCTGCGCCTCGTCGATTGCCCCGTGGAAAACGTGTCGGCGCGCGTCTTCAGCGGCGAAGTCGATTTCGGCATCGGCCCCGAGCGCGACCCGACGGCGGAAATCGCCGCGCAAGTGCTGTTCGAAATGCCCTTCGTGCTGGTCTTCCCCGAGCAGCATCCGCTGCAGCAGAAAGAGCGCGTCACCTGGGCCGACGTGGGCGACTACCCGTTCATCTCGCTGCAGGGCCAGTTCACGGAACGCCTGCTGCGCGACATGCACGGCGCGTTTCGCGAGCTGTCGCTCAACCCCTACAATGAAGTGACGTTCATGACGACGGCGCTGGCCATGGTCAGTGCCAACCTGGGCATCACGGTCTGCCTGCCGTACGCGGAACCGATGGTCAAACTGTACCAACTGCAGATGCGCGCCCTGCACGAGCCGGAACTGACGCGGCGCTTTTTCGTCTACACGAAGACGGGGCGTTCGCTGTCGCCGGCCGCCGAAAGCTTCATGGCCTTCCTGTTCCGCTTTGTAGAGACGCACGAGTGGAATGTGGGTGCGGGCGGCCCCGCCGCCCGCGAGGCGCTGCCGGCCGGCGGCCCGGCCGGCGCCCCTTTATAATGGTGCATCGCCCCTTCTCCGCTTGCACCATGACCCAGCCTGACCAGAACGCCCTGTCGCCCACCGACGCCGCCACCATCGCCATCAACCAGCGCATGAACAAATTCGACGGCCATGAGCAGGTCTGGCTGTTCGGCTACGGCTCGCTGATCTACAAGGCGGACTTCCCCTATATCGAACGGCGCCCAGCCAGCATCGAAGGCTGGACGCGGCGCTTCTGGCAAGGTTCGCACGACCACCGGGGCACGCCGATGGCGCCGGGCCGGGTCGCCACCATCGTGCCGCAGGCGGGCGCCGTGTGCGACGGCATGGCGTATCTGATCACGCCCGAAGTCTTCGCCCACCTCGACCACCGCGAAAAAAACGGCTACCTGCGCTTGGCCACCGACATCACTTTCGAGGATGGCAGCAAGGTCGAAGGCCTGGTGTACATCGCCAACGAGGAAAACGCCGCCTTCCTCGGCGCCGCGCCGGAACTCGATATCGCGCGCCAGATCGCCCGATCAAACGGCCCCAGCGGCCCGAACAGCGAATACCTGCTGCACCTGGCCAGCGCCCTGCGCGAACTGGGCAAGAGCGATCCGCATGTCTTTGCCATTGAGCAACATCTGGCGCAGATGCAGGAACAGGATAATGCCGCACGATAGCGCCGCAGCACACCCCTGCGGCATCAGCGCTGACGCTGGTTTAACTTAAAACAAATCCAGCTGCCCCGCATTGCCTTTTTTTACTTTTGCGCCCAACGGCGGCACCACCAGTGGCCGGCGGAACTGCGTGCAATCGAGCTGCTTGAAGCGCCCTCCCTTGCCGTGCAGCCCCAGCCGGTGCACGGCCTTTTCAAAGCGCTGGCGGATGAGGTCAGCCCACACGCCTTCGCCCCGCATGCGCGCGCCGAACGCGCTGTCGTAATCCTTGCCGCCACGCATTTCGCGCACCCGGTTCATCACGCGCTGTGCCCGTTCCGGATAGTGCGCTTCCAGCCATTGCTGGAACAAGGGACTCACTTCCCACGGCAGGCGCAGCACCACGTAATGGGCGTGGATGGCGCCCGCGTCGCGCACGGCTTCGAGCAGCTGCTCGATTTCCGGCTCCGTCACGAAAGGAATGATGGGTGCGATGCTCACGCCCACGGGGATGCCCGCCTCCGTCAGGGTGCGGATGGTGCGCAGGCGCCGCGCCGGTGCGGCCGCGCGCGGTTCCAGCGTGCGCGCGATGGCCGGGTCCAGCGTCGTGACAGTGACGGCCACGGCGGCCAGGCGCCTGGCCGCCATGGGTGCCAGGATGTCGATATCGCGCTCGATCAGCGACGATTTCGTGATCAGCGCCACGGGGTGATCGCACTCGTGCAGCACTTCCAGCACGCGCCGCGTCAGCTGTCGTTCCCGTTCGCACGGCTGATACGCATCCGTGTTGACACCGAGGGCGATCGGTTCGGGCACGTACGACGGCCTGGCCAGTTCGCGCCGCAACAGTTCGGGGGCGTTCACCTTGGCGTAGATGCGGCTTTCGAAGTCCAGGCCCGGCGACAGTCCCAAATAGCTGTGCGTAGGGCGGGCAAAGCAATAAATACAGCCATGTTCGCAACCCCGGTAGGGGTTCAGCGACACATTGAACGGCAAATCGGGCGAAGCGTTGCGCGTGAGGATGGTGCGCGCCTGCTCGTCGCTGACCTGCGTCTTCCAGGTCGGCGCCGCCTCCACATCCGCCTCGTCCAGGCCACCCACGCTCCAGCCATCATCGAAACCGGCGCGCGCATGCGCCTCGTAGCGCCCTTGCAGGTTCGAGACGGCCCCACGGCCCTTGTGCGCTTTCAGCGATTGCGGCGGCAGCATGGCTTGCCCGGCGAAGCTGTCATCGTGCTCTGGAATGATTGCTTTCATGAACGGCCCCATCAACTGTATATACGTACAGTATACTATGCCGCTGTGCGGCCAAGATCAAGGGCTACCGTACTGCCGTTTCAAGCTTTTTCGCCGTGCGGCATGACATAACTCAACTGCTGCGCGACAAAGCCGTCAAATGCCGTGATCAGGGGAACGAAGCGGGACGCGTCCTGCTCCAACTGCATCAGGGCATAGCACGTCGCTTCGAGGGTCGATAACTGGTCTGGCGCATGCGCCTTGCGGATCAGGTAATGGGAGGCAGGCGTATCGCGCAGCGGCAGGCGCGGCAGCTGTTGCAATGCAGGATTCAGGTACAGCATCTTGCGGCTCTTGCGCCAGGTGGCGTCCAGCACCACCAGCCGCAATTGGCTCGCCAACCGGGCCGGATCGAGCAGGATGGCGGGGTCGAGCGCTGGCGGCGGCGCGATGCCCAGCGAACGGTCGCCGGGCGTATCCGGGTACAGCAGCACATTGTGCTTGCCGGCCAGCAGTTCGGCGAGCGCGTCCGGGGCAAACTGTTCGCCCGTCAGCAAGCGGCTGTTGGGCAAGCTCAGGTGCAGCAGGCGGGCACTGCCCTTGGCGTTGTGGACTTCCAGCGGATGCTGGAGGATCAGCACTTCCACGGCGTGGGCAACGGGAACGATCCAGCGGCAGATGCAGCTGGCTGCGGCGCGCAGGCAGACCGGGCAGCGTGCGCGTTTGGCGGGTTCAGCCTGGAAGGAGGATGCGGCGCCAGGGCTGGAGGTAGCGCTGGGAATATGGCTGGGAATAGGGCTGGTGGTACGGCGGGTGGTCATGGCGGAGCGCGTTCGCGGCTGTCTTCAAGCCGCGATTGTAGCGCCCACGCCATGCCACGGGAAATCTGCGCTTAAAACTCTTCCCAGTCGTCGGTCCCGGATGCCACCGGGGCCTTCGGCGTGCGTGCGCGCATAGCTTCCGCTGGAGCCGCCTTGCCCGGCGTGGGCGCGGCCATGGCTGGTGCCGGCGCGCGCCGCATGGCGGGCCGCATGGCAGGTCGCGTGGCGGCATTGATTGGCGCAGAGGCCGCCGCAGACGGAGCCGCACTGGCAGAAACATATTGCTGCGTTGCATCGAGCTTGAACAGGCCCACCACGTCGGCCAGCTTGGCCGCCTGTTCCTGCATGGATTCGGCAGCCGCGGCCGCCTCTTCCACCAGGGCCGCGTTTTGCTGCGTCACCTGGTCCATCTGGCCGATGGCCTGATTGACTTGTTCGATGCCGGTGCGCTGCTCATCGCTGGCGTCGGTGATCTGGTTCATGATCTGCGTCACATGGCTGATGCTTTGCACAATTTCGTCCATGGTGCGGCCAGCCTTGTCCACCAGTTGCGAACCGGCCTCGACCTTTTGCACGGAATCGTCGATCAAGCCCTTGATTTCCTTGGCTGCCGCGCTCGAGCGCTGCGCCAGGTTGCGCACCTCGGAGGCCACGACGGCAAAGCCACGGCCCTGCTCGCCGGCCCGGGCCGCTTCCACGGCAGCGTTCAGGGCCAGGATATTCGTCTGGAAGGCGATGGCGTCGATGACGCTGATGATGTCGACGATCTTGCGCGAGGAATCGTTGATCGAGCCCATGGTGCTGACCACTTCCGATACCACCACGCCACCCTTGCTGGCGATCTGCGAGGCGTCGATGGCCAGCTGATTGGCGCTGCGCGCATTGTCGGCATTGAGTTTCACGGTGGAAGTGAGCTCTTCCATGGAGGACGCCGTCTCCTCCAGCGAACTGGCCTGCTCTTCCGTGCGCGAGGACAAATCCAGGTTGCCGGCCGCAATTTCGCTCGACGCCGTGCTGATGGACTCGGTACCGGCGCGCACTTGGCCGACAATACTGACCAGTTTATCGTTCATCTCTTTCAGCGCGTGCATCAATTGCCCCGTCTCATCGCGGCTTTCCACCACGATATGGCTGGTCAGGTCACCAGCGGAAACGGCTTGCGCCACCTCGACGGCGCGCGTGATGGGACGCGTGATCGAGCGCGTGATCCAGTAGGCGCAGGCAATACCCAGCAAGATGGCAACTACGCCCAGCGAGATCAGCAGCAAGCGGCCGTTTTCGTAGCGCGAACGGATTTGCGCGGCCGTTTCATCGAGCAATCTGGCTTCCAGCACTTCCAGCTTCTTCAGCGCTGCCAGGTAGACGTCGCGCTTGGCGGCCATGTCGCCTTCGTACAGGCGCTTGCCCAGTTCCAGGTCGCCCGCATTCTTGGCCTTGAACACATTCTTGCGCACTTCCGTGTAGGCCTTGCGCGTGCTCAGCACCTCCTGGTACAGCGATTGCTCTTCGGCGTTCAGCTCGCTCTTGCCGATCGCATCCTGGATTTCCGTGGCGCGCGACGACGAGACCGCCATTTCCTTTTCAAACTGCTTCTGGTGTTCGGGATCGCTGACTTTCCAGGCGGCCGCCGTGCGCGCCGCGTTCACCTCGATGACCTTGGTCCATTCACCGATCAGGCGCTCGTTGCGCACCTTGACGTTGACGAGCGCATCTGTTTCCTTGCTGGCGCTTTGCATCTGCACGATGCCCACCACGGTCAGGGTCGTCAACAGGAGCAGGACGGCGGCAAAACCGCCACCGAGACGTACGCCGATTTTGAGGTTTTTCATTGCGTGATTCCTATCTGAAGAAAACAATGCACAGACGCCACGAAACCGACTTACTGCTACAAATCACTATAGCAGGCATCTGCCGTGCGGCAATCACGGGCGGTGGCGCAACGGTATGCGCGTCACCAGAACGGCAGCACGCCGCAGCGCACTACTTTGGAGCAGATTGTGAGTGAATCAGGATGCTATTGCAAGAAATAACATGCAGAAAAGCAACAACCAGAAGGCGCTATGCCGCCACGAACGGGCGGCAGGCAAGCAAGGTCAGTTTTGCTTCACATAGATCAATTTTGATGTATCGAAACCCAGCCCGCGGGCTTTCTCGATCAGGCGCTGCTGCAAGGCGGGGTCCATGGTAGGCGTGCGCGACAGCAACCAGAAGTAGGACTTGTCGGGGCCGCTGATCATGGAATAGCTGTAATCTTGCTGGTCCAAATCAAACACGATGTAGGAACCATAGAAGGGGCCGAAAAACGACACTTTCAGGTAGCCCACGTCTTTCTTGTCGACAAAATACGCCTTGCCTTCCGCGTCCTTCCACTTCGCGTCCGCATCCTTGTAGCCACGGTTGAGCACTTTCAGGCCGCCATCCTGACGCAGGCTGTAGTCGGCCGTCACATGGCTCAGGCCCCGTTCGAACGAATGGTCGAGGCGCGCGATCTCATACCATTTGCCCAGATAGCGGGTCGTGTCGAAATTGCTGACAGGTACAATATTCTCGGGCCGGCCTACACAGCCGGCCAGCACGAGCACACACAGGAACAACAGTTTTTTCATGGTCTTCTCCAACGAGTGAAATCAAGGCAGTAGTATCAGGGTAGCAATGCACGGTCGACGATGCGGCGGATCGCGCCGCTGGTTTGCATGCGCACGATGGCGGCATTGAATTGTTCGATAAAATCATCGCGGTACGGGTAAGCGGCGGGCCGGCGCTCCGTCACACCCAGGTGCCCCTGCTGGCTGGCCAGCTGCGCGGTTTCCTGTATCGCCTGGATCGCCTGCACCGGTGTCCCGGGCGCACCCTCGCGCCGGATGCGCTGCAATTCCCACTGCGCCGACAGGCGGTCGCTGACATAGCAATCGATACGCCCGCGCATCAGCTTGAGCAGATTCGTGCGCGTGCCCTTGGCCGTATCGAACACGATCTTGGCCGCCTGCAGGGCTGCCGTCTGCTTCGCATCGCCCAGCAGAAAACCCGCGTTCACGCCGATGTGCAGGCCGCCGTAATCGGCGGGCCACTGCCGCAGCGTGCGTTTCGCCAGCACGTCCCGGTTACACAGCACCACCAGCTGCTCCATCAGCAGCGGCACGGAATAGCGCACGTACGGCCGCTCGCTGCGCCACGAATACGGCGGATACAGGGCAAACGCCTCGCCCGTCTGCAGCATCAGCACGCCCCGTTTCCAGGGCACGGGACGCAGCTGCACCGCGTACTGCGGCATCGATTGCACGGCTTCGCGCACGATCTCCGTGTAGATGCCTTTCAGCTGGCCATGCTCGACGTAGGAGTACGGCGGGTAATCGTCGTCGCCATAGATCACCAGCGGCGTCGCAGCCTCGGCCCGCGCGCTGGCGGCGATGAACAGACATAGCGCGGCAGGCAGGATGAACATTCTGGACATGCCGGAAGATTAGCATGGAAGCGCAAAAACCGATCATCCGTTCGCGCCGTTCGTGCCCAGCATTTCGTCGAGCTGCGCCAGCGTGCCGGAATCCTTCACGACGGCGCGCAGCCACAGGTGCAGCGGCAGCTCGCCCCAGCTGGCGGCCTTGTCGGCCAGGTAGGCGACGGGGCTGTGCGGCTCAGTGCGGCGGAAGAAATCGGCCACCTGGCGCAGCTGGGCCAGCGCCTGCTGGCGCTGCACGATGGCGCCCCCGCCTCCGCCCGCGTTGGCGCCCTGGCCAGCAGCCCCCGGCGCATCGGCAAAGTCCGAGCCGGGCGACAGCGGCGCGATGAAATGAATGGCGTTTTCCAGCGCTTCGCGCGCGGCGCGAAAACTCGGGCCATCGACGCCGAAACGCGCGTCGACGCTGCGCTCGAAGGCCAGCAGCGACTGCATGCAGTACTGGGCATCGGCCAGCAAGGCGTCGGAAAAGGTGCGCGTGTTCCTTTGCCGCGCCGCCTCCATCTGCGCCAGGGTCACCCCTTCGTCGTGGCGCGTATCGCCCCAGTCCTGATCCGATGCGCCCTGCGCCAGGCTGGCGGCCGCGCGCTGGCGCGCCGCATCGAAATCCTGCAGCGAAAACAGGCCGTCGCTGCCTTCGGTCAGCGGGATCTCGCGCAGCAGCTGCGGCGTGCGCGAGAGCAGCCAGAAGACGTTGCCGATGCGCTGTTCCTGGTCGCCCTCTTCCGCCGGCGGATACAGGCCATCCCAATAGCGCTCGCACAAGCCGGCCAGCAGCGCGTAGCCGTCGCCCAGGCCGCGGAAATGGCGCGTCTTCGCGTGCGCCTCGGCCAGCCAGACGGCCACGCGCAAATCCTTGCTGTGCGTGGCGATCAGCTGTTCGCAGCGCGTCGCCACGAAAGGCCAGTCGGCTTCCTTCAGCGCCGTCACCCACTCGCCCTGGTCCAGGCTCGGGTCGTCGTACTGGCGCGCGCGCGCGATGGCGTCGAGCTCCTGGCTGAAGGTGATGTCTTCGCCGCAGGGGCTGACGGCGCTGACGGGGTGCAGCAACTGCTCCAGGTTGAACATGGCGCTCTCCGGAAGGTGGATTATCGGATCGTGTACTTGAACTGCCCCTGCTTATTTGCAGTGACGCGTATCGATGCGACCGGCTCGCCTGCAGCCATGCGCGCCAGCACCGCTTCGGCGATCGCCGGCAGCAGGCTGCCGTCGAGTATCTGATCGACATTGCGCGCGCCCGAATCGACCTCGGTGCAGCGCGCCAGCACAGCATCGACCAGGCCAGCATCGTGACTGAACTGCGCCTGGTGGTTGCGCGCGATGCGCGCGCCTATCCTCGCCAGCTTCAGGGCGATGATCTCGGCCAGCACCGCGTCGTTCAAGGGATAGAACGGCAACACCTTCAGGCGGCCCAGCAGGGCCGGCTTGAAGTGCGCCACCAGCTGCGGGCGCACCAGTTCTTCCAGCGCGGCCGGCGTGGGCAAGTCTTGCGCTGTGCGGTTCAGGCAGGCCGCCATCATGGCGCCGGAACCCAGGTTCGAGGTGGCGATGATGATGGTGTTGCGAAAATCGACCTCGCGCCCTTCCGCGTCATCGAGCACGCCCTTGTCGAAGACCTGGAAGAACAGTTCGAGCACGTCGGGATGGGCTTTTTCCGCCTCGTCGAGCAGTACCACGCTGTAGGGCTGGCGCCGCACGGCTTCCGTCAGCACGCCGCCCTCGCCGTAACCGACATAGCCGGGCGGCGAGCCTTTCAGGCCGGCCACGCTGTGCGCCTCCTGGTATTCGCTCATGTTGATGGTAATGAGCTTGCGCTCGCCGCCATACAGCAGGTCGGCCAGCGCCAGCGCCGTTTCCGTCTTGCCCGTGCCGGACGGCCCCGTAAACAAAAACACGGCTTGCGGCTTGTTCGGGTCGTCCAGGCTGGCGCGCGCCGTGCGCACGCGCTGCGCCACCGCGTCGATGACGTGGTCCTGTCCCAGCACCCGTTCGCGCAGCGCGCCATCCAGGGCCAGCACCGTGCGGATCTCGTCCTTGAGCATTTTCCCCAGCGGGATGCCGGTCCAGCCGGCGACGATGCCGGCCACCACCTGGGCATCGACTTCCAGCGGCGACAACGGCGCTTCTCCCTGCAGGGTCGCCAGCTCTTCCTTCAGCGTCAGCAGGCGCGCCGCGCCCACTTCGCCCGGCCGCTCGCCGCGCAGCTGCGCGCGCAAGTCGCCGATCTGCGCCACCAGCGTTTTTTCGCGCTCCCAGCGCTGCGCCAGCGCCGCGACCGCCGCCTGGCCTTCGTCATGTTCGCGCCGCAGCTGCGCCAGGCGCGCGGCGCCGGCCTTGTCGGGCGCTTCGCCGTCAGCCGCCTCGCGGGTCAGGGCGGCGATTTCCGCGCCGATGCGTTCCTGCCGCCGGTGCGCGTTTTCCAGCTGCGCCGGCGTGGCGCACTGGCCCAGCGCCACCTTGGCGCACGCCGTATCGAGCACGCTGATGGCCTTGTCCGGCAGCTGGCGCCCGCTGATGTAGCGGTGCGACAGGCGCACCGCCTCGACGATGGCGGCGTCGCGCACGCGGATGCCGAAATGGCGTTCCATCAGCGGCGCCATGGCACGCAGCATGGCGCAGGCGATGTCTTCGCTCGGTTCTTCCACCTTCACCACCTGGAAGCGCCGCGCCAGCGCCGCATCCTTTTCAAAATATTTTTTGTACTCGCTCCAGGTGGTGGCAGCGATGGTGCGCAAGGCGCCGCGCGCCAGCGCCGGTTTCAGCAGGTTGGCCGCGTCGTTCTGCCCCGTCTGGCCGCCGGCGCCGATCATGGTGTGCGCCTCGTCGATGAAGAGGATGACGGGATGCGGGCTTTTCGTCACTTCGTCGATGACATTTTTCAAACGGCTTTCGAATTCGCCCTTCACGCTGGCGCCGGCCTGCAGCAAGCCCATGTCGAGCGCGTGGATGTGCGCGCCCTGCAGCACCACGGGCACGTCGCCGGCGGCGATGCGCAAGGCCAGGCCTTCCACCACGGCCGTCTTGCCCACGCCCGCCTCGCCCGTGAGTATCGGATTGTTCTGGCGCCGGCGCAGCAGGATGTCGACGGCCTGGCGTATCTCCGCCTCGCGGCCGATCACGGGATCGAGCTTGCCATCGCGCGCCAGCTGCGTCAGGTCGGTGGTGAACTGGTCCAGCGCCGGAGTCTTGCTGGCCAGGACGGCAACAGGATCGTCGGGCAGGTCGGCAAGCTGCGGCGCTGCCGCAGCTTCCTCCTCGCCGGAGCCGGCCGTGAGTTTATCCGGATGATGTTTCAACTGCTCGACGCTAAAGCGCGCGAACAGCTTCGAGCCGCGGTACGCGAGCTGCGACAGTTCCGGCTCCGTCAGCAACGCCAGCAGCAGGTGGCGGCTGCGGATGGGGCCCGGCTGCGTCGTATCGAGCGAGGCGACCAGCCAGGCATGCTCGAACAGCAGCGGCAAGTGGCGCGAAAACACGGGCGTGCGTGCGCTGCCCGTCCGAAAGCCGCCGACTTCGCGGCGCAGGTCCGCCTCCAGCGCCGTCAGGCTGATTTCGCTGCGCCGCGCGATGGTGACGAAATCGCTGCGCTCCTGTTCCAGCAGCGCCAGGAACAGGTGTTCGATATCGACTTCGTACTGGCCCAGCCCCACGCAGATGCTGGCGGCGCGGGTGGCGGCCGTGCGCGACGTGTCATTGAGTTTGGCGATCAGGGTTTTCAAATTATTGCTCATGCGGCGGCTCCCTTCCGGTTGATCGAATAGCGCAGCGACGATGGCTGCAGCACGGCGTCGAAATTGACCGTCTCGCCGGCCATCACGGCCAGGGTGCCGCTGATGACGAAGCCGACGCGGTTGATGGCGCCCGCTTCACGCTCCAGTCGCGCACGTACATTGCGCAGGCGCGGTTCGTGACGTTCGATGGCCGCCTTGAGCGCGGCGCAGATGCGGGCGCGGTCATCGCTGCTGGACAAGCACATGCCGGCGAAATCGATCAAGCCATAGTTGACGATGGACGCCGCGCATTCCGGATAGGCGTCCAGCGCGCCGGGCGGCAGGGCCACGCGCGTGTTGAGCAGCTCTTCCAGGTCGCGCGCCACCGCATCCTTCAATTGATCGAGCGACAGGCGCGCCGCCACGCCGCCCGCCGCACCGCCATCGCCCATCAGGCGGTCGAACAGGCCAGGTACATAACTGTCCATGCGCTCTCCTGAAAAGTCGGCGCGGCGCGGGCGGAGGTGGCCGCCGCGCGCCGCGCACCATGGATCAAGCCACGCGGTTCGCGGCCAGGTCCCAGCCGCCCGAGGTATTGCCGCCGGCGCCGCCCGTCACTTTTTGCTGCGTGTATTTCCACTTCACTTTGGAGAACTTGAAGCCGACGTGTTCACCGAGGATGTCGCCTTCTTCCACGTTCGGCGTGACGGCGCCGATCAGCACATTTTCGATTTCGATCTCAAAATACTTGACGCGTTCGCCCTGGCCGTCGGCGCGCATGAATTCGAAGCGCGCCTTGGGGATGGTCTTGCCGGCCGAGCAGGTCTGCAGCAGCACCGGCGAGGCCAGGTCGGCCAGCTTGGAGATGACGATGTCCTTGTGCTCGCAGCGTTCGGCCGTGTGGCCGCCGCCCGTCGAGGCGGTGGCGGACTTCGGCTGCTCGACGCTCCAGCTGACCGATTTGCACTCGATCCAGTCCTTGTGCTTGTCATCGGTGGACTCGCCCTTGATGCCGTCTATCTGCAGATATACATCGATTGCCATGGTGTGCTCCTCTGGTTGAAAGATGGGTGAATCATGAATTGGTCGACTTCGGCAACTCCGCGACCAGTCGGAGCGAAACGGATAATTCATCGAGCTGGAAATGGGGACGCAGGAAGGACACGGCGCGGTACACGCCGGGCCGGCCCGGCACTTCATGCACCTGCACGGACGCCTCGCGCAGCGGAAACTGGGCTTTCTGTTCCTGGCTGGCGTTATCGTCGAGCAGCACGTACTGCATCAGCCAGCGGTTCAAAAAATCTTCCACGTTCGAGGCGGCGGCAAAGCTGCCGATCTTGTCGCGCATCATGGCCTTCATGTAGTGGGCGATGCGCGAGACGGCGAAGATGTACTGCAACTGCGACGACAGCACCGCGTTGGCGTTGGCCGCGTCGCTGTTGTACTTGCGGCTTTTCTGCGCCGACTGCGCGCCGAAGAATGCCGCATACGCCGTGTTCTTGCAATGCACCAGCGAGATGAAGCCCAGGTCCGACAATTCCTTTTCGCGGCGGTCCGTGATCGCCACTTCGGCCGGGCATTTCAGGGCCACGTCGCCCTCGTCCGTCTTGAAGGTGTGGGTCGGCAGGTCGTCCACCAGGCCGCCGCCTTCCACGCCGCGGATGGCGGCGCACCAGCCGTAGTCGGCAAAGGCCTGCGTGAGCTTGCTGCCGAACGCATACGCGGCGTTACACCACAGGTATTTGTGATGGTCGCTGCCGTCGACTTCCTCGACGAAGTTGAAACCCTCAACGGTGGTGCCATCGACGGGATTGAACGGCAGCCGGCCCAGGAAGCGGGGCAAGGTCAGGCCGACGTAGCGCGCATCCTCGGATTCGCGGAAGGCTTTCCATTTCGCGTATTCGATGGTGTCGAACACCTTGGCCAGGTCGCGCGGCTTGCCCAGGTCGCCGTAGCTTTCCAGACCAAACAGTTCCGGCGCGGCCGAGGCGATGAACGGCGCATGCGCGGCGGCGGCCACGTGCGACATCTGCTCGACGAAATACATGTCTTCCGGCTGGCGCGAGATGGCGAAATCGCCCAGCAGCGCGGCAAACGGCGCGCCGCCGAAGGTGCCGAATTCCTCTTCATACACCTTCTTGAACATGCTGCTCTGGTCGAACTCCAGCGCGGCCTGGAAATCCTTCACCAGTTCGCGCCTGGTGGCGTTGAACATGCGGATCTGCAGGCGCGCGCCCGTATCGGAATTGCCGACCAGGTAGCGCAGCCCCGTCCAGCTTTGTTCGAGCTGCTGGAACGGCGCCGCATGCATGATTTCGCTGAGCTGGGCGGAGATCAAACGGTCGATTTCCGCCACGCGCGCGTCCAAGGTGGCCGACAGGCTGCTGGACATCAGCACCGTGCCGTCGAGCACCTGCGCCACCAGTTCCGAGATCAGATCGCGCGCGCGCGCATGCTCGGCGCCGGACTTGGCGACGCGGCTCTGCTCGACGATCTGGTCCAGCAAATCGGTCGCCACCGGCGCATCGGCGGTGGATACTGCTAGGGCTTCTGCCTGGGCATTCATCTCAATCCTCCTGCGCTGGGGACTGCGGTTTCAGGGTGGCCATGCTGTCCGTGTTGTTCAGCACTTCCGTCAGCAAGTCTTCCAGCTTGTCGTTGCCGGCCAGTTTGTTGCGCAAGTCGGCCAGCTTGGTGCGCGCCTCGAGCAACTTGCGCAAGGGATCGACCTGGCGTACCACCGATTCCGGGCGGAAGTCTTCCATCGAGCGGAAATGCAGGTCGACGGCGAAGGTGCCGCCCGCCTCGCTGATGCGGTTCGGCACGGCGAAACGGGCGACCGGCTCCACGCCGGCCAGCACTTCGTCGAAGTTGTCGCTGTCGATGGCGACGAACTTGCGGTCCTTCAGGCGTTTTTTCTCGCTGTCAGGGTTGCCGCCAAAGTCGCCCAGCACGCCGACCACGAAGGGCAGCTCCTTGTTTTCAATCGCGTCGCCAATCTCGACGTCATAGGTCATTTGCACGCGCGGCGCGCGTATCTTTTGCAGGCGTTTTTGCACGCTGTCGGACTTGGGCATGTCGCTTCCTTTGCAAGGGGATGGTGGGGATGCTCGCTTATTTCAGGCCGCTGAACGGGTCGGCCGCGCTGCCTGGCGCCGCCGCGCCCTTCGCCGCCGGCGTGCCGGAACCGGCGGCGCGCTTGCCGGCCGCCGGCGGGCGCTTGGCCGGCGGCACCAGCACGTCTTCGCCGATGCTCGCGCGCAGCAGCTTGGCCAGGTCCTGCGCTTCCGAGCGCAGCGAGCCATTCAGGTTGTTTTGCCGCGACAGGTCGGCCAGCGCCTTGCCGGACAGGCGCAAGCCGCTGACGGCGACGATGCTGTTGGCCACCTTGTCGTCCGGGTCGCGTTCCAGCGCTTCGAGCGCATGGCCGATGGCGTCGCCGTACTGGCCGCGGTCGAACTTCATCTGCGCCATCTGCAGCCACGGCGCCTTGTCGGCCGGGTAGCTCGTGCCGCCACCTTTGAGCAAAGTCATGGCCCGTTCGTACTGGCCGGCGCGCGCGGCCGCATCGGCGTCGCTCATCACTTGCGCCAGGGTCGGCGCGGCAGGTTTGGGGGGCGCCGGCTGCTCTGGCGTGGCGCAGGCGGCCAGCAGCAAGACGCTGGCGAGGCAGGCAATACGGGGCAACATGGTGGCTGGCTTCATCGGGGGCACTCCTTCACGTGGAGGACGCTACCGCTGGGAAAGATGGGCGGCGCCTTGGTGGAGGCCATTATTGATCGGCAATTTTTTTGCCAGATTGAGATTAATCAGCAAAGAAGAAGTTCCACATCACAGCCGCGTACAGCGACATGAATCCTGATCTGGCGCAGGAACTGCGTTGATCGCGGGCGGATTTTGCGCCAACGCAAGCAGGTCGCCCGTGCATGCGTTTAAATGACTGCAGCACTTTTATTTCCTCCATTCACCTTACAAAGATAGTCCAGCCCATGCCACCTGACATCCGGTTCCGCCGCCCGGTCCGCGCCACCGCGCTAATGCTGCTGGCCCTGCTGCAGGCCGGCTGTGCGGGCGGTGCCATCGGCACCCTGGCCAACGCGGCGCTGCAGATGGCGGGCGTGACCAAGCCGCCGCCGGAACTGCCCGATGCGCAACAGCCGCCGCGCAATATCAGCATCCGCCTGCACGCGGCGCAACGCCTCAACACGGATGCAGACGGCCGGCCGCTGGCGCTGGTGGCGCGCATCTACAAGCTGCGCCAGAGTGCCGCCTTCGAGCAGGCGCCATACGACAGTTTCCTCGACGCGCAGCGCGAAAAGGCGGCGCTGGGCGCCGACCTGATGGAAGTCAAAGAAGTGCTGCTGGTGCCGGGCCAGCGCTACGAAGTGCAGGAAAAAGTCAGCAAGGAAGCGTATTTCATCGGCGTCGTGGCCCTGTTCCGCGCGCCTGCGGCGCAGCGCTGGCGCGCCACCTTTGCCGCCGCCGACGCGGAACGCGGCGGCATCACCGTCGGCCTGCATGCCTGCGCGCTCAGCGTCAGCGGCACGTCCACGCTGTCGGCCCCGCGCTGCCAGTAGCACGAACAGATACGCCACACATACACAAGGAGAAGCGAGATGGGCATGGCAGCGAAAGTCTTGTGGGGAGAAGGCCTGTTTCTGCGGCCGCAGCATTTCCAGCGCCAGGATCAGTATCACGAAGCGCGCCTGCATCACACGGCCAGCGCGCTGCATCCCTACCTGTGGGGCGTGGCGCACATGGAGTGGGACCTGGCCGCGCTGAAGACGGGCACCCTGCGCCTGCACGCCCTGTCGGCCATCTTCCGCGACGGCGAAGTGTTCGAGGCGCTGGGCGACGGCGCGCCCGGCAGCGACACCCTGCCCCCGCCGGTGGACCTGGAAGCGCTGCCGCCAGCGGTGCAGGAAGTGACGTATTACGCGGCGCTGCCCATCCTCAACCGCGAAGGCATGAATTACACGGCGCAGGCGCCAAATGCGGGTACGCCGGCGGCCACGCGCTTTGCACACGCCATGCGCGCCACGCCGGACCTGTTTACGGAGTCCGCCGTGGCCGACGTGGCGTACCTGAAGAAAACCGTGCGCCTGATTCCCGACAGCGAGGCGCGCGGCTCCTACGACTGCCTGCCGCTGATCGCCCTGCGGCGCACGGTATCGGGCGGCTTCGAACCCGTGCCCTCGTTCATGGCGCCCAGCCTGGCGATCGCCGGCGCGCCGCGCCTGCAGGGCGTGCTGGAACACCTGCTCGACGCCTTGCAGGCGAAAGTGAGCGCGCTGCACGGCCACCACCGCGAACCGAGCCGCAACGTGATCGAGTTCCGCTCGGGCGACGTCTCCTCGTTCTGGCTGCTGCACACGGTCAGCACGGCCGCCGCCGCGCTGATGCACTATGTGCGCCATCCGGCCCTGCATCCGGAGCGCCTGTACGAGGCGCTGCTGGGCCTGGCGGGCGGCTTGCTCAGCTACTCCAAGCACTACACCCTGGCCAGCCTGCCCGCCTACGACCACGCGCAGCCGGGCGCCTGCTTCGACGCCATCGACGCGATCATCCGCGAACTGCTCGACACCGTCATCTCGTCGAAGTATTTTTCCATCGCCCTGCTGGAAGACCAGCCCTCGTACTACCTGGGCAAGCTCGATTCGGGCAAGATCGACCAGCACACCACCTTGTACCTGGCGATACGCGCCGCCATGCCCGCCATCGAGCTGGTGGAGGTGGTGCCCGTGCGGGTGAAAGTGGGCGCGCCCGACGACGTGGAAAAATGCGTGCTCACGGCCATGCCCGGCCTGAAGCTGTCGCATGCGCCGCAAGTGCCGGCGGCCATCCCCGTGCGCCCCGACACCTATTATTTTGCGATTGAAAACCGGGGCGCGCTGTACGAGCAGATGCTCAAGGCGCAGTCGATTTCCGTCTACGTGCCGGCCGGCATACGCGACCTGCAGCTGGAACTGATCGCGGTGACGGCATGAGCCAGCTCATCGAACGGCGCGCGGCGCCCTCCCTGCTGGGACCACGCGGTGCCGCCCCGGCAGGCAGCAGCCGGCATGCGGGCAGCGCCCTGCTGGACCTGATGCACGAAGGCTTTTACATGCTGTTCATGCTGAAGCACGGCTCGGCGCCCGGCGACGAGCAAAGCTTCATGGACCGCATCACGGCCTTCCTCGACGACTTCGAACGCGAAGCGAAGAAGATCCGCGCCGATGGCGACGATATCGAGGCGGCCAAGTATGCGTTTTGCGCGGCCGTCGATGAAATCATCCTCGCCTCGCCGTTCGCCCTGCGCAAGCAGTGGGAACGGCGCCCGCTGCAGCTGCTGATCTTCGGCGACCAGCTGGCCGGCGAACACTTCTTCGACCGCCTCGACGCCTTGCGCGGCAAGGGCGCCATGCGCGTGCAGGCGCTGCAGGTGTTCCACATGTGTTTGTTGCTGGGCTTCCAGGGCAAGTATGCGATCGACGGCGGCGAAAAACTCAGCTACCTGACGGCGCGCCTGGGCGACGAGATCGCCCACATCAAGGGCAAGAGCCGCGGCTTCGCGCCGCGCGCGGAACGTCCGGACCAGGTGGTCAACAAACGCGGCAGCGACGTGCCGCTGTGGGCCCTGTCGAGCTTTTTTGCCCTGCTGGCCATCTGCGCCTACCTGGGCCTGAAAACGCATCTGACGCGCGGCACGCAAACGACCCTGGCCGCATATGCGGACCTGGTCAAGCTGGCGCCACGCCCGGCGCACCTGACCATTACCTTACCCTGATCATTGCGCATGTCCCATTACGCGTGCTTCATTGAGCAATGCGGAACTCGATACGCCGGTTCCTCGCCCGGCCATCGGCCGTGGCGTTGCTGGCCACGGGACGGTCCGGCCCCTGGCCCGACACCAGCACGGTATCGGCCGCGATGCCCTTGCCGGACAGATAGGCGCGCACGGCTTCGGCGCGCGCCTGGCTCAGGGCGACGTTGCTGGCGCGCAGGCCCGTGTCGTCCGTGTGGCCGATCACCTCCACCTTGCGGCCCCGCAGCTTGAACATGGCGGCCGCCATCTCGTCGAGGATGGCCAGGCCGGCCGGCGTGATGGTGGCCTTGCCGCTGTCGAATTCGATGATGCGTTTATCGAGCGCCGCATCGAGCAAGCCCTGCTCGGCCTCGGGCGCCTTGACCCGCAAGCCATTGTTGACGATGTAGGTGGGATTGAGGCTGGTGGCGATGTCGCTGGCGATCTGCTGGCGCTGCGCCTCGTTCGCCACTTCGCCGCGCACGCTGACGTTGTTGCCGTCGACGCTGATCTGCCCCCGTGAAATGAGCTTCAGGTTCGGCGCGATCAGCTTTTGCACGTAGCCGTTCCAGTTGGCCGGCACGGCCACGTTGCCGATGCTGATCTGGTCGACCACGCGCTCGGCGCCGTACAGTTCGCGCAGACGGGCCAGCACGGCGGCCTTGCCCGCCTCGTCGGCCAGGGTGCCCGTGACGAGGATCTGCCCCGGCATCGGTGTCTGCGGCGCTTGCGCCTGCGTCTGGGCGATGCAGGGAATGGCGGCGGCAAGCAGCAGGAAGAAAACGGTTGGTTTCATCGCAATCCTTCAGGCAAAGGTATCCGTGAACATGGCACAGGCCGAGCGCAGCGACAGCTGCTCCTGCTGCAGGCAGGCGGAAAACCGGCGCAGCGCCGCATCGCGTCCCAGCTGCTCCTCGACCCAGTCGAGCTGGTCGAACACGATCAGCCGTTCGCTGCCGGCCTGCGGATCGATCAGCGCGCGCAAGCCATGCGGGTCGGCGCCGCAAAAACCGATCACCAGCACGGGCGCCTCGTCGAGGTGGGAAAAGAACAGCGCCAGTTCGAAATCGGCCTGGCGCAGGAAAGGCGCGATCAGGTGCAGCCAGAAGCTGGCCACCAGTTCGCGCAGCGGCGCCTCTTGCGGCAGCGGCAGCACCAGGCTTTTCTCCAGGCGCGGCAAACCGCTCCGGCGCACTGGCTGCAGCAGCAGGCCCAGGCCCAGCAGCAATTCGCGCACCGTCACGGGGAACGCGGGCGAAGCGAGCAGCGTTTGCAAGCCATGCACGGTCTGCGCCTGCAGGAAGGCGGCCAGCCGCGCCGCGTGGCACGGTGCGGCCGGTTCCACTTCCACCACGTTGCCGGCCAGCGCCAGCAGCGCCGGCCCCGGTTCGGCGCTGGCCACGATTCCCTGCGACAACTGCTCCACGCGCTGCCACAGGGGCGCCAGCGCCAGCGGGCTGCAGCCGACAAAGGCTTCGGCGTCGTCGACTTCCAGCGCGCCCATGGCCATGAAGGGAAAGCGCCGCAGCGACTGGTCATTGCTCGCTTCCAGGCGCCCGGCGATGGCGCGCCGGCTGCGCGTGCCGACGAAGGCAAAGCGCAGCGGCGGCAAGGCGTCGTAATTGAGTTTCCAGCGCGGCTCCACCGTCAGCGCAGTCATGACCTGCGCCAGCCAGTCGTCGAGCAGCTGCACCAGCGCGTGGTTGTCGCAAGCCTTGATGAAGTCGCCGCGCGCGGGGATCTTGCCGAAGTAGCCGAGGCGCACCTGCTGTTGCGCGCGCATCATGGCGACACTCCCGCTGCTGCGGCGATGACCGGTACGGGGGCCGGAGCACCGACGATGGTCTCGGGCAGCTGCATGCCGCGAAAGCCCTGCTCCTGCACCGCCGCAGTCCCGCCCGCACCCGTCGCCGTCGTTTCCGCGCTGCTGGTGATTTTCAGGTCGACCGCCACGGCCACCTCGCCGCGCGTCCAGCGCAGTTCGAACACGCCGCCGTCCTTGCGCTTCTTGGCCGCCGCATCGATCATGCGCTTCAAGCCGAACTGTCCCGGCTCGTTGAACAGTTCCACCGTGCGCCCGTCGAAGGTGACGGCCGTGATGCGCGCCCCCTGCATGCCCGCCGCGCCCTGCGGGCCCGGATGCACCATGTTCGTCCACTGCGCCGGCGTGTTGCGGTAGCGCAGCTGCTGGCCGTCGATCTCCACCGTGTATTCCAGCGTTCCCGGCGCGGGCGACGGCTGGATCTGGAACACGGTTTGCGCCGCCGTCGAAGTGGCCGCCACGCCGCCCGCGCCCAGCGGCGCGATCCAGCCGGGGAAGCGCGCCACCACCTGCGGCGACAGGCTGATGCCCATGTCGGCCCAGGTGCGCGGCGCCAGCACGTCGCCGCGCCGCACTACCAGGGGGCCCATCGATGTCGTGACGAATTTCGCCACCAGGCCTTCCGGGCCGAAGAACTGGCCGATCTCCAGGTTGCTCGCCTCGATGCGCGCCGTGGGCGCAAACGGATATTTGTTGGCCAGCGATTTCTGGAACGGCTCATACACCTGCGCCGCCCAGGTCTTGTTGATATCGAGTTCGGCCGGCGCGACGATGACGGCAAAGGTCTGCATCAGCGGGCGCACGAGGATGGGGCGTATCGCCTGTTTTTGCGCGTCGCTCATCCCCGTGAGCAGCTGCTCGTCGACCAGCTTCAAGGCGTCGGCCAGTTCGGAACCGCTGCCCTCCAGGGTCTGCTGCATGAACTGGCGCGCGCCCGGCCCCGCGTCGCCCTGGTTCTTCAGCAGATTCAAGCGGCTGCGCAGTTTCGACAGCGCTTCCAGGTAGGCGCGCATCAGCGAGGCATTGTTGTCCCTGGCCGCCACCAGCTTGCCCACGCCGGCAAATTCGCGCCCCACGGGGCCCATCGGTTTGTCCAGGCGGGCCAGGTCGAGCTGCGCATTGACGCCGGGACTGGCCGTCAGCTGCGACGGCGCGCGGCGCAGCACGGTTTCCTTGAACCAGGCGACGATGCCCCGCTCGGCCTTGCGCAATTGGGCATTTTGCAGCGCCGGGTTGTCCCACGAGGTTTCCTCATAAATGGTCGTCAGCAGCCTGGCGACCGGCGACGATTGCGGGTCGCCCAGGCGGTTCATCGCCTGCACGGCGCCGTCAAAACCCTTCAGGTCGGCGACGGCCACGCCCTGCACGAATTTCTGCCACTCGCGCGCATAGTCGGCCTTGTACATGGCCACCAGGTTTTTCTCGATCTGCTCCGGGCTGCCTTCCAGGGTCAGGTCGTCGGTCGAGGCGCTTTTCAGCACCCAGTCGGCGCTTTGCAGCTCGCGGTTGGCGGCGTCGCGAAACGCGCCCTCGACGAACTTTTCCCAGGCCTGGCGCGTAAAAGCGCCGGAGACGGCGTAGCTGCCCGCCAGCAGGGCCTGATCCTGTTCGCCGACGATGCGCGCCACCGTCATGCCGGGAAAGCGTGTCGAGGCGCGCGCCTTGATGTCGGCATACACGCGCTCGCGCGCCGGCATGCCGCGCACCACGCGGCGCAGGTTTTCGCGCGCCTGGTCGACCATTGCCAGCTTCTGCTCGATGCGCGGCCAGGACGGGTCGCCGATCTGCGCCAGGTAAAACGTCAGCAGCCGTTCTGCGCTGCGTATCATCTGCTCGCGCGGCAGGGCGCCCCGGTTGCCCTCCAGCCAGCCGCGCCAGAAGCGCGTCATCTGGTCGTTCAGGTGGCTGCTCTCCGCATGCGTCTTGTCGGCCAGCATCAGATAGGTTTTCAGCGCGTTGTAGGCGTCTTCCACATTCGTCGCGCTGGCCGCCTGGTACTGCACGCTGCGCGGCGCGGCGGACGCCGCAGCGGGCGATGCGGCGGACGGCGTCTGCGGCGTGCGCGCCGTGGGCTGCAGCTGGTCGGCGCTGGCGTTCATTTCGAACAGCAAGGCTTCCAGCGCGCCCGCCACGGGGGCCAGCATGACCTGGCGCGCGCCGGCGAAATATTCCTCGCGCAGCTTGCGCTCCAGTAAATCGCCCTGGTACAGGCCCAGGCGCAAGGACCACGGCCGTTGCGTGCGGTACGCTTCCAGCTGCTCGATGCGGTCCTGCAAGATCTCGAGCGCTTCCAGGCGCGACTGCAAGTCCAGGCGCTTCTCCTGCAGCTTCACCACCTTGTTTAAATCGGCCTCGACGTTGGCCACCAGTTGCCGGTTGCCCAGGTAGGACCAGCTCCAGCCGCCCAGGCAGGCGCCCAGCGACACGGTGGCGGCAAAGAACACGGCATATTTGAAGCGCAGCCTGGCGCGGTTGGCATAGTTGGCCACCAGATGCTTGTCGGCAAAAATGACCTTGCGGAACAGCTCCAGCAGGAAATAGCCGTGCTGGCGCGCGCCCGATGGCACGGCGGCCGGGGCCGGCGCGAAGGCCAGGTCGAAGCGGCGCGCCACCTGCTGCGAGGAGGCACTGACGGGCTCGCCCTCCTGCAGTGCGCTGGTCAAGTAAAAGCCGCGGAACACGGGCTGGAACTGGAACGGGTTTTCCTCGAACAAGGTGGCGATGAAGGCGCGCAGGGCCGGCTTGATGGCGGCAAATTCCAGCGGAAACGTAAACACGCCCGGAGCCATCGTCTTGCGTTGCCGGTGCGCCATGTTGGCCAGGCTCAGCTCCGTCAAGCCATCGTGCAATTCATCGAAACTCTGGTCGAAAAAACTCAGCAAGTCGGCCGTGGGCAGCTTGCGCTGATACGGCATGGTGGCGCCCCAGACGCGCTCGCGCTCGCTGCGTTCGGCGTCGGCGAAAAACTCCGTGAAGCCGGCGATCAGGTCCGCCTTGGTAAATACGATGTACAGGGGCGCGAACACTTCCAGGCGCTCGATGACGTCCTGCACGCGCTTGCGCAGGCTGCGTGCCAGCTGCATGCCGACGTCGGGGTCGCCCTTCAGTTCGGCGATGCTGACGGCGATGAGGATGCCGTTGACGGGCGCCTTGCGCCGGTATTTTTTCAGCAGATCGAGAAAGCCGAACCACTCGCCCCGGTGCTCGTCGACGACGGAGTAGCGCCCTGCCGTGTCGAGCACGATGCCGTCCGTGGTGAAAAACCAGTCGCAGTTGCGCGTGCCGCCCACGCCTTGCACGACCTTGCCGTCGGCGAAAGGGAACTGCAGGCCCGAATGCAGGATGGCGCTGCTCTTGCCGGCGGCCGGATTGCCGATGATCATGTACCACGGCAATTCGTACAGGGCGGCGGCGCCCGACTTGAGACCGAGCTTGGACGTCTTGATGGTCTCGATGGCGGCCAGCATGCCCGTGCGCACGGCGTCGAGTTCGCCCTGCTGCGTGTTGCTGACCGTCGAGGCCGAGGCCGCTTGCGCGGCAGCGATCTCGGCCTCGTTGAGGATGGCCTGGCCCAGCGCCTGGGCATTGCGCCGCGCGCGGCGCCGGCGCCACAGCCACAGGCCCAGCCAGGCAAGAAAAGCCAGCAGCAGCAAGGCCAGCGCCCAGATCAGCGCCACTTCCAGCACCTCGGCGCCCAGATACAGGGATACGGCCAGCGCCACGAAGCCGAAGATGGTCAGATTGCGGCTGTCGGTGAGGAAATGCCAGAGTCGTCGCAGCATGATGAGCCCAGGGTGAGGTCGCAAAGCAGGATGAATGCCGCCGCGCAGCAAGGCGGACTCGGTCCATGCTGACAGCAATGCGGCGCGCCTTTGTTGACATATGACAAGTACCAGGCGCCAGCGCGCGGCAGGCGCCGGTATGCCATTGACGCTGCGCAAGCAAGCTTGCAGCGGTGAAATTCGGGCCGGTACGCGGCGCTAGAATGGCTGGCGCGGCTTACTTGCCCAGCACGCGCGGTTGCGGCAATTCCGTGTGGCCAAAATCCATCATGGTCCAGCGCCCACCCCAGCGCAGGCCCACCGATTCGGCCGTCACGCCATATAAACGGTAGCCGCGCATGGCCCAGGCATTTTTTTCAGAAATGATGAGCTTTCCTTCATGCATGAATGCGCAATCGGCGGCCAGGCCGTACTGGTGATAGCTTTGAAACGCCCGGGCGTTGGTCACGTTCGGGCCGGCCGCCGCCAGTTGATCCTGGCGCGCGGGACTGCGGTAGCCTTCCAGCAAGACCATGTCGTAACCATGCACATCCTTCATGATCTTGAAGACCAGCAGCAGGCGCTGCGCGTAATCGTGGTCGAGCAATTGCCAGTTGCGGCTGGCGCCGCCCAGCAGCGGACGCAGCTGCGTCACCTCCGCCGTGGAAAACAGCAGCGGTGGCAAGGTCGGTGGCGGCACCAGCTGCTCGCCTTTCAGCAGGTCGCTGACCTGGTCATTGATGACGTGTTGCTGGTCGGCATAACCGCGCAGGGCGATGCGGTCGCTGGACAGCCAGGCCAGCAGCGGCGGCACGATGACCAGCACGCTTCCTGCCAGGCTCAGCCAACGATGCCGCCACAGCAACCGACAGGCGCGCGCCATGCCCGAGCCCGTGTGCCGCTGCACGCGCTGCCACTGCGCGCCGCCGCCCCGCTGCAGCCCCTGCGCGCGCCGCTGCATGCGCCAGCCCAGGTTGACGAGCGTGTGCAGCACGATGGCGCGGCCGCCGGGAAACAGCAGCAGCCAGCAGGCGAAACAGGCGAGCAGGAAATACATCAGGATCAGGGCAACGAACATGGGGCGCTCCGTGACGGGAATCGGCGGGGCCGGGCAAGTAATTGCTCGGCGGTATCGCTAGATCGTAGGCGTCCGCGGCCCGCATGAGCGCGGTTTACATCAAGGTCAGTCGAATTTGATCCACTGCGGAGGTGATATTTTGTCTTTACTGAAAACCGGGGATGGCCAGACACGCGGTCCTGACCTGCTAAGCAAGGCCGGCGCGGCTGGCGCACGCGTCGAAGGCAAGGGCATCCTGTCGCAGCTCGAACACGGCGTCGCCGCACCTGCGGCCATGCCGGCCCTGCGCTGGCGCCCCGGGTGGCGGCACTGGGCCGCCGGCGCGCTGTGCCTGGCGGTGCTGATCACGGCCGTGCTCGCTTATGACACAGAGGCCATCCACCTGCCGCCGGCGCCCGTCGCCGCGATGGCCACGGCGGCGCCCGCACTGCCCGCGCCGCCAGCGCCGCCAGCGCCAACGATGCTGCCGCACGCGGCGCAGGCGGCCATCATCGTCAATACGGCGGGACCGCCCTTGCCTGCGGCGGCGGCTCCGACCGCAAGCGCGCCGCCCAAGACGCTGGCGCCCGCGCGCCAGGCGGCCACCCGTCCACAGGGTGCGAAGCCGGCTGCCGTGCCCGGCGACAGCGACGTCGCCTTGCTGACGGCGATGGTCGCCCATGCACACCGGCAAGAAGGCTCGGTGCCGCCCGTGCGCGACGTCGTGCTGCGCCAGCAGGAGCAGGGAAAGGAACAGGGACAGGAACAGGACACGGCGGAACTGTTGCGGCGCTGTCAGCAGCTGGGCCTGATCGAAGGCATGCTGTGCCGTTCGCGCATCTGCTCGGGCCGCTGGGACAGCGATCCCGCCTGCCATTGAGTGCCGATGCACACGGCGGGACGTCAGACCCGCTTGTCGCGGGTGGTCTCTCAGGTGGTTCTCGGGTGAGCGGCCGCGTCCATGCGGCCTTGCAAAAAGCCTTCCATCAGCGCCAGCAATGCCTGCGGCTGCTCCTGGTGCGGCGTATGGCCGCACTGCTCGACCATGGCGGGCATGGCGTTGAGCGCCTGCGCCACGATCGTGTCGACCTGCGCGACGCTGCCGTACTGGTCCTCGCTGCCCTGCACCACCAGCGCCGGACATTCGACGGAGGGCAGCAGGTACTCGATATTCCAGAACTGGAAGCCATAGCTGAGCCAAGTCTCCGACCAGGCCTTGAAGATGGTGTCCGTCTTGTCGCCATGGTATTTCGCCAGCGCGCGCAGCTTGCCCGCGCCAAACGCCGCGTCGGCCACGCGGATGCCATCGAGCGTGATGCCTTCGACAAACACGTGCGCCGCTTCGGTGATGATGCCGCGCAAGCGCGGCGGCTGCTGCGCCGCATAGATCAGGGCGATGCTGCCCCCATCGGAGTGGCCGATGAGAAAATGGTCCTGTCCCGGCAGCAGTGCGGCGAGCACTTGCGGCAGCTCGCACAGCGCGTAGTCGTGCAGATAATGGAGCTGGCGGCGCGCCGCCAGCGGCGACGACTGTCCATAGCCATGACGGTCATACAGCAAGCCGCGGCAACCCGTCGCCTGGCATAGCTGCGCGGGAAAATCTTTCCACATTGCACAGCAACCGAGTCCCTCGTGCAGGAAAATCAGCCAGGGCTTGGCGGGGTCGCCGTCGATCAGTTCGTAATAGATATCGGTTTCGGCACTCAGGTTCAGTATCGGCATGGGCTAGGCTCGCAACGGGTTGCGCATCGACAGGTCGGCTGGGCCTATTGTGCCATTGTCCTGCGCGGCATGCGTGGCGTCCCCGTAAAAATAGCCTGCCGGAAAAGATCTAGCCCCCTGCCTGCAAGGTGTTTGCGCCAGCACAAGTTCGCACCGTTTTTCCGCCGGCGCCGCGCACTTTCCGCCCCCGTGTATGCCTAGAATGGCTTACTCCAACAGCATGGAGCAGGCGGCTACCTTATCAGCCAGGACGTGACACTGGCCGTCACGGCAACAGATAGGGCGTCTTGCCGCACGACGACAGGCGCGGCGTCCAAACTATCGATCAGGAGTACATCATGGAAATGAAAGTAGAACATCGCACCGGCAGCAACCTGGCACTGGATGAAACCGATGCGCCGATGGAACAGGAAGGCCAAAGCGCCAAAGGCGCGGCCGCACAGGACTTGAACCTGAGCCCCGCCGCCTTCACCACCTACTACACGTGGACGGCCAATGGCGTACATCCTTCGGTCAACTTCGTCAACGCCAATGTGCACGCCAATTCGCGCGTATTTCTCAACATCAGCGAATATAGCGCGAATCCCCAGGACCGTTTCATTGGCGCCGCCCGCATGGCCGTGTACAACATCGCACCATACAACGGCGGCTTCCGGGCCTGGGTGGAAATCTCCTGGGGCAGCCCGCTCAAGGTGCGTTTCGACGTGTTTGTCGATCCCTGATCAGGGAAACATTGCGCGTGTCCCCGCCACCAGCGGGCCGGCATCGCGCAAGCCGTTGATGCACTGACGGGATGGCAAGCATGGATGAAAACCGTGCGCGCATGACAAAAGGGCCGCGTGTTGCCACGCGGCCCTTTGCTACTGCTTGTTCTGGCTCCCCGACCTGGACTCGAACCAGGGACCTGCGGATTAACAGTCCGTCGCTCTACCAACTGAGCTATCAGGGAAAGGAGGCCGAATTATATACGTCAAAATTTCCCATGTCCAGTTGTTGCTGCATGGCCCGCAAAAACAGGCCCTTACGCCAGCAAGCGTGCGGGCGTCAACCACGCCGCCGCGCGGATATGCGCTTGCCAGGCGCACCTTGCCCTTGGCTGACTGCTCGCCCCCGACATGACAGAATCAAGCCCCCCGGGTGAACAAGCCCGGCAGCAGCGGCAGTTCGGAGGACATTGCCGGGCAGATGGCGGCCGCCATCGTGGCGCGCCTGATGGCCGAACACTTGGCGCATGGGGAAGCGGCCGTGCGCTTCGACGGCAGCGCCCAAAGAAAAAGCCGCCCTGCTGGTGCACGGGCGGCCTTGTCATTGCAACGGCAACTGCTTGCTGGCAAACTTGCTATTCGCCCAGGTAAATGAACTTGAACAGGAAGATGGCGGCGATGATGTAAGCCACCACGGAGACTTGCTTGCCCTTGCCCGTCAACAGTTTCAATACCGCATAGGTGATGAAGCCGAAGGCCACGCCGCTGGCCACCGAATAGGTAAACGGCATCATCAGCGCCGTGATGGCGGCCGGGATGCTTTCCGTGCTGTCATCCCAGTCGATGAAGGTCAGTTCGCGCAGCATCAGGCACGCCACGTACAGCAGCGCGGGCGCCGTCGCGTACGGCGGCACCGTGTGCGCCAGCGGGGCGAAGAACAGGCTGCCCAGGAACAGCAGCGCCACGGCGACGGCCGTCAAGCCCGTGCGGCCACCCGCTTGCACACCGGCAGCGCTTTCCACGAAGGCTGTGGTGCTGGACGTGCCCAGGCAGGCGCCGGCGGCAATCGCCGTGCTGTCGGCCAGCAAGGCCTTGTTCATGCGCTCCATCTTGCCGTCTTTCAACAAGCCGGCACGGTTGGCCACACCCATCAGGGTGCCCGTCGCATCGAATAATTCAACCAGGAAAAACACCAGCACCACGTTGACGATGCCGATCGACAATGCGCCCATGATATCGAGCTTGAACAGGGTCGGTTCGATGGCAGGCGGTGCCGAAACAATGCCGTTGAACTGGTTGCCGCCGAAGAAGAAGCTGGCGACGGTGATGGTGAGGATGCCGATCAGGATGGCGCCCGGCACTTTCAGGCGGTCCAGCGCGACGATGATGAAGAAACCGAGGATGGCCAGGATGGGCGCCGCCTGGTGCAAGTCGCCCAGCGCGATGATGGTGGCGGGGTTCGACACCACCACGCCGGCGCTTTTCAGCGAAATGATGGCCAGGAACAGGCCGATACCCACCGTGATCGCCGTGCGCAGCGCGGGCGGGATGCTGTTGATGATCATCTCGCGTATCTTGAACAGGCTGACCAGGATGAACAGGCAGCCGGAAATGAAGACGGCGCCCAGCGCCACTTCCCAGCTCATGCCCATGCCCTTGACTACCGTGTACGAGAAATACGCATTCAAGCCCATGCCCGGCGCCAGCGCGATCGGGTAGTTCGCGTACAGGCCCATGATCAGGGTGCCGATGGCGGCCGCCAGGCAGGTGGCGACAAACACGGCGTCTTTCGGCATGCCCGCGTCGCCGAGGATGGACGGGTTGACGAAGATGATGTAGGCCATCGTCAGGAACGTGGTCAGGCCGGCCAGCAGCTCCGTGCGCACATTGGTCCCGTTGTCCTTCAGTTTGAAATAGCGTTCCAGGAACTGCATGATTAACCCCTTGTTTTGGTAAAACCGCGCGCCTGGTCTTGGACTATGCGCATCTTTTTTTCTTGCAACAACTACTTACTGGATTACTTGCCTGGCGCGCCGGCCGGCTTGAAGGCCCACCAGCGGCTGCCCGCGAAATTCCAGACCAGCCCGATACCCGTCGCCAGCACCTGCGCCAGCCAGTAATACCAGCCCAGCTGGTGTACCAGCAGCCACATCAGCCCCGTATTGATGCACCAGCCGATGCCCAGCAAGGTGAAATACTTGCTGGCCGCCTCGCCATGACCCTTGTCGCTTTTAAACGTGAAAAAGTAATTGAGGAGATAGTTGACGACGGAACCGAGGATGTAGCCGATGCCGGATGCAAAGGCGGCGCTGATGCCGGCCCATTCCACGCCGCCCCACAGCACGCTGTATTGCACGGCCGTGCCGGAAGCGCCGACGGCGGCGAAACGCAAGAATTGGTGATGCAGGGAATGGGACATTGTCAATTTTTAAATGAACGAAAGCAGGATCGGACCAGAATAAAAAATGGCTACGATTGCTCGTAACCATTTTTCAGCCTGCATTTTACTGCAAGTTGCGCCCAACGTTCATATTCGCCGCTGTTCTGGCATTCAGGCGTTGCGCTGGCGGCGCCGGCGCAGCCACACGAACAAGGCAATCAGCAGCAAGATGCCGGCAATGCCACCGGGCAGCATGAACGGCTGCGCACGCGCCAGCACGGGCTTCTCGCCGCCGCTGCGCGCCTGCGCCACATACGCGGGCGTCACCGACACGTCCGGATTGCCATATTGTTTCAGCACGTAATTGGCGATCGAGGCGATCTGCTCGTCCGTCAACGGCTGTACGTAGGAGCGCTGGTCGAAACGGGGCATGAACGCTTCATGCTCTTCCCCTTCGATCTTGCGCTCGACGCCAAACAGGATGGCCGAGACCAGGTTGGCCGGCGTGTTGCCGCCCGTCGCCGTATTGTTGAACAGGGCCGGATAACTTTGCCCCGTGCTGCCGGCGCCGCTGGCCGAATGGCAGCTGGCACAATAGCCGGAAAACAGCACGGCGCCGCTATTCAAGGAATGGCGCTCGGTGGCGCCGGCCATGCCGCGCAATGCCGCTTCCTCGCTGGCGGCGCTGCCGTGACTGAAGGCAGCCTTGGTCTGGCCCGGCGCGCGCACGGGCGGCACCGTGCGCAGCCAGGCCACGATGGCGGCCACGTCGTCGTCGCGCAAGAATTGCAGGCTGTTCTGGATGGCTTCGGCCATGCCGCCCGCCGCCTGCCCCTTGCCTTCCACGTGACCCGTCTTCAGGTAAGCCGTGAGTTCCGCATCCGTCCACGCGCCGATGCCGCTGACCTTGTCCGACGTGATGTTCGGCGCATGCCAGGAACCGAGCGAGGCGCCCGCCAGGGTCTGGCTGCCGATTTCGGCCATCAGCGCGTTGCGCGGCGTGTGGCAGGCGCTGCAGTGCGCCAGGCCTTCGGCCAGGTAGGCGCCGCGGTTGATCTGCGCGCTCTTCGCCGGATCGGGCACGAAGCGTTTATTGTCGAGGAACAAGGTATTCCAGCCCAGCATCGACAGGCGCACATTGAACGGGAATGGCAGGGTCGTCTGGCGCGCCGGCGCGTCGACCGGTTTCACCGCCTGCATGAAGTAGTAATACAGGTCGCCCACGTCCGCATCCGTCAGCTGCGCATAGCTGGTGTAGGGCATGGCCGGATACAAATGGCTACCGTCGGCGCGCACGCCTGCGCGCAGGGCGCGCGCAAAGTCGGCTTCCGTGTAGTGGCCGATGCCGCCTTGTTTCGATGGCGTGATATTCGTCGCGTAGATCGTGCCCAGCGGCGAATCGATGGCATAGCCGCCCGCGTACGGCTTGCCGCCGGCCGCCGTATGACACGCCATGCAGTCGGCCGCGATGGCCAGGTAGCGGCCCCGCTCCAGCCGTGCGTCGGGCTTGGCGGCTGTGCTTGCGGCCGGCGCGGCCGGGCGGTCCGGTGTCAGGGTGACGGGCGGCGCCGGCGGCACAGGTGGTACAGCACGCGCGGCCAGCGGCAAGCCGGCCGCCAGGGTCAGACCCAGCAAGAAACGGCGCATCATGCGGCCTCCCTTGCCAGGGTGCGGGCGATGTCGTCGGCCGCGCGCAAGCCGAGCGCGGCCATGCTGAGGGTGGTGTTGACCACGCTGGCCGACGGCATGGCGCCGCCGCCCGGCAGCCACAGGTTGGCGTGGTCGTGGGCGCGGCAATTGCCATCGACGACGGAATCGGCACGATTCGAACCCATGATGACGCCGCCCATGATGTGGTTATTCGCGTTCAGGCTGTCGGTGATATGGAATTCCACGGCGCCGAACAGCTTGCCGATGTGTTCCAGTTGCGCATGCGCGGCCTTCGCGCCATCGCGCACGTAATCGCCCACGTCATAGTAAATGTCGGGACAGGCCAGGCCCAGCGGGTCCTTGCGCGTCTTGCTCAAGGTTAAGCGGTTGTGTGCTTCGGGCAGCGGTTCCAGACTGATCGACAAGTCGACGCCGAACGCGGCGCGGCGGCGGATCTCGTCGTCGAGATCCTTGCCCACCAGGCCCAGCTTCAACGACTGCTGGGTGGCGGGTCCGACGCGGGTGATATTGTTCAGGATCATCTTGTTGGCCGAATACTGCGAGCGGAAGGCGCCGTCGCGCGGGCCCACGAGGCAGCTGCTCTGCGCGGGACCACGGCCCGTCCAGATCGGTTCATTGGCGAGGAAGGTACAGTGGAAACCCGAGTGGTCCATCATGTTGCGGCCCACCTGGTCGGAACTGTTGGCGATGCCGTTCGGATTGTTCTGGTTGGCCGCCAGGAGCAGCAAACGGGGCGTCTCGATGCCGTTGCAGGCAATCACGAAGGCCTTGCCCGTCGCCATGTGCGACTGTTTCTTGGCGTCATACCAATGCACGGCGGTGACGCGGTTATTCTGGTCCGTGTCGATGCGGTAGACGACGGCCTCGGCCAGCACGCCCGCGCCTTTCAGCTCGGCCCGCTCTACATGGTGGATGCCGTTGTACATGGCGCCGATCGGGCAGATCGGCTGGCAATTGTTATTGCCGCAGCAGGTGGGACGGCCCTGCCATGGGCGCGTCGAGCGCCCTTGCGGAATCGGCACGGAACGGTAGCCGTGCGGGTTGACCACTTCGGCGAAGCGCTTGTCGCCATAGCCCCAGGGCACCATGTCCATCGGGTACGGCGCGCTGCGCTCGCTGGGCGACTGCAAGGCGGGATCGTTGGGACCGGCCACGCCCATTTCCTGCTCGGCGCGGCAATAGTACGGCTCCAGCTCATCGTAGGAAATGGCCCAGTCGCGCCCGACACCGTAATCGCTTTTCATGCGCATGTCGGACGGCAGATGGCGCCAGCACGACGCGGCCCAGTGCCAGGTCGTGCCGCCCACCGTGCGCAGATAGCCTTGCTGGAAACTGCTGCCGCTGGGGCCGGACAATTCCACGTAATTATTCTTTGGGAAATACAGCGGCGCGGGCGCATTGTCCGCCTGCGGATACAGGCCCTGGAAGTCGGAGCCGACGCGGTTCTCGAACGGCATGTTGCGCCAGTTTTCCACGGCTTGCCCCCGCTCGATGCGCAGGCCCGCTTCCAGCATGATCACGGAATGGCCTTGCGCGGCCAGCTGGTCGGCCATCATGGCGCCGACGACACCCGTGCCGACGATGACGACATCGGCGACGACGTCGCCATTACTCTTGAATTGCGGTGATTTCATTTTGCTTGCTTGCCTTTCGGTTCGGGAGTGCCGGTGGTGGCCGGGGCCGGTACGGGTTTGGGCGCCACGGGCGCGGAGACGCGCACGGCCGGCGGCGCCTTCAGCCACCACAGGGGGCCGTAATTGCAATAGGTCGGCACGACCTGGCCATCGGCCACGGTGCGATACATCAAGGCTTCCGCATACGCGACAACGATGGACTTCGTGCCCTGCTCAGCATGGCCGGCGACGGTGCCCGTGTACCAGGCGGCAACGATGGCCAGCGCCAGCTCGCGCAAGCTCGCATCGGCGGCGGTGGCGGCCGCCAGCAGCGCCTTGGCTTCCTGGCCCGTGACGAGCAGCGCGCCCAGTTGCGGCAAGCGCTCGGCGAAGCCGGGCACGTTCGTGCGCATGGCTTGCTCGATGCGCGCCGCCGTCGCGGCGGACAGATCGCGGTGGCCCGTGATCGTTTGCGACAAGGTGTAGAACAGCATGGTGGCAGGCGCCAGGCCGGGCGCCGCAGCGCTGGCCGGCGCCTGCATGGCGGCCGACAGGGGATTGCTCCAGAAACCGGCCTGCGCCAGCAAGGCGGCCAGGCCGATCAGGGCGTGGCGGCGGCTGATGCGGGGAAGGGATGAAACGGATGTTGCAGATGGTTCGCTGCCTGGATAGTTCATGAGACTCCCGCAAGACTTGTTGTTTTGTTGACTTCGATGATTGCGTTACATTGCATTTGCGCATATGGAACCGGTTCCATATTATCCTACAGAAGTAAATTGTCTGCCAATGTAGTATTACTATTGAGGATTTTCCTTGTGCAATGCTGGCGTTTCGCTCAGACAAAACGCCAGTCCCGGCTGGCTCCCCAGCCGGTAATGGAAATCGAGCACGCTGCCGCCCGCCAGGGTCGGCTTGCCCGGCAAAGGCAATGGGAGGTTCAGGCTGCAATCATGGTCGCCCAGGACGATGTCGCCATGCACGCGGATGCGCGTGAGCAATCGCGGCGCCTGCTCCAGCACGTCGGGCAGGCGGATGCTGGCGGCCGGCAAGCGGTCGCCCCGCCCGTCCTGTGCCTCCTGCCAGGCGCGCAAGGCGTCACCATCGAGGGCAAACACGCGGCCCCAGTCGGTGCACGGCGCATCCGGGGCACGCCGGTCCAGCCCCAGGTGCACGGTGACGGACGCCGGCAGCAGCGCCGCCGCGGGCGCCTGCGCGTGCAGATTGCGCAGGATGGCCACCTGCGGCTCCTTGCCCAGCGCCGTATTCATGGTTTCGCTGACGATCACGTCCGGCATGGCGCCGGCGGGAATGCGCCAGGCGGCCGCGTCGGCGCAAATGTATTCGGCAACGTGACCGTCCAGGCCCAGGGCCGCAATCAGCTCGCGCGCATACGCCAGGGTCTGCGTGTGCACGTCAAGGATGGCGAACCGCACCAGGCTGGCATCGAGCAGCGCCATCACGGGCAAGGCCAGCAGGGCAAACGGGCCGCAGCCCGCATACAGCACGCGCACGGGCCGCCCTTTGCTCGCGTCCAGGCGCTCGCGCACGGCCAGCGCCAGACCCTGGATGAAGGCGGCGCTGCGGTACGGTTCGCGCGCGCACAGTCCCGCCTGCACGGGCGAGATGGCCCAGCCGCTGGGCAGGAAACTTTCGCCATCGCGCAAGCCGTCCGGCCCGTCCATGGACAGGCGCGAGTGGCGTTCCACGAGCTGGCGCAGCTGCACCGTTTCGCCGACCAGGCTGGCCAGGGAGCGCTGCGGATCGCACAGCGCCGCCGCGATGGCGGCCAGTTCCGCGCGTGCCGGATTCACGCGCGACGCCACGGGCAAGGCAGGATACAGACAGAATGCATGCGGCTTCCTTGAAATGATTGCAAGTACGGGGAAAAATTGGCAGCATAGCAAATAAATAAACGTCTGCGCATTTTCCGCCATCCGCAACGACCTACCGGAGCACCGATGCACGCCTTGCCGCTTTCCGCCCCCTACCAGTTGCGCGCCCAGCGCGACGACGACGCTGGCTTTGTCGCCGCGCTGTACAGCTCCACGCGCGACGACCTGCGCCAGATGCCGGCCGAGCCCGCCGTCATCGAACAGCTGATCGCCATGCAGCAGCGCATGCAAAGCCACGGCTATCGCCAGGCATATCCGCACGCCGCGTATCTGGTGCTGCAGCGCGGCGACACGCCCATCGGCCGCCTGATCCTGGACCGCCAGGACCAGGTGCTGCACCTGGTCGATATCGCCATCCTGCCCGCCGCGCAAGGCCAGGGCGCCGGCAGCGCCGTGCTGCGCGGCCTGCAGGCGCAAGCGGGCGCGCAGCAGCGGAATATCCACCTTGCCGTCAATAAAAGCAACACCGCCGCGCGCGCGCTGTACCAGCGGCTGGGTTTTCGCCTGCGCGGGGAAAATGAGGTGCAGGAACAACTGGAATGGAGCGCGCCATAGTGCCGGCGCCGAATCCACCCAGCACCTGGCTGCAGCTGCCGCTGCACGTCGACGTGGCGCGCATGCAGCGCGACAGCGACCAGTTCGCCGCAGGCGAGTGGATCAGCCATTTCAACAAGGGCGCCTACGACCAGGGCTGGAGCTGCGTGCCGCTGCGCTCGCCCGGCGGAGCAACGGACCACATCATGCCCGTCGATGGGGCCGCCTATGCCGGCACGCCGCAACTGGCGCGCTGCCCCGGCCTGCGCGAGGTGCTCGCCAGCTTTGCCTGCGAGATCAACTCTGCGCGCCTGCTGGCGCTGGCGCCGGGCGCCCTCATCCGCGCGCACCGCGACGCCGGCACGTCGCTGGCCGATGGCTTGATCCGCATCCACATCCCCATCCACACCTCGCCGCAAGTACTGTTCACCATCGATGGCGAGACCGTGCATTTTACTGCCGGACACGCCTGGTACATGGATGCCAGCTGCCTGCACGCCGTGCACAACCAGGGAAGCACGCCGCGCATCCACCTCGTGCTCGACTGCGTCACCAATGCCTGGCTGGAAGCGCTGTTTGCCGCCGCCGGCTTCGTGCCGAAGGCGCGGCCCAAGTATGGCGACGCCAACATCCATGATGGCAATGTGCAAGCCATCATTGCCCAGCTGCGCGCCGTCCCGACACCCGCCTCGCTGGCGCTGGCCAGCGAACTGGCGGCACGGGCCCGGGGAGCGGCGGCATGACAGCCACGTACGGTCTTGCCCAGCAGGAGCAATATCTGGCCAGGGGAGAAGCGCTGGCCTGGCAGGCCGGCATGGCGATGCGGCACTGGTTTCCCGTGTACGCCGAACGCGATGCGCAAACGGGCGACATATCCGTCTGCTGGCGCGATCTGGGGCAGCGGCGCTTCACCGACGCCTTCTTTGTCAATACGCTCAAGTGCCAGCAGCCCGACGAGCGCCGCTACTGCCGCACGCCCACCTCGGCGCTAGCCAGCATCGACGATTGCCTGGCACCCGACGCCTTCATCTTCCACGTCTCGCGCTGCGGCTCAACCTTGCTGAGCCAGCTGCTGGCGTCGTTGCCGCAATGCATAGTCATGTCCGAGCCGTCCATCGTCGACTCGCTGCTGCGCCTGCATCACGACGGTGCGGACCCTGCCGCCAGCCTTGCCCTGCTGCGCCAGGCCATCCTGGCCCTGGGCCAGCGCCGCTCCGGCGACGAGACGCACTTTGTCGTCAAGTTCGACTGCTGGCACATTCACAGCCTGGACTTGCTGCGCCAGGCGTTCCCCGGCACGCCCTGCTTGTTCGTCTACCGCGAACCGTTGGCCGTGCTGGCTTCGCACCAGCGCCAGCGCGGCCCGCAAATGGTGCCTGGCATGCTGCACCCGGCCCAGCTGCCGCTGCCCGCGCGCCGGCTGGCGCATGGCGACCTCGACGGCTATGCGGGCCTGGTGCTGGCCAGCCTGTTCGACGCCGCCCGGCCCCATGCCGCCGCCGGCCAGTTGAAGTTAGTCAACTACAGCCAACTGCCGGACATCCTGTTCAGCGACTTGCTGCCCCGCTTCGGCATCGCCCCCACGGCCGCGCAGTGGCAAGCAATGCGCGCGCGCGGCGGCGTGCATGCGAAATACGGCACGGCCTACCACGGCGATGCGCCAGTGTCCGCGGCACACGGCCTGGCCGCCATCGCCGCGCAGTTGCAGCCGGCCTATCAAGCCCTGGAGGCATTAAGGCTGCATGCCGGGCAAGGCCAATGATTTCCATAAATTAACTTTCTAACAAGGAGGCATGTCGACGTATCCGATGAAGACCATGCGGTAGATAGCTGCTCAACTGCGGCGTGCAGTGCGCCCGCGCAACCAACCTGAAACTGATCCTGACACAATGATAAAAAAAATGACATTGGCAGTGTTCCTTACCGCCCTGCTTCCCTTCCATGCATGCCAGGCGCAAGCCACGGCAGACACGCCCCCCGCCGCCGCCGAAGTCACCACCACCCTGACGCCCGACATTGGCGGCATAAAACAGGTGGTGGAAATCAAGACGGACGACGCGAACAAGCCCGTCCTGCTGTTTTTATCGGGCGGCCCGGGAAGCTCCATGATCAAGGGGGCGGATGCCTTTACCAATCTCCTGAAAAGCAAGTTTACGATTGTCCAATGGGACCAGCGGGACGCCGGAAAAACATTGAAACTGAATCCTTCGCCCACGCAGCCCTCCGTCGAGCAGATGGAGAAAGATACGTATCAAGTCATACAATTCCTGCGAAAAGAGTTAAAGCAGGAAAAAATATACTTGCTGGGCAGTTCCTGGGGCAACGTCCTGGGCTTTTATATCGTCAAGCATCACCCGGAACTGCTGCATGCCTATTTCGCGTCGAATCCTGTCGTGAGCCAGCTGGAAAGCGAGAAAGAATTGCTGAAAACCTTGAAAGTGCACTTCAAGGACAATGCCGTCGCCAGCCGGGAACTGGACAGCGTCATTTTCCCGTTTACTAGTGACGAAAGCATGTTTTATTTAAGGAAATGGCTTTTTTACAAAGACGGCAAGGAATTCGCCACCAGCGAGGGTTTCAAGACGGGCTTTCTTCAATGGTCGAAAACCTGGTCGCCAGTCTGGAACAAGGTCATGGACATCGATCTGTCCAGGACCTTGAAGAGCGTTGACTGCCCCGTGTATTTCTTCGTAGGCAAAAACGATATCCAGACCTCGACCAGGATCACGCAAGCGTATTTTGAGACATTGAAGGCGCCAAAGAAGGGGTTGTTTTTCTTTGACCATTCCGGGCATCAAATTCACCAGGATGAACCGGTGCAATTTCAAGAAACCATCATCAAGACGCTGGATGCGGCGACAAAGTCCTGATACACGGCGTCACGCGACGCCACTCCCGCAAGCCCACAGGCCGGCCAGCGCCCTGCTGGCCTAGTCGCTGGCAATGCCGGCAGCGGCCATGCGGATTTCAGCCTCTCCTGGAAGTTGACGGCGATGACAGGCCCGCCAGCGCCTTGTCGCCTCCAGCATGGCGCCGGATGCCTGGCGGTCTGTGCGCTGGATCAAGCGCGATGACACGGATGAAGCATGCAGGTTCTGAAATGCAAAAAGCCCAACCATTGAAGGCTGGGCTTTTCGATACTGCTGATGTTCTGGCTCCCCGACCTGGACTCGAACCAGGGACCTGCGGATTAACAGTCCGTCGCTCTACCAACTGAGCTATCAGGGAAAAGAGGCCGCATTCTATAGGGTAAATTTTACGGTGTCCAGATTTCCCTCTGAAAAATGCATATTTCCCCTGCGTCACCGTGCCCGGCGGTCAGCCGGGATGCTCTTGCGGGTAGTAATCAAATACCAGCACGCGGCCCAGCCATGGCTTGAGCTGCTCGACAAAGGCCAGGTGGGCCGGATGGGTCAGATACACGTCGCGCGCACCGGCGTCATCGAAGGTCAGGGTAAAGCAATCGGTAAAGCCATCATCGAGGCCTTCCGGACTGACGTTCGGCCCCCATTCGAATTGCCGCACGCCAGGAATGCGATGTTTTAGCTGGGAAAACTCATAGACGAGTTCGGCATGCTTGGCGGAAGTGATGCCATCGAGAAAGTCGCACAGGACGATATGGCGCAAGGCGGAGGTACAAGTCATGGGAAGGTGCTCCTGAAGTGATGCCCTCAGGATAGCGCAAAACGCGACAACGCACAGGCCAGCCATGCTGGCTGTGGCGGAAAACAAAAAAGGCCATGTTTTTCAACATGGCCTTCCGAATTCTGGCTCCCCGACCTGGACTCGAACCAGGGACCTGCGGATTAACAGTCCGTCGCTCTACCAACTGAGCTATCAGGGAAAAGAGGCCGTATTATATAGGCCAAACTTGGCACTGTCCAGATTTCCACAGGGAAAATCTTATTTTGCCATGGCGCCCGCGCCGGCGGCGCAAAAACAAAAAAGGCCACGTTTTTCAACGTGGCCTTCCGAATTCTGGCTCCCCGACCTGGACTCGAACCAGGGACCTGCGGATTAACAGTCCGTCGCTCTACCAACTGAGCTATCAGGGAAAAGAGGCAATATTATATGTCGCTTGTTCCATATTTGCAAGACCGATACTGCATCCCGACAAACACGGCCATCGCCGACTTTCTACTGCCATCCGCGCCGCACTTGCATGCAGCGCCGAAGAAGCAAGATCTTAAAGCACTTTGGCGATCGCGTCAATAACGATGTCGATGTTGCGCGAATTCAATGCTGCCACGCAGATACGGCCCGTGTCGACGGCGTAGATCGATTGCTCGCGCAGGGACGCCACTTGTTCCTTGCTCAGGCCCGAGTACGAGAACATGCCGATTTGCTGGCGCACGAATTCGAAGTCGTGGCCTGGTGCCTTGGCTTTCAGCTTTTCCACGAAGGCATTGCGCATTTCGCGGATGCGCACGCGCATGCCGGCCAGTTCCTCTTCCCACAGCTGGCGCAATTCCGGCGTGGCCAGGACGGTGGCAACGACTTTGCCGCCGTGGACTGGCGGGTTCGAGTAGTTGGTGCGCACGACACGCTTCAGCTGCGACAACAGACGGGCCGCTTCATCGGCGCTCGATGCGACGACGCTCAGCGCGCCCACGCGCTCGCCGTACAGCGAGAACGATTTCGAGAACGAGTTCGACACCAGCAGCGGGCCGCCCGCGTCGGCAAAGCGGCGCACCACGGCGCCGTCTTCGGCGATGCCGTTGGCGAAGCCCTGGTAGGCCATATCCAGGAACGGCACCAGGCCGCGCGCGGTGACCACACTGATGATCTGGTCCCACTGGGCCACGCTCAGGTCGGCGCCGGTCGGGTTGTGGCAGCAGGCGTGCAGCACGACGATGGAGCCGGCCGGCATGGCGTTCAGGCTGGCCAGCATGCCGTCGAAGTTCACGCCATGGGTGGCGGCATCGTAGTAGGTGTAGTTATTCACGACAAAACCGGCGTTCTCGAACAGCGCGCGGTGGTTTTCCCAGCTCGGGTCGCTGATGTAGACCTGGGCACCCGGCGCGAAGCGCTGCAGGAAGTCGGCACCGATCTTCAGTGCGCCCGTGCCGCCGATGGCTTGCACGGTGATGGCGCGGCGCTCTTGAATTACGGCGCTGTCGGCGCCAAATACGAGTTCTTGCACGGCCTTGTCGTAGGCAGCGAGGCCTTCGATCGGCAGATAGGTGCGTGGGGCGGCCTGTTCGATCAGGATGGCTTCCGCCTTGCGTACGCAAGCTAACAGAGGCACCTTGCCGTTGTCGTCATAATAGACGCCAACGCCCAGATTGATTTTGGCGGGATTCTGGTCCGCGTTAAATGCTTCGGTGATGCCCAGGATCGGGTCGCGTGGGGCCATCTCGATGGCGCTAAACAGACTGGCAGAAACAGTTGGGTTCGTCATGATAAGATTGGATTCGATTGGAAGCAGGTTCACAGCGGAGTTGTAGACAGCGCCCCAAAATACAACGCCAGGGCCGCCAGCAGAGCACTATTCTAACAAAGGTCTGATTCACATGCCCGAATTATCTACCGCCAGCGAGGCGGAAAGCGCAATTATCTCTTTCCCGGACTCCCCCTTCAAGCTGCACCAGCCCTTCCCTCCGGCCGGCGATCAGCCCACGGCGATCGCCCAGCTGTCCGAGGGGATTGCCGACGGACTTGCCTTCCAGACCCTGCTGGGCGTGACCGGTTCGGGCAAGACCTATACCATGGCCAACGTCATCGCGCGCATGGGCCGGCCCGCCATCGTCTTCGCGCCGAACAAGACCTTGGCGGCGCAGCTGTACAGCGAGTTCCGCGACTTTTTCCCGCAAAACGCCGTCGAGTACTTCGTCAGCTACTACGATTACTACCAGCCGGAAGCCTACGTGCCGCAGCGCGACCTGTTCATCGAAAAGGACTCGTCGATCAACGAGCATATCGAACAGATGCGCCTGTCGTGCACCAAGTCGCTGATGGAGCGGCGCGACGTCATCATCGTCGCCACTGTCTCGGCCATCTACGGTATCGGCAATCCGAACGAATACCACCAGATGATATTGACCCTGCGCGTCAAGGACAGGGTCGCCCAGCGCGACGTCATCGCGCGCCTGATCCAGATGCAGTACACGCGCAACGAGGTCGATTTCGGCCGCGGCACCTTCCGCGTGCGCGGCGACACCATCGACATCTTCCCCGCCGAGCATGCGGAGCTGGCCGTGCGCCTGGAAATGTTCGACGACGAGATCGAATCGATCCAGCTGTTCGACCCGCTGACGGGCCGCGTACGGCAAAAGATCCCCCGCTTCACCGTGTACCCGGGCTCGCACTACGTGACGCCCCGCTCCACCGTGCTGCGCGCCGTCGAGACCATCAAGGACGAGCTGCGCGAGCGCCTCGAGTTCTTCCGCAAGGAGAATAAGCTGATCGAAGAGCAGCGGCTCGAGCAGCGCACGCGCTTCGACCTGGAAATGATGGCGGAGATCGGTTTCACCAAGGGCATCGAGAACTACTCGCGCCATCTGAGCGGCGCGCTGCCGGGCGAACCGCCGCCGACCCTGGTCGATTATCTGCCGCCCGACGCATTGATGTTCCTCGACGAGTCGCACGTGCTGACGGGCCAGCTGAGCGCCATGTACAACGGCGACCGCTCGCGCAAGACGAACCTGGTCGATTATGGCTTCCGCCTGCCGTCGGCGCTCGACAACCGGCCCTTGAAATTCGAGGAATTCGAACAGAAGATGCGCCAGACCGTGTTCGTCTCGGCCACGCCGGCCGAATACGAAAAGACCCATTCGGACCAGGTGGTCGAACAGGTCGTGCGCCCGACCGGCCTGGTCGACCCGCAGATCATCGTGCGCCCGGCCAGCAGCCAGGTGGACGACCTGATGTCGGAAATCGTCGAGCGCATCAAGAAGGATGAGCGCGTGCTGGTGACCACGCTCACCAAGCGCATGTCCGAGCAATTGACGGAATACCTGGGCGACCATGGCATCAAGGTGCGCTATCTGCACAGCGATATCGAAACGGTGGAGCGCGTGGAAATCCTGCGCGACCTGCGCCTGGGCACCTTCGACGTGCTGGTGGGGATCAACCTGCTGCGCGAAGGCCTGGACTTGCCGGAAGTGTCGCTGGTCGCCATCCTCGACGCGGACAAGGAAGGCTTCTTGCGCTCCGAGCGCAGCCTCATCCAGACCATCGGCCGCGCCGCGCGCAACCTGAACGGCACGGCGATCCTGTACGGCGACCGCATCACGGACTCCATGCGCCGCGCCATCGACGAGACGGAACGCCGCCGCGCCAAGCAGATCGCCTTCAATACGGCCAACAACATCATCCCGATCGGCGTAAAGAAATCGATCCGTGAAATGATCGACGGCGTCTACAGCCCGCAGGAAGCGCGCGAGACCCTGCAGGTGGCGCAGGAAGCGGCGAAGTTCGAGGCCATGAGCGAAAAGCAGGTCAGCAAGGAGATCAAGCGCCTGGAAAAACTGATGGTCGACCACGCCAAGAACCTCGAGTTCGAAAAGGCGGCGCAGGTGCGCGACCAGCTGCACATCCTCAAGCAGCAGCTGTTCGGCGCGCCCGGCACCGACAATGTGGCGTCGATACTGGGCAAATGAATACCACGCCATGCGTAGGTCGGATTACGCGGCCTTGCCGCTAATCCGACCTACTTGAAAAGCCGCTCGGCACGAAGTCCTGGGCTGTGGCTTGACCGTACCAGCGAGTACAGGATTTCCGCCCATGGGTTTGCCCTACTCCGGCAGCGAATAGTCGATGTCGTAGAAATGCTGACCGTTTTCAATGCGAATGGCCAGGGTGCCGCTGATGCCCGTCAGCTGCCCCGTGCCGGAATGGGGCACGATCACGATGGACAGCTGCTGCTGGCCATCGGCCATGGTACCCGCATGCTGGGCCACGAAACTGCCCTCTTTTCCCTGCAGGACGCCCGTGATGGCTTCCATGGCCACATAACCGGCCGCGCCCTTGGTGTCGGTCACGGCGCTGAGCATCTCCCCCTTGGCCGTGGCGACCAGGTCGCCGGCATAGACTTTGTCCAGCAGTACCTTGCCCAAGGTCGTGCGCCCCGCGCGCTGCGGCGCGGCGGACGGCGTCATGGTGATGCTGAAACTTCCCGTAGCGTGCATAGGCATGCGATGATCCCCCTCTGTAGACGAAGCGGCGCCGGCTGGCGCCACCGATAGACAACATGCGGCCAGCACCAGGCCCGCCAGGCTGCGTGATTTCATGATTCCCTTTCCATCGATGCGAGAGTACCAGCTTAAGGCCGCGCAGGAGACAAATATTGGATAAAGCCGACAGCACGACAAATCTGCTCAAGACACCTGGGCAGGCGCCGAAAGGCATCGTCGACCCGCAGGCGGCGGCGCGCCGCATACGGCTGGCGACCTACCCGCCGGCTGGCGCGCTGGCGCCATTCGTCGAGTATTTCTGGGTGGTGGAATGGGACAGGCGGGGCTGCGCGCCGGAGACGCAGCGCGTGCTGCCGTATCCGAATGCCCACCTGGTGTTCGACCCTGGCCGCACCGCCATCCATGGCGTGGTGCGCGGCGCCTTCGACCGGCCTTTGCTTGGCGCGGGCAAGGTATTGGGCGTGCGTTTCGCGCCGGGCGGCCTGCGCCCGTTCATCACCCAGCCCCTGTCCACCTTCACCGACACAACCATCGCCGCCGATGGACTGCTGGGCATGCCCGCCGCGCAAGCCGAGGCGCTGGTGCTGCAGCAAGCCGGCGATGCGGCCATGGTGGCGCAGGCGCAGGCACTGCTGCTGGCCAGGCTGCCGCAGGTCGATGAGACCGCCTTGCTGGCCGCCAGGCTCACTGCCGCAGTGGCGGCCCACCACGGCCCGGCGAACGTGGCGCAGCTGTGCGCAAAAATGGCCATCGGCGAACGCCGGCTGCAGCGCCTGTTCAGCGATTACGTGGGCGTGCCGCCGAAATGGGTGATCCAGCGCTACCGCCTGCAGGAAGCGATCTGGCGCCTGGCGCAGCCCGATGCGCCCGACCTGGCCAGCCTGGCGCAGGAACTGGGTTTTTTTGACCAGGCCCATTTCAGCCGCAGTTTTACGGAACTGGTGGGCAGCACGCCGCTCGACTATCGCCGCTCGCAGCTACCCCCACCCGCCTAAGCGGCCGCCTTCGCGTCGTCCATGTAGGCGCGGATGATGCTGGCGAAATCCGCATCGGCCGTCAAGCCCAGCGCTTCGGCGCGGGCCGTGTCCCAGGCGCCGGGCCAGCTCTTGACGATGCGCTCGACGGCAGGATCGGGCGCATAGCTGATGCGGGCAACGACGTCCGCGCCAGCGACTTGTTCCAGCGCGGCGATCATCTCGCCCACGCTCACGCTCAAGCCCGGCAAGTTCACCGTGCGGCTGGCGCCAAAGGCCTCGCCCGCCAGTTCGTGGCCGGCGATCAGCGAGGCAATGGCGCCGCGCGGCGACAGCAACCACAATCGCAAATCGGTGGACACGGGGCAGACGGCCGCCTCGCCATTCAACGGTTCGCGGATGATGCCGCTGGCGAAGGACGACGCCGCCTTGTTCGGTTTGCCGGGACGCACGCTGATGGTGGGCAGGCGCAGCACGCGGCCATCGACAAAACCGCGGCGGCTGTAATCGTTGAGCAGCAATTCGCCGATGGCCTTTTGTGCGCCGTATGAAGACTGGGGATTCAAGGCCGTCGTATCCTGCACCACGTCCGGCAGCTTGCCGCCATAGACGGCCACGGAGCTGGTGAAGACCACTTTCGGCTTGTGCCCCAGTTCGCGGCAGATATCGAGCAGCAAACGCGAGGCATCGAGATTGATGCGCATGCCCAGCTCGAAATCGGCTTCCGCCTGGCCGCTGACGATGGCGGCCAGGTGGAAGATCGACGTGGTCTGCGCGTCGATGGTGGCGCGCATCAGGGCGCCGTCGGCGATGTCGCCCGTGACCACGTTGACGCGCGCATCGTTGAAGTCATGTGCGGCCACCACGTCGACCAGTACCAGCTCGCTGATGGTCTGCAACTGGCCGTGGCTGTCCGTCAGCTGGCCTTGCGCCAGCAACTGGCGCGCCAGGCGCTGTCCCAGGAAACCGGCACCGCCGGTAATCAGTACTTTCATTTCAATTCTCCTTGCGTGTTGTGGTAAGCGGCAAGCCAGCCCAGGCCATCCTCGGTGCGCCCGCGCGGACGGTATTCGCAGCCGATCCAGCCCTCGTAGCCCAGCTCGTCGAGCAGGGTGTACAGGTATGGGTAATTGACTTCGCCATCGTCCGGTTCGTTGCGGGCGGGGACGCTGGCGATCTGCACGTGGCCGATGCCGTCGAAGTTATTCTTGAACGTCATGGCGATATCGCCCTCGACGATCTGCGTGTGATAAAAATCCATCTGCACCTTGACGTTGGGCGCGCCCGATTCCAGGCGCAGCGCATGGCCCTGCGCCTGCGTGACGAGGAAGTAGCCGGGCATGTCGCGCCCGTTGATCGGTTCGATCAAGAGCTCGATGCCATGCTCGCCCACGGCTTTCGCGGCGTACCGCAGGTTGGCCAGGTAGGTGGCGCGGTGCAGGGCGAGGTCGGCGCCCACGGGCAGCAAGCCCGCCATCATGTGCACGCGCGGGGTGCCCAGCGCCAGCGCATATTCGATGGCGCGCGCCACGCCGGCACGGAATTCCGCTTCGCGGCCCGGCAGCGAGGCGATGCCCCGCTCACCTGCCGCCCAGTCGCCCGGCGGCAGGTTGAACAGCACGTTCTGCAGCTTGTTTTCGCGCAGCCAGCCGGCCACTTCCTGCGGCGCGTGATCGTAGGGGAACAAAAATTCGACGCCCTGGAAACCCGCTTGCGCGGCGGCGGCAAAGCGCTGCGGGAAAGGCACTTCATTGAACATCATGGTCAGGTTGGCGGCAAAACGGGGCATGCGGTATCTCCTTGAATCTTATATGTCGAGTTTGAACGTGTGCTTCAGGTCCGCGATCTGCGCCGCGTCGAGCGGGCGCGTGGGCACGTCGCGCAACAGCAGGAACAGCTTGGCCGTCTCTTCCAGTTCCTCGGCCGCATACACGGCCGCTTCCAGGCTGGAACCCGACACGACGGGACCGTGATTGGCCAGCAGCACGGCCGAGTGCTTGCGCGCCATGGCGCCGATCGCGCCGGCCAGCGCCGGGTCGCCCGGACGGTGATACGGAACCAGGGGCAAGCGCCCCACCTTCATCACAAAATATGGCGTGAGCGGCGGAATGCAGTCGTCATGGTTCAAGCCGCACATGCACGACACGGCGGCCGAATGCGTCGAGTGCAGGTGCACGATGGCGCCCGCGCTGCTCCGCTCTTCGTACATGGCGCGGTGCAGGAACGCCTCCTTGGACGGCGGCGCCCCGCTGATCAGCTTGCCGTTCCAATCGAGCTTGGACAATTGCGCGGGATCGAGCCGGCCCAGGCTGGCGTTGGTCGGCGTCAGCAGCCAGCCGTCGGACAGGCGCACGCTCAGGTTGCCGCTGCTGCCGGCCGTCAAGCCCCGTTCGAACAGCGACTTGCCGAAGTCGACGATCAGCTCGCGCTGGCGCGATTCGGTGGTGCTCATGCCAGCACCTGCCAGGCCTTGCTGAAGAAATCCACAGTACCGAAATTGCCGGACTTGAGCGCCAGCGCCAAAGGCGCCCTGCCTTCGTCGCCCGGCGCGGCCAAGGCTAGCGTCCACGGCACGCCGGGGTCGATCTCGGGGCCGATGCGCAAGCCCGCCACGCCCAGCGCTTTCACCACGGCGCCCGAGGTTTCGCCGCCGGCGACGATCAGCTGGCCGACGCCGAGGCGCACGAGCCCCTGCGCGATGGCGGCCAGGGTTTCCTCGACGAGGGCGCCGGCACGCTCCACGCCCAGCTGCGCCTGCACGGCGCGCACGGCGTCCGGCGTGGCCGTGGCATAGATCAAAATGGGGCCTTGCGCCAGGTGCTGATTCGCCCAGGCCAGCGCCTGCTCCAGCACGGCGTCCACCACCTCGCCGCCCGCGGCCAGCTGCAAAGGGTCGACGTGGAAGGACGGCGCCAGTTCGCGCAGGTGCGCCACTTGCTGCTGCGTGGCCACGGAGCAGCTGCCCGAGATCACGGCGCGCAATCCGGACGCAGGCGGCAAGCGCCCTGCCTGGCCCGCAGGCGATGGCGACAACTGGCCCCGCTGGCGGAAATTCTGCGGCAATCCCAGCGCGATGCCGGAGCCGCCCGTGATCAGCTTCAAGTCCGCGCAAGCGGCGCCGATGGCTTCCAGATCGCGGTTCGACACGGCATCGACGACGGCAAAATGGCAGCCCTGGCCGCGCAAGTCCGTGAAGCGCTGGGCGATGGCGGCCGCGCCCTTCTCCACCACAGCGTAATCGGCCAGACCGACCTTGGCCTGCACCTGCCGCTGCAGCACGCGCACCAGATTCGAATCCGTCATCGGCGTCAGGGGATGGTCGCGCATGCCCGACTCGGCCAGCGGCACGTCGCCGACGAACAGGTTGCCCTTGTAGATGGTGCGGCCATTCGCGGGAAACGCGGGACAGGCGATCGTAAAATCCGTGTCCAGCGCCCGCATCAGCGCTTCGGCCACGGGGCCGATATTGCCGCGCGGCGTGGAGTCGAACGTGGAGCAGTACTTGAAGTAGAACTGGCGGCATCCGGCTTGCTGCAGCCAGGCCAGCGCGGCCAGCGATTCGGCCACCGCCTCTTCCGGCGCATTCGTGCGCGACTTGAGCGCGATGACGACGGCATCGACGTCGGCTGGCGGCGGACCTTGCGGCACGCCGATCAGCTGCACCGTGCGCATGCCGGCCTTGACCAGCATGCCGGCCAGGTCGGTGCCACCCGTGAAATCGTCGGCGATACATCCCAGTAATACAGTCATGATGGTTCCTTTTGATTCAGTGACGCTTTCGCCGGCAGATCGATACCGGGGAAAGTTTTAATCACGGCCGAGTCGTCCTCGCCGCCAAAGCCGGCGGCCGACGCCTGCATGAACATCTGGTGCGCCGTGGCCGACAGCGGCAGTGGAAAGATGCTCTTTTTCGCGTAATCGAGCACGATGCCGAGGTCTTTCACGAAAATGTTCACGCTTGATAACGGCGTGTAGTCGCCCTTCAAAATGTGCGGCACCCGGTTCTGGAACATCCAGGAACTGCCGGCGCTGTTCGAAATCACCTCATACAGGGCCTCCGGATCGCAGCCGGCGCGCAAGCCCAGCGCCATCGCTTCGGCGGCGGCGGCGATATGCACGCCGGCCAGCAGCTGGTTGATCATCTTGACTTTCGAGCCCTGCCCCGGCTGCTCGCCCAGGCGGTACAGCTTTGCACAGATGGCGTCAAAAATGCCGGCGCAAGCGTCGAACGCATCGGGCGCGCCGGCCGCCATCACCGACATCTCGCCCGCTTGCGCCTTGGCTGCACCGCCGGAAATGGGTGCGTCGATGAAGCGCAGTCCCATGGCCGCCAGGCGAGCACCGAGCGCTTCGGCAAATTCGGGCGCCACGGTGGCGCAGGCGATGACGACGCTGCCCGGCGCCAGGGCGCCGGCCGCGCCGTGCTCGCCAAACAGCACGGTTTCCGTCTGCTGCGCATTGACGACGACGATCAGCAAGGCCTGCACCTGCGCCGCCAGCGCGGCCGGCGATTGTGCCGCATGGGCGCCCTTGTCGACCAGCGTTTGCACGGCTTCCGGGCGCACGTCGCAGGCATGCACTTCAAAGCCCGCGCGCAGCAACGATTGCGCGATGCCCATGCCCATGGCGCCCAGGCCAATTACTCCCACTGCGCCCACTTTTTTCATTTCTACGTTCATCTGCTACTCCAGTCTTATTTGTTCACCAGCTTGGCCGGCACGCGCATGATGATGAATGCGCCGATCACCAGGATGCCGGCCAGCAGGTAGATGGCGATGTCGGTCGATTGCGTCAGGTCCTTGATCGAACCGATCATGTACGGCGCCGCGAAGCCGGCCAGGTTGCCCACCGAATTGATGGCGGCGATGCCCGCGGCGGCCGAGACGCCACCGAGGAACGCCGTCGGCAGGCTCCAGAACATGGGCGAAGCGGCCAGGATGCCGCCGGCGGCGATCGTCAGGAAGAAGATGGCCCAGCCCGTGTTGTGGGCGCCGGCCAGCGCGCTGCAGACGATGGCGGCGGCGCCGACCACCAGCGGGATGGCCATGTGCCAGCGGCGTTCGCGGTATTTGTCCGAGCTTCGGCCCAGCAGGATCATCGACGCCACGGCCACCGAATACGGGATCGCCGTGAACAAGCCAATATTGAGCACGCCCGTCACGCCGGCCGCCTTGATCAGGCTGGGCAGCCAGAAGGTCAGCGAATACTGGCCCATCACGCAGCAGAAATAAATCAGGGCCATGACCCAGATGCGCGGGTCGGCGAACATGGCGCGGATCGACGGGTGCGATACCTTGCCCTGCGCTTCCGTGGCGATGCGCTGCTCGAGGATGACTTTCTCTTCTTCCGTCAGCCACTTCGCGGCGCGGATGCTGTTGTCGAGGTAGAGCAGCACGGCCACGCCCATCATCGCGGCGGGTATCGCTTCGAGCACGAACATCCACTGCCAGCCCGCATAACCGTGCCAGCCGGCGAAGGTTTCCATGATCCAGCCCGACAGGGGGCCGCCGATCAGGCCCGCCACGGGAATGGCGGCCATGAAGGTGCACACCATGCGCGCGCGGCGCTCGGATGGATACCAGTAGGTCAAATACAGGATGATGCCCGGGAAGAAGCCCGCCTCGGCGATGCCGAGCAGGAAGCGCATCACGTAGAACTGGGTCGGCGTGGTGACGAACATGAAGGCGCCCGAGATGATGGCCCACGTGGTCATGATGCGGGCGATCCACACGCGCGCGCCGATCTTGTGCAGCATCACGTTGCTGGGCACTTCGAACAGGAAGTAGCCGAGGAAGAACACGCCGGCGCCCAGGCCGTACACGGTTTCGGAAAACTGCAGGTCGGCCAGCATTTGCAGCTTGGCGAAGCCCACGTTGACACGGTCGAGGTAAGCGACGATGTAGCACAGCATGAGGAAAGGGATGATGCGCCAGGTCACCTTGCGATAGACGGCGTCGTCGATGGTTTTCTGGCTGGCGGCGGCGCCGGCCGCCTGCCCGGGCAATGCTTGTGATACATCCATGCTTGTCTCCTGATCGCTGGGGGATCGACCGTGCCGGGTTTTTATGGTCCACCGGAGGTGGCTGGCAACTTGTCTAAAATTTGTATGGATGTATATTATGTGTGTGTTTTGTGTGTGTCAAGCTGTATATTCCATATAATGGCAAGCAGGCAAGCCCGCATAAAAACCGCTAGCACAAGGATGCACCCGATGGACCGCACGTTCCGCTTTACCCTTCCCCCGCCGGAGCCCGACGCAGGCAGTTTCACCACCGGCACCCTGGGTGCGCGGGTGGCGGCACGGCTGCGCCAGCAGATTCACAACGATGGCCTGGCCGGCGGCACGCGTCTGCCGTCGGAGCAAGCCATGGCCAGCCACTTTGGCGTCAGCCGCACGGTGCTGCGCGAGGCCATCGCCCTGCTGCAGGCGGACGGCATCGTCGCCACGCGCAAGGGCAGCGGCACGTTCGTGTGCGCGCAGGATGGCGCGAAGACGGGCGAACGGGGCGACGAGCTGACGGAGCAGTCCGTGCAGTCGCTGCTGAACCTGATCGAGGTGCGCCAGGGACTGGAAGCGGAAATCGCCGCGCTGGCGGCCGTGCGGCGCACGCCGGGCCAGCTGGCCGACATCGAACACGCGCTGCGCCGCATCGAGGAAGCCGTGGCGGCCGGCGTCGACGGCGTGGAAGAAGACGTGCGCCTGCACCTGTGCATCGCCGAAGCGACGGGCAACCCCTATTGGCCGAAATTCGTCGCCATGTTCGCCGACCCGATCCGCGCAGCCGTGAAGGTGACGCGCGCGAACGAAGCGCGGCGCACGGACTTTTCCATCGAGGTGCGGCGCGAACATGAAAAGATCGTGCAGGCGATCGCCGACGGCGACCCGCAGCGGGCGCGCCAGGCGGCCATGGAACACATGCAGCACGCGGCCGAGCGCGTGCGCCTGGCCGACCGCGAATTCTGGCGCGGCGACGGCGGCGCGCTGGCGCGCACGCTGGGGCGCGATCCCATCATGCAAAAATAAGGTCCGGGCCCTCGACTCTCCTGCGCCGCACTGCAGCGCTCATGCCCGCCGCCCCTGCTTTCCTATGCTCGCGCTCATCATCTCGAACAGAGTGCGTGACGCGGGCGGCATCGCGTGCTGATGCCGGCTGATCAAGCCCAGCGTGCGCTTGACGGCGGGATTGACGAGCGGCACGCCGACCACCGTGCCTTGCCGCTCCGGCAGAATCGACAGGCCCGGCACCGCCGCCACGCCCAGGCCCGACTCCACCAGCGCCAAGATGCCTGACACGTGGTTGATCTCGCACGAGATCCACGGGTGCTTTTCCACACCGGCCAGCGCCGCGTCGAGCACGCTGCGGTTGCCGCTCGACTTGGCCACCGAGATATAGCGTTCGTCGACGGTATCCTTCCAGCTCAGCTTCTTGCGTTTGGCCAGCCGGTGATCGGCCCGCATCGCCAGCACGTAGGTCTCGACGTAGATGGGCTGGAAATGAATCTCCGGATTTTCCGCGCCCGTAAAGCTGATGCCGAAATCCGCCTCGCCGGCCAGCACGAGGTTAAGCACGTCCTGCGCGCTTTCGTCATGCACGCGCACGCGAATTTTCGGAAACTGCGCGCTGAAGCGCTTGAGCACGTCCGGCAGGAAATGCCACACGGCCGAAGGCACGCAGGCAAACGTCACCGTCCCGGTGCGGTGCGCGGCCAGGTCGGCCACTCCCAGCACGGCATCTTCCAGGCCGTTGAGCGCATCGCGCACGTTTACCAGGAACACCTGCCCGACGTTGGTCAGCTGCACGCGCCGTGTGGTGCGCTCAAACAGCTTGACCCCCAGCGCATCCTCGAGTTTTTCGATGCGGCGGCTGAGCGCCGGCTGCGACAGGAACAGGTCGGCCGCGGCCTGGCGAAAGCTGTTGCGCTCCGCCACAGCCACGAAGGCCTGCAAATCATGAAGCTCGTAATTGATGCGCTGCATGCATTAATCCTCGGAAAAATTGCAATTATCAAATTATGCCATTTCAACGATGATGGGGTCTGAATGCTGAGCCTCGCCAAGAAGGCCTGACCTGAAAAAGGAGACATGATGCGACACTATTCCACGTTCGCGCTTTTACCGGCGGCCGGCGGCGCAACGCTGCCGGCGTCACGGAAACACACCTCAACAACCGCCACGGCACGGGCTTGACACCCGGCCTCATGAAAAAATCTTAACATCAGGAGAACCATCATGCCTCAGCATATTCTGCTGCAAACCTCGCGCCCGCTGCTCGCGGCGCTGGTGCTGCTCGCCGCCGGCGCGGCGCATGCCGCCGACATCCGCGTGGTCAGCTCGGGCGGTTTCGCCCAGGCCTACAAAAACCTGGCCCCCGCCTACGAACGCGCCAGCGGCGACCATCTGCTGTCCGAATGGGGTCCGTCGATGGGCACCACCAGGAATGCGATCCCGGCGCGCCTGGCGCGCGGCGAGCCGATCGACGTCGTCATCATGGTGGGCGACGCGCTCGACAAGCTGATGCAGGAAGGCCGCCTGGTCCCCGGCAGCAAGGTGGTCCTGGCCAATTCGCCGATCGCCTGCGCCGTGCGCCACGGCGCGGCAAAGCCCGACATCAGCACCACCGAGGGCTTGCGCAGCGCTTTCCTGCAGGCGCACAAGGTGGCCTATTCGGACAGCGCCAGCGGCGAATACATCGAGAAGCAACTGATGCAGACACTGCACATCGCGGAGCAGATGCAGGGCAAGGCCGCGAAAATTCCCGCCACCCCCGTCGGCGAAATCATCGCGCACGGCGAGGCCGATTTCGGCTGCCAGCAGCGCAGCGAGCTGCTGCCGGTCGCGGGCATCGACATCGTCGGCCTGCTGCCGCCGGAAGTGCAGCGGATGACGCAGTTTTCGGCGGCGCTGGCCCCGGGCGGCAAGGAACCGGAAGCCGGACGCGCCCTGCTGCGCTTCCTCGCCGCCCCTGCCAACACCGGCGCGATCGAAGCGACCGGGCTGCAGCCGGCATCGGCGCCAGCGACAGCAACGCACTAGGCGACGTCACTCATCTTTCATCAATAGGTAAATCATGGCCACTCCATCGACCGCCGCACCCCTCGCCGAGCCGACAGCGCCGCGCGCACAGGCACGCCCTCCCTCGCGCATCGCCACCGTCATCCGGGTGACGAGCGGGAACTTCATCGAAATGTACGATTTTTTCCTGTTCGGCTTTTACGCGACGTATATTGCCAAGGCCTTCTTCCCCGCCACCAGCGAATACGCGGCCCTGATGATGACCTTCGCCACCTTCGGCGCGGGATTTTTCATGCGGCCGCTGGGCGCCATCATCCTCGGCAGCTATATCGACCGCATCGGCCGGCGCAAGGGACTGGTGCTGACCCTGGCCATCATGGCTTCCGGCACGGCGCTGATCGCCTTCGTGCCCGGCTATGCGACCATCGGCTTGCTGGCGCCGCTCCTCGTGCTGATCGGGCGCTTGCTGCAAGGTTTCTCCGCCGGCGTGGAGCTGGGCGGCGTGTCGGTCTACCTGTCCGAGATGGCGACACCCGGCAACAAGGGCTATTACGTCAGCTGGCAATCGGCCAGCCAGCAAGTCGCCATCATCTTTTCCGCGGCGCTCGGTTACTATCTCAACGAAACCTTGAGCAAGGAATTCATCGCGGACTGGGGCTGGCGCATTCCGTTCTTCATCGGCTGCTCCATCATCCCCGTGGTGTTCTACATCCGCCGTTCGCTGCAGGAGACCGAGGCCTATCTGACGCGCAAGTCGCATCCGACGTTCCGGCAAATGCTGGGGACCATCAGCCTCAACTGGCCGCTGGTCGTCAGCGGCGCGATGCTGATCGTGCTGACGACGGTGGCGTTCTATCTGATCACCGTCTACACGCCGACCTTCGGCAAGAGCGTGCTCAAACTGAGCACCGAAGACAGCCTGCTCGTCACCTTGTGCATCGGCCTGTCGAACTTCCTCTGGCTGCCGGTGATGGGGGCGCTGTCGGACCGCATCGGGCGCTGGCCCATCATGGCCGCGTGCGCGGCGCTGACGATGCTGACCGCCTACCCGGCCCTGTCCTGGCTGGTCGCCCATCCCAGTTTCAACCACATGCTGATGGTCGAGCTGTGGCTGTCCTTCCTGTACGGCAGCTACAACGGCGCCACCATCGTCGCGCTGACGGAAATCATCCCGGCCAGCGTGCGGACCACAGGCTTTTCGCTGGCCTACAGCCTGGCCACCGCGCTGTTCGGCGGCCTGACGCCGCTGGTGTCGACCCTGCTGATCGAGAGCACCGGCGACAAGGCGGCGCCAGGCTACTGGATGGCGGGCGCCGGCGCCATCAGCCTGCTGGCGACGTGGCTGATCTATCGCGGCATCGTCAGGGAGCGCCATCCCGTCCCGGCGTGAACCAGTCCGGCCTGGACGGACATCGCGTCATGGCCAGGCAGGCCGGCGCATCCGGAACAGGCTGTCGGGTCCGATCTCGAAATAATCGGCCGGACCGCCGCCGCGCAATATCGGCGCAGCGGCGGCCGTGTCGTACACGCCATCGGTCAACAGATGGCGCGCGATGTGCACGCCCACCACTTCCCCGAGCACCAGCCAGCTGCCGACACCGTCGCCATTGACGCCTTGCAGCTCGATGATCTGCGTGCGCCGGCATTCGAAGGACACGGGGCTTTCCGCCACGCGCGGCACGTTGACGATGCGCGAGGCGGCAGGCGTCAGGCCGGCCAGCGCGAATTCGTCGACTTCGGGCGGCGCCGGTGCGCAGCTGATATTCATCGCCTCGGCCAGCGGACGGGTCGCCAAATTCCACACGAATTCGCCCGTCTGTTCGATATTGCGCAAGGTATCCTTGCGGCCGATGCTGGAAAAGCCGATCAGCGGCGGATGGTAATTGAAGGCATTGAAAAAGCTGTACGGCGCCAGATTGAGCACGCCCTCGCTGCTGCGCGAGGCGATCCAGCCGATGGGACGCGGTCCGACAATCGCGTTGAACGGGTCATGCGGCAGGCCGTGGCCCTGCGCAGGTTCATAAAAGTGTATGGGGTCAAGCACGCGGATTCCTGAAGTCAAAGGAAGTCAAGGGCGCCCGGGATCGAACGCCTGGAACGACAGCTTACTGGAATTGCCGCCGTCGCGTTGCCAGCCCGCCGACGCGCCAGGTGCGCTCGCGCACGCAGCGCGACAATTGTATGGCGCGCCGCACCACGCCTCGCTTATGATGGGCCAACTCAACCCTTATCATTGCGCTACCGCCCATGCCTATCCTTACGCTGCACCAGAAAGTGTTCCTGCTCCTCCTGAGCATCGTCACCATCGGCTTCGGCTGGATATTGGCGCCGTATGCGGGCGCCATCTTCTGGGGCGTCATCCTGGCGATCCTGTTCGCGCCCGTCTACCGCTGGCTGCTGGCCAAAACCAGGGGCCGCGCCGGCCTGGCTTCGCTGCTGACCTTGCTGTTGATCATCGTCATCGTGATCCTGCCGCTGTCGCTCATTTCCGTGTCGCTCGTGAACCAGGCGGCCAGCGTCGTGGAAATGGTGCGTTCGGGCGAAATCACGGTCGCCATGTTCTTCGATAAAATCATGGCGGTGCTGCCGCACTGGCTGATCAACCTGCTCGAGCGCTTCCACCTGACCAGCCTGGCCAGCCTGCAGGACAAGCTGGCCGAGGGCGCCACGCAGGTAAGCCAGGTGGTGGCCGTCAAAGCCATCAATGTGGGCCTGTACACCTTCGAATTCCTCACCAGCCTGTGCATCATGCTATACCTGCTGTTTTTCCTCATGCGCGATGGCTCGACCCTGTCGGCCCGCATCAAGAACGCCGTGCCGCTGAGCCGCAAGTACAAGCAGCGCCTGTTCACCAATTTCACCACGGTGATCCGCGCCACGGTGAAGGGCAACATTCTCGTGGCGATCGCCCAGGGCGCCCTCGGCGGCCTGGCGTTCTGGTTCCTCGACGTGCCGGCGCCGCTGCTGTGGGCCGTGCTGATGGCTTTCCTGTCGCTGCTGCCGGCCGTCGGCGCCGCCCTCGTCTGGGCGCCCGTGGCCGCCTACTTCCTGGCCACGGGCGCCATCTGGCAAGGCGCGGGCCTGGCCGCTTTCGGCGTCTTCGTCATCGGCCTCGTCGACAACGTGCTGCGCCCCATCCTGGTGGGCAAGGACACCAAGATGCCCGACTACGTGGTGCTGCTGTCGACTGTGGGCGGCATGGCCCTGTTCGGCCTGAACGGCTTTGTCATCGGCCCCGTGGTGGCGGCCCTGTTCATCGCCTCGTGGGACCTGTTCGTCTCGGCCAGCGAATTCCAGGCCGAGGATTGATATCTGCCACACGATGGCGTTGAACGGGCCATGCGGCAGGCCGGAGCCCTGCGCGGGTCATAAAAATGCATACCGTCTGCCATGCGTCTTCCTGCCATCACGACGCTCACAGCAGCGCGCCTGGAATGACGGCTTAACAAATCATCGTACAGGCGCATTTTTCAGTACCTTGGGGAGCACAATCTGCGTTCTGCCCGAAACCTGTTTACAGCGCTGTTGCAAATTTGCATACTGGTGCCACCTTCATCACGAGGATCGTGGAACAGATGAGCATCGACCTTGCGCTACACGAGCATGATTTTTCTCTCGTCCGGCGCCCCCAGGGCCCGTACATCGCCGCGATTATCGTGCTGCACCTGGTGCTGTTCTGGATGGCGACACGACCCGTGCACACAAGGATGGAGCACGATGACCGGGTCTGGCTGCAACTGATGCCACCCCTGCCGACTATGAGAGGGTTCATTCCACCCGCCGGGCCCGCTCGAGCGCCTGCACGCCTGCCAGCCCTCCCCCCCCTTCCCGCTGGTGCGGCAAGCGCGTCGCCACCGAAGGAGGCGGCGCCCCCGACGCAAGACCGGCCGCAAGACAATGCACTGCTGGATGAACCGGCGCCTGCCGCAGGCAAGGCCGGCACCCTCACCTTGGCGCAACAGGCGCTGCAGGCAGCCGGCGCCATCGACCGCCAGCTGCGTGCCGAGCATCCGCAGGAATTTGTAGCGCCGCCCGATACGCCGCAGACGCGTCTGGCAAAAGGATTTGCGGAAGCGCATGCGGCGGTCAAGCCGAAGTGGTTCGAAGCGGCCCGCATCGAATTGTGGAGCGCGCCGAACGACCCCAAACGCATCTATCGCGTCATCACGGCGACAGGAGAATATTGCATCTATATGCCTGACAAGGGCAACATGACGCTGAACCTCAGCGCGCGATCCGGCTACGCCGGCTTCGGCGAAGGCACTGCAGCGCCTTGCCCCATCCGGTTTTAACAACGGGCGATGGTGTCTAACGGAAGGCGGCTCGTACCCGAGGGCATGCATCGTGTCGCCGTCCCATCGTGCAGAAATGAATCCTCCAGAACCTGGCGTGCCGTCGTTGCCACTTGCGCTTCCAGAAACAGACTGCGCAGCGTCATCACGCGGGGCGGCGTGTATTGCTTTTTCCCCAGCATCACGGGATTGCGCCATCTGACGCACCTCGGCTAGGCGGCGGGCGAGCCTCAGATGCAAGCGGGAACGGCCCGTGCCGCTTGCATTGATCCTGTCATTGCACTATCGTTGGCAACACGCGCGTGTTGCCAACCTTGCACAGGAGATCCTACCGTGTCGCTCAAACTCTACGGCCATCCCTTTTCCTCGTACACGCAAAAGGTGCTGATCGCCCTGTACGAAAACGCCCTGCCGTTCAACTTCCTCTGCCTGGCGCCGGACATGCCCGAGCACCTGCAGCAGTGGCTGGAGCGCTGGCCGCTGCGCAAATTCCCGCTGCTGGTGGATGGGGAGCGCAACGTCGCCGAAACCAGCATCATCATCGAATACCTGCAACTGGCCCATCCCGGCCCGCTGCGCCTGCTGCCGGACGACGCCATGCAGGCGCTGGACGTGCGCTTTCTCGACCGCTATTTCGACCTGCACGTCATGACACCGGTGCAGCATGCCGTCGGCGCCGCCCTGACGGGCGACCCGGCAAAGGCCGAGGAAGGCCGCGCGTTTGCCGCCAACAAGCTGGACCTCGCCTACGCCTGGCTGGAAACCCGCCTGGCCGGCAAGACGTGGGCGACGGGCGAAGACTTTACCCTGGCCGACTGCGCCGCCGCTCCCTCGCTGTTCTATGCGGACTGGACGCAGCCGATTCCCGCCACGCTGCCCCTGCTGCGCGCCTACCGCGCGCGCCTGCTGGCCCGTCCATCGTTCGCCCGCGCGGTGGAAGAGGCACGTCCGTACCGCCACCTCTTCCCCCTGGGGGCGCCGCAGCGCGATTGATCCTGTTCAGGCAAACACGGGGCGGAAAAAACTGCGCTCGTAGCTGACGATGCAACGCGTCTCCTCGGCATAGCGGAAGGCGGCCTGGCATTCGGCGTCCTGCATCGAATCGCTGCGGTACTGCTCGTACAAGGCCAGGCTGGGGAACGAGAACATGGCCAGGGCCACGTTGCTGGCGCCTTCCGATGGCAAAAAGTAGCCGTGGTGCTGGCCGCCGAAGCGCTCGACGAGCGGTATCCACAGCTTACCGTAGGCTTCGAATTCCCGCAATTTGTACGGGTCGATGATGTAACGCAAATAACAGGTAATCATGCGATTTCCTTGTGAATGTTCAACTCCATCAGCATGCCCGATTCCCAGGAACCGATGGCGGCCAGTGGCGAGCCAGGCAAAAAATCCAGCGCGCACGGATACGTAACATTTTCCTGCGCCAGCACGCCGAGACCGGGCCAGGCGTAGAACAGCAGCTTGCCCTTGCCGATGCGTCCCAGCGCGCTGCCGTCGGGCAGCCAGCGCAAGGCATTGTCCGTGCCGCCGCCCGCTTCCACGGGCACCATGGCCAGCAAGCGGCCATCGGCCAGCGCATATACCGACAGGAACTCCTCGCCGCCCGCGTGATGCAGTGCGGCCAGGGATGCTCCGTCCGGCGATGGCGCGCACGACCTCAGGCCTGGCAGCGACAGCACCTTGCGCCCGCCGCCCGCTTGCAAGGGCCAGTCCCATACGCTGCAGTAGTCAGGCGGCTGCTCCTGCCCCTCGTCCACCGATTTGACGCCATGCAGGACCAGCAAGCGCCGCCCGCCATCGATGGCGTAGACACCGCGCAGCATCTCGCCCGGGTGCTCCTGCATGAAGCGCACCTCGCCCGTCTGCGCGTCGCGCACCCGCAGGCGGCCATCCCAGCCGCCGTCGGCAAGATACTGCCCGCACGGCGACCACGCGGGGCCGCAGCCTTCGCCATCCTTCTTGTTCTGGAAATTGAACAGTAATTGTCCCGCCTGGGCATCCACCACGGCCAGCTGGCCCGTCGTGCTCTTGATGGCCAGCCGGTTGCCGTCGGGCGAAAATGCCATGCCCGACATATGCGCGATGAATTTGCCGCGCCACAGTTTCTGGCGTGCCGCCACGTCCCACAGGACCAGGTCGCGCCCCAGCACGGCCAGGCGCGTGCCATCGGGCGAAAACCGCACGCCGTAGCTGCAGCCCAGCTTCAGGGGTTTGCGCGTTACCGTCATGGGCGCGCCAGGCGATAGACGACGCTATCGATATCGTAATGGCGTTCCATGCCCGCGTACTGCATGCCCAGGCGCGTCATGACCTTGATCGAGGCGGCGTTGTCCGGGTGCGCTACGGCCACCACTTCCGGTGCGCCGACGACGTCGAACGCATGCGCGACGATGGCGGCCGCCGCTTCGCTGGCATAGCCCTGTCCCCAGCCCGTACGCGCCAGGCGCCAGCCGATTTCATGCGGCTTGTTTTTGTCGCCATCGAGATGTTGCAGGCAGGCCATGCCCACCATCTCGCCATCATCGAGGCGGATCAGCGCCCACCACGAATAGCCCCACTCGGCCCAGCGGCCCGTGATGCGCGTGACAGCCGCGCGTGTGTTTTCTTCCGTCTCGGGCTGGCCCGCGTTCAGGTAGGTCATCACTTCGGGATCGGTGTTGAGCGTGCGCATGCGCTCGTAGTGCTGCTCGGTGATCGGTTCCAGGCGCAGGCGCGCCGTCGTCAGTATGGTCATCGCATTTCCTTGGACGAAAAAAAAGACGATACACGATCGTCTTTTTTTTGCAAGCGTGCACGCAATTACTTGCCTGCTTCGCCCTTCTTGATCCACGCCGCCAGCTGGTGCGGACGCAGGCCGTCGTAGTCTTCGAACGGCTGATGGATCCACGGATTGTGCGGCAGTTCGTCGAGGAAGTAGTCGGGACGCACGACGGAGCAGCCCTTGAGCCAGATCACGGCCGATTTGACTTCGGTCACGTCGGGGAAGTTTTCCTTCAGGTGACGCGTGACCTTGTCCAGGGTGACGCCCGAATCGGCCAGGTCGTCGACCAGCAGGATGCGGCCGGCCAGCGGGCCCTTGGTCATGGTCATGTACTTGGCGATATCGAGGTCGCCGCGCACCGTGCCCGCGTCTTCGCGGTAGGAGCTGGTCGACAGGATGGCCAACGGCAAATCAAAGATGCGCGAGAACACGTCGCCAGGACGCACGCCGCCGCGCGCCAGGCACAATACCTGGTCGAATTTCCAGCCCGATTCGTAGACCTTGAGCGCCAGGCGCTCGATCAGGCGGTGGTATTCTTCCCAGTTGACCCAGAGGTGTTGATCGTTCGATTGTGGGGTAGTCATGATAGTGGAATCTTATTATTAGCGTGATTAAAAAAATCCGCCTTGCGGCGGATTGTGTCCAGCAGCTTACTCGAATGGGTGGCGCAGCACGATCGTTTCTTCACGATCCGGACCGGTCGAAACCATGTCCACCGGTACGCCGACCAGTTCTTCGATGCGCTTGATGTAAGCGCGCGCCGTTGCAGGCAGGGCCGCCAGCGATTTCGCGCCGACCGTGCTTTCCGTCCAGCCCGGCATTTCTTCGTACACGGGTACGCAACGGGCGGCTTCTTCAGCGCCCGATGGGAAGATGTCCGTGGCCACGCCGTCGATGGTGTAGCCGGTGCACAGTTTCAGCGTTTCGATACCGTCCAGCACGTCCAGCTTGGTCAGGCACATGCCCGTCACGCCGTTGATCTGCACGGAGCGGCGCAGCAAGGCGGCGTCGAACCAGCCGCAGCGGCGGGCACGGCCCGTCACGGTGCCGAATTCATGGCCGACTTGCGCCAGATGGTGGCCGACGCCCGCATCCGTTGGCAGTTCCGAAGGGAACGGGCCGGAACCGACGCGCGTCGTGTAAGCCTTGGTGATGCCCATGATGTAGTGCAGCATTCCCGGGCCCACGCCCGAACCGGCGGCGGCATTGCCGGCCACGCAGTTCGACGAGGTGACAAACGGATAGGTGCCGTGGTCGACGTCGAGCAGGGAACCCTGCGCGCCTTCGAACAGCAGATTCGCGCCGGCCTTGTGCGCCTTGTACAGCGCGCTCGACACGTCGGTGACCATCGGACGCAGACGCGGCACATAGGCCAGCGCGTCGTCGAGGGTCTTCTGATAGTCGACTTTCGGCGCCTTCAGGTAGTTTTCCAGCACGAAGTTGTGGTAATCGAGGTTTTCGGCCAGCTTTTCGGCAAAGCGCTTCTCGTTGAGCAGGTCGGCGATACGGATCGCGCGGCGCGCCACTTTGTCTTCATAGGCCGGGCCGATGCCCTTGCCGGTGGTGCCGATCTTCGCATCGCCACGCTTGGCTTCACGCGCCAGGTCGATCGCGGTGTGGTAAGGCAGGATCACGGGCGCCGCGTCCGACACTTTCAGGCGCGAGGCAACTTCGACGCCGACAGCTTCGAGCTTGTCGATTTCGCGCAGCACGTCCGGCACGGAAACGACCACGCCGTTACCGATGTAGCAGGCGACGCCTGGACGCATGATGCCCGACGGGATCAGCTGCAGCGCGGTTTTGACGCCGCCGATGACCAGCGTGTGGCCTGCATTGTGGCCGCCCTGGAAGCGCACCACGCCCTGGGCGTGATCGGTCAACCAATCGACGATCTTGCCTTTACCTTCATCGCCCCATTGGGTGCCGATGACAACAACGTTCTTTGCCATAATTTTCTTTGACATCACTCAACCTAAGTTTTTAAGAATCCAGCTACTACCATTATCGGCAAGTACCAGCACGCGATCGCACTCGAACTCGTCTTGTTCATTACTGTGACCCGGCATACTCTGGATCACGACCTCGCCCGCCTTGCGCAACTCGGCGATTTTTTCCTTCAATTCTGGCGCGCTGCCCCACGGCGCGCGGATCGAATGCTTCCGTTCCGCGGTCGGCAACAGGCGCGCCAGTTCGCGCAAATCGAGCGAGAAGCCGGTCGCGGGACGTGCCCGGCCGAACGCTTCGCCGACGTGGTCATAACGGCCGCCGCGCGCAACCGCGTTCGGCAAGCCTGGTACATACAGCGCAAACATCGCGCCGCTTTCATATTGGTAGCCGCGCAGGTCGGCCAGGTCGATCGCCACTTCGGCGCGGCCCAGGGCGGATCCTGCCAGCGCGGCCAGTTCGGCCAGCGCCTTGAGCACGCCCGGCAGCGGCGGCAGCACTTCGCGCGCACGCGCCAGCACATCGATGTCACCGTACAGGTTCGGCAAGGCCAGCAGCGCATCGCGCGTGACGGCATCGTAGGATGCGGTCAGGGCGCGCAGGCCCGGCGCATCTTTCGCGCGCAGCAAGGCATACAGCGCAGCTTCGTCGCGTCCGGCGGCGGCGTCTTGCGCAATGATAGCGCGCAACAGGCCGACGTGCGACAAATCCAGGCGGACCGCATCGAAACCGGCCAGTGCCAGCGAAGCGAGCGCCAGTTCCTGGATCTCGGCATCCGCTTCCAGGCCGGCGTGGCCATAGATTTCGGCGCCGATCTGCAGCGGTTCGCGGGTGGCGTGCAGGCCCGACGGACGGGTATGCAGCACGCTGCCGGCGTAGCACAGGCGGGTGACGGTGGCACGGTTGAGCAGGTGGGCGTCGATGCGCGCCACTTGCGTCGTCATGTCGGCGCGCAGGCCGAGCATGCGGCCCGACAGCTGGTCGACCAGTTTGAACGTGCGCAGGTCGGTATCCTTGCCAGCGCCGGTCATCAGCGATTCCAGATACTCGAGCAGCGGCGGCATTACCAGTTCATATCCGTACAGACGGAAATTATCCAGCATGAGGCGGCGCAGCTCTTCGATCTTGCGCGCTTCCGACGGCAGAACATCGGCAATATTTTCGGGCAAAAGCCAATTCGGCATGAGGGAGCGAGATACGGAAGAAAGTTGAAAAAATGCATCATGCGAGGCAGCGGCGGGCGCGCCAGGCAAGAGGCCGAACCTGATATTTTACGCGAAAACACGGGCCTTTAGGGATAAGTTGTCCGAAACGCTGCCGCACGGCCCCAAAAACACCGCATTTTACGCCTTCCCGCAACAGCTAGACGGGCACAAAAAAACGGGGCCGGCATCGATGCCGGCCCCGCTGCTGCCGCACCCGTCCTTGCGGCCGGGTGCAGTGTCGATGCTGCCTTACTTCTTGGCCGAACCGGCTGCGCCGCCGCCCTTGAAGTACTTGAAGAATTCCGAGCTCGGATCGACCACCATCACGTCGCCCTTGTCCTTGAACGTGGCGCGGTAGGCTTCCAGGCTGCGGTAGAACTTGTAGAACTCCGGATTCTTGCCAAACGCTTCCGCGTAGATCTGCGATGCCTTGGCGTCGCCCTCGCCGCGGATCTTCTCGGCTTCGCGGTACGCTTCGGCCAGGATCACCGTGCGCTGCTTGTCGGCGTCGGCGCGGATTTTCTCGGAGTCGGCCGAACCGGTCGAACGCAGCTCGTTGGCCACGCGCACGCGCTCGGACTTCATGCGCTCGTACACGGAGTTGTTGATCTGCTCGACGTAATCGACGCGCTTCAGGCGCACGTCGACGATTTCCACGCCGATGGCCTTGGCTTCCGCCGAGACCTTCGCCAGGATCGCTTCCATCACCTTGCCGCGCTGGCCCGAGATCACTTCGCGCACCGTGCGCTTGGTGATTTCATCGTTCAGCGCCGCCTTGACGATTTGCGACATGCGGTTGCGGGCCGGCTTTTCATCGCCGCCAAAGCTGCGGAAATACAGGCGCGGGTCGGCGATGCGCCACTTCACATACGCGTCGACGAGGATGTTCTTCTTCTCGGCCGTGATGAAGCGCTCCGGCTCCGGCGTGTCCAGGGTCAGGATGCGCTTGTCCAGGTACAGCACGTTCTGGAACGGCGGCGGCAGCTTGAAATACAGGCCCGGCGTGCTGATGACTTCCTTGACTTCGCCGAGGGCGAAGACCACCGCATACTTACGCTGGTCGACCACGAACACGGTCGAGGACAAGAGCATGATCGCGATAAAGCCCGCGATCAGGGCGGCTACGATACGGTTCATTAGCGGCTCTCCCGTTCACGCGAAGAGCGGCTGTCGCGGCGCTGATTGACTTCAACTGTCTGCATGGCTTCCTGTGGCAAAACGGTGTTGGCTGCGGGTGTCGCGGCAGCACGGGCGGCGGCAGCGGCGGCATCGGTGGCGGCCGTCTGGGCGATCAGCTTGTCGAGCGGCAGGTACAGCAGATTGCTGCCCGTCTTCGCGTCGACCATGACCTTGCTGGCACTGCTGAACACTTGCTGCATCGTTTCGAGGTACATGCGGTCGCGCGTGACGACCGGCGCCTTCTGATACTCGACCAGCACCTGCTTGAAGCGCGACGCGTTACCGGCGGCGTTCTCGGTCACCATCGCGCTGTACGCGGCGGCTTCTTCCATCAGGCGGAATGCGGCGCCGCGGGCTTTCGGAATGACGTCGTTGGCGTAAGCCTGGCCTTCATTCTTCTGGCGTTCGCGGTCCTGGCCTGCCTTGACGGCATCGTCGAAGGCGGCTTGCACCTGCTCCGGCGGCTGCACGGCCTGCATCGTCACGTTGGTGATGACGGCGCCGACCTTGTAGCGGTCGAGGATCTGCTGCATCAGCTGCTGCGTATCGTAGGCGACCTTTTCGCGGCCTTCGTACAAGACGAAGTCCATCTTGCTGCGGCCGACCACTTCGCGGATCGCCGTTTCGGCGACCTGGCGCAGGGTGTCTTCCTGGTCGCGCGTGTTGAACAGCCACGCGACGGGATCTTTCAGCGTGTATTGCACCGCGAACTGGATGTCGATGATGTTTTCATCGTCCGTCAGCATCAGCGATTCGCTGGCCTGCTTGTTGCGCAGCGACTGGCGGTAACCCACTTCCACCGTGCGCACCTGCGACACGTTGACGGTTTCGTCGGTCTGGAACGGGTACGGCCAGCGCCAGTTGAAACCGGCCGGCGTGGTGTGGCTGTATTTGCCGAACGTGAGCACGACGCCGTTCTGGCCCTCTTGCACGATAAAGGCGCCGCTGGCGAGCCAGATGAAGACGGCGATCACGCCAACGACGCCGGCGGTGATGCCGGCGCCCTTCATGTCGGGACGCGGGCCGCTGCCGCCGCCGTTGTTATTGCCGCCGTTGTCGGGACGGTTCTTCTGTCCGAAAAAGGCGTTCAGGCGCTGATTGAAATCGCGCCACAACTGATCGAGGTCCGGCGGACCTTCGCCGGGCTTTTTGCCTTCTTGGGCTTTCTTGCCGTCGTCCTTGCGATTGCCCCAGCGGGGATCGTTCAGGGACAACTTCAAGCCTGTTTTTTTGAGTAGGGAGACAAGCATAACTATCGTGTTCCGACTTGGGAGTGGGTGGAAATCCTATCGTCCTCGCCAGGCTCTTCGTCCTGGTCCGGGGCGGCGCCATCGTGCTGGTCGTACTGACCGTCAAACTGATCTTCCTGCGGTGCTTCGTCGTTCTGATACAGGTGCGCCGAACGGGGCGCCTTCCTGGCCATTTCGACGATCGCATCGCGCAACAGGTCGAGCCCGCTGCCCTTCTGCGCACTGACGAACACGCGACTGATCGTAGCATATTCGTCGCGTTCCACCGAAGGCTCCAGCCCGGCCGCATCGATCTTGTTCCACACGAGGATTTGCGGAATATGATCGGCGCCGATCTCTTTCAAGACCAGGTTAACCTGCTCGATCTGCTCCATGCGTACCGGCGACGCGGCGTCGACGACGTGCAGCAGCAAATCGGCATGGATGGTTTCTTCGAGCGTGGCGCGGAAGGCGGCCACCAGCTGGTGCGGCAATTCGCGCACGAAGCCGACCGTGTCGGAGATCACCACATTGCCCACTTCCTGGCCCAGGTAAACCCGGCGCGAGGTGGTGTCGAGGGTGGCGAACAGCTGGTCGGCCACATACACGCCGGCCTTGGTCACGGCATTGAACAGGGTCGACTTGCCGGCATTGGTATAGCCGACGAGGGACACCGAGAATGTGTGATTGCGGCCGCGCGCGCGGCGCTGCGTTTCGCGCTGCTTATGCAGCTTTTCCAGGCGCGCGCGCAAGGCCTTGACGCGGTCGCCGATCAGCCGGCGGTCGGTCTCGAGCTGCGTCTCGCCGGGACCGCGCAAGCCGATACCGCCCTTTTGCCGTTCCAGGTGGGCCCAGCCGCGAATCAGGCGCGTGGCCAGATGCTGCAGCTGGGCCAGCTCGACTTGCAGCTTGCCCTCGTGGCTCTTGGCGCGCTGCGCGAAGATGTCGAGGATCAGGCTGGTACGGTCGAGCACGCGCACATTCAGGCGCTTTTCCAGATTGCGCTGCTGGGCGGGCGAGAGGGCGTGATTGAAGATGACAATTTCCAGGCCATCGTTGACGACGACGTCGCCAATTTCATCGGCCTTGCCGCTGCCGACGAAATACGCGGAATCGGGGCTGGAACGCTTGGCCGTGATGGTGGAAATCGGGTCCGCGCCAGCCGAACGCGACAACAGCATGAGTTCCTCCATGCTGGCGGCGAAGTCGCTGTGACCGAAGTCAACCCCGACTAGTGCCGCGCGCATGATGGCATCTGATGAGTTGGTGCGAACGCCGACGACGATGCAAACGCATCAGCGCCGCTGGCGCGGACGGGGGCGATGGACGGTGAAAGGCGCTGGGCCGTCAAGCTCAACGCTTTACTCCGCTTCAGATTCAATATTGAGATTGACGGCACGGGCCGGCACCACTGTCGAGATGGCATGCTTGTACACCATCTGTGTCACCGTATTGCGCAGCAATACGACATATTGATCGAACGATTCGATATGGCCCTGCAATTTAATGCCATTGACCAGGTAGATCGAGACAGGAACATGCTCTTTGCGTAATGCATTGAGGAATGGGTCTTGTAACAGTTGCCCTTTGTTGCTCATAACAGCTCCGTTGTTTATGTTGTTGTGTAAGAATTGGAGGCGACTCGCTTGATTTCAAGTGCTCTCACACCTTTCAAAGAAAGAAAGATGCGTCATAGCTACTGTAACCTGTTTTCGCGATCGCTGTCGCGCATGGCGCATTAACACTTTATTATTTCCGTGCAAAAGCCATTGAATTGGCTATCGGCGCCGCATTATCTCTGCGGCGCCTTAATATGCACTTAATTTTACTTGCTTGGCGTGCGTGCAAACGGATTTTTACCCGTGCGCAGTTCAATGCGCAACGGCGTGCCAACCAGGGCAAACGTATCGCGGAAATGTTTTTCCAGATAACGCTTGTACGGATCGCCAACGGCGTCGAGCGCATTGCCGTGAATAACGATCACAGGCGGGTTCATGCCGCCCTGGTGGGCATAGCGCAGCTTCGGACGAATCGAGCCCTTGCGGCGCGGTTCCTGCTTCTCCACGGCCTCGATCAGGGCGCGCGTCAGCTTCGGCGTCGACAGGTCGCACATGGCGGCCGCATACGCGGCGTTGAGCGACTTCATCAATGGACCGATGTTGGTACCCTTCAGCGCCGAAATGAAATGCATCTGCGCGAACGACAGGAAATCGAGCTTGCGGTCGATATCGATCTTGATTTCATCGCGCTGGTGCGATTGCAAACCATCCCATTTATTCACGGCCACCACCAGCGCGCGGCCCGATTCCAGGATAAAGCCGGCGATATGCGCGTCCTGCTCCGAGATATCCTGCTGCGCGTCGAGCATCAGCACGACCACGTTGGCTTCGGAAATCGACTGCAGCGTTTTCACCACCGAGAATTTCTCGATCGCTTCAAACACCTTGCCGCGGCGGCGGATACCGGCCGTGTCGATCAGGGTGTATTGCTGGCCATCGCGCTCGAACGGGATTTCGATCGAATCGCGCGTCGTGCCCGGCATGTCGAAGGCGATCACGCGCTCTTCGCCCAGCAGGGTGTTGATCAAGGTCGACTTGCCCACGTTCGGACGGCCGACGAGGGCGATCTTGATGCCGCGGTCGGTCTTTTCCAGCTCTTCAGGCTCGTCCGGACGCTGCGCGAACGCCAGGTCCAGCATCACTTCGACGAGGTCGTTGACGCCGTCGCCGTGCGCCGACGAGATCGCATACGGATCGCCCATGCCCAATTCATAGAATTCGGACACGACGGCCGTGTAGCGCATGCCTTCGCTTTTGTTGACCACCAGCAAGACCGGGCGACCGCTCTTGCGCAGGAAGTCGACGATGGTCTTGTCATGCGGAGTCAGGCCTTGACGGCCGTCCACGATGAACACCACCACGTCGGCCTCGGCCACGGCCTGCTTGGTCTGCAGTGCCATCTGGTGCATGATGCCTTCCTTGGCGACGGGTTCGAAACCACCCGTATCGATGACCAGGAAGGGACGTTCGCCGACACGGCCTTCGCCATAGTGACGATCGCGCGTCAACCCAGGCAAATCCGCCACCAGCGCATCGCGCGAGCGGGTCAGACGATTGAATAAAGTCGATTTCCCGACATTGGGTCGACCTACTAGTGCAATTACCGGCTTCATTGTATTACTCGACCGCGAGAGCGGTCACTGTCCCTGATTGGGTTTGAAAAATCAAATTCGAACCGGCAACGACGGGAGCCGAAACAATCGGGCTACCGTCGGTGCTGACACGACCTATTAATGCGCCATCTTCCCGTGACAGGAAGTGGATATAACCTTGATAGTCGCCGACGGCGACGCTGCGGCCGTAGGAGGCCGGCGTCGACAGGCGGCGGCGCGCCAGCGCCTCATTCTTCCAGGCGCTCTGGCCGCCTTCGCGGCTGAACGCCACCACGGCGCCCTGGTCATCGGCAACAAACACGAAACGCTGGTCGACGGCCACGCCCACATCGGACGAGATCGGCTTGGTCCAGCGCGGCACGCCCGTGACGGCATCGAAGCAGCCCGCCTTGCCCTGGTAGGTGACGGCGCACACTTCGCCTTCGAACACCACCGGCGTGCCGGCGATATCGGAGACGCGCTCCAGTTCGGTGGCGCCGCGCGGTTCGCTGACGACGATCTCCCAGCGTACCACACCGGTCGCCGCCGTCAGTGCCAGCAGCTTGCCGCCCGGCTGGGCCACGTAGATGTTCGCGCCGCCCAGCACCATGCCCGGCGCATTGCGCAAGGTCAGTGCCGGCGTGGCGCGCTGCACCGTCCATTTGCGTTCGCCCGTCTTGGCGTCGAAGCCGACGATGCGGTTGTCCACGCTGCGCACCACGACCACGCCCTGCCCCACGACGGGCGCCGTCAATACTTCGCTGGACGCCTGCGCCTTCCACAGCTGCTTGCCATCGGCGTCAAACGCCAGCACGGCGCCCTTGGCGGCGCCCACGGCGACAACCGTGCCATCGCTGCCGGCGCCGGAGGTGATGTCGCTGCCGGCCTTGATGCGCCACGTTTCACGGCCGCTGGCCGCATCCAGGCGCGCCAGCGCGCCATCGGCGCTGACCACGTACAGGCTGTTGCCAGCGAGCGCAGGCGTAAACGCGTACACGCCGGCCTTGCCGATCGAATACTTCCAGGCGTCGCGCACGGCAATGCTCGATTTTAACTCGACCAGCTTGGCCGGTTCGACTTTCGGATCTTTCGAGGCGAACGGGTTCCAGGACGAGCAACCGGCCATCAGGGCCAACAGACTTGCAGCTACCAGCTTTTCAGTGACACGCATAAGTGTTATCCAACCTTTTTCTTGTACTTGTAAGGGCAAGGCAGGCGGCGCAAACGCCGCGCGGCCGCACCATCAGTGTTCCTGTCAGGCGGCGGCCTTGTCAGCCTTGGCCTTGTCTTCCGGTACCGTACCGCCGATCGCTTCCAGTTTGACCTGAATCAGTTGACGGCCTGGATTGTTCTTGTCCGTCGCGGCTATCGCGGCCAGGTAGGCCGTGCGGGCATCGGCCAGCTTGTTTTGCGCCACCAGGATGTCGCCCTTGCGGTCTGCCACGGCGCCGGCAAATTGCGCCACGGTGGCCGTCGCCAGCACTTTCAATGCTTCATCGTAGGCTTTTTCGTCCAGCAGGACGCCTGCCAGGCGCAGCTTGGCGATGGCCTTGTACTCTTCCGTGCCGTGCTCGGCCACCCATTGCAGCTGGGTCTTCGCCGTTTTCAGGTCGTTCGCGTCGAATGCCACCTTGGCCGCGGCCAGGGCGCTCATCTGCGCATATGCCGTGCCGCTGAAACGCGACTGCATGTCGCCGGCCGCGCGCATCACCTTGGCCGTGTCCTTGGCGGCGATGGCGTTTTGCAGTTCGTCGTACAGCTGGCCCGCTTGCGCAGCCTGCGTACGCTGGTAGTACTGCCAGCCAGCCCAGCCGCTGTAGCCGGCCAGCGCCACGATCAGGACCCAGGAGGTCAGATTGCCATTGCGCTGCCACCAGGCCTTGAGGGTTGCCAGTTGTTCTTGTTCTTCGTGATCGTATGCCATGGGTCGTCAGTTTGAATGAGTAGTTGATCGAGGGTACAACGGTCTTGCTGCAAATTAATGGTGATGATGCACGTGGCCGCCAGGACCGTGGTCGTGGCCGCAATCGTGGTCGCCGATGATCTGGTCCACCACGTAATCGACGACATCGTCGAACGGCACCGTGTTCTGCTGCGCGCCAGCATCGGCTTCGCGCATGGCTTTCACCGTCGCGACATTGTTGGCAATTTCATCGTCGCCCAGGATCACGGCAAACGCCGCGCCGCTGGCATCGGCCTTTTTCATTTGCGTCTTGAAGCTGCCGCCGCCGTTGCTCGCTGCGCAATGTAGCACAACGTCCAGGCCCGCATCGCGAATCCGCTCGGCCAGCACGAAAGCTTGCAAGCCTGCCTGCTCGCCCTGGTGCACCAGGTAGACGTCGCACTGGGCCGGCGCTTCCGGCTCGGCCGCATCCTTCATCAGCAGCACCAGGCGCTCGACGCCCATGCCGAAACCGACGGCGGGCGTCGATTTGCCGCCGAACATTTCCACCATGCCGTCATAACGGCCGCCGGCGCAGACCGTGCCTTGCGCGCCCAGCTTGTCGCTGACCCACTCGAACACCGTGCGGTTGTAGTAATCGAGGCCGCGCACCAGGCGTGGATTGATGGTGAACGGGATATTGTTGTGGTTCAAGATCTTCTGCACGCCGTGGAAATGGGCCAGCGATTCCTCGCCCAGGTAGTCCAGCAGCTTCGGCGCGCCATTGACCAGGTCCTGCATGGCAGGGTTCTTGGTGTCGAGGATGCGCAGCGGATTGCTGTGCAGGCGGCGCTTGGCTTCTTCGTCGAGCAGCTCGCTGTGGCTTTCCAGGTAGGCGATCAGGTCGGCGCGGTGGCGCAGGCGCTCGGCCGCGTCGCCGATCGAGTTCAGTTCCAGGCGGATGCCTTCCAGGCCCAGGTCGTCCCACAGGCGGCGCGACAGCATGATGATCTCGGCGTCGATATCCGGGCCCGTGAAACCGATGGCTTCCACGCCGAACTGGTGGAACTGGCGGTAGCGGCCCTTTTGCGGGCGCTCATGGCGGAACATCTGGCCCTTGTACCACAGGCGTTTCGGGCCTTCGTAGACGAGGTTGTGCTCGACGACGGCGCGCACCACGCCGGCCGTGCCTTCAGGGCGCAGGGTCAGATTGTCGCCGTTCATCGAATCGGTGAACGAATACATTTCCTTTTCCACGATATCGGTCACGGCGCCGATGGCGCGCGCGAACAATTTCGTCTCTTCCACGATCGGCGTGCGGATCTGCTGGAAGCCGTAGCTTTGCAGCACGGATTGGGCCGTATTTTCAAACAATTCCCACAGCGGGGCGTCGGCGGGCAGGATATCGTTCATGCCTTTGACGGCGGTGATTTTATCGAGCTTTTTATTTTCGGACATAGTGTTCTTCTTTGCTTTAACTTGATTGTCGGATTACGCGCGTAGCGCCTCGGCGGCCCCGCTAATCCGACCTACGCTGCTGCGCCGTAATGGCTTTTAACATAATTGAGGACGATGTCCTGGAATTCCTCGACGATGCGTTCGCCGCGCAGAGTGACGACTTTTTCGCCGTCGACAAACACGGGGGCGGCTGGCGACTCGCCCGTGCCGGGCAGGCTGATGCCGATGTTCGCATGCTTCGATTCGCCGGGACCGTTGACGATGCAGCCCATGACGGCCACGTTCATCGCTTCCACGCCCGGATACGATTTCTTCCATTCCGGCATCTGCTCGCGCAGATACGTCTGGATGTTGTCGGCCAGCTCCTGGAAGGTGGTCGACGTCGTGCGCCCGCAGCCGGGGCAGGCGATGACCATGGGCGCGAACTTGCGCAAGCCCATGGTTTGCAGGATTTCCTGGCCGACGATGACTTCGCGCGTGCGGTCGCCGCCCGGTTCCGGCGTGAGCGAAATGCGGATGGTATCGCCGATGCCTTCCTGCAGCAGCACGGCCAGGGCCGCCGTCGAGGCGACGATGCCCTTGCTGCCCATGCCCGCTTCCGTCAGGCCCAGGTGCAGCGGATAGTCGCAGCGCTGCGCCAGTTCGCGGTACACGGCGATCAAATCCTGCACACCCGAGACCTTGCACGACAGAATGATCTTGTCGCGGCCCAGGCCCAGTTCTTCGGCGCGCACGGCGTTTTCAATCGCCGACGTCACCAGCGCCTCGTACATGACGGCTTGCGCCGGCCATGGCTCGGCGCGGCCCGCGTTTTCATCCATGATGCGCGCCAGCAAGGCCTGATCGAGGCTGCCCCAGTTCACGCCGATGCGCACCGGCTTGTCGTAGCGGCACGCCGCTTCGATCATTTGCGCGAATTGCGTATCGCGCTTGGCGCCCTTGCCCACGTTGCCCGGATTGATGCGGTACTTCGACAGCGCGCGCGCGCAATCGGGGTAGTCGTTGAGCAGGGTATGGCCGTTATAGTGAAAATCGCCCACCAGCGGCACGTCGATGTCCATCTTGTCGAGCTGCTCGCGGATGTAGGGCACGGCCGCAGCCGCTTCCGGACGGTCCACCGTCAGGCGCACCAGCTCCGACCCGGCACGCGCCAGTTCCTTGATCTGGATCGCCGTGCCGATGGCATCGGCCGTATCCGTGTTCGTCATCGACTGCACCACCACGGGGGCGTCGCCGCCCACCCAGATCTGGCGCTGGCCGTGCGCGATCAGCACCTTGCGGCTGTCGCGGCGGCCGGATGGGCCGGAGCCGATCGCTGTTTTCGAGGTAGCCATAATATTATCTTCTGAGTTTGCTTGAACGATTACTGCAATTATTTGATGCTGACACGGGAAATCGTGCCACCGGCCACGGTCGGCAGATCCAGCTTGGCGCCGCGCAAGGTTGCCTGCACGACACCCGGCTTGCCCACCACCAAAGTGGCCGGACCCGTGATATCGAACGTTTCCGTGCTGCCCGCCTTGACCATGCGCGAAATCAGCGGAGAAGCGCCGGGACGGCGGATCTCGACCCAGGAATCCTGCTCCACCTTCAGCACCAGCGCATTCGCGCCCACGGCAGGGACAGCGGCAGCGGCGGGCGGCGTGACGGCGGCCGTCGTCGCTGTCGCCGGAGCTGGAACGGCGGCTGACGGCACTGCGGCGGCGGCCGGCGCCGAAGCGGCGGTAGCGGCAGGCGCCCCCGTCTGCGTATCGTTGCCTGGCGGCGGCGGCACGGAAATCAGCGGCACGGACGGCGACTGCACGGGCGTCAAGTCCTGGCCCGGCTTGATCAGGGTCGTTTCCACGGGGCCCACTTCCGCATGCGCCGTTTCCTTCTCCGCGTGCGAGGACAGCAGGCTCGCCGGCACATAGCCGAGTTTATAGGCGCCAAAGGCGGCGGCCACGACGACAGCCACGGCGCCGGCGATCCAGAGCGGAGTCTGGTTCGACGAGCGCTGCGTCATCGACGGGAAGCGCGATTCGGAAAACGTGGCGGAAATCTCGCGCCGCACGGGCGCGGCCGGGTCTTGCGCCGGCGCCGGGTGGACTTCGATCATGGCCACCAGCGGCGCCGCGTCCAGACGCACCACCTTGGCATAGGCGCGCACGAAACCGCGCACCACGGCCAGGTTCGGCAAAGCCGCCATGTCGCCCTCTTCCAGCGCGATCACCTGGCGCGGCGCCAGCTTGAGCTGGTCGGCCACCTGTTCCACGGGCCAGCCCAGCGCTTCGCGCTGCGCCTTTAATTGTGCACCTGCCAACGCAAGATTGCCCTGGGGCTGCTGCTGAGGCGTTTCTGCCCACTCTGAATTCATTGGTATCCCTGTCTCACTCATCAAACGCCCCATTTTGATAAGCAGCATATTCGGGGGAGCCGGAATGGTGGTTGCGCAAATGCGCACCCAGGCCAGCTTCCGCACCCGCATCCCCGAGCTTATGCTGCACCTTGATCCCGAGCCACAGCACATCGGCCGTCTGGCTCTCCATTGTCGCTACTTTACCGAGCCGCTCAAGGTAATGAGCCGCTTGCCGGTAGTCTTGCTGTTGGTAATACACGCGCACCAGGCCGGCATACGTGATTGCCGCGCCAGGTGCGATGCGCTCCGCCTTGAGCCAGTAGTCAGCGGCGCGCGGGTAATCTTTCATGACCAGGCTGCACGCCGCCGCATTATGCAGCGCCAGTTCAGGCGTGCCATAGGCGGCATCTTGCAATGCGGCATCGAAATACGCCAGCGACTGCGCCGCGCGCCCGGTCTGGCACAGAAACTGGCCATAATTATTGCTCAACTCGGGATTGTGGGGCGCGAGGCGCAATGCGTAAAGAAAATCTTTTTCAGCAGCCCCAGGTTGGCGCAGGGCGGCAAGAATCAGGGCCCGCATGCCGCGCGCCTGGACATTGTCCGGCACCAGCTGCACCGCCTGCTCTGCCTCGGCCAACGCCACCACAAACTGGTCCTGCATATAATAGGCGCTGGCCAACTGCAAGCGCAAGGCGGCGCGCTGCTCGACAGATGCAGCTTGCTCCTTGTCCGCGGTGGAAGCACAGCCGACCAGCAGCACAGCCAGGCAAACAGCGGCCACAGCAAGCGAGCGTTGGTAAGCCATGCTTTCCCTCATCAGGAGCGGATCTCCACGATCTTGCCGAAATTGGCGCCAAATTTCTGTTGATACTCAGTCATCTTTTTCATCCGTTCCTGCACCCGCGTGCGGTCCTTGACTTCGCCGGCCAGCTGGCCGCAGGCCGCATCGATATCATCGCCGCGCGTCTTGCGCACGGTGGTGATGATGCCGCCATCCATCAGCACCTGGGCAAAGGCCTTGATGCGCGGGTTTTTCGAGCGGAACAGGCCCGACTCGGGGAACGGGTTGAACGGGATAAGGTTGAACTTGCAGTTCACGCCGAACTCGCGGTCCTGCACCAGCGCCAGCAGTTCGCGCGCATGCTCGTCGCTGTCGTTGACGCCGTCGAGCATGCAGTATTCGAAGGTAATGAAATCGCGCGGGGCGAATTCCAGGTAGCGCTTGCACGCCGCCATCAGTTCCTTCAGCGGGTATTTCTTGTTCAGTGGAATCAAACCGTCGCGCAAGGCATCGTTCGAGGCGTGCAGCGAGACGGCCAGGGCCACCGGCACTTCCTGCGACAGCTTGTCCATCATCGGCACCACGCCCGACGTCGACAGGGTCACGCGGCGGCGCGACAGGCCGTAGGCGTTGTCGTCGAGCATTAATTTCAGGGCCGTGACGGTCGGCTCAAAGTTCAGCAGGGGCTCGCCCATGCCCATCATCACCACGTTGGTGATCTGGCGCTCGCCTTTCGGGCCCGGTTCGATGCCCTTGGTGCGACGCAATTCGAATTCCGCCATCCACAGCTGGCCGATGATTTCGCCAACGCTGAGGTTGCGGTTGAAGCCTTGCTTGCCCGTCGAGCAGAAACGGCAGTTCACGGCGCAGCCGGCCTGGGTCGAGATGCACAGGGTGCCGCGATTTTCTTCCGGAATGAACACGGTTTCCACGGCATTGCCATTGCCCACGTCGACCAACCACTTGCGCGTGCCGTCCGTCGACGTATGGTCGCTGATGATGGCCGGGGCGCGCACTTCGGCGCGCGTGGCCAGCTTGTCGCGCAGCGACTTGGCCAGGTCCGTCATGGCGTCGAAGTCGGAGGCGCCGAACTGGTGTATCCAACGTTGCAATTGTTTCGCACGAAACGGCTTCTCTCCCAACTCGGCGCAGTAGGCGATGAGTTGCGCGGGATCGAGGTCCAGCAAGTTGGTGAGGGTCGTCGTATTCATGATCTTGTCTATTCTAAAAATCCGTCCCCGCGCGCATCAGGGGCAAAGCACCACAGCGCAGCGGGAACAGGGGGTGATAAGTTATTTCACAGATAACGCCAGGAAATAACGTTATCTAAGGCAATTAAGCCTTCAGTTCTGGGAAGAAGTAAGCGATTTCTACTTTAGCAGCTTCGACAGCGTCGGAACCGTGTACGGCGTTAGCGTCGATCGAATCGGCGAAATCGGCGCGGATCGTGCCTTTTTCTGCTTTCTTCGGATCGGTCGCGCCCATCAGGTCACGGTGGGCCAGAACGGCGTTTTCGCCTTCCAGGGCTTGGATCATGACTGGACCGGAAACCATGAAGTCGACCAGGTCTTTGAAGAAACCGCGCTCTTTGTGCGCTGCGTAGAAGCCTTCAGCTTGTTCGCGCGACAGTTGGGTCATGCGTGCTGCAACGATTTTCAGGCCAGCGTTTTCAAAACGGGTGTAGATTTGACCGATTACGTTTTTTGCAACTGCGTCTGGTTTGATGATCGACAGGGTGCGTTCGATTGCCATGTGTGAAAACTCCAATAAAAAGAAAGGTTTAAAACGGTAAATTGATAACTCAATCAACCTTTGATTTTACCATACTCCACCCCATATCACCCAGACAGGCAGGTGGGCACCTTCCGCCCTTGCCTGAGTTTAATGAAATCTTAAGCTGGTTTTTTTGTAAAAACCGGGGTCCATGCTATCCTTGGGCAAAGTAGTAATTTGAATTGACAACACGGAGGCACTATGAATCAGAACATGCAACGCACCTTTGACCTGTCGGGGGGCATGCAGCAAGTCCGCCACCAGGTCTTGCGCAACACTTACTGGCTGCTGGCACTGTCCATGATACCGACCGTGCTGGGCGCCTTCATCGGCGTGCAAATGCATTTGCCGATGCTGACCGGCGGCATGGGCTTCATCATCTTCATGGCCGTCGCTTTCGGCTTCATGTACGCGATCGAGAAAACCAAGAACTCGGGCCTCGGCGTTGCCGTCCTGCTGGGCTTTACCTTCTTCATGGGCCTGATGCTCACGCCTATCCTGACGCGCACGCTCGGCTACTCGAACGGCGGCATGCTGATCATGACGGCATTCGGCGGCACGGCCACCATCCTGGCCGTGATGGCGACGATCGCCACGGTCTCGAAGCGCGACTTCTCGGCCATGGGCAAATGGCTGTTCGCCGGCGTGATCGTGCTGATCCTGGCATCGGTGGCGAACATCTTCCTGGGCCTGTCGGCACTGTCGATCGTGATCTCCATGGTCGCCATCGCCATCTTCTCGGCCTACATCCTGTATGACGTGCAGCAAATCATCAACGGCGGCGAGACCAACTACATCTCGGCCACCCTGCGCATCTACCTGGACGTGTACAACATCTTCACCAGCCTGCTCTCTTTGCTGGGCTTCGCTGGCGGCAGCCGCGACTAAGCGCTGCGATTGAAACAGCAAAAAGCCGACCCACGGGTCGGCTTTTTTACGTCTGTCGAGCTTACTTGATCTTCTCCGCCACCTCGAGCAGGCAGGCGCGGGCGCGGTCCAGGGTCGGGTTGTCGCGCTGGGCCGCATACACGGCGTAGGCGGAATGGGAGAATTCGGGCGCATCGCGCACGCGGTACAGCAAGCCCCCATCGAGATACGGCTGCGCGCTGCCGATGCGAAAGTAGCTGGCGCCGCCCACTTCCAGCAGGTACACGAGGGCCAGCGGCCCCAGGGAAATGGAGATGGGCGGGCTGCTCAGCTCAGGATACGCCGCCTGGTGGTTGGCCGCGAAGCTGGGTCCCCAGTCGACATATACATAGGTATCGGCATGCATCTGCCCGTCGGCGCGCGTGGTGACCATCACCAGCTTTTCCTCGGCCAGCAGTTCGCTGGCCAGGCCCGGGCGCTGCGGCGGGTTGTACAGGACGGCCAGGTCGAGCGAGCCGTCGTGCACGGCGTCGAGCAGGCGCGCGGAACTGTCGACTTCGGCCCGCAAGGCGATCTCGGGACAGTCGCGGCTCATGCGTATCAGCCAGTCGCCGAGCAGCGGCTGCCACAGGCTCAGTTCGCAGCCGATGCTGACGGCGTCGTCGCGTCCCGGCGGCAAGGCCACCTGATGGCGCGCCCGCTCCCACACCTGCACCATGGTGGCCGCATGGCGCATGAAGCGCTCGCCGGCCGAGGTCAGGCGCGCGCCAGCCTTGTTGCGCACGAACAGCTGGCGGCCCAGCTGCTGCTCCAGGGTGCGGATGCGGGCGCTGACGGCCGTCTGCGTCACGTGCATGCGTTCGGCCGCCATGATGAAGCTGCCGCAGGAAGCTACTTCGAGGAAGGTACGCGCTTGATTGATATCCATCAAGCCATGATATCAGCTGACCCGCGCATAGCCACCCAATACGCCCTGCTTCGACAGGACCCACTGCCACAGCTGCAGGTCGCGCGCGCGGAAGGCGCCGGCGCAGGACAGCAAATAGTAGGACCACATGCGGTGGAAGCGCTCGCCCAGCTGGGCCGCAAACTGCGGCCAGGCCTGCTCAAAGTTCGCGTGCCAGGCCATCAGAGTCTTGTCGTAGTCGGCGCCGAAGTTGTGCAAGTCCTCGGCGACAAACAGATCATCGATGGCGTCGCCGATCTGGCCGATGGAGGGCAAGTCGCCATTCGGAAAGATGTATTTGTCGATCCACGGATCGCACGCGGAATCGCGCTTGTTCTTGCCGATCGTGTGCAGCAGGAACAGGCCGTCGTCTTCCAGGCAGCGGTGCGCCACCTCCATGAAGGTGCGGTGGTTCTTGTGCCCCACGTGCTCGAACATGCCGATGCTGACGATGCGGTCGAATTTTTCATTGGTGTCACGGTAATCCTGCAGGCGGAAGTCCAGGTTTTCTCCGCCCGGCATGCCGCGCGCGTAGGCGACCTGCTCTTGCGAAATCGTCACGCCCACGCACTGCACCCCGTATTTTTCCGCCGCATAACGCATGAAACTGCCCCAGCCGCAGCCGATGTCGAGCACGCGCATGCCCGGTTCCAGCCTGAGCTTGCGGCAGATCAGATCGAGCTTGGCTTCCTGCGCCTCGGCCAGGTTGCTGGCGTCCTTCCAGTAGCCACAGGTATAGGTCATGCGCGGATCGAGCATGGCCGCATAGAAGGCGTTGCCCAGGTCATAGTGCTCCTTGCCCACCATCCACGCGCGGCGCTCCGTCTGCAGGTTGAACAGGCGCGCATACAGCGCGTGGAAAGCCAGGCGCATGGGGCGCACGTCGTCGGCCACCCTGGCGCGCAACAAATGGCAAAAGAATTCGTCGAGCTGCTGCGCATCCCAGTCGCCATCCATGTAGGCCTCGCCCAGGCCCAGGTTGCCGCTGGCGAAAGCCCGTTCGGGCACGCCCGGTTTGCGCAGCTGCATGTCCCAGGCGGCGCGGCCATTCAGGTGGATGTCGGCGCGGGCCAGCAATTCGGCCGCTTCGCGGGTCAGCCGCGTGTCGAGCTGGAGTTCAGTACTACTTGCCGGTGCTTGCTGTAACTGTGTCATTTGCTGCGTGTTCATGCCCTGCCGCCTCCAGATGGTTGTCGGTGCTGGCGCGCCGGCAAGTCATTCAGGTGTCCGGCGGCGCACCAGCCATAAAATTATCCGCCCGCCATGACCATCTGGATAATGAAACATCATGGTCATTCATATCAAAATAATTGCTGCAAAATGATTTCAATCAATTATTCTATGGAAATATCTTATACAGGAAGCGCACCGTGGCATGAAAAAAGCCGCCTGTTCGGCGGCTGTTCCCTGCGCGTTCGCGGCAATGCGCAGACCAATCAAAAGTCGTGATTCGGCGGATACTTGCTGTAAAAATCGTTATCCCATTTGAAGTTGGTAAACGCCACCGTCATCGATACGTCGAGCGCTTCGACGAAATGCCAGCAGCCGACGGGCAAAAACAGGATTTCGCCCGGCGCCAGCACGCATTCGCGCACCTGCACGTCGGCCATCAGCGGATAGCGCTGCAGGTCGATGGCGCGCCCGTCGACGGGCGTAAAACAGTGGCGCTGGTTGTACACGCGCGCGACCTCGCAGGCGGCCATGATGCGCAGCCGCTTGCGCCCCTTGACCTGCGCCATGAAGTTGTTCGTCAGGTCGTGGTGGAACGGCGTCACCGTGCCGGCCGGGCCGAACCACAGGAAGCCCGTGCGACCGCCACTCTGCTCCAGGTACTCGGGCAGCTGGCCGATATCATCCCACAGCTCGCGCAAGGCTTGCCGGTTCTGCGAATCGTTATTCGCCGTCATGTAGAAATCGTTGGTCGCGCCGCTGCCCTCGACCAGGCTGGCGTACTCGCCGAACGCCATCTTGCGCTTGTGCGCCACGCTGTTCATTTCGTACTGGGCATCCGCTTCGCGGCCGAACTGCACTTCCACCTCGCGCTGCCCGAAATGTTCGCGGAAGTAGGCCGGGCTCCACTTGGCCAGGGCGGGCCAGTCATCCATCATGCCCGTGATGATGACGGGCTGGTTGGTCGAATAGTATTCATCCAGGAATTCCTGCGCGGACAGCTTGTCGCGGCGCGGAATCTCGGGCGGGCGCAACTGATTCAGCTTGCGCTGGATATCGATCACCCAGTCGCGCTTGGCCAGGCGGTTCGACAGGCGCACGGCGCCGGCCAGGTAGGGACTCTGCAGCGCCAGCTCCACTTCGCGGCGCGCCAGGGCTTCCGTGATGCCGGCCTTTTGCAGCACCGGCATCAGCGCCGACGGATGGCTGCCCAGCATGAGGTTTTCCGCGATCCAGCTGCGCCACTCGCGGCTCAATTCCTGTTCCGGATGGTTTACTCCCAATGTCGATACTGCCGCCATCACCCGTCTCCTCTTTTTTTATGTGAACAAGCGGCCGGGCAGCAATGCCGCCCGGCCGCATCCTGCTACGCTAGCACACGGTTAGCGTACCTTCCACACCTCGGTCGCCAGCACGCCATTCGCGTCGCCATCGAGTTCCCACGAGAACGCGCCGCGCAAGCCCTGGTCCTTGACGTATTTCACCTTGGTGCCGATGACGGTCGGATCGTCATAGCTCCACCACTGGCCGCCCGCACCCGTGTACAGGTACAGCTGCTTGGTCACGGGATGGTAGTAGCGCGTGCCGGACTTGGCGACGAGGATTTTATAGTCCTCGATGCCCGACTCGTAGGTGCCCGGCGCCGTGCCCGTGGCCGCCTGGTACAGGCCATCGCCGTTCGGTCCCGGCGCCACGCCCGTCCAGCCGCGGCCATAGAACGGTATGCCCAGCAGCAGCTTGTCGCGCGGCACGCCGGCGGCAATCATGTACTGCACCGCCTTGTCGCCCACGTATTCGCGCGCCATGCCCGTCGATGGATCGGCAGGGTCGGCAAACAGCTGGGCGTTGAAGTTGGTGCTCGTTTCCCAGCCGCCGTGGAAGTCGTACGTCATCAGATTGATCCAGTCCATGTACTGCGAGTACAGGGCCGGTTCCGTGTTGTCGATCTTGTCCTTGCCGGCACCGACGGCGGCCGTCAACAGGTAGCGCTTGCCGTTGGCGGCGCCGAGCGCATCGAGCTGGCTGCGGAATTCCGCCATCAACAAGGTGAAATTGCGCTTGTCGTTGGGGCTGACGGTGTTGTACGGCTGGCCGCCGCCGACCGGGTATTCCCAGTCGATATCGATGCCGTCAAAGATGTTGGCCGCCGCACCCGCACCGCCGCGACCGCCCTGCACCGGCAGGTTGCCCTTGATGTAGATATCGATACACGAACGCACCATCTGCTTGCGCAGCGCATCGGTGGCCGAACCGACGGAGAAGTTCTTCGACCAGCTCCAGCCGCCCAGGGAAATGAACAACTTGAGGTTCGGATGTGCCGCCTTCAGCTTTTTCAACTGCAGGAAGTTGCCCGACAACGGTGCGTCCCACGGAATGGCCTGGCCATCGACGGTGCGCTTCGGCGTGCGGATGTAGTCGGCCTCGGCATCGCCGCCCGTGCCCGCGTCCGGCGAATTCGGATTCGTCGCGCCCGGCTCGGCCTTGGTGATCATGCCGCACTCGTAGCCGCCGTTTTTCGGATAGATATTGCCGAAAGCGTAGTTGATGAAGGTCAGCTTGTCGGCCACGCCGCTCGAATGCACGTTCGCCACCTCATAGTCGCGGCCATACACGCCCCACTGCGCGAAATAGGAACCGACTTCGCGGCCCGTCGGCGTCGGGGTTGGCGTCGGCGTCGGCGTTGGAGTAGGTGTCGGTGTCGGAGTGGGCGTTGGTGTTGGCGTGGTGCTGCAGATCTCCAGGCTGGTCCATGGCTTGCCCGTGCCGGCGGCGCCGCTGCTGGTCGACGGGTTGTCGCCCTGCGTCCAGTAGTTGGCGCGGTAATTCGTGCCCGCATAGCTGACGGTGGCGCCCGCGCTGTAAGCCGTGCCGGCCGCCCACGCCAGTGCGCAGGTACCGCCGGTCGGAGTCGGCGTTGGCGTTGGCGTTGGCGTGGGTGTCGGGGTTGGATTCGGCGTCGGTGTCGGCGTCGGGGTTGGCGTGGGAGTCGGTGTCGGGGTCGGCGTGGTGCCGCCGTCGCAGGTGCCGCCCGCGCTCCACAGGCTAGGCGTGGAAACGGGGTTCCAGCCCGAGCCCACGTGGTCGGTCTGCGTCACCAGGGCCGTGTAATTGGCGCCCAGGTAAGTGACCACCGTGCCCGCGTTGTACGTGCCGCCCTCCTGCCATGGCACGCAGGCGACGACCGTGCTGGCCGCCAGCAATTGCGAGCCACCCGGTGCGCTGGCGTCGCCGCCACCGCCGCATGCCGCCAGCACGCCACCGCTGGCCAGACATACCATCATGTTCCTGATCGTTTTTTTGAGTATTAAATTTTCCACGCTGTCTCCTGTTCAGGTTTGCGGAAATACCACTCTGCTTCAATAAAAAGCTACCCTGTGATTTTGTTTTTTGCAGTTGCAAGAACAGCATGCTGCTGAAAAAATAGGCGGTCAAGTGGTTTTAAAGTGGCCTCAAAGTGGGCAATACCACTTCGTACAGAAAACGCAGCGGCATATGCGAATGGCGTGTTGTCCTACTGGACAATCAAAAAACGACAGAGGGAAGATGGAAAAAGACGCTGGCTCGGGGAAAGACAGACCAGTTGTTTAATGCCGTGCAAGTGGTATTGCGCCAGCTTGCCGCCCCCCTGAACGGGGCAACGGCGGGTGCCTGCCTGCCCACCCGCCGCGTCAGGCAGACTTATTGAGGTAAATCAAATACCGCCATCGACTCCACGTGCGACGTGTGGGGGAACATGTTCACCACCCCCGCCTTGCTCAGCACATAACCCGCTTCCAGCGCCAGGATGCCGGCGTCGCGCGCCAGGGTCGACGGGCTGCACGAGACGTACACGATGCGTTTGGGCAGCATGTCCGGACGCACTTGCGACAGGCCCACCAGCGCCTGGCACAGGGCCATGGCACCATCGCGGGGCGGGTCGACGAGGATGCGATCAAAACGGCCCAAGGCGATCAGGTCGTCCGTCGTCACTTCGAACAGGTTGCGCGTCGAGAACGAGGTTTTTTCCGCCAGGCCATTGGCCAGCGCGTTTTCCAGCGCCCGCTCCGTCAGGGTGGTGCTTCCTTCGATGCCCACCACTTCGCTGCCCTGCGTGGCCAGCGGCAGGGTGAAATTGCCGAGGCCGCAGAACAGGTCGGCCACGCGGTCCGTCGGCTGCACTTCCAGCAAACGCAGGGCTTTCGATACCAGCACGCGGTTGATGTGGTGGTTCACTTGCGTGAAATCGACGGGTTTGAACGGCATCTTGACGCCGAATTCCGGCAGCAGATAATGCAATTGCTTGTCGAGCGGATAGAACGGCACGGCCGTTTCCGGGCCTTTCACCTGCAGCCACCATTGCACGCCGTACTCGTCGGCAAAAGCCTTCAATTTCGTCTCGTCATCCGCCGTCAACGGCGCCATGATGCGCAAGACCATGGCCGTGACGTCTTCACCGACGGCAAGTTCGATCTGCGGCATCTGGTCGAAGATGGACAGCGAAGCAATCAAGCCACGCAGCGGCAGCAGCATGGCCGAGATATGCGGCGGCAAAATTTCGCAGCTATCCATGTCGGCGACAAACGCCGATTTCTTTTCGTGGAAGCCCACCAGCACGGCATCTTTCTTCTTGACGTGGCGCACGGACAGGCGGGCGCGGTAGCGGTAGCCCCACGTCGGGCCATACATGGGGCGCATGATGCTTTGCGGACGCACCTTGCCGATATGCCACAGATTGTCTTCCAGCACGCGCTGCTTGATCGCCACCTGCGCCGACGGCTCCAGGTGCTGCATCGAGCAGCCGCCGCAATTGTCGAAATGCTTGCACTTGGGCGTCACGCGCATGGACGATTCGCGGTGCAGCGCCGTCATGCGGGCCATCTCCCAGTTCTTCTTTTTCTTGAACGTCACAAAGCTGACGCGCTCGCCCGGCAATGCGCCTTCGACAAACACGACCTTGCCCGGAGAGCCGTCTTCGTTCTCGATATGGCCAACGCCACGGGCGTCCATGTCGAGCGATTTGATTTCGATGATATTTTCTTGCATAGCGATCAATAGGTAAGAGTGGGCCAGGACGCAGGGCCGCGCTGGAACTTGAAAGAATGGGGGAAAGGTCAGGCGCCGCGAGCGGGGCGTATGATAGCAGATGCGGCCCCGGAAATACCGGGACCGGGCGTCCTAGAGCAGAGAGTCGCGCACGACGCCGCGCGCGGCCATGGCCCGTTTGAGCTTGATCAAGGCTTCCTGCTGGATCTGGCGCACGCGCTCGCGCGTCACGCCCATTTCCTCGGCCAGGGTTTCCAGGGTGGCCGGATCGTCATTGTCGAGGCCGAAACGGCGCATGATGACGACGCGCTGCTTGTCGGGCAGCTTGGTCAGCCAGTCGCGCACCAGCACCGTCATTTCATGGTGTTCCGCGCGCGCGTCGGGGCTGTCTTCGCTGGCGCCGGGCAGCATGTCCATCAGCGACGACTGCGGGTCGTTGTCGAGCGGCGCGTCGAGCGAGGTGGCGTGCTCGGACAGGGCCAGGATATCCTGCACCTCTTCCACGGGACGGCCCACGAGGTGGGCGATGTCTTCCGCGGTGGCATCCTTGCCGTCGTGGTGCTGGGCTTCCAGGTGATATTTGCCGCGCAGTATCTGGTTCAGTTCGCGCACCATGTGCACGGGCAGGCGCACCGTGCGCGCCTGGTTCATGATGGCGCGCTCGATGCTCTGGCGTATCCACCAGGTGGCGTAAGTGGAAAAGCGGAAACCGCGCTCGGGCTCGAACTTGTCGATGGCCCGCATCAGGCCGATGTTGCCCTCCTCGATCATGTCAAGCAGGACCACGCCGCGGTTGATGTAATGCTTGGCGATCGACACGACCAGGCGCAGATTGTGCTCGATCATGGTTTGCCGGGCTTCGAAATTGCCCTGCTTGGCCAGGGTGGCGTAATGCACCTCTTGCGCGGCCGTCAGCAGGGGCCGCGTGCCGATCTGGTTCAGATAGTGCTGCGTGGTATCGGTCGACAGCTCGGCCGCCAATACTTTTTTCAATTCATCGACACTTTCGACCAGCACGCTGACGCTGGCCACCTCGCCGCCCTCGCCCGCCTCGACGGCGTCAATGCCGTCGAGTTCGCCGGTATCGTCCGTCACGACTTCGTCTGCCCCGTCTTCCGGCAGTTCCGGGTCATCGTCCAGCTGATCGTGCGGCGCGTGTGTCATTGCTTTACCTAACGGTTAGGCAGGAATTTCGAAGGATCGACAGGCTTGCCCTGCTGGCGGATTTCAAAGTGCAGCTTCACGCGGTCGGCATCGGAATCGCCCATTTCAGCGATGGCCTGGCCTTTGTTGACGTTCTGCCCTTCCTTCACCAGGATGCTGCGGTTATGCGCATATGCCGACAACAAACTATTACTGTGCTTCACGATGACAAGATTACCATAACCACGGATTCCGCTCCCGGCATACATGACTTTTCCCGCGCCGGCGGCCACCACCTGCTGGCCCGCCTTGCCGGCGATGTCGACGCCCTTGTTCTTGCCTTCGTCGAAAGTGCCGATGACCTTGCCTTCGGAAGGCCACATCCAGCTGATCTTCTCGTCGCCAGGCGCCGATGCCGCAGGGGCTGCCGCCGCGGCGGCCGGTGCGGCGGCGACAGCCGCTGCCGGCGCCGGCGCCGGCTTGGCGTCGCTGCTGCCGCCATCGGCGCGCAGCTCGGCCAGGGTGGCGTCCGAATACGCGCGCTTCTCGCCGCGCGGCCCCGTTTTCTTCGGTACGACAGGCGCGGCCGGCTTGACTTCCGTCACCGGCGGCATGACGATGGCCGACGTCTGCGCGCCGCCCGCGTCGCCAGTCGGCGGCAGCACGCGCAATACCTGATCGACCTTGATGTCGTTCGGGTTGCTCAAGTCGTTCCAGGCCACCAGGTCGCGGTAATTCTGGCCGTGTTCCAGGGCGATGCGCAACAGGGTATCGCCGCGCTTGACCGTGTAATAGGCCGGGTCGCGGTCGCGCGGATCGCTGGCGGCGGCGCTGCTGCTCGATGGCTGGCGTTCCACCACCGGCGCCTGCACGCCCGTGGTGCCGCAACCGCTCAACAGGGCGGCCAGCGTGACGCTGCATATCAGTATGTTACTTTTCTTAATCATTCGCATGTAATTGTATGTCCTGCTTGCTAGCTGATCCGGGGATCATATGGTGCCCGGGCGCAAAGGCACGAAATGGCAATCTTCCAGGGTTTGGCTGGTCCATTCCGTTTTCCCCACCCGGGTAATGAGTTGTAAGTGTTGCAATTTAGCCCCCACCGGCGCAACCAGACGCCCGCCGGGCGCCAGCTGTTCCAGCAAGGCTTGCGGGACTTCCAGGCCGGCGGCGGCAAGGATGATCCCGTCGAAGGGCGCCGCCTGCGGCAGGCCAAGCATACCATCTCCGTACTGCAAGCGCAGATTCGACACGCGCAGCGGACGCAAATTGGCCTTCGCCAGCTCGTGCAAGGGCCGGATGCGCTCGATCGAATACACTTCTTTCGCCACCAGCGACAGCACCGCCGCCTGATAGCCGCAACCCGTGCCGATTTCCAGCACGCGCTGCAGGCTGCCGCCCTGGCGCATCACCTCGATCATGCGCGCGACGATATACGGCTGCGAGATGGTCTGGTGGTGGCCGATCGGCAAGGAGGCATCGATGTACGCCTGCGACGCCAGCGCCTCGTCCATGAACATGTGGCGCGGCACGGCTTGCAGGGCGTCGAGCACCACCTGGTCCTTGACGCCCTGTTTCGCCACGCGCGCCACCATGGCCCGGCGCACGGCCTCCGAGACGAGCGGGTTTTGCCGCGGCGGCGACACCACGGCCGGCTGCGCCCGCTCGTTGGCGATGGCCTGGGCGCGCGACGGCGCGATGGCCGCGTGCGCGCCATACGGCTGCGCCACGCCGCGCGCCGCGTTTTGCGCCGCATTCTGCGTGGCCGTCTGCGGCGTGGCGATCCTGGACTGGGCCAGCGACTGCCCCCCGCCCTGCCTGGCGGGCTTGCCGGCCAGCGAATCGAGGGAAAGGGGGAAGGTGCGCGGCTTGTCAGTCATAGTGAGAGGTCATGCCAGGCCTTTCGCCAGTGCATCGAGTTGGGTGGTATGGGTCAGGTCGATCTGCAGCGGCGTGATCGATACTTGTCCATGTTCAACAGCGTAAAAGTCCGTGCCCGGGCCGCCTTCCTTGGCGGCGCCGGCGGGGCCGATCCAGAAGATTTCACGGCCACGCGGGTCGAGGGCGCGGATCACGGGCTCGGCCGAATGGCGCTTGCCCAGGCGCGTGGCCGCCATGCCTTGCAATTGCGCGTAAGGGATGGCGGGAATGTTCACGTTCAGCAAATACGGTTTCTGCAGGGCGTCGAACTGGCGCTCGACGATTTCCCGCGCCACGCGGGCGGCCGCATCCAGGTTGGCCCAGCCGAACTGCGACTGGGAAAAGGCGATGGCGGGAATGCCGAACAGATAGCCTTCCGTGGCGGCGGCCACGGTGCCCGAATACAGGGTGTCGTCACCCATGTTGGGACCGTTGTTGATGCCCGAAACCACCAGGTCGGGGCGCTCGATGAGCATGCCCGTCAACGCCACGTGCACGCAGTCGGTGGGCGTGCCGTTGACAAAATAAAAGCCGTTGGCAGCCTTGTGCACGGACAAGGGCCGGTCCAGCGACAGCGAATTGGACGCGCCCGAACGGTTGCTGTCGGGCGCCACCACCACGATGTCGGCAATGGGCGCGAGCGCGTCGGCCAGGGCCGCCAGGCCTGGCGCCAGGTAACCGTCGTCGTTACTGATAAGGATTCTCATAACGAGATTTTACCTGAAGCAATGCCAACACTGCGCGTGCCGCACGCCGATAGCCAGCATTTTTTGTGCCGCCGCACGGACATCGCGCGCCGCCTCAGCGCTGCTCGATGCGCGCTTCGGACAAGGCCCCCTCCAGCGCCTGCACTTCATCCTCCTGCAAGGCCAGCAAGGCATTCAGGTCGCCTTGCAACTTATACATTCTTTTCAGCTGCGCCATGCCGCGCCTGCGCAGCTTGCCCGGCACGCCCGGGCGCAGCAGGCAGGACTTCAAATGTTCAGCCAGTTCGCCCGCCTGCGCATACTGTTCGCGCTCGATCATGCCTTGCAACATCGAGATCATGCTGACCAGGGTGTCCGGCTCGGCCGCATCCTGTTCGTTGGCGCGGCCGGCCAGGATGGTTTCCTGCAAATGCCGCGCACCGTCGAGCACGCTATCCGCATGCCCCGTGACGGGCGCATTCAAGAGCCGGTCGCTGCCGCTGAGCACGGCGTCTTCCAGCAGGCGCGCCGCCTCGCTGTCGCCCTGCTGCTGCAGGGTGCCGGCCAGCTGCTTCTTGCTGTGCAAGGTATCGAGGTGGTCTTCGCCCAGCAGGCGCGCATGCACTTCCAGCACCTGCTCCTGCACGCTGCGCGCCGCATCGAGTTCGCCGCGCCGCAGCAGCGCCTCGGCCAGCTTGCGCTGGCTCATCAAGGTTTCCGGATGATCGAGCCCGTGCGTACGCTCGCGCGCCGCCACCTGGTCTTCATGCAGCTGGCGCGCGCCGGCCCAGTCGCCCTGCCCGGCCACGATATCGGCCAGCAAGTCGCGCGTGGACAGGGTAGTCGCATGGTCGCTGCCCAGGCGCCGCTCCTGCACCTGCAGCACGGCAGAGAGCAGGCGCCGCGCGCCCTCCAGGTCGCCTTCGCGTCCCAGCGACTGCGCCAGGGCCAGCTTGCTGCGCAAAGTGTCGCCATGCTCGGCGCCAAACAGGCGCTCGCGCGCCGCCACCACCGTGCCCAGCACTTGCCGCGCCTGCGCCAGCCTGCCCATGCGCAGCAAGGTGGCGGCGCGGCCATCCATCGCTTCCAGGGTCAGCGGATGCTCGCCGCCCAGCTGGCGCACGTAGGTGGCCAGCACCGTATCCTGCAGCAGCAGCGCCGCCGCCAGTTCGCCCTGCAGCAGCAGGGTTTTTGCCAGGCAAGCCCGGGCGGACAGGGTGTCGGGATGCTCGCTGCCCAGCACGCGCTCGCGCACGTCGAGCACGTCTTCTTCCAGAAAGCGCGCTTCATCGAGCTTGCCCAGCTGGCGCAGCAGGCGCGCCATGCCGCTCTTGCACGCCAGGCTGTCGGGATGCTCCTCGCCCAGCAGGCGCACGCGGATCTCGACGCTCTGGCGGAAGGCGTCGAGCGCCTGCGCGCTGCGTCCATCCTTGCGGTACAGCTCGCCCAGACGGGCCAGATCGCGCGCCAGCGGCAGGGCCACGGCGCGGCCCGGTTCCAGCTGCAAGGCCTGGCGCGCTTCGCTGATGGCGCCCAGCAAGGCGATTTCGCGGCTCGATTGCCAGGGAAAGTACCCGCCCGTCAGCCAGTGCAAAAAGGCTTCGAAGGTGCGCGTGAGGGAAAAGCGGTCGCCGCCCTGGTCGATGCGCACGGCCAGCTGTTCGCCATAGGCAAAGGTTTTCGTCTGCTGCAGCTGGACTTCGTCGAAATAGCTGTCGAGAGCGATCTGCGGCAAGCCGTAGGACGTGCGCAGCAGGCGCTCGAACATGGGCTGGAACCCGGCGATGCCCTTGTGCGCGTCGCCGCGGCGCCACTCGGCGCGCTGCGCGCCATCGCCCATTTCTATGCGCGAAGGCAAGGGATACACAAGCAGCGGACGCTGTTCGTCTTCATGGCTGCGGCGGTACTCGATGGCCCGCGTGACGAGCGCATCGACGCCTTCCAGGCTTTGCCGGTTCGGCGTGAAGACCACCACGAGCTTTTTCGGCAGCAAGGTGGTGCAGATGCCGGCGCTGTCCGTGCGCCCCGTGCGCGAATCGACGAGCACGTAGCGGAAATGCTGGGCCAGGGTATCGGCGAAGCAGCGGAACAGGGCCGGGCAGGTATCGAACAGCTGATCCCAGCGCATCTGCGCCAGGCGCTCGCTGTAGCTGGCGTCGAAGCGCCCCGCCCGCATCAGGTACAGCGGACTGCCCTGGTCGACGCGCACCACGTACTGCTGCCAGTCGATGGCGTCGAGCACGCGCTGGGCCAGCGCCGCATCCTCGCGGCCGGCGCCCTGCCCGCTGGCGCGCGCGCCCGCCGTTTCCAGGCTGATGCGCTCGAGCTGCTGGCGGCACGCCTCGAAGAACTCGAGCACGCCCGGCCGCTCCTCGTGCTGCTCGAAATAATGGTGCAGGCCCGGCGCCTCCATGTCCCAGTCCAGCATCAGCACGGGCACGCTGGCGTTTTCACGGCGCGCCAGCAGCACGGCGATGTTCGACAGGGCCATGGTGCGGCCGGTACCGCCCTTGTAGGAATAGAAGGTGACGACTTCGCCAGGGGCGCTCAAAGGTGGCAGGGAGAGGCGTTGGCATTCCATGACGGGACCTTTTACGTGATTAACGTGGAAAGTGGGGAGGCGGAATGGCACGCCATTCCGGTGGAATATCGGGCAACACGAAACGGCTGCAATCGTGGCCGGGCGGTGTTGACCGCTTGAGCAAGTGGTAATGCGTGGCGATGCGCTGCACGATGCGTTCGATATCGGGCAGGTATTGGGGATTCGACTTCAGGTCGCCGCTGGCCAGCGTGTAGCCGGAAAAATCGACGTACAGACCCGATTCCGTGATTTGCGGCGGCAAGCCGTCCGGATGGCGCGTCATGATGATGGGAATGATCAGGTGACTGGGCAGTTCATACCAGGCGCGCCGCTCCTGCTCGATCAGTTGCATGGCGGCAAATTCGCGCCGCGTGTAGCCGTGCGCTTCATATTTGGGTGTGTACAGCACGATCATGCAGACGCTCTGGCACATGGCGCGCGCCACGCGCAGGTCGATATCGTCGCCTCCGCCCAGTTGCTCGCTGTCGATGAACAGGACTTCCTCGCGGTCCAGGTGCGGCTCCAGATAGCACGCCAGCGCCTCGATGAGGTCATTCTTGAACTTGTTCATGAACGCATATTGGCCGTGTGCATAACTCAAGAAACAGCCGTAGCGGATCTCCATGGCATCCCCCTGTTCCCCGTGCGGCCCTGCCATCGCCGCGCCTTCATCCTGCAAGGCATGAGCTCACTGTAGACCGCTCGACAACAAGACTGTTTGCGCTGGCGCAAAGATGTGTCTGGCGTCCTGGACATGCGTCACAATGCCAGAAAATGGCGCGATCGCGCCGCTTTCTGGCATGCCGGGCGCGCAGGCAGGCGCCGCGCAGAAAACGCTACTCGCTTGATAACAAAGGGAAATATGCCGGCGCGCGGACGGCGCCGGCAAGCAGGACTTAAGCGCCCTTGGCGGGCAGGTTGCGGAAGAACTCCACGACTTCGGCGGTATCGCGCGTGCGCTTGAACGGCGGCAGGCTTTGCCAGATGCGCTTGCCATACGGCTTGGAAATGAGGCGCGGATCGCAGATCATCAGCACGCCCCGGTCGCCCTCGTCGCGGATCAGCCGGCCGGCGCCCTGCTTCAGGTTGATGATGGCTTCCGGCAGCGAATGGTGCATGAAGCCGTTCTTGCCCTGCTTTTCCATCACTTCGATGCGCGCGGCCAGCACCGGGTCGTCCGGCGGCGCGAACGGCAGCTTGTCGATGATGACGAGGGACAAGGCATCGCCGCGCACGTCGACGCCTTCCCAGAAGCTCTGGCTGCCGATCAGCACGCCATTGCCGGCGGCGCGGAACTGGTCGAGCAATTCCGTGCGGCCCTTTTCTCCCTGCACGAACAGGGGGAAGTTCAGGCCGCGCTGCTTGAATTCGTCAGCCAGGCGCTCGGCCGCGCGCTTGACGGCGCGCAAGGTGGTGCACAGGAAGAAGGTGCGCCCGCCCGCCGCCTCGATGATGGGCAGGGCGCAGTCGATGACGGCATCCGTGTAGCCCAGCGAGTTCGGCTGCGGCAGGTTTTGCGGCACGAACAGCAAGCCCTGCTGGCCATAGTCGAACGGGCTCGGCCACGTATGCGACGGTTCGCCCGTCAAGCCCATCTGTTCGGAAAAATGCTTGAAGTCGTTTTTCACGGCCAGGGTGGCCGACGTAAAAATCCAGCTGCGCGGCGTGCCTTCGCGCTGGTTGTTGAAGATCGGCGCGATCGACAATGGCGTTTTGTGCAACTGCAGGGAACTGGAAAACGCTTCCACCCAGAACACGGCTTCTTCGCCGGCCGCCACTTTCGCCTTCGGGTCGAACTTCCAGCCGCTCAGCTGCTGCGCCAGCTCGACGCCGCGCACCCTGCACTGTTCCAGCGTTTCCGCCCGTTCCGCCTGGGTTTCCAGCACGGCCACCATGCCGTCAAGCTCATCCTTGAGGGTGTCGAGCGCGGGAAAGAAGTCGCTCGACGGGGCGATCTGCGGCAAGGACAGGCGCACGATATCCTGCGGGAACGTCAAGCGCAGGTCGCGCGCCGCCTTTTCCACCACCGTGACCGTCTTGGCCCAGTCGATGCCGCGCGCATGGGCCAGGCCCTCGGCCAGCACGTCGCGGCACAGTTCCAGGATTTGCGAGGTCGACACCGTGTTACCGAAGAACAAGGTGGCCGTATCGGGCAACTGGTGCGCTTCGTCGAAGATGATGGTATTGGCCGAAGGCAGCAATTCCGCCACGCCCGTGTCCTTCAGGGCCACGTCGGCAAAGAACAAATGGTGGTTGACCACCACCACGTCGGCCTGCTGCGCTTCCTTGCGGGCCTTCATGACGAAGCAATCCTGGTAATACTGGCATTCTGCGCCCATGCAGGTGTCGCGCGTGGACGTCACCAGGTTCCAGATCATGGCGTTTTCCGGCACCTTGGTCAGCTCGGCCTTGTCGCCGGAACTGGTCATCTTGATGAAACGCGAAATTTCGCGCAGATGGCCCACGTCGTCGCGCGAGGTCATGCGGCCGTTCTGCAGGGTGCGTTCCAGGTGATAGTGGCAGACGTAGTTCGAGCGGCCCTTCAGCAGGGCGACGGAAACGGGCGCCTGCAGCGCGGCGCGCACGGTGGGGATATCGCGCAGGAACAATTGATCCTGCAAGTTCTTCGTGCCGGTAGACACGATGGTCTTGCCGCCCCACATCAGGGCCGGCACCAGATAGGCGAAGGTCTTGCCGGTGCCCGTGCCCGCCTCGGCGATCAGGGTCGTCTGGCTGTCGATGGCGCTGGCGATGGCCTTGGCCATTTCCGTTTGCGAACGGCGCGGCTTGTAGCTGCCCACGGCCGGACCGAGCGGGCCGCCAGCGCCAAACAGGCGCTCGATGTCGGCATCATGCTTGCCAGGCGCCGCCTGCGGTTCGGCGGGCAGACGGGCCTGCAGATCGGCAGGCTGGCCGTCCGGGTTGACTGGCAATAAATTGTGATCGGTCAAAATATACTTAGGTGAAGGCTGGACTGGACGCTACTGGCGCCCCTCAGGCGGGAACGTCGGGCACCAACTGCATTTTCAGCAAGGTGATGTGATCCTTCAATTGCAATTTGCGCTTTTTCAGGCGGCGCAGCTGCAGCTCGTCATGGTGACCATCGAGTATCAGCAACTCGATGACGGCATCGAGGTCGCGGTGTTCCACGTTGAGTTCAATCAGGCGCCGCTCTATTTGCTGTGCATCGCTCATGTGTTGCGTTCCAGGCAGTGTTGGTAACAATGGTGCTAAACCGGCGCGCGCAGCGTGCGCAGGCAGCCATAGTGCATAGTTTAACCTGCCGCGCGGCTTAGGGCACGCCATTTCCGGCGCCCCCCCTGCACGGCGCAGTTATTTGACCGGCGGCACAGGCACGGCAACGGCCGGCGTGCTGGCGGCGGCGGCCGCCTTGGCGGCCTTGGCATCGGCTTCGGCCTGGCGTTCGGCCAGGCGCTGGGCCACGCGTTTCTGGCGCGCCACGGCGTCGGCCTGTTTTTTCGCATAGGCTGCTTCGCGGGCGGCGCGGCGCGGCGCCTCGACCGCATCGTCGGCGGCCTGTTTCGCCACTTTCGCCGCTTGCTCGGCCTCGCGCTCGGCAACGCTCTTGCCTTGCGGCTTGGGCGGCGCCGGCTCGGGCATGACCACTTTCACGGGCTTGGGCACGGCCGCGGCCCGCTGCTCGGCGTCGAGGCGCGCACTTTCCTGCGTCCGGGCCAGGTCGATATCGCGCAGGCGCACGGACTCGGCGCGCTTGAAGTAATTCGCTTCGGCATCGACGGCGCGCAGGCGCACGAGGATCAGGCGGCGCTTTTCCTTGGCCTTGTCGAGACAGTTATTCACGAAAAACTTGTTATAGCACTCCAGTTCGCGCGCGGCAAACTCGTTTTCCGCCGCTTCGCGCTCGCTGGCCGACTGCTTCAGCTTGGCGTCCGCCTCTTCCACGGACAAGGTGGCGGGCACCTGCGGTGCGCCGACCTCATCCAACGCCGCGGCACCCTGGTGCGCGCAGGCGGTCAACGCCAGGACCAGGCCCAGCGCCGCACCCAGCTTGTATAGTGTATTTGCCATCATGTTCCTTATCCCTGCCTCAAACGATCGCGTCGGCCGCGCCGCGCTGTTCTTTTTCCATGTATTCGCGCGATTGCATCTCGATGATACGCGAAACGGTGCGGTGAAACTCGTTGGCCAGCATGCCGTTCGTGTACAGCTGGTCCGGCGGCACTTCGGCCGACATGATCAGCTTGACCTTCTGGTCGTAAAACACGTCGATCAGCCAGGTAAAGCGGCGCGCCTCGGACGACTGCGCCGCCGACATGGCCGGTATGCCGGACAATATCACCGTATGGAAGCGGCTGGCGATTTCCAGGTAGTCATTTTGCGAGCGGGGCCCGCCGCACAAGGTGGCGAAATCGAACCAGATGATGCCGCCGGCGCGGCGCAGGCAGTGGATTTCGCGGCTCTCGATGCGGATGCGCGCGTCTTCGTCGGCCGTCTCGGCGATGCGCGTGTAGGCGTCGCGCAGGGCCCGGTCCGTGTCCGCGCCCAGCGGCGTATAGTAGCTTTCCACCTGTTCCAGCGCGCGGCCGCGGTAATCGACGCCCGCGTCGACGTTGATCACGTCGAGCTTGTCCTTGAGCAGCGCGATGGTCGGCAGCATGCGGTCGCGGTGCAGGCCGTCCGGATACAGCAGGTCCGGATCGTAATTCGAAGTCATGATGAAGGACACGCCATTGGCGAACAGGGCCGACAGCAGGTTGTACAGGATCATCGCGTCGGCGATGTCCGAGACGTGGAATTCATCGAAACAGATGAGCCGGTATTTCTTGGCGATGCGCTTGGCCACCTCGTCGAGCGGGTCGGCCACGCCTTTCAATTCATCGAGCTGCTGGTGCACACCGCGCATGAATTCGTGGAAGTGCAGGCGCGTCTTGCGCACCAGGGGCACGACCGAGTAAAAACTGTCCATCAGGAACGATTTGCCGCGCCCCACCCCACCCCACATGTACACGCCTTTCGGCACGGCGGGACGGTTCAGCAGGCGCTTGAAGGTGCTCGAGCGCTGGCCCTTGTAGGCCACCCACTCGTCATAGCACAGCTGCAGGCGGTCGACCGCGCGCCGTTGGGCGGCATCGGCCTTGAAATCACGCTTCTGCAACGCGTGCTGGTAAAACTCTTCTACGTTCATGGGATTCGCTTTAACGCACAAGGGCGCCGGCGGAAAAAATCCGCGAGCGCCCCTGCTGGACTAACTACAATTAAAAGTTCAACGTACGCTTGTCAACAGCCAGTGCCGCTTCCTTGGTCGCTTCGGACAGCGATGGGTGAGCGTGGCAGATGCGCGCGATGTCTTCGGCCGAAGCCTTGAATTCCATCGCCACGACGGCTTCGGAAATCAGTTCGGACGCCATCGGGCCGACGATGTGCACGCCGAGGATTTCATCGGTCGTCGCATCGGCCAGGAATTTCACCATGCCCGAGGTGTCGCCCAGCGCGCGCGCACGGCCGTTGGCCATGAACGGGAAGGTGCCGGCCTTGTAGGCGATGCCTTCCGCCTTCAGGGTTTGCTCGGTCTTGCCGACCCACGCGATTTCCGGCGAGGTGTAGATCACCCAAGGAATCGTGTTGAAGTTGGTGTGGCCATGCTGGCCGGCGATACGCTCGGCCACGGCAACGCCTTCTTCTTCGGCCTTGTGTGCCAGCATCGGACCGCGCACGACGTCGCCCACTGCCCAGACGTTCGGCAGGTTGGTCTTGCAGTCGCCGTCGACGGCGATGAAGCCGCGCTCGTCCAGCTGCAGGCCGACCTTGTCGGCACCCAGGCCGTTCGTGTTCGGCGTGCGGCCGATCGAGATGATCAGCTTGTCGAACACGGCTTTTTGCGCTTCGCCCTTGGCGTCCACGAATTCCACGGTGACGTCTTTCTTGCCTGGCGTGATCGCACCGATCTTGCAACCGAGGTTGATCTTCAAGCCTTGCTTGGTGAACAGCTTCGACGCTTCCTTGGCGATCTGCTCGTCGACGGCGCCCAGGAAGACCGGCAGGCCTTCCAGCACGGTGACGTCGGAACCCAGGCGGCGCCAGACGCTGCCCATTTCCAGGCCGATCACGCCGGCACCGATGACGCCCAGCTTGGCGGGTACGGCGTCGATGGCCAGCGCGCCCGTGTTCGACAGGATCAGTTTCTCGTCGAATGGTGCGCCCGGCAGTTCGCGTGCGTTCGAACCCGTGGCGATGACCACGTGCTTGGCGCTCAGGGTTTCATTGGCTTCGCCCGTCACGCTGATCTCGTACGCGCCAGCGGCGGCGGCGGCAAAAGCGGCGCGACCGTGGAAGAAGGCGATCTTGTTCTTCTTGAACAGATACAGGATGCCGTCGTTGTTTTGCTTGACGACGGTGTCCTTGCGCTTGAGCATCTGGCCCAGGTTCAGCTTCAGGCCGGCGACGTCGATACCGTGCTCGGCGAAGCTGTGGCCCGCGTGTTCGAAATGCTCGGACGATTGCAGCAGCGCTTTCGACGGGATGCAGCCGACGTTGGTGCAGGTACCGCCAGGAGCGGCGCCGCCCTTGGCGTTCGACCACTCGTCGACGCAAGCGACGGAAAAGCCCAGCTGCGCTGCGCGGATGGCGGCGATGTAGCCGCCAGGGCCCGCGCCGATGACAACTACGTCAAATTGTTTAGTACTCATGTTTTGTTATTCCAATCTCTTCGTCTGGTACGAAAATCCACAATAGAAGGTAAATCACCACGCCGAAGCCGAAGGTCAATGTAAACAGGACGAAGACGAGGCGCCAGATCCACGCTTCCATGCCGGAAGCGCGGCCCAGGCCGCCGCAGACGCCGCCGAGCCAGCGGTCGTTGCGCGAACGGCGCAGGCGGTTGAATTCCTGCACCAGGTCGTTCGACGGGCCGGAGGCGGCACCGGCGCCGGACGTGCTGTCCGGCTTGTCCAGGTTGATACTGCTCAGGAGCTTGGCTTTCGCTTGCGCGAATTCCGCGTCGCTCAGGGCGCCCGCCAGGTGCAACTCGTGCAGACGCTTGATTTCTTCAGAGACGTTCATGGGAATCCTCTTTCATTGAGATCAGCCAGCTGCGTCTTCTGGCAAGGGGTATCAGCTACATTGCCCCGGCGGCTACGCCGGGGGACTACAGTGCTTACAGGTCCAGCAGCAGGCGTGCAGGATCTTCCAGCGCTTCTTTCATCGCCACCAGGCCCAGGACGGCTTCACGGCCGTCGATGATGCGGTGGTCGTAGGACATGGCCAGGTAGTTCATCGGACGTACCACGATCTGGCCGTTTTCGACGACGGCGCGGTCCTTGGTCGCATGCACGCCCAGGATGGCCGATTGCGGCGGGTTGATGATCGGGGTCGACAGCATGGAGCCGAAGGTGCCGCCGTTCGAGATCGAGAACGTGCCGCCCGTCAGGTCGTCCAGGGTCAGCTTGCCTTCCTTGGCTTTCGCGCCGAATTCACCGATTTTTTTCTCGATGTCGGCGATCGACAGCTGGTCCGCGTTGCGGATGATAGGCACGACCAGGCCGCGCGGCGAACCGACAGCGATACCGATGTCGAAGTAGCCGTGGTAGACGATGTCGTTGCCGTCAACGGAGGCATTGATGATCGGGTACTTTTTCAGGGCGGCGACGGCGGCCTTGACGAAGAAGGACATGAAGCCCAGCTTGACGCCGTGCTCTTTCTCGAACTTGTCCTTGTACTTGTTGCGCAGGTCGATGACCGGCTGCATGTTCACTTCATTGAACGTGGTCAGGATGGCGTTCGTCGATTGCGATTGCAGCAGGCGCTCGGCGATACGTGCGCGCAGGCGGCTCATCGGCACGCGCTCTTCAGGGCGGTCGCCCAGGCTGGCGGCCGACGGCGTGGCAACTTGCTGCAGCGCTGGCTTGGCAGCGGCTGGCGCCAGTGGCGCGACAGCTGGCTTGGCGGAAGCGGCCAGGGCGTCGCCCTTGGTCACGCGGCCGTCCTTGCCCGAACCGGCGACGTCGCCAGCGGACAGGCCTTTTTCGGACAGGATCTTGGCGGCGGCAGGCATGGCGACATCGCCTTTGCTCGCAGCGGCTGGCGCCGAAGCGCTGGCGGTATCCTGGGCAGCGGCAGCCAGGGCTGGCGCAGGCACGGCCGACACTTCCATCGGGCTGACCTTGGCCGAGCCGTCGGTGTCGATGATGGCGATGACTTCGCCGGCGACGACGGTGGCGCCGTTATCCTTGATGATCTGCACGATCACGCCAGCGGCGGGCGCCGGCAGTTCCAGCACGACTTTATCGGTTTCGATATCGATCATGTTTTCGTCGCGCGCAACTGCTTCGCCGACTTTCTTGTGCCATGCCAGCAGGGTCGCTTCCGCGACCGATTCCGACAACTGGGGAACTTTGACTTCGATTTGTGCCATGTAAAACTCCGTTTATTTTGTTATTGCGGCGCCGCCCCTGCGTAGCAAAGGCGGCGCTCCGTCATGATGTATGCGAGCAGGCGCCATGCACTCGCATGGCGCCCCTTATCGAGCCAATTACTTGGTCAGGATAAAACCCTTCAGCTTCGAGAATGCCGTTTCCAGCAGGTCTTTTTGCTGGGCGTAGTGCTTGTCATAGTAACCGACAGCAGGCGACGCCGAAGCAGGACGGCCGGCGTAGGCCAGACGCTGACCCGATTCCAGGCCTTCGAAGATGTTGTGCTGGATCTGGAACCAGGCGCCCTGGTTTTGCGGCTCGTCCTGTGCCCAGACGACTTCGACCAGGTTCGGGAACTTCTTCAGTTCGGCAGCGAACGACTTGTGCGGGAACGGATACAGCTGTTCCAGGCGCACGATGGCCGTGTCGGTCTGGCCGCGGGTCTTGCGTGCGTTGACCAGGTCGTAGTAGACCTTGCCCGAGCAGGCGATGACGCGCTTGACCTTCTTGACGTCGATTTTGTCGTCGACTTCGCCGATGACGGTCTGGAAGCCGCCCTTGGCCAGGTCGGTCAGCGGCGAACCGGCATCCTTGTTGCGCAACAGCGACTTCGGCGTCAGGATGACCAGCGGCTTGCGGAACTGGCGCACCATCTGGCGGCGCAGCAAATGGAAGATCTGCGAAGCCGTCGTCGGCTGCACCACTTGCATGTTGTTGTCTGCGCACAGCTGCAGGAAACGCTCGGGACGCGCGGACGAGTGCTCAGGACCCTGGCCTTCGTAACCGTGCGGCAGCATCATGACCAGGCCCGAAGCGCGGCCCCACTTCACTTCGCCGGAGCTGATGAATTGGTCGATCACCACTTGCGCGCCGTTGGCGAAGTCGCCGAACTGGGCTTCCCAGATCGTCAGCGTGTTCGGTTCAGCGGTCGAGTAGCCGTATTCGAAGGCCAGTACGGCTTCTTCGGACAGCACCGAGTCGATGACGGTGAACGGCGCCTGGTTGTCCGACACGTTTTGCAGCGGAATGTAGGTACCTGCATCCCAACGCTCGCGGTTCTGGTCATGCAGCACGGCGTGGCGGTGCACGAAGGTGCCGCGGCCGGCATCCTGGCCCGTCAGGCGGATGGCGTAGCCGGACGATACCAGCGATGCGTAGGCCAGGTGTTCGCCCATGCCCCAGTCCAGGTTCATTTCGCCGCGGCCCATGGTGGCGCGGTCGCCCAGGACTTTTTCCACCAGCGAGTGGACCTTGAAGTCTTCCGGCACGGTGGTGATGCGGGTGGCCAGGCGCTTCAGTTCCGTCATCGGCACGGCGGTGTCGGCCGAATCGGTCCATTTCTTGTTCAGGAACGGCAGCCAGTCGACGGCGTACTTGTTCTTGAAGTTCGAGATGACCGGATCGACGGTGTGCTTGCCGGCGTCCATGGCGTCGCGGAACGCGGCCACCATCTTGTCGCCGCCATCGGCAGGGATCACGCCTTGCGCCACCAGCTTGTCCGCGTACAGCTTGCGGGTGCCTGGATGCTGGCCGATCTTCTTGTACATCAGCGGCTGCGTCAGTGCCGGCGTATCTTGCTCGTTGTGGCCCAGCTTGCGGTAGCAGATGATGTCGAGGACGATGTCCTTCTTGAATTCCATGCGGTAGTCGAGCGCGATCTGCGTCGCCAGCACCACGGCTTCCGGATCATCGGCATTGATGTGCAGGACCGGTGCTTCGATCATCTTGACGACGTCCGAGCAGTACAGGGTCGAGCGTGCATCGCGCGGGTCCGACGTGGTGAAACCGATCTGGTTGTTGATCACGATATGCACCGTGCCGCCGGTATGGTAGCCGCGGGTTTGCGCCAGATTCAGCGTTTCCATGACCACGCCCTGGCCGGCGAAAGCGGCATCGCCGTGCACCAGGATAGGCAGCACTTGCGCGCCCTGCGCGTCGCCGCGGCGGTCCATGCGGGCCTTGACGGAACCTTCGACCACAGGGTTGACGATTTCCAGGTGCGACGGGTTGAACGCCAGCGACAGGTGGACCGGGCCGCCTGCGGTGGAGATGTCCGACGAAAAGCCTTGATGGTATTTCACGTCGCCGGCAGGCAGGTCGTCGCCATGCTTGCCTTCGAATTCTTCGAACAGTTCCTGCGGCGCCTTGCCCAGGGTGTTCACCAGCACGTTCAGGCGGCCGCGGTGGGCCATGCCGATCACGATTTCCTGCACGCCTTTTTCGCCGGCGCGCTGGATGGTTTCATCCATCGAGGCGATGAAGGTTTCGCCGCCTTCCAGGGAGAAGCGCTTCTGGCCCACGTAGCGGGTGTGCAGATAGCGTTCCAGGCCTTCAGCCGCGGTCAGGCGGTCGAGGATGTGGATTTTTTTCTCTGGGGTGAAATTCGGGGTGGAGCGGATCGATTCCAGTTTCTCTTGCAGCCAGCGCTTTTCGGCCGGATCGGAGATGTACATGAATTCGGCGCCGATCGAACGCGTGTAGGTATCGCGCAGATAGTTGAGCAGATCGCGCAGAGTGGCGGTCTCGGGGCCAAAATAGGTATTGCTGATGTTGAACACGGTGTCCATGTCCGCATCGGTGAAACCGTAGAAGCTCGGCTCGAGCTCAGGGATCATCGGACGCTCCTGGCGTTGCAGCGGATCCAGGTTGGCCCAGTGCGAACCGAGGTAGCGGTAAGCGGCGATCAGCTGCGTGGCGGCGACGCGCTTGCGGCCCATTTCAGCATCGAAGGAAGCGGTCACTGTGCGGATCGGACCTGCTTTTGCGCGCTCGGCGAACGAGGCGACGACGGAGGCATGCGCCACGTCAGGCTTGTTGGTGCCATCGACGGCAGGCACGTGCTGCATTGCGTCGAAGTAGGAACGCCAGTTATCGGGTACCGAGCCTGGATTGTTCAGATACGCCTCGTACAGGTCTTCCACGTACGGAGCATTCCCACCGAACAGGTAGGAGTTGGTCGTTAATTGCTGCATATATTGCTCACCTTTCTTCGCGCTTCGCGAGGAATTAGCGGGTTAATCTAACCTTCCGCGACACGGCCTGACCGGTTAGCGGATTGCACATCAAGTTGTGGGGAAGGGCTTTTTTATTGCACCAGCATTCTGCATACCGTCATTTAGAATAGCACGCGGTATTGTAACGCAACAACTGCAAGTTGAATTTTATTTGGCAAGCAAATGTAAGCTGTGTTGTTGATTTTCCCGGGCTTGCAAGCCTGTCACTGTTGTGCTTACGGCACATCGGCGGCCCTGCCGGCATGCCGCTTGCGCCCGACTGGTCTGCCCGGCAACGGCCCCGCCGCGATCGCCGCCAGCCAATCGGGATCGCCGGCAAACCACTCCACCAGAAAGTCGAGCATGGTGCGCAGCAGCGGCGACATGTGCTGGCGCGAAGTGTAGACACCATAGATGCCCATGTCCTGCGGCACGTAGGCAGGCAGCAGTTCCACCAGCTGCCCGCTGGCGATCAGCGGCGCGGCCGAATAGCGCGGCTGCATGGCGATGCCCGCCCCCGCCACCGTGGCCACCAGCAGGACCAGCGACTCATTCGCCGACAAACGGCCGCTGACGGGGACAGTGAGCGCTTCCCCGTCATGCGTAAATTGCCACAGGCTCTTGCCGAAATACGTATAGGTCAGGCAGTTGTGCAGGGCCAGGTCTTGCGCCCGGCGCGGCGTGCCGTGCGCCGCCAGGTACGATGGTGCGGCGCACACCACCGACGCGCAGCTGGCCAACTGGCGCGCGATCAGGTTCGGCTCGAGCGCGTTCGTGATGCGGATCGCCAGGTCGATGCGCTGCTCCACCAGGTTGACGGCGCGGTTCTCCATCTGCAGGTCGACGGCGGCGCGCGGGTAACGCCGCAGGTAAGCGGTCACTGCGCCAGCGAGGGCCGTCTGCGCCAGCGATTGCGAGCAGGTAATGCGCAGCAAGCCATGCGGCGTGTCGAGGCCCTCGGGCGAAGCGACGGCCATGGCGCCGGCCACGTCCAGCATCTGCCGGCAGCGCGCCAGGGTGGCCTCGCCCGCATCCGTCAGGCTCAGCCGGCGCGTGGTGCGATGCAACAGGCGCGCCCCCGCCCACTGCTCCATCTCGGCCAGGTAGCGCGTCACCATCGCGCGCGACATGTCGAGCGCCTCGCTGGCGGCCACCATGCTGCCCCGCTCGGCGATGGCGACGAATACTTGTGCGGCGGTGATACGGTCCATGCGCTACTCCCTCGATTCATCCGATCCATGCAACTAAGTATTGCAATCTACCCTATTTGTCGCGCCTGGTCGAAAGGATAATATGCGACATGAGCATCTAATGCAGAAAGAATAATATGTTTGCACGCGCAGCCCGTCCCTCCCGCACCCTGGAAACCTTCCAGCTGGATGTGCTGGGCTGCGCACCGTCCACCTCTCTGCTGCTGAGCGGCGTGGCCGATGCCATCCTCGTCAATGCCCAGTTCCTGCGCGACGATGCGGCGCAGTTAGTGCGCACCATCGCCGCCAGCGGCAAGCGCCTGACCACCATCTATATCAGCGCGGCCGAACCGCAAGCCTATTTCGGCCTGGGCGTGCTGCGGCAAGCCTTTCCGCAAGCCCGCATCCTCGCCAGCGGCGCCACGGTCGAGGCGATCCGCCGCCAGGCCGGCGCCAGGGTCGCCCACTGGGGCGGCATCCTCAAGCACAATGCGCCGCGCTGCATCGTCATGCCCCAGCCCTATGAGGGCAGCAGCCTGCAGCTGGAGGGGCGGCAGGTCGCGCTGCGCCAGCTGGAAGCGGCCTTGAACTGAGGCCGCACCGGCCGGCTCTACAACGCGGCCAGGAAGCGCTCATACTCTTGCGCGCTGCGCGCCAGCCGCTCGGCATAGCCCGTTTCCTTCGGCCCGTCTTCCGCGCCATAGAAGGCAAAGAAGCGACGGTTATCGGCGCCGATATACGCCAGGGTGACATCGAACGGCGCCAGCAGCTGCGCCAGGGTGACGTTCCACTTGCCTTGCGGCGTGAAGTCTTCCTGGCGGATGCCGGCCGTGACGCCCAGCGCCACCTTGCGGCCCTTGAAGGCATCGCCGCCCGTGCCATAGGCCCAGCCATACGCCAGCACCTCGTCGAGCCATTGCTTGAGCAAGGGCGGGCAGTTGAACCAGTACACGGGGAACTGCAAGACCACGTGGGCGTGCGCCGCCACCAGCGCCTGCTCGCGCGCCACATCGATCTTTCCGTCAGGATAAGCCTGGTACACGTCGTGGATGGTATAGCGGTCCGGATACCGCGCCAGCTCCTGCAGCCAGCGCTTGTTGGCCACCGACGTGGCGATGGAGGGATGGAAGACGATCACAAGGGTTTTCATCATGCTGCTTTCCTGAAAATGAGAGGGACGCACCGGCCCCGCCTTCTCAGGAAAGCAGGCAAGCCGATGCCCTGCCCCATGGCGCGCCGCACGTGGCCGCGCGCTTCCAAGGGCAGAAACAGCATAGCCATGCTGGGTACTTTTCACAAGTACGCACATTAACTGCTCATACCATACAAAAAGTAAGCTACTAGACTATGGAAAAGCGCCTTGCCATGTGCATCGGTATCAGACTGGCTGGTGCCGCTCGCCCCACTCGCACAGGGTATGCAGCACAGGGATCAGCGAGTCACCCTTGCTGGAGAGCGAGTATTCCACCTTGGGCGGCACTTGCGGATATTCCCGGCGGACGATCAGCGCGTCCGCCTCCAGCTCCTTCAGCACGACGCTGAGGGTCTTGAAGGCGATGCCGCCCAGATGGCGCTTGAGTTCGTTATGCCGCAGCACCTTGTTTTCCGCCAGCGCGTACAGGATCAGCATCTTGTATTTCCCGCCGATCAGCGACAAGGTGTAGCCAAATGCAGTATCGCCGAGGGCCACGCCGCTGGGGGCGCAGGTTTCTTCATTCATCGCGTTGTGCTTCCTGTTGGTCAGAGTGCAAGCATAACAGCCCGGCGGCCCCGGCTTGCGTCGAGCACGCGCATAAAAAAACGGGCCGAAGCCCGTTTTTTTGTTTGCGCGATACCGCTCTGGATTAACGCTTGTCCAGGGGCAGTACTTCACGCGTGGTCGAACCGACGAACAGCTGGCGCGGACGGCCGATCTTTTGCTCTGGGTCGGCGATCATTTCGTTCCACTGGGCGATCCAGCCGATCGTACGGGCCATAGCGAAGATACCGGTGAACAGCGACACAGGGATGCCCAGCGCCGATTGCACGATGCCCGAGTAGAAGTCGACGTTCGGGTACAGTTTGCGCGACACGAAGTATTCGTCGTTCAGCGCAATCTTTTCCAGTTCCATCGCCAGCTTGAACAGCGGATCGTCTTGCAGACCCAGTTCTTGCAGCACTTCGTAGCAGGTTTCACGCATCAGCTTGGCGCGTGGATCGAAGTTCTTGTACACGCGGTGGCCAAAGCCCATCAGCTTGACGCCCGAGTTCTTGTCCTTGACTTGCGCGATGAAGGCAGGGATGTTCTCGACGGTGCCGATTTCTTTCAGCATGTTCAGTGCCGCTTCGTTGGCGCCGCCGTGGGCAGGGCCCCACAGGCAGGCGATACCGGCAGCGATACAGGCGAACGGGTTGGCGCCCGACGAACCGGCCAGACGGACGGTCGAAGTCGATGCGTTTTGCTCGTGGTCCGCGTGCAGGATCAGGATGCGGTCCAGGGCGCGCACCAGCACGTCGTTGACCTTGTACTCTTCGCACGGGTTGGCGAACATCATGTGCATGAAGTTGGCGCTGTACGACAGGTCGTTGCGTGGGTACACGAACGGCTGGCCGACCGAGTACTTGTAGGTCATGGCGACCAGGGTCGGCATCTTGGCGATCAGGCGGATGGCCGACACTTCGCGGTGACGCGGGTCGTTGATGTCCAGCGAGTCATGGTAGAACGATGCCAGCGCGCCGACGGTGCCCACCAGGACCGACATCGGATGCGCGTCGCGGCGGAAGCCGCGGAAGAAGAATTGCATCTGTTCGTGCACCATCGTGTGCTTGGTGACGGTGTCGACGAACTTGGCCTTCTGCGCCGCGTTCGGCAGTTCGCCGTTCAGCAGCAGGTAGCACGATTCCATGAAGTCGGCGTTGACGGCCAACTGTTCGATCGGGTAACCACGGTACAGCAGCTCGCCCTTGTCGCCGTCGATGTAGGTGATCGACGAATTGCAGGCGGCCGTCGACATAAAGCCTGGGTCGTAGGTGAACTTGCCGCTACCGGCGTACAGTTTGCGGATGTCGATGACGTCCGGGCCAACCGTGCCTTTGTAGATTGGAAATTCAAGCGATGGGCTGCCATCGGAGAACGACAGGGTAGCTTTTGTGTCAGAGATATTCATGGGCTCTTCCTTCTCGGGAGTGAGTCGAAATTAAAATCAAAAATTCTGGCTGCAATTCGCACCGCATTCGGCAGTGCTACAGCGCGCCACTCGCACCGTTTGCAATATATCGCCCAGGCGTCTAGGCAATGCGCAGTCGTTGCAGCAGTGCGCGCACATGCGGCAGATCGACTTCGCCTTCCGGCTCTTTACGGGCCAGTACCAGATCCATTAACGCATTGTCCGATAAATCCAGCAAACGCGTCAGCGCGTCAACTTCTTCATCGGTCAATTCGGTTTCATACGCATCGAGAAAACGGGTCAGGATAATGTCGTTTTCCAGCAGGCCACGGCGTGAACGCCAGCGCAGGCGGGCGCGGTTGGCCGGGTCGGCCTGATGCGAGGACAAAATTGATTCTGTCATTTGGTTTACCACTTTACGTGTGCCTCGCGGCACGGTGCTGCTTTGCAGGCGCCGCCTGCAGGCAAGAGAGGATACCCTCTTCCGGCAAACGGCGCCCGGCGGACGCGATCAGGAGGATCAGATCGCGCGGCGGACCATCAATTCCTTGATCTTGCCGATCGCCTTGTTCGGGTTCAACCCTTTCGGGCAGACGTCGACGCAGTTCATGATCGAATGGCAACGGAACAGGCGATACGGGTCTTCCAGATTGTCCAGACGCGCGCCGGTGGCTTCGTCGCGCGAATCGGCGATGAAGCGGTAGGCTTGCAGCAGGCCGGCCGGGCCGACGAACTTGTCCGGATTCCACCAGAACGACGGGCACGACGTGGAGCAGCATGCGCACAGGATGCACTCGTACAGGCCATCGAGTTCTTCGCGCTGTTCCGGCGACTGCAGGCGCTCTTTTTCAGGCGGGATCGAATCGTTGATCAGGAAAGGCTTGATCGAATCGTATTGCTTGAAAAATTGCGTCATGTCGACGATCAGGTCGCGGATGACCGGCAAGCCTGGCAACGGGCGCAGCACGATAGGCTCCGACAGTTCGTTCAGGTTGGTGGTGCATGCCAGGCCGTTCTTGCCGTTGATGTTCATCGCGTCCGAACCGCACACGCCTTCGCGGCACGAGCGGCGCAGGGCCAGCGAGTCATCGACGTCCGCCTTGATGCGCTGCAGTGCGTCGAGCAGCATCTTGTCGGTGTCTTTCAGTTCGACCGTCAGGTCTTGCATGTACGGCTTGGCATCCTGGTCAGGATCGTAGCGGTAGATTTTGAATTTAAGAGTGCGTGCCATGGTATAGCCTTAGAAAGTACGTGGTTTCGGTTTGAAGGTATCAACCGTCAGCGGCTTGGTCACGACTGGCTTGTATTCCAGTCGGTTGCCTTCCGAATACCACAGAGTATGCTTCATCCAGTTCTCGTCGTCGCGTTGCGGATGGTCGTCCTGAGCGTGCGCGCCGCGCGATTCCTTGCGGGCCGCTGCCGAAACGATGGTCGCTTTCGCCGTTTCGATCAGGTTGTCCAGCTCCAGCGCTTCCACGCGGGCCGTGTTGAAGACCATCGATTTATCCTTGAAGGAGACGTGCTTGCGGCGCTCGTCGAGCTTCATGATTTCTTCGACGCCCTTGTTCAGCATCTCGTCGGTACGGAACACGCCGCAGTACTTCTGCATCGTTGCGCGGATGTCGTTCGCCACGCCCTGCACGGTTTCCGTGCCGGTCGAGTTTTCCAGGCGCGCCAGGCGGCCCATGGCAAAATCGGCAGCATCGGCTGGCAAAGGCTTGTTTTCCTTGGCTTTCAGGCCGCTGTTGACGATGTGGTTGCCGGCCGCGCGGCCGAAGACCACCAGGTCGAGCAGCGAGTTCGTGCCCAGGCGGTTGGCGCCGTGCACGGAGACGCAGGCGCATTCGCCGATCGCGTACAGGCCGTTGACGACTTTCGCCGAATTGTCCGGACCGGTCGGGGTGACGACCTGGCCGTGGATGTTCGTCGGGATGCCGCCCATCTGGTAGTGAATCGTCGGCACGACAGGGATCGGTTCCTTGGTGGCGTCGACGTTAGCGAACTTGTGGCCGATTTCCAGGATCGACGGCAGGCGCTTGGCGATGGTGTCGGCGCCGATATGGCGCAGGTCCAGCATCACGTGGTCCTTGTTCGGACCGCAGCCGCGGCCTTCCTTGATTTCCTGGTCCATCGAACGCGAGACGAAGTCGCGCGGCGCCAGATCCTTCAGGGTCGGCGCATAGCGCTCCATGAAGCGTTCGCCTTCGCTATTGATCAGGATGCCGCCTTCGCCGCGCACGCCTTCGGTGATCAATACGCCCGCGCCGGCCACGCCGGTCGGGTGGAACTGCCAGAATTCCATGTCCTGCAGCGGCAGGCCGGCGCGTGCCGCCATGCCCATGCCGTCGCCCGTGTTGATGAAGGCGTTGGTCGACGCGGCGAAGATACGGCCTGCGCCGCCCGTTGCCATGACCGTCGTCTTTGCTTCCAGGATCATGCATTCGCCGGTTTCCATTTCCAGCGCAACAACACCGATCACGTCGCCTTCGGCGTCACGGATCAGGTCGAGCGCCATCCATTCGACGAAGAAGTGCGTACGGGCGCGCACGTTGCGCTGGTACAGCGTGTGCAACAGGGCGTGACCGGTACGGTCGGCTGCCGCGCAAGCGCGCTGCACCGGCTTTTCACCGAAGTGGGCCGTGTGGCCGCCGAACGGACGCTGATAGATGGTGCCGTCAGGGTTGCGGTCGAACGGCATGCCGAAGTGTTCCAGTTCGTACACGACCTTCGGTGCTTCGCGGCACATGAATTCGATGGCATCCTGGTCGCCCAGATAGTCGCCGCCCTTGACGGTGTCGAACATGTGCCAGAACCAGTTGTCTTCGGCCATGTTGCCGAGCGACGCGCCGATACCGCCCTGCGCTGCCACGGTGTGCGAGCGGGTCGGGAAGACTTTCGACAGAACTGCGACGTTCAGGCCGGCTTCAGCCAGCTGCAACGACGCGCGCATGCCGGAACCGCCGGCGCCAACGATGACCGCATCAAAGCGGCGGGTAGGGATTGCAGATTTATATGCTGCCACGATTACACACTCCAGAGTATCTGTACCGTCCAGCCGGCACAAGCGATCAACCACAGCATGGTGGCAATTTGCAGGGTCAGACGGAGGCCAGCGCTTTTCACGTAGTCCATCCAGATGTCGCGTACGCCGACCCATGCGTGGTAGAACAGGGCGACGAAGGTCACCAGGCTGAACAATTTAAACCACTGCTGTGCGAACAGACCGGCCCAGCCTTCATAGCTGAAGTTGCTGCCGGTCAGGAAAGAAATAAGCAGGATGGCCACATAAGCCACCATGACGATGGCGGTGACGCGTTGCGCCAGCCAGTCGCGCAAGCCGTAATGGGCACCGACGACGAGGCGTTTCGGTCCGATATTATTGTCTGCCATGTTTAAAATACTCCAAACAGTTTCAAAGCGACCAAGGCCGTCAACACCAGGCTCACGACCAGCACGGACGACGCGGTCTTGCGGGCCGAGTCTTTTTCGATGGCAACGTGCACATCCATGAACAGGTGACGGATACCGGCGCAGAAGTGGTGCAGGAAGGCCCAGACCAGACCCAGGGTGATCAGCTTGACGAACCAGTGCGAGGCGATGCCCTGGAAGTAGGCGTAGGACATTTCGGAACGCAGGCTCAGTTCCAGCATGTACAAGATGCATGGCAGCAAAGCGAAAATGATGAAACCGCTGATGCGATGCAGGATCGAGACGATGGCGCCGACAGCCATGCGATAGTTCGACAATTCGGTAACATGAATGTTACGGAATTGCGGCCGTTCTTTTTTTGGTACTTCTCTTACGGCTTCAGACATAACAAAAACCTCCCCTTTGAATTTCAACTAAATATTGAAGCCGCGATTTTCGCCGATTTTCGCAACCCATACCAATATCTATTGTTACATATAACCAAAATGGTTTTTTACTACAAAATACCGCGCTACTTTCCGTAGTTCACGTAATTTAATTACAGAATCGCCGGCAAAACACGGCCCGCCGGGGCGGGCCATGCTGTCGCTGCGCTTTCCGTTGTCTCCGTTGCCCGCCTTGCGGCAGGCATCTTGCAAGCGATGCACTTCAGCCTTGCCGCTTGTGCGGACACCCGCGGGTGCCCCGCCGCTTCAGCTGAGTTCATTCTGATAATGGTGGCGACTGGTCAGGTACAAGCCCCGGCGCAGTTCGACGGGCTTGTCGCCGTAGGTAAACGACACGCGCTCGGAACTGAGCAAGGGTGTGCCGAGGTCGATATTCAACAGTTGCGCGGCGCCCGCGTCGGCGCACACGGCGCGGATCTGCTCGGACGCGCGTATCATGCGCGTGCCGAATTCCGTTTCGAACAGGCCGTACATGGGGCCCTTGTATTCCACCAGGCGCTCGGCCGTCAGGCCCTTGAAGATCAGGCCCGGCAGCCACAGCTCCTCGACGATGGTCGGCACGCCGTCGAAATACTGCACGCGCTTGATGAAGATGACGGCGTCGCCGGACTTCAGGTCCATCAGGCGCGCCACGTCGGCGGGCGCGCGCACGCGCTTGACTTCGATGAATTTGCTTTCGGGGTAATGCGGCACGCCTTCGTCCGGCACCAGGCGCAGGAAGCGGAAATGCGCGCGCGCCTCATGGTGGGTGGAAACAAAGGTGCCCTTGCCCTGGCGGCGCATGACGAGGTTCTCGGCGGCCAGTTCATCGATGGCCTTGCGCACCGTGCCCTGGCTGACCTTGAAGCGCCCTGCCAGCTCGACTTCGCTGGGAATGAGCTCGCCCGGCTTCCATTCGCCCGATTGCAGGCTTTGCGTGATGAGCGCCTTGATCTGCTGGTACAGGGGACTGAAGGTGGGCGAGGCATTCGCGGCAGGCGCGGCAGTGGTATTCACGCTGGCGCCAGCGGGGGCGGCGGTGCTGGCTGCGGCGGCAACGGGTGTGGCCGGGGTGCCCGCGGTCGGACTGACCGCCCCGCTTGCAGCAGTGGCATTGTTGGTCAGATTGGACGAGGCGGAATTCATAGTCCGACATTTCAACACAAATCACTGCCCGCGTCCAGTAAAACACATGCAGTTATCTGTCTTATATAAGACATAAGATATGATTGACAGATACAGATCGGAGGCCTAAACTGCCTTCGATAAAACTTGTGAGCCAGCGTTTTATGTTGTCGGCCAGCCACTCTGGCCTCGTGCAGCACAAGCGTGACGGCGGCGTACACCAGCAATTCGGTGGCGCGGGCCGGTTTTGGTATCATTATAGTTTTTCCGGATAAGCGTAAGCCCAGCTTCAAGCCCGTTTTCTTTCCCATTTTTGGAGATTCATCATGGCTAAAACCCCAATGCGTGTTGCAGTGACCGGCGCCGCCGGCCAGATCGGCTACGCCCTGTTGTTCCGCATCGCCAATGGCGACATGCTCGGCAAAGACCAGCCTGTCATCTTGCAACTGCTTGAAATCCCGGACGAAAAAGCCCAGAAGGCGCTCAAGGGCGTGATGATGGAAATCGACGACTGCGCCTTCCCGCTGCTGACGGAAATGACCGCCCACTCCGATCCGCTGACCGCCTTCAAGGATGTCGACGTGGCCGTACTGGTTGGCGCGCGCCCACGCGGCCCAGGCATGGAACGCAAGGACCTGCTGGAAGCGAACGCCCAGATCTTCACGGTGCAAGGCAAGGCGCTCGACGCCGTCGCTTCGCGCAATGTCAAAGTGCTGGTGGTCGGCAACCCGGCCAACACCAACGCCTACATCGCCATGAAATCGGCGCCATCGCTGCCGGCGAAAAACTTCACCGCCATGCTGCGCCTGGACCACAACCGCGCGCTGTCGCAAGTCGCTGCCAAAACCGGCACGGCCGTGAAAGACATCGAAAAGCTGACCGTCTGGGGCAACCACTCGCCAACGATGTACGCCGACTACCGCTTCGCCACCGTGAACGGCAAGGCTGTCAAGGACCTGATCAACGACCAGGAATGGAACGCCAACGTGTTCCTGCCAACCGTCGGCAAGCGCGGCGCGGCCATCATCGAAGCGCGCGGCCTGTCGTCGGCAGCGTCGGCAGCGAACGCCGCCATCGACCACATCCATGACTGGATGCTGGGCACGAACGGCAAGTGGACCACCATGGGCGTGCCTTCCGATGGTTCGTACGGCATTCCTGAAGGTACCGTGTTCGGCTTCCCGGTCACCACCGAGAATGGCGAGTACACCATCGTTCAAGGTCTGGAAATCGATGCATTCTCGCAAGAGCGCATCAACCTGACCCTGAAAGAACTGACCGAAGAGCGCGAAGGCGTGAAACACCTGCTGGCATAAAGCCAGTATTGGCGGCGCGGCCAGAGCGCCGCCCGCCAAGAAGGCCGCTCCGCGAGATTCGCGGCGCGGCTGTTTTCTCAAGTAGTTTTTACCTGCAGAAATGCCTTAAGCATGCACCCTTCCGAGGTTTTATTCCAAGGCAAACGCCAGCCGCTGTTGCTCGCCGCTTGCGACCACTACGCCGGCTCTGAAAAGCTGATGCGTAAATCGATTGCTTTGCAACAAGAGCTTGGCCCCCTGTTCGACATCACGTTCGACTGCGAAGACGGCGCCAGCGCCGGCAATGAAGAATCCCACGCCCTGATGATCGCCGGCCTGCTGGCCAGCGACGACAACCAGTTCAACCGCATCGGCGTGCGCGTGCACGACGTCGACAGCCCGTTTTTCGCGCGCGACGTGGAAATCATCTGCACGGCCGCATCGCGCCTGGCCTACATCGCCGTGCCCAAGGTGGCCGGCGTGCAGGACGCCATGCTGGCCATCGACCTGATCAACCTGCACGCGCGCCGCGCCGGCCGCGACAACCTGCCCGTGCATATCCTGATCGAAACGCATGGCGCGCTCCGCGACGCCTATGCGATCGCCGCCCTGCCCCAGGTCGAATGCCTGTCCTTCGGCATCATGGATTTCGTCTCGGCCCACTACGGCGCCATTCCCGCCGCCGCCATGCGCACGCCGGGCCAGTTCACGCACCCGCTGGTGGTGCGCGCCAAGCTCGAAGTGGCCGCCGCCTGCCATGCGCACGGCAAGGTGCCGTCGCACAATGTGACGACCGATGTGCGCGATTCGGCCGTGGTGGCCAATGACGCCCAGCGCGCAACAGCCGAGTTCGGCTACACGCGCATGTGGAGCATCCATCCGGACCAGATCAAGCCCATCATCAAGGCCTTCACGCCGCGCCTGTCCGAAGTCAACGAGGCCAGCAACATCCTCAATGAAGCGCTGCGCGCCAACTGGGGACCGATTGCGCAAAATGGCCGCTTGCACGACCGCGCCAGCTACCGATATTATTGGACCGTTTTGCAACGCGCCAAACTGGCGGGCCTCGGCCTGCCCGAGGCGGCCGCTGCATTACTCAACGCCCCCTCTTCCAGCACCACTGAAAACTGACAGGAATTACACGATGTCCCTCTCCAAATTAGCAATTGCCTGCAGCGTCGCGCTGGGCGCCATGACCCTCACGCTGGCGCCGGCCAGCTTCGCTGCCACGGCAGAGGCAAATCCCAAGGCAGTCAAGGCCAAGCCAAAGGCCAAGGCCAAGACCACCAAGGCGAAACCCGCCGCCAAGGAAGCCCATCCGCTGGCCATGTCGGTCGCCGACAAGGAAGAATCCGACGAGCCGGACACCGCGGGCTCCGCTTCCACCGATTTCAATTGTGAACTTGGTAATAAAATTACCATCTACACCAATGCTACTGACGACAAACACATCGCCCTGCGCTGGAAGAAGCGCCTGCACCGCCTGAGCCGCGTGGGCACCACCACCGGCGCCAACCGCTTCGAGAACCGTTTGTATGGTCTCGTCTGGATCGGTATCCCGGCCAAAGGCATGCTGCTCGATTCCAAGCAGGGCCGCCAGCTGGCCAATGAATGCAAGGATGCGGAGCAAGCCAAGCCGGCGGCAGTGGTGGAAGCCGCGCCATCGCTGGGCGTGCTGCCGGCGACCGGCGGCTGATGTGCGTAGCAAGGGCCTCTTCGGGGGCTCAGTCATGTTTTGTAATTTGAATAATCAATAAGACGATACCCAACAAGGAGAGGTCATGTCCCGCAACACTCTGAACACGCTCAAGGACTTTAATATTTCGGATAGCAAGAAGGGCAAGCTGTACTCCCTGCCTGCGCTGGAAAAAAGCCTGGGCATCAATGTCTCCCGCCTGCCAGTGTCGATTCGCATCGTGCTCGAATCGGTATTGCGCAACTGCGACGGCAAAAAAGTCACCGAAGAACACGTCAAGCAATTGGCGAGCTGGGGCCCGACCGCCGAGCGCACCGACGAGATCCCGTTCGTAGTGGCGCGCGTCGTGCTGCAAGACTTCACCGGCGTACCATTGCTGGCCGACCTGGCCGCGATGCGCAACGTGGCCGCCAAGATGGGCATCAACGCCAAGAAGATCGAACCGCTGGTACCGGTCGACCTGGTGGTCGACCACTCGGTGACCATCGATCACTACCGCGAAAAGAAAGCGCTGGACCTGAACATGAAGCTGGAATTCTCGCGTAACAACGAGCGTTACCAGTTCATGAAATGGGGCATGCAGGCATTCGACACCTTCGGCGTCGTGCCGCCGGGCTTCGGCATCGTCCACCAGGTCAACCTGGAATACCTGGCGCGCGGCGTGCACCACGCAGGCAAGAAAGCCGGCGATGTGTACTACCCTGACACCCTGGTCGGCACCGACTCGCACACCACCATGATCAACGGCATCGGCGTGGTCGGCTGGGGCGTGGGCGGCATCGAGGCGGAAGCCGGCATGCTGGGCCAGCCGGTCTACTTCCTGACGCCTGACGTCATCGGCGTGAACCTGTCGGGCGCGCTGCGCGAAGGCTGCACCGCCACCGACCTGGTACTGACGATTACCGAACTGCTGCGCAAAGAGAAAGTCGTCGGCAAGTTCGTCGAATTCTTCGGCGAAGGCACCGAATCGCTGACCCTGACGGACCGCGCGACGATCGCCAACATGGCACCGGAATACGGCGCGACCATGGGCTTCTTCCCGGTCGACGAAGCGACCATCGATTATTTCAAGGGCACCGGCCGCAGCAAGGCTGAAATCGCCGCGTTCGAAGGCTACTTCAAGGCGCAAAACCTGTTCGGCGTGCCAAAAGCGGGCGACATCGACTACACCCGCGTGGTGGAACTGGACCTGGCATCGGTCGCTCCGTCGCTGGCCGGCCCGAAACGCCCGCAAGACCGTATCGAAATCGGCAACGTCAAGGCCAACTTCGCCGAGCTGTTCGCCAAGCCGACGACCGAAAACGGCTTCAACAAGAATCCTGCCGACCTGGCTGCCGTGTACGAAACGACGAACGGCGTGAAAGTGTCGAACGGCGACGTGCTGATCGCCGCGATCACCTCGTGCACCAACACCTCGAACCCGAGCGTGATGCTGGCTGCAGGCCTGCTGGCCAAGAAAGCCGTGGAAGCTGGCCTGAAGGTCGCTCCGCACATCAAGACCTCGCTGGCTCCCGGCTCGCGCGTCGTCACCGAGTACCTGACCGCTGCCGGCCTGCTGCCGTACCTGGAAAAACTGGGCTTCGGCGTGACCGCCTACGGCTGCACCACCTGTATCGGCAATGCGGGCGACCTGACGCCTGAGCTGAACGCAGCGATTGCCACGCACGACATCGTCGCGTCGGCCGTGCTGTCGGGCAACCGCAACTTCGAAGCGCGCATTCACCCGAACATCCGCTCGAACTTCCTCGCTTCGCCACCGCTGGTCGTCGCCTACGCCATCGCCGGCAACATGACGCGCGACCTGATGACGGAACCTGTCGGCAAGGGCAAGGGCGGCAAGGACGTCTACCTCGGCGACATCTGGCCGACCTCGGCTGAAGTGTCGGCCATGATGAAGTTCGCCATGAATGCCAAGGTATTCAAGGACAACTACGCCGACGTCAAGGGCGCGCCAGGCAAGCTGTGGGAGAAAGTCACCACCGTGTCGGGTCAAGTCTACAACTGGCCGAAATCGACCTACATCGCGGAACCACCGTTCTTCGACAACTTCTCGATGACGCCAGCGGCAGTGGCCACCGGCATCGAAGGCGCGCGCGCACTGGGCGTGTTCGGCGATTCCATCACCACCGACCACATCTCGCCAGCCGGCTCGATCCAGGAAAACGGTCCTGCAGGCAAGTGGCTGAAGGAAAACGGCGTCCTGAAAGCGGACTTCAATTCCTACGGCTCGCGTCGCGGCAACCATGAAATCATGATGCGCGGCACGTTCGCCAACGTGCGTATCAAGAACCGCATGATCCCTGCCAAAGCGGACGGTTCGGCGGTCGAAGGCGGCATCACGATCCACCAGCCTTCCGGCGAACAGATGTCGATCTACGACGCAGCGATGAAATATGTTGCTGAAGGCACGCCAACCATGGTCTTCGGCGGCGAAGAGTACGGTACGGGCTCGTCGCGCGACTGGGCAGCCAAGGGCACCCAGCTGCTGGGCGTGAAAGCCGTGATCACCCGTTCGTTCGAGCGCATCCACCGCTCGAACCTGGTGGGCATGGGCGTGCTGCCGCTGCAATTCATCGGCGACGACAGCGTGCAGACGCTGGGCATCACCGGCAATGAAACCTTCGATCTGAAAGGCCTCGAAGGCGAAATCAAGCCACAACAACTGGCTACCCTGGTGATCCACCGCGCCGACGGCAGCAGCCAGGAAGTCAAAGTCCTGCTGCGCATCGATACGCCGATCGAAGTCGATTACTACAAGCATGGCGGTATCCTGCCATTCGTGCTGCGTCAACTGCTGGCCGAGTAATCAGCCCAGCTGTGAGGCAAGATAAAAGCGCCGGTTCCGACCGGCGCTTTTTTTTCGTCCGCAGCGCCCATTTTTCCTTGAAATTTCGACTATTGGCATGATCTAAGGACAGCTTACGTATTGCGTGCGGCTGAATCCTCTACAATACGGTTATAAGGGTTTATCATTGTTTGACTGATCCATTTTTTTCACTTTCCGAGACTCTTATCCCGCTATGCGTCGTCCTTCCAAAGATTCATCCCATAAACTGACTGCCGACAGCCAGCGCCTGGTCACCTTTGCCCAGGCGATCGTACAGGCAGCCAGCCGTCTCGAAGAGCGGTCCTGGGAACACAGCCTGGATACGCAGCTCCAGAAATTACTCAAAACCGGCCACCAGGACACCATCGACAATACCCTGGGCAGCCTGTTCAAGGAAGACTTGAACGCCTACGACGTGCTGATGGACTGCGTTGAAGCCGTCAGCGAATCGACCGTCATCACGCATGAAGACGTGCGCTACGACGCCCTGCTGGTGGCCGTGCCCATCCTCGCGTGGACGCGCTTTTCCATCGCTTCCGGCCCCATGGCCGGCGACGCGCACGGCGTGCTGTCCGCGCATTTCGCCGCCCACCTGCTGGCCGACGGCACGAAGATGGCCATGGCGCCGACCCTGTATTCGATCGACCAGTTGCCGCGCAGCCACGTCGAAACCTATGCCAAGACGCAGAAGCTGGCGCTGGCCGCCCTGAAAGGCACGGCCGTCAAGCCATCGAGCAAAGAGGCGGAAACGGCACCGTTCCTGGCCGACACGCGCTACCTGCTGGTGGCCGTGGTGGCGCCCGCCGGCGCGCCGCTGTTCCGCTGGCAGACGCCGGCCAGCCAGCTCGACTTCATCGCCGAGCGCAGCGCCGCGCTGGAACAATGGCGCGCGCAGGCCACGCCGACCATCGCCCGCCTGCTGCCTGGCTGCGGCCTGGAATTGCTGCTGCCGGAAGCCTACTACGTGGCTTGCCGCGAAGCGGACAAGCTGATACGCCCCGTCTCCGTGCGCGCGGCCGTGCACTACCTGACGCACACGCTGGCCATCGAGCCGTCGGAATTGCGCGCCGTGATCGCGGGATTCGGCGAGGAAGCGGCCGACGGCCAGGTCGACGAGTACCGCATCGCCTTCACCCTGCGCCAGGCGCCGGACGTCATCTACGGCATCGTCTGGCCCTTGTACGGCCAGGAAGACGAGGATGGCACGCCGATCGAAGGCCTGATCCAGGTCGGCATCGCCGCGCTGGACAAGCAAAAGACGCCCGTCGATGAAATCATCGAACACCTGAACGCCGCCGGCGTGACGCAGATCAAGCGCCACGCGGAACGTTTTGTCGGCGAATACTGCGACGATTGCGGCGCGCCCCTGTTCGCCGACCCGGCCGGCGAGCTGGCGCATGCGGAAATGCCGGAAGATACGCCGCAGGGTACCGAGCATTTCCATTGATCTGATGACACACTCTTCAAACCTACTGCGCAGCCCGCTCTCGGGTCGGCGTTACTCGCTGTACCTTTAGTACAGCTGCGTTACTCAACCCGATATCGGGCTTGCTCGCTACGGTTTGAAGAGGTGTCGATGCAATGGTTGAAAGGCAGGCCGTAGGTCGGATTAGCCGGAACGGCGTAATCCGACAACAGCGTTGGCGCATAAAAAAGGCGGAACTTCGGTTCCGCCTTTTTGCATTGCAAGCCGCGTTTATCGCCTCATCACCACTGCGAGAACGGGTGGCGGATCAGGTTGGCGTTGTAGTAACGCGCATCGCCCGATACTTCCGCGCCTATCCATTCCGGCTTCTCGAAGGGCTGGTCTTCCGAGGCCAGCTCGATCTCGGCCACCACCAGGCCCGCATTGGCGCCGAGGAACTCGTCGACTTCCCACACCATGCCCGCGTGTTCGATGCGGTGGCGGTATTTTTCGATCAGCGGCTGTTCGCACAGGCCGTCGAGCAGTTCGACGGCGTCGGCCAGCGGAATCGGATACTCCCACTCGCCGCGCGTCGCGCCCACGTTGGCGCCCTTGATGGTCAGCATCGCCTGTTCGCCCTCGATGCGCACGCGCACCACGCGCTCGCGCGCGGACGACAGATAGCCCTGGCGCAGCAGCACCGCCTGCCCCAGGCCGCGCCAGGCATCGCCTTGCAGCAGAAATTTACGCTCGATCTCGACGCCCATGATCAACGCCGCTCAATCGAGCGACAGCAGGATAGGCTGCAGCATGGCCGCGCCCAGGGCCGCGCTGCGCGCGCCGTTCCAGCCCACGGCCGGATCCGGCAAGTCGGCATTTTCCTTGAACGGCATTTCCAGCGTCAGTGCCAGGCAGCCGAAGTGGTGGCCGATGTATTTCGACGCCAGGGTCAGCATGTCCGACTTGTACTTGCTGGCCGCATAGCCGAACTTGTCCTGGAAGTCGGGGCTGGCCTGCTTGTAGCGCTCGATGAAGGCTTTCTGGTGCGCCGCTTGCGCCGGCGTGAAGTTTTCCAGCATTTCGTTGCCGGCCACAAAGTTGTACGGCAGCGCTTCGTCGCCGTGGATGTCGAAGAACATGTCGACGCCCGTTTCGTGGATCTTGTTTTTCACGCACAGCACTTCCGGGCTGGACGCCAGCGATGGCGTCATCCATTCGCGGTTCAGGTTGGCGCCTGCCGCATTCGTGCGCAGGTTGCCGCGGATGGAGCCGTCCGGGTTCATGTTCGGCACGATGTGGAACACGGCGCGCTGCAGCAGTTTGCGCGCGATCGGGTTGGCGTCGTCCAGCAGCGCGTCGATGAGGCCTTCGACGAACCATTCGGCCATCGATTCACCCGGATGCTGGCGCGCGATGACCCAGATTTTCTTTTCCGCCTGCGGGTTGCCGATGGTGACCATGTTCATGTCGCGGCCGTCGACCGTGCTGCCCAGGTCGGAGACGCGCGCCAGCGGATGCTCGGCCACTTCGCCCAGCAGGCGCAGATGGCGTTCCCACGAATATGGCTCGAAATAGGCGTAGTACACGCTGTCGAGTTCCGGCGTGTGCGAGATCGTCATGACCTGGCCGTCGAACGTCGTTGGCACGCGGAACCAGTTTTCGCTGTCGTAGCTGGCCACGGCCTGGTAGTCTTCATAGCCGGCGGGATAGGTGGCCTGGCCCGCGTTCAGGAAACGCATCATGCATGCCTGGCCACGCGCGCCCTGCAGGCGGAAGTGGAACCACTGGTGGATGTCGGCGTGGCTATCCTTGCGCAAGTTCAGGTCGATGGCACCGGCGCTGGCCGCGCTCACCACGTCGATGGCGCCCGAGTCGAAGTTCTGGCTGATTTTAATGGTCATGTAATGATCCCGTCCAAATGTAAGTGTTCCGGCGTCGCCTCGCGGGCGGCGGCCGTTGCGCTAAACGCAGTGTAAGCTCTCCCGCTATTTTCCGCCCTTTGGCCCCGTTCGCAAAGCCTGGCCCGGCGATTTATGCACCAATCCGGGGCATCGATGGAAAAGCGGGGGTCAAAAGCGCGAAAAATCGGTCCACTGTCGCATCCACCGGACAAAAAACTGAATTGTAACAATGCCAGACACATTGGCAACGCATCGCCCCCCTATAATTCTTGCTTTCATAGAGTCGCCAGGAAAGAGTCGTGGACAAGAAGCTGACCAATATTCAAGAAAGAAAGTTACGCGAAGCGCAGGCGCGGCGCGAACACATCATCGACGTCGTCAAAGACCTCATCAAGAAGGGCGGCGCGCGCGCCGTCTCCATCCGCAAGGTAGCCGAGGCGGCCGGCTTTTCCACCACCGTCGTGTATGCCCTGTTCCGCGACAAGGCCACGCTGATCGCCCAGGCCATGGACAAGGACTTGCTGGAACTGGTGCGCACCATGCGCACGGCGTGCGCCAGCAGCGATGACCCTTGGCAGCGCATCGGCCTGGTCGGCCGCGCCTACATCGAGTACGGCTTCCAGCATCCCGACGAGTATTCGCTGATCTTCATGGAGTTGCGTCCGCATGCGGAAATCGATGCGGCCCTGGTGGAACACGGCAATATCGAGCAGGACCCGTACGCCTATGCGCTGCACCTGTTCGGCGAACTGGCGCAGGCGGGCCAGGTGCGCCAGGACGAGCCGGCGCTGCACACGATGACGCAAATCTTCTGGCAGTCGCTGCACGGCCTCGTGTCGCTGCGCATCGTCATGGATGCGGGCGACCCGTGGACGCCGCACCCGGAAATGAACGCGCATATCGACGACTTGCTCGCTGTCGTCACGGCAGGCATCCGGCTGCGCTTTGTACCAGCTTCCTGACGTTTGATCCAGCGCAAACTGCGCCAGCAGAAAAGGCGGACAGTGGAGTGAAGCCGCCTGCGCTGGTGCAGCGCGGCCCGCGCGAAGGAGGGCGAGATGAACGAAGCCTATGCCACGGACCTGCTTGACAAACAGCAAAGCGCGAACAATGCTGACCGGATGGAAGCGCGGCTGACAAAACTGGAAACGGACCGGGAGCATGACCGGCTATGGTTCAAGACCCTGGAACAGCATCTTGGCGAAGGCCTGGACAAGGTGCGTATGGAATTGCGCGACGAATCGCAGCTGCTGCGCGCCGACCTGACGCAGTTTCGCGGCGACCTGCGCGGCGACTGCCACGCCCTGCGCACGGAACTGGGCGATATCCGCAAGCACATGCACACCCACTTCCTGTGGTTCATGGGCATCCAGGCCACCACCACGTTTGCCCTGCTGGGCCTGGGCGCCAAGGCGCTGCATATGTACTGAAGAGTGAAAAAGGCAGGCGTGGTGCTGTACCGCCCTGCCCTGTCCTGATGCTGGCGAAGCTTATTCAGCTGCCAGCATGCTCTGCGTTTCCTGGTAGCGCGTATGCCACGACAGCGCCTGTTCCAGGATGTGCGGCGTGTGGCCGCCGCGCTGGCATGCCGCGTCGTAATACGCGCGCAATTGGTCCCGGTAAGCGGGATGGGTGCAGCGCTCGATGATCAGCGGCGCCCGTTCGCGCGGCGCCAAGCCGCGCAAGTCCGCATAGCCCCACTCCGTCACCAGCACGTCGACGTCATGTTCCGTATGGTCCACATGCGACACCATCGGCACGACGCTGGAAATGCGCCCGCCCTTGGCCGCCGATTTCGACACGAACATCGACACTTGCCCATTGCGCGCGAAGTCGCCCGAGCCGCCGATGCCGTTCATCATGTGCGTGCCGCACACGTGCGTGGAATTGACGTTGCCGTAGATATCGAACTCGAGTGCCGTATTCAGGGCGATGATGCCCAGGCGGCGCACGATCTCGGGATGATTGCTGATCTCTTGCGGACGCAGCACGATTTTCGAGCGGTAATGGTCGATATTGTCCATCAGCTTCTGGTGCACGGCGGCCGACAGGGTGATCGACGAGGCCGAAGCAAACGCCAGCTGGCCCGAATCGAGCAACTCGATGGCGCTGTCCTGCAGCACTTCCGAATACATCGTCATGTTCTGGAAGGGCGAACCGATCAGGCCGTGCAGCACGGCGTTGGCGATGGTGCCGATACCCGCCTGCAGCGGCAGCAATTCCGGCCCCATGCGCCCGGCCGCCACTTCGCCTTCGAGGAAGGCAATCACGTGGCCGGCGATCGCCTGTGTTTCCGCGTCGGGCGGCAAGGCGTTCGACGGGCTGTCGGGGCTGTCCGTGATGACGATGGCGGCGATGCGGGCCGGGTCGATGGCGATGGCCGTGCTGCCCAGGCGCTGGTCCACGCGCGTGAGGGGGATCGGCTCGCGGCCCGGCAAGGTTTGCGGAATATAAATGTCGTGCAAGCCTTCCAGCGCCAGCGGCGTGGACAGGTTGATTTCGATGATGACCTGGCTCGCCTGCTGGGCAAAGGCGGCGGAGTTACCTACCGACATGGTCGGGATGATGGCGCCGGCCGCCGTGATGGCCGTCGCTTCGATGACGGCGATGTCGACGGCGGCCAGGTTGCCCGAGCGCAGCTGCTCGGCCGTTTCCGACAGATGCTGGTCGATGAACATGACTTCGCCCTTGTTGATCTTGCCGCGCAGCACAGGGTCGACCTGGAACGGCATGCGGCGCGCCAGCACGCCCGCCTCGGCCATCAAGCCGTCGCTGCCATTGCCCAGCGAAGCGCCCGTGATCAGGGTCAGGCTCAACGGGTCTTGCAAGGCGCGCTCGGCCAGCGCGCGCGGCAGGGCCTTGGCGTCGCCCGCACGGGTGAACCCGCTCATGCCGACACGCATGCCGTTGTGGAACAATTTGGCTGCCTCATCGGCGCTCATGATTTTGCTGAGCAAGCCTGGGTGGCGAATACGGTCCTCGTACATCGTGATGCTCCTGATATTCTTAATATTCTCAAACTGGATGGCTGTCATACACCAGCCCCATAAGTGGTTTCAGTATAAAATCCCGCTTACATGCATGGCATGAATTAATTTCGCCACATCCAGTCGATATTTTCATGTCCTGCCACTGCCGAGCACCCTCTTGGATATCCGTTCCCTGCGCTATTTCGTCGAAACCGTGCGCCTGTCGAGCTTTACGCAGGCGGCCGAATCGCTGCACCTGACCCAGTCGACCATCAGCAAGATGGTGCGCCAGCTGGAAGACGAGGTGGGCGCCCAGTTGCTGGTGCGCGACGGACGCAAGCTGACCCTGACGGACACGGGCCGCATCGTCTACCAGCACGGCCAGGAAATGCTGGCGAACATGCGCCAGCTGACCCTGGAAGTGCGCGACACCCAGGCCTTGCAGCGCGGCAGCCTGACGGTCGGCATCCCGCCCATGATCAATGTGCTGTTTACGCCCGTATTAAAGGCCTTCCGCGCGCGCCATCCCAACATCAGCCTGACCCTGCAGGAAGACACGGGCCAGCAGATCGAGCGCAAGGTGGCGGCCGGCGAACTGGAAATCGGCATGACGGTGCTGCCGGCCGACCCGGAACTCGACCTCGTGGCCGTGGAAGTGGCCAGCTATCCGATCTGGGCCCTGGCCGAGCCGGGCACGTTCCAGAAGCAGCGCACGACACTGCCGTTCAAGGCGCTGGCCGAGCTGCCGCTGGTATTACTCAAGGATGATTTCGCGCTCACGCGCAGCCTGCGCCAGCATTTCGCGCAAGCGGGCTTCGCGCCGACCATCGCGGCGCAGAGCGGCCAGTGGGACTGGCTGGTGGCGATGGCCTCGGCGGGCCTGGGCGTGGCCCTGCTGCCCGAGCCGTTCATCCACCGCCTGGCTGGCGAACCTTTGGCGTCGGTGCGCATCGTCGAGCCCGAGGTGGCGTGGCAGGTGGCGCACGTCTGGAGCGGGCGCTATCTGTCGCACGCGGCGCGCGCCTGGCTCGAAGTGTGCCAGGACGTGCTGGGCACGCAATTCGCGCACTGACGCACGCACTGACATTAAAAAAGGGTGGCCGAGGCCACCCTTTTGATTGATCGCGACAGCGCGGCTTATTTGGCGTCGTCGTTGTACATGCTGGCATACTTCCAGCCGAAGTACAGAATGAAGGTATAGCACAGGGCCGGCACGAGGAAGGACAGCTGCAGGTTGATGTGGTCGGCCAAGAAGCCCTGGATGAACGGCACGATGGCGCCGCCGACGATGGCCATGCACAGGATGCCCGAACCTTGACCCGTTTGCGCGCCCAGCTTGTTCAAGGCCATGCTGAAGATGGTCGGGAACATGATGGAATTGAACAGGCCGACGGCGATCAATGCCCACATGGCCGTGTGGCCGCTGGAGAACACGGCGACGAGGATCAGCGCGATGACGACGGCGGCGTTGAAGGCCAGGGTCTTGCCCGGGCTGACATAGCGCATCACGGCAAAGCCGACGAAGCGGCCCAGCATGGCGCCACCCCAGTAATAGCTGACGAAATAGGCGGCGTCGGCGTGGCTGAGGCCCGCGATATGGCTCTCGCCCAGGAAGTTGATCAGGAAGCTGCCGATGCTCACTTCACCGCCCACATACAGGAAGATGGCCAGCGCGCCCAGCACCAGGTGGCGGTGCGACCAGATCGAGACCTTGTTGCCGTCCTGCGCCAGGGCGGCCGCATCGTCCGCATGCGAAATCTTCGGCAGTTTGGCCAGCGCGAACAGCACGGCCAGGATCACCAAAGTGGCGGCCAGCACCAGGTACGGGCCCTGCACGGAAGCGGCTTCCTTGGCGCGGTAGGCCAGCTGCTCGGCCGCCGGCAGCAGGTCGAACTGCTGCACCGTCAGCACGGTGCCCGACAAAATCAGCATGCCGCCCAAGGCTGGCGCCACGGTGGTGCCCAGCGCATTGAACGCTTGCGTCAGGGTCAATCGGCTCGACGCCGTCTGCGGGTCGCCCAGTTCCGTCACGTAGGGATTGGCCGCTACCTGCAGCACGGTGATGCCGGCCGCCAGAATGAAGAAGGACAAGAGGAACAGCGCATAGCTGCCGGTGGACGCCGGGTAGAACATGGCGCAGCCGGCGGCGGCGATCAGCAAGCCGGCGACGACGCCGCGCTGGTAGCCGATTTTCTTGATCAGCATGCCGGCGGGCAGCGAAACGATGGCGTAGGCGCCAAAGAAGCAGAACTGCACCAGCATCGCCTGGACATAGGTCAAGGTGTAGATCGAGCGCAGATGGGGAATCAGCACATCATTGAGCGAGGTCAGCAGTCCCCACATGAAAAACAGTACCGTGACAATGATCAGGGCGCCTGTATTGTTTTGCGTGCCAGCCTGTGCGGACTGGACGCCCTGGCCTTGCTTTACGTATTCCATACCTTCTCCATTTTTCAATTCCAAGTTGATCTTGCCAGGCATGGAAGCGTTTCCACCCGGGCAGCACCAAGACGCGCAAGCGCCACGCAGATATCAGCGTGGGCCATGACTGCCATCAGCGATACGGGGGCAGGCATGGCGCTTCTTGCGCGCGGCAGGCGCACGGCCGACCGTTTCTCGCCAGAATGATGTCTTGTGAGCGCGGCACGCCTGCGGGCTGCGTCTGAAAACAACATTCGGGGCAAAACAGTCTTGTAGTAAAACTACGATACAGCGCCCGCATTATGCCTTAAAGCCCCGTATTGCGCAGCTTTCCCGCCTGTTATTTCAAAAATGAATAGCTGACATTTGAAATCAAAAGTAGCCTTATAACTTGGAATCGCTATACTTATATTGCAGTGCAGCACAACGCGGCACGCCACTCAAAGGAGTCTGCCATGTCTACCGCATTTACCTACCACACCACGCAAAACAGCAATATCGTCGCCACCCTGGTCCACGCCGCAAAACGCGTCGGCGCCTGGCTGAACCAAAGCAGCGACCGCCGCGAGCGCGCTTACGAAGAAGCCTATCTGGCCGAATCGACCGACCGTTACGATCTGGAATACCGCATGCGCGAACTGGCCCGTGCCAACCCGCAGCCAAGCTGGATGAGCGGTCTGAGCCGTTAAGAGTGCCGCCATACCCGGCCACTCATCGCAGCCCATTATTGGCTGTTGCAACATCGATAGCGCCATCCTGCTCGCCTTGCGCTTGAGCACAGGATGGGCTATACAGGTGGGATGCAAACGCCCATTACCATCCTCGCCATCGCCGGCAGCCTGCGCGCCGCCTCCCTGAACACCGCCCTGCTGCGCGCCATTGCAGGGCTTGCCCCTGCGGACTATGAGATCCGCATCTATCCGGGACTGGGTGAACTGCCGCTGTTCAATCCCGACCTCGACGCCGACAGCCTGCCTGCCGTGACGTCCCTGGGCGACGCCATCCTGGCAGCCGACGTGCTGATCCTGGCCAGCCCCGAGTATGCGCACGGCGTGAGCGGGCCCATGAAGAATGCGCTGGACTGGATGGTGGGAAATGAATCGTTCATCGACAAGCCGCTGGTGCTGCTGAACGCCTCGCCCCGCGCCACGCATGCACAGGCGGCCCTGCGCGAAACGGTGCGTACCATGTCTGCGCGCCTGATCGACGAGGCCTGCATCAGCTTGCCCCTGCTGGGGTCGGGTCTGGATGCGGAAGGCATCGCCGCGGACCCGGCATTGCGCCGGGCCATCCTCGCCATGCTGCAGTGCATCAGGTCATTTTCATGACCGTCTGCACGTTTTACTATCCGTTCATCTAGTTTTACTACGTACTTCTACGGACCGCTCAGTGCGGGATCATGCCGGTGAACACATAGGCCTGCAGCATGGTGATGATGCCGATGATGATGGCAAACAGCAGACTGTGCTTCAAGGTAAAGCGGAACAGGTCCGATTCCTTGCCCACCAGGCCCGTTGCCGCGCAGGCGACGGCGATCGACTGGGGCGAAATCATCTTCGCCGTCACGCCGCCCGTCGTATTGGCCGCCACCAGCAAGGTGTCGGATACGCCGATCTGGTGCGCCGTGGTGTTTTGCAGGGAGCAGAACAAGGCGTTCGAGGACGTGTCGGACCCCGTCAGGAAGACGCCCAGCCAGCCCAGGAAGGGCGAGAAGAACGGGAAGGCGGCGCCGCTGCCGGCCAGCAGCAGGGCCAGGGTGGACGACATGCCCGAGTAGTTGGCGACGAAGGCAAACGCCAGCACCAGGCCGATCGACAGCACGGGACGGCGCAATTCCACCACGGTTTCCACGAAGGCTTTGGCGCCATCGCGCGGCTTCATGCGCAGCATCAGCATCGACAGCACGGCCGTCAGCAGGATCGCCGTGCCCACGGCCGACAGCAGATCGAGCTTGAACACGGCGTCATACGCCTTCGGTTCCGCCACGATGGGCATCGTCTTCATCACCAGTTTATCGAGATAGGGCACGTGAATCTTGATGACCAGGCCAGACAAGGCGCCGCCGGCCGCGAACAGGGCCTTGAAACCGGGCAGGCTCCACACGGTGACGATGGCCGTCAACAGGCCGAACGGCGCCCAGGCGCGCATGGTCTGCGCCGTCGTGTAGGGCGAGGCGGCACGGTTGCCGCCGCCGCGCAGCTCCGTGGCACCGCCCGCGCCGCCGAAACCGGACAGCGCGGCCGTGCCGCCGCCGACGGCATGCGCCACTTTCGCATTCTTCGGCTGCCACACCTTCAGGAACAGGGTCAGCGAGACCAGGCTGACGAGGGCCGAGGTGATGTCCGGCAGTTCAGGGCCGATATGGTTGGACGTGAAGTACTGGGTCACGGCAAAACTCAAGCCCGTCACCAGGGCGGCCGGCCACACTTCGCGCACGCCACGGAAACCATCCATCATGAAGACCAGCCAGAACGGCACCAGCAGCGACAACAGCGGCAGCTGGCGGCCCGCCATGGCGCCGATCAGGAAGGGGTCGATGCCCGTCACCTGGCCCGCCACGATGATGGGAATGCCCATGGCGCCGAAGGCCACGGGCGCCGTATTGGCGATCAGGCACAGGCCCGCCGCATACAGCGGGTTGAAACCCAGGCCCACCAGCAGCGCCGACGTGATGGCCACGGGCGCGCCGAAACCGGCCGCCCCTTCCAGGAAGGCGCCGAAGGCAAAGCCGATCAGCAGCACCTGCAGGCGCTGGTCGTCCGTTACCGACAAGACGGAGGCGCGGATGATCTCGATCTGCCCCGTCTTGACGACGATCTTGTACAGGAAGACGGCCGTGACGATGATCCACGCGATGGGCCACAAGCCATATGCAAAACCGTAGCCGGCCGCCGCCAGCGCCTGCGGCACGGGCATGCCGTACGCGAAAATCGCCACGGCCAGCGCCAGCGCCAGGGTGACGGCAGCCGCCACGTGGCCCTTGATGCGCAGCGCCGCCAGGGCGATGAAGAAGAAAATGATGGGAACGGCTGCCGCCAGCGACGACAGCCACAGGCTGCCGAGCGGGGTGTAAAGTTGGGTCCAGGTTTGCATGTCGGGTCTCCTCCGGTGGATGCGGGTTGAGTGAAAAAAACGGCTTTTGATGTAATTGTGTGTAGCGTGTTTTTTGCGGTGCATCGGTGCTGCCGGGGCGTCGCTATTCTTCCTGCCCGCGTGCGTTGAGCAAGTCGGCCAGGCTGCGCGGCGCCGGCGTCAACGGCTTGCGGTGCTGCGTCCAGCCCAGTTGCGCGCGCGGCGTCAGCATCCGCAGCCGCGTGGCGGCCCAGCGGAACAGGCGGTAGCTGGCGGGGCGCGCAAAGGCGCCGCTCCAGAAGCGCCAGATCAGGCTTTCGCCGCGACTGAACTTGGCGCCCTGGCCGCGCAGCGGATGCGCCACCTGCTCCGCTGGATTGCGGTTCGCCTCCGTGCGCAGGCGCACCAGCAGCTGCGGAATCGGGATGCGCACGGGGCACACTTCGCCGCAGGCGCCGCACAGGCTCGACGCGGTGGCCAGGTCGGCCGTCGCAGCGAGTCCCAGCAAGTGGGGCGAGATGATCTTGCCGATCGGCCCCGGATACGTGGTGCCGTAGGCGTGGCCGCCGATGCGCGTGTAGACGGGGCAGTGGTTCATGCAGGCGCCGCAGCGTATGCATTGCAGGGTGGCGCGCAGCTGTTCGTCGGCATAGGCCTGGCTGCGGCCGTTGTCGAGCAGCACCAGGTGCACTTCGCGCGGGCCATCCTTCTCACCGGCGCGGCGCGGGCCGGAAATCAGGTTGAAATACGTGGTGATGGCCTGCCCCGTCGCCGAGCGCGTCAGGAGGCTCGCCAGCGGCACGATGTGTTCGAGCTTGGCCACCACTTTTTCCATGCCCATGATGGCGATGTGCACGTCCGGCACGGACGTCGTCAGCCGGCCATTGCCCTCGTTTTCCACCAGCCACAGGGTGCCCGTGTCGGCCGCCGCGAAGTTCACGCCCGACAGGCCGATGTCCGCCTCGACGAAGGCCTGGCGCAGGGCGCGCCGGCCCGTCTGGATCAGGCTGTCGACGTCTTCCGTGTAGGGCGCGTCGGGAATGTGCTCGGCGAACAGGCCGGCGATGTCCGCCTTGGTCTTGTGAATCGCCGGCATGACGATGTGCGACGGCTTTTCGCCGGCCAGCTGCACGATGTACTCGCCCATGTCCGACTCCAGGCAGGTCATGCCGCGCGCTTCCAGGTAGTGATTGAGCTCGATTTCCTCGCTGGCCATCGACTTGCCCTTGATGAAGCGCGTCGCCTTGGCCTTTTCCGCGATGGCGTGGATGATGGCGTTGGCCTGCTCGCCATCCTCGGCCCAGTGCACCTGCACGCCGGCCGCCGTCAGCTTGTCTTCCAGTTGCACCAGCAAATCGGGCAGGCGCGCCAGCGCGTGCCGGCGCACGGCTTCGCCGATGTCGCGCAGGCGTTCCAGCTCGTCTCCATCGGGGAACTGGGCGCTGCGCTTGTCCTGTAAAAAATCCATGGCGCCGCGAAAGCTCTGGCGCAGTTTCGGGTCGTCCAGCGCGGCGCGGGCGCGCGCATGGAAGTCCGCCGGCTTGACGAATTGCAGGGGCTTGGCGTTCATGGCTGGCCTCCTTCCTGGACTGACAAGTCATCGATGATCAGCACCCACAACCAGCGCGGGCCGTGCGCGCCATAGGCGAGGGTTTGCTGGATGTCCGACGTTTTCGAGGGCCCCGACACCAGCACCAGATTGGCCGGCATGCCGTCGGCCCAGCGCTCGGCGCGCGCCGCCGCGTGCAAGTCCACGTGCAGGCTGCTCGCATACACGAGGCAGATGTGCAGGGGCGGCGCCAAGGACACCGTGCGCGGCGTGGCCGCGTCGGGCGCGATGACCAGGGTGCCCGTGGCGGCGATGCCCGAACGGGCGACGGTGAAACCGGCGTCGACGGTGTCGAACAGCTCCCCCTTCCACTGCGCCAGCGGACGCGCGAACGCCAGCGCTTCCACGCCCTGTGGCAAGGCGGCGCGCAAGGCCTGCCCTTCGGCGCTGCCCGTATCGAGCAGCAAACGGTGCGCGCCGTGCGCACCGAGGCGCTGCGCCAGCATGGCCGGCCAGGCGTCCGCGCTCACGCAGTCGACCTGCGCGTGCGCGGCGCGCAGGGCGGCCTGCATGGCGGCGATCCTGTCCCGCACCGGCAGCGGGGCTGCGGCGCGGCGCGCCAGGTAGTGATTGTCGATGGCCGTATCGATGAACTCCACCGCTTCGGGCGCCGAAGGCGCGGCGGCGCGCAGGCGTCCCAGCATGCGTTCGCGGGCGGTCAATGCCGTACTCATGCCGCGCCTCCCGTGCGGCGCCACAGGAAGCTGGCCAGGTGCTCGACGGGCAGCGGCGCGCCCTGGTGCTGCGCGGCGTGGCCGATATTGAGCAGGCAGCCGCAGTCGGCCGAGACGAGCCGGTCGCAGCCCGTGGCGCAGGCCGAGGCGATCTTGTCGCTGACCATGGCGCCGGAAATATCCGGGTGTTTCAATGAAAACGTGCCGCCGAAGCCGCAGCATTCCGATTCGCGCTGGTGTTCGATGCGCGTCACGCCGGGCAAGGCGTCGAGCAGCGCCACGCCGTGGGTGCGCGTACCCATTTCGCGGCGCGCCCCGCACGAGGTATGCAGCACCACGTTTTCATCGGCCTGCCCGGGGTTGGCCAGGGCCAGGCCGGCCAGGTCGAGCTGCAGCACGCAGACGAGAAATTCGCTCAGTTCATACACGCGTTCGGCCAGTTCGGCCGCCTTCGGGCCGGCGACGGGATCGTCCTGGAACAGCTGCGGCCAGTGGTGGCGCATCATGCCGGCGCAGGAACCGGACGGCACGATCACGGGCCAGGGCTGCGCAAACAGGTCGAGCTGGGCGCGGGCCACGGCACGCGCCTGTTCCGGGTTGCCGCTGCTGTAGGCGGGCTGGCCGCAGCAGCTCTGGCCGCGCGGATAGTGCACCAGCAAGCCTTCCCGTTCCAGCAGGCGCACCGCGTCGAGCCCCGCCTGCGGCACGAACAGGTCGACCAGGCAGGTGGCGAACAGGTACACCTCGTGTGGTGATGGCGGATAGTGACGTGGCTGGCGCGGGTCTGGCTGCATGAGTGTGTCTCCCCGGCGCTCTGTGTGTTGCTGCGGCGCCGCTGTGTGTTGTTAAGAATGACCGGTTCACGCATAATTCCAGCTTCCGCAAGCCACTTCAAATTGCTCGGACCACTTTAAAACAACACCGGAAGACAGTGATGGCGACAGGCATGCAGACGCGGGGCAGGGTCGAGATGGTGATGCGCAGGCTGGAGACGGCCCTGCTGGACGGCAGCTTGCCGGCGGGCGCGCAATTGCCGGCCGAGCGCCTGCTGGCGCTGCAATATGGGGTCTCGCGCAACACCGTGCGCGAAGCGGTGCAGCGGCTGGCGGCGCGCGGCCTCGTGCGCAGCCGGCGCGGCGCCGGCGTATTTGTGACGGATCAATTACGCACCGGCATGGCGTCGCCGTGGAGCCAGCTGGTGGCCGACCACCCCGCCCTGCGCGACGACATCCTGGAATTTCGCCGCGTACTGGAAGGGGCGACGGCCTACTTTGCCGCGCAGCGGGCCAGCGGCGACGAGCGCGCACAGATCATGGCGCTGCTGGCCGAGCTGGAACAGGCGCGCGCCAGCGACGACAAGCACGGCGAGGCGCAGGCCGACGCGCGCCTGCATGAAACCATCGCGCAGGCCTCGCACAACACCATGTTCTTGCACTTGCACACCAGCATCATCGGCATGCTGCGCGAACACATCACCATCAATGGCACGGGCTTGCGCCAGCAGGACGACGCGACCTCGCTGCAGCTGCTGTCGCAGCACCGTACCCTGTGCGAAGCCATCTGCGCCAGCCAGCCCGAGGAAGCGCGCACGGCCATGCAAAGCCACATCGATTTCGTGCGTACGCGCGTCACCAGCGATGACGATTGAAGCTACTGGTAGGACCAGTGCATGCGCACAGCGGCGGCGAAAACTGCTAACATCGCGCGCCGCCCACTGATCCGTCCTGCCATGACCGTCCTCGCCCACACCCATCCGCTGGTGCTCCAGCTGGAAAACGACTTGCTGCCCCTGTTCCGCGCCGCCCTGCCCGCACTCGCGGCCGCCGCGCCACGGGCGCTCGCCTCCGTATTCGCCTTTTCCAGCGGCACGGCCAGCGCCTTCCACGATTATCATTTCGGTATTTCCTGCCTGCTCGAAGACGTGCCAGACGAGGCGCCGGAAGAAGTCGCGCTGCTGGTCAGCGTCACGGATCTCGATGCCGCCGCCCGTCTCAGCGCCCAGGTCGTCTGGGGCCAGCCATCGGGCCGGGTGGAAATGCAAGCCAACCTGCCTGCGGACGACCTGCAGGCCTTGCATGCTGCCCTGCCCGGCTTGCTGGCCAGCCTGCAACAGGCCGCCTGCCGTGGCGGGCCGCGAATATAACAAGCGCATGTGACAGGCGCATGAAAAAGTGCCGAGAAACAACAACTTACGTTTTCCGTAGCGCAACTTTATTGACTTCCACTAGCGCCAGCCCCTATCCTTTCAGTTACGTTTGGTGAGAATATGTGCCTGTTCCTGCGCGCAGGCAGACAGGTTCGCCTTGCCCCCACAAAAGTCCCTTCCGCATTTTTATCGCAACCATCAGGGCAACGCGCCTGGACGGCCGCTGCCAGCAAATACGGAGCCGACTGCCATGCCATCGCACCACCATTTTCCTGGAATATCCTTGCTGGGCTGCCTCTTCCTGCTGGGCGCCCTGCCCGTGCAGGCGCAGACCGGGGACAGCCCTGCCGCCAGCATCACCGCCAATGCCAGCCTCACCTCGCAATACATTTCGCGCGGCTTTCGCCAGACCTGGGGCAAGCCCGCGCTGCAGGCGGGAGCCGACTACGCGCACCCGAGCGGCTGGTCGCTCGGTACCTGGGCTTCCACCGTCAGCGACCGCTATATCCAGGATGCCACGGTCGAATGGGACCTGTACGGCGGCTACGGCGGCACGGTGGGCGAACTGGGCTACAGCGTGCTCGCGTATTACTACAAGTATCCGGGCGCCGTCTACCGCGCCACTGGCGTCAAGTACGACTATGGCGAACTGTCGCTGGGCCTCAGCTACAAGATGCTGTACGCCAAGTACAACCGTACCGTCACGCGCGACTTCTTCGGCATCACGCATGCGCGCGGCACAGGCTACCTGGACGTGGGCGCGAACGTCGACCTGGGCAATGCCTGGACCTTGAACTTGCACGCCGGCAATGGCCGCGTGGCGGGCACGGGCAATGCGATCTGGAACTGGCGTGACGCCAAGGTGGGCGTCACCCGGGCCTTCGACGGCGGCTGGAGCGCCAGCGCGGCCGTGACGCGCGCCTGGGGCGCCACCGACGCCTACGACCATTACACGCTGGGCATCCCGAATGGGGCCGGCCAGTTCGACACGTCGAACCCGGCCGCGGCCACGCTGGTCGTGGCCATCAGCAAGACGTTCTAGGCGCGCCACCCGCGACGCCCATGGCACCAATACCCATCCCCATCAAGGAACAGCCTCATGCAACTCTCACTGAACAGTAAAATCTGCGTCGCCGCCACCGCGCTCGCCGTCCTCAGCCTCGGCGTCACGGCGGCCGTGATCGGCTACAAGAGCAGCGCCAGCGCCGAAGCGGCCGCTTTGGACCTGGCGCGCACGTCGGCACGCGAAGTGGCGGGAGCGCTGCAGGCGCGCATCGCCAGCAACCTGTCCAGCGTTTCCAGCCTGGCCGGCGCCATGCGCGGCACCAAGAGCGCCAGCCTGCCCCTGCAGCGCGAGCAGATCAATGAACTGACCAAGGCCACCCTGACCAGTTCGGAAGATTTGCTGGGCGCGGCCGTGACCTGGGAGCCGAATGCGCTCGACGGCAAGGATGCGGAGTTCGCCAACCAGAAGCCGAACTACGACGCCAGCGGCCGCTTCATGCCCTACTGGACGCGCGGCGCCGGCGGCAAGCTGCAAGTCGAACCCATCGTCTTCGACCCGAAACCGGGCGCCAACGACTGGTATGACGTGCCCAAGCGCACGGGCAAGACCTACTTTACGGAACCGTACATCTATCCCGTCGATGGCAAGAATGTGCTGATGGCCTCGCTGGTGGCCCCAATCATGATCGACGGCGGCTTCAAGGGCACGGCCAGCGCCGACTTCATGCTCACGCGCCTGGCGAAAATCCTCGCCGACCTGAAGGTGATCGAGGGCGGCAAGCTGGCCCTGATCTCGAACGGCGGCCTGTACGCCAGCCATCCCGTGCCCGAGCGGCTGGGCAAGAAGGCCGACGACGTGCCGGCGGCCGGTCTGGAAAAAGTGCGCCAGGGCCAGCCATACGAGTATGAAGACGGCCAGGGCTACATCCATTTGCTGCAGCCGCTGCAGATCCACCCTGATATCGCGCCGTGGAGCGTGGAACTGAACTTCCCGAAAAGCGTGGCCACCGCCTCGGCGCGCGACCTGATGATCTACACGCTGATCGTCGCCCTGCTGTGCGCGGCGGCCACGGCCGGCATTCTGATCCTCGTCGTCAACCAGCTGACGCGTCCCCTGCGCACCCTGGGCCGCACCATGACGGACCTGTCGAGCGGCGACGCCGACCTGCGCGTCAAGCTCGAAGTCAAGGGCACCGACGAGCTGGCCGTCATCGGCAAGGGTTTCAACGCCTTCGTGGAAAAGATCCACGCCGTGCTGCTGCAAGTACAAGCCAGCGCCGACAACGTGGCCCGTGCCAGCGCGGAAATTGCGCAAGGCAATAACGACCTGTCGGCCCGCACGGAACAGCAAGCCAGTTCGCTGGAAGAAACGGCCGCTTCGGTGGAAGAACTGACGGGCACGGTGAAGGAAAACGCCGACCATGCGCGCCAGGCGAATCAACTGGCCGCTTCCGCATCGAGCGTGGCGCAGAAGAGCGGCGAAGTGGTCGGCAAGGTGATAGCAACGATGACCTCGATCAACGACTCGTCGAACAAGATCGTCGACATCATCAGCGTCATCGACGGCATCGCCTTCCAGACGAATATCCTGGCCCTGAACGCGGCCGTGGAAGCGGCACGCGCGGGCGAACAGGGCCGCGGTTTCGCCGTCGTCGCCACGGAAGTGCGCAACCTGGCGCAGCGCTCGGCGGCGGCCGCCAAGGAAATCAAGCTGCTGATCGACGATTCCGTCGGCAAGGTGGCGGCCGGCAGCAAGCTCGTCGACGAAGCGGGCGCCACCATGGAACAGGTGGTCGACAGCGTGCGCAAGGTGACCGCCATCATGGCCGACATCAGCGTCGCCACCACCGAGCAAAGCGACGGCATCGCCCAGGTCAACCAGGCGCTGGCGCAGATGGATGGCGTGACGCAGCAAAACGCGGCCCTCGTCGAGGAAGCGGCGGCCGCTGCCGAAAGTCTGCAAGACCAGGCCAGCCATCTGGCCGAGGTGGTCAGCGTGTTCAAGCTGGGCGAGCAGGTGCGCCAGACGGCGCCGACAGCAACGCCGGCGGCAGCCGTGGCAACGCCACGCGCCGCGCCGCCAAAGACAGCATCACCGGCCAAGCGCCTGACCGTTGCCAAGCCCCCAGCGGCACAGCACGCGCCGGCCAAGGCACCGGCAGGAGATGACTGGGAAGAGTTTTAAGCCCGCCTTGCCTGGTCATTGCAAGCTATCCTTGATGTAAATCAAGTGGCAAATACATTCGGTGAGAATTGCCCCTGAACCATCCTTTTATACTGTTGCCGCGTCTACGGCACGCATGTTTGCCGGCATAAAAGGATGGGGCATGAAAAAAATCGTGGCAGTATTATTGACATCAAGTACCGCACTGCTGGCTTGCTGCGGCGGTGGCGGCGGCAGCAGTGATACAGGCAATGTCAATGCCGGTTCGACGCTGGCGCCCTACGTCGGCACCTGGCAAGCCCCGTGCGACGAGCATGAACGCCAGACCATGGTCGTCGCAGCCAAGGCCGACGGCAGCGGCGCGATGGAACTGACCTCCACCACCGAAACCTATCTCAAGACGGGCTGCAGCGGCACCTTGCTGGGCACGGAAACCATGAGCGCGAAAATCACGGCGACGCCCGATGGCGTGGCCGACGTTCTCGTCAAGCTGACGGAAAATGGTACCGCGAGCAACGTGCGCATCGACAAGCTGAACCTGTCCATCCCCGCCTATAGCTTCAGCGTCACGGGACCTGGCGTGCAATACGTGAAGAAAGATGGCAAACAGCAATGGTGCATCGAATATGAAGGCGGCTCCACCTGCCTGCTCGACGAAGGCATGCGCCCGGCGCAAACCATCAAGGGCGGCATCCTCTTGCGCGACAACAACCTCTACACCTTCTCGCATAACGGCACCAGCTATGTGCCCGACATGCTGTATGTAAAAAAGTAAGCACATGATTTGCTGCGCGGCCCACGGCCCTGCAGCTTCATGGCCCCGAGTCCGTTAGCGGGGGCAGGTGTAGAATCGGACAGACATTGCAAAAGCACAAAGCCATCCTGTTGAAAAAAGGAGCTTGCCATGTCGATCAATGCCTTCTCCCTGCCGTCCAACGCTGCGCTGGCCACCCTGCTGCAGCCGCAAGACGGCGCTTTTCTTCCCATCGACGGCTTGCGGCGCCTGCGCGACGCGGGACTGGACCAGTTGCCCCTGCCCGGCCACGGCGCCACCCTGCAGCGCTGGCAAATGCTGGCCGCCGTCGCCGCCATCGACCTCTCCCTGCTCAAGCTGTACGAAAGCCATACGGACGCGCTCGCCATCCTGGCGGAAATCGGCGCTCCCGGCGTGCCGGCCGGCAGCCTGTGGGGCGTCTGGAGCGCGGACCTGCCGGGCGCGCGCGTCAGGCTGCGGCAAACGGCCGAGGGCCGCCATGTGCTCGACGGGCGCAAGGCCTGGTGTTCCGGGGCGAAGGGCCTCAGCCATGCCTTGATCAGCTGCTGGAACGACGATCACCAGGCTTGCCTCGCCTCGGTAGCCCTGTCGCAGCCGGGCGTGCACGTCACGGACGAGGGCTGGCAAGCCGTCGGCATGCTCGCCAGCGCCAGCGTCGACGTGACCTTTTCCGCCGCGCGCGCCTTTCCCATGGGCGCACCGGAAACCTATCTGGCCCGCCCCGGCTTCTGGCACGGCGCCGCCGGCATCGCGGCCGCCTGGTATGGCGCCGCCTGCGCCCTCGCCAGCCACCTGCATGCACGCGCGCAGCACGCTGCGCCCGATCCCGTGCGCCTGGCGCAACTGGGGCAGATCGACTGCGCCCTGCGCGCCGTGGCCGCCCTGCTGCGCGAAGGCGCCGCCGAGATCGACCGGCATCCGCAAAGCGATGCGATGGCTCTGGCGCTTCGCCTGCGCCTGGCAACGGAAGACGCGGCCACCCAGGTGCTGCACCTGGCCACGCGCGCGCTGGGGGCCGGCCCCCTGTGCCGCGATGCCCACTTCGCGCGCCTGGCGGCCGACCTGCCCGTGTTCCTGCGCCAGAGCCATGCCGAACGCGACCAGGCCGTGCTGGGCGGCATCGTCGCCGGCGCCGAAGAACATCCGTGGGCGCTGTGACGGCGTGACGGCGCACCGGTAAAAAAAATTGGCTATGTCACCGTCAAATGTGGGAATGCTCCCAGTGTTGCCTTCAATAATGTTTCCGGCGAACAGATGCGCCCGGCGTCGAGTATCCAGCGCCAGCCCAGGTAATTCGGCAGGTAGCGCGTCGCCACGCCGTGAAAGGGGCGTAGCCATTCCCGCAGGCGGCTGTGATAGGCATTGACGTTCTGCACATGCACGGCGCCCTGCACCCGGATGCCTGCGCGCAAATTGACGGCCTGGTGGCTGATCCCCGCTTCACGGGCAAAGGCGCGATAGGCGGCATGGCCATCGGTGACCAACAGGATATCCTTGTCGATCATGGGCAACAAATAATGGCGCACCTGCGCCTTCGTCAGCGCCCCTTTTCCCGTGACGAAATCGAGGGTCTGTCCCGTGCGATCGCGCGCCACCAGGATGCAGACCTGCTCATCGGAAATGCCACGTTTGCTGGCATGACCGCCCCGGCAGCGCGCCGGACGGGTCAGATGTCGCGCTCCCTTTTCCGATTCGAGCACATACAGTTCGTCCGCTTCGGCAATGCCATGCAGGCAATGCGGCCGGTCCGTCTTTGCCAACGATAAAAACCGGTGGCGCCAGCGAAAGGTGGTGTTGCGGTGCACGCCCAGCGCTAACGCCGCCTTGCGCACGGAATCCGATGCCAGCAGGCAATCAGCGTAATCGAGCCACAGTAATTTATGGCGCAAGCGCGCCAGCGGCGTGCCGGTGAGCGCATTGAAAGTGCGGCCGCACGGCACGCAACGGTAGCGCTGCAGTCCGTGCGCATGGCCATGCCGGTGAGCATGATTGCTATTGCAGGCAGGACAGTGCAATCGCTGCCGGGCCACGCTTTCGACTAGTGCCACGGCAGCGTCCTGCGGTGCGCTTCCTCGCAGCAGAGCGATACCCGCCAGACGCTGGCGACGGTTCAGTGCGGCGAACTGGGCGATGAAGGTGTTCCATTGACCGGTCTGCATGGAAGGCTCCCGTTTGTCTGCGATGCACAGTCAGACAGCAAGGACACAGGAAGATTCCCGGACTTCCCCTACTTAGCGGGGACAGAGCCAAAAAAATCGCCGGACCGGAAGTGTTTCCCGGGCCGGCGATCAGGGTTAGCCTGACTGCGTGACTGATTACTTGAGCGGCATGGCGATCCCGAACATCACCGACTGGGTACGACCGCTATCGATATTCAGATTGCTGTTGTAGTCCAGGGTGATGGTCATGCCGTTCGACAGCAGCAATTTGACGCCCAGCCCCGCCGCCCAGTTGCCCGTCTGCTGCGGCACGGTGCGGATCACGTACACGGGGCCGTCGGCCACCAGGTCGGCATATGCTAGGCGCGCATCATCGGCGCCCTGGAACTGGTGACGGTACTCGAGCCGCGCGCGCGGGAACCACGTGCCCAGGCCGCCGACATAGATACCCTCGGCCCGCACGCCCAGCGCGCCGATGCGCGAACGCACGGTCTGCTTGAAGTAGCTCAAGGCATTGATGCCCGTCGCCTTCTCCGTGTACGGGTCGAGCTTGGCCGACATCAGTTCCACGCGGCCATATGGCGACCACATCCAGGTGTCATGGCGCATCTCGATACCGCCCACCAGCGCGCCGAACACCTGTTTGCCGTCGCGTTCGCCCGTGGCGAAACCGCTGCCATCGGACAGGTAGCGCGAAGCGTCGTACTGCAAGGTGCCGTAGCCAAGCACACCGTCGAGGAAGACGCCCTTGCTTGGACGCAGGCTGCCATACACGGCGGCCACGGCGCTGTCGGCCGTGCTGCGGCTGCCGTTCTGGCCCACGTCGCTGCGGTCATGGCTGAAACCGGCGCCCACGCCCAGGGTCGCCAGGTCGCTGAGGCGGTAATCGCCCCCCACGCTGACGCCATTGGTGCGGAAGCGGAAGCCCGTGTCGCGGCCATTCACATAGTGCTGGCCGAAGTCGACCGCGCCACCGAGCCACAACGCCAGCGCCTGCTTCTGCGTGTCCGGCTTCTGCGGCATGTCCGGCAAGCCGCTGGTGGCCTGGCTGACGTCCGCCTGTTGCCGCTCGCTGCTGAAACCACTGTCAGGCTGGCGCAAGGCCGCCTTGCGCATGAACGGTTTCACCGCGGTGCCGAAGACGCGGTCCGCTTCCTGCTCCTGCCAGCGCGCCAGCGCCGCCGTCGGATTGCCGCTGTCGTTCGGCGGCGTCAGGCTCAGGCCAAAGTTCGAGCGTCCCCAGCCATCGCCATGCAGGCTTTCCAGGCGCTGCGTGAAGTTCGACAGCTGCGCGCTGGCAAAGCGCCGCGCCGCATCGGCTTGCGCCGCCTGCAGGCCGACCACTTCCGGATCGACCGACGGGTCGCGGCGCGCCGTCACGGTGACGTTGACCACGCCCGGCTTCGAGGTGGCAAAGGCATTGCTCAGGGTGTAGCTGACGACGGCCGCACCGGAGAACTTGCCCGACGCCGCAAAGCTCAGCTGATACGACGGTTTGCCGGCCGTGCCCGCGTCGCGCACCACCACCTTGCCCGCCTCCGCCGGCGCCACGCTCAGTACATTGGCCGCCGTGAACGGGCCGCCCGTGGCGCCTGCCGTCAGGTCGACCGTCACCGTCAGGCCGGCCACCACCGTGACGCTCTGGCTGACCACTTGCGGCATCGGATTGACGGTGATCGTCGATTTCACCGGCGCCGAGGTGCCGAACACGTTCGACAAGGTGTAGCCGATGCTGACGTCGCCGCTGGTATTGATGCCCGGCGTGTAGACGATGTCCATGCCATTGACGACCGCCGTGCCGCTGGCAGGCGCCGTGGTGATGGCCACTGCCGTGAACGGCCCGCCCGTCGCGCCTTCCGTCACATGCAGGGTCACCGGCGTGCCGGCCAGTACCGTCGCCGTCTTGGCGACAGGTACCGGCACCGGCTGCGGCGCCACCGTCAGGCTGAAGGTGGCCGGCGCCGATACGCCGCCGGGGCCCGTCAGCGTATAGCTGAAGCTGTCAGGACCGAAGTAATCCTTGTTCGGCGTATAGGTGACGATGAAGCGGCTGACAGCAGGGGCTGCTACTGCTGCTGCGACGCCGCGTGCCAGACCTGCCATGCGCGCCGACGAAACGATATCGACCCGTCCATGGCTGGGCGGCGTGACGATGGTCACTGCCGTGATGGGACTGCCGTCGGCCGCATCAATGGTCAGACTCACCTCCTGGTTGGCCGAAGTCGTCCCCGACTCATTGACCACGGGCGGCGGCGCCTGGTTCACCAGCAAGGTCAGCGCTTGCTGCACCGTGAACTGGTGCGCATCTTTCGCTTGCACGGTGAAGCTGAAGCTGCCGAACGCGGTCGGTGTGCCGCTCAGCACGCCACTGGCGGCATCGAGCACGAGGCCGGCCGGCAAGGCGCCGCTGCTCACCGAATACGCATACGGCGCGACGCCGCCGGCCGCCGTGAATGGCTGGCTGTAGGCATCGCCGGCGCGGATGGCGGCCAGGCTGGACGGTGTCAGGCTCAAGGCGGGTGCCGCCACGGCCAGCGTGTAGCTGTTGCTGGCGCTAAACGGCGCCCCCACGCCTGTGCTGCTGTCCGTCACCTTGATGCCGAACGTGAAACTGCCCGCGACATTCGTCGTGCCGGACAGCACGCCGGTGGACGCATTCAGGCTCAGGCCAACTGGCAAGGTACCGCTGCCGACGCTGAACGTGTATGGTGCCGTGCCGCCCGCCGCCGTCAGGGTCGCGCTGTAAGGCGCTTCCGCCGTCGGATTCGGCAAGGTAGCAGGCGTCAGGCTGACCGTGGCCGACGCCACGACCAGGGTATAGCTTTGCGTGCCGGCAAACAGGTGTGCATCTTCCGCCTGCATCGTCACGGTGAAACTGCCGGCCGCCGTCGGCGTGCCACTGAGCAAACCGCTGCTGTTCAAGGTGAGACCGGCAGGCAGGCTGCCGGACGACACGGTGTAGGCATACGGAGCGACGCCGCCGCTGGCCGTCAGTTGCTGGCTGTACGCCGTGGCCACTGTCGCTGCCGGCAAGGTGCCGGGTGTCAGCGCGATGGCCGGTGCGCCGACGCTCAGGGTATAGCTGTTGGTGGCACTGAACGGCGCCCCCGCCCCTGTGCTGCTGTCGGTGACCTTGATGCTGACAGGGAAGCTGCCAGCCACATTCGTCGTGCCGGACAACACGCCGGTGGATGCATTCAGCGTCAAGCCGGCAGGCAGGCTGCCGCTGCTGACGCTGAAGGTGTATGGCGCCGTGCCGCCCGCCGCTGTCAGGGTTGTCGTATAGGCTACCTCAGCCGTGGCATTGGGCAAGGTCGCTGGCGTCAGACCGACATTGGCCGACGACACCACCAGGGTATAGCTTTGCGTGCCGGTGAACTGGTGCGCGTCGGCCGCCTGGACGGTCAAGGTGACGCTGCCGGCCGCCGTTGGCGTACCGCTGAGCAAACCGCTGCCGCTCAAGGTGAGGCCGGCAGGCAGGCTGCCGGACGACACTGTATAGGCATACGGAGCGACACCGCCGCTGGCCGCCAATTGCTGGCTGTACGCCGTGGCCACTTTCGGCGCCGGCAAGGTACCTGGCGTCACCGTGATGGCTGGCGCGCCGACGCTCAGGGTATAGCTGTTGGTGGCGCTGAACGGCGCCCCCGCCCCCGTGCTGCTGTCGGTAACCTTGATGCTGACAGGGAAGCTGCCAGCCACATTCGTCGTGCCGGACAGCACGCCGGTGGACGCATTCAGCGTCAAGCCGGCAGGCAGACTGCCGCTGCTGACGCTGAAGGTGTACGGCGCCGTGCCGCCCGCCGCTGTCAAGGTTGCCGTATAGGCTGCCTCAGCCGTGGCATTGGGCAAAGTCGCTGGCGTCAGACCGACATTGGCCGACGACACCACCAGGGTATAGCTTTGCGTGCCGGTGAACTGGTGCGCGTCGGCCGCCTGCACGGTCAAGGTGACGCTGCCGGCCGCCGTCGGCGTACCGCTGAGCAAACCGCTGCCGCTCAAGGTGAGACCGGCAGGCAGGCTGCCGCCCGATACCGTATAGGCATACGGAGCGACACCGCCGCTGGCCGTCAGTTGCTGGCTGTAAGCCGTGGCCACTTTCGGCGCCGGCAAGGTGCCTGGCGTCAGCGCGATGACGGGGGTAGCGACTGTCAAGGTATAGCTGTTGGTGGCGCTGAACGGCGCCCCAGTCCCCGTGCTGCTGTCGGTGACCTTGATGCTGACAGGGAAGCTGCCAGCCACATTGGTCGTGCCGGACAGCACGCCGGTGGACGCATTCAGCGTCAGGCCGGCAGGCAGGTTGCCGCTGCTGACGCTGAACGTGTACGGCGCCGTACCGCCCGCCGCCGTCAGGGTTGTCGTGTAGGCCGCTTCCGCAGTGGCATTGGGCAAGGTCGCTGGCGTCAGACCGACATTGGCCGACGACACCACCAGAGCGTAGCTTTGCGTGCCGGTGAACTGGTGCGCGTCGGCCGCCTGCACGGTCAAGGTGACGCTGCCGGCCGCCGTTGGCGTACCGCTGAGCAAACCGCTGCCGCTCAAGGTGAGGCCGGCAGGCAGGCTGCCGGACGACACGGTGTAGGCATACGGAGCGACACCGCCGCTGGCCGTCAGTTGCTGGCTGTAAGCCGTGGCCACTGTCGCTGCCGGCAAGGTGCCTGGCGTCACCGTGATGGCCGGCGCGCCGACGCTCAGGGTATAGCTGTTGGTGGCGCTGAACGGCGCCCCCGCCCCCGTGCTGCTGTCGGTGACCTTGATGCCGAACGTGAAACTGCCCGCGACATTCGTCGTGCCGGACAGCACGCCGGTGGACGCATTCAGGCTCAGGCCAACTGGCAAGGTACCGCTGCCGACGCTGAACGTGTATGGTGCCGTGCCGCCCGCCGCTGTCAAGGTTGCCGTATAGGCTGCCTCAGCCGTGGCATTGGGCAAGGTCGCTGGCGTCAGACTGACCGTGGCCGACGCCACGACCAGGGTATAGCTTTGCGTGCCGGCAAACAGGTGCGCATCTTCCGCCTGCATCGTCACGGTGAAACTGCCGGCCGCCGTCGGCGTACCGCTGATCAAGCCGCTGCTGTTCAGCGTGAGGCCGGCAGGCAGGCTGCCGGACGACACGGTGTAGGCATACGGAGCGACACCGCCGCTGGCCGTCAGTTGCTGGCTATACGCCGTGGCCACTGTCGCTGCCGGCAAGGTGCCGGGTGTCACCGCGATGACGGGGGCAGCAACTGTCAAGGTATAGCTGTTGGTGGCGCTGAACGGCGCGCCCGTCCCCGTGCTGCTGTCGGTGACCTTGATGCTGACAGGGAAGCTGCCAGCCACATTCGTCGTGCCGGACAGCACGCCGGTGGATGCATTCAGCGTCAAGCCGGCAGGCAGGCCGCCGCTGCTGATGCTGAAGGTGTATGGCGCCGTGCCGCCCGCCGCCGTCAAGGTTGTCGTGTAAGCCGCTTCCGCTGTCGGATTCGGCAAGGTGGCCGGCGTCAGGCTGATATTGGGGATGCCCACCGTTACCGTCACGGTGGCAGCCGCCGACGTGCCGCTGCCATTGGTGACCGTATAGGTAAAACTATCCGGACCGGCATAGCCGGCCGCTGGCGTGTAAGTGATGCTGGTGCCGTTGGCCGTCGCCGTGCCGTGCGCCGCGGCGGAGGCCACCGCCACCGACGTCGCCGCCCCGCCCGTCAGATTCAGGGGAATCGCAGTGGCGCCGCTGCCGTATGGCACCGTAGCGTTGACATTGCCCGCCACTGGCAGCGCCACCACCACCGTACCGGAATAGGCGCGCGATCCCGTGTAAGGCGAACCCACGCCCGTGCTGCTGTCGGTGGCCGTAACGGTAAAGTTATATGGGCCGACCGCCGTGGGCGTGCCGGACAAGGTGCCGTCCGGCGCCAGGCTCAGGCCCGTGGGCAGGCTGCCGCCGGTGATGGCATAGCTATATGTCGTCGTGCCGCCAGCGGCAGTGATGCCCTGGCTGTAGGCAACGCCGGCTGTCATCGCCGGCAGGGTCGACGGCGCCACCGTAATCGTTGGCGCCCCCACCGTCATCGAGTAAGCGCGCGCACCCACGTACGGGCCATTGCCCGTCGAGCTGTCCGTGGCCCTCACGGTAAAGTTGAAGGTGCCGGCGGCTGTCGGCGTGCCGGACAGCGTACCGCCGCCGGACAGGCTCAGGCCGGCCGGCAAGGCGCCGGCGCTGATCGCATACGTGTACGGCGCCTGGCCGTTCGCGGCGGTGATGCTCTGGCTATAGGCCGCGCCCACGGTAGCGCCGGGCACGGTGGCTGGCGCGACCGTCACGGTCGGCGCACTGACGGTGATCGTCACGGTGGCCGGCGCCGACGTGCCGCTGCCATTGGTGGCCGTGTAGGTAAAGCTGTCGCTGCCGCCATACCCGGCTGTCGGCGTGTAGCTGATGGTGGTGCCGCTGGCCGTCGCCGTGCCATGCGCAGCTGCGGACGCCACGGCCACCGAGGTAGCGGTACCTCCGCTCAAGACCAGGGTGATCGGATTGGCGCTGCTGCCATACGCCACCGTCGCACTGACGGCGCCGGCGACGGGGGCCGCCACATAGGTGAACTGGTCCGCCGCGCTGGTGGCGCTGGTGCCGCCTGCCGTGGTGACGCGCACGTCCACCGTGCCGGCGCTGTGTGCCGGCGCCGTCGCCGTGATCTGCGTGGCGCTGTTGACGGTAAAGCCGGTCGCCGCCGTGGCGCCGAAGGTCACGGCCGTCGTGCCGCTAAAATTCGAACCGGTGATGGTGACGCTGGCGCCGCCGCCTGCAGGACCAAATGTGGGGGAAATACCGCTCACGATCGGTGCGCCCACATACGTGAACTGATCCGCCGCACTGGTAGCGCTGGTGCCGCCTGGCGTGGTGACGCGTACGTCGACCGTGCCGGTGCCGGCAGGCGCCGTCGCCGTGATCTGCGTGGCGCTGTTGACGGTGAAGCCGGTGGCCGCCGTAGCGCCGAAGGTGACCGCCGTAGCGCCGGTAAAGCCCGTGCCGCTGATGGTGACGGTGGTGCCGCCAGTGGCAGGGCCGGCAGTCGGGGAAATGCTCGTCACCGCAGGTGCCGCCACAAAGGTGTACTGGTCCGCCGCGCTGGTGGCGCTGGTGCCGCCCGTCGTGGTGACGCGCACGTCCACCGTGCCAGTGCCGCTTGGTGCCGTCGCCGTGATCTGCGTGGCGCTGTTGACCGTGAAGCCGCTCGCCGCCGTGGCGCCGAAGGTCACCGCCGTCGTGCCGCTAAATCCCGTTCCCGTGATGGTGACCGTGGTGCCGCCGGTTGCCGGACCGGCAGTCGGCGAAATGCTGGTGACCGCCGGTGCCGCGACATAGGTAAATTGGTCGGCGGCGCTGGTGGCACTGGTGCCGCCTGCCGTGGTGACGCGCACGTCCACCGTGCCGGCGCTGTGTGCCGGCGCCGTCGCCGTGATCTGCGTGGCGCTGTTGACGGTAAAGCCGGTCGCCGCCGTGGCGCCGAAGGTCACCGCCGTGGTGCCGCTAAAACCCGTGCCTGTGATGATGACCGTGGTGCCACCAGTGACAGGACCCGAGGTCGGTGAAATGCTGCTCACCGCTGGTGCCGCGACATAGGTAAATTGGTCGGCGGCGCTGGTGGCGCTGGTGCCGCCAATGGTGGTCACGCGTACGTCGACCGTGCCAGTGCCGCTTGGTGCCGTCGCCGTGATCTGCGTGGCGCTGTTGACCGTGAAGCCGGTCGCCGCCGTGGCGCCGAAGGTCACGGCCGTCGTACTGGCAAAACCCGTGCCGGTGATGGTGACGGTGGTGCCGCCAGCGGCCGGGCCGGCAGTCGGGGAAATGCTCGTCACCGTCGGTGACGCCACAAAGGTGTACTGGTCCGCCGCGCTGGTGGCGCTGGTGCCGCCCGTCGTGGTGACGCGCACGTCCACCGTGCCCGTGCCGGCCGGCGCCGTCGCCGTGATCTGCGTGGCGCTGTTGACCGTGAAGCCGCTCGCCGCCGTGGCGCCGAAGGTCACTGCGGTGGCGCCGGTAAAACCAGTGCCCGTGATGGTGACCGTGGTGCCGCCGGCGGAGGGACCCGCCGTGGGAGAAATGCTGGTGACCGTTGGCGCAGGAATGTACGTGAACTGGTTCGCGGCGCCGGTGGCGCTGGTGCCCCCGGTCGCCGTCACGGTCACGTTCACGGTGCCGGCACTACCAGCTGGCGAGGTGGCGGTCATGGTCGTGGAATTGACGACGGTGACGCCGACGCCATTGTTGGCGCCAAACTTCAGCGCCGTGACACCCGTAAAGCCGGTACCCGTGATGGTGACGCTCGTGCCGCCGGCCGTCGGGCCGGACGCGGGCGACACGCCGGTGATGGTCGGCGGCGGCTGGGCGTTGATCACCATCGAATAGCTTCTGGACGTGTTGTACGGCCCATTGCCGCCCGTGACATCCGTCGATTTGATCACAAAGTTATAGGTGTTGATGGCGCTGGGCGTGCCCGATAACAAACCACTGGCCGACAAGGTCACGCCCGGTGGCAAGGACCCCGATTCCACCACATACGTGTAGGGCGCGGTGCCGCCGGAGGTGCTCAGTTGCTGGCTGTAGGGCGCAGACACTCCGCCCGCCGTCAGCGTGGTGGGCGTGATGGACAAGGTGGGTACCGCGATCGACACCGAATAATTCTTGGTAACGGTCAGCGGCGTGCCTGATGTCGAGTCCGTCACCTTGATGGCGAACACATAGGCGCCGGTCGCCGTCACGGTGCCGGAAATCACGCCGCTCGACGACACGGTGATACCTGGCGGCAAGGTGCCGGAATCCAACGCGTAGGTGTAGGGAGCCACGCCGCCGCTGGCCGACATGGCCTGGCTGTACGGCACGCCAATCACGGGCGCCGTCAAACTGCCCGGCGACACGGTAAAGGCCGCCGCGGCAGGCAAGACGGTCACCGTAAACGTCATTGTCTGGCTATCCTCATCCAGCAGGACAAAACTGTCGGACAGCGCCCCGTCGCCATTGTTGATATAGGTCGCGATGCCGGTACCGTTATTGACAAGGCCGGTAATCGTGCCGTGCAACGCCCCCGGGATGTTTTCCGTCAGGCCAAAGCTGCTGCACGCTGACATATCAATCACATAGGAGCCGCCGGAGGCGACGGTAAAACTCTGATTGGGAGGACATTTTATGCTCGGCCCCGCCTGTGCCGGGCCTGCGCCGAACGCCAGCATCAGCAAGCACAGCGAAGCGCACCAGTGCAGGAAACGGCCGGACACTGACGGCCCGTCAGCGGCCCGGTTTGGCAAGCGTTCCTTGTTTTCAGAAAAAAAAGAAAGCAGAAAAGAAAACGCCGGGCGGACGAGGACATCGTTGCTAGTACGCAACATGATTTCTCCAATACACAGTTTTTTAGACAAAAAAGGAACGTGAATTCAGGCTGCAAGCCAGGCCAGTCAAGGCTCTTCTACAGGGCCAACAGATGTTGACGCTTGCCATATGACAACGTATGCTACTCCGAGATTTCAATAAAGTAACTATAACAAAAAGGGTTTTTCAAAAAACAATATTGATTGCAAATGGAAAATATTACCCATTTAGCATTTGATGACATTGCAACCGTGGGAGAGCGACGATGGCTGATGTATATCTGGGACAGATCATGATGAGCGGCTTCAATTTTGCGCCGAGAGGATTTGCAGCATGTAACGGGCAATTGCTGCCCATTACGCAGAATCAGGCGCTGTTTGCACTGTTGGGAACTGCGTATGGCGGCAATGGCACCACCACCTTCGCCTTGCCCAACCTGCAGGGCAGTACTCCTGTCGGTGCAGGCAATTCGGCGGACGGTTCCTGGCAACCCAGTCCCTATCCGATCGGCGCGCGCGCGGGTGCGGAAGCTATCACATTGACATTGACCCAGATTCCCGCGCATACGCATGCACTGAATGCCTCGACCACACCCGGCACCACGAAGAACCCGACCAACACGCTGTACGGCGGCAGCGGCGCGGAAGCCATCTATGGCTCGGCGGGGCCGCAAGTGACCTTGAACAGCCAGACCCTGGCTCAGACAGGCGGCAACCAGGCGCATAACAATATGCAACCATTTCAGGTGCTCAATTTCAGTATCGCCCTGAGCGGTATCTTCCCGTCGCGCAACTAACATGCCAGCCACTTCCCACGGAGCATAGTCATGACCACACCCTATGTCGGCGAAATCCGCCTGTTTTCCTTTCCCCGCATTCCTTCCGGCTGGTTTGCCTGCGACGGCAGCCTGAAACCGATCGCCGATAACGAAGTGCTGTACACCCTGCTGGGTACCACCTACGGCGGCGACGGCGTCAACACCTTTGCCGTACCCGACCTGCGCGGCCAGGTTCCGCTGCACCAGGGCACCGGCCCTGGCCTGTCCAATCGCGTGATGGGGCAAAAAGGCGGCAGCGAAACGGTGACCTTGCAGCAGACCCAGCTGCCCGCGCATACGCACGTGGTCAGTGCGATCAGCTCGCTGGCGACGGTGAATACGCCAGCGGCCAGCACACAACTGGCGGCCCCGGTCAATAACGACAAGATGTACACCAGCAGCCTGGCTGGCCTCACCACCTATGCATTGGCGCCGGCGGCGACGAGTACGATCGGCGGCAGCCAGGCGCATGAAAACACCATGCCAACCCTGACCGCATCATTTTGCATCGCATGGGCAGGCATTTACCCGTCCCAGCCATAGCAGCCGGCACGCAAGCACAGCCCATAAAATCGATCAGGAGAACCTACCGTGACATCACCGTACATTGGCGAAATACAAGTCTTCGGTTTCAATTTCACACCCTACGGGTGGGCCAGCTGTAACGGCGCCACCCTGCAGATACGCCAATACGCCGCGCTGTTTTCATTAATCGGCACGCAATATGGCGGCGATGGGGTCAACACCTTCCAGCTGCCCAACTTCACGGGACGCGCGCCCTGCGGCCAGGGACAAGGACCGGGACTCACCTCGCGCGTGATGGGCGAGACGTTCGGCACCAACACGGTCCAGCTGGACGCCACGCAGATCCCTGCGCACACCCATCAACTGACATTGAGCCGCCAGACCAATGCCAGCCTGCAGCGCAACGTGCCGCAAACGGGCGATGGCCTCACCAGCATCACCGGTACGAACGCCTTCGTGCCGGCGACAACACCCAACGCCACGTTCGCGCCACAGGCCGTCGCTTCGGCGGGCGGCGGGCAGGCGCACGAAAACCGCCAGCCCATGCTGGCGCTGAATTTCTGCATCGCCCTGCAAGGCGAGTTTCCTGCATTTGATTGATACTTGAACGGGTGCATGGGCGGCGCCAGCGTGGCGCCTGCCTGGCCCTGCCTGTCCCCGCGTCTGTGCCCTTCGGCAACACGCTCAGTTGAACACCGCCTGATACAGAAAACCGTCGCTGTCACGCGCCACGGGCACCAGGAAAATGCCCACTTCGCCCAACGCATCATGCTGCAGTTGAAAGATTTTTTGGCTGAAGAGGATGGGGGAACGATTGTGGAACACCAAGCTGAACGGCGCGCGCAGCATGCCCTCCAGCGTGGCGGACTGCAAGGGACGCACCTCCTTCAGGATGAAAGCGGCATTCCCGTCGCTGATCGCGGCAAATGTATCGTTGACGCACGTGGCGAAGTGTTCCAGAGTCAATACATTCATCATTGCAGGTAGTCCATTCCGTGAACGCTGTGATTGAAGCAATGATTTATTCTAATGCAAGCATTGCCGCTCTGGCACAGCTTTTGACATGAACTTCTCCCCACCTGCGCCCGGCAGCAATGCGGCGGCACGGGCCATCAAGCCCGGCCGCCAGCACTGCAACTGCCATGCGGCTTTCGCTACCTAGCGCATCGCCTCCTGCAAGCCCGGCGCAAACTCGGCGCCATGCTTGACCTGCGCGGTGGACGCCTTCAGGGTGGCGCCGATCGGCTCGGCGCGGCCAGCCAGGCATTGGCCCAGGAAGTTTTCCGTCACGGCATTGAAAGCGATATTGTTGACGGGCCGCGCAAAGCCATGGCCCTCGTCGGGGAACAGCACATACGTGACGGGAATATTCTTCGCCGCCATGGCCGCCACGATCTGGTCCGACTCCGCCACGTTGACGCGCGGGTCGTTCGCGCCCTGGCCGATCAGCAGCGGGCGCTGGATGTTCTGCGCAAAGTTCAGCGGCGAGCGTTCCTTCAGCAGCGCCCTGCCCTCTTCCGTGGTCGGGTCGCCCATGCGCTTGTAGAACTGCTGCTTGCCCGCTTCCCAGTACGGCGGTATGGTTTGCAGCAAGGTAAACAGGTTCGACGGGCCGACGATGTCGACGCCGCAGGCAAACGTCGTCGGCGTGAACGCCATGCCAGCCAGGGTGGCGTAGCCGCCGTACGAGCCGCCCATGATGGCCACCTTGTCGGCGCTCGTCACGCCGCTCTGCACGGCCCATTGCACCGCGTCGAGCAAATCGTCATGCATCTTGCGGCCCCACTGCAGGTCGCCGGCCGAGATGAATTGCTTGCCGAAGCCCGTCGAGCCCCGGTAGTTCACCGACAGCACGGCATAGCCGCGATTGGCCAGCCACTGGTGGTAGCCGTTGTAGCCATAGGTGTCGCGCGCCCACGGGCCGCCGTGCACCAGCAGCACCATCGGCACCGCCTGCGTGGCCTTGCCGCCGGCGCCCGCCTTCGACGCCTGCGGCAGGGTCAGGTAAGACACCAGGTTCAGGCCGTCTCGCGCCTTGATCTGCTGCGGATACATGGGCACCAGCGGCGCGCCTTCCAGTTCCGGACGCGTCACGTACAGCTGCGTGAGCTTTTTGGTCTTGCGCTCGTACAGCCAGCTCGATGGCGGCGCCGTGACGGCGTCGACATTCACCAGCCATTTATCGTCGGCATCGGTGCGCGACGTCACCGTGAACTGGCCCTGGGTATTTTTCTTCAGGAAAGCCAGGTCGGCTTTCAGGTCGTCCACCAGCGGCAGATATTCCTGCTGCAGGTAATTGACCGTATAGGCCTGCACCCGGCCCGTGCGCGTGTCGTACAGCGCATCGGCGATGTCGGCGCGCGGGTCTTGCGCCATGACCGTGGTCTTGCCGCTGGCCACGTCCTGCGCCAGCAGCGCCGAGGTATTGCGGCCGCGCGAATCGGTCCAGTACAAGGTCTTGCCGTCGACCGTAAACGCCAGCGGCGCCGTCGTCTGCGAGTCTTCCAGAGCGACTTCGGTCAGCGGCGTGCTCTCGACCTTGCCGTCCGTCAGGCGGAAATACTGCATGCCGCCATCGGCGCGCGCCTTGCTGGCGATACGCAGATTGAGCAATTCATCGGCCAGGTAGCCGCCATAACCATCGTTCTGCTGCACCAGGGTCAGCTTGCCGCTGGCCAGGTCCAGGCTGTACACGTCGTGCCAGCGCGCATCGCGGTTATTGATGCCGACGAGGATGCGGTCCCTGACCTTGCTGCTGATCTGGACGATACGCACGCGCGTCTTCTCGAACGGCGTGTAATTGACCTGCTTGCCGGTCGCCACGTTCACCCCGTACAACAGGAAATTCTCGTCGCCGCCCTTGTCCTGGATGAACAGCAAGGTTGTCGAGTCGGGCGACCAGAAGCTGCCGCGGATGGGCCGTACCTTTTCATCCGTCAGCGGCCGCGCCTGCGCCAGGTCGCCGGCCGGCGCCACCCACACATTGAGCACACCATCGCGCGGCGCGATCCACGACAGCCAACGTCCATCGGGGCTGAGCTTGCCACCGGACTTGCTGGGATTGCCGAACAGCTTGGCCCGCTCGATCAGCGGCGTTTCCTTGACAGGGACTTGGGCATGCGCCGGCAGTACGCTGGCGAACAACAGGGCAGGCAGGACATAGCGAATCATGGACACCTCATGGTTGTTGAATGAAGGGAAAACATAATCATTGTGCACGTGCCAGTCCATCATAGGCGAAAGCCGTGCTGCCAGGTTGACGACAGCGACAGGGGACGACAATCGGGGGACAGGATGGCGAAAACGGGGGATGGCTGGCAGACAGACAAGACCACGGATACCTACATAAGAACGTGATTGCGGATGTTCCAAGATTCCCATGGCATTACCCTTGCTCGGGTATGCCCGCCCTGGACAATCAAACCACAGCAGCGCTGAACGACTCGGGCCGCTGCGCAAGCAAATGAGACAGCCGTTGAAGACCCGCCTGCAAGCGGCCACGGTCCTTGATGCACCCCAAAGAGATCCGGATGGCGTTCACCGATGCACTGCCCGTGGCGAAGGCCTCCGCCGGCGTGACCGCGATGCCGGAGCTGGCGGCTGCGCGCGCGAGCTGCGAGGAGTTCCAATATGCCGGCAACTCGAGCCATACATGCAGGCCGTCGCCACTGCCGCTGTAGCGCCCCGCCAGGATATCGCGCGCCATCCGGTGGCGCAGGCGCGCCTCGTTGCGTACGCCTTCCATCAATCCGTCAGCCGAACCGTCGAGTATCCACTGCGTGGCCAGTGCGGCCGTCAGAGGAGCGACCATCAGCGCAAAGGATCGTAGCGCGACCAGGAAACGTTCGCGTTCAATCGGGTCGCGCATCAGCACGAAGGCGACACGCAAGCCGGGCGTCAGGCATTTCGACAGGGTCGAGATGTAGACCACGTGTTCCGGGGCAAACGTGGCAATGGGCGGCGGCGGGGCATCGGCAAGGAGCCAGTAGGGGTCGTCCTCGACGATGCGTGCATTGCAGCGCTGCGCGACGCCGGCGAGCTCCTTGCGCCGGCGTTCCGGCATGGTGGCGGCGGTCGGGTTCTGCAAGGTCGGATTGAGGTAGATCAGCCCGGGCCGGTGCTGGCGGCACGCTTCCTCGAGCATCCCGGGCAGCATCCCATGCTGATCCGCTTCCACGGCAATGACGTGGCGGCCGAACTGGCTCGCCGCGGCACGCAAGCCGGGATAACTCGTCGGTTCCGCCAGGATCACATCGCCAGGCTCCGTCAGCGCAAGGATCAATGCGGCGATCGCCGCCTGCGCGCCCGGACAGACCACAAGCTGCCGAAAATCCAGGTATCCGAACATCGGTGCCAGCCAATGGGCTCCAGCCTTGCGGTCGGAGTCGCTTCCCCCGCCCAGGTGGTAAGTCATCAGCAATTCATTATCGGCCCGCATCAAGACCTGCGACAAACCTTGTTTCAACATATCGTCGAAGTCCACGCCCTCCGGCGGTGGCGGGGTGTTCATGCTCAGGTCGAGGATAGCGGTCAATTCGACTTTCGGCGCCGCGACATACGTGCCCCGGGCACCGCGTCCCTCCAGCAAGTGGCGGCGCCGGGCTTCGTCGTATGCGCGCGTGATCGTCGTCAGGTCGACGCCCAGCTGTGCTGCCAGCTGGCGCTGCGTCGGCAGGCGCTCACCCGGCTTCACCGATCCGTCTGCCACCGCCGCCTGCAAGGCATCGGCAATCTGCAAGAAACGTGGCCCTTTGTTCCCTGCCAAGCGCGGCAACCAGATAGTCAAATGTTCATCTTGTATGGTTTTCAACTGGGACATTTTGTCTCAATGTATGGAAATTGTTTTCAATTAGTATGCATCATAACGTGCAGCAACACCATCCTTGCATGGCAGTCGCTGACGTTTTCTCCTCTCTCGCGTGCATCATTCGGCAAATCACGGCGCTCGATGCCATGCTTATTTCATAGTAGATATAATGAAAGAGTCAAACAGGATGCCTGGGAGATGGTGTGAACAGAAGCTGCTGAAGCAGCGTGTTGAGGTAGTGCTCCTCACGATAGATAGTGTCAAGTAATAGACTGGAAATACGCAAAATGATCGATTGGACCCCCATAGTCTTCGTGACGTTCAAGGCTCTCGTGCTCGCCACGGGCATGTTCTTCGCCATCAAATGGCATTACGATCAAGGGAAGAAGGATAAGGACAAGGCGAAGCAGAATCGCGCGGTGCTGCGCGCGAGCGGCAAGGTGGTGAGCATCTTCGCGCTATTGCTGCTGGCCCTGGGGATCGTCACCTTCTTCGTCGTCAGGATGGTCGGTCTGGACATGACCCTGCCTTGACGGCAAGGAATACCGGCCGATATCCGCTGATGCGGCAGCAACTCCCCGCTGCGGCTCGGGCAGCTCGCCTGGCGTCCTGACGTCCCGTCATCGCCGCTTCCGCCTTTTGTTTGCCGACACAGCGGCAAGCCGTGGCGATCGCGCGCGCAGTTGGCGTTCTTCAACGCGACAGGCCGATAACGGACATCGGCACGCGGCAATGAAATCATACGTCACGTAAACGGAAAAACCCGGCACCGATATTAGACAATTATCTAATATACAGTGCCGGGTTTTGATACAGCTTGCGCTGTAACTCCTTGAATCTAATGGTCGGGGCGAGAAGATTCGAACTTCCGACCCCATGCACCCCATGCATGTACGCTACCAGGCTGCGCTACGCCCCGACGAGGTGGGAATTATAGCAGACGCTTTTAGGTTTTTGCCATGCTTTGCGCACGATTCATGTCGATCTGCGCAAACTTTTTTGCATGCCCCGCTCAAGCGCCCTATTCGCTCAGCAGCAGCGCCGTCAGGACGATGCGAAAGCCCGCGATCAGCGGTTCGACCTTCACGTCCGGATGATGAATGAAGCGCACGGGCAAACCCTGGTACAGCGCCACCAGGGCATCGAGGCGCCCCTGCAGCATTTCCTCGTCGGCCGGCAAGCCGCGCTTGATGCGCGCGTCGCGGATGATGGAGAGAAATAACTGGCGCGAACGCCGGTCCGAGCACTGCAGCATTTCCGCGATCGCCGGATTGCGCGACGCTTCGGCAAAGATTTCCAGCGGCATCATCCACGTGGTCGGGTCCAGCGCTTCGAGCACATGCTCGCCCGCATTGTCGATCACAGCCTGCAACGGATCTTCGCGCTGCGCCAGGTCCTGCATCAGGTTCGACACCCGCTCCGTATTCTGCATGACGAAGGCGGCGATGATCGCATCCTTGCTGTCAAAATAATTATAGATGTGGCCCGCGCTCATGCCGGCCGCCTTCGATATCTCGGCCATGCTGGCGCCGTGGAAACCGCGGCGGCTGAAGCAGCTTTCGGCCGCATCAAGCACCTGCTTGCGCCGCGTGTTGGCGCGCTCGGGATCCGGATGCTTCTTTTCAACTTGGTTCATGACTTTTCCAGTAGCGCGCCGGCCCTGCCCTTGCGGGCAAGGCCGGCGTCGGCGTCCCCGTGATTATTGGGCGCCGCCAGCCGCCGCGACGGCTGTCTGCTCAGGCTGCCAACCGCCGCCCAGCACCTTATACAAGGTGACCAGGTTGGTCGATTTGGCCAGGCGCGCCGTGATCAGGCTTTGCTGCGCGGTGTACAGCGCGCGCTGGGCCACCAGGGCGTTCAGGTAGGACTCGGCGCCCTGCTTGTAGCGCGCGTCGTGGATGGTGTAGCTCTTCGTCGACGCCTCGACCAGCGAGACCTGCGATTGCAGCCGCTCGTCGATGGTGCCGCGCTGGGCCAGCGCATCGGACACTTCACGGAAGGCGACCTGGATCGCCTTTTCGTATTGCGCCACGGAGATTTCACGCTGCACCTTGGCGATATCGAGGTTGGCGCGGTTCACGCCGCCATCGAAGATCGGCAAGCTGATCTGCGGCAGGAAACTCCAGGTGCCGCTGCCCGCCTTGAACAGGCCGGACAGGTTGTCGCTGACCGAACCGGCCGTGGCCGTCAGCGAAATGCGCGGGAAGAAGGCCGCGCGCGCCGCGCCGATGTTGGCGTTGGCGGCGCGCAAGGTGCGCTCCGCCGCCAGCACGTCGGGACGGCGTTGCAGCACGTCCGACGGCACGCCGGACGGAATGTCCGTCAGCGCCGTCACGGTGCCGAACTCGGCTGGCGGCAGCAGGTCGGCCGGCACGGGGCCGCCCACCAGCAAGACCAGCGCATTTTGATCCAGCGCAACCTGGCTCGTGTAGACAGCCACGTCGGAACGGGCCGACTCGACGCTGGTCTGGGCATCGTACTTGTCCAGGCCCGAGGTGGCGCCCGCGCTGAAGCGGCGCACGGCCAGGTCGTACGACGACTGCTGGCTCTTCAGGGTGTCCTGCGCCACGCGCAGACGCTGCTGGTCGGCCACCAGGTTCAGATAGGTGCTGGCCACTTCGGCCACCAGGCTGATTTGCTGTGCACGGCGTGCTTCTTCCGTGCCCAGGTATTGCTCCAGCGCGCTGTCGGACAGGCTGCGCACGCGGCCGAAGAAGTCCAGCTCGTAGGCCGATACGCCCAGGTTCGCCGTGTACTGGCGGTTGATGGACGCTTCGCCCGTGGGGCTGGCGTTTTTCGAAATGCGCGTGGCCGACTGGCCGCCCGACGCCGACAGGGTCGGGATCAGGGCGGCGCGTTCGATGCCGTACGTGGCGCGCGCCTTCTCGATGTTCAGGATCGAGACGCGCAGGTCGCGGTTGTTGGCCAGCGCCAGTTCCAGTACCTGGCGCAGGCGCGCATCGGCAAAGAACTCGCGCCAGGCGATGTCCGCCACCGGCTTGGCGTCGGCGGCGGCCGTGTCGGCCTTGTAGGAAGGGCCCGTCGGCCAGGCCGTGGGCGCCGGCGCCGCCGGACGCTCGTACGTGGGAGCCAGGCTGCAACCGGCCAGCAAGGCCAGCGCCGCCATGGAGAGTAGTGATTTTTTCATATTAATGTGCATCCTTGGAAAGCGTGACGGCTGGCGAACCAGGCGTCGCCGGCGTGGCGGGCGCGTCCGGCTTCGAGAAGAAGCCGCGCACCAGCACGAAGAACACCGGCACGAAGAAGATACCGAGGAACGTGGCCGTCAACATACCGCCCAGCACGCCGATACCGATGGCGTTCTGGCTGCCGGAACCGGCGCCGCTGGAAATGGCCAGTGGCAACACGCCCAGGCCGAAGGCAATCGAGGTCATCAGAATTGGACGCAGGCGCAGACGCACCGCATGCAAGGTCGCGTCCAGCAGCGACATGCCCGATTCCTGCATTTCCTTGGCAAATTCGACGATCAGAATCGCGTTCTTCGCCGACAGGCCCACCACCGTGAGCAAGCCCACCTGGAAGTACACGTCGTTCGACAGGCCGAACATCCACGTGCCGAGCACGGCGCCGATCACGCCCAGCGGCACGACCAGCAGCACGGAGAACGGAATCGACCAGCTCTCATACAGCGCGGCCAGGCACAGGAACACGATCAGCAGGGACAGCGCGTACAGCTGCGGCGTCTGCGAACCGGATTCGCGCTCTTCCAGCGACACGCCGGTCCAGCTCATGCCGATGCCAGGCGGCAGCTTGGCCACCATTTCTTCCATCGCGTTCATGGCGGCGCCCGTGCTCTGGCCCGGCGCCGGCGTGCCGAGGATCTCGACCGACGGCAAGCCTTCGTAGCGTTCCAGGCGTGGCGAAGCGTAGATCCACTTGCCGGTGGCAAAGGCCGAGAACGGCACCATCTGGCCGGCGGCATTGCGCACGAACCACTTGTTCAAGTCTTCCGGCAGCATGCGCGAACTGGCATCGCCCTGGATGAACACTTTCTTCACGCGACCACGGTCGAGGAAGTCGTTGACATAGGAACTACCCCAGCCCACGCTCAGCACGCGGTTGATTTCCGAGATCTGCAAGCCCAGCGCGGTGGCTTTCTGCTGGTCGATGTCGATCTTGTACTGCGGCGTATCTTCCTGGCCGTTCGGGCGCACGCCCACCATGACGGGGTTTTGCGACGCCATGCCCAGCAGCTGGTTACGTGCCGCCATCAGGGCGTCGTGGCCGACACCGCCGATATCCTGCAGTTGCATGTCGAAACCGGTGGCGTTACCCAGTTCCAGCACGGCGGGCGGCGCAAACGTAAACACCATCGCATCCTTGATCTGCAACAACTTGCCCATGGCGCGACCGGCCACGGCCGGCGCTTTCTGCGACACGTCCTTGCGCAGCGCCCAGTCTTTCAGGCGCACGAAGGCGATACCCGTGTTCTGGCCGTTACCGCCGAAGCTGAAACCGGCCACGGCAAACACGGAAGCGACGTTGTCTTTCTCGCTGTTCATGAAGTGGTCTTCGACCTGCTCGATCACTTTCAGGGTGCGCTCTTGCGTGGCGCCCGTCGGCAACTGAATCTGCGTAAACAGGATGCCCTGGTCTTCTTCCGGCAGGAACGAGGTCGGCAGGCGCATGAAGATGAACACGAGGCCGGCCAGCAACAGCACGTACAGCAGCATCGAGCGGGCGCGGTGCGTGATCATGGCGCCGACCCAGCCCTGGTATTTGTTGCTGCTGCTGTCGAAGCTGCGGTTGAACCAGCCGAAGAAGCCCTTGTTCGTCGCGTGGTGGCCCTTCTCTACCGGTTTCAGCAGGGTGGCGCACAAGGCTGGCGTAAACACCAGCGCGACGATGACCGACAGCACCATCGACGAGACGATCGTGATCGAGAACTGGCGGTAAATCACGCCCGTCGAACCGCCGAAGAAGGCCATCGGCACGAACACGGCCGACAGCACCATGGCGATACCAACCAGCGCGCCCGTGATCTGCGTCATGGACTTGCGCGTCGCTTCCAGCGGCGACAAGCCCTCTTCGCTCATCACGCGCTCGACGTTTTCCACCACCACGATCGCATCATCGACCAAGAGGCCGATGGCCAGCACCATGGCGAACATGGTCAAGGTGTTGATCGAATAACCGAACGCGTTCAGGATGCCGAAGGTACCGAGCAGCACGACCGGCACGGCCATGGTCGGGATCAGGGTGGCGCGGAAGTTTTGCAGGAACAGATACATCACCAGGAATACCAGGATGATCGCCTCGACCAGGGTTTTGACCACTTCTTCGATCGACAGTTTCACGAACGGGGTCGTGTCGAACGCCACCTGGTAGGTCATGCCTTCAGGGAATTGCTTGCTCAGCTTGCTCAGCATGGCTTTCGCCGCGTTGGCCGTGTCGAGCGCGTTGGCGCCCGTCGCCAGCTTGATTGCCACGCCCGTTGCCGCATGGCCGTTGTAGCGGGCCACGGTGTTGTAATTCTCGCGGCCCAGTTCCATGGTAGCCACGTCCTTCAGGTGCACCATGGCGCCGTCGGTGGTGGTTTTCAGCAAGATGGCGCCGAACTGCTCCACCGTTTGCAAACGGCTTTGCGCCGAGACGGTCGCGTTCAGCTGCTGGCCCTTGACGGACGGCGTGCCGCCCAGTTCACCGGCCGATACTTCCGCATTCTGCGCCTGCACGGCCGTGATCACGTCCGCCGGGGTCAGGTTGAAGCTTTGCAGCTTGGCCGGATTGAGCCAGATGCGCATCGCGTACTGCGAACCGAACAGGGTCACATCGCCCACGCCGGCGGCACGGCTGAGCGGATCGACGACGTTGGCGGCCACATAGTCGCTCAAGTCGGTCTGGTCCATCTTGCCGTTTTCGGAAATGAAGCCGAACACCATCAGGAAGTTCTTCGTCGCTTTCGACACGACGAGACCCTGTTGCGTGACAGCCGTCGGCAGCAGCGGCGTGGCCAGCTGCAGCTTGTTCTGTACCTGCACTTGGGCGATGTCAGGATTGGTGCCGCTGGTAAACGTCAAGGTGATGCTGATGCCGCCAGTCGCATCGCTCGACGACGCCATGTAGCGCAAGCCGTCGATACCCTTCATCTTTTGTTCGATGACCTGGGTGACCGCATCTTCCACGGTCTTGGCGGAAGCGCCAGGGTAGGAGCCGCTGATCGAAATCGACGGCGGGGCGATGCTCGGGTACTGCGCAATCGGCAGGCTGAGGATCGAAATCACGCCGGCAAGCATGATGACGATCGCAACCACCCAGGCAAAAATCGGGCGGTCAATGAAAAAACGGGCCATTAATATTCTCCTGAATTAGTGGGCGCTGGCAGCCGATGCGGCGGCAGAAGCGGCAGCGGCGGGCGCGGGCGCAGGAGCAGCTTCGGCCTTGGCCGGCACGGCAACGGCTGGCGCGCCTGGCTTGACTTTTTGCAAGCCTTCCACGATCACGCGGTCGCCTGCGGCCAGGCCGGACGTCACCAGCCAGTTGGTGCCGACGGTGCCGCTGGTGGTCAGCACGCGCTGCTCGACCTTGTTTTCCTTGTTCAGGATCAGGGCGGTGGCCTGGCCCTTCTGGTTGCGCGTCACGCCCACTTGCGGCACGGTGATGGCTTTTTCATCGACGCCCGTTTCCAGCTGCGCACGCACGTACATGCCTGGCAGCAATTCGCCTTTCGGGTTCGGGAACAGCGCGCGCAAGACCACGTTGCCGGTGGTCGGATCGACCGTCACGCCGGCAAACTGCAGCTTGCCCGATGCGCCGTACTTGCTGCCGTCCGGCAGGATCAGGTCGACCTTGGCCTGGCCTTCGCCCACTTTCTTCAGCGAGCCGTCGGCCATCTGGCGTTTCAGGCGCAGCAGGTCGGTGCTCGACTGGGTCACATCGACATAGATCGGATCGAGTTGCTGCACGGTGGTCAGCGCTTCGGCCTGGCCCGCCGTGACCAGCGCGCCGGCCGTCACGGTCGAGCGGCTGGTGCGGCCGCTGATCGGCGCCGTCACGGTGCTGTAGCGCAGGTTGATGTTCGCCGATTCCAGTGCCGCGGTGGCGGACTCGACGTCTGCCTTCGCTTGCTCGAACGCGGCGACAGCATCATCGTACTCTTGACGGCTGACGCCTTCGATGGCCACCAGTTCCTTGTAGCGCGACGCTTTCGGACCGGCCGTCAGCAGGTTGGCCTTGGCTTTCGACAGCGCGGCCTTGGCCGAGTTGTAGGCGGCCTGGTAGGTGGCCGGGTCGATCTGATACAGGGCCGTGCCCGCTTTCACATCGCTACCCTCGACGAACAGGCGCTTCTGGATCAAGCCGCCGACTTGCGGGCGCACATCGGCGACCTGGTAGGCATTCGTGCGGCCGGGCAATTCGGCGCTCATCGGCAACGCGGCCGGATTAACAGTAAACACGACCACCTGCGGCGCTTGCTGCGCGTGAGGTGCTTCCTGTTTTTTACTGCAGCCGGCCATGATTACAGAGGCGCACAGAACGGCAATAGCGCCGCTCGTACGCGGCGACGTCAGGGAAAAGGTTGGTTGCATCTTGGACTTTCTGAAAAAGAAGCTGGCTAGTGTCGTTAGAAATGACTAAATTTATTAACGCAGATCAAAGAATGAACGATCATTCTAAAATCGTCAAGCAGCGTTACAATTGAAACAAAGTAACCTTTAAGCGTTTTTTGTTGCTAATGATGCAATTAAATGGCGACAACAACAGCAGGCGCGCGCCAGCAGGATCCATCGAAATACAGGCTGGCGGCGGCAAAACGGCAAAGCGGGAGAGTTGGATTGAGTGAATACTTTAGCAGGGTAAAGATTTCTTTGCTGAATCTGCCAACAAGTGTGCAACATTGCCGGCCCCCGCTGGCATGGCGGCCGTGATTATTTACCAATGGTATCGAAAAGACATGCTGCGGCGGACGCGCTAATATATTGACCACAGCGTGGCGAAGCGAGGACGCGATGACGACAGCACAGGCGCAAGGAAAGGCGCAAGACGATGGCGCGGGCGGCCTGGACGCGCCGCCACTGCTGTCGACGGGCGTCGCTGGTCTCGACACCATACTGAGTGGAGGCCTGCTACCCGAGCGCCTGTACCTGCTCGAAGGCGTGCCAGGCACAGGCAAGACCACCCTGGCGCTGCAGTTTCTGGCCGAAGGGGCGCGCCACGGCACGCCCGTGCTGTATATCGCCCTGGCCGAATCCGAAATCGAGCTGCGCGGCGCCGCCCTGTCGCATGGCTGGGACCTGGCCGGCATCGCCATCGAAGAGGTGGCGCCCAGCGACGACATGCTCGACCCCGAGCGCCAGTACACGATCTTCCACCCGTCGGAAATCGAACTGGCCTCGACCAACCAGCGCATCCTGGCCGCCATCGAAAAGCACCGCCCGGCCCGCCTCGTGCTCGATTCGCTGTCCGAACTGCAACTGCTGGCGGAAAACCCCTTGCGCTACCGGCGCCAGGTCGTGGCGTTGAAACAATACCTGGCCAGCCGGCACTGCACCACCGTGCTGATCGATGACCGTTCCGCGCTGGACGATGGCTTGCAAGTGCGTAGCGTGGCCCATTGCGTCATTTCGCTGGAGCTGCAAAACCAGGCGTATGGCAATGACCGGCGCCGCGTGCGGGTGGTGAAATACCGGGGCGTGCCGTTTCGCAGCGGCACGCACGATTACAAGATCGCCGCCGAGGGCCTGGTCGTCTATCCGCGCCTGGTGGCGGCCGATACGCGCCGCGACGGCGACCATCGGCGCCTGTCGAGCGGCGTGCCTGAGCTGGACGCCATGATAGGCGGCGGCCTGGAAGAAGGCATGAGCACGCTCATTTCCGGCCCCGCCGGCAGCGGCAAGTCCACCCTGGCGGCGCAATTCGTGCACGCGGCAACAAAGCGCGGCGAACCGTGCGCCATGTTCCTGTTCGAGGAAGCGCGCAGCAAGCTGCTGAACCGGACCGACAACGTGGGCATGCGCCTGCAGGCGGCGCTCGACACCGGGCTGCTTTCGGTGCAGCAAGTCGACCCGGCCGAGCTGACCCCCGGCGAATTCGCCCAGGCCGTGGTCGACGCGGCCGAAAGAGGTGCAAAGGTGATCGTCATCGATAGCCTGAACGGCTACATGCACGCCGTACCCGACGAGCGCTTCCAGAGCACCTATCTGCACGAACTGCTCAATTACCTGAGCCAGCGCGGCGTGGCCACCCTGCTCGTCGGGGTGCAGCAGAACATGCTGGGCACCTCGATGACGACGGCGGCCGACGCCAGCTACCTGGCCGACAGCGTCATCATGCTGCGCTACTACGAAGCGGAAGGCGAGGTGCGGCAAGCCATTTCCGTCTTCAAGAAGCGCGGCAGCGCGCACGAACGCAGCATCCGCCCTTTCCAGATCAGCCCGCAAGGCATCCGCATCGGCCCGCCCCTGGCCGGCTTTCACGGCATCCTGTCGGGCTTGCCCACCATCGGCGGCACGCCTTTCCCCTAGGACTCATCATGGAGCAGCGCATCCTGATCTACGCGCCTGACGGCCAGGATGCCGCCCTGGCCGGCAAGGTACTGGCGGGCAGCGCCATCGCCAGCCATGCCTGCGCCTCCCCGGACGCACTGGCCGAACAGCTGGCGCTGGGCGCCGGCGGCGTGCTGACGGTGGAAGAGGCGCTGCATGCGGGGGTCTACGCCGTGCTCGACGCTTATGCCCGGCAGCAGCCGGACTGGTCCGACTTGCCCATCATCCTGCTGACGCACGCGGGACTCGATTCCCTGCCCGTGCGGCAGGCTATCTCCACCCTGGGCAACCTGACCCTGCTGGAACGCCCCGTGCACATCCTGACCCTGATCACCTCGGCGCACGCCATGCTGCGCGCGCGCCGGCGCCAGTACCAGTTGCGCGAGACGCAGCGGCGCAAGGACGAATTCCTTGCCAGCCTCGGCCATGAACTGCGCAATCCGCTGGCGCCCATCAAGTCGTCGGTGGCCGTGCTCAAGCACCTGTATCCGGCATCGGCGCAGGTCGGCAAGGTGAGCGACGTGATCGAGCGCCAGGTGACGCACCTGACGCGGCTGGTGGACGACTTGCTCGACGTGGCGCGCATCACCAGCGGCAAGGTCCTGCTGCAGCGCAAGGAGTTTAAGTTACAGCAAGTGCTCGAGCATGTCATCGAACTATGCCAGCCCGCGGCCAGCAGCCGGCACATCCGCATCACCGTCGATCTCCCGCCGCATGCCGTGACCTTGCACGCCGACTATGCCCGGGTGGTGCAGATCTTTGCCAATATCGTCTCGAATGCCGTGAAATTCACGCCGGACGGCGGCCGCATCCACATTGCGGCCCAGCTGGCGCAAGGCCAGTTGCAGGTAACGATCGAAGACAATGGCATCGGCATCGCCCCGGATGCCATCGCGCGCATCTTTTCCATGTTTGAACAGGGGCCCACGGTGGCGGGCCAGATGGCCAGCGGCCTGGGCATTGGCTTGAGCCTGGCGCGGCAATTTGCCGAGATGCATGGCGGCAGCATCGAGGCCTGCAGCGACGGCCCCGGGCTGGGCAGCCGCTTCATCGTCACCTTGCCGGCCAGCGCTGGCGGCGCCCCGGCCGCCACGCCGGCCACGCCAGACGCCGCCGGCAGCGACACGCCCGCCAGCACCGGCCCGCCGGTGCAAGTGCTGGTGGTGGACGACAACCGCGACGCGGCCGATGCCTTGCAAAGCCTGTTCCAGCTCGAAGGCTATGCCGCCAGCGTCGCGTATGGCGGCGCGCAGGCGCTGGCGGCCGTCGAATTGGCGTGGCCGCAACTGGTCGTGACGGACCTGGGCATGCCGGACATGGATGGCTACGAAGCGGCGCGCCAGATCCGCCAGCGCGCGCAGGGGCGCGACGTGCTGATGATCGCCTTGACGGGCTGGGGCCAGGGCGAGGCACGCGCGCGCACGGAGCAAGCCGGTTTCGACCATCACCTGACGAAACCCGTGGATTTCGACGCCATCGCCGCCCTGCTGCGCGCGCACCTGGCGCGGCAGAAAGGGACGGCTACGCCAACGCCATAACGCTTATTTCCACTTGCCGCGCAATTCCTGCACCTTTTGCTGCAGCAGTTCCGGCGTGGCGGCCTCGGGCGCCACGGGCATGCCGACAGCCAGCGACAGACGCGAGCGCAAGCCCGCCTTGAAGGCGCGTTCGAACAAATGGCCGTTGCGATGGCTCAACAGGTGGCCCCACAAGCCGCGCAGCGCCAGCGGAATTACGGGCACCTTGCTGCGCTCGACGATCTTGGCGATGCCGCCCTTGAATTCGCTGATCTGGCCCGTGCGCGTCAACTTGCCTTCGGGGAAGATGCAGACGAGTTCGCCTTCATGCAGCGCTTGCGCGATATCGATGAAGGCCTTTTCCATGAGGAATGGATCTTCCTTGGCCGGCGCGATGGGAATCGCCTTGGCCGTGCGGAAAATCCAGCCCATCAGCGGCATCTTGAAGATGCGGTGGTCCATGACGAAGCGGATGGGACGGGGGCTGGCCGCCATGATGACGATGGCGTCCACGTAGCTGACGTGGTTGCAAACCAGCACGGCCGCGCCTTCCGCGGGGATGCGCTCGCCATCGACCACTTTGACCCGGTGCACGGTCTGGATGAGTATCCACGCGAGGAAGCGCATGAGGAATTCCGGCACCAGCGAGAAGATGTAGGCGGCCACCAGCGCATTCAGAATCGCCGTGACGAGGAACAGCTGGGGTATGGTGAAGCCTCGTCCCAGCAGCACGATGGCCACGCCGGCGGCCGCCACCATGAACAGGGCGTTCAGGATATTCATGCCGGCAATGGTGCGCGAAATGTGTTTCGGGTCGCAGCGCGTCTGGATCAGCGCGAACAGGGGCACGATGAAAAAGCCGCCGAACACGCCGATCATGACGATATCGATCAAAATGCGCGGCACGCCCGCCTGGCCCACAAACGCCAGCGCGTCGACCACTTGCGTATTCGCATATGCATTGCTGGCGAAATACAGGTCGATGCCGAACAGCGACAGGCCGATGGAGCCGAACGGCACCAGGCCGATCTCGATCTTGTGGCCCGACAGCCGTTCGCACAGCAGGGAACCCGTGCCGATGCCGACGGAAAACACGGTCAGCAGCAGCACAAACACGCTGTGGTCGCCATGCAGGAAATCCTTCGAATACACGGGGAACTGGGCCAGGATCAGGGCGCCGTAAAACCAGAACCAGGAGTTGCCCAGCATGGCCAGGAAGACGGGACGGTTCTTGCGCGAAAAATTCAGGTTGCGCAACGATTCGGCGACAAAATTCAAACTCACCTTCAAGTCCGGCTCCGGCGCGGGCGTGCGCGGCACGCGGTAGCTGGCGATCAGGCCGAAGACGGCCACGGCGATCGTCGCGCCAGCCACCAGTTCCACGCCCAGCGGCTTGTGGACGATCAAGACGGCGCCGAGGATTTCACCGAGCAAGATGCCGACGAAGGTGCCCATCTCGATCAGGCCATTGCCGCCGACCAATTCCTCGGGTTTGAGCTGCTGCGGCAGATACGCATACTTGACGGGACCGAACAGGGTTGAATGCACGCCCATGCCGACCACGGCGGCCACCAGCAGCCATAGCGTGTGCGTCATCCAGCCGGCGGCGGCCACGGCCATGATGGCCAGCTCCATCCATTTGACGAAACGCGCCAGGCCCGCCTTTTCGAATTTATCTGCCAGCTGGCCCGCCGTGGCCGAAAACACGACGTAGGGCAGGATGAACAGGCCGGGTATCAAATTGGTGATGGTGGACGGGTCGAGCGTGGTCCAGCTTAGCGCATCGTAGGCGAGGATCACCATCAGGGCCGTCTTGAACAGATTGTCGTTGAAGGCGCCAAAGAACTGGGTCCAGAAGAAGGGCCCGAAACGGCGCTGCGACAATAAGGAAAACTGGCTGCTTTGACTCATGGCATGGGGAACCGGCAATTAAGGAATTGCTAAAATACAGCACTATCTTGCGCGCGACAATCTGAATGTCGTCATCTTGCTTGGCGTCAATACGGAAAACAGCCTGCCACGCCATGCTGGCCATGTCTTCCTGATTCCGCCCCGGTACTTGCCCTGACACAACAGAATTCGCCAGTCTCTTGATAATAAGGTAATGTGCGCATACGTCGGGCACCTTCGCCCTGCCCTTCCAGGAAAGCTACTCCATGTTTGGATTGATCACGCTGTTCATCCTAGGCTTGCTGATTACCGCCTTCGTGCTGGCATTGCAATACCGCAGAAAGGTGGCCGATCTGGAGCTGCTGACGGCGCGCCTGCGCAAGGAAGTCAGCGGCATCCAGCAGCGCCTGCAAGCGCTGGAAGGCCTGGCCGACGCGCCATTTGCCCCGCGCGCCGAAGAGAGTGTGTTGCCGGCGCCTGTGCCTGTTCCCGCGCCGACACCGGTGCCGCAAGCGGCCATGATCGAGCCGGTCGAACTGGCAAAGGTCGCGCCGGCGCCAGCCGCCCCCGTGACGCCGAAGCCGGTGGCGCCTGTCGCGCCGGCTCCCGCCAAACCTGTCCCCGCCGCCCCGAATACCCCGTCCTGGATCGCGCGCCCGGATGGCCTGTTTGCCAAGGCGAAGAACTGGTTGTTTACCGGCAACCTGGTCGCCAAGCTGGGCTTGCTGATCCTCTTCCTCGGCGTCAGTTTCCTGCTCAGCTATGTATCGGCGCAGGTGACGGTGCCCATCGAACTGCGTCTGGCCGGCATCGCGCTGGCCGACATCGCCCTGCTGGCCTGGGCCTGGCGCATCCGCATCAGCCGTCCCGGCATCAGCTTGCCGCTGCAGGGCACGGCGCTGGCGATATTGATGCTGGTGACATTCGGCGCCTTCCGCCTGTATGAACTGATCCCGGCCGGCCTGGCGTTTGCCGTGCTGTTCGTGCTGACGGCGTTCACGTGTTTGCTGGCCGTGCTGCAAAACGCCGTCTGGCTGGCCGTCTTCGGCATCGTCGGCGGCTTTGCCGTACCCTTGCTCGTATCGACGGGCAGCGGCAACCATATCGGCCTGTTCAGCTATTACGCGCTGCTCAATGCGGGCGTCTTCGCCATCGCCCTGAAACGCGCCTGGCGCGTGCTGAATGTGCTGAGCTTTGGCTTCACCTTCGTCGTCGCCACCACCTGGGGCCTGCTGCGCTACACCCCGGAGAACTACCTGTCGACGCAACTGTTTTTGATCCTGTTCGTGCTGTTCTATATCGGCATCGCGATCGCCTACTGCGCGCGCCAGGCACCGCGCCTCAAGCATTACGTGGATGGCACGCTCGTGTTCGGCACGCCGCTGGCGGCCATGGGCCTGCAATACGGCCTGGTCCGGCACTTTGAATTTGGCCTGGCGTTTTCCGCGCTGGTCGCCGGTTTGACCTACATGGGGCTGGCCGTGGCCCTGTGGCGCAGGAACGGCTTCAAACTGCTGGCCGAAGCCTTCCTCGCGCTGGGCATCGTCTTCGGCACGCTGGCCATCCCGTTCGCCCTCGACGGCCGCTGGACGTCCGCCGCCTGGGCGCTGGAAGGCGCGGGCATCGTCTGGGTCGGCTTGCGCCAGCGCCAGACCCTGGCCTGGGCCTTCGGCCTGCTGGTGCAGGGGGCCGCGTGGATTGCCTTCCTCATCGCCATGCAGGAACTCAATACGGCATCGGCCCTGCAGGCCAACATCTGGCTCGGCTGCGCGCTGCTGGCCGCCGCCGCGCTGGTGATGGCCTACAATTTCCGCCGCCATGGCAGCCCCTTGCATCCGGAGTTCATGAGCAGCCTGTCGGTGCTGTTCCTGACGGCCGCCACGGCCTGGCTGCTGGGCGGCATCTGGAGCGAAATCCTGCTGCGCACGGATGCCGCCACGCAACTGAACCTGCTGACGATCAGCGCGCTGGCAGTGGCGGCCCTGCTGGCGGCGCTGGCGCGGCGCGAACAATGGCATGCGCCGCGCGCGCTGCTGCTGGCCGTGCAGGTACTGGCCGGCATGGTCATGCTCAGCCACGCCAGCTGGGCCTGGGACCAGCATCCGGCCAGCCTGTTCGGCGGCTCCTTCCTCAGCGCCCTGCTGCTGGGCGCCGCCGCCTTTGCCAGCGCTCGTTTCCTTGCGCTGCGCGCGCGCGGCGGCGACGCGCTGCTAGCCCTGGTGGCGCGCCCCCTGCTGGTCTGGAGCGGCCTGCTGTGGTTTGCCGCCATCCTCATGCCGCTCGTCAGCTGGCTGCTGCGCCTGATCGACGGCGACCTGACCATGCAGCCGCACGCGGGCGAACACTGGCTGGCGCTGTACCTGATCGCCGTGTGCGTGACAACGCCCATGTTCGCCATCCTGTCCCGGCGCCTGGACTGGCCGCAACTGCGCTGGTTGACCGTGGCCGCCTGGCTCGGCCTGGGCCTGTGGAGCGCCAACCTGCTGCTGGCGCTGTATGTGCGCGACTACCTGCCGACGGGCTTGAGCTGGCTGGCGCTGGCCTGCGCGCTGGTGGCCGGCGAATACCTGCTGCGTGCCTGGCCGCAAGCGGGCTGGTCACTCGACGTGCGGGCGCAGCGTCTGCTGCACACGCTGCGCACGGCCGCGCCATGGCTGATGCTCTGGCCCGTGGGCGCCATGCATGTCAGCACCTGGCTGGCGCGGCACGAAGGCAGCGTCAGCCCCGCCTGGGCCCGCTACTTGCCGGCCTGGGCCATGATGCTGGTACTGGCCTGGCTGATCCGCCGCTGCCGCGCTGGCGCCTGGCCGGTGGCGCCGATTTCCGCCTGGTACCAGCGCACCCTGATACCGCTGGGCGCGCTGTGGTCGCTGCTGCTGATCGCCGCATGGAACGTCTTTGACGACGGCGCCATGGCACCGCTGCCCTACTTGCCGCTGCTCAATCCGCTGGACCTGAGCACGGGCTTTGCCGTGCTGCTGGCCATGGCCAGCTACCGTTTATTCCCGGCCGGCCAGATCCCGCTGCCGCCCCTGTGGCAAGCGCGCTTGCCCGTCTTGGCCGCGTGCTTGCTGTATGGCTGGTTCAACCTGATGCTGCTGCGCACGGTGTCGCACTACCTCGGCGTGCCCTACACCTTTGACGCCATGATGGCCTCGCAGTTCGTGCAAGCGATGCTGTCGCTCGTGTGGAGCATCACGGCCCTGCTGCTGATGCGCCATGCGGCCCGCCAGCAGCGGCGCCAGCAATGGAGCATGGGCGCCGTGCTGCTGGGACTGGTTGTCGTGAAACTGTTCCTGATCGACCTGTCGAACGTGGGCGGCATCGAACGCATCGTGTCTTTCGTGGGCGTGGGCTTGCTGATGGTCTTGATCGGCTACCTCGCGCCTTTCCCCAAGGCTGCCGCGCCAGCGCCGGCCGAACCGAACCCGGGAGCCGCATGAAACCCATATTGATCTGTTGCAGCCTGCTGGTGGCAAGCGCCGCGCTGGCCGCGCCTGGCCAGGACCGGCCGCAGGACTATCGCTGGAGCATGCCCGTGCAGGTGCCGGCGGGCGCGGGCATCGTCCAGCTATCGTTGCCCAGGGAAGTCTACCTGCACGCCAGCTCGGCCAGCCTGGCCGACCTGCGCCTGTTCGACGCCGACGGCAAGCGCCTGGCCTATGCCATCGGTGCACCGCCCGCGCCGTCGGCCACGCAGCGCACGAACATTCCAGCCCGTATCTTCCCCGTGACGGGCGCGCCGGCAACGGGCGATGGCTTGCAAGGCATCGATATCCGCACGGCCGACGATGGCCGCTTGCTGTCGGTCAGCACCCGCGCGGGCGCGGCAGCGGCCACGGCGGCGCTGCAGGCGCTGATCCTGGACCTGGGCAAGCAATCGGAAGACAAACGCATCGCCGCCTTGCGCTTCACGCCGCCGGCCCGCACGGACAATTACAGTGCGCAAGTGCTGCTGGAAGTAAGCGATGACCTGAAGCAATGGGACGCCATCGGCACCACCACCCTGAATTGGCTCAGCAACAGCGACACGCAAACCCTGGCCAACGACAGCATCGCCTTTGCGCCGCGCGCGTTTCGTTATGCGCGCCTGAGCTGGCAAGCGGGCGAACCGCTGGCCTTTGCTGCGATCACGGCGCAAGCCGTCAGCGAAACGGACATCGCCGCGCCGCGCGCCAGCGTCGCGCTGCAAGGCTTGCCCGGCAAGCAGGACAATGAATGGCGCTACGCCACGCCTCTCGCCATTCCCGCCGACAGCATCGCCCTGCAATTGACGCAGACCAATACGGTGCTGCCCGTGACCCTGGGCGTGTATCGCCAGAACAGCTATATTCCCCGGCATCGGCTGCACCTGCGCCAGCAGGCGCGTCCCGCGCAAGGCGCGTATTTCGATCCCCTGCTGAGCACGACGTTTTACCGCATCGGCCTCGATGGCAAGGAACGGATCTCGGGCGACCTGGCCATGCCCGTCACGCAGACCGGCGAATGGGTATTGCAGACATCCACGGAACAGCCGCTCGCCGCCGGCAATGCGCCCGCCTTGCGCCTGGGCTGGACACCGGCCACCGTCGTCTTTCTGGCCAGCGGCAAGCCGCCCTATCAGCTGGCGTTCGGCAACAGCAACGCCGCCGCCGTCGCGCAGCCGCTGTCGCAGGTGGCGCCCGGCTTCAAGGCAGACGAATTGCTGGCGCTGAAGGCGGCCAGCGCAGGCCCGCTCCAGCCCAATGCCGGCGCTGAGGCCCCTCCACGCGTCACCAAGGACGGGGCGCCGTGGCGCCTGGCCGCACTGTGGGCTGCGCTTCTGCTGGGCGTGGCCGTGCTGGGCTTTTTTGCCTGGCGCCTGCTGACGCAGATGAAAGAGGAGCAAGGCAGTACGGACAAGCAGGAACATTAGCCGCTTGGCCGCGACATTGCTGCCTCACTGCCGCAGCAGCGCCTTGAACGTCTGCGGCATCCAGGGACGTGCCGCCAGCATGAAGCTGATGGCCAGGCGCTCATCACCAGGCAGACGCGCGTCTTCCTGGTGCTGCTGCGAAAATTCCACCGCCACTTGCTTCAGGCGCTCCAGCAAGGCCGCCGTGGATTTCTTCGACAGCATCACGTTCACCAAGCGCAGCAATTCCGTCTCTCCATCGAACTGCGAATTCAGATAGTCGCCATAGGCTTCCTCTTTGAAATACGTGTGGATGGGACCGTTCGGTATCCACGCAAACGTGCGCGCCACCAGCAGTTTGACCCGGTTATTCGGCAGCAGTTCCAGAAAACCGATCTTGTCGAGACGCAGCAGGTATTTCACGGCTTGCGCTTCGCTGATGTCGTAGATGGCGACGATCTGTTCCAGCGGCAGCAGGTTCAGGGCGGAGACGGCCACCACGAACAGCCGGGTGTCCTCGATGATTTCCTTTTCCTGCGCATACGTCAGGCCCGTGATCAGGGTGGGCGAGGCCTGGGCTGACTGCACGGCCAGCGCCAGCTGCTGGAAATCGCTGCCGATGGCGACCAGGATCTGGTCCAGCCGCTGCAGGGTAAATTGCTTCTGCGAAAACATCCGCTTGACGCTGGCTTCGGACACGCCGATGCGCTGCGCCAGCTCGGCATAGGTGACGGCGCGCGCCTTCAGCAGGCGTTTCAGGGCTTCGATCAGGGCGTGGGTTTGCGGCATGCACTTCCTTTATAAAAATAGCATCGGTTCTGGCGGCAAAAAAGTAGCGCAATACGCTACCTATGGTATGCCTGCCCGCTACGAGTAGCGTTTTCATTGACCAATTGCCCACAGTCTACAATGATGGCGTTGCCACTTGGCACACTTGAAGGAGAAACACATGAAACGCCTGCTGCCCCTCTGCCTGTCCCTGTCGCTGCTGACGCTCTCCATGGCCGCCCCCGGCCTGGTCCACGCCGCCGCCTCGGAGAACCTGTCGAAAGGCTCGCAGAACCTGAGCCAGGGTTCCGCCGTCGTCGTCGCCGGTTCCATGTCGATGCTGGTCGCTTCCGGCCAGGTCGTCGTCGCCAGCGTGGAAACGGTGGGCGAAGGCATCGTCATCGTGCTGAAAGGCGCTTCCGAAGCGGGCGGCGCGTCCATCCAGATGAGCACGCAAGCGGCCCAGGGCCTGTCGCTGGCGGCCGGCACCGTGGTCAATGTGGTGGCGCTGTCCACCGGCCACATGCTGGTCCTGTCCGGCAAGGCCATCGCCTTCATCCCGAACGAACTGGGCAAGGCGCTGCTGCACCACTCCAAAGCGTAATACCGACAACAGGACCTCCATGAAACACATACTCGCCATGACCCTGCTGTGCGCCGCCGCCATGGCGCCGCTGGCCCAGGCCAACTCAGATACCACCAACGCCTCCGACAATGCCAGCATGGCCTCGGCCATCGTGCTGGTCGGCTCCATGTCGGTGCTGGCCGCCGCCGGTGAAATCGTCATCGACAAGGTGGAAGACGCGGCCGACGGCAGCGTGCTCGTGCTCAAAAGCGCGGCCAAGGGCGCATCGTCCGCCGCCACGGCTTCCGTCAAGCTGAGCCAGAAGGCCATGCAAGGCCTGTCGCTGGCGGCCGGCACGGTGGTCAAGGTAGTGGCCGTCTCGACGGGCCATATGCTGATGCTGTCGGGTAAGGCCATCGCCTATGTGCCGAACACGGCCGGCAATGCCATCCTCCACCATTCGAAAGCGTGAACCGCATGAAACGCCTGACCGTCATTGTTCTCAGCCTGGCCCTGGCCGGTGCCGCCCATGCGGGGCGCTCGTGCGAGGAAAAGCAAACGGATGCGACCACCCTCGTCAAATCGATGGACCTGGCGCAAAAGACCCTGCAGGCGCTCGACGCTTCGGGCGCGCAGGTGGCGCTGGTGGCGCGCGCCGGCCAGGACCTGTCGAAATACAATTTGCGCTATTCGCACATGGCGCTGGCCTGGCGCGACCACCCGAAGGGGCGCTGGCTGGTGGTGCATGAACTCAATGAATGCGGCACGGCGCAATCGTCGCTGTACAACGAAGGCTTGGGCAATTTCTTCATGGATGATGTGTTCATGTATGAAACCCTGATCCTGATCCCGGGCCAGGATACGCAGCAGCAACTGGCGCGCCTGCTGGCAAGCAACACGCCCAAGCGTCTGCATGAGCAGCACTACAATATGCTGGCCTACCCGTTTTCCACCAAGTACCAGAACTCGAACCAATGGGTGCTGGAAACCCTGGCCGCCGCCAGCAACGAGCCTGGCAAGATCGAAACGCGCGCCGAAGCGCAAGGCTGGCTGCGCAGCGCCAGCTACGCGCCGCAGACGCTGAGCATACCCGCCGCCACGCGTCTGGGCGCGCGCATGTTCCGCGCCAATATCGCCTTCGACGATCACCCGTTCGAGCGCCGCATGACGCGCCAGATCGACGTCGTCACGGTCGACTCCATCGTGCGCTTCATGCGCCAGCGCGAGCCGCAGGTGCGGGAGATCGTCGTGCGGAACTAAGGACGCTGCAGCAGCCGGAACAGCGGACCTGTCAACAATACCAGCACCACCATGCGCGCCACGTGAAACGCCGTGACGATGGGCACGCCCAGATGCAGGGTCTTGGCCGTCAGCGACATTTCCGCGATGCCGCCGGGCGAGGTGGCCAGGATGGCCGTGCCGGGGTGGATGCCCAGCCAGTGCGACAAGCCCAGTCCGAAAGCGGCCGCCAGCAGCAGCATCAGGACACTGCACAGGGCAACGCCGGCCAGGTAGCGCGGCGCCGCATGCAGGAAGGCGGGGCTGAAGCGCGTGCCCAGGGCGATGCCGATGAACAGCTGGCCCGCGCGTATCATCCATTCGGGCAGGCGCGACAGATGGATGCCGCACGCCGTCAGCAGCAGCGCGGCCAGCAGCGGGCCGATGACCCAGGCGTTGGGCAGCTTGCCCCGCTTGAATGCGAGGGCCGCCAGCACCGTGATGCCGACCAGCAGCGCCAGCCCGCCATAGTCGACCAGCGCGGCGCCCGGCACGAAGCTTTCATGCCCCGCGGCCAGGCCATGGCTGCCCCAGTAGCGCACGCCGAAGGGAATGGTCGCCACCACCAGCATCATGCGCAGACTGTGCGCGGCGGCGACCTTGCCCACGTCGGCGCCATGGCGCTCGCTCTGCACCGCCATCTCAGATGCGCCGCCGACCGCCATGGCAAAGAAGGCGGTGGCATGGTCGACGCCGGAAAGGCGCCGCAGCAGCATGGCGCCAGATACCCCCAGCGCCAGCGCGAACAGCACGGCGCCGGCGATCCACGGCAGATAGACAATGAGGACGGCCAGCACGGGCGCCGTGAAATACAGTCCCAGGGCCGTGCCGATGGCCCACTGGCCCGCCTCGCGCACGCGCACGGGGCAGGCCAGTTCGCGCCCTGCCAGGCGCAGTGCGGCCGTGGCAAACAGGGGACCGATCATCCACGGCAGCGGCGTGTGCAGCCACAGACAGATGACGGCGCCCGCCAGCCCGGCGGCCAGCGCGGCAGCAAAGGCGCGCCAGCGCGGCCACCACGGCACCGTTAAAACACCCAGAGCTTATCTGCCGGCATGTGCAGCCAGTACTTGCCCGCTTCGAGCTTGTGGCGCGAATACGCGCGCAGGCTGATGTTCTCGGCGCCGCCGCGCTCGAACAGGCATTCCCAGCGGTCGCCCAGGTACATGCAGGTCAGCAGCGGCAGCTCGATGGCGTTGTCCACCTGCGTGGCGCTGATCTTCACCTCTTCGACGCGTATCATCGTCGTCACTTCCGTGCCCACGTTGGCGCCGCGCGCCACGCCCTGCATGGAGGCGCCATCGACCAGCAGGCGCACGTGCTGGCCCTCGCGCTGCACCACCTTGCCGGGCAGGCGGTTGTTACTGCCCATGAATTCGGCCGTAAACAGGGTGTCCGGCGTTTCATACATGCTTTGCGGCGTGCCCTGCTGCTCGATCTTGCCGTTATTGAGCAGCAGGATGCGGTCGGAAATGGCCATCGCCTCGCCCTGGTCATGCGTCACCATCAGCGCGGACAGGCCCAGGCGCACGATCAGCTCGCGCAGGAAGGCGCGCGCTTCTTCGCGCAGCTTGGCGTCCAGGTTCGACAGCGGTTCGTCGAGCAGGATCACGGGCGGGTTGTACACCAGCGCACGGGCGATCGCCACGCGCTGCTGCTGGCCGCCGGACAGCTGATGCGGATAGCGTTCGCCCAGGTGCCCCAGGCCCAGCTGCGTCAACACTTCCTTGATGCGCGCGGCGATCTCCGTGCTGCCCATCTTGCGCAATTTGAGGCCATAGGCGACGTTGTCGAACACGGTCTTGTGCGGCCACAGCGCATACGACTGGAACACCAGTCCCAGGTTGCGATGCTCGGCCGGCATCTCGAAGTGCTGCGCGCCGTCGAAGACATTGCGCTCGCCGATCTGGATCGTGCCCGCCTTCGGGCTTTCCAGCCCCGCAACGGCGCGCAGCAAGGTGGTCTTGCCGCTGCCCGAAGGCCCCAGCAGGGCGACCACTTCGCCTTTTTTCAGGTGCATCGAGACACCCTTCAGGATCTGGTTGGCGGCAGCGCCCGTGCCATAGTCCAGGTGCAATTCATTGACGGTCAATTCATTCATGATGTGGTCTCAGTTTCTAATTAGTTATGCAACTTCACGCCGAAGCGCAGCGCGATGCCCAGGCCGATGGCCACCAGGGTGATATTGATGAAGGACAGCGCCGCCACCAGGTCGGTCGAGCCGCCTGCCCACAGCGATACCAGCATGGCGCCGATCACTTCCGTGCCCGGCGAGAGCAGGTACACGCCCGTCGAATATTCGCGCTCGAAGATCAGGAACACCATCAGCCAGGCGCCCAGCAAGCCGTATTTGATCAGCGGCAGGGTCACGTCGCGCGTCACCTGGCCGCGGCTGGCGCCGACGGCGCGCGCTGCCTCTTCCAGTTCCGGTCCCACCTGCAGCAGCGCCGTGGAAATCAGGCGCATGCCGTAGGCCATCCACACCACCGAATACGCGAGCCACAAGGCGAAGATGGTCGAGCGCACTTCACGCAGCACGGGGATCACATGACCGCTCAGCCACAGGGCCACGCCGTTGTCCATGCCTTTCAATATGCCGTCGAGCCAGGCCGGCACGAACAGGAACACCCACAGGAATGACAGGCCGGCCAGCAGGCCCGGCACGGCGCGCGGCACCAGCACGCTGTAATCGAGCAGGCGCGTGATGCCGTCCTGCTTGCGGTGCATGGCCAGCGCGATGAAGCTGTAGCAGGCCACGGCCAGCGCGCCGCCGACGACGCCGATCAGGATGGTGTTGACGATGCCGCGCACCAGCGACGGCTGGTCGAAAATGTCGCGGAAATGCTGCAAGGTCAATACATCGGCCAGGTGCACGCCCTCGCCCCAGTACTGCACGAAGGAGCGCAGCACGATGCCGCTCAAAGGCAGGATGATGGTGAAGATCAGCCAGCCGGCCAGCAAGGCGAACGCCAGCCACTTCCAGCGGCCCAGCGGCATGGCCTTGCTGCGCGCGCCCTTGCCCTTGATCGACACATACTTGTTGGCCGACTTGAGCAGCCAGCGCTGTATCATCACCAGCGGCATGGTCACCATCACCAGGCAGACGGCGACGGCGGCCATCAGGTGGTACGACGGCGTACCGAGCTTGTTCGTCAGCTTGTACAGATAGGTCGGCAGCACCAGATGGCCTTCCGGATCGCCGAGCACCAGCACCAGGCCGAACACTTCGAAGCCGAGGAAGAACACCAGCACGCCCGCATACGCCAGCGCTGGCATGATCATCGGCAGCGACACGTTGAGCATCACCTGGATCGGCGAGGCGCCGGCCACGCGGGCTGCCTCCTCGACGTCCGAGCCCAGGCTTTTCAGGGCCGAGGAGGCGTACAGGTAGACGTGCGGCACGTGCGTCAGGCCGGCGATGATGACGATGCTGGTGAAGGAGTAAATATTCCAGGGCACGAAGCCGAGCAGCTCCTTGGCCCAGATCGAGTAGAAGCCCACGGGGCCCATCGAAACGACGTAGCCGAAGCCCATCACCATCGGCGAGACAAAAATGGGCACCAGCAGCATGGGCGCCACCCAGCCGCGGCCAGGCAGGTCCGTGCGCACCATCAAAAAGGCCAGCATGCCGCCCAGCGGCACGGCGATGACGGTCAGGCCGAAGGCCAGCATCAGGCCATTCTTGAAGGCCATGGCGAAATCGGGATCATCGAAGATGAAACGGTAGGAATCAAAGCCAAATTCGCGCACGGGCATGAAAAACGGCGCGTTCAAAAAGCTCTGGTAAAAAATCAGGAACAGCGGCAGGAAGATGGCGACCAGCGTGATCGCCACGACCACGCCGCGCGGCCAGTTCAGACGCGACAAGGGAGAGCGCGACCGTGCGGGCAGCGGCAAGATAGCAGTTTGCATGATGAATCCAATGAATGAAGGGTGCGGCGTGCGCCCGCAAGCCAGGCTCGCGGGCGGCCAAGACGGCATTGGCTATTTTTACTTCTTGCCGGCGGTCTCTTTCCACTGCTTCAGGAACGCCATGCGCTTGGCAGGTCCCAAAAATTGCAGGATGATCGGATGCACGGGAATCGGCTTGACGTTGGCCGCGCCGATTTCCTTGATCAGTTCAGCCGATGTCGTTTCGCCCGTGACGTCGGCGCGGATGGCGAACAGCTTGGCGCCGTTGGCGATGATGGTCTGGCCGCGGTGCGACAGGATGTAATCGAGCCACAGCTTGCTGGCGTTGACGTTCTTCGCATTCTTGTTGATGAACTGCACGCGCGACAGGATCAGCGTGTAATCCTTGGGCAGCACCACGCCGATCGACGGGTCGGTCTTGGCGCGCACCAGGGCATAGGAACCGAGCACGTTGTAGCCGATCAGGTTTTCACCCGACGAAATGCGCTCCATCATGGTGCCCGTCGACGACTGCACACGCACCTTGGCCGTGCCGAAGGCGTTTTGCAGGGCCAGGAACTGCGGATATTCCTTCGCATCCTGCGCCATGAACATGAAGCCGACGCCCGACTTTTCGATGTCGTAGGTGGTGACCTTGTCCTTGAATTTCGGCGTGGCGATCAGCTTGACAAAGTCGTCATGGTTCTTCGGCACTTCCTTAGGATCGAGCAAACGCTTGTTGTAGACGATGGCGGCCGGCTCGAACGTGGTGCCGTAAGCCTGGTCGTCCCACATGGCCCAGCCGGGAATCTTCGCCGCTTCGACCGACTTGTATTTCAGAGCGTAGCCGTCGGAGGCCAGGCGCATCTGCAGGTCCATCGCCGACGACCACATCACGTCGGCCGTGTTGCCGCCGGCGGCCACTTCGGAAATGAAGCGGTTATATACTTCCGTCGAATTCATGTCGTTGTATTCGACCGAGATGCCCGGATACAAGGCGCTGAAATCCTTGATCAGGGGCGCGGCCGCCTTGCTGTCGGTCGCGCTGTAAATTACCAGCTTGCCTTCCTTCTTGGCCGCGTCGATGATCTTCTGGTAGTCGGCCGGATAGCCGGCTGGCACTTGCGCGAAGGCGGCGCCGGCCAGGCTGGCAAACGCGGTGGCAAGGGCGACTTGAAGCAGGGTCTTGGTTTGCATGGGGTTGTCTCCGTCTGTGAAATAGATATTTTTTAAATGTGACGCCGTTCAGCGCATTAATCCGAGCTCGGTGGCCTGCCGCGCATACTCGTCGACCGCCTTCCTGACATACGCCGTCAGCTTCGGCCCCGTCAGCGCGAACGGGTACAGGCCTGCCTGCGCGCGCCATTCGGCGAACTGCGGCGTGGCCATGGCGCGGTCAAAGGTGGCCACCCAGCGCTGGTAGTCCGCCTCCGGCACCTGCGGCCCCATCCACACGCCGCGGATGATGGGCCAGACCACGTCGATCCCCTGCTCACGCGCCGTCGGCACGCCGGCCAGCACGCCCGGCAGGCGTTTTTCCGACAGCACCGCCAGCACACGGGCGTGATTGGCGCTGGCGTTCAGGGTGGCTTCGGACGTATCGCCCGACACCACCTGCACGTAATCGGCCTGCATCGCCGTAAACACTTCGCCGCCGCCTTCGAGCGCGACGAAGCGCAGTACTTTCGGGTCGATGCCGGCATGGCGCGCCACCAGCGCCATCTTCAGCCAGTCCTGGCTGCCGATGGTGCCGGAGACGCCGATCAATACCTTGTCAGGATGCTGGCGCAATGCCGCGATCAGGTCACCCAGCGTCTTGTAGGGCGAATCGCTGCGCACGGCGATCATGCCGTAGTCGGCGCCCAGCGCCGCCACCCAGCGCACGTCGCCCGCCTTGGCGTTGCCGAACTTGCCCTGCGCCAGATTGAGCAGCGAACCGCCCGAAAAGGCCACCAGGGTGTTCGGCTCCGCGCGGCGGCGCTGCGAGCCCATCGAGTGCCAGGCCACGGCGCCGATGCCGCCGGGCAGATAGCTGATGCGCATCGCATTTGCCACGCTACCAGCCACGCTCTCCTGCGCCAGGCCTTTTTTCGCCAGCTTGCAGGTCAGGTCCATGGCGCCGCCCGGCTTGGACGGCACCACGCACTCGGCCGATGCCGACGCCGCCGCAAGGGCGGGCAACAGGCACAGCAGCGGCAGGAACAGGGAGCGCAGCATCGTCATGCCTTAGAAGCGGTGCTGGATGCCGGCGATCACGCCGCGCTGGGTGTCGCCGAAACCGGCATCGTCGCGCGACAGGCTGACCAGCTGGTTGTGCTTGGCCTTGGCGTAGGCACCCGCCACGTACAGGTCGGTGCGCTTGGACAGGGCATAGCGCACGCGCGCCACGTACATGATCGGATCGGCATCGAGGTTGGCGGCCACGTTTTTCACGTCCTGATAGTAGATCACGCCCGTCAGGGTGATGACCGGCGTGGTCTTGTAGCTGACGCCGCCCCAGTACAGGGTGCCGCGCACGTCGGCCTTGCCGGCTGCAGCCGGATCGAGCTTGTAGTCGCGCGCCGCCGCCTGCACTTTCCACGGGCCGTCGTCATACATGGCGCCCAGGTGGTACACGGTGGTCTTGTCGCGCGCGCCGCCGGCGATGGCATTGCCGTTCACCTGTTCATACGTGGCCAGCAGGCTGACGGGACCCGTCGTATAGGTGACGGCGGTCGACAGCTTGGCGCTGTCCGAATTGCCCGTCGACTGTTCGCCGAAGCCGTACGATGCGCCGTAGCTGAAGCCCCCCGTCTTGCCAGAGTACTTGACCATGTTGTCGAAGGCCGTCGTCATGCCGTATTTGCTCGGGCCCGTCGCGTTGGCCGAGGTGGCCCACGAGTAGAATGGAGCATAGGCCATCGGATCGAACGGCAGCACGAAGTCGTACACGGTAGTGAACGAGCGTCCCAGCACGACGCGGCCGAACGCGCCTTCCAGGCCCACGTTGGCCTGGCGCTTGAACAGCGCGCCATCGGCCGCGCCCGTGTCGACCAGGATGCCGCCTTCCAGATTGAAGACGGCTTTCAGGCCGCCGCCCAGGTCTTCGCTGCCCAGGATGCCCCAGCGCGACGTGTTCATGCCGCCGGAGCTCACCTGCGTCATCGAGCTTTTGTTCGGACCCGCGTTGCTGGTGTTGCTGATGCCGGCGTCCAGGCGGCCGTACAGGGTGACGTTGGATTGGGCGTGGGCGCTGCCGGCAGCGGCGAGTACCGCCATGGCGGCCAGCGAGAATGCAGTTTTCTTCATGTAGAGTGTCTCCCTTAGATATAGTTATTAGTGATATGCCTGATCAATTTCATGAATCAGGATCACACTATATGATCGCGATCCTTTCAATTCGCTTTCAGAATGACAGGTGTCGCCGGACAGCCACAAGGGGAACGAACATATTCATCCCCGCCCCTGTCGGCGCGGCGCCGGCAGGCTTACACTGTATCGTTTCAAACGAATGGCGGAGACCATGCGCATATTATTAGTGGAAGACCATCTGGAGCTGTCGCACTGGCTGGCAAAGGCCCTGCGCGACGCGCACCTGACGGTGGAGACGGCCCACAACGGCGCCGATGCCGACGCCCTGCTGCATACGCAGGAATATTCTTTGGTGCTGCTCGACCTGACCCTGCCGAAGATGGACGGCCTGGACGTGCTGCGCCGCCTGCGCGCGCGCGGCGGCACGCGCGGCAAGACTCCCGTCATGATACTCACGGCGCGCGGCGGCCTCGATGAAAAAGTGCAGGGCCTGAACCTGGGGGCGGACGACTACATGGCCAAGCCGTTCGAACTGGCCGAACTGGAAGCGCGCGTGAAAGCCCTGCTGCGCCGCAGCCAGGGCAACGAAGCGCTGGTGCACACCTGCGGCGCGCTCAGTTTCGACACCGTCACACGCATGTTCAGCTATGGCGGCGCGGCGCTGGCCCTGACGCCGCGCGAACACGCCGTGCTCGAGGCGCTGATCACGCGCTCGGGGCGCGCCGTGTCGAAGGAAAAGCTGTTCGACGAAGTCTTCGCGCTGGCCGACGACGCCAACCTGGACGCCATCGAACTGTATATCCACCGCGTACGCAAGAAACTGGAAAGCGGCGTGGAAAGCGGCTCGCCCGACGGCGCCGTCATCACCACCCTGCGCGGCATCGGCTACCTGCTGCAGCCGCGCAGCGCGATGGCGCCGGCCACGCCAAAATGAGCGCTGTCACGCCGCGCCTGCCCCTGTTCGAGCGCCTGCGCCGGCGCTGGGCGCAGGGCCGGCCGCTGGGCAGCCTGCGCAGCCAGCTGCTGCGCTGGCTGCTCATCCCGCTGGTGATGCTGGTGCTGCTCGATGCCGTTTTTGTCTACCGCAACGCGCTCGACGCGGCCGACATGGCCTACGACCGCTCGCTGCTGGCGTCGACGCGGGCACTGGCCGAACGCGTCTCCATCGTCAACGGCAAGGTCGTGGCCGAAGTGCCTTACGTGGCGCTCGACAGCTTCGAGACCGACACCCTGGGCCGCATCTACTACAAGGTCACGGGCATCAACGGCGAACTGGTGTCGGGCTATGGCGACCTGCCGCCCGTGCCGAAAAACGTGCCCCGTTCGCAGAATTATCCGGCACTGGTGCGCTTCTACCACGCCGACTACCACGGCAAGCCGATCCGCATCGCCGCCCTGCTGCAGCCCGTGTATGACGACTCGATGCGCGGCATCGCCCTGATCCAGGTGGCCGAAACGCTGGACGCACGGCGCGGCCTGTCGAACCAGATCCTGTTCGATACCCTGAGCTGGCAGGCAGCGATGATACTGGTGATGGGTGCGCTCGTGTGGTTTGCCGTGCGCCTGGTGCTGCAGCCGCTGATGCGGCTGAAAACGGAGGTCGAGACGCGCGCCCTGTCCGACCTGTCCGACGTCGACCCCACCTTGGTGCACAAGGAAATGCGTCCGCTGGTGAGCGCCATGAACGGCTCCATGTCGCGCCTGCAGCAGCTGATCGCCAGCCAGCGCCGCTTCATCGCGGACGCCTCGCACCAGCTGCGCACGCCGTTGACGGTACTGAAAACCCAGGCAGAAATGGCCATGCGCGAGTGCGACCGCCAGACGGGCGCGCCGCCGGACATCGCCGCCCTGCGCGACATCGTGCGTTCGATCGCCGCCACCACCGATTCGACCGTGCTGCTGGCCAACCGCCTGCTGACCCTGGCGCGCATCGAGCATGGCGGCGACAGCCTGGCCATGGACACCGTCGCGCTGCGCGACGTGGCGCAGCAGGTGGGACTGGAAATGGCCATGGCCGCCGTCGGCAAGCGTATCGACCTGTCGCTGGAAGCGCCCGACGAGGCGCCCGTGCATGGCCAGGCCCTGCTGCTGCATGAACTGGTGGCCAACCTGGTCGACAATGCCCTGCGCTACACGCCGCAGGGCGGCAGCGTGATCCTGCGCGTGCGCGCGGCGCAGCCAGGGCACGAACACGGCGCCGTGCTGGAGGTGGAGGACAGCGGCAAGGGCATCCCGCCGGCCGAGCGCGAACGGGTATTCACGCCGTTCTACCGCGTCGGCACGGCGCTCGAGAGCAACCCGGGCGGCGCCGGCCTGGGCCTGGCCATCGTGCGCGACATCGCCGCCCTGCACGGCGCGCGGCTGGAACTGGCCACGGCGGCGAATGGACATGGGCTGAAAGTCGGCGTGTATTTCGCCCCGGCGCCAGTCGATGCTAAGATCGCGCCCTGAGATTTTAATGAAGGCCCACTGCCATGATGACCAAAGAAGACGTAACCGAACTGTTTGCCAATATCGCCGAGAACGCGCCGTGGGACCTGTCCCAGCCGCTGCTGTGGGGCTATTACTTCACCAACCCCACGTCCGAACCGCTGGAACAGGCCGCCACCCTGCTGGCGCTGCAGGGCTACCGCCCCGTGGAACTGTACCAGCCGGAACTCGACGACCCGGCCGCCGCCCCCGTGTGGGTGCTGCACGTGGAAAAGGCCGAAGTGCATGGCGTCGACAGCCTGCACGCGCGCAATGGCGAACTGATGGCATTTGCGCAGGACAACCAGCTGGCCAGCTATGACGGCATGGACGTGGGCCCCGTCGGTACGGCGGCGTAATCCGACGACATTACGCATAAAAAAACGGCGCCCGCGGGCGCCGTTTTGCATGGATCGCTGAAAAATCAGCTGAGGTTTTCCAGGCGGATCTTGGTGACCTTGCCCACCACGCTGCTCAAGGCTTCCATCTTTTCGATGGCGGCCGTGACGTTCTTTTCCTGCGTCTGGTGCGTCAGCATGATGATGTCCGTATGCGTCTCGCCCTCGGCCGGCTCTTTTTGCAGCATGGCGTCGATCGAGATGCCCCGTTCGGCCAGGATGCGCGTCAGGTCGGCCAGCACGCCCGGCTGGTCGGCCACGTGCATGCGCAGGTAGTAGCTGGTAGTGATTTCCGACATCGGCAAGATCGCGATATCGGTCATCGCGTTCGGCTGGAACGCCAGGTGCGGCACGCGGTGTTCTGGATCGGCCGTGGCCAGGCGCGTGATGTCGACCAGGTCGGCGATCACCGACGAGGCGGTCGGCTCGGCGCCCGCGCCGCGGCCTGAGTACAGGCTGGCGCCGACGGCGTCGCCGTGCACCAGCACCGCGTTCATGGCGCCTTCCACGTTGGCGATCAGGCGCTTGGCCGGGATCAGGGTCGGATGCACGCGCAGCTCGATGCCTTCCACGCCGTTGACGGTGGCGCGCTTGGTGATGCCCAGCAGCTTGATGCGGTAGCCCAGCTGCTCGGCATAGCGGATGTCGATGGCATTGAGGTTGCTGATGCCTTCCACGTAGGCCTTGTCGAACTGCACCGGGATGCCGAAGGCGATGGCCGACATGATGGTGGCCTTGTGCGCGGCGTCGACGCCTTCGATATCGAAGGTGGGGTCGGCTTCCGCGTAACCGAGTTCCTGCGCCTGTTTCAGCACGGTGGCGAAATCGAGGCCCTTGTCGCGCATTTCGGACAGGATGAAATTGGTGGTGCCGTTGATGATGCCGGCGATCCATTCGATGCGGTTGGCCGTCAAGCCTTCGCGCAACGCCTTGATGATGGGGATGCCGCCGGCGACGGCCGCCTCGAAGGCCACCATCACGCCCTTGTCCTGGGCGGCGGCGAAGATTTCGTTGCCGTGCACGGCCAGCAGGGCCTTGTTGGCCGTGACCACGTGCTTGCCGTTGGCGATGGCCTGCATCACCAGGGTTTTCGACAGGTCGTAGCCGCCGATCAGTTCGACGACGATGTCGATCTCGGGATCGTTGACGATGAGCATCGGGTCATTGACGACCTTGCAGCCGCCGGCGACGAGCGCTTCGGCGCGCGCCACGTCGCGCACGGCGACGGCGACGACTTCGATGCCGCGGCCCGCGCGGCGCTTGATTTCTTCCTGGTTGCGTTTCAGGACGCTGAACGTGCCGTACCCGACATTGCCCAGGCCCAGCAGGCCGATCTTGATGGATTTCATAGTTGTGCTTGACTGCTCATAAGTGGCGCCCCCTTGGGCGGCGCCAGGTTGATCGGTATGGTTGATCGAGATTGCTGCTGCTGGCCGGCTCAGCCCCGGCCGTGACGCTTGCGGTAACCTTCGAGGAAGCGCGCGATGCGCCCCATGGCCTCGGTCAGGTCATCGGAATTGGGCAGGAAGACGACGCGGAAATGGTCGGGCGCGATCCAGTTGAAGCCCGTGCCCTGCACGATCAGGACCTTGGCTTCGGCCAGTAATTCATAGGCAAACTGCTGGTCGTCGGCGATCGGGTAGATCTCCGGGTCCAGGCGCGGGAACATGTACAGCGCGGCCTTCGGCTTGACACAGGTGACGCCCGGAATATCGGTCAGCAGCTTGTGCGCCAGATCGCGCTGTTTCAACAGGCGCCCGCCGGGGCCCACCAGGTCTTGTATGCTCTGGTAGCCGCCTAACGCCGTCTGGATGGCAAACTGCCCCGGCGCGTTGGCGCATAGCCGCATCGAGGCCAGCATGTTGAGGCCCTCGATGTAATCTTTGGCGTGACGCTTTTCGCCCGAGACCACCATCCAGCCGGAACGGTAGCCGCAGGAGCGGTAATTCTTCGACAGGCCGTTCATGGTAATGAACAGCACGTCGTCGGCCAGCGAGGCGATCGACACGTGCTCGGCTTCGTCGTACAGCACCTTGTCGTAGATCTCGTCGGCGAAAATGATCAATTGATGCTGGCGCGCCAGTTCGACGATCTGCAGCAGCACGGAAACCGGGTACAGCGCGCCCGTCGGATTGTTCGGATTGATGACGACGATGGCCTTCGTCTGCGGCGTGATCTTGCGGCGCATGTCCTCGATGTCCGGATACCACTCGTTCTGCTCGTCGCACACATAATGCACGGGATTGCCGCCCGACAGGCTGACGGCGGCCGTCCACAGCGGATAGTCGGGCGCCGGCACCAGCACTTCGTCGCCACTGTTGAGCAAGGCGTTCATCGACATGACGATCAGTTCGGAAGCGCCATTGCCCAGGTAAATGTCATCGATGGTCACGCCGGCGATGTTCTTGCCTTGCGTGTAGTGCATGACGGCCTTGCGCGGCGCGAACATGCCTTTCGAATCCGTATAGCCGGCCGCGTTCTGCAGATTGAGCATCATGTCGCGCACGATCTCGTCGGGCGGATCGAAGCCGAATACGGCCAGATTGCCGATATTGAGCTTGGTGATCTTGTGGCCTTCTTCTTCCATTTGCCTGGATTTTTCCAGGACCGGGCCGCGGATGTCGTAGCAGACATCCGCCAATTTATTCGATTTCTGAATCGGTCGCAAAATAAATCCCTGTCGTGATGCGGCGCGGAGACTTGAGCTTGCAGCGTGGCCGCCGCGCCAGAACTATGAACCCGTGAAACTGCGATGCGAAAGACTGCAAGGCGAAAACAATCATTCTCGCCGAAAACAGGCCATTTTATCAAATTAAACATGGCGAACTGCAGCATTTGACGCCGATTCTGCCACGCCGGCGCAGCGGGACGACAATCCAGGCGCGCGCCATCTTCATCTTCCCTTAATCTTCCGCCATTACCATGGCGCAGGCATGCACCGCCACTGCGGCGCCAAACATTGCAATTTGGAAAGAAATTTGCTTTTCAGTCGCTCTTTTCTGTCATTTATGGCATGCTTACGCCCTTGGCCGCGGCACCCAGTTTGGCCGCGCGCGTACCGATCAACCGACACGACCAGCCCCGATATCGCCATGAAACTCCACGCCAGCAGCACCCAACAATACCAGACTGTCACCGGCTATGACGAAAACGGCGTCGAGATCAATGCCCAGCCATACAACTACAGCCTGATCGTCATGCCGGAAACACCGCCGCGCGCGTGGGAAGTGGACAGTTTCGAACAGCTGAACGAGGCGCATTTCGCGCAGATCCTGGCCGATGCGCCCGACGTGGTCATCCTCGGCACGGGCGAGCGCCAGCGCTTCGTGCACCCGAAGCTGACGGCCGCGCTGACCATGCGCCGCATCGGCGTCGAATGCATGGATAGCCAGGCCGCCTGCCGCACCTACAATATCCTCATGGGCGAAGGCCGCAAAGTCACCCTGGCCCTGATCCTGGCCCCGGCCGCAGGCAAGGTCGCATGAAAATCAATGTCAACGAACTGCACTCGTCCCGGGTGCTGATGTGGTCCCTGCTGGGCATCTTCATCGTCGTCACCCTGTATGCGCTCGGCGTGCGTACCCTGGTGCCGCCCGACGAGGGCCGCTATGCCGAGATGGCGCGCGAGATGTTCGTCACCGGCGACTGGATCACCACGCGCCTGAACGGCATCAAGTACTTTGAAAAACCGCCGCTGCAAACGTGGATGAATGCGCTGACCTTCGCCGCCTTCGGCCTGGGCGAGTGGCAGGCACGCCTGTGGACTGGCCTGTGCGGCATCATCGGCGTGTGCATGACGGCCTATGCGGGCAAGAAAGTCTTCGGTCCGCGCGTGGGCCTGTATGCGGGCCTGGTGCTGGCGTCGAGCCTGTTCTGGCTCGCTTCCGGCCAGATCAATTCGCTGGACATGGGCCTGTCGGGCATGATGACCCTGACCCTGGGCAGCCTGCTGATCGCCCAGCGCGACGACGCCACGGCGATGGAGCGGCGCAACTGGATGCTGGCCTGCTGGGCCGCCATGGCGCTGGCCGTACTGGCCAAGGGGCTGATCGGCATCGTGCTGCCGGGCGCCGTGCTGGTGCTGTATTCGCTGTGCGCGCGCGACTGGCGCATCTGGACGCGTCTGCACCTGGTCAAGGGCTTGCTGGTGTTCTTTGCCATCGCCACGCCGTGGTTCGTGCTGGTCGCCCTGCGCAATCCCGAACAGCCGTATTTCTTCTTTGTCCACGAGCATTTCCAGCGTTTCCTGATGAAGGGGCACAAGCGCGAAGGCGCCTGGTACTACTTCCTCGTGCTGCTCATTCCCGGCATCCTGCCATGGATAGGCCTGCTGCCGCAAAGCCTGGCCGCCGCCTTCCAGCGCCAGCCGGGCGCCTTCCAGCCGCGCCTGATGCTGCTGGTCTGGGCCATCTTCATTTTCTTCTTCTTCAGCTATTCGACCTCGAAGCTGCCCGGCTATATCGTGCCCATCTTCCCGGCGCTGGCATTGCTGGTGGCGCTGTACCTGGAATCGGCATCGCGGCGCCAGCGCCTGTTCGCCGCCGGCCTGCTGTGCGTGCTGGGCGCGGCCATCCTGATCGGCGGACCGATCGCCTTCGGCAAGGCCAGCGCGCGCGATCCGGCCGCCCTGATCGCACTGAAAGGCTATCAGCCATGGCTGATGGCGGCCGGCTTCTTCGCCCTGGCCGGCGGCGCCCTGGCCCTGCTGCATGCGCGCCAGCTGCGCCGCGACATGACCGTGCTGACGATCGCCGGCGCCGGCTTCCTGGCCACGCACTGCATCCTGGCCGGCTCCGAACTGTATGGCCAGAACCGCGCAGGCACCGACATGCTGCCGCAGATCCAGGCCGAACTGACGGCCGACACCAAGCTCTATTCGGTCGGCATCTATGAACAGTCGCTGACGTATTACCTGCAGCGGCCCGTGATCCTCGTCGATTACTGGGATGAATTCACGTTTGGCCTGAAACAGCAGCCGGAACTGTCGATCCCGACCATCGAGCCTTTCATCACGCAGTGGACGAACGACGCCAACGCCGGCGTGCGCGACATGGCCATCATCAGCCTGGACCGCTACAAGGAGTTGCAACAACGTGGCGTACCCATGCGTGTCATTGCCGAGGATGCGCGCCGCATGGTCATTGCCAACAAATAATGTTTAACTGGGGCGCGCGGCAGCACGGATCGCGCCCCCGGCCAGCTTGCCCCGCCCCCGCATCGGCAGGATTTTTCACCGCTGAAGGGGCCGCGCCGCCATACTGACGATATAAAATAGCCATGCCTGCCAGCGGATTTCGACCGCACTGGCAGCCTCGGCGACACCGATACACTGACACCATACCGACCCAAGAACCGCGCCCCATGACCTCTACCCTGCCCTTTTTGCCTTTTTCCAAACCCACCATCGATGAGGCGACCATCGCCGCCGTCGGCGAAGTGCTGCGCTCGGGCTGGATCACCAGCGGCCCGAAAGTGCAGGCATTCGAAGCCCAGCTGTCCGAGTATTTCGGCGGGCGTCCCGTGCGCACCTTCAATTCGGGCACGTGCACCATGGAAATCGCGCTGCGCATCGCCGGCATTGGCCCCGGCGACGAAGTCATCACCACGCCCGTATCGTGGGTCGCGACGGCCAACGTCATCATCGAAGTGGGTGCCACGCCCGTGTTCGCCGACATCGACCCCGTCACCCGGAATATCGACCTCGACAAACTGGAAGCGGCCATCACCCCGCGTACGAAAGCCATCATCCCCGTCTACCTGTCCGGCTTGCCGGTCGACATGGACCGCCTGTACGCGATTGCTGAAAAGTACAAGTTGCGGGTCGTGGAAGACGCGGCGCAAGCGTTCGGCTCCACGTGGAAGGGCAAGCGCATCGGCGCGTTTGGCGACTTCGTCTCGTTCAGCTTCCAGGCCAACAAGAACATCACCACGGGCGAAGGCGGCTGCCTCGTCCTGAACAATCTGGAAGAAGCGAAACTGGCCGAGAAATACCGGCTGCAGGGCGTCACGCGCAGCGGCGTCGACGGTATCGACGTCGACGTGCTGGGCGGCAAATACAACATGAGCGACATCATGGCCGCCATCGGCCTGGGCCAGTTCGCCAATATCGACGCCATCACGGCCCACCGCCGCGCGCTGGCACGCCACTATTTCGCGCAATTCGGCAGCGACTTCGAAGCGCAGAGCGGCGCCCAGCTGCCCGTGCAGGACTTTGAAAACAGCAACTGGCATTTGTTCCAGATCATCCTGCCCGACAATGGCCCCGGCACGCGCGCCGCGTTCATGCAGCAAATGGCGCAGCAAAACGTGGGAACGGGCTATCATTACGCACCGATCCACCTGTTTACCATGTACCGCGAACGCGGCTTTACCGAGGGCATGTTCCCCGTCTCGGAAAAGATCGGCCGCCTGACCGTGACCTTGCCGATGTTCTACGCCATGACGACACAGGACGTGGAACGCGCCGTCGCCACCGTCAAATCCATTCTCATCAAATGAGCAGCGCGCCGATGAAACCTGAACTGTCCATTATCATTCCGATCTACAACGAGCAGGATGGCCTGGCCAGCCTGTTCGCCCGCCTCTATCCGGCCCTCGACGCCTTGCAGACGAGCTACGAGATCATCTTCATCAATGATGGCAGCCGCGACAATTCGGTGGCCATCCTGGCGGAACAGTTCCGCCAGCGCCCCGACGTCACGCGCGTCGTCATATTCAACGGCAATTATGGTCAGCACATGGCCATCCTGGCCGGCTTCGAAGCCTCGCGCGGGCAGATCATGGTCACGCTCGACGCCGACCTGCAGAACCCGCCCGAAGAAATCGGCAACCTGGTGGCAAAGATGCGCGAAGGCTACGATTACGTGGGCTCGATCCGGCGCAAGCGGCAGGATTCCGCCTGGCGCACCCTGGCCTCGAAGATGATGAACCGTTTGCGCGAACGCATCACCAATATCAAGATCACGGACCAGGGCAACATGCTGCGCGCGTATGGCCGCAATGTGATCGACCTGGTCAACCAGTGCGCCGAAGTCAACACCTTCGTGCCGGCGCTCGCCTACACGTTTGCCCGCAAGCCGACGGAAATCACCGTCGAACACGAGGAACGGGCCGCCGGCGAGTCGAAATACTCGCTGTACAGCCTGATCCGCCTCAATTTCGACCTCGTCACGGGCTTTTCGCTGATTCCCCTGCAAATCTTCTCGATGCTGGGCATGCTGCTGTCGGTCAGCTCCGCCCTGCTGGTGATCTATTTGCTGGTGCGCCGCTTCCTGCTGGGCGCCGAGGCGCAGGGCGTGTTCACCCTGTTCGCCATCGCCTTCTTCCTGATGGGCGTGATCCTGTTCGGCATCGGCCTGGTGGGCGAATACGTGGGACGCATCTTCCAGCAAGTGCGTGCACGGCCCCGCTACGTGGTGCAAACCATCCTGCAGGACGGCATGCCCCAGGCGGAAGCCGAGGCGCCATCCTATGTGCGCCTGGAAAAACGCCAGGTAGGCCGCTGATGGGCGCCCCCCGCGCCGTCGTCTTCGGCTACCACAATGTGGGCGTGCGCTGCATCAAGGTGCTGCTGGCCGGCGGCGTCGATATCGCCCTCGTCGTCACGCACGAAGACAGCCCCACGGAAAACCTGTGGTTCGAATCCGTCGCCAGCCTGTGCCAGGCCGAAGGCATCCCCTACATCACGCCTTCGGACGCCCGCGCGCCCGAGCTGCTGGCGCAGGTGCAGGCGGCCAGGCCGGACATGCTGTTCAGCTTTTATTATCGCCACATGCTGCCGGCCAGCATCCTGGAAGTCGCGCCCGCCTACAATATGCACGGTTCGCTGCTGCCGCAGTTCCGCGGCCGCGCGCCCGTCAACTGGGCCGTGCTGCACGGTGCCACGGAGACGGGCGCCACCCTGCATGAAATGACGGTCAAGCCGGACGCCGGCGCCATCGTGGCGCAGACGGCCGTGCCCATCCTGCCCGACGACACGGCATTCGAAGTCTTCGGCAAGGTCACCGTGGCGGCGGAACAAACGCTGTGGGGCGTGCTGCCGGCCTTGCTGGACGGCACGGCGCCGCGCCATCTCAACGATTTGCGCCAGGGCGGCTATTTTGGCGGCCGCACGCCGGAAGACGGCCGCATCGACTGGAAGTTACCCGCGCAGCAGGTGTACAACCTGCACCGGGCCGTCGCGCCCCCGTATCCCGGCGCGTTCACCGAAGTCAACAATGTCGTTTACACCATCGAAAAAGCCCGTTTAAGCAAGCATTCAGCAGGAAGTTTGCCAGCAGGCTTGACGGTAGTGGATAATTGCATCTTTGGCGTCTGCGGAGACGGCCGCATGCTGGCCATTTCCGCGCTGAGGGCTGCCGGGGAGCCGATTTCGGCTCAGCAATTGCAAGCAAGTCTGACCGCCCGCGTCAGCACACACTGATATCACTCAAGAGAATCTCACATGAAAAAAGTCCTCATCTTAGGCGTCAACGGCTTCATCGGCCACCACCTGTCCAAGCGCATCCTGGAAACCACCGACTGGCATGTCTATGGCATGGACATGAACACGGACCGCATCACGGAATTGCTGGAAGATGACAACTACAAGTCGCGCATGCACTTCTTCGAAGGCGACATCACGATCAACAAGGAATGGGTCGAGTACCACGTCAAGAAATGCGACGTGATCCTGCCGCTGGTGGCCATCGCCACGCCATCGACCTACGTCAAGCAGCCGCTGCGCGTGTTCGAACTGGACTTCGAAGCCAACCTGCCTATCGTGCGCTCGGCCGCCAAGTACGGCAAGCACCTGGTCTTTCCGTCGACCTCGGAAGTGTATGGCATGTGCCACGACGAGGAATTCGATCCGGAAAACTCGGAACTGATTTGCGGCCCGATCAACAAGCCGCGCTGGATCTATTCGAACGCCAAGCAGCTGATGGACCGCGTGATCTGGGGCTACGGCATGGAAGGCTTGAACTTCACCCTGTTCCGTCCATTTAACTGGATCGGCGCGGGCCTGGACTCGATCCACACGCCGAAAGAAGGTTCCTCGCGCGTGGTGACGCAATTCTTCGGCCACATCGTGCGCGGCGAGAACATTTCGCTGGTCGATGGCGGCGCGCAGAAACGCGCGTTCACCTACATCGACGACGGCATCGATGCGCTGATCCGCATCATCGCCAACAAGAACGGCATCGCCAGCGGCAAGATCTACAACATTGGCAATCCGACCAATAACTATTCGATCCGCGACCTGGCCGGCATGATGCTGACCCTGGCCGCCGAATACCCGGAATACGCCGAAGGCGCGAAACACGTGAAAATCGTGGAAACGACCTCGGGCGCGTACTACGGCGCCGGCTACCAGGACGTGCAGAACCGCGTGCCGAAAATCACGAATACCTGCGAAGAGCTGGGCTGGGCGCCGACCACCACCATGGCCGATTCCCTGCGCAATATTTTCGACGCCTACCGCAGCCAGGTAGCCCAAGCCAAAGCCTTGATGGATTAATGTTGAGCAAGCCGTTCCTGACCCTGAAAATCGACGTCGATACCTATCGCGGCACCCGTGAAGGCATGGGCAATCTGGTGCGCATGCTGGCCGCGCACCAGGCCAAGGCCACCTTTCTGTTCTCGCTGGGCCCCGACCATACGGGCTGGGCCCTGCGGCGCGCCTTGCGGCCCGGCTTTTTCAGCAAGGTCTCGCGCACCTCGGTGGTCGAGCATTACGGCTTGAAAACATTGATGTACGGCACCTTGCTGCCGGGACCCGATATCGGCAAGCAGTGCGCGGCGCAATTGCGCGCCGTGCGCGATGCCGGTTTCGAGTGCGGCATCCACACCTGGGATCACACCCTGTGGCAAGACAACGTGGCCAAGCGCAACGCCGCCTGGACCATCGCCGTGATGCGCAAGGCCGCCAACCGCTACGAGCAGGTGTTCGGCACCAAGCCGCACACGCACGGCGCGGCCGGCTGGCAAATGAATGTCAGCGCCTTTGTCGAGCACGACACGGCCGGCTACCGCTTTGCCTCCGACGGCCGCGCCATGCTCGACGCGCGCGGCGCCATGGTGCATCCAAGCAATGGCCCGCACCGCGTGCGCAACGGCAACACCCTCCTGCAATGCGTGCAATTGCCCACCACCCTGCCCACCCTGGATGAATTGCTGGGTTGCGAAATCGACGGCAAACTGATCACCACCGGCAATGTTGCCGCGCATATCTTGTCGCTGACGGCGGACAATCCGCGCGACCACGTGTATACCTTGCATGCGGAACTTGAAGGACAGAAACTCGCCCCCATTTTCGAACAACTGCTGGCTGGCTGGAAAGCCCAGGGCTACCAGTTTGCAGCGATGGGCGATTATTATGAAAAGATAAAAAATACGGACTTGCCCGTGTGCCCCATCACCTGGGATGAGTTGCCCGGGCGGTCGGGACGCCTGATTGTGCAGGGCAAAGCGGCCTGAATGCTGTATTGTTGCACCTGGATGCGTTGCCAGATTAAAAACCAGCGCTGATGATCACCGTTCAGGAGAGAACCTGTGGCTGATAGCCAATCCCTCGTTAGCATACCCGACTTTAGCGCCGCGATGACCAGCGGCAAAACCTTTCAGTTGCTGGGCCGTCCGGCCAAGGCCACGGTGCTGTTTTTCTATCCGAAGGACAACACTCCTGGCTGCACCACGGAAAACATCGCTTTCCGTGACGCCTATCCGCAATTTGTTGCCGCCGGCGTGGAAATCTATGGCATCAGCCGCGATTCCCTGCGCTCGCACGAAAGCTTCAAAGCCAAGCTGGAGCTGCCATTCGAGCTCATTTCCGACCCGGACGAAGCCGTTTGCCTGCTGTTTAACGTCATGAAGATGAAACAGATGTACGGCAAGACGGTCCGTGGCGTCGAGCGCAGCACGTTTGTGATTGACGCCCAGGGCCGATTGGTGAAAGAATGGAGAGGCGTGAAGGTCGCAACTCACGTGGAAGAAGTGCTGGAATTCGTAGCGCATCTGAATTGATCGTCCATTCTGATCGCATGCGCGTTGTCGGCTTCCAGCGAGCCCGGTTCAACCGCAGTTCAGTTCACGGTACCTATCGCCATTTTGAGTCAACGAAGCGCCTCCACCCACTCCGCCAGGCGGGCCTGCAGCCCGCCGATGGCGTCCATGACCGGCCATGCTGCCGGCCTTCCGGCAGTTATTCGTCCTGTAGCATTGTTGTTCCCCCCGCATCCACCCGTGAGAAGTGCCGCCAGAAGCTGGCTGCCCATGGGCGATTCATTCCAGAAATTTTTTGATTGAGATCCTGATGCCACTGCCAAAATTACCGAGCAAGCCAGCCACCATCCTGGCCACCCAAGATTACCCAACCGCAGGCGCAGCGCGCCCGGCCACCAAAACCCCGGCAGCCAAGAAAGTGGCTGCACCGATCATTGAAGCGGCGATCGCCGAAGTTGCCAAGCCGGTCCGCAATGCGGCCACGAAGATCAAGCAAGTGGCGGCCCTGATGGTCGCCAAGCCTGCGCCGGTCGCGGCCGCGCCTGCCGCCGTCGCTGCCCCCGCAGCGAAAGCCAAGCCGGCGGCAAAAGGCAAGGTCACGCCGATCAAGTCCGTCAAGCAAGTCGAGCAGCCGCATCCTGCCAAGCACAAGGCGGTGGAAGTGCAGCTCAAGTCGTCCGCCAGCCGCGCCGCCGACCAGCGCGGCATCAGCAAACTGTTCGTGCTCGACACGAACGTGCTGATGCACGATCCATCGTCGCTGTTCCGCTTTGAGGAACACGATGTGTACCTGCCGATGATGACCCTGGAAGAGCTGGACAACCACAAAAAGGGCATGACGGAAGTGGCGCGCAATGCACGCCAGGTCTCGCGCACCCTGGACGCCCTGATCAGTAACACGGATGACGACGCCATCGAGCACGGCATCCTGCTGTCCAAGCTGGGCAACAAGGACGCCAAGGGCCGTCTGTTCTTCCAGACGCGCCTGCAAAGCGCCGACTTGCCGGCTGGCTTGCCAGTAGGCAAGGCCGACAACCAGATCCTGGCCGTCGTGCGCTCGCTCGAGTCGGAGCAGGATGGCCGTCCCGTCGTGCTGGTGTCGAAGGACATCAACATGCGCATCAAGGCGCGCGCCCTGGGCTTGCCGGCCGAAGACTACTTCAACGACCATGTGCTGGAAGACACGGACTTGCTGTACTCGGGCATCGTGCAATTGCCGGACGACTTCTGGAACAAGCACGGCAAGGACATGGAATCGTGGCAGGAAAGCAAGAACGGCTATAGCTCCACCTTCTACCGCGTGACGGGCCCGTTCATTCCATCGTTGCTGGTCAACCAGTTCATCTACCTGGAACCGAAAAACGGCGAAACGCCGTTCTACGGCCAGGTAAAGCAGATCAACGGCAAGACGGCCGTACTGCAAACCCTGCGCGACTTCAGCCACACGAAGAACAATGTGTGGGGCGTGACGGCGCGCAACCGCGAGCAGAACTTCGCGCTGAACCTGCTGATGAATCCGGAATGCGACTTCGTCACCCTGCTGGGCCAGGCCGGTACCGGCAAGACCCTGCTGGCCCTGGCCGCCGGCCTGGCGCAAGTGCTGGAAACCAAGCTCTACAATGAAATCATCGTCACCCGCGTGACGGTGCCCGTCGGCGAAGACATCGGTTTCCTGCCTGGTACGGAAGAGGAAAAGATGTCGCCATGGATGGGCGCTTTCGACGACAACCTGGAAGTGCTGAACAAGTCCGACTCCGATGGCGGCGAATGGGGCCGTGCGGCAACGCAAGACCTGATCCGCTCGCGCATCAAGATCAAGTCGCTCAACTTCATGCGCGGCCGCACCTTCGTCAACAAGTTCCTCATCATCGATGAAGCGCAAAACCTGACGCCGAAACAGGTCAAGACCCTCGTCACGCGCGCCGGTCCCGGCACGAAGATCCTGTGCCTGGGCAACATCGCGCAGATCGACACCCCGTACCTGACGGAAGGCTCGAGCGGCCTGACCTACGTGGTCGACCGCTTCAAGGGCTGGACCCACAGCGGCCATGTCACCCTGGCGCGCGGCGAGCGTTCGCGCCTGGCCGATCACGCCAGCGAAGTGCTGTAAATCGTAGCGGGCGGCGCCAGCTGCCCCAGTCATTCGAAGCCCCGGCTGCAGCGATGCAGGCGGGGCTTTTTTCATGTGCGCAACTTTTTCCTGCGACATGTTCTAATACCGCTCCTTTCTTCCTGGACAACCCGCCCCATGCATCCGGCCCTGCAGTTGCTGCTCTGCTTCATTGTCTTCATATTCATCCACATTTCCGTCATGGCGGCCTGCGCCAGGCTGTTCGGCATCACGGTGCGCAGCATCCGCTACGGCGTGGGTCCCACCCTGCTGACCTGGGGCAAAGTCCACCTCAAGCTGCTGCCGCTGGCCGGCAATCTGGTGCTGAAGGATACGCGCGAGGAAACCTTGTATGACGACGATCCCTGCCTTGACGCCTACAACTTCCAGCCGCTGTGGAAGCAGGTGCTGCTGCCCCTGAGCGGCGTGGCCGTGCTGCTGGCCTTGTCGCTGGGCATCATGGGAGCCTCGGGCTGGGAGCGCTTTATCGCCGCCTTCGGGCAAATCGTCGCTGGCGCGCTGGCGCCGTTGTCGAGGGCGCAGGAATTGCTGGGTGAGGGGGAAACATTTACCCGTACGCATGGCTTTGCGCTGGTGTTCGCCCTGTTCTCGTTGAAACTGTGCGCGTTCAACCTGCTGCCGTTTGCCGGCCTGAATGGCGGACAGGCGCTGCTGGCCATCGCGCGCGGCGGCAAGCCATATGTCGCGTGGGAAGAGCCGGTGGCGAAATGGCTGCTGCTGCCGGGACTGGCGATCGTGCTGGCGTGGCTGGGGGCGTTCGGCTGGTATGGCTGGCAAGCAATGGCGGCGTAGGCCGGCTCGCGCGCAAGCGCCTAGCCGGCCCACACACATCAGTTCACCCTTCTGGCCGGCATGTCCTGCCCTTCCTGGCGCAATACCAGTTGCTCCGTCTTGCCGCTGGCATCCTTGCTGAAGCGGACTTCCGCATCGACTTCATTCGAGAAGAAGGCCGTATCGCTCATCGGCAGCATGGCCAGCTTGCGGAAACCCGTCACCTGGGCAAAGAACTTGTCGCCTTCGCGCGTCACCTCCAGATAGACTTCGGGCGCCAGCGCATACTTGCCCACGTAAGCATCGAAATGCGCTGCCGTCATGGCCACGACGGTACGCGCCGGCCTGGCGGCGCTGGCGCGGTCGTATACCGACTTCGATTCGCCGCCGTCATTGAGGATCAGCTGCGCCTCGCCCTTCGGTCCCCGTTCGAACTCGGCCGTCGTCAATGTATTTTCAATCAGGAAACCATTCGGCGAGTACGCCAGCAGGCGTTGCGCGGGACGGCCTGTGCGTTGCAGCAGCAAGTTGCCCTCGAAGTTGCGGATCGTATAGCCGGCCTTCTCGTTGATGGCGTACACGCCCGCATACGCGTTGAGGATGGCAGGCTTGAGCGTGATGACCTTGATCTCGGGATATGGCCGGCCCACGGCGATGGCGGCCGCCTTGCGGGCCACCACGTCCGGATCGACCAGGCCCGTGTCCGAGTTTTCCAGCACGGCGACGTAGACTTTTTCCTTCGGCAAGCGCATCGCATACGTGGCAAAACCATTGATGCCGCCGCTATGGTGGATGACCGGCGTGCCTTGCCAGGTGCCCACCTTCCAGCCCAAGCCGGAGCGGGTCGCCTTGCCGTCGTTCAGCTTGGCTTGCGTGAACGCCAGCTGCCAGGTGGAAGCCTTGAGCAGCTTGCCATCGGAGATGGCCGCATCCCAGCGCGCCAGGTCGTCCACGGTGGAAACGAGGGCGCCGGCCGCATACGGCTGCGTCATGCTCAGGGGCAAGTTCGGCACGTACGCTGCTCCCGAACGGATATGCCCGGCCGCGCGCCTGGCGGGCTGGCGCTCGTGACCTTCATAGGCCGTATCGTTCATGCCCAACGGCACGAATATCTGCTGTTCCACAAACGTGGCATACGGCTGGCCCGACGCTTTTTCGATGATGGCACCCAGCAGGAAATAGCCGGAGCTGCTGTAACTCCACTGCGTGCCCGGTTCAAAGTCGAGGGGATCGTTCTTGAAGAAATCGATCATCTGCGCCACGCTCACGTCTTTGGTGCTGTTGGGCACGAATTCCGGCTTCCTTGTGTAGTCGTGAATACCGGACGTGTGCGCGAGCAGCTGCGCGATCGTGATTTTCTTGCCGTGCGTCGGATAGTCGGGCAGGAATGTCGTGATGTCATCGGTGACGGCCAGCTTGCCCTGGTCCGCCAGCAGCAGGATGGCGACAGCCGTGAATTGCTTGGAAATCGAACCCAGGCGCAGCGACATGTCCGGCGTCAGCGGCGTGCCTTCCTGCACGCTGGCCAGGCCATACGCCTTGCGCAGCAGCGGCTGGCCATCCTTGACGACGATGACGACGGCGCCCGGTTCCGTGGCCTTGTAATAGGGGGCGATGCTGGCATCGATCTGCGCCGCCAGCGCTTGCTGCTGCTGGCTCAGTGGCGCGGGCTGGCCGGCCCAGCCGGCAGGCGCTTGTAACAGGATCAAGGTAGCGAGGCAGATGCTGGAAACTTTAAACATGCGTATCACTTTCAAAGGAAGGATAAACCAGCTCGACCATACCCCTGGCGGCGGCTACCGGGATGGGATAATTTTTTTAGACAATATTTCCAATTTGCCCACCCAGCCTAGCAGAAGCGTCACGCGTAATTCTCTCCATTTATCACCATGCTAGTTTGTGCCTGCTGACGCTATTATTTTCGGGATACCTATCGTATGCTCGCACCAGTGACTTGATGGCATAGAAAAAAAAGGAGCTGGCATTTTCTCATTCGACACTTGCGGCAAACGCCTGGCCCTGCTGGCCATTCGCGCTTACCAGCGCTACCTGTCGCCCTATAAAGGCTATTCCTGCGCCTACCGCGTGCTGACGCGCCGCGACAGCTGTTCCGCCTATGGCTACAAGGTCATCGCGCGCCACGGCTTGCGCCCGGGGCTGGTGCTGTTGCAACGCCGCCTGCGCGCCTGCGGCGAACGGCATCGCCAGCACCTGGCGCTGCCGCCGCCGGCACGGCGCAGCGCGCGCCGCCGGGCCCAGGCGGGATTTTACGACTGCGACGTGCCGCTGGTCGACTGTGCCTGCGACTGCGCCGACATCACCAGCATGGCCGACTGCACCTGGCTGCGCCGCAACAAGCATCCAGGGTGGTTCCGCAACGACTACACAGCCAGTGCCGCATTGAAACGGCAGCAGGAGGAACACCGCAGGAAAATCCGGCAGGGACGGGAACTCGGCAACTGAAATTCACGCATTAACTTACAAATGAAATATTCATTCATAAAATGAATAATCCCCATTATCACTGTGAATTGGCCGGCAGAGGAACGGCGGCCTATACTCATGCCGTCTCCCCTACACTGCTTCCCATGCACACCCAGCTCAGCCCGCACACGCCGCGGGCTTTTTGTTCCCGGCAATTGCCACTGCATTTTTCCTCTTTTACCGATCACCGGGCGCGCCGTTCCCCGCCAGCCCAGCTCCCGACAGGGAGACCAGCATGATCGTGCGCGAGCGCCCATCGGCGCTACGGCTGTTCCTGGTCGTGCGCGGCTCCGTCCTGCCGCGCATCCGCACCACGCTTATCGTCAATACCCTGATCGCCACCCTGGTCACCTGGTGCCACGGCACCTTGTTCGACCACAAGGTGATCCTCACCACCATCCCGTTTACCCTGATCGGCTTGCCGCTGGCCATCTTCCTGGGCTTCCGCAATACGGCCGCCTATGACCGTTATTGGGAAGCGCGCAAGCTGTGGGGCGAACTGGTCTTGCGCAGCCGTAATTTCTCGCGCCAGTGCCAGACGATGATACGCAGCGACACGCCAGCCCACGCCAGGCTGGGCCTGGAAGATGTGCGCGTGCGCATGATTTACCGCACCATCGCCTTTTGCCACGCCCTGCGCCACCAGTTGCGCGACACGCGCGGACCGGCCGACTTGCAGCCGCTGCTGCGTCAGGCCGAATGGGAAGCGGCCTGCAAGGCGGCGAACCCGTCCGACTACCTGATGCTGCAGATGGGCCACGACCTGGCCGACTGCATCGGGCAAGGCCGCATCGACAGCATCCTGGCCACGCAGATCGATAACACGGTCTCGGCCATGGTGGCAGCGGGCGCTTCGTGCGAACGCATCCGCAGCACGCCGATTCCGTTTTCGTATTCGCTGCTGCTGCACCGCACGGCCTATCTGTACTGTTTCCTGCTGCCCTTCGGCCTCGTCGATTCGCTCGGCTTCATGACGCCCTTCGTCGTCGCCATCGTCGCCTACACCTTCTTTGGCCTCGATGCGCTGGGCGACGAGATCGAGGAACCGTTCGGCGAAGATGCCAACGATCTGCCCTTGTCAGCCATGTGCCGCGCCATCGAAATCAGCTTGCGCGAATCCGTGCAGGACGAGGACGTGCCGCCGCCCATGCAAGCCGTCGACTTCCTTCTCCACTAAAACGCGACAATGCTTCCGCTTGACCTTCCCACCGGGGCAAGGATTACAGTGGAAGCACTTAATCATTCAAGGAGTGCTTGTCATGTATCAGTTACAAGTTGAAAACATGAGCTGCGGCCATTGCGTCGGCTCGGTCACGAAAGCGGTGCAAGCCATCGATCCGCAAGCCCAGGTGCAGATCGACTTGGCCAGCAAGCGTGTCACGGTGGAATCATCGAGCGCACTGGGCGCCATCAGCGCCGCCATCGTCGAGGCGGGCTACCCCGTTACCAGCGCGCAATAAGCGTCAGACACGGACAACAGCCGGCCTTTGCGCCGGCTGTTTTTTTTACCCGTCCAGTTCCGGGTAATGGCGGAAGATGCCTTCCTGATTGAACGCGATTCTGCGCTTCGACTTCAGGTAGCGGGCGATGTTCGGCCGCGCCGCCACCGTATCGTGCAACTCGGACAGGAAGGGATATTCGGGCGCCAGGCGCGCCATGGCTTGTGGAAACGCATAACGCAAGCCGGCCAGCATCTGGAACAGCGACAGGTCGCCGTACGTGAGCTTTGCGCCCACCAGATAATGACCGCGGCTGCGATTATTCAGCAGGACCTGGGTGAAATAATCGAGGAATTTCGGCAGGCGCGTGCTGCGGAAATCCGCGCTGCGCAGCATGGCCGCCTCTTTCTGTTCCTCATAATATTGATTCATCGACAGCGGGTGATGCGTGTCGTGCACTTCCGTCAGCCAGTCGGCCATCGTCAGTTGCAGCTGGTTCAGCCACAAGCGGCCGCTTTCCGCGCGCGGCGCCAGGCCCAGGCGGCGGCCCAGGTAGAGCAGGATATTCGTCGTCTGACCGATCAGCAAGTCGCCGTCGCGCAGCACGGGCGGTGCGTAGGCGGCCTGTGGCGTAGTACCGCCATCGAGGCAGGCCAGCATCGCGGAAATGCCTTGCCCCTTGCGTTCAGGCAAACGGGCGATATCGCGGTAGTCGGCGCCCGCCTCTTCCAGGGCAAGACGGATGAATTCGCCGCGCCCCTGTATCGTAGGCCAATAATACAGTTCATACGCCATACCACCTCCGTTGATTTACCTCAATGGCAGCAAGCCTTCGCGTCCGTTTCACCGGCCAGCCCCAGGCTTTGCAGGATGGGGCAATCGGGCTTATCGTCGCCGTGGCACGATTGCGCCAGGTGAGCCAGGGTATCGCGCATTTCCGTCAATTCGGCGATGCGCTTGTTGAGCTCGGCGACGTGGGCCAGGGCGATGCCTTTCACGTCCGCGCTGGCGCGCTGGTCGTTTTGCCACAGCGACAGCAACTCGCGGATCTGTTCCAGCGAAAAACCCAGCCCCCGCCCGCGCTTGATAAAACGCAGGGCGTGCAAGTCGTTCGGCATGTAGATGCGGTAGCCGGCATCGCTGCGCGCGCTGGGTTTTAGCAATGAAATACTCTCGTAGTAGCGTATCATTTTTGCCGATACGCCCGTTTCGTTTGCCGCCTGGCCGATATTCATCCTTATTGCTCCTTGGTATGCGCGCTGCCTGAATGACTGCGGGCTTTCCAGCGGCGCAGCAACAGGGCATTGCTGATCACGCTGACCGAACTGAAGGCCATCGCCGCGCCCGCCACCATGGGGTTGAGCAGACCGAAGGCGGCCAGCGGAATGCCGATCAGGTTATAAATGAAGGCCCAGAACAGATTCTGCCGTATCTTGCTGTAGGTGCGGCGCGAGATATCGATGGCGTCGGCCACCAGGGCAGGATCGCCACGCATCAGCGTAATGCCTGCCGCATGCATGGCAACGTCCGTGCCCGTCGACATGGCGATGCCCACGTCGGCAGCGGCCAGCGCGGGCGCATCGTTGATGCCGTCGCCCACCATGGCCACTTTCGCGCCCTCGCCTTTCAGCGCGACAATTTTAGCGGTTTTATCGGCCGGCAGCATTTTCGCCGCCACCGTGTCGATGCCCAGCAGCTTGCCGACGGCGTCGGCGCTGCCTTGGTTATCCCCGGTCAGCATCACCGTGCGGATACCCAGGCTGTGCAAATGAGCAATGGCCGCCTGCGCGTTCGGCTTGACCTGGTCGCTGAAGGCGAACAGGCCCAGCAGTTCTGATCCCGAAGCCAGCCACGAGATCGTGTTGCCCGTGTTTTCCAGCGACAAGGCCTGTGCCGCCAGCGGCGTCATGTCGACGTTTAACTCCTGCATCAGACGCGTGCTGCCCAGTTTCAGGTCCAGGCCGTCGACATTCGCCGCCAGGCCGCGGCCCGGCAAGGCCGACAGGCCCGTGGACGGCAAGGGTTCGATGTGGCGCGCGCTGGCCGCATCCAGCACGGCCGTAGCCAGGCTGTGCTCGCTTCCACGCTGGATGCTGGCCGCCAGCTGCAACAGCCGTGCATCGTCGATGCCGTGCGCATGCAGGGCCGCCAGCGCAGGTTTACCGATAGTCAAGGTGCCCGTCTTGTCGAACACGACAGTATTGACGGCGTGCGCCACTTCCAGCGCTTCCGCATCCTTGATCAGGATGCCGTAGCGGGCGGCAACACCCGTACCGGCCATGATGGCCGTCGGCGTGGCCAGGCCCAGCGCGCAGGGGCAGGCGATGACCAGCACGGCCACTGCATTGATGATGGCGTTCTCCAGTTCGCCGGTAGCGAGCCACCAGCCCAGCATGGTCAGCAGCGCCAGCACCAGCACCACGGGCACAAAGATGGCGCTGACCTTGTCGACCAGGTGCTGGATGGGCGCCTTGGCCGCCTGCGCATCTTCCACCAGGCGGATGATGCGCGACAGGGTCGTTTCGCCGCCCACGGCTTGCGTGCGTACCAGCAACAAACCATCGGCATTGATGGCGCCGCCCGTGACCTTGTCGCCCACATGCTTATCGACCGGCAAGCTTTCCCCGGTGATCAGCGACTCGTTGATCTGGCTGGCGCCTTCCACCACCACGCCATCGACGGCCACCCGTTCGCCGGGGCGTATCACCACCAGGTCGCCCACTTTCACCTGTTCCACGGGCAAGTCGAGCTCAACGCCGTCGCGGCGCACGCGGGCCGATTCCGGACGCAAGACCTGCAGCGCACGGATGGCAGAGGCCGTCTGGCGCTTGGCGCGGCTTTCCAGCCATTTTCCCAGCAACACGAGCGTGATGACGACAGCCGAGGCCTCGAAGTACAGGTGCGGCAATATCTCGCCCGCCGTCAGCCATTGATAGACGGACAAGCCATACGCGGCGCTCGTGCCCAGCGCCACCAGCAAATCCATATTGCCGCTGCCGGCGCGGGCCGCCTTCCAGCCCGCCTTGTAGAAGCGCGCGCCAAAGTAAAACTGGACGGGCGTGGCCAGAACGAATTGCATCCAGCCAGGCAGCATCAGGTGGATGCCGGCCCACTCGAGCAGCATGGGCAGCATCAATGGGAAGGCCAGGACGGCAGCGAACGCCACTTTCAGGCCGTCGCGGTTCGGTGCGGCGGTGGGCGCGCTGGCCTGGCTGGCGGCGGGAACTTTGGCTGCATAGCCGGCCTTGTCGATGGCGGCGATCAGGGCGGCGGCATCCGCGCCGCCCGTCACCTTGACACGCGCGCTTTCCGTGGCCAGGTTGACGCTGGCGGCCAGTACGCCCGGCACTTTCAGCAAGGCTTTTTCCACCCGGCCCACGCAGGAGGCGCACGTCATGCCGGCGATGTTCAGGTCGATCTCGCGCTGCGCCACCGTGTAGCCGGCTTTTTCCACAGCCGCCTGCAAGGCGGCCAGGGGAATCGGCGTGTCGGAACTGATTTTGGCCACTTCGGTGGCCAGGTTGACGCTGGCCTGGGTCACGCCCGGCACGGCGGCCAGGGCCTTTTCCACGCGGCCCACGCACGAGGCGCAGCTCATGCCTTCGATGGCCAGCGCCTGCGCATGCGCGGCGGCGGGAGGGGAAGCGGCGGGAGCGAGTGCACTCTGGTTCATGGCAGATCCTGTACGAAAGATTAACTAATATGTACAGGATCTGCTATCCCATGATGGGAAGGTCAAGCCCTATTTGTCATGTGTGCCGGGCTTGCCTGAAAACTTAGCGCACCACGCAGTCGACGGTGGCAGGCTTGCCGCCTGCCGCGCTGCCTGGGCCCGGTGACGACGATGAAAAGACCGGCGGCGGCGTGAACGGGATGCCGGGGTTGACGGGCAAGGGGACGGGCGGCTGCCTGAAGTTGGGCGTATAGCCAAATTGCCCGGCAGCAAAATTACTCGTACCCGCTGGATTCGTCACATGAATCAGGCCATCGAGCACCTGCACATACAAACCGGGTGGCAGCGCCACGGGTGCCGGTGCATTGGGCAGCACTGGCCCGCCAGGTGCCGCTGGCGGCACATAGCTGGCAATGAAAGTCGTGCCGCGAATGCCGATGGTGGCGGCCGGCGTCTTCATCTCGAAGCGCTCCTTGTTGCGTTTGCCCAGCAGCCCCGTGACGGAACGCAAGCCCCCCTTGAGCAGGCTGAAGATGGCATGGTCGCCATCGGGCTGCTCGGCCGTGTAGCTGAATTGCTCGATCACGAAACTGGTATTCGGTTTCAAGGTGATTTCGCTATTGTCGATCAGCTTGATCAAGGCATAGGTCTCCTTTTCCGTCAGCAAGGTGTCGCCCTGCTCGACTTCGGACTTGATGGCCAGGATTTTCACCTTGCCATCGGCCTTTTTCGCCATCAGCGGACCACTCAATTGCATCACGGTACCGGCCACCTGGCCAGCCCAGGCGTGCGCGCCCACGCACATCAGGGCCAGCCACAAGAAGGCCTTAATTGCAGTACATTTTTTTAGCGGCATCATCGTATTTGTATCCTGTCGGTTTATCTGTGGCATCGGCAACATCCTTGCTGTCTTTCTTCTTTTCCTCAGGCTTGGCGGGCGTCGTGGATGCGAGCGGGGTGTTGGCACGGTCGGCCTGCTTGATGATGCGCAAGGCTTCATCGATGGCAGCGCTGGCGCTGGCATCGATGACGGGCTTGTCGATGGTGGTCGCTGGCAGGAAAATGGCCTCCGCCATATTTACCGTGCCGGTCGGCGCCAGCAGGGTCACACCGCTGCGCTGGCGGTTGATGCGCACACCCGAGTCGCCCGTGATGCTGCCCGTTTTCGCCAGCACGGTCATGCTGGCCGCTGCCGGCAAGGTGAAGCTTGCCGTGTCCGCAAAGCGCACATTCGCGCCCGCGCTGGCGCTGAAATTGCCGCCGCTAACGATATTCGCATTGCCGCCGACACGGATGTCGCCGCCTGCCACCAGGCTGATGTCGCGCGCTGCCGCCAGTTGCGCGCCATCGCCCAGCACCACGTCCGTGCTCGCATTGAGCGCGATATCATTGCCCGCGATCTTGCCATTGACGGAGACGGGGCTGTGCGCCTTCACGCTGACGTTGCCGCCATGCGCATCGATATTGCCGGCCGCGATGCCGCCCGTGTTGTCGATGGCGATATTGCCCGCGCCCGTGACGAGCGTTCCCAGCGTCAGGGTGCCCGGCGCCGAGGTATTGTTCAGCACAATGCCGCCCCCTGCGCTATTGCTGGCGCTAAAACTGCCCACCTGGTTGCCCGCATGGCCCAGCACGATGCCATTTTGCGCCCGTGCCGTCAGGCTGCCCGCGAGCAGCGCGCCGTCCTGGCCGATGGCGCCGGTCAAGGCGCTCAGCTGTACATCATTCGCCGCCAGGCTGGCGAAGCGCAGGTCGCCAGCCGCTTGCGTGATGGCCAGCTGGCCCGCCAGCCGGATGGCGCCGGCCACCTGGTTGAAGCTATTGGCGACGAGCAAGTTGCCATTGCCGCTCAACACGCCGCCACCCTGGGCGTAGCGGTCCGCTGACAGGCTGCCGTTCAGCAGCAAGCTGCCGCCGCTGATTTCCAGGCCGGCCAGGCCGCTCAGCACGGAACGGTCCAGCACGCTTTCGCCCAAGGTCAGGTTGCCACCAGTCAACAACAAACCCGTCGCCGAGTGCAGGTTTTTCAGGATGGTGTTGCCTGCCGCCGCGCTGTAGGTGACGATGCCATTGCTGCGGGAGAAATCGACGGCCAGCACGTTCGCGCCTTCCGGCACCACGCCGCCATCCCAGTTGGCGGCATCGCTCCACAAGCCGTTGCCGCTGCCGACCCAGGTCGACAATTGTTTTTGCGCAATCGTTGCCTGCGCCGTGCCGCCCGTCGTCTGCAAGGTATAGTTGCCCGCATCGGCGCCCGCCAGGCGGAAGCCGCCGGCCGTCACCAGCTTGCCCGTGCCCGCGTTCTTGTCGGCAAAGCTGCCGCCGCCGCCCACCACGCTGACCACATCCTGGCCCAGCACGCCATTCGCCGTGGCGCTGACTGTGGCGGAAGTCGTGCCGTCATACACCTTGCCGGCGGCGTTAAGGCCCGCCAGGGTCAGGCTGGCGGGCGTGATGCTGGCCAGCAAGCCCGTCGGCAAGACCATAAAATAATTGCCCGCATCGGCGCCCGTCAGCGCCGCACCGCTCACCTGCACGGCCTTGGCGGCGCCCACGTTCTTGTCCGCGAAGTTGGCCACTGCCGAGACTGTCAAGCTGTCGCCGGCGACACGGTCATCGCCCAGGCTCAGTTGCGCCCCCGTCGTGCCATCGTAGACCTTGCTGCCCGCCACGCCAGACAGATTCAGCGCGCGCGCGCCGATATCGGCCGTGGTGCTGCCAGAGTTGGCGCCCAGCACATAGTTGCCGGCGTCGCCGCCACTCAGGGCCACATTCGTGACATTGACAGCCTTGCCAGTACCCGCGTTCTTGTTGCCGAAGACAGCATTGCCCGCCACCGTCAGGGCGTCGCCCTGGACGCGGTCGTCGCCAAAACTCACTTGTGCGCCCGTCGTGCCATCGTAGGTCTTGTTGAGGCCTGTAAAACTCACGTTCAGGGTGCGCGCCGCGATGTCGGCTGTGGTGCTGCCAGAGTTGGCGCCCAGCACATAGTTGCCAGCGTCGGCACCGCTCACGCCCACATTGGTCACATTGACGGCCTTGGCAGTCCCTGCGTTCTTGTTGCCGAAGGCAGCGTTGCCCGCCACCGTCAGGGCGTCGCCCTGGACGCGGTCGTCGCCAAAGTTCACTTGCGCGCCCGTCGTGCCGTCGTAGGTCTTGTTGACGCCGTTAAAGCTCACGTTCAGGGTACGCGCCGAGATATCGGCCGTGGTGCTGCCAGAGTTGGCGCCCAGCACATAGTTGCCGGCGTCACCGCCGCTCAGTGCCACGTTCGTCACATTGACAGCCTTGCCAGTCCCCGCGTTCTTGTTGCCGAAGGCAGCGCTGCCCGCCACCGTCAGGGCGTCGCCCTGGACCCGGTCATCGCCAAAGTTCACTTGCGCGCCCGTCGTGCCGTCGTAGGTTTTATTGACGCCATTAAAGCTTAGGTTCAAGGTGCGTGCCGCGATATCCGCCGTGGTGCTGCCCGCATTGCTGCCCAGTACATAGTTGCCGGCGTCACCGCCGCTCAGTGCCACGTTCGTCACATTGACGGCCTTACCAGTCCCTGCGTTCTTGTTGCCGAAGGCAGCGTTGCCCGCCAGCGTCAGGACGTCGCCCTGGACCCGGTCATCGCCAAAGTTCACTTGCGCGCCCGTCGTGCCGTCGTAGGTCTTG
>NZ_JBNYXN010000001.1:0-652309 GCF_051380695.1 Janthinobacterium goodfellowi | reverse complement strand
CGTCAGGACGTCGCCCTGGACCCGGTCATCGCCAAAGTTCACTTGCGCGCCCGTCGTGCCGTCGTAGGTCTTGTTGATGCCGTTGAAACTTACGTTCAAGGTGCGTGCCGCGATGTCCGCCGTGGTGCTGCCCGCATTGTTGCCCAGCACATAGTTGCCAGCGTCGCCGCCACTCAGCGCCACGTTCGTGACATTGACGGCCTTGCCGACACCCGCGTTCTTGTTGCCAAAGGCAGCATTGCCCGCCACCGTCAGCGCGTCGCCCTGGACGCGGTCGTCGCCAAAATTCACTTGCGCGCCCGTCGTGCCGTCGTAGGTTTTATTGACGCCATTAAAGCTTACGTTCAAGGTGCGTGCCGTGATATCGGCCGTCGTGCTGCCTGTATTTCCATTGAGCACGTAGTTGCCCGCATCGGCGCCCGTCAGGTGGCCCGTCGCCACCTGATAATCGACCACTTTGCCCGTGCCGACATGCTTGTCGCGGAAGCTGCCCTGCAAGCCGGCCATGCCGACCTGGTCGCCCGTCACGAGGCCTTCGAAGTAGCCATTCAGGGCAGCCTGCAAGCTGCCATCGTAGACGCGGTTTTGCGCGCCCGACACGCCATAGTTCAGCACGCGCGCCGTGATGGCCGCCGTGCCATCGGCCGTCGTCGCGGCCAGGCTGTAGTTGCCCAGTTCATTGCCGCCCAGGGCCAGGCCGCTGGCGTGCACGGCCTTGCTGGCGCCCACATTCTTGTCGAGGAAAGCGGCGCTGCCGCTGACGCTGATGTTGTCGCCCGCCAGCACATTACCCAGCACAAAGCTGGCGCCGTCGTAGCCCAGGGTGCCGTCATAGACCTTGCCATTGCCGCCGAGGCTCACCGTCAGCGCGCGCGGCGTGATGGCGAAGGTGGTCGTGCCGCCCATGGTGATGTCGTACTTGGTCGACCACAGGCCCGTCGCTTCGTAGCTGCCCACGTTGCGCGCGTTGCTGCCGTAGCCGAGGCTGCCATTCACGCCAACATCACCGTCGATCAATCCCACATAGCCGATCGAACCGAGGAAGGCGGCCAGCTGGCCATCGTAGACCTTGCCCGTGGCATTGCCCGTAAGGTTCACCTGCAGCGGCTTGAGGAAAGCCTTCAGCATCGGCGTCGTGTAGCCTTCGTAGATGCGCCACACGCTGCTGAAATTGTAGTCGTTGAACATGCCCTGCTGCTGCATCTGCGCCGTGCTGCGGCCGCTGGAGCCGCCGCCATCGGTCTGTACCAGCGACGTTTCATAATTGAAAAAGCCATAGGCGAACGGGGAACCGACGGACACGCGGCCGGCCACCGCGCCCACGGCCGCATAGCCGTTGCCGGTCACGGCGCCGCTGCTGAAGACATGGCTGACGCTGCCCGTGCTTTCACCGACCAGCCCGCCCATATTTTCCTGGGTCAGGATGGGATCGGCAATGCCGGCCCGGCCCACGGCGCCGCTGGCATACGCATCATCGATGCTGCCGCCGTTCAAGCCCACCAGGCCGCCGATGCTGCGCGCGCCGCTGACATTGCCGGTGGCATAAGACTGGCTCAGCGCGCCCTGGTTGTTGCCGACCAGGCCGCCGATCATCTCGCGCGCGCCCGTCACCACGCCGGTGGCGTACGAGGTCGCGATGCTGGCGCCGGACGCATTCGATCCCGCCAGGCCGCCGATGGCGCCGCCGCCATCGGCATTCACGCCGGTGACGGCGCCGCTGCTGGCGGACATGGTGATGGCCCCGCCGTTGCTGCCCACGAGGCCGCCGACATTGCGCTGGCCGCTGACGGCCACGCTGCTGTTCACGCCGGCGATGGTGCCGCTGACGACATTGCCCGCCAGCGCGCCCACGTTGGCCGTGCCGGTGACGCTGCCGCCGCTCAGGGTCAGGTTGCGCAAGGTGCCGCCCTGCACGGTGCCAAACAGGCCTGCCGCCAGGCCAGGCACCAGGCTGCGGTCGATTTTCAAATTGCTGAGCGTAAATCCGCCGCCATCAAACACGCCGGAAAAACCGCTGCCGCCGCCGGCGATCGGCACAAAGCCCTGGCCATCGTTCCAGTTCACGGTGCCGCTGGCGTCGATATTGCCGGCCAGGCGATAGCTGTTGCCAAGACCAAGGCTGGCGACGCCTTGCAAGCCATAGATATCGGCGAGCAGATAAGGTGTCGCGGCACCGTCGCCTCCGGCCACGCGCAGGAAACTGGCGCCGCTGCCGATGGTGAAGTTTCTGGCGCTAAATCCTGGCAGGACCGCCGCGTTTTGCACCCAGCTGCCGCCGTCGAGAGCAAACGTGCCGTCCACCGTCACGGCGCCCGTGGCCGTGATGGCGGAACCGGAATTGAGGTGCAGATCGCCGGTCCTGGCGAGCGCATCCGATATCCGCATGCCGCCCGTATTCGTGCCGTCGCCGATGGTCAGCTTCGCGGCCGAGATGCCAGCGAGCTCAACCGCGCTCAAACTCAGGGCCGTGCCCGATTTGGTGCCCAGGTCGATGTCGCGCGAACTGCTCAGGGGCTTGATGATGACATTCGCGCCGCCGGCCGTGCCGCCGACGTCGATGCCGCCGGCAACGGTGATATTGTCGGCCTGCAGGGTCACCGTCTGGCCGGCGATGCCGCTGCCAGCAAGCTGGCTGGCGCCGCCCGACAGATTGATGCCGCCCAGCGCTTCATTCGCGCGCAAGCTCAGATTGCCGTTGCCAACATGGACCGCGGCGGCGCCCTCGATGCTGGCGCCGGACAGCGAAATATTGCCGCCGTTGCTGGTGATGGCCGCGTTCAGGTTGACGTTCGATCCCAGGCCATAGTTGCCGCCGGTGCTAGCAGGGTCATTCGCCGACAGCGTCACATTGCCGCCGTTGGTGGTGATGGCGGCGTAGACATTGATGGTTTCGCCCGCCTGCGCCGTCAGGCTGACGCCGGAATTGAGCATGTTCACCGAACTGCTGAAATTAATGCGGTGCAGGGCTTGCAAGGTGACATCGCTGGTGGCGCTGGAAATGGTATCGGCGCCGATGCTGGTGCTGCCAGTGGACGGCATGTCGCTGAACTGATCGACATTGGCCAGATTGCCGCCCGCCCCCTGCACCACGTCGATGTCGTACGGATCGAGCAGCCAGTTGCCGCGCTTGCCATGCGCCGCGCCGGTATTGACGCGGATGCCGTCGACGGCCAGGTAATGGCCGGACGTTTCCACGAAGCCGCCGTCGCCCCCTTGCGCGCCGCCGCGCGCGGAAATGCTGCCGTGCACCTGCGCCGATTCATTGCCCCAGGCGATGACCTTGCCGCCGTTGCCGCTGACAATCGCATCGGCATTGACGCTGGCATCCTTGCCGACGAGTACTTGCCGCGCATTCTGCACGGCCGCGTTCTTGCCCTGGTAGTCGCCGCCCAGCAAGACCGTGCCGCCGCCCGTGGCGCCGCTGGCGTCGACCTTCGCATTGCCCAGCAAACCCACTTGCTCGCCGAGCACCTGGATCTGGCCGCCCGTGCCGGCCGCGCCCGTGGCGCTGGTGACGCTGCCCGCTTCGAGCAGCGCCTTGCCGCTGGCCTTGAGCACGATCCTGCCGTTCTCGCCGACGACGGCGCTGTTGGCGTTGAGCATGCCGCGCTGGCTGACCAGCGCGCCGGCCATGCCGATGCTGCCGCCCTGGGCGATGATCTGGCCCAGGTTCAAGGCCTGGTCGGCTGGTGCCGAGACCAGCACGCGCAATTGCGGATTGCCGGCATCGGCCAGCTGCACGCTGCGTCCGGCCGCCAGGATCACTTCGCCATTTGGCGCCGTGATGATGCCCGTGTTTTCCACGTTCGGCGCAATCAGCAGGACTTGCCCGCCCTTGCCCGCGTTGATCAGGCCCGCATTGCTGACGCCGCCGGCCACGCCGCCGGCCGTGAACTGGCGCTTGCCGGCCAGAAAATCCTCATTCGTCATGCCCAGGCTGGAAGCGACCAGCCCGTTCACGTCCACTTTCGCACCCTGGCCGAAGACGATGCCGTTCGGGTTGATCAGGAAGACCTTGCCGTTCGATTCGAGCGCGCCCAGGATCTTGCTGGGGTCTTGTCCCGTGATGCGGTTGAGCACGGCGCTATTGCCGTTTTGCTGGATGAAACGCGTGATTTCGCCCGCATGGATGGAAAAGCTCTGCCAGTTGATGATGGTGTTGGGCGTATTCGTGATCGAGAAGATGTTGCCCTGCTGGTTGAACGTCGCCTGTCCGTTGACCACCTGCGGCAAGGCGGGATTGGCCTGCGCGGCGCCGAAGCAGCCGGCCAGCAGCAGCGCCAGCGCCGTGCGGCGCAGGGGCGGCGCAAGGGGTAATGAAAAGGCAGGCGTCAGGATGAAAATGGAGGCGTGCTGGACGTGGTTGTGCATGGTGTTCATCCTGATGCTAGTAGGCCAAGGCGAGGCGGAAATGCAGGCGGTTGGCGCCCCGCTGTCCCGTGTCGCCGCCATTGACGACATGGGCGTAATCGAGTTGCAGATTGGCGTAGCGGCTCAGCAGCAAACGCAGGCCGAGGCCGCCGCTGCTGATGCCTTGCGACGCGCTTTCGCCGGGCAGCGCATGGTTGCGGCGCAACCAGGCCGTGTCATAGAACGCCAGCGCGCGGCACTGGTAAGCGAGCGCCTGGCCGCACCAGTTCGGCGTGTACAGTTCCAGGTTCAGGTTGACGCCCGAATCGTTCGATACCTCGCGCTCGGCAAAGCCGCGCACGGACGCGGCGCCGCCGGCGCCGAACTGCTCGCCCGGCACCAGCGCGTCCGGCGTCACCTGCGCGTTGGCCAGCGCGCGCCATTGCCAGTCGCCGTCCAGCACGCGGCCCGTGCTGGCGCTCAGGCGCAGCGTGTTGTAGGCGGCCTTGGCATGCGCGCGCACGCGGTCGAAATCGGCTTGCGCGCCGTGCTTGCCGCCAGGGATATTGTGCGCGAACGTCACCGCCACGCTGGTCTCGCCCGTGGGCAAGGTCCAGTTGCCGATGTAGCTGACGCTGAGCGGATGCACGGTGACGTCGGCGCCCAGCTCCATGCCGAACAGCTGCACGCTGTTGCGGTAAGCCTTGAAGTCGACGCCATACACGAGCTTGGGTTCGAAGTCGCCGCTGCGGGCAAAGTTCTGGTTGTAGCGGATGCCGGCCATGCTGCCCTGGCCGCTGACGGCCAGGTCGAAAATGCCGGCCGAGACGCTGCCCGAATCGACGTTCGAATAGCTGGCGAAAAAATCCATCGAGTCGCCCAGCGCATACAGCGGCAAGTGGTAGCCGGCGCCATACACGCTCACCTTGTCCGGCTTTTCCAGACTGCTCGTGTATTGCAGGCTAGCCACATGATCGCGGCCGAACAGGTTCGCATGCTGCAGCACCACGCCCACGTGCGTCTTGCCCGTCTGCGCATTGCCCGTATTGTCCACGTTGAGCATGGCTTTCCAGGGCTTGTCATCGGCTACCGTGACGATGGCGTCGATGGCGCCCGCCGGCTCGTCGGCTTCCAGGCGCACTTCGATCTTGCGCGCCGGGTTTTCATTGGCCAGCTTCAGGCTTTGCGACAGGGCCGGCAAGTTCGGCGTCTCGCCTGCGCGAAGAGACGGCAGGGCGCGCCGCACGTTGGCCTCGTCCACATGCACGTTGCCGCTGATGGCGACCTTGCCCAGCGGCGTCTGCAGCACGCTCAGGCGCACCACGCCCCGCTCCAGTTCCTGCTCGGGCAGTTGCACCTGCACGGCGCTGTAGCCGCGCTCGCGGTAAGCCCCTTCCAGCGCCTCGACGGCGCGGGCGATGTCGGAAAAATCGCGCTGCGCTCCCGTAAAGGGCGCCAGCAAGGCTTGCACCTGCGCGGACGTGAGCAGGGTATTGCCCTGGACGTCGAAGCGGCGGATCTCGAAGCGCGGCACGCCGTCGCCCTGCATGGCAGGAGCAGCTTCATCCATGGAAACAGCGGCGCCGGCGGCGCCGACGGCGAACAGCAGCGCGGAACCCGCAAGCAGGTGCACCAAACGATATGTCATGTGAAGGATTTCTTGTGTAACCGGACAAGCGCGCGGCCCGCAGGCGCCAGCGTGTCCGGCAATGGATTGAAGCCAAATTTTAGACGGCTTTTAGTTTCCAGTCAGAAATTTCTAACATTTCTTCCTGATTTTTATCGCAACGCAACAAACGGCGCGCCGGGAATACTGAAAAATGCCGCCATGGCGGGTATTCCCCGGCGCGATGACAGCTTATTTGCTCTGCAATTCTGTCACGCCATCCCAGTCGGCAGGCGGCGGCAGCTGGCGATACCGCTCCAGGCGCGCCGCGTAGAGCCGGTACAGGCTATCGTCGGGAAAGTCTTCCTGCAGGCGGGCCAGCTGCGCGCCCGCCTGCGCCCAGTCGCGCGCGCGCAGCCGGGCCAGCACCGCGTGCCAGCGTTCCAGCTGCGCCAGCTCTGCGGCTGCGGCGCCGGCCAGCGGGCAGCGCGGCTCGAAGATGGCCACCGCTTCTTGCTTGCCCAGCACCCGGATCCGGTCGAGCTCGCGGTACAGGAAATCCGGTGCGGCCGCGCGCGTGGCCTCGCCCACCACGATGCCCACGCCATACAGTTTGCTGGCGCCTTCCAGGCGCGCGGCCAGGTTGACGCTGTCGCCCATCACGGTATAGGCGCGGCGGATGCGCGAGCCCATGTCGCCCACATGCATGGGCCCCGTATTGATGCCGATGCCGATGCGCAGCGCCGGCCAGCCGCGCGCGCAAAATTGCTGGTTCAGCCGCGCCGCGCTTTGCTGCATCAACAGGGCGCTGGCCACGGCCCGGCTGGCGTGGTCGCCAAAGGCGACGGGCGCGCCCCAGAACGCCATCACGGCGTCGCCGATGTATTTGTCCAAGGTGCCGCCATGGCTGTCGCGGATATCTTCCGACATGGCCGTCAGGTATGCGTTGATGTATTCGCGCAGCGCGGCCGGGGCCAGCTGCTCGGAAATGGCCGTGAAACCGCGCACGTCGGCAAACAGCACCGTCAGTTCGCGGTTCTCGCCTTCCATCGTGTAGCGGCGCGGATCGTCGGCCATCTCGGCCACCAGCTCGGGCGCCACGTATTCGCCGAAGCGCGCCACCAGCGCGCGTCCCTTGCGCACCTCGAAAAAATAACCCCACGCCAGGTTGGCGACGAACAGCGCAAGGATCAGCAACAGCAGCACGGCGCCGCCCAGCACCAGGTCGTGCGCGGCATACAGGTACAGGTTGATGCCGATGGCGGCCGCCAGCGCGCCCACGGTGGCCAGCATCACGCCGGCCGGCGGCAGCACGGCCAGGGCGCCCGCCAGCAGCAGGCCAAACAGCACGATCTGCACCAGTTCGAGCGCCAGCGCGTAGTCGGGCCGCGCCTTGAAGCGCCCGTCGAGCATGGACTTGATCAGGTTGGCGTGCACCTCCACTCCCGGATATTCGGCATTCACGGGCGTGGCGCGGATATCGTTCAAGCCGGGTGCCGTGGTGCCCACCAGCACGATGGCGCCCTTCAGCAGCGCGGGCGGCACCGTGCCGGCCAGCACGTCGGCGGCCGACACGTAGCGGAAGGCGCCGCCATCGGGGCCGCCCGCGCCGCGGTACTGCACCGTGGTCGTCAAGGCTTCGCCGACAGGTATCGCCAGCGCGCCGCGCGGCGTGAACAGCATGATGTGTTCGAGGCCGCCATTGGCCAGTTCGCGTGCCGACAGGGTATCGGCCGTGCCCGTGAAACGGGGGGCGATGGCGCGCGCCTGCAGGTAGACGGCGACGGTGGCCAGCGACAGCGAAGGATAATAGCCGTCGCCGATGCGCTGCAGCAGGGTCGAGGAACGCACGACGCCATCGGCATCGGTCAGCGCCGTGAAGATGCCGGCGCCCTGCGCGGCGTCCTGCAAGGGCGCGATATTGGCTTCGTAGCCGCGCGCCACGTAGGCCGTGACCGTGCGCCCGTTCAAGTCGGCGACGGTGAAGGCGGGTTTGGGCAGCACGCCCTTCCTTTGCTGCCCCGAGACGCTGTAGCCGAGCACCACGGGCTGGCCGCGCATGGCGCCTGCAAACAGGCCGTCGTAGTCCATGGCCGGGCGCAGCTTTTCCAGCTGCGCCGGCAAGCCGGCCACGCCGGCCAGTTCGCCGCGCGCCAAGCCTTGCAGCACGGCGTAACCGGAACTGGTGTCCGCTTCGGGAAACGAGATATCGAAGCCCAGCGCGGCCACGCCGTAATGGCCGGTGAGCTGGCGCACCAGGCGCGCCTGCACGTCGCGGCTCCAGGGAAAACGGCCCACGCGGGCCAGGCTTTGCTCGTCGATGTCGACGATGACGATGCGGCGGTCCAGCTGCGGCGCATCCAGTCGCATGCGCCAGTCGCCCAGCATGGCATCGAGGCGGGCAATATTCTCATTCCCGGCCAGGCACAGCACGGCGGCCGCCACGCTCAGGAGCACGCCCAGCGCGAAACGCGCCCCATGCTTGCGCCAGGCCAGCGACAGCTTCAAGGGGTATAACCCGGAATGGCCGCCTCGTCGACGGCATCGATCTGGCTCGGATGCATGTGCTTTTCAGCGAAGGTCAGATAGACCTTGCTGCGGATGAAAACGTCGAACAGCTCCGGGTCGATATGCCCGTTCAGGCTGAAATTGCCCAGGATGCGCAGCGATTCGGACAGCGACTTGCCCTTTTTATACGGCCGGTCGCGCGCCGTCAGCGCCTCGAAGATGTCGGCAATCGCCATCAGCCGCGCCGGCACCGACATCTGCTCTTTCGTCAGCCCGCGCGGATAGCCCTTGCCATCCATGCGCTCGTGGTGGCCGCCCGCATATTCGGGCACCTTCTGCAGGTGCTTGGGCCACGGCAGCGCTTCGAGCATGCGGATCGACACGCTGATATGGTTGTTGACGATGGCCCGTTCGGCCGCCGTCAGGGTGCCGGCGCGGATGGTCAGGTTTTCCGTCTCGTCGGCATCGAGAAAATCGCGCAGTTCGCCGTCGGCCGCGCGCCAGCGGCGCCGCGCGATCTGCCGCACTCTTTCCTGGTCGGCCTGCGCCATGCTCTCGCCGCCGATGTTGACCCTGCGGATGAAGTCGCGCTCCTCGCGCAGCGCCGCCTGCTCCAGTTCCAGCGCGCGGGCGATGGCATCCTTCTGCTGCGGCTGCGCCGCCTGCTGGCGCAGGGCGGCGATCTCGGCGTCGCGCAGCAGCACTTCGTAGCGCGTGTCGATCAGGGCGATGCGGTCGAAAATCGTTTCCAGCTTGGTGGCCTTGTCGACCACGTGCACGGGCGTGGTGATCTTGCCGCAATCGTGCAGCAGGCCGGCCAGCCACAGCTGCTTGCGCTCGTTGTCGCTGAGCCGGAAATCGGCCAGCGGCCCCGTTTGCGTCGCATGCGCGGCATCGGCCAGCAGCATCGTCAGCTCGGGCACGAACTGGCAGTGCCGCCCCGTGTAGGGCGACTTTTCATCGATGCCGATATTGATCAGGGTAACCAGCGATTCGAGCAGCTCTTCCAGCTGCGCAATGAGCAGCTGGTTCGTCAGCGCCACGCCCGCCTGCGCGGCCAGTGCCTCGATGAAGCGCTGGTCGGTGGAGGAAAAGGCGCGCACCTGGCCCGTCTCGCCATCCTTGGCATTGACCAGCTGCAGCACGCCGATCAAGTCGCCCTCGTGATCGCTCATGGGCACCGTCAGGATCGATTGCGTGTGGTAGCCATGGTGGCGGTCAAACTCGCGCATGCCGGAAAAATTGAAGACCTCGTCGCGGTAGACGTCGGCGATATTCACGCTGCGGCGCATGTTCGCCGCATACGCGGCCACCGACGCCAGGTTGGGCTGGCCCGCGCCATCGAACAGGGCCACGCCCGGCAAGCCCATGTCCGCGCCCTGCGCGATGCCCAGGCTGTCGTTGACGCTGATGTCGAACGCCAGCTGGCGGCCCTCCAGCGCGGGCCGGTACAGGGTCGCGCCATCGGCGCCGCTCATGCTTTTTGCCAGCAGCACGATGCGCTGCAACAGCGCGCCGATATCGTGCCCCTCGCCGCCCAGGCCATGGCCGAGCGCGACACTGAGTTCGGTCAATTGCTCCAGTCTGTGGGCGATTTTCTCAGGGTGCAGCTGAGGCATGTTGGTGGCAATCAGGTAATGGGCAAGCAAAAAAGGGGAAGTCGGCAAGCGCCAGTGTAACGGCCACCCTGCGCACTGTACATTACTTAGTCACAACAAAATGAAATAACTTTCCGTATTGCAACACACACAAATGTTGCCGCCAAACTCATTAATTAGAATAGAATCAACAATAATTACACCGTAACAAGGTACTGAATGAAATTCACGTTCAGGGGCGTGCGCGGCTCCATCCCCTCCCCCGGCCCGCGCACGGCGCGCTATGGCGGCAACACCACGTGCATCGAGGTGCGCACGGACAACGACAGCCTGATCATTCTCGATGCGGGCAGCGGCATCTTCGCGCTGGCGCAGCAGCTGCCGCCGGGCCAGCCCGTCGACGCGCACGTCTTCATCACGCACAGCCACTGGGACCACATCCACGGCCTGCCCATGTTCTCGCCCCTGTTCGTGGCCGGCAACCGCATGCGCCTGCATGGCGCGCTGGACGGCATCAGCGGACGCGGCATCGAGCACGTGATGGCGGTGCAGCTGCAAGGCAGTTATTTTCCCGTCAGCGAAGCGGCCATGGCGGCCAGCATCGAGTACCGCACCCTGGCACCGGGCGAAGCCGTCGACGTGGGCGGCGCGCGCGTGCGCGGCGCGGAAATGAACCATCCCGTGGTCAACCTCGGCTACCGCATCGACTGCGGCGGCGCCTCGCTGTTTTTCAGCGGCGACCATGAACCGTTCTACAACCTGCATCCGCCCGGCCACGCCGAGCACGCGGCCTGCGCGGCGCGCAATGCCCAGCGCCAGGCCGGCATCGATGCGCTGGTCGCCGGCGTCGATGCGCTGATCATGGATTGCTCGTACACGCGCGAAGAATACCCGGGCAAGCAGGGCTGGGGCCACGGCACCTTCGATGCCGCCTTCGACCTGGCCCTGCGCTGCGGCGCGCGGCGCCTGTACTGCACCCACCACGAACCGACCCGCAGCGACGAGCAGCTCGAAGCCGTGTTTGCCGACGTGATGGGCCGCTATGCGAGCCGCCTGGCCGGCCTGCAGGTGTTCCTCGCGTGCGAGGGGCTGACGGTGGAACTGGCCGGCGCATAAAAAAAGGGAGCCGCAAGGCTCCCTTTTTACTGGCGTTGGCTATCCATCACATTATATGGTGGCCAATCCACCAGGCGACCGCGGCGACGAAAGCCGAGGCGGGAATCGTGAAGATCCAGGCCCAGACGATATTGCCCGCCACGCCCCAGCGCACGGCCGACATTTTTTGCGCCGAGCCGACGCCGACGATGGCGCCCGTGATCGTGTGCGTGGTCGACACGGGAATGCCCAGCGCCGTCGAGACGAACAGGGTGATGGCGCCGCCCGTTTCGGCGCAGAAGCCGCCGACCGGTTTCAACTTGGTGATCTTCTGGCCCATGGTCTTGACGATGCGCCAGCCGCCGAACAGGGTGCCGAAGCTGATGGCCGTGTAGCACGAGATGATGACCCACATCGGCGGCATGGCATCGGCCGCGCTCGAGTAGCCGGCGGCGATCAGCAACATCCAGATGATGCCGATGGTTTTTTGCGCATCGTTGCCGCCGTGGCCCAGGCTGTAGGCGGCCGCCGATGCCAGTTGCAGACGGCGGAACCACTTGTCGACCTTGCGTGGCGTCGAACGCACGAAGATCCACGACACGATCAGCATCATGATGGAGCCGAACACGAAGCCCAGCACGGGTGCGATGACGATGAAGGCCACGGTTTTCCACAGGCCGGCCGCGACCAGCGCGCCCGTGCCCGACTTGGCGACGGCGGCGCCCACCAGGCCGCCGATCAGGGCGTGCGAGGACGACGATGGAATGCCGTAGTACCAGGTAAACAAATTCCAGAAGATGGCGCCCATCAGCGCGCCGAAGATCACGTACTGGTCGATCACGGCCGGGTCGATGGTGCCCTTGCCCACCGTGGCGGCCACGGTCAGCTGGTGGAACACGAAGATGGCGACGAAGTTGAACGTGGCGGCCATGGCAACCGCGGTTTGCGGTTTCAAGACGCCCGTCGAGACCACCGTGGCAATCGCGTTGGCGGCATCGTGGAAGCCGTTCATGAAGTCAAACAGCAGCGCCAGGACGATCAACAGGCCTAGCACGTAGATGCTGATTTGTATGGTCATTATAGTTTCTTTTCTGATTCTGGTTCAGGACAGGCCCAACGCTTACGCGTTTTCGACGATGATGCCTTCGATAATATTGGACACATCTTCGCAACGGTCGGTCACGGTTTCCAGAATTTCGTAGATCGCTTTCAGCTTGATCAGGTTGCGCACGTCCGGCTCGTCGCGGAACAGCTTGGACATGGCGGCGCGCATCACGTGGTCGGCGTCCGATTCCAGGCGGTCGATCTCTTCGCAGATGGCGACGATCTTGCGCGAGTTGTCCATGTTGTGCAGCATGGCGACGGCGTCGCGCACTTTCTCGGTACAGGCCAGCACCAGTTCGGCCAGGCGCTTGGCTTCCGGCGTGACGGCCTTCAGGTCGTACAGCGAGACGGTTTGCGCCGCATCTTCCAGCAGGTCGAGGATGTCGTCCTGGCGCGTGATCAGCTGATGGATGTCATCGCGGTCGATCGGCGTGATGAAGGTCTTGTGCAGCATTTCCACGGTGGCGTAGGTGACTTTGTCCGCCTGTTTCTCGATGCTTTCAATCGCGTGCACGCGGTTTTCCAGGTCGTCGAAATTGGTCATCAGGCCGAGCATCTCTTTCGCGCCCTTGACGCACAGTTCCGCGTGCTGGTTAAACAATTCAAAAAACTTGCCCTCAGTGGGCATCAAGCGTCCAAACATGTCATTCTCCGTTAAGCATTGAGTCGTGTTATTTACTACAGAAAGCCGCCCCGTATGAGGGGGCGGCCAATGGAATTGCCAGTGCTGCTGAGTCTTAGTCGCCTTGGTAAAGCGCCAGGCCACCACTGTAATTGCCAAATTTGGTGTACTGCCCCATGAAGGTGAGGCGGATGCTGCCGATTGGGCCGTTACGCTGTTTACCGATGATGATTTCGGCCGTTCCCTTGTCCGGCGAGTCGGGGTTATACACCTCGTCGCGGTAAATGAACAGGATCACGTCGGCATCCTGCTCGATAGCGCCCGATTCGCGCAAGTCGGACATGACGGGACGTTTATTGGGACGTTGTTCCAGCGAGCGGTTCAGCTGGGACAGCGCGATCACGGGACAACCGAGTTCCTTCGCCAGGCCTTTCAAGCCCCGCGAAATCTCGGAAATCTCCGTGGCGCGGTTATCGCCCGGCGTATTGGCCGACATCAGTTGCAAGTAATCGACGATGATCAGGCCCAGCTTGCCGCACTGGCGCGACAGGCGGCGCGAGCGGGCGCGCAATTCGATCGAGTTGAGCGCCGGCGTTTCATCGATGTACAACTGCGCGTCGTTCATCTTCTGGATCGCATTCGTCAGGCGCGGCCAGTCTTCGTCGTTCAGGCGGCCCGTGCGCAGGCGGTGCTGGTCGAGCTGTCCGACGGAGCCGAGCATACGCATGGCCAGCTGGGCGCCGCCCATCTCCATCGAGAACACGGCCACGGGCAAGCCGCTGTCGATGGCCACGTTTTCGCCGATGTTGACGGAAAACGCCGTCTTGCCCATCGACGGACGGCCCGCCACGATCACCAGGTCGCCCGGCTGCAGACCGGAGGTCATGCGGTCGAGGTCGATGAAACCGGTGGGCACGCCCGTGATTTCACTCTGGTTGTCGCGGCTGTACAGCTCGTCAATGCGCTCGACCACCTGCGTCAGCAGGGGCTGGATGGCGGTCCAGCCCTGGGCGCCGCGCGCGCCTTCTTCGGCGATGGCGAAAATCTTCGACTCGGCCTCGTCAAGCATCTGCTTGACTTCCTTGCCTTGCGGGCTGAAGGCCGTGCCGGAGATATCGTCGGCGACGGTGATGAGTTTGCGCAGCACGCCGCGGTCGCGCACGATCTCGGCGTAGCGCCGGATGTTCGCGGCCGATGGCGTGTTTTGCGCCATGGCGTTCAGGTAAGCGAGTCCGCCCACATCATCGGCCTTGCCGAGCTGGGTCAGGGTTTCAAAAACAGTAATGACATCGGCTGGCTTGGAAGCGTTAACCATCTTGACGATTTGCTCGAAGATGATGCGATGGTCATAGCGATAGAAATCCTCCGCATGCATGAAGTCGGCGATGCGGTCATAGGCGGCATTGTCGCGCAGCAGACCACCGATAACGGATTGTTCTGCTTCGATCGAATGCGGCGGAATACGGAGGGAATCCAGTTGCGGATCAGAGGGGGCGTTCATGGCGCGAATTATACCCGCTTCGGCGTGCTGGCAAAAATAAAGGGCTGAAAATGAGCGAAAAAAAGGCCACAAAAAAGCCGGGCGAACCCGGCTTTTCATAGTGCGGCAGCGCTTGCGGGCCAGGCCCGCAGACGATTACGCGTTCGCGTCTGGAACGACAGCGATAACAACTTCCACGACCACGTCGGTGTGCAGAGCAACCGAAACGTTGTGCTCGCCAACGATCTTCAGCGGGCCGGTAGGCATGCGGATTTGTGCTTTTTCAACAGCAAAACCTTGCTTGGTCAGCGCTTCAGCGATGTCGAAGTTGGTGACGGAACCGAACAGACGGCCATCGACGCCAGCTTTTTGAGCGACTTGAACGGTCAGGCCGCTCAGTTTTTCGCCCTGGGCTTGCGATGCGGCCAGTTTGGCGGCAGCAGCTTTTTCCAGTTCGGCGCGCTTGACTTCGAATTCAGCCACAGCGGTTGCCGTAGCACGACGTGCCAGGCGTTGTGGGATCAGGAAGTTACGTGCGTAACCGTCTTTGACTTTGACGACTTCGCCGAGGTTACCGACGTTAACAACTTTTTCTAACAGAATGATTTGCATAGTTCTTCTCCAGGAATATCTGACCGATTAAGCGTGGTGCAGATCGGTGTATGGCAGCAGCGCGAGGAAGCGAGCGCGCTTGATTGCGGTGTCGACTTGGCGCTGGTAGTGCGCTTTGGTACCGGTCAGGCGTGCTGGCATGATCTTGCCGTTTTCCTGGACGAAGTCTTTCAGCGTGTCGACGTCTTTGTAGTCGACTTGCTCAACGTGAGCTGCCGTGAAGCGGCAGAACTTCTTACGTTTGAACAAAGGGTTTTGCTGTTTGCGTTTTTCTTTAAGCTTGAGCTTATTTTTGTCGAACTTTTTACCGAATGCCATGTCAGGCTCCTGTATCTAAAATGCGCTAGTCAGAATTGACTGCACTAAAATCAATGATGTGAAACACCAAACTCTTGCTGTTGCGGCTCTTCCTGGCCAGGAAACCCGTGAACTGATACACCCCGCCCAAGCTTGCCTGGCTGAACCTGCCTGAAATTTCGCCAGCGGCTAGCGCGGCAACATCAAACTCGGTCAAACGGGCAATCCCTGCTTCCATCTGCTGCGAACTGTGTTGCAATACTGCATTCACAATCGGCAGCCCTGCCGGGGTATAGCGCAATATTTCGCGCTCGGCAATGATGGCGGTGACTTGTAGCTGGTTCAGCGCACGATCCTGGTCAAGAATTAAGCTGCTGCTGCGGCTGGAGCGGCTGCTGGTGCTTCGGTGCGGTGGCTTTTGGCCGCGTCTTCGCGTTGTACCGATTTCATCATCGGCGAAGGAGCTGTTTCAGCTTTCTTCATTTTAACGGTCAGGTGACGCAACACGGCATCATTGAATTTGAATGCTGTTTCCAACTCGACCAGGGTCTCGTTGTCGCATTCGATGTTCAGGCAGATGTAGTGTGCTTTAGGCAGCTTTTGGATCGAGTAAGCCATTTGACGGCGGCCCCAATCTTCCACGCGGTGAACCGAACCGCCGCGGGTGGTTACGCTGGCTTTGTAGCGTTCGATCATCGCGGGCACTTGCTCGCTTTGGTCCGGATGGACGATAAAGACTATTTCATAATGACGCATGCAAACTCCTTCAGGTCGGATTGATAATCGCCCACCCCGGCGTCAAGACGGGTGTGGGAAGGTCAGCCGAAGATTATAACCGCCTTTTGCAAACGTTTCAATCATTCCTTCCACCAGCGCGCGAAAAGGCCGCGCGCCACCGCACTTTCCGCCCGTGGACAAGTATTTCTTGCGAAATTCGCCGAAAACACGGAAATCCCCTTGCATAGTGGACGATACTGTACAAAAATACAGACTGTTCATATAGACAGCATTTCAGTATGCACCCACCGCTCATGATCAAGCTGACAGCACGACAAGAACAAATCCTGAACCTGATCAAGGACGCGATTGAAAACACGGGCTTTCCTCCCACCCGTGCCGAAATCGCCAATGAACTGGGTTTCAAATCGGCCAATGCGGCCGAAGAGCATTTGCAGGCCCTGGCCCGCAAGGGCGCCATCGAGATTTCGCCCGGCACCTCGCGCGGCATCCGCCTGATCGGCGCGGCGGCCGAAGCGCCGCCATCGAAAGTGCCGGCGGCGCTGCTGATGTCGCTGCCCCTGATCGGCAGGGTGGCGGCCGGTTCGCCCATCCTGGCCCAGGAAAACCTGGAAGCGAGCTACAACGTGGACCCGGCCCTGTTTTCGGCCAAGCCCGACTTCCTGCTGAAGGTACGCGGCTGGTCCATGCGCGACGCCGGCATCATGGATGGCGATTTACTGGCCGTCAAGAAGGTCGACAGCGCCAAGAACGGCCAGATCGTCGTCGCCCGCATCGGCGACGAAGTCACCGTCAAGCGCTACAAGAAGACGGGCTCCGTCATCGAACTGCTGCCGGAAAACCCGGACTTCAAGGTCATCACCGTGTCGCCGGAAGATGAATTCGCCCTGGAAGGCCTGGCCGTGGGCTTGATGCGCAGCTGGCATTAAACGACTGCACACAAAAAGGGCCGCAACAGCATGACTGTTGCGGCCCTTTTCATTTGTCCGGCGACTTATACATCGAGTGCCTGGCGGAAATCCTCGAGCAGATCCACCTCATCCTCGATGCCGACGGAGACGCGGATCAGCGATTCGGCGATGCCCATGCTGGCGCGCCGCTCGGCACCCATCTCATAGAAGATCGTATGGGCGACTGGAATGACCAGGGTGCGCGTGTCGCCGAGGTTGCTCGCTGGAATGGCCAGATTCAAACGATTGAGGAAATCGAAGCAGTCGATGCCATCCTTCAATTCAAAGCTGAACAGCGAACCATAGCTGCGGAACAAGTCCGTCGCCAGCGCGTGCTGCGGGTGCGACGCCAAGCCCGGGTAATGCACGGCCGCCACGCGCGGGTCGGCGGCCAGCATGGTGGCCAGCGCCAGGGCGTTCGAACAGGTACGGTCCATGCGCAAGGCCATGGTTTCCGCGCCGACGGCGATATGGTGCGCCGCTTCCGGCCCCAGCGAGGCGCCGAAGTCGCGCAAGGCCTTGGCGCGGATTTGCGCGATGCCCCACTGCACGGGCGCCGCCTTCTTGTAATTCTCGAAAATATTCGGATAGCGCGTCCAGTCGAACACGCCCGTGTCCGTCAAGCTGCCGCCCAGCGCATTGCCGTGGCCGCCGATGGATTTCGTCAGCGCATTGACCACGAGGCCCGCGCTCACGGCTTTCGGGCGGAACAAATACGGCGTCGTCATGGTGTTGTCGACGATGTACAAGATGCCCTTCTCGCGGCACAACTCGCCGATCTTTGCCAGGTCGGCGATCTGCGTGCGCGGATTGGCGATGGTTTCCACGAACACGATGCGCGTGGCCGGCGTGATGGCGGCCGCCACGTTGGCCACCTCGGTGGCGTCGACGAAAGACACGCCGATGCCCTGGCCCGTCACCGTTTGCCACAGGCTGTTGGTGTTGCCAAACAAAAAGGCCGACGACACGACATGGTCGCCCGCGCGCAGCAAGGACTGCACCACGGCGCCGATGGCGCCCATGCCGGTGGCGAAGCACAGGGTCGCCACGCCATCTTCCATGTTGTTGACCTTGTCTTCCAGCGCGGACACGGTGGGGTTGCCCTGGCGGCCATAGCGGAAGCCCGGCTCCTTGCCCTGGAATACGGAAGCGAGCTGGCGCGCATCGCCATAGCCGAACGCGACGGAGGTGTGCACGGGCTTGTGCAGCGAGCCATGCTCGATGCCCTTGCGGCGGTCGTTATGCAGGATGGTGGTGGTAAAGCCGTAGTTTTTTTTATCGTTCATGATCGCGGAGCAAAAAAAGCCCGGCGCTAGCCGGGCAAGATGATTACGCTTCTGTCGTTGCCAGGTTCAGGTTCAGCTGGGAACGCGGCGTATCTTCGGGTGCTGCCGCCTTCGGATGGTGGCGCGCATATTCCAGGCGGTCCAGATATTCCTGCGACACGTCGCCCGTCACGTACACGCCGTCGAAGCACGAGGCCTCGAAGTTGGTCAGGGCCGGGTTGACGTCGGCGATCGCCTGCTTGAGCGCGCCGATATCCTGATAGACCAGGTAATCGGCCGTGATTTCGCGGCACACTTCTTCCGTCGTGCGGCCGTAGGCGATCAGCTCGTCGCGCGTCGGCATGTCGATGCCGTACACGTTCGGGAAGATCACCGGTGGCGCGGCCGAGGCGAAGATGACTTTCGTCGCGCCCGCTTCACGCGCCATCTGCACGATTTCACGGCTGGTGGTGCCGCGCACGATGGAATCGTCGACCAGCAAGACCACTTTATCCTTGAATTCGGAGGGAATCGCGTTGAGCTTCTGGCGCACGGATTTCTTGCGCGCCGCCTGGCCCGGCATGATAAAGGTGCGGCCAATGTAGCGGTTCTTGATGAAGCCTTCGCGATACTCGATGTTCAGCGCCATGGCCAGCTGGATGGCGGCCGGACGCGAGGAATCGGGAATCGGCATGACCACGTCGATATGCACGCCAGGCAGTTCGGCGCGGATCTTCTCGGCCAGGTATTCACCCATTTTCAGGCGCGTGGCGTACACGGAGGCGCCGTCGATGACGGAGTCGGGACGGGCCAGGTAGACGAATTCGAACACGCACGGGTTCAGGCTGGCGTTGTCGGCGCACTGGGCGCTGTGCAATTTCTTGTCGGCATCGATAAAGACGGCTTCGCCGGGACCGATGTCGCGCACGAAGCGGAAGCCCATGCCTTCCAGAGCCACGGATTCGGAAGCGATCAGGTATTCGGGACCCTGCTCCGTTTCATTGATGCCCAGGCACAGCGGACGGATGCCGTGCGGGTCGCGGAAGGCCAGCAAGCCCACGCCGGCGATTTGCGCGACGGCCGCGTAACCACCCTTGACGCGGCGGTTCAGCACGGTAACGGCCTTGAAGATGGCTTCCGGGTCCAGGTTCAGGCCCGTCGTCGCTTCCTGGATTTCATGCGCGAGCACGTTGAGCAGCACTTCCGAGTCGGAATCGGTATTGATGTGGCGGCGGTCGTTCTTGAACATTTCCAGCTTCAACTGTTCCCAGTTGGTCAGGTTGCCATTGTGCGCCAGGGTGATGCCGAACGGCGCATTCACATAGAACGGTTGCGCTTCCTCTTCGCTCGACGAACCGGCCGTCGGGTAGCGGCAATGACCGATGCCCGAGTTGCCTTGCAGCGAACGCATGTTGCGCGTACGGAAGACGTCACGTACGAGGCCGTTGGCCTTGTGCATGGAAAACATACTGCTGTGATTGGTCGCAATCCCTGCCGCGTCCTGACCGCGATGTTGCAGAAGCAACAATGCATCATAGAGCAATTGATTGACAGGTTGATGGGAAACGACGCCGACGATGCCACACATGGTGTGCTCCTAAACTGTGCTACTGATTTTAAAAAAAATTCAAAATTTCACATGCTGCGCGTAAGCGGCAGGCAGATAAGGCTTGATGGCGCGCGCGCCCTGCTCCGCGAGCGGGCTGAGCTGCGCGTTTTTCCAGAATGGCTGCTGCGGTATGGACGTCATGCCACACAAGATGACGGCGGTCAGCACGATCACAAGGCCCCGCGCCACGCCGAACAGGCTGCCCAGGGTGCGGTCGGCCAGGCTCAAGCCCGTCACCTTGACGAGCGCGTCGACCGTCATGGACAGCAATCCCATCAAGATGCGCACGCCGATGAACAGCACCACGAAGGCCAGCAATAAACGGATGGCTTCGCCCGGCACGGCTTCCGGCAGGAATTTCGCCAGGGTGGCGCCATAGGCGTTGGCAATGACGAACGCCACGATCCAGCTGACCAGGGACAGTATTTCCTTGACCAGGCCGCGCATCATGCTGATCAGCACGGACGTCACCAGCACGAACAGCACCAGGTAATCGAAGATCGTCACGCGCGTTCAGCCTTGCATCGTCACGCCGGCACCAGCGAGCCGCCCAGGCCCAGCTTTTGCAGCTTGGCGCGCGTCTTTTCCGCGTCTTCGCGGCTGCCGAACGGGCCAACCCGCACGCGGATGCGCTCGCCAGCAGGGCTGGAGACTTTCTGCGTGTACGACTTGATGCCCGCTTCGCGCAGCTTGTCCTGCAATTCATCGACCTTGTCCTGCGTCGCCAGCGCCGCCACCTGCACCACGAACTTGCCGCTGCCGGCATCGTGCGCTTTGTCCTGCACCTTCTCTTGCGGCTTGTCTTGCGGCTTGCCTTCCAGGATCGCCAGCGCGCGCGCGGCATCGTCGGCCGATTGCGCCGGCTTGGCAGGCTTCGGTTCAGGCTTGGCTTCCGGTTTTACCTCATGCTTGGGTTCCGGCTTGGTCTCGGGCTTGGGCTCGTGTTTCGGCTCCGGCTTGGCTTCGTGCTTCGGCTCGGGTTTCGGTTCCGGTTTCGGCTCCACCTTCACCGGCTTGGGCTCAGGCTTAGGCTCGGGTTTCGGTTCCACGTAGGCCGGCTTGAGCGGTGCAGGCTGGGCGGCGGCCAGCACGGGCGCCGGTGTGGGCTTGGCCGCAGGCGGCAACGGCGCGTCGACGATTTCCTCGGACTGGTCCAGGCCATTCGATGCGGCCCGGGCAGGAACGGCCGGCACGGGCGCCGGTGCAGGCGCCGCCTTTTCCTTCGAAGGAATGTCGATGGCGATATCGTTGAACGGCGCTTTCGGCTCGGAATCGAGCAGCATCGGCAAGCCGACAGCCACGCCCAGGGCCAGGGCGATGGCCCCGACCAGACGGCGGCGTGCGCGCTTTTTTTCAGGCAAGACCGGGTCCGGCGCTTCCTTGCCGCCACGGCGCGAACCGCCACCACCGGAGGTGTTGGCGGCGCGTTTGCGGGTCGGCGACTGCGCTTCGCCAGGGACATAAAAGCCGCTGTCTTCGCCAGAGGATTCTTGCTTGTTTTTAAACAGTTTCGAGAACAAGCCCATGCGTGATTTTCAGTCGAGTGCGTTTCAGTGAAGTGAGGATTTTCGGGCCTTCATCACGCCGGCGACGGTGAGGAAAGAACCAAAGACCACAATTCTATCATTCTCACCGGCCCGGCTCATTGCATTTGCAAAAGCTTGTGCCGGATCATCGAAAATAGACACAGTATGTTCGCTGCTGTCGGGCTTATCTTCGAGCATGATCTGCACCTTGGCGGCCAGTTCGGAGGCCGTGGCCGCGCGCGGCGAAGGCAGGCCCGTCAGGCACCAGTGGTCGACGTGCTCGCTCATGGCGGCCAGCACGCCATCGATATCCTTGTCCTGCATGGAACCGAACACGGCATAGGTGTACGGGTGGAACCCCATATTGCCCAGGTTCTGGTTCAGCGCCGACGCCGCGTGGGGGTTGTGCGCCACGTCGAGGATCACGCTGGGGCGGCCAGGCAAGACCTGGAAGCGGCCCGGCAGCTCCACCGTCACGAGGCCCGTGCGCACTTCCTGCGCGCCCACTGGCAGTTTCAGCTTCAGCACTTCCAGCGCGGCCAGCACGGCCGTCGCATTGAGGATCTGGTTGGCGCCGCGCAAGCTCGGGTAGGCCAGCGAATTGCGGCGCTGCTCGCGCCCGCCGTAGTTCCACTGCTGCTTGTCGCCCGAATAGTTGAAATCGCGGCCCATCAGCCACAGGTCGGCGCCGATGGCCTCGGCATGGTCGATCAGCGACTGCGGCGGCACGGGGTCGCTGCAGATGGCTGCCTTGCCCGGACGGAAGATGCCCGCCTTTTCAAAGCCGATCGCTTCGCGCGTGTCGCCCAGGTAATCCGTGTGGTCGATGTCGACGCTGGTGACGATGGCCACGTCGGCATCGATCACGTTGACGGCGTCCAGGCGCCCGCCCAGACCCACTTCCAGGATGGCCACATCGAGCTTGGCCTGCGACAGCAGGTGCAAAATCGCCAGTGTAGTGAATTCGAAATATGTGAGCGGCGTGTCGCCGCGCACGGATTCAACAAAGTTGAAGCTGGCGACAAGCTGTTCGTCGCTGGCCATCTCGCCCAGCACGCGGGCGCGCTCGTTAAAATCGAGGAAATGCGGCTTGATGTACAAGCCCACTTTGTAGCCAGCACGCAACAGCACGGATTCCAGCATGGCGCAGGTGGACCCTTTGCCATTCGTGCCCGCCACCATGATCACGGGGCAAGTAAAAGCGAGCTGCATGCGCGCCTTGACGGCTTGCACGCGGTCCAGGCCCATGTTGATCTGGGTTTCCGAATGGCGGTTTTCCAGCAAGGCGAGCCAGTCCGGCAAGGTGGTGGGGAGGTTTTGCATGGGAGACTTCTTGATGAGGAGACAGTGCGCGAGGCGCGGAGACGGTGTTGCGTGGCAACCGGGCGGGTCCGCAGGACGCCGCCCGGCCTGTTACGTTGGCGTTACGCCAAGACTTCCACAGCCTGGTTTTGCAACAAGGCCAGCAGACGGGCGATTTCTTCGCGCATCTTGCGACGGTCGACGATCATGTCGACGGCGCCCTTGGTGACGAGGAACTCGGCGCGCTGGAAGCCTTCCGGCAGTTTTTCGCGCACGGTGTTTTCAATCACGCGCGGCCCGGCAAAGCCGATCAGCGCTTTCGGTTCGGCGATGACCACGTCGCCCATGAAGGCGAACGAGGCGGACACGCCGCCCATGGTCGGGTCGGTCAGCACGCTGATGAATGGCAATTTCTTTTCCGACAGCTTGGTCAGCATGGCCGTGGTTTTCGCCATCTGCATCAGCGACAGCAAGCCTTCCTGCATGCGCGCGCCGCCGGTGGCGGTGATGCAAATGAACGGCACTTTCTGCTCCAGCGCGATCTGCGCGCCGCGCACGAAGCGCTCGCCCACGACGGAGCCCATGGAGCCGCCCATGAATTCGAATTCGAAGCACGCCACGACCACCGGCAGGCTCATGATGGCGCCGCCCATGACGACCATCGCATCCGTCTCGCCCGTCGCTTCCATGGCGGACTTCAGGCGATCCGGGTATTTCTTGCTGTCCTTGAACTTCAGGGTATCGACGGGCAGGATTTCCTGGCCGATTTCATAGCGGCCGCCCGCGTCGAGCAGGCTGTCGAGACGTTCACGCGCGCGGATGCGCATGTGATGGTCGCATTTCGGGCACACGTGCAAATTCGATTCCAGATCCGTACGGTACAGCACGGCTTCGCACGACGGGCACTTGACCCACAGGCCTTCCGGCATGGTCTTGCGCGCGGCGGCATCAGAACGCTGGATGCGCGGTGGCAGCAGTTTTTCCAACCAACTCATATTTTCTCCTTGGGCCCTTGTAGGGGTAGCGTCGGTGGACGCCCCCGGCAGACGGTCAACGGCGACGCCCTGCGGGGCGCCACCAAAAATTTTATCTATTGCACAATAACAGGCAAATCAGTGGCCGAAGTGTAGCCGTTTATCGCCGGGCTGTCGAACTTTGCCGCCGCCCGAGCTTGCGTAAACAACAAGCTTGCTCAGGCGTCCAGTGCGGCGCGGATGCCTGCCGTAAAGCTGCGCACGGCGTCGACGGCGCCCCCTTCCGGGGCATTTTCAATTTCCTGGATGATGCGGCTGCCGATCACGACGGCATCGGCCACCTTGGCCACGGCCTTGGCCGTGGCGCCATCGCGGATGCCGAAGCCCACGCCGATGGGTAATTTTACATGCTGGCGAATGGCCGCGAGGCGCTCCGCCACCTGTTCCGTATCAATGTTACCGGCACCCGTGACGCCTTTCAGCGACACGTAATAGCTGAAACCGCCGCCAACCTTGGCCACTTGCGCGATGCGCTCTTCGGTCGAAGTGGGTGCCAGCAGGAAAATCAGATCGAGTCCCGCCGCGCGCATGGCGGCCGCGAATTCCTCGCACTCTTCCGGCGGATAGTCGACGACGATAGCGCCATCGGCGCCGGCCGCTTGCGCCGCTGCAATGAAGGCGGCGCTGCCGATGCGCTCGATGGGATTCGCATAGCCCATCAGTACCACGGGCGTCGTCTGGTTCGTTTCACGGAACTGGCGCACGTAGCCGAACACGTCGTGGATGCCGACATTGAATTTCAAGGCCCGTTCGCAGGCGCGCTGGATGACGGGGCCTTCGGCCATGGGGTCGGAAAACGGCACGCCCAACTCGAGCACGTCGGCGCCGCCCTCGACGAGCGCGTGCATCAGGGGTACGGTGGCGTCCGGGCCGGGGTCGCCGGCGGTAATGAAGGTGACCAGGCCGGTCTTGTTATTGGATTTTAATTGGGCGAAGGTGGCGGCGATACGGGACATGGTGAGCTTTCTTTATCGGTGGAGGATGTCGGCTTACGCGCTGGCGCGCTAAGCCGACCTACGTGTTATTGAAAATTGACAGTTGTTTAACTGAAATTCAATCCCATGCGCTCCGCCACGGTATGCATGTCCTTGTCGCCACGGCCCGACAGGTTGGCCAGCACGATCTGGTCTTTCGGCAAGGTAGCCGCCAGCTTGGCCGCATAGGCCAGTGCGTGCGACGATTCCAGGGCCGGGATGATGCCTTCGATATGGCAGCAGTCGTGAAAAGCCTGCAATGCCTCGTCATCGGTGATCGACACGTACTGCGCGCGGCCCGAATCTTTCAGCCACGCATGTTCCGGACCCACGCCGGGATAGTCGAGACCGGCCGAGACGGAATGCGTCTCGATGATCTGGCCGTTGTCATCCTGCAGCAGATAGGTGCGGTTGCCGTGCAGCACGCCCGGGAAGCCGGCCGTCAGCGAAGCCGAGTGCTTGCCCGTGTCCAGTCCCTCGCCGGCCGCTTCCACGCCGATCAGTTTGACCTCTTTCTGGTCGATATACGGGTAAAAGATGCCCATGGCGTTCGAGCCGCCGCCGATGCAGGCCAGCACGTAATCGGGCTGGCGGCCCGTCATTTCCGGCATCTGCACCAGGCATTCCTCGCCGATCACGGACTGGAAGTCGCGCACCATCATCGGGTACGGATGGGGGCCGGCCACGGTGCCGATGATATAAAAGGTGTTTTCGATGTTGGTGACCCAGTCGCGCATGGCTTCGTTCAGCGCATCCTTGAGGGTCTTCGAACCCGACTCGACGGGCACGACGGTCGCGCCCAGCAATTTCATGCGGTACACGTTCTGCGCCTGGCGCTTGACGTCTTCGCTGCCCATGTAGACCACGCATTCGAGGCCGAAGCGCGCGCAGATGGTGGCCGTGGCCACGCCATGCTGGCCCGCGCCCGTCTCGGCGATGATGCGCGGCTTGCCCATGCGCTTGGCTAGCAGGGCCTGGCCGATCACGTTATTGATCTTGTGCGCGCCCGTGTGGTTCAAGTCTTCGCGCTTGAAATAGATTTGCGCGCCGCCCGCCATCTCGGACCAGCGCTTGGCGTGGTAGATGGGCGACGGGCGGCCGACGAAGTGTTTCAGCTCGTAGCGGAATTCTTCGAGGAATTCCGGATCGGCGCTGTAGCGCGCGTAGGCGTCCTTCAGTTCGGCCAAGGCGTGCGTGAGCGTTTCGGCAACGAAGGAGCCGCCATACGGGCCGAAGTGGCCGCGCAGGTCGGGAAACGGGTAATCGGTGGCGTGAAACAATGCGGCGGCTGCGCCGGGCGCTGTGGTACGGTCATTCATGGTGGTTTCCTCTGGCAATGATGGCATCGGCATCCTGCACCGCGGCGATAAACGCGCGGACTCGGGATGCGTCCTTGATGCCCTTGGACGCTTCGACACCACTGCTGATGTCGACGGCGTAAGGGCGCACGCGCACCACTGCGTCAGTCGCGTTTTGTACGCTCAAGCCACCACTTAAAACGACCCGAGGCGCGAGTTCTTCTGGAATGAGGGACCAATCGAATACCTTTCCTGCACCGCCATACGCATCCACATAGGTATCGAGCAAGAGGCTCGAGAACAAGGGACTGGCGGCGCGATAGCGCTGTTCGTATTCTAGCAAATCTTCAAAGCGGGTGTCGGGTTTGACGCGGAACACTTGCGTAAACGGCGTATTCACGGCGCCGGCGAGCGCCGCGCTGTGCTCGGGCGTCTCGTCGCCATGAAATTGCAGCAGAGATAAAGGCGCCACGGCCCTGGCGGCCCGCACTTCGTCCACCGTGGCATTGACGAACAGGCCCACGGTCGTCACGTAGGGCGGCATGGCCGCGATCAGGTCCGCTGCCTGCTGCGGCGTGACGTAACGGGGGCTTTTCGGATAAAACACGAAACCGATGGCGTCGGCGCCCGCCGCCACGACAGCCTGGATGTCTTCGACGCGGGTCAGGCCGCAGATCTTGATGCGTGTGCGTGGCATGTTATTCCTCAAGGTAAAACGTCAGAACCAGGGCAAGGCGCTGCTGCTGTCTTGCGGCAAGGCCCATTTCGGATCGTAATCGATCTGCGCCAGGTACAAGCCGTCCGGCATGAAGGTGGGCGCCGCCGCGTGGCGGTCCTTGCTTTCCAGTAAATGCCCGAGCCAGTCCGGTTTTTCGCGCCCCGTGCCGATGTAGACGAGCGAACCGACGAGGTTGCGCACCATGTGGTGCAGGAAGGCATTGGCCGTAATCGTAAAAATGACGCAATCGCCACGCCGCTCGATGCGGATGTCGTGCATCAGCTTGACGGGTGACTTGGCCTGGCATTGCGCGGCGCGGAAGGCCGTGAAGTCGTGCCAGCCCAAGAGCGGCTGCACGGCCTGGCGCATCAGGTCCACGTCCAGCGGGCGGAAAAAGAAACCGGCGCGCCCCTCCACCAGCGGCGAACGGGTGGCGTTGTTGTACAACACATAATGATAGGTGCGCGCGCGGGCGCTGAAGCGGGCGTGGAAGAAATCGTTGACGGTGGGATCGCCGTCGAGTTCCTTGGCCCAGCGCACGGCGATCGACTTCGGCAGGAAGGCGTTGACGCCGCGCACCCACGAGTGCACGTCGCGGTTCAGTTCCGTATCGAAATGCACGACTTGCTCGAGCGCATGCACGCCCGTATCCGTGCGGCCGGCGCAGGTGGTGGCCAGGCGCACGCGGGCGAACTGTTCCAGCGCGTTTTCCAACTGGTCCTGCACCGTTTGCCCGTCTTCCTGTTTCTGGTATCCATGCCAGGCCGTGCCGTCATACTGCAGGCCGAGGACGATACGCTTCAATGGCGTTGCTGTCGTAATATTTTGCATCGAAGCATTATACCGGCGCAAAGGCGGCCCCGCCTCCCGACGACACCAGCGCCTGAGACGGCGTTCAGGGCCAGGCGCGCGGTCGAAGACAGTACGAATAGTACGGCGAGACCGTGCAACGCCGCCATGGACGTCGTATCAGGTGCTTAGCTCAGAAGTGCCTTCATTGTATTCGCCTTGGCTACTTGCTCTTCGCTACCGCCCTTGATGACCTCATCGATCAACTCACGCGCGCCTTCCTTGTCGCCGATTTCCTGGTAAGCGATCGCCAGGTCCAGCTTGGTATCCATTTCCATGTGGATGGCCGACAGCGGGTCATCCACGCCCACGCTGGCCGTCTTGCCATCGTGGAGGTCCAGGTCGATGCCGGACAGGTCGAACTCCTGTGCGGGCGGTATGGCTTCCGGCAAGGTGGCCGGCGCCTGCGCATCGTCGAACAGGCTGTCGATCGACGGCTCGGCCGCCGCGACGGGCGCGGCTGCCGGCGCCACGGGTTCATCGAGGTCGAAATGGGCCAGATCCACATCCTTCAAGGGATCAGGCAATGGCGTCAAGCCGGCGCCCACGCCATTGACGGGGCCGGCAGGCGGCTCCAGGTCGAGGCCGAAATCCATGCTGGCGTCATATTGCGCATCGTGCGCGGCTGGCTGCGGTTTGCTGTCCGGTCCCGGCATGACGATCGGATCGCTGGTGGAAACGGGCTCGAAATCGAGGCTGTCGAAGTCAAAATCGAGGGGCTCGCGCGCATCGCGGGCCGCCACGGAGGATACCGGCTCGGCCGGCGCCAGGTCGGCCAGCGGCGCAGGCGCCGACAAATCGTCGGGCAAGTCCATGCTGTGGCCATGCACGTCGCCGCCGGCACCCTTGCTCAGGCTGACAACGGCGTCCTCTTCCGTATCGCCATACAGGGGGTTGGTGGGATCGAGCGCCAGGCCCAGCGCGGCGGCCTGCGGCCACTCTTCGCCCTGGCCCCGCGTCAGGCTGTACAGCTCGCTGGCCTGGTCTTCAAACGCGCGCACGTCATTGCGGGCCGAATAGATTTCCAGCAGCTTCAGACGGGCAGCATGACGCTCCGGATGGATGCGCAAGGCTTCCTTGAGGATATCTTCCGCCTGGCCGTCGCGGCCGTAGGCGATATACACGTCCGCTTCGGCGACGGGGTCCGTCTCATTGCCTTCGAACACGCTGGCGCCCGCCGCGGCGGCGACGCCGGCAGCGGCAGCGCCCGTACCGAACAGGTGATTGCTCGCTTCGGACTGCTGCTCTTCCGGCGCCAAGCCGGCCGGCGGCGCGGCGGGCGGCTCCGGCTCGAACACGGGAGCCACGCTCTCCGGCGTGGCCGGCGCATCCTTGCGGCGGCGCGCAACCACCAGCGCGGCCACGGCGGCCAGCAGCGCGGCGATGCCGATGCCGATGGCGCCCAGGTGGTCATTGATCTTGTCCGTAATCGTCGGCTCCAGCGGCGACGGTTTTTTCACCAGCGGCACCGGTTTGGCCTTCGGAACGGGCGGCTGCGCCTCGGCCGGCACGCTGGCGATGGCGCTGGCCGAGGCGCTGGCAGCAGCCTCGGCCGGCTTGGCGGGCGCCGGAGCGCTCTTGTCGGCCATGGCCTTGCTCTTGACCGCCATCAACTTTTCCAGGTCGCTGACGTTCTTTTCCAGCTCCTTGACGCGCGCGGCCGCTTCATCGACCTGTTTCGCCTTGGCGATCTTGTCTTCCTCGCTGGCGACGGCGCTCTTGCCGGCCGACTTGGCTGCCGGCTCCGCTTTCGACAGTTTCAGCTTGTCTTGCGACTCGCTCACGGCCGTCGGCTTTTCCTGCACCTTGGTCGCGCCAATCTTGCCGGCCGTGCTTTGCGTCGCTTGCGCCGCCTTGGCGGGCTTGCTTTGCGACACCTGGCCCGCCAGCTTGTTGCGGTAGGCTTCGAAATCGATGGCGTGCGCCGTCACGATGCCTTTCGCTTCAGCCGCACCGGTGGCACGCACGGCGTCCGCGCCCGGCACGGCCAGGATGCGTCCGGCCTGCATGCGGTTCATGTTCTCGCCCTTGAAGGCATCGGGATTGGCGCGGTACAGGGCGACGAGCATCATGTCGAGCGACACGCCCGAAGGCTTCAGTTCGCTGGCGATGCGGCTCAGGGTATCGCCCGCCTTGACCTTGTATTCACCGGCCGCCTTTTTCGCCGGCGCGGTATCGGCAGCGGCAGCGGCGGCGGCCGGCTTGGCCTTGCCTGGCTCGACTGGCGCCGTCACTTGCGCGCCGCGCGTCTGGCGCGCTTCGGGCGTGTCGAGCACGAATGCGTATTCGCGCACCTGGCGCCCGCTCTTGCCGCTCAGTTCCAGCAGCAGGTCGACCATGGGCTCGGCCACCGGCTGCGCCGAGCTGATGCGGATGAAAGGCTTGCCATTGCGGTTTTCCACAGCAAACGTCAAGGCGTTCAACGCGGGGTTGAATTCCACGTTGGCCTGGCGGTAGGCCTCCGGCGGCGCCAGCTTGGCCAGCAGGCTGGCTGCCTCGCCTGGCTTGATGGCCGATAATTCGACCTCGGCGCGCAGCGGCTGGCCGGCGGCGGACAGCACCGTGATCTTGCCCAGCTCGGCTGCAGATGCCGCCGGTGACAACAACACCGCACAGGCGACAGCGCTGCTGAGTGTTTGAATGGCAAGGGAGGCGACCCGGGGACGAGTGTGTACAGGCATAGTTGGCGGCATCTTAGTTGACATGGGAAAACTGTTACTTTTCCAGAGGTATCAACATATCATCATGCCCAGAGCTATGCAAGCTCCGCATGGTTGAGCCTTGACGGGCTCAGGACGAAAAAAAAGCCGGGAAAACAGCCCCGGCTTGATCTTGATCAGCAATTGATTGCTGATTTATCGCTGTTACGCATCCAACAAAATACGCAGCATGCGGCGCAGCGGCTCGGCCGCGCCCCACAGCAGCTGGTCGCCCACGGTGAACGCGGACAGGTATTCGCCGCCCATGCTCATCTTGCGCACGCGGCCGACGGGAATCGTCAGGCTGCCCGTGACGGCTGCCGGCGACAGGTCGCGCACGGACGCTTCGCGCGTGTTCGGCACGAATTTCACCCATTGATTGTTGCTGGCGATGATGTCGTTGATTTCATCGAGCGGCACGTCTTTCTTCAGCTTGATGGTCAGCGCCTGCGAATGGCAGCGCATGGCGCCGATGCGCACGCACAGGCCGTCGACAGGAATTTCCTTGGTGCCGAAATCGATGCCGCGGCCGAGGATCTTGTTCGTTTCCGCGCCCGCCTTCCACTCTTCCTTCGATTGGCCGTTGCCCAGGTCCTTGTCGATCCACGGGATCAGGTTGCCGGCCAGCGGCGCGCCGAACTGCTTGATCTCGTCCGGGGAATAGCCGTGCTGGGTGGCCAGCACCTGACGGTCGATTTCCAGGATGGCCGAAGCCGGGTTTTCCAGCAGCGCCTTGACGGAGCTGTTGATGGTGCCAAATTGCGTCAGCAGTTCGCGCATGTGCTGCGCGCCGCCGCCCGAGGCCGCCTGGTAGGTCATCGACGTCATCCAGTCGATCAAATCGTGCTGGAACAGGCCGCCCAGGCCCATCATCATGCACGACACGGTGCAATTGCCGCCGATGTAGTTCTTGACGCCCTTGCCCAACGCATCCTTGATGACGTGCAGGTTGACGGGGTCGAGCACGATGACGGCGTCTTTTTCCATGCGCAAGGTCGAGGCCGCATCGATCCAGTAACCGTTCCAGCCGCTAGCGCGCAGCTGCGGGAAGACGGCACTCGTGTAGTCGCCGCCCTGGCAGGAAATGATGATGTCGCATTTGGACAGTTCGGCGATGTTGTTGGCATCCTTGAGGATGGTTTCATTCTTCGCCATGGCAGGCGCCGCGCCGCCCGTGTTCGAAGTGGTGAAAAACACCGGTTCGATGTGGGCGAAATCGCCCTCTTCCTGCATGCGCTGCATCAGGACCGAACCGACCATACCGCGCCAACCTACCAAGCCAACTAATTTCATTACCATTCCTCAAGATGAGACGGCGACTGCCGTCATTGAAATATTTTATCCTAATGCACGCACTACGGCATCGCCCATGGCCTCGGTACCGACCAAAGTGGTGCCTGCCTCGTGGATGTCGGCCGTGCGCAGCCCCTGCGCCAGCACCTTCTTGACGGCACCCTCGATGCGGTTTGCCTGCTCTTCGCGGTTCAGCGAATAGCGCAGCATCATGGCGGCCGACAAGATCGTCGCCAGCGGATTGGCGATGCCCTTGCCCGCGATATCGGGCGCCGAACCGTGCGACGGCTCGTACAGGCCCTTGTTGTTGGCATCGAGCGAGGCGGACGGCAACATGCCGATCGAGCCCGTCAGCATGGCGGCCGCATCCGACAGGATGTCGCCGAACATGTTGCCGGTCACCATGACGTCGAATTTCTTCGGCGCCCGCACCAACTGCATGGCCGCGTTATCGACGTACATATGATCGAGCGCCACATCCGGGTATTCCTTGTGCACGTCGATGACGATGTCTTTCCAGAACTGGAAGGTTTCCAGCACGTTCGCCTTGTCCACGCTGGTCAGGCGCTTGTCGCGCTTTTGCGCCGCCTGGAACGCCACGTGGGCGATGCGGCGGATTTCGCCTTCCGCATAGCGCATGGTGTCAAACCCTTCGCGCTGGCCCTTGAACGGACCGTCCGGGCACTCGCGCACGCCGCGTGGCTGGCCGAAATAAATGTCGCCCGTCAATTCGCGGATGATCAAAATATCCAGGCCGGATACCACTTCCGGCTTCAGGGTCGAGGCGCCCGCCAGTTCCGGGTACAAGATGGCCGGACGCAGGTTGGCGAACAGGCCCAGGTTCTTGCGCAAGCCCAAAATGGCTTGCTCGGGACGGAACTGGCGCTCGAGGTTGTCGTACTGGTAGTCGCCCACGGCGCCGAACAGCACGGCATCGGCCGCTTTCGCCAGCGCCAGGGTGCCTTCCGGCAAAGGATGGCCATGGGCCGCATAGCCGGCGCCGCCCACGGGCGCCGTTTCCAGCTCGAACGATTCGCCCAGCACATTCAAGACCTTGACGGCTTGCGCGACGATTTCTGGACCGATGCCGTCGCCGGGTAAAATTGCAATTTTCATATTTTTATCGATTAAATGACGTTGGCGAGCCACGGTTGGCTATTCAAGTGACGCTCTTCGAAGGCGCGGATATCGTCGGCATGGCGCAGGGTCAGGCCGATATCGTCGAGGCCATTCATCAGGCAATACTTGCGGAAGGCATCGATCTCGAATGGATACGAGACGGAACCATTGCTGGTGCGCACGCACTGCTGTTCCAGGTCCACCACCAGCTTGTAGCCGGGGAAGGCCTTGACTTCATTGAACAGGTGCTCGACCTGGCTTTCCGACAACACGATGGGCAGCAAGCCGTTCTTGTAGCAGTTGTTGAAGAAGATGTCGGCAAACGAGGGCGCGATGATGGCGCGGAAGCCGTATTGATCGAGCGCCCACGGCGCGTGTTCGCGCGAGGAGCCGCAGCCGAAATTCTTGCGCGTGAGCAAGATCGAGGCGCCCTGGTAGCGCGGCTCGTTGAGCACGAACTCGGGGTTCAGCGGGCGGCGGCTGTTGTCCTGGCCCGGTTCGCCATGGTCGAGGTAGCGCCATTCGTCGAACAGGTTGGGGCCGAAGCCGCTGCGGTGGATCGATTTCAGGAATTGCTTCGGGATAATCGCGTCGGTGTCGACGTTGGCGCGGTCCAGCGGGGCGACCAGGCCTTCGTAAATCGTAAATTTATCCATGCTGTTTCTACTCGGTAAGACGCGCGGCGCGGGGCGCCGGCACGTCACGGTTTATTTTCCGCCGGCGCCAGTGACGACCTGGCCGACTTTCTGCACATCGCGGCCGATGCCGGACACGGTGTTGCAGCCGGACAAGATGACGGTGGCGATGAGGAGGGCGAAGAGTTTTTTCATGATGAGTTCTCGATAGGAAATAAGGGACTGGAAACGCTAGTGTAAACCAGCGACGCCAGTCCCAGCCGTCATCGCAATCCCCGCACGTCGACAAAGTGGCCGGCGATGCCTGCCGCCGCCGCCATCGCGGGCGACACCAGGTGCGTGCGTCCGCCCTGCCCTTGCCGGCCCTCGAAGTTGCGGTTCGAGGTCGAAGCGCAGCGTTCGCCCGGTTCCAGGCGGTCCGCATTCATGGCCAGGCACATGGAGCAGCCCGGCTCGCGCCACTCGAAGCCGGCATCCTTGAAGATGCGGTCCAGGCCCTCACGCTCGGCCTGGTCTTTCACCAGGCCGGAACCGGGCACCACCAGCGCCAGGGTGACGTTCGAGGCACGGTACTTGCCGCGTACCACGGCGGCGGCCGCGCGCAAATCCTCGATGCGCGAATTGGTGCAGGAACCGATGAAGACCTTGTCGATGCGGATGTCCGCGATCGGCGTATTCGGTTTCAGGGCCATGTAGACGAGGGCTTTTTCGATGGCGTCGCGCTTGACGCTGTCTTTCTCGTTGTCCGGGTCCGGCACGCGGCCGTCGATGCCGACCACCATCTCGGGCGAAGTGCCCCACGTCACCTGCGGCTCGATCTCGGCCGCGTTGAGCGTGACGACGAGGTCGAAGCGGGCGCCCGGATCCGAATGCAGGGTGCGCCAGTAAGCGACGGCGCGTTCCCAGTGCGGACCTGCCGGCGAAAACGGACGGCCCTTGACGTAATTGATGGTGGTGTCGTCCACGCCGATGATGCCGGCGCGCGCGCCCGCCTCGATGGCCATGTTGCACACCGTCATGCGTCCTTCCATCGACAGGGCGCGGATGGCCGAACCGCCGAACTCGATACAGTAACCGGTGCCGCCGGCCGTGCCGATCTTGCCGATGATGGCCAGCACGATATCCTTGGCCGTCACGCCGGCAGGCAGAGCGCCGTCGACTTGCACCAGCATGGATTTGGATTTCTTTTGCAGCAAGGTTTGCGTGGCCAGCACATGTTCCACTTCGGACGTGCCGATGCCGTGCGCCAGCGCGCCGAACGCGCCGTGCGTCGACGTGTGCGAGTCGCCGCAGACGACCGTCATGCCGGGCAAGGTCGCGCCCTGTTCGGGGCCGATCACGTGCACGATGCCCTGGCGCTTGTCGTTCATGTTGAAGTAGGTCAAGCCGTAGTGCTTGGCGTTCTTGTCCAAGGTTTCCACCTGCAGGCGCGAGACGGGGTCGGCAATGCCGTCGACCCGGCTGGTGGTGGGCACGTTATGGTCGGCCACGGCCAGGTTGGCGGAAATGCGCCACGGCTGGCGGCCCGCCACGCTGAGGCCATCGAAGGCTTGCGGGCTGGTCACTTCGTGCAGCAAGTGCCGGTCGATGTACAAAATTGTCGTGCCATCATCTTCGGCCCGAACAACGTGGGATTCCCAGAGTTTGTCGTAAAGCGTCTTCATCATGATTTATGCAGCGTTGCCACAGCCTGTAGTAAGTGATCAAGTGATACCAGGTCATACGGTGATCCACAAGGATTATGCCATATATTGCGCGACACAGAACCGAAACAGGCAAAAGCGTGGGATTGGCGATACAAAGTTTGGCCACATTGTTGGATATGAGCTGGAAATTGCCGATATCGGCACATTACCGGCATACCGAACCCATCCGCTAACGGACTGCCGAACGAGCCACGGCGGCACCAGAAATTGATATTTTTTCCGCAATCTTTCGTGTATTGTATTTCGACAACAATGACCGGCGCAGCCGCGCCACCACAACTGGGAACTTCGATGACACTGAACTTGTGGGCGCTCGCCGCCCTGACCCTGGCCGGCGCCCATGCGGCGGCGGCCACGCCGGGAGAAACCTGCGTACAGGACTTGCGCGCCATGGCGCCCTTCCTGCTGGAAAACGACACGGGCGCGCGCCAGCACCTGGAGCAAAAGGGACAGGCGTATTTCGACCTGGCGCTGGCCACGGCCGCCACGGCCGCCGCCGGCGCGGCCGACGGCACGGCGTGCGACGCGATCCTGGAAAATTATGCGCGCACGTGGCGCAAGGGCCACCTGCACGTGAAGCCGGGCAGCGCGGTCGATATCGCCAAACCGGGGCCGGCCCGCCCCGCCGCACCGGGGCAGGCGGCGCCATCGAAGGAACCGGCGCTGCGGATATTATCGGACTCGACCGTGCTCCTGACCTTGCCCAGCTTTCACGGCAGCTACCGCGCCGCCGTGGCCAGCCTGCTCGAGACCCACCGCGAGACGCTGGCGGCGCGCCCCAACTGGATACTCGACGTGCGCCGCAACGGCGGCGGCAGCGACAGCACGTATGCGCCGCTGTTGTCCTGGATCAGTTCGGACGAGATAGTGACGATGGGCGCCGAATGGCTGTCCACGCCGGCCAATATCGACGGCCAGGAAAAGGTGTGCGCGCTGCTGGCGCCCGGCGACCAGGCGTGCGCGGCCTTTGCGGCCCAGGCCGTGGCGCAGATGCGTACCGTCAAGCCGGGCCAATACGCGCCGCAGCAAAGCGGCGGCACCATCAGCTATGCGCGCGTGGAGACGCCCCAGCCGCGCCGGCCGGCGCGCGTGGCGGTGCTGGTCGACCGCGACTGCGCCAGTTCCTGCGAAGAATTCCTGCTGGCGGCACGGCAAAGCTTTCACGTGAAATTGATCGGCCGCAACAGTTACGGCGCGCTCGATTATTCGAACATGCGCCTGCACGTCCTGCCGTCGGGCCAGCGCCACCTGCAATACGCCACCTCGCGCTCGGCCCGCCTGCCGCAGCTGCAGGTCGACCTGGGCGGCATCATGCCCGACATCTACCTGCCGCCGCCGAAGGACGAGGCGGAGCGCGCCCAGGAAATCGTGCGCGTGCAGCGCTGGCTGGAAGGCGGCACGCTGCGACCGGACGGCGCATAAAAAAAGCCCGCTGCGCAATCTCCGCAGCGGGCTTGATTTTTCAAGGCAAAGCTTACGCCGCCATGCGTACCGTGCCGCGGCAGCCGTCCATCAGGAAGGACAGTCCCACCACCAGCACCAGTTCGCCTTCTGCCGAACGGGCCGTACCCGTGATGCCTTCCACGGTGATGGCCGTCATCGGCTTGATCACCAGGTCGGCCGTGCCATCGACGGCTGCGACGGCCAGAATATACGGCTGTGGCGCGGCGACGACGATGCCGACGCGCTCGCTGCACGATTCGTAGCCCAGGGCGCCGGCCAGCGACCGCACGGGCAATGGACGGCCCTGGTCTTTCAGCACTGGCGCGCCGCCCACTTCCATGAAGGTTTCCGGCAATTCGACGACGCGCTGCACCACCGCCATCGGCAGCGCCAGCGCGGCGCCCGAGGTCGACACCAGCATGGTCGGCACGATCGACAGTTCGATCGGCAGACGGATGGCGAACTTGGTACCCTTGCCCAGCATGGATTCGATGTGGATGGCGCCGCGGTTTTTCTCCACGGCCGTTTTCACCACGTCCATGCCCACGCCGCGCCCGGAAACGCTGGACGCCACTTCCTTGGTCGAGAAGCCCGGCAAGAATACCAGCTGGAAGCATTCGTCGTTGCTCAACTGGGCGTTTTCGCTGATCAAGCCCTTTTGCTGGGCCTTGCTGCGCAGGAAGACCGGGTCCATGCCCTTGCCGTCATCCTGCAGCACGATCATGACGCTGTTCGCTTCCTGCCAGGCTTTCAGCGAAATATACGATTTGGCGGGCTTGCCGGCGGCCAGGCGCGCTTCCGGCGATTCGACGCCATGGTCGAGCGAGTTGCGCAGCATGTGCACGAGCGGATCGTACAGGCTGTCCACCACGACGCGGTCGACTTCCGTCTCCGCGCCCTCGATGGTCAGCTCGACATCCTTGCCCAGGTCTTTCGCCAGTTCGCGCACCAGGCGCGGGAATTTCTGGAACAGGCGGCCGACAGGCTGCATGCGCGTGGCCAGGGTGGCCCGCTGCAGTTCCGTCGAGTAGCGCGAGGCACGTTCCAGGGTTTCCGCCAGGGTCGCCATCAGGGTGGCGGCCTGGCCTTCGAATTTGAATTGCAGCAGGCGCTCGAGCAGTACGGCAGCCTGGTTGGCAGCCTGCACCGATTCGCCCGCCACTTCCAGCAGCGCGTCGAGCTTGACGGCGTCGACGCGGATGCTGTCTTCCTTGACGGGCGCGGCATGGCGCACTTCCGGACGTTCTTCGCGGCGTTCCGCGCCATCCCAAGCCTTGGCGGCCGGCTTGGCGGCAGCCACGGCAGGCGCGGCGGCCACGGCGGCAGGGGCGGCGACGGCGGACACGGCAGCGATCTGGCTGCCGGCCGGCACGACGGCGTTGTACATGCCCTCCCAGTCCAGGCCATCGGCGCTGGCAGTGGACACGGCGACGGCAGGCGTGGCGACAACAACTTCGGCGACCTCGGCCACGGCCACTTCCGCCACCACGGCGGCGGCAGGCGCCGGGGCGTCCATGCCCTTGCCTTCGATGGCGTTCGTCAGGATGTGTTCCAGCTCTTCCGGCATGGCTGGCAAGCTTTCCGGGGCGGCCCCGTTGGCCAGTTCCGTCAGCTGGTCGGCCACGAAACCGGACGCTTGCAGCGCCGCCTCGATGGCGATCGGGGTGACGGGCGCGGCGCCCGTGCGCAAGGCGTCGAACAGGTTTTCCGTCAGGTGGCAGGCCGCCACCAGCGCGGGCAGACCCATGAAGCCGGCGCCGCCCTTGATGGTATGGAAGGAACGAAACACGGCATTCAGTGTTTCCTTGTTGTCAGGATCGCGCTCGAGGCGCAATAAGTGCTCTTCAACATTAACCGCAAGATCCATCGCCTCAACGACGAAATCCTTGAGCATATCGTCCATTAGAATCCCAAATCCGCAAGAAGGTCGTCTACATTATCCTGGTCCAGCGCCACCGACGGCACGGACGGGCCCTGCATCAGCGGCACCGGCTTTTGCGCCAGTTTCTCGCGCACCTCGGCCGGCGCGTTGTCGCGCAGCAGCTGGGCCAGCTCGTTTTCTACCGTCTTGGTGATGTTGACCACTTTTTTGATCAGCTGGCCCGTGATGTCCTGGAAGTCCTGCGCCATCATGATTTCCAGCAAGCGCGCTTTTTCCGCTTCCGTCGCTTCGGCAACGGCTTGCGCGAACTGACGCGAGTCGCCAGCCAGGGCCTTGAATTCTTCCAGGCTCAGCTTGCCGTCGAACAGGGCCGTCCAGCGGCCATCCATGTCCTTGGCTTTCTTCGACAGCACGTCCTGCGCCGGCATGCCTTCGTCGAGCGTGTTCAAGACCTTGTTGGCGGCCTGTTCCGTCAGGGTGGCAACATATTCCAGGCGGTCCTGGGCGTCGACGATCTGCGACGACGCTTCCGTCAGCGCCTTGTCGTAGCCCAGTTCGCGCAGCGAATCGTGCAGCAGGCGCACGATGCCGCCCAGGCGCTCGAACATCGGCTTGTCGGACTGATCGACGGGGTCGGCCGCGTCGCCGGGCGCGTCGGCGCTGGCGACGGGCGCCGCTTCCGGCGCGGCGGCCACGGGTGCCGCAGCGGCTGCCGGCACGGCGGCGCTGGCCGACACGGAGTCGAACAGCGCGTCGAAATCGTCATCCGCAATCACGGCGGGAGCGGGCGCGGCGGCAGGCGCGGGCTGAGCCGCGGCCGCACTTTGCGCAGATACTTCATCGAATAATGCATCGAAATCATCAGCGGCGTTGGTCATATCCCTGCTTCTCCATAATTTGTCAAAATTCCGCCTGAACTGTGCGTTTTACAGACTGATACCCACAATTTCTCGATTAAGATGATTTGAGGCAATACCGCTGCGATGGTGCGAGTGTAGCAGGGCGCCGCCCTGTTGGTAAATCTCAAAACGCGCTTCCTGGTGCAAAGCAGGTCCACAAGAGCTTTTCCACCAGGAAATAAGTGTTCCTGCTGTTGTATTTTGAAATACTACCATTGGCGTGCGTGCAAGACCACGCGCGGCAGAAGAAATCCTGCCTGCGGGCGCCTGCGCAACAGCTCCACGGACATCGTTGCAGCTAAACACGATCTTTCTGCCAATGTTGTCTATACTGAAGGTGCAGTTGTATTGATAATTATCAAGTCTTTACATGAATACAATGCTGACGCCGCGTCTACAATAAGAGGCGTTGCGCGCGCTGAGTCACCGCCAAAGGACCTGCCATGTATAAGAAAATTCTGATCGCCACGGACGGCTCCACCGTCTCCAACTTGACGGCCTGTGCCGGCGTTGCCTTTGCCGAACAGATGCACGCCGACATCCTTGCCGTGTACGTGGCGCCCGAATACCAGTACCCGGTGTACATCGAGATCATTCCCCCAAGCTATCCCAGCGAAGAGGAATACCGCATCGCCATGCGCAAGGCGGGCGCCGACCACTGGCAGCCCATCCTCGACGCAGCCGCCAAGCGGGGCCTGGAAGCGACGGGCTTGACGGCCTTTTCCGACAGCCCGGCCCTGAAAATCGTGGAAGTGGCGCAATTGCAGCATTGCGACCTGATTTTCATGGGTTCGCATGGCCGCAGCGGCTGGGGGCAGTTGCTGCTGGGCAGCGTGACCAATAAGGTGCTGTCGCACTCGAAATTGCCGGTGCTCGTGCATAGGCTGATCAAGGAACCCGCAACGAAATAGGCGGTCAGATGGCCACGGGGGGCCGCCGCTGCCGGCACATGAAGTAAAAGGCAAACTTGCGGCCATTTCAGTTAAAATGACAACGTTTCTCGTTTCTTAACATTTGCTTGTCCGGCGACGGACATCCTCCAGATTGCCCGCCTATGATACGTATTGTGATTGCCGACGACCACACCATCATGCGAGAAGGATTGAAGCGCATCCTTGACGGCGCGCCGGACATCGATATCGTGGGTGAAGCCATCGACGGTTTTGAAGTACTCAACCACGTACGCCAGGGCGGCTTCGACCTGTTGCTGCTCGACCTGTCGATGCCGGGGCGCAGCGGTGTCGACCTGATCCGGCAAATCCGCAGCGAGGCGCCCAAGCTGGCCATCCTGATCCTCACCATGCACGAGGAAGAGCAATATGCGGTGCGCGCCATCCGCGCCGGCGCGCAAGGCTATCTGACCAAGGAAAGCGCTGGCACCCAGCTCGTGGGCGCCATCCACAAGGTGGCGTCGGGACGTCCCTACATCAGCGCCGAGGTGGCCGAGCAGCTCGTGCTCAACATCATGATGCCGAATGAAAGCCTGTTGCACAAACAGTTGTCGGACCGCGAGTTCGAAGTGTTTTCCCTGCTGGTGGCGGGCAAGTCGATCACGGAAATCGCCAACAACCTGCACCTGAGCGTCAAGACGGTGAGTACGCACAAGACGCGCATCATGCAAAAAATGGGCATGAGTTCGCTGTCGGAAATGGTGCAGTATGCCGTGGCGCACCGCCTGCTCTCCCCCTTCAAGACGTAAGCCCGGCGACGCGCGCCCGCGCGTCCGCTGTAGGAACAATCCTACCTCGCCTACCGTAGCTCTTACTCCCATATTCAGCCACTGCTGATATTAATTGCATACGGTTGTTGGCATACTGAAACCAGTAATCAAGTTGCTGGGAAGTTATTTCATCACACAGCAAGTCGTCAGCGAATTGAGCTTTACCTGCCTGGACGCGCGCCGCCCCTTCCCTGCCCGCCGTCCTGCGCACCCTGTTATTCAACTCTGAACTACCTGTCACCAGGAGATGAACATGCTGTCCACGCAAACGCCTGAAACCCGCGCCGCCGCCCCATCGCTGGCCCCCTCCTCTCCGATGGAAGCAGGGCGCCAGCGCCAGGGGCGGCTATGGTCGAACCTGAAGGAGGTATGCGATCTGCTGCATATCTCCAGCGCCTGCACCATCGCCGCCGACGAACTGCTGTTCCAGCACGTGCAATTCAAGACGGGCCAGCGCGTGCACACCATCGGCCAGCCGTTCGACACCCTGTACATCGTCAATTCGGGCTTCCTGAAAACCGTGCTCATCGACGAATTCGGCAATGAACAGGTACTCAGCTTTCCCATGAAGGGCGACATGCTGGGCGTCGATGGCATCCACTCGCGCCACTACTCCTCGGAAGCGGTGGCCCTGTCCGACTGCGACCTGATCCTGCTGCCGTTCAAGAAGCTGACGGCGCTGGGACGTGTACACCTGGAACTGGAAAACGTCATGTACGGCGTGATGAGCCGCGAACTGGTGCGCGAACAGGCGATGATCGGCATGCTGGGCGCCCTCAGCGCCGAAGCCCGCGTGGCGCGCTTCCTCGTCTCGCTGGCCGACCGCTTCGCGCAGATGGGCTACTCGAGCAAGCTGTTCAACCTGCGCATGACGCGCCATGAGATCGGCAGCTACCTGGGCCTGACCCTGGAAACGGTCAGCCGCACCTTGTCCGCCTTCAATGAAATCGGCCTGATCACGGTTGACCAGCGCACCATCGGCATCAAGGATCCGGACGCCCTGAAAACCCTGCGCCGCCTGCCGCCGTCGCGCTCGCGCGCCAAGCAGCTGGCCGCCGCCAAGCTCAAGGCCGACACCACCGCGGCCGCCACCGCCTCGGCGCAATTGCTGGCCACGATTTAACTCATCCCGATTTCTTCCAGCTTGGCACAGGCTTGACCCGGCCGAGGCGCGCACCGCCTTGGCCGGGTCTTTTTTGCTGCCGCGCCGCGCCCGCGGCCCCCTTTGCGCAGCGCCATCCTCCGCACCGCCATCCCATCGCAAAAAAGCGCGGATTCCGCACAAATAAGCCTTGCTTTTCGGGCCACATTCAACAATAATGCAAATACGAATCATTCTCAACTGAGATAAAGAAAGCCCAACATGCAAAGCTCAAAACCAGCCTTGATCCAGGATGCCGCTACTGCCCACGTCCGTCCTCCCGTCAGCATGGCCCAGCCGGCGCGCCGCATCACCAGCGAAGCGCTGCTGCAGCAGGGCCGCGAAGTGGAGATTGAGCACAGCGGCAAGATCTATCGCCTGCGCGTCACCCAATTGAACAAGCTGATCCTGACTGCCTGAAGCAGCACGGCAGCCAGTCACCACACTCGCCAGCCAGTCGCGCCCCGTGCGCGCAGCCAGCCAAACCACCGCACAGGAGTGTTTGATGGCGAACGACCGACCTTCCCCGATGTTTCCTTCTCCGCAAGGCCAGCAGCCCGAATTGCTGCTGTCGGCCGTGCTGCACCTGATGTCGCACTACCATGCGGACAGTCCCTGCGAGAAACTGGCCGCAGTCATCGAACGCCATCTGCAAGTGCTATCGAATTCGCCCGGCCTGGGCCCCGTGCTGCAAGCAACCTGCCAGCAACTGGCGCAGCAATGGGCCGCCCTCGTGGCGCTGCACCGCCCCGCGCCGCCGAAGGCCACCCTGCTCGAGCGCCTGGCGCGCATGCTGAGCGCCAGGCGCCCCGCCTCGCCGCTGCCGCAATAATCTCTATTGATCTTCCACTGCTGCCCCACCGCCCAACAGGATATCGCCATGTGTGACAAAGACCAGTCCCTGCCCGTCATCAGCAATTGCGCCCACGCCGGCACGGAAACGGCCGCGCTCGCGTCTCGCCGCCGCCGGCTGTGGGAACTGTCGCATACCTGCCATTGTCCGCTGGTTGGCGTGGGCTTGCCATTGGGCTATCTGCGCAAGCTGGTGGGCAAGATGACGGGCGGGCGCGTGCTGGCCGACGACTACGAAGTGCACGTGGGCGCCGTGACGGAATGCGGCGCGCGCAACCGCCTGTCCGAGGCGCTGCAAAAGGAACTCGAACGCCGCTACGCTCCCGTGATCCTGCGCTTTCGCGGCGCCAAGACCACGGAACAGGTAGCGCAACTGTGGCGCACGGCCGTCGCCAACGGCGACGTGTCGGGCGCCTTCTGGGCCGGCCTGACGCACCCGCGCTGCGATGCCGAGCTGGAAGAGCAGATGTGCCGCGACTTGCACATGATCCAGCACCAGGCCGGCGCCTGCGTGCGCGCCGACATGGGCAAGTTTACGGCCTTGCAGGAAGAAAATGCGCGCCTGACGCAGGAACTGGCCAAGCTGCAACAGCGCAGCCAGGCCGCCTTGACGGAAAAGACGGGCGAACTGGAACGCCAGGAGGCCGTGCTGCTACGCACGCGTGCCGAATCGATCGGCAAGGACAGCGTGATCGACGGCTTGCGTTTTGATCTGGCGCAATTGCAGGCCGCCATTCCCGCGCTGGAATCGCGCACGCGCCTGGTCGAGCGCCTGGCGCAAATGGATGAGCGCGAAAAGGAATTGCGCCAGCAAATCGCGGAATTGAAACAGGCCCAGCCGCGCCAGGCCGCCGCCGTGCCGCCACCGGCGCCCAAGCTGGAAGTGCCAACAGGCGGCAAGCTGAAGATGCCGATCCGCCTCGTCGATCAAAGCGTCTTGTGCGTGGGCGGGCGCAGCGGCAATGTCGCCACCTACCGCGCCCTGATCGAGCGCGTGGGCGCGCAGTTCGCCCACCACGACGGCGGCCTGGAAGACAATGCCAACCTGCTCGACTCGAGCCTGGCGGCGGCCGACCTCGTGATTTGCCAGACGGGCTGCATCAGCCACAGCGCCTACTGGCGCGTGAAGGATTATTGCAAGCGCACGGGCAAGCGCTGCGTCTTCATCGACAACCCCAGCATCTCGAGCCTGGCGCGCGGCTTGCAGGAAGTGAGCGGCGAGATGGACACGACGCCGCTGGCCGCAGTCCAGCCGTAAGCCAGCCGTTCCCTATTAATACACGTCGCGCCGGTAACGCCCTTCGGCCGCCAGCGCATCAAGCGCGGGCCGGCCCAGCATCTCCTGCAGGGCCTGGTCAACGCCGCCCGCCATGCCGGCCAGGCTGCCGCAAATATAGATGGCCGCGCCCTGCTCCAGCCACAGCCTGACTTCATCGGCATTGCCGCGCAGGCGGTCCTGCACGTAGGTCCGCTCGGCCTGGTCGCGCGAAAACGCCAGGTCCAGCCGAGGCAAGTCGCCGCTGGCATGCCAGCCTTCAATCTCTTCGCGGTAATGGAAATCGTGGGCCGCATTGCGCTCGCCAAAGATCAGCCAGTTGCGCCGCTGCCCTGCCAGCACGCGGCTTTTCAGATGGCCGCGCAAGCCGGCGATGCCGCTGCCGTTGCCGATCAAAATCAAAGGACGCTGGGCATTGTCTTCCAGGCGGAAGCGTTTGTGCTGGCGCAGGCGCAGCTGCACCACGTCGCCCACCTTGGCCTGCGCCGTGAGCCAGCCCGAGGCCAGGCCCAGGCTGCCGTCGGGATGCGCATGCTGGCGCACCAGCAAGTGCACGCCGCCGTCGCGCGGAATCGAGGCGATCGAATACTCGCGCGGCTGCGAGGGATCGGCGGGCGCCGTCACCTGCACCAGGTCGCCCGACTGCCAGTCAGGCAAGCTGCCCGCTACGGGCGCCAGTTCCACGTGATAGATGGCGCCGCCCGCGCTGCCCGGGTTGAGCAGTTGCCTGTGCGTCAGGCGCCAGTCGCCAAAGGCGGGGGCGCTCCAGTCGGGCGCATCGCTGGTGCCGGCCAGGTGGCTCAGATGCTGGAACCATTGCTCGATGGCAGCGCTGGCGCTGCGGTCCACTTCGATGCGCTCGAACAGGCGCGAGGCGCCCTGCGCCGCCAGCCAGGCATCGAGCGCGCGGCCGAAGCCGCAATAATGGCCATAGCTGCGGTCGCCCAGGGCCAGCACCGCGTAATGCAATTGCGCCAGCGCCAGCCCGCCCGTCATCAGGCGGCCCATGAAGGCGGCTGCATTGTCGGGCGCGTCGCCTTCGCCATACGTGCTGACCAGGAACAAGGCCCGTTCCGCTTGTTGCAGATCAAGAGCCGTAAGTTCGGCCAGCGCACACAGGCGCACGGGGATGCCGGCCAGTTGCAGGCTCTGCGCCGTTTGCGCGGCCAGCTCCTCGGCATTGCCCGTCTGGCTTGCATACGCCACCAGCCAGGCGGGACTGTCGGCCAGCGCCGCCTTGGCAGCGGCGGACGCGCGGCGCCTGGCGCGCGCGCGCAGCCAGGGCGCCAGGCACACGCCCGCGTAACTGAGGGACAGGGCCGCCAGCAAGGCCAGCCGCGTCGTATCGTGCGTAAAAATCATGGAATTAATCGTTCATTCGTCGAGCATGGCCAGCATGTGGCTGCTCAGCGTTTCGTGAAAGCCAGGGCCGTCGCGCTGCAGGAAGCGCGCGGCCAGGCCCTGCTCCTCGGCCAGCGCCATGCCGGCCTCGGTACCGAGCACCGTCAGGGCCGTCGACCAGGCGTCGGCCGCCATGCATTGCTCATGCACGACGGTGACGGAAGCGAGTTGATTGGCGATCGGCATGCCGCTGCGCGGATCGATGGTGTGTGAAAAACGCACCGTGCCGTCCTCGAAGAAACGCCGGTAGTCGCCCGACGTGGCCACGGACAAGCCGTGCAGCGCCAGCAGCATTTCCGGCGGTTGCTGTGCATCGTCGGCACTATCGGCGGCGCCGTCAACCTGCTCCAGCATCACCCACCACGGCTGGCCGTCGGGCTTGCTGCCGGCGCCGCGCAGCTCGCCGCCCACTTCGACCAGGTAATGGCCGATGCCCTGGCTGTCCAGGTAGCGCGCCAGGCGGTCCACGCCATAGCCCTTGGCGATGGCGGATAAATCGAGCTGCAAGCCGCCGGGCTGGCGCGCGCGGCGGGCCGGCAAGTCCAGCTCTAGGCGGCGGCGCTGGCGCTGCGACAGCAGCAAGGCCACCGTATCGTCTTTCGGCGGCAGGAAGCCGGGCTCATCGTAGCGATTGCGGGGGCCGAAGCCCCACCGGTTGACGAGGGCGCCCGCGCACGGGTCGTATGCGCCGCCCGACGCCTGCGAGACGTGCATGGCAAAGCCCAGCACTTCGCAAAACGCGGCGGGCAGGCTGTGCCAGCTGCCGGGTTCGGCCCGGTTGAAGCGGCCCAGGTCGGACTCGTCGTTCCAGTGGCTCATTTGCGCCACGACCAGGTCCAGCTGCTGCTGCAAGCCCTGCTGCAAATCGGCGCTGCCGGCGCGTCCCGGCATGGCGGACTCGAGCAGGCGCACCGACCAGCTGGTGCCCATCGTCAGGCCGCGCACATCCCGGATCGCGGCGCCGGGCGGCGCGACCTGATCGGAAATATGCTGCGGCAGCAGGACCCGGCGCATCAGCGAGCTCGTGACGATGCCGCCGCTTACTGCGGCAGCACTTCCACGGTAGCCGCGTAGGTCATGCGGCGCTCGGGCATGGCTGGCGGCTGGCCGGCCACGGCAGGCGCTGCCGCAGGCCAGGTGCTGCTCAGGTAATACATGCCGGCGGCCGGCACGGTGAACGTGATTTCGCCCTTGGCATCGGTGCTCTGGCGGATTTCACCGAGCACGCCACGGTAGCGCACGCCGCCCGGCACCAGGCTGAAGGCCTGGTTCGCGGCCGGCTTGCCGTCGACCAGGAAGCGCCACGTGGCTTTTTCGCCCGCACGCAAGTCGTTCGGATGGGTCACCGGCACGAATTCCAGGCCCACGCCCGTCGGCTTGAATACTTCCGTGCTGGTTTCGCCATTGCTGAAGAAAGTTTCCAGACGGCTTGCCGTGCGCGTGATTTTCAGCTCTTGCGCATCGGCCGGCACGTCCTTCTTGAACGTCTCTTCGTTGCCGCGGAAACGCTTTTGCTCGCCGTTGAGCTTGTAGCTGGCCATGACGTTCTGCGACACGATGGCGGCCTTGTACGTGCCCGGCTTTTCCATCTTGACATCAAACACGCTGCGCAAGCGGCCCGTGACCGTGTTCGCCGGCGCCACTTTCGCGCCATCCGGGCCGGTCACTTGCAGCGCGTCCAGGCGCAGCGGCTGGTGGTCGATCTCGAACAGGCCGTCGGAGACGGCGGCATCCACCGTTACCCAGGCGTCCTTGCTTTCCACCATCGTGCTCGACGGCACCATCCAGCCGCGGTGGGCGTGGGCGTTCATGGCCAGGCCGGCCAGCGCCAGGGCGATCAGCGGTTTATTCAGTTGCTTCAACATGGTAGAGGCGCCTTAAGGTTTGAGTTGGACGACGACATTGCCGAGTTCTTCCTTGCCCTTGGTCGGTACGGACTGGGCCGATTTCAGCGGCCACTGGAACGGCACGCGCACCAGTTCGCGTCCGCCCGCTTCGCGTGCCGCTTCCACCACCACCTGGTATTCGCCGGCCGGCAGCTTGTCGAGCAAGGCCTTGGCACCGGGGAAAGTCAGCGTATGTTCGCCGGGCGCGCGCGTGGCGCCGCTGACGCCGTCGACAGGCATGGCCAGGTCGCGGCCGCTCTTGCGCCACCACTGGCGCATGTCCTTCAGCCATTTTTCGCCGGCCTTGTCCTTCTTCTTCACGTCATACAGCACCGTCAGATTGCCGACGACCTTTTGATCGGCCGTTTCCAGCCATGCCGCCACGTAGGGACGGTGGTATTCCGCCACGTTCAATTGCGGGATTTCAAGCTTCAGGGTCAGGTCGGCCGCCATCGCCGACGTACCGATCAGGGGAAGGCCAAGCGCCAGGGAGTAGCGTAATTTCATGGTGTGCCTGTAAAAAGGAAAAATAAAAACGATCAGTGAATAAACAGCAAGGCGATCGCGCAGGGTATCAAGATGCCGAGGCCAACCATCGGCCAGGTAAAGGGCCGGTTGGCCGCGTGGAACTTCAAAATCAGCAGGCCCGTCAGGCAAAACACGATGCAGGCGCCGGCAAAGATATCGATGAACCAATTCCAGGCCACGCCCGTGTTGCGGCCCTTGTGCACGTCGTTGAGCCAGGATACCCAGCCCCGGTCCGTCAATTCGTATTCGGCGGCGCCGTCTTCCAGGCCGATGCGCACCCAGGCGTCGCCGCCCGCCTTGGGCAGCGGCAGGTAGACTTCGTCGACGCTCCATTCGGCGGGACGCCCGCCCGCGTTGAGCGACCACTGCTGCTTGAGCCAGGTTTCCGCGGCGGCCGGCATGGGCGCATTCGCGCCATCGTGACTGGCGGCATAGGCGGCCAGTTCCGTGACCAACGGGGCCGGCAACTGCGCCTTCTGGCGCGTAATCGACGGTTTCGACTCGATCTGGCTGGCGTGGTTCAGGGTGATGCCGGTGATGGCGAACAAAAACATGCCCAGCAAACAAAGTGCCGAGCTGATCCAGTGCCATTGATGCAAGTTCTTCAGCCACACGGCGCGGCTGGCGTTGTTCCTGGCCTTGTCGGCGGCGCCCGCACTATGCATGCTCCGCTCCCGGCAAGGGGCGGGCCAGGTGGCGCGACAAGTCAGTGTGCTTCATTCCCATCCTTCAATCAAAGTGCATGCTGATATTTTCAAACAAATGATAATGATTATCATTTATTAAGTCAATACATGGGGCGCCCCGCCAGGCCAGCGTTTTGTAACAGCTTTGAAACAAAGCACCCCCTTGCTACGTAAGCTGCCGTACAGAGCCGCATCCAGCAAGCGCCTATGCTTGTTGTTCAGGACAACCAACAAGGGAGCACCCATGCAATCGTATTCCAGCGAACAACTGGCCAGCATCGCGGCCAAGATCAAGGACGTCAAATTCGGCATGCTGACCACCAGCGACGACATGCGCACCCTCACCAGCCGGCCGCTGACGCAGCAACAGGTCGACAACGACGGGCAGATCTGGTTCTTTGTCTCGGACGAGGCCAGCTACGCGCGCGATTTGCTGAACAATCCGCAAGTCAACGTCAGCTTTGTCGACACGGGCGACAGCCTGTATGTATCCGTCTGCGGCCACGCGCAGCTGCTGAAGGACCGCGCCAAGGCGGAGGAATTGTGGAGTCCGCTGGTAAAAGCCTGGTTCCCGGGCGGGCTCGACGATCCGAAGCTGTCGCTGATCAAGGTGACGATCCAGTCGGCCGAGTATTGGGATAGCAGCGCCAGCAAGATGATGCAATTCTATGAAATGGCCAAGGCCGCCATCACGGGCGAACCGCCGAAAGACATGGGCGAACACGGCCGGGTCGACCTGTAGCAGTCTTGCCCTATTTTATCCGGGTGATATTGACTTTCAATTTAACCCGGGTAAAATTGCCTGCATACTGACTCACTGGAGCAAGCCATGCACGCCCCCATTCAACTGACGGCCTTTGCCGGCCCACACAAAGTGGCCGCCGGCACATTGCATGCCGTGGCGCAAACACTGAAGGAACTGGTGACGCACGATCCCGATGCGCAGATCCTGATCTTCGACGATGCCAGCGGCAGCCAGGTCGACCTGAACCTGCACGGCAGCCTGGCCGAGGTGCTGCAGCGCCTGCCTCGCGTACCGCCCTCCCACGATGACGACGCGCCCCCGGCCATACGCACGGCAGGCCGGCCGAAGCTGGGCGTGGTGGCGCGCGAAATCACCTTGCTGCCCCGTCACTGGGAATGGCTGGCGACGCAGCCGGGCGGCGCTTCCGTCGCCTTGCGCAAGCTGGTGGAACACGCTCAACGGGGCAACAAGGCACACGATGAACAGCGCCAGGCACGCGAAGCGGCGTATAAAGTCATGAGTGCGCTGGCGGGCGATGCGCCAGGCTTCGAGGAAGCGAGCCGCGCCCTGTTCGCCGGCAAGCAGCCAGCGTTCCTGGCGTGCGTGCAGGCATGGCCAGCCGACGTGCGCGAACACGTCTTGCGGCTGGCCCAGCGCGGGTGGTCCGGGAGTGAAGAAAGTTAGGCGACCAGGTCAGACGCCCGTACTGCCCGTGGTGTCGGGCGCATCGTCGGCGCTCTGCCGGCTCTGCCCGGCGGAACCGGACTGGTGATGGGGCAAGCGGTCGGCGCGCCGCACTTCGCCGATGGAAAACAGATCGTCGCCGATATCGAGTCCTTGCCCGCTATCGACCAGCACAAAGTTCTCGGCGGAATCGGCCGTACTTTGCTTGTTGCCTGCCGCGGACGGCGTGCCGCCCTGGCTATTGCCGGCTTGCGGCGTAGTGGAGTTGCCCATCATTCTTCTCCCATCGTGAGTGCGATTTGACTGCGTTGACTGCGCGTGGGCCATGGCCGGCGCAGCTATTTCATCATAGTCCATGCCTGCTGCATTGCATCAAAATTTTGCGCTGACCAGCGCTAGCCATACGCGTGGCCCTGGCCAGCGGCATGCCTGCTTCCCGCCGGCCAGGGCCACTTGCGACTTGCGACTCAGCTAACGCTACTTGTTGCGCGACCCGGAGCTGGAACCGGAACCGCCGCTTTGCTTGTTGCCGCTGTCGCGGTTGCCCTCCTGGTTCATGCTGGCATTGTCGCGCGAAACGCTGGAGCTGGCGGCACTTTGCCGGTTCGCATCGTTCTTGTGGCTTTGGCTGCCTGCGCGGCGTGCCTCTTCCGACGTGAACTCATGCGCCGTGCCCTTTTCATGCGCGGCACGTCCGCCTTCGCTGGCAATTTCGCGCTGCTGGGCCGGGTCCATGGAAGCGAAGCCCCGTTTGCTGGTATCGCTTTGCTTGCTGCCGCCGCTGCCGCCACTGCTGCTGCCGCTACCGGTTTTACTACCTTGCTGTTTATTGTCGCTCGATGTGGCCATGATGATCTCCTTGATCGATAGAATCGAAAACAGTGCAAACCATGCAATTCTTCCCCCTCGCATGGCAAGGGAACAGTCATCTTAGTGCGCGCATGGGGTACAAGAAATAGGAGGATGGCAAGAGCGCATGTAGGATGAGTCCCGCCCACGGTGGCGTAGTTACTTTTAGTTTTACACCAAAAGTACCAGACACTCAGCAGTTGGCGGGGAGCGGAAAAATCGCCGCGTCGGCCGTCACGTACACGCGCTCGCCAGCGGCTGGCCGCACGGCATGGCCGCCCGTAAAGGTGCCAAACGAGGGCAGGATGGCGCGCTGCCGGCCCAGCAGGAAACACGGCAGGCGCAGGCCGCCCCGGTCTGCGCGCAAGTGGAACACGGGATGCACGTGGCCGGCCAGCACATAGCCGGGCGCCACGGTGTCCGGGTGATGGCAGAACGACAGCTTGCCCACCTGGTGCGGCTCGTCGACCATACGGATGCCCAGCGCGGCGGCCGGATCGCCCGCATGCGCGTCATGGTTGCCGCGCACCACCGTCAGGCGCAGGTCGGGATGGCGCGCGCGCCAGGCCAGCATGGCCGCCACGGTGGCCGCCGCATGGGCGGCGCGCGCATGCAGAAAATCGCCGAGAAAGACGATTTCCTCGCAGGCGTAGCTGGCCAGCAAGGCGTCGAGCGCCAGCAGGTTTTGCGTGGTGGTGCCGCGCGGTACGGGCACGCCCAGCGCGCGGAACGCGGCCGCCTTGCCGAAATGGATGTCGGCGATGATCAATATCCTGCGCGCCGGCCAGTACACGGCCTTGTGCGCCAGCAGCCAGACCAGCTCGCCGGCCAGTTCCACCGCGCAATGCGCTTGCTCCTGTCCCGTCATGCGGCCGCCTTTTCCAGCGCCAGCACCAGCCGCGCCACCCGGTCCGACAATTTTTCCGTCGTCAGCTGTTCGCGGAAGCGCTCGACCATCAGGCCGAAAGCAAATGGCGAGGCGCGCTCCAGCGGCTGCAGGCAGATGGTGCGTCCATGCAGCTCGCGCAAGGTGGCGCGCAGGCGCGTCAGTTCCAGTTCCTGCTCCAGCACTTCGCGCTGCGCCTGCGTGAGCAGCAAATTGGCCGCGTCGTGCTTGCGGAACACTTCAAAGAACAGCGAGGACGACGCCTGCAGCTGGCGCGCGCTTTTCGGCTGGCCCGGATAGCCCTGAAACACGAGGCCGGCGATGCGGGCGATCTCGCGGAAGCGCCGCTGCGACAGTTCCGTCGCGTTCAGGCTGGCCAGCACGTCTTCGAGCAGGTTGTCCGTGCTGAACAGGGTAAGATCGGCGCCGCTGGCGGCCGTCAACAGCGGGGCGAAATCGATATCGTCCGCGCCCAGCAATTCAAAGCCGTAATCGTTGACGGCGATCGACAAGGTGGCCGGCTGCACGCGCGCGATGCGGTAGGCCAGCAGGGATGCCAGGCCCAGGTGCACGGAGCGGCCAGCGAACGGATACCCGAACAGGTGATGGCCTTCGCGGCTGGACAAGGTTTCCAGCAAGAGGACAGAGCGCGTGGGCAGGCTGGACCATTTCTGCTGGATGGCCAGCAGCGGCGCCAGCGCGCGCATTTCCGGCCCGCTGGCCTTCCCTTCCTGCGCCAGCTGCAACTGGTCCAGCACGGCGTGCGCCAGTTCCGACGACAGCGGCATCTTGCCGCCCTGCCAGCGCGGCACGGCGCCGCGGCTGCCCGTGGCCCGCCGCACGTACGCCGTCATCTCATGCACGCGCACGAATTCCAGGATGCGCCCGCCAAACAGAAAATGGTCGCCCTGCTTCAGGCGCGCGATAAACGATTCCTCGATGCTGCCGATCCGTCCGCCGCCGAGGAACTTGACCTGGATCGCCGCCTCCGAGACGATGGTGCCGATGCTCATGCGGTGGCGCCGCGCCAGCGCCACATCCGGCACGCGGTAGACGCCTGCATCGTCCGGCAGCACTCTGCGGTATTCCGGGTACACGGTCAGGCTTTGCCCGCCGCGCGCGACGAAATCGAGCGCCCATTGCCACTCGTCCGGCGTCAGCTGGCGATACGACCAGGCCGCGCGCACTTCGCGGTACAGCGCCGGCGAGTCGAAACCGCCGCCCAGCGCGATCGTCACCAGGTGCTGCACCAGCACGTCGAGCGGCTTGTCGGGCACGGGCCGCGCTTCCAGGTGGCCCTGCGCCAGGGCAGCGCGGGCGGCCGCCGCTTCCAGCAATTCCAGGCTGTTGGTCGGTACCAGGGTGACGCGCGAAATGCGCCCCGGCGCGTGGCCGCTGCGCCCGGCCCGCTGCACCAGGCGCGCGATGCCTTTCGCGCTGCCCACCTGCAGCACCCGTTCGACGGGCAGGAAATCGACGCCCAGGTCCAGGCTGGACGTGCACACGACGGCTTTCAGCTCGCCCGTCTTCAGGTGCTGCTCGACCCACTCGCGCACTTCGCGGTCCAGCGAACCGTGGTGCAGGGCGATCAGGCCCGCCCAGTCGGGCCGCGCATCGAGCAGGTGCTGGTACCACAGCTCGGCCTGCGAACGCGTGTTGGTGAACACCAGCGTGGTGGCGCTGCCCTCGATCTCGGCGATCAGCGGCTGCAGCATCTGGATGCCCAAATGCCCGCCCCAGGGAAAGCGCGTGGGATTGACGGGAATCAGGCTGTCGACGAGGATGCGCTTCTTGATTTTGCCTTCGACCAGCACGCCGGCGTTTTCCTCGCCCAGCAAGACGTCCTGCGCCTGCCGCAGATTACCCAGGGTGGCCGACAAGCCCCACGTCATCAAGCTTCCATTCCAGCGGCGCAAACGGGCCAGCGCCAGCTGCACCTGCACGCCGCGCTTGCTGCCCATCAATTCGTGCCACTCGTCGACGATCACCGTTTCCAGCAGGCTGAAGCGTTCCTGCGCGTCCGCCTGGCTCAGCATCAGGGACAGGCTTTCCGGCGTCGTGACGAGCACCTCGGGCCAGGACTTCGCCTGCCGCGCCCGCTGCGCGGCGCTCGTGTCGCCCGTGCGGGCCTCGATGCGCCAGCCGGGCGCCAGCGTTTCGCCGGACGCCTGCAGCGCGCGCACCGTGTCGGCCGCCAGCGCCCGCATCGGCGTGATCCACAGCACGCGCAAGCCCTGCCTTTTCCCCTTGCGCGCCAGCCGCTCGGCGCGCAGCAAGGCGCCGAACCACACGGCGTAGGTCTTGCCGGACCCGGTACTCGCATGCAGCAGGCCGGACTGGCCCTGCGCGCCAGCGCGCCAGACGGCGCGCTGGAAGGGAAAGATCGTCCAGCCGCGCGCGGCAAACCACGCATCGATGCGCTGCGCCAGCATGCTTTTGCTCATGTGGTCTGGGCCAGCATGGCCTTCAGGGTGGCCAGGGTATCGGCGTCGGCGACTGTCTTGTCTTCGCGGCGGCGCAGGATGCGGGGAAAGCGCACGGCGATGCCCGCCTTGTGGCGGCTGGACGCGGCGATGCCCTCGAAGCCGATCTCGAACACCATCGTCGGCTGCACGCTGCGCACGGGACCGAATTTTTCTATCGTCGTCTTGCGGATGGCCGCGTCGACCTGGCCGATTTCCGCATCCGTCAAACCGGAATACGCCTTGGCGAACGGTACCAGCTTACGCTCCCCCTGCTCGCCCTCCTCCACTTCATCCCACACGGCAAACGTGTAGTCCGTGTACAGCGAGGCGCGGCGGCCGTGGCCCGCCTGGGCGTAGATCAGCACGGCATCGATGGCATACGGATCGATCTTCCATTTCCACCACGTGCCCACATCCTTGGTGCGGCCCACACCATACGCGGCCGACACGGCCTTGAGCATCAAGCCTTCCACGCCGCGCGCGCGCGATTCCTCGCGGATGGCGGCCAATGCCTCCCAGCTGGCCGCTTCAACGCGCGGCGACAGGCGCAGCGCGGGAGAGTGCACGCCGGCCACGACGGTTTCCAGCAGCGCGCGGCGCTCCAGCTGGGGCAGTTGGCGCACATCCACGCCATCGAGTTCCAGCACATCGTAGGCCACCAGCACGGCGGGCAGCTCGGCCAGCAACTTGGGCGACACGCTCTTGCGGCCCATGCGTTGCTGCAAATCGGCAAATGGCGCCGGCACGTCGCCCGGCTGCCAGATGAGGATTTCGCCATCGAGCACGGTGCCCTCCGGCAAGGCCAGCTGCGCCAGTTCGGGAAAGCGCTCCGTGATCAATTCCTCGCCGCGCGACCACAGCCAATTCACGCCATCGCGGCGCAGCAGCTGGGCGCGCATGCCGTCGTACTTCCACTCGGCCAGCCAGCCGGCGGGCTCGCCCAGACTCTCCGGCGGCGCCTGCAAGGGGTGCGCGAGGAAGAACGGATACGGCTGGCCGCCGCGCAGCGCATGTTCGCCCTCCGACTGCGCGGCGATCAGTTTCAAGAATCCCGCGCCCGTGGGGTTGACCTTGCCATCGGTCCAGCCCATCAGGCGCTGGGCGATCAGCTTGCTGTCGACGGCGGCGATCGATGCCAGCGCGCGCGTCACCAGCAGTTTCGACACACCCACGCGAAAGCCGCCGCCGATCAGCTTGATCAGCAGAAAGCGTTCGCGCGTTTCCAGCTCGTCCCAGTACCCCAGCAGGGCGGCGCGGATGGCGTCGGGCGCCGCGCCGCGCAACGGTGCGATGCGCTGCTCGATCCACTCTGCCAGGCCGACGTCGCTGCGCCTGGCGGGCGCGGGCAGGATCAGGGCGATGGTTTCGGCCAGGTCGCCCACGGCGTGATAGGCCTCGTCGAACAGCCAGGCATCGAGGCCAGCCCGTTCGGTCGCGTATTCGCGCAGCAATTTGGTGGGCACGGCCTGGCGCGGCTTGCCGCCGGCCAGGAAATACACGGCCCAGGCCGCGTTCTCGGGCGAGGCGCCGCGAAAATAGGCTTGCAGCGCCGCCAGCTTGCGGCTGGTGGAAGTCGTCTCGTCGAGTTCCGCGTACAGCCGGGCAAAGTCACGCATGGCTGACGTCCTCCGCCGCCATGGACGCAACGGGCGCACCGTCATCGGCCTCGTCGTCGCCGTATTCCGTCTCGAAGCCGCCCGCCTGCCAGCCGTTCTGCTGCAGCCAGCGCACCATCACGGGGATCGAGCCATGCGTGACGATGATGCGTTCGGCCTGAGTGGCCGTGATCGCTTGCATCAGGCCGGGCCAGTCGGCATGGTCGGACAGCACGAAACCGCGGTCCACGCCGCGCCGCCGGCGCGCGCCGCGCAGCAGCATCCAGCCGCTGGCGAATGCATCGCTGTAGTCGCCGAAGCGCTTCATCCACGGCGAGCCGGCGGCCGACGGGGGCGCGATCACCAGCGCCGTTTTCAATGCAGCCTTGTCCGTCACCTCGCCCACCATCACGGTGGCGGGCAAGGCCACGCCCGACTCGCGGTAGACCTGCGTCAATGCCTGCGCCGCGCCATGGCAGATGAGGGGGCCGATGCTGGCATCGAGGCCGGCCAGGATGCGCTGCGCCTTGCCGAAGGCATAGCAGAACAGCACGCTGGTGCGCCCTTCGGCCGCATTCCTGCGCCACCACTGATTGATGTCGTCGTAGATTTCCTGCGGCGCCTGCCAGCGGTAGATGGGCAGGCCGAAGGTCGATTCCGTGATGAAAGTGTCGCAGCGCACGGGTTCGAACGGCAGGCAGGTGGGATCTGGCTGCAGCTTGTAGTCGCCCGACGCCACCCACACTTCGCCGCCGTGCTGCATGCGCACCTGGGCCGAGCCGAGCACGTGGCCGGCTGGATGCAGCGACACCTGCACGCCGTGGTGTTCGATGCTGTCGCCATACGCGAGCGCCTGGATGGACACGGGGCCCAGGCGCGCGCGCAGCACTTGCTCGCCGGGAGCGGCGCACAGGTAATGCCGGTGCCCGACGCGCGCATGGTCGGCGTGCGCATGCGTGATGATCGCGCGCTCGACGGGGCGCCACGGGTCGATGTAGAACTGACCCGGCACACAGTACAAGCCTTCCTTGCGCACCACCACCATGTCTGCCATGCCCTGCTCCCTGCGTTAATACGCGTTGGAATGGGCTGATTCTAGCGCTCTTGCGCCAGATCATCTGTCAGACAGCGCACACTGGGTTCACGCCGGTGCGACAAACTCGGCCATGAAGGTGCGCGTGGTGTTTTCCGGAAAGGCAATCGTGACCTGGTCGCCCGCCACCGACAGCACGGTGCCGATCTGGTAACGGGGCACGCGCACGCGGCTGCCGACGGCGATCTGCGGCGCTGGCGGCGGCGATGGCGCTTGGGACGGGACCGGGGGCAACTCGTCGAGGGAAATGGGCGCGGCCAGCGCGGGCGGCGACAGGCAATTGTCGCAGGTGCAGCAGCGCTCGAAATCGCCCGCGTCGCCAAAGTAATCGAGCAGCAGTTTCCAGCGGCACAAGCCGCTTTGCGCATAGCCCACCATTTGTTCGAGCGCCTGCTTGTCGCGCTCCTGCTTGTCGACGTAGATCTGCGCCAGCTGCGCATACGAAGGCGTAGCGACCGAGGGCGCTTTCAGGCTGTAGCCCAGCTTGCGGTCCTGGCGCAGCAGCTTGCCGTCTTTCAACAGTTTCAGGCACACCTTCAGGTGGCCGTCGGAAAACTCGGGCAAGCCCGCTGCCAGCGCGGCAAAAGTGAAGGTGGCCGGCAATTCTTGCGCTGCCGCCACGATGGCGGCCAGTTCTTCCGCCGTCGGGTAATGCTTGACCAGAAAGAATTGCTGGACCCGCTTGTCTTCCTGGAAGTACAGCAAGGTGCAGTCGGCGGGCAAGCCGTCGCGCCCCGCCCGGCCCGATTCCTGGTAGTACGCTTCCAGGTTGGCCGGCACCTGCAAGTGGATGACGAAGCGCGTGTCGGGCTTGTCGATACCCATGCCAAACGCGTTGGTGGCCACCATGATGCGGCGCTCGCCGCCCATGAACAAATCCTGGTTGTGCTTGCGCTCGCGTGCCGCCAGCTTGCCGTGGTAGCAGGTGACGCTCTCGCCCAATTCCTCCAGCCGCGCCGCCAGGTCTTCGACGGCCTTGACGGTGGCCGCATACACGATGCCCACGCCGGCCGTTTCGCGCAGCAGGCGCAGGACCGCATCCTGTTTTTCTCCGGCATTCGTGACCTGGATCACGCGGTAGCGCAGATTGGCGCGGTAGATGCCCGTATTGATGACGTTCAGCTTGCGCGCTTCCAGTTGCGCGTCGATATCGACCATCACTTCCCCGGTGGCCGTGGCCGTCAAGGCCAGCACGGGCGGGCGGCCCAGCGCGCGCAGGGCGGCGGCGATTTCCAGGTAGGCGGGACGGAAGTCGTGGCCCCACTGGGAAATGCAATGGGCTTCATCGATGACGACCAGGCTGGGCGGCGCGCCGGCCAGCAGGGACAGGAAGGCGGTATTGGCGAGGCGTTCCGGCGTGCAAAAGATGATGAGCCGGCCACCTTGGGCGATGCGGGCGATGGCGGCATCCTCGTCGGCGCGCGACAGGCTGCTGTTGAGCTGCACGGCCGTGATGCCCAGTTCGTGCAGCTTTTCCAGCTGGTCTTTCATCAGTGAAATCAGCGGCGACACGACCAAGGTCGCGCCGGGCAGCAGCGCGGCGGGCAACTGGTAGCACAGCGACTTGCCGCTGCCGGTGGGCATGATGGCCAGGGTGTCGCGCCCGGCCAGCACGCTGTCGATGACGTCCTGCTGGCCCGTGCGCAGCCGCGCCACGCCAAACACGGAGCGCAGCAGGCGCTGGATCTTGCGCTGGCGGGCGCTGCCCGTATCTTTCACTGCAGAGGTAGTAATCGCCATCGTCGTCCGGTCCCTGACATGCCGGCGCCAATTGCCAGCTTGCCGCCACTTTACGGCCGGGCCTGGCGCACCGCCATAGGACGGGCACCACCGCTGGCGTAGGAATTCAGGAAGCGAACAGGATGGCCCAGAACAGCATCAGCAGCCCGGCAATCGACACGCACCACACGAGCGTGCGCACGACGGGCACGCCGAATGCGTACAGGGGCAGATACAGCACGCGGGCGGCCAGATACAGGGCCGCGCCGTACAGGGTCAGCGCGCTTTCCTGCGCCGTCACGTGGGCGATCAGCACGGCGGCGGCAAACAGGGGCAGGGTTTCGAACAGGTTCGCCTGGGCACGCTGCAAACGGCCCGTGATCTTGCCCACGGGCGGCCCGTCGCCGTCACGCGCGCTCACGTTATAGGCCGTGCCCGTTTCGCGCGTGCGAAACAGCGCGGGCAGCAGGATTTGCACCAGCGCCAGCACCAGGGTACAGGCCAGCATCGTCAGTTCAGGGGTCATGCCTTACCTCTGCAGGTGAGACGGGCGGGCCGAAGCGGCGCGCGCCCGTCAGGGTTGGTCGAGTGCCGCTTGCAACTCCATCAAATCATAGGGCTTGCGCAAGACGCTGGCGGAAAAGCCCAGCTCATCCATCGATTCCTTGCCATAGCCCGTGGAAAAGATGATGCGCATGCCCGGTTTATCGCGCAGCACCATGCGCGCCAGCGCGATGCCGGACATGCCGGGCAGGCTGACATCCGTAAACAGGATATCGAAGTCTTGCTCGTTAAGCAATTTCCACGCCGCCTCGCCATCGGACACGCCGCTGACCGTATGGCCCAGCATGCCCACCAGTTCGCACACCATCAGCTGCGAATCGAGGTTGTCTTCCACCACGAGTATCTTCATCGATGTCGGCATGTCCCCCTGCGGTTCCGGCACATGGCCCGTCAAGTCCAGCCCCGGCGTGCCGCCTCCCAGCACGCTGGGCGCCAGACTGCCCGTTGCTGGCGTGCCCGTCACGGGCGCGCCGGACCGTTCAAACTGGCGCGCGCGCATTTGCTGCTGGCGGTTGGCCAGCACATGGCGCAGCTTGCGCGCCAGCTCTTCGCGCCGGTATGGCTTGCTGAGCAATTCCACTCCCGCATCAAGACGCCCCTCATGCACGATGACATCCTGCGCGTAGCCCGAGGTAAACAAGACGGCGATATCGGGCTGCAACTCGCGCGCCTGGCGCGCCATCTCCGTGCTGCTGACAGGACCGGGCATGATCACGTCCGTAAACAGCAAGTCGATCTGCGCGCCGCTGTGCAACACGGCCAGCGCGCTTTCGCCATCCTCGGCCTTGAGCACCTTGTAGCCCAGCGCCCCCAGCATATCGACCACGGTGGTGCGCACGCCCACATCGTCTTCCACCACCAGCACGGTTTCCGTGCCGCCCGTGACGACGCCGCTCAATTCCAGTTCCTCGTCCGCCTCGGCCATCAGGGAACGGGGCAAATAGATTTTGACTCCCGTGCCCACGCCAGGTTCACTGTAAATGCGGATATGACCGCGGCTCTGCGTGACGAAGCCATACGCCATCGACAGGCCCAGGCCCGTGCCCGCGCCTTCCGGCTTGGTGGTGAAGAACGGCTCGAACGCGCGCTGCAGCACGGCGCCGCTCATGCCGCGGCCCGTGTCCGTCACCGACAGCATCACGTACTGGCCCGCCGGTACGTCGACCAGGTTGTGCACATACTGTTCGTCGAGCACGACATTGCCCAGCTCGATGGTCAGCTTGCCCACGCCATCCATGGCGTCGCGCGCATTGATGGCCAGGTTCAGGATGACGTTCTCGATCTGGCTGCGGTCGACAAGGGTATTCCACAGCCCGCCGCCGCCCACCAGCACGATGTCGATCGCTTCGCCCAAGGCGCGCCGCAGCAGCGCATCCATGTTGCGCACCACGCGCGCCAAGTCGGCCACCACGGGTTGCAACGGTTGGCGCCGCGCAAAGGCCAGCAGGTGCGACGACAGCTTGGCGCCCCGCTCGACGGCGGCAATCGCCGTATCCAGGCGCTGGCGCATGAGGCCATCCGTGCCCGCCAGGTGCTGCAGCAAATGCAAATTGCCGGAAATGATTTGCAGCACATTGTTGAAATCGTGCGCGATGCCGCCCGTCAGCTGGCCCACGGCTTCCATCTTTTGCGCCTGGCGCAAGGCGTCTTCGGCCTTGGTGCGCTCACCGACTTCCTGTTCGACCCGGTGCTCGAGCGTTTCGTTCAATTCATGCAGCGCTTTTTCCACGCGGCGCCGGTCCGTGATGTCCGTCTTGACGGCGATCAGGGACCGCGTATGACCCTGCTCATCGACGAGGCGGCTGACATTGCTCGACACCCACACTTGCGTGCCGTCGGGCTTCAGGTAGCGCTTTTCCAGCGAGAACGACTCGCCCGTTTCCACCAGACGCTGGAACAGCACGTTGTTGCCAGGCACGTCCGCCGGATGCATGATGTCGTTCATGTTCAGGCTCAGCAGCTCTTCGGCGGAACGCCCCAGCATGCAGCACAGGGCGCCGTTGACCCGCTGGAAACGGCCATCGAGGCCCAGCTCGGACAAGCCCACGGACGCCTGGCCGAAAATGGCCGCCATGCGCTCCTGGCTGGCGTTGAGTTCATCCTCGATCAGGCGCCGCTCCGTCACGTCGAACGACACGCCCACGTAGCGGCGCTGGCCTGGCACGCGGCCGGCCACCACCTCGCCCTGGCGCGCGATCCAGCGCAGCGCGCCATCGGCGGGGCGGCGGATGCGGTACTCCACGTATTCGAGCGGATTGGGCGCCACGTCAAGCTTGCTCGGTCCGACCTTTTGCTGGTCGCGCGCATCGACCAGGCTCACCAGCAGGCGTTCCGTCACTTCCACCTCGTCGGCAATGCCCCACAGGCGGCGGAACGTGGGCGACACCACCATCGCGCCCGTCTCGGGGAACCATTCGAAGGTGCCGATGCCGCCCGCCTGCTGTGCCAGGCGCAACCGCTCCTCGCCTTCCATCCGCTCGGTGACGTCGATGCCTTCGACGAGGATGCCCGTCACCGCGCCCTCGTCATCCTTGATGGGCTGGTAGACGAAGTCGATCTGGCGCTGGCCCGTCTGCCCGTCCGCCGTCTGCAAATCCACCTTCACCTGGCGCCCCTCGAACGGTTCGCCCGTGCGATAGACCTGGTCGAGCAGTTCGATGAAACCTTGCGCCTTAACTTCAGGCAAGGCCGCTTCGACTGTCTTGCCCAGCACATCGCGGTGCCCCACCAGGCGCAGATAATGCTCGTTCGCCAATTCGAACACGTGCTGCGGCCCGCGCAGCAGGGCCATGAAGCTCGGTGCCTGCTGGAACAGGGCGCGCAGCAGCGCGCGCTCCTCGCCCAGGCGGCGGTTGGCTGCGCGCACGGCTTCGCTCTCGGTCTGCAAGGTGGTGTTGAGTTGGCCCAGCTCGGCCGTGGCCAGCTTCAGCTGGCGCCCTTCCTCCATGCGCGCCGTCAATTCCACCGCCGTGCACAGCACGCCGTCCACCTGGCCGTCGGCGCCATGCACGGGCGTGTAAAACAGGTCGAAACAGACGTCCGTGCGCTGTCCGTCGCGCAACAGCGGCAAACAGCACTCGCGGTGCACCTGCGTCTCGCCGCGCAATCCCGCTTCGAGGATGCGCGCGTTCCAGTCCCAGATTTCGGGCCAGACGGCCGGCACCGTGCCACCCAGCGCCGCCGGATGGCGCGCACCGGCGATCTGGATGTAATCGTCGTTGTAAATCATCACGTGCTGCGGGCCCCACATCAGCACCATCGCCATCGGCGAATTGAGCACGATGTCGACGCTGGTGCGCAGGTGGGCGGGCCAGCCATCGATGGCGCCCAGGCTGGTGGCGGACCAGTCGTGCCGGCGCACCAGTTCCCCCATGCCGCCGCCGCGCGGCAAGGCTGGCGCGCTCATGTCGCCCGTCCCGCTTGCACGCACACCTGGCACTGGCGCGGGATGCGCACGGTCGCCAGCGTGCCCTGGGCGGCCGTCGAACTGATCTCGACTGTGCCGCCGTGGGCCTTGACGAACATGTTTACCGTGTACAGGCCCAGTCCCAGGCCCTGCCCCGTCCTGCGCTTCTCGCCCGCCTGCTGGAACGGTTCGAACAGGGTCGGCAACAAGGCGGCGGGGATGACGCCACGATTGGCGATGCGCAACTCAATGCTGTCGGCGGCGCGCCCGTCGAGGGCCAGCTGCACGGGCGAGCCCGCCTCGCCATGCGTGATGGCATTGCTTAACAGATTCGAGATGACTTGCGACAGCAAGCCCGCATCGCATTGCCCGTGCAGCTCGCCCACGCTGCTGACCTCGACCAGCGGCGCCTGGCCGGCCGTCTCGAATTCCTCGACGATGGCGCGCGCCAGCGCCAGGTAGTCGTGCGTGCTGCTGCGCAATTCCATCGTGCCGGAGCGGATGCGCGCCAGGTCCAGCAACTGGTCGACCATGCGCGCCATGCGCTTGGCGCTGCTTTCGATGCGCTGTGCCGTGACAATCACCTTCGGGTGGTCGCTCATCATCGGCAACAGCATGGCGCCATTCATGACCACGGACAAGGGCGTGCGCAAGTCGTGCCCCAGCACGGCCGTGAACAGTTCATTCAAGTGCAGCGCATGCTTGAGCTCGTCGAGCTGGGCCGACAATTCGCGTTTTTGCCGGTACAGCTGGACCAGCACGGCCACCTTGCTTTGCAAGGCTTTCACGTCGATGGGCTTGTACAGGAAATCGACGGCGCCTGCCTCGTAGCCGCGGAAACTGTAGCTCGGTTCGCGCGATGCGGCCGTGAGAAAAATCAGGGGAATGCTGCGCGTGCGCTCGCTGCCGCGTATCAGCTCGGCCAGCTCGAAACCATCCATCTGCGGCATTTGCACGTCGATCAGGGCCAGTGCCACTTCATGCGTCAACAGCAATTCCAGCGCTTCCGCGCCCGAGCTGGCCTTCAGGATGACAATGCCGGGCCGTGCCAGCACGGCTTCGGCGGCGACCAGGTTTTGGGCGATGTCGTCAACGACGAGGATATGAATAGGGGCGGTCACGGATCAGTCTTCAGGCATCGTCAAGGCAGTGCCATAATATTTTGATATGGAAATTAATATTGTTTCAGTCTTTGCATATATTACACGCACTGTCATGCTCCCATTCACTTGTCCCCCGCGTTGTCCAGCAGCGCCAGGCTGGCGGCCATCTGCGGCAAATCGAGCACGCGGTCGGCGCCGGCACGCTTGAGCGCGGCGGCCGGCATGATGCCACAACTGGCCCGCTGCGGGTCTTGCACCCAGGCGCTGCCGCCCAGTTGCCGCACGCGCGCCAGGCCGGCCGCGCCGTCGGCCGAGGCCCCCGTCAGGATGATGGCCAGCATGGCGCGCCGGTAGGCGTACGCGGCCGTTTCCAGCAAGACATCGATGGACGGGCGCGAAAAATACACGGGCTCTTCCTGAGACAGGGAAAAACAGCCATCGGGTTCGACTTGCAGGTGGTAATCGGGCGGCGCGAAATACACGACGCCCGCCTGCAGCGGCTCCTTGTCCTGCGCCTCGCGCAGGGGCAGCTGGCAGCGTTCCGCGTACAGCAGCGGCAACTGGCTCGAGCGGCCCGGCGCCAGGTGCAGCACCACCACCACGGTGGCGCGGCAGGTGGCGGGCAAGGCGCGCAGCACGATGCCCAGCGCTTCCACGCCGCCGGCCGAAGCGCCGATGGCGATGAGGCGCAGGCCGGCCGGCGGCGGCGCCACGTCGCAGCTCGGCAGCATGTCAGGCACGCTGGAAGATGCGTTCGGCCGGGCTCAGCTCGTTAAAGCTGTCCGCATGGCGGCTGAAATGCAGGCTTTCCTTCATGCCCAGGCCCAGGAAGCCCCGGTTCACCAGCGCTTCGTGGAACAGGCCCAGGCTGCGGTCCTGCAAGTCTTTATTGAAGTAAATCATGACGTTACGGCAGGAAACCATGTGCACCTCCGAAAACACGCTGTCCGTCGCCAGGCTGTGGTCGGCGAAGACGAACTGGCGCCGCAGGCGCCGGTCAAAGATGGCGCCCTTGTAGGCGGCCGTGTAATAGTCGGACAGCGAGCGCTTGCCGCCCGCCAGCTGGTAATTCTCGCTGAACTGGGCGATGCGCTCGACCGGATAGATGCCCGCTTCGGCGGCGGCCAGCGCCTCGACATTGATGTCGGTCGCATAAATCATGCTGCGCTCGAGCAAGCCTTCCTCGTCCAGCAAGATGGCCAGCGACCAGACCTCTTCGCCGCTGCTGCAGCCGGCCACCCAGATCTTGATCGAGGGATAGGTGTGCAGGATAGGCACGACTTTTTCGCGCAAGGCGCGGAAATACGCGGGATCGCGGAACATCTCGCTCACTTGCACCGTAAAAAATTGCAGCATCTGCGCGAACATGGCCGGCTCGTGCAAGATGCGGTCCTGCAATTGCGACAGGCTGGCGCAGCCGAAACGCTCCATGGCCTGGCGCATGCGCCGGCGCAGCGACGCCACGGAATAATCGCGGAAATCGTGCTGATAGCGCAGCAGTATTCCCTCAAGCAATAACTTCAGTTCTATATCGAAAATATCGTCATCTAGCACTTGACATCCACCCTTCCATTCATGCTGCATTCCCCGGCCCCGCACCACTTCACGGGTGCATGGGGCCAGCCGGAATGCTAGCAGATCGCCGGGGATTATCCCGCAGGAAAAGCATCAGTTAGGTACGCTGGCGTACGCTAGCACCACTTTTTTCAGGCATCCACGCCCTTCATGCCTTCCTCCGTATAGCGCGCGCCCGCCGCCATGCCCAAAGGAAAGGCCGCGTTCATCGCCGCCAGTTCGGCCCCGTCCAGATGCACGTCCAGCGCGCCGAGGTTGTCGTGCAAATACGCGATGCGCTTGGTGCCGGGAATGGGAATGATGTCGTCGCCTTGCGCCAGCAGCCAGGCCAGCGCCAGCTGGGCCGGCGTGCAATCTTTTGCGCGCGCAATCTCCCTGACCTGCGCGACGATGGCCTGGTTGCGCGCCAGGTTCTCGGCCGCAAAGCGGGGATTGAACTGGCGAAAGTCGCCTGCGTCGAGACTGGCCGCATCGGCGATGGCGCCCGTCAGGAAACCGCGCCCCAGCGGGCTGTAGGCAAAGAAACCGGCGCCCACCTCGCGGCAGGCGGCCAGCACGCCCTGCTCCGGCTCGCGCGTCCACAGCGAGTATTCGCTCTGCACGGCGGCCACGGGGCAGATCGCCGCCGCGCGCCGCAAGGTGGCGGCGCTCACTTCGCACAGGCCCACGGCGCGAATCTTTCCTTCTTGCCGCAATTGCGCCAGCGCCCCCATCGACTCTGCCAGCGGGGTATCGAGGTTCAGCCGGTGCAGGTAAAACAGGTCGATGCTCTCCACGCCCAGGCGCGCCAGCGACGCCTCGCACGCCTGGCGGATGTAGGCGGGGGAATTGTCGACGCGGCGCGCGTAGCTGCCCGCCTCGCGCGCCAGGCCGCACTTGGTGGCGACCAGCGCCTGGCCGCGATGGCCTTGTAAAAAACGTCCCAGCAATTGCTCGTTGTGGCCGAAACCGTAGGCGTCGGCCGTGTCGAACAGGGTCACGCCCGCCGCCAGGGCCGCTTCCAGCGTGGCCAGCGATTGCGCCTCGTCCGTGGCGCCATAGAATTCCGACATGCCCATGCAGCCCAGGCCCAGTGCCGAGCTGCTCAATCCGCTATGGCCGATGCGTCGTTGTTGCAGTTGCATGTTGATCTCCCTTAAGTGTCAATGCGGCCAGTCTAGACCGCGCCGGCTGGCGGGGGAATGCGCAATTTCGTGATACCTTTCTGGTATGAGAGCCCTCGATACCCACGCCCTGACCCTGTTTTGCGCCGTCGCCCGTTGCCTCAATTTCCGCCAGGCGGCAGAGCAATTGCACATGACCCAGCCGCCCCTGTCGCGCGCCATCAAGACACTGGAAGAAAACCTGGGCGCGCGCCTGTTCGAGCGCGACACGCAGGGCGTGGCCCTGACGCAAGCGGGCCGCACCCTGCTGCCGCAGGCGCTGCACATCCTCGACTTGCTGGAGACGGCGCAAACGTCGCTGCAGCGTGATGCCGCCCCGGCACGCCTGCGCCTGGGCCTGACCAGTTCCGTGGCGGCCGGCCTGTTCCGTCCGCTGCTGGCGGCGCTGGAGGCGCAACTGGACAATGTCCGCCTGGAACTGACGGCGGCGCCCTCGCCGCGCCTGGTCGCTAGCGTGCGCAAGGGCCAGCTCGACGCGGCCCTGCTGGCGCTGCCCAGCGCCACGTTCGAACTGGCCGTGCAGCCGCTGGCGCGCCAGCCCATGATGCTGGCCTTGCCCGCCGGGCACCGGCTGGCGAAGAAACGCAAGCTGGGCCTGTCTGATATCGCGCAGGAATCGGTCTACTGGTTCGAACGGGCGCGTCAGCCCGCCTTTTTCGACCATTGCCAGCAAGTGTTTCGCCGCCATGGCTTTGCCCCCGCCTTCCTGCGCGAGGCGCCCGACCACCATGTGCTGCTCGGCGACGTGGCGGCCGGCAAGGGCATGGCCCTGCTGGCCGATTCATTCCGCGCGCTGCGCCTCGCTGGCGTGGCCTACCGGCCATTGGCGGAGGGCGAGGAATTGGCGGCCGGCATCGGCCTGGCCTGGCGGGAAGAGCACGGCCATGCGGCCCTGCCCCTGCTGCGCCGGCTGGCGCAAGAATATCTGACACAGTGAGGGCCGCACGCGGATGCGCCAGACGCGCTACCATAACGCCTTCCCCATTTTGCGCCCGACCACGACCATGACGTTTACTATCAGCGACGCCGCCTACGCCACCGATACCCCCGCCGCCAAGCAAGCCATGTATGCGGACCTGCGTTCGCAGCTGCAAGGCCTGCTGTCGGGCGAAACCGATCTCATCGCCAATACAGCCAACTTCAGCTCGCTGGTCTTCAATACCATGCCCGGTTTGAACTGGGCCGGGTTCTACTTTCTGAAGGGCGAGGAACTGGTACTGGGACCGTTCCAGGGCAAGCCGGCCTGCATCCGCATCAAGAAGGGCCGCGGCGTGTGCGGCACCACCGTGGTCGAAGGCAAGTCCATCGTCGTGCACGATGTGCACGCCTTTCCCGGCCACATCGCCTGCGACGTCAATTCCCGTTCGGAACTGGTGGTGCCCGTGTTTGCGCACGGCCAGATCGTCGGCGTGTTCGACCTCGACAGCCCATTGATCGGCCGCTTCGACGATATCGACGCGCAAGGCGTCGAATCGCTGGTGCGCGTGCTGGAAGCGGCTATCGTCGCAGCGTAATCAATTGCCCGACTTGACGGCGATGAATTCGCCCTTGCCGACAGTCGCCAGGCAGGCCGTGTAGCGGCTGTCGGCACGGATGGCGTCGATAAAGCCAGCCATGTCCGCGTAGTGCGAACTGGCGTTGTCGACCACCAGCACGCCGCCGGCCGCCAGTGCGCGGTCCAGCTGCGGCCACCACTGTTCGTATTGCTGGCGCGCGGAATCGAGGAAGATGAAATCGTAGGCGCCGTCCGCCGCATCGCGCAGCACGTCGCCCGCGTCCGCCAGCAATTGCCCGATCACGCCTTGCAATTGCGCGCGCACAAAGTTGGCATGCGCCATGTCGAACTTGTCCTGCGCCTTTTCCACCGTCACCACGCTGCCGCCCAGCGCCTGCGCCGCGCGCGCCAGCCACAGGGTCGAATAGCCGTTCGAGGTGCCGATTTCCAGCACCCGCCGTGCGCCGCGCGCGTGCACGAGCACGGCCAGCAATTCGCCCGTGTCGCGCGTGATGTTGAGCATGCGGCTGGCGCGTTCCGTGTGCGCCGCATCATTGGTGTTGCCGAATGCTTCGAGTTCGCTCAACAGGGTATCGATGCCATGCATGCTGCCTCCTTATTCAAAGCATCAGCATAGCAAAAAAACTAGGCCGTGGCACGGCGCAAGGGGCGCTTCAGGGTTTGCACCATCACCACGCCCAGCAGCGTGACGCCGCCGCCGATCACATCGTAGCTGTGTAAGGTTTCACCGAGGAACAGCATGGCGATGATCACCGTGAACACGGGCAGCAGATTCATCAGGGTGGTGGCGCGGCTGGGTCCCAGCTTGGCCAGGCCATGCATCCACAGAAACGGCGCGATGATGGACGCGGGGATGCCGGCAAACAGCACCAGCGGCAAGCCGGCGCCGGTGACGGGCGGCGCGGACTGGCTCAGGTAATACACGAACAGCACGGGCACGGCGCACCAGACCTGGATCAGCAAGGAGTGCCAGTTATTCAGGGGAATCTTCCAGCGCTTGAGCAGCACGCCGTAACCGGCATACGACAAACACGCCAGCAGCATCAGCGCGTCGCCCACGGCCGCGCCATGGGCGATCAGGGCGGCCGGGTCGCCATGGCTGAGCAGGTAGCCGAGGCCCAGCAAGGACACGATGCCGCCGAACACGCCGCCCACGGTAGGCGCCTCTTTCAACACCAGCACGGACAGGCCCACGGCCAGCAGCGGCATCATCGACGCCAGAATGCCCATGTTGGTGGCCGTCGTCGTCTGCGCGGCGATGTAGGCGAGACACTGGTACATGACCATGCCCAACATGCCCAGCACAAACAGTTTGCCCAGATACGGTTTCACCAACGAGCGCTGCTTCCACACGGGACGGGCAAACACGAACGCCAGCAGCACGCCGGCCAGCAGCCAGCGGTAGAACGAGATGGCGGCCGGATCGATCACGCCCACGGCCAGCTTGCTGACGATGGTATTGATGGCCCAGATCAGCACGGCGATCACGGGAAACAGATAATGCTTGGCTTGCATGCGGCGGACTCCAGATGTTAATACCGCCATTTTCGCATGGTCCGATTCCATGGATATAATGCATACCGGACAAACGATGCGAAGAACAGGACAAAACAGGAGATACCATGGCCAGCAACCAGCATTTTCCCGCCGTTTCCGACACCCTGCCCTATCCCGTGTACTTTCGCCTCGACGACTATCACGCGCACCAGCAATTCGATTACCAGAGCCATCCGTGGGGCCAGCTCACGTATTGCTCCACGGGCGTGATGGAAATCATGGTGGCGGGCCAGCGCTATCTGTCGCCGCCCCAGTACGCCGTGTGGATACCGCCGGACACCTTGCACGACGGCTATATCCGTCAGGACGTCGTGTTTCACTCGGCCTACATCGATGCCAGTCTGTGCGCGCAGCTGCCGGCGCAGCCGTGCGCGCTGGTCCTCAGTCCCTTGCTCAAAGCCATACTCGGCGACTTCGCCGCAAGGAAAGTCACCACGCCCGCCACCGAAGCCGACCAGCGCCTGGCGCAGGTGCTGGTCGACCAGCTGCAGCTGGCGCCGTGCAGCCGCAACTACCTGCCCGGCAGCGACGACCCCGTCATCGCGGCCTTGCTGGACGCCCTGCAGGCGGAGCCGGGAAGTAAGCACTCGCTGGCCGAGTGGGCCGCGCAATTTCACGTCACCGAGCGCACTCTGGCGCGCCGCTGCCAGCGCGAGCTGGGCATGCCGTTCGGCGAATGGCGCCAGCGCCAGCGTTTCCTGGCCGCCCTGCCCCTGCTGGAACAAGGAGAAACCGTGCAGGCGATCGCGCTGGAACTGGGCTACAGCACGGCCTCCGCCTTCATCGCCATGTTCCGCCGCCAGAGCGGCGGCACGCCCGATCAGTTCCGCCGCGGCCTGCGCTGAAAAAGGGAGCCAGGGGTAGCCGCCTTGTCATATGGGGATGCTAAAATTCAAACATCTTTCCAGAGAGCAAAAGGACGCGCATGAATTCCAGCACCGAAACGGCCCGTGAAACCCCAGGCAGCGAAGATATGCCGCAGGTGACAGAGACGACCGTGACGGCGCCCGCGCCCATCCGCCTCGACAAGGAAGAAACACCCACGGTTCTGGGCAAGCTGCGCACCCTGGTGCAGGACAAGACGCGTTTCGAGCCGCAGGACATCACGCCGCTGGGCGAGGAAGACGTGCTGCAGGATTTTTCGCTGCAGGCCAATTACGCGCTGGAGGCGCGCTTCGAGCAGCGCGTCATCAATGGCTATTTCACGCCCTCGGGCAATGACCGCCACTGCGGGTCCCACGAGGTGGGAGCGCTCGCTCACGCGCAGGAGAAGGAGCGGCTGCGCCGCGCGGCGGGCAAGCTCGACGCTGCCTTGCGCCAGGCGGGCCAGGCCTACAACGGCGTCGAGACGGGCGTCTACCTCCCGCACGCCGTCAAGTACTGGCACCTCGATACCTGCATCCCCTGTTCCGGCAAAGGCCGCATCGGCTGCCACACCTGCCACGGCGCGACGACGGAAACGTGCTGGAACTGCCGTGGCGGGCGCACCGTCAGCTGCGACGCCTATGGCTGCTACGGCAGCGGCAAGGTGTCGTGCGCGTATTGCAGCGGCAGCGGCACGGTGGCCGAGCAAGTCACCGATTACATCACGGTGCAAGTACCCACTACCACCTACAGCAACGGCAGCTCGCACACGAGCTACCACAGCGAAACTCGGCCCCAGTACCGCACCGAACATCGCAATTGCTACCATTGCAGCTACGGCAAGGTCAGCTGCAACAGCTGCCACGGTTCCGGCAACATCAATTGCGGCACTTGCCGCGCCAGCGGCAAGGTCACGTGCCGTACCTGCAGCGGCGTGGGCGACCTGCGCTGCAACCCTTGCGACGGTTCCGGCAAGGTGGGCACGGCGGCCTGGGTCGACGTGCACGTGACGCCCGGCTACAGCGTCAGCCTGCCCAAGCAGGCGCCCGACGACGCTCGCCGCATCCGCGACAAGGAGAGCGTGCACTCACTGGCGGCCATTGCCAGCAGCCTGGCCCTGGCAAAAGTGAGCATTTACAATGAAGACCAGCCGCAGGAAGTCGACGCCCTGTATGCGGCCAAGCTGCGCCTCGTGCGCCTGGACGCATCGTGCAACGCAGAAAAACACCACCTGGTGGCGTACGGCACGGACTTGCGCTGGCTGACCCTGGACTACATCGTGGAAAAACTGCTGCGCGGCGACCTCAAGGCGCTCAGCGACGCGCTGGCCGGCAGCGCCGACGACGGCCTGTTCTCGGCCCACGTGCAGGGTTTGCTTACGCCGCTGCGCGACGTGGCCGCGTCGGAGCTGAATGCGGACGTGATCGAGTCTGTCCTCAGCGGCGACGCGGACCACGCGCACGTCGATGTCGTCTCCGCCGACTATGCAAACAATGTGCGCACCTGTGTGCTCGGTGCCCTGCGCCAGGTCTACACGCGGCTGGCCAAGCAGTTCTGGTGGAAAAGCGCGCTGGCCGCGCTGGCCGCCGCCATCGCCGCCTGGTTCTTCGCCGGGCGCGGGGCGGCCGCCGTCGCCGGCCTGCTCGTCACGGGCGCCGGCTACTGGCTGTTCAACCGCAAGGTCAAAGCCGTGCTGAGCGAAGCGCTGGGCGGCGAGCAGCAAGCCGCACGCGCCATGGGCATCGCCGGCAAGGGCCGCCGCAACCAGCTGGCGCAGGTGCTGATCCTCGCGCCCGCCAGCGTCGCCGTGCTGGCCGCCAGCTATGGCTTGCCCGTGCGCGTGCGCCCCGCTGCGCCGCCGCAGGAGGCCGCCATGGCCTCGGCACCCGTCGCGCCCCATGCGCCGGCCGCCGTGCCGCAGGATGCAAGTGCCGCCAAGGCCGTCAAGCTATATGAAAATGGCGACAAGGCGCAGGCGCTGGCCATGCTGGAGAGCCTGGTCGGCAAGGGCGACGCGGGCGCGTATGGGCTATATGGCTGGATGCTGCTGATGGGTGAAGGCAAGCCCGGCCCCGCCACGGCGCCGACGGCGCAGCAGCGCGAAGCGCGCCAGGTGGCCGCCAAGCCGCTGATCGGCAAGGGCCTGGTGAAGAACGACAGCTATGCCTTGACGGCAAAGGGCGTGATGCTGGCCGAAGGCTGGCAAGAGCCGCGCAACATGGCGCGCGGACTCGACCTGCTGAAACAGGCCGCGAACAAGGGCAATGCGCAAGCCATGCACTTGCTGGGCCTGTACCACGTGCGCGGCTACCAGATCCCCGTCAACCACAAGGAAGCGCGCAAATGGTTCACCCTGGCCGCCGACAAGGGCAGCGCGGGCGACATCTACAATCTGGGACTGATGGACTGGGAAGGCGCGGGCTTGAAACGCCCCGACCGCGCCAGCGCCATGCAGCGCTGGAGGATCGCCGCCGCCATGGGCGAGGAGCGTGCGATCAAGGCGGTCGCCCAGGGACAGCCTTAAGGAGCACCTGAGAAAAAGCCCATGGCGTTGTTGCGTTGCCTGGCCGTACGTTCGTACTGCCTGCGGCAACGCGCCTAGCCCTGAGCATTTTTCAGGCGCTCCAGCATAGCGGCGGAAAAAGTCGCCGCTTTTTGATTTTTACACTGCCGCCAGCGCCTGCAAGGCCATCGGATTCGGCGTCGGCTCGCCGATTTTCGTCAGCAGGTTGCGGTCCGTGTGGTGGAACGGTTCATCCTTGCCGCGAATGAGCATGACCGTGTCTTCGTCGTAGCCCCAGGTGCCGTCGGCGTGGATATCGACCTTGATGCGGTATTCGACCGTGGTGAACGCGTGTTCGAGGAAGGGGTTCGAGCAGATGCCGTAGGCCGTCGAATCGCGCTTGGCCACCAGTTCAAAGCTGGTGGCGTCCGCCGTCGTCGTGCCGGACGCCATGGCGATCTGGCCGCGCGGGATGGCCAGGGTCTGGATCACGGCGCCCGTGGCCGGCTCCCACAGCCAGTAGCCCACCTGCTCATGATAGGTTTTCACTTGGTCCGGCTTGGTGATGTGGATGTAGTAACGCAAGCCGTAGAACAGTTGCGGGCCGTTGGTGACGGGGTCGATCGGCTGCAGTTCGATGCGCTCGACGAAGGCCTGCTTGCGCGGACCATCGGCTTTCGGCTTGACGTCCAGGCCGCGCGTGCCCGTCCAGATGCCGGCCATGCCGGTCAGCGGTCCCAGGTTGTTCAGGGTATGCACGTCGGCGGACGGCTCGGTGTAGATATCTTCGGGAAAATCGCTCATGCGGAAGTCTTCAAAATGGGGCAACAGTGCTTGCCGCCATTGTAAGACGCAGGCCGCTATCTGGGAAAGAGCGCGATGTGGCGTTCGATGAACAGCAAGGCTGCTGCTGCCAACGAAGGGCGCTGCGTTTCGAACACGGCTGCGTCGCGCGTTTGCAGCAGATTGGCGGCCGCCTCGGGCAGCAGCAATTCATCGGCAATGAACGCCGCCACCGCGTCGATATTGACGTACAGGGCGCTGTCGAAGCCTTCCCAGTCCATGTAGGCCAGCCACTCGGCCAGCAGCACCACGCCGGCGACGGGCGGCGCCAGGGCCGCGATGCGTTCAGAACGCAGCACGCTGTCGTCGCGGATGCCTTCCTGCTGCAGGACGGCCAGCGCCACCTGCTGCAGCGCGTCTTCCGGATCGTGCCGGTATTTGTTCAGCAGACGCTGCGTCAGGCTGGCACTGGCCGCATCCATGCTCAGACCAGCGGCTCGGTCGAACCGGTCAGGGTGAAGATTTCAAAGCCCGTTTCCGTCACGGCCAGCGAATGCTCGAACTGCGCCGACAGCGAACGGTCTTTCGTCACCGTCGTCCATTTGTCGGGCAAGACCTTGACCTGGTAGCTGCCCACGTTGAGCATCGGCTCGATCGTAAAGATCATGCCCGGCTCGAGCACGATGCCCGTGCCGGCGCGGCCATAGTGCAGCACTTGCGGCGTGTCGTGGAAGACCTGGCCCACGCCATGGCCGCAGAAGTCGCGCACGGAGGAAAAGCCCTGCGCCTTGGCCACCGCCTCGATGGCGGCGCCGACGTCGCCCAGGGTCGCGCCCGGGCGCACGGTATGGATGCCGGCCATCATGGCGTCATACGCCGTATTGACGAGGCGGTTGGCGAGGATGGACACGGCGCCCACCTTGAAGGTGCGGCTGGTGTCGCCGAACCAGCCGTTGAATTTCGGCGTCACGTCGATGTTCAGGATGTCGCCCACTTTCAGTATCTTCGTTTCGGACGGAATGCCGTGCGTGACGACGTGATTGACGGAGATGCAGCTGGCGTGCTTGTAGCCGTGGTAATCGATGGTGCCGGGGATGGCGCCGGCGGCGCGCATGAATTCCTCGCACAGGGCGTCGAGCTTCGCCGTCGACACGCCCGGTTTGACGAAAGGCGCGATGTAGTCGAGCGTGTCGGCGGCGATGCGGCCGGCGGCGCGCATGCCGATGAAACCTTCTTCGTCGTGCAGGGGGATTTTCTTGCCGTGTTCAAGCTGGGTGGAATAGCGCATGGGGATTCTTTTCTTTGTTAGTGTGTGGTGTGGGCGGCCCAGCCGCGCACGGCATCGTGCGAGGCGCGCAGCATGGCGTCGACGCTGGCCGGTATCGGCCGCTCCTGGGTCAGGTAGGGCTTGACGACGGCCACGGGCGCGTCGATCAGCACGAATTTGAGCAGCATGTGATCGAGGTCCAGCTCCGTGGTGGCGGGCATGGCTTCGGCGCAGCGGACAAAGCAGGCGTCGAGCGCCGCCTGTTCCTCTTCGACGGCGGCCAGCAATTCCTCGCTGAGGCCACTGCTGAAATCGGGACTGTCCGCGCATTGCAGCAGGAAGCGCGCGTACACGGGCTTGCGCCGGCACCAGTCCAGCAGACCGTGCACGCCGGCCCAGGTATCGCCGCCGAGCCAGCGGCTGGCCACCTCCTCGCGGAAGTCGCTTTTCACGCGCAGCCAGGCGCGCGCCAAAATCGCGTTGCGCGAATCGAAGCGGTGATACACGGAGCCGATGGGCGCACCGGCCTTGACGGCGATGGCGGCCATCGACACGGCGCCCACGCCGCACTGGGCGGCGACGGCGATCGCGCTGTCGATGAAGTTGTTTTCGTTGAATTTGGCTAGTCTGACCATTCAAATAGAATACAGATTCTATTTGAATCCGTCAAGCGCCCCCGACATGCGCCAACATGAGTTGCCTTGCTGCCTTACAATGGTATGCACGAACCGCTACAAGGAGAATCCGCTTGCTTACGCCCCCCTTCATCGCCTCCTCCCGCTTCGACGATCCACGCCTGGCGTTGGAACAGGTGCAAGCCATTTACCGCAGCAGCATCGAACACCTGCGCGACGCGCTGCAGCGCTTTGTCGCCGGCGAAGACATGCACGAGCGCGTGCGCGCCTGCTACCCCTTCGTGCGCATCCAGACCGACACCGTGGCGCGCGCCGACTCGCCGCTGGCCTACGGTTTTGTCGCCGGGCCCGGCGTGTTTGAAACCACGCTGACGCGCCCCGACCTGTTCGGCGATTACTACCTGGACCAGTTCACCCTGCTGCTGAAAAACCATAACAGCGGCCAGAAGGTGCACCTGGAAGTGGGCGTGAGCGCCCAGCCCATTCCCGTGCATTTCTCGTTCGCCGAGCATGACCATATCGAAGGCAATATGGATGCGGGCCGCCGCTTGGCCATGCGCGACCTGTTCGACCTGCCCGACCTGTCGGCCATGGACGACGGCATCGCCAACGGCACGCACGAACCGGCGCATGGCGAAGCGCAGCCGCTGTCGCTGTTCACGGGACCGCGCGTCGATTATTCGCTGCAGCGCCTGCGCCACTACAGCGGCACTTCGCCGCAGCATTTCCAGAACTTCGTCCTGTTTACCAATTACCAGTTCTACATCGACGAATTCATCCGCCTGGGCCACGCCATGATGGACCGCGCGCCCGACGCGCAAGCGCCATCGGACGACGACGGCTACGTCGCCTTTGTCGAACCGGGCAACGTGGTCACGCGCCGGGTTGGACAGACAGTCGAGAGCGAGGATGCGCTGGGCGCCGCGCCGCCGCGTTTGCCGCAGATGCCCGCCTACCATTTGCTGCGCGCGGACGGCAGCGGCATCACCATGGTCAATATCGGCGTGGGACCGGCCAACGCGAAGACCATCACCGACCATATCGCCGTGCTGCGCCCGCACGCCTGGCTGATGCTCGGTCATTGCGCGGGCCTGCGCACCACGCAAAGCCTGGGCGACTACGTGCTGGCGCACGCGTATGTGCGCGAAGACCACGTGCTCGACGAAGACTTGCCGCTGTGGGTGCCGATCCCGCCGCTGGCCGAAATCCAGCAGGCGCTGCAAACGGCGGTGGCGGAAATCACCCAGCTCACGGGGCATGACCTGAAACACATCATGCGCACGGGGACCGTGGCCAGCACGGACAACCGCAACTGGGAACTGCTGCCGCAGCGCACGCCGGAGCGCCGCTTCAGCCAGAGCCGCGCCATCGCGCTGGACATGGAAAGCGCGACGATCGCCGCCAACGGCTTCCGTTTCCGCGTCCCCTACGGCACCCTGCTGTGCGTGAGCGACAAGCCGCTGCACGGCGAAATCAAGCTGCCCGGCATGGCCAACCACTTCTACCGCGAACGAGTCGACCAGCATCTGCGCATCGGCATCCGCGCCGTGGAACTGCTGCGCCGCCAGGGCGTGGACCGGCTGCACAGCCGCAAATTGCGCAGCTTTGCCGAGGTGGCGTTCCAGTAAGCTGCGCGACGCCCCACGCCAGCCGCCCTTCCCGGGCGGCTTTTTTTTGCCCGGCGCCCAGTCCAGGCCCATGCCGCGACACCGCCATATACAGTGCAAATGTCGTTACCAAAAAACAACAGCTGTCTAGACAGGCACCAGCCGAACACCGAACTTTCAACGATCATTTTTCCTAATGACAAATTTAATTTATTTAACAATTGAAATTTGGTGCTTTCCTGCCAACCATAAATAAAATTCATCCACGCTCACTCTGGCTTGTCCGGTGCGCATGCACAAATACCCGGCAGTTCTTGACAGTCAAGATCAAAAAATGGTCTGATGAATTGCAAATTTAAAATACTAAATTTGCAAACATGGTCATTTTGAAAATAATTTCAAATAGCTAAATAAAAACCCTAAGGAAACTAAAGTTTCCTAGTTGGAGGATAGACAATGATCGAAAAGAAATTAAGCAAGTCCTTGCGCATGATGTTTGCGGGCACCTTGATGATGGGCGCCGGTTTCATGCACCAGACCGCCCAGGCGCAGGAAGCCAAGGCTGACGAGAAATTGCAGCGCGTGGTCGTCACCGGTTCCGCCATCAAGCGCGTGGATGCCGAAACCGCCGCACCGGTGGAAATTTACAGCAAGAAAGATATCGAGCGCACGGGCGCCACCAGCGTCGCCGAACTGGTGCGCAACCTGGCCTCCATCGACATCAATGACCAGGGTGAACTGAGCGCCAACTCGCCTTCCGGTTCCGGCACCACCAACATCAAGATGCGCGGCTTGAGCGAACGCAACGTGCTGATCCTCCTGAATGGCCGCCGCCTGCCGACCAATGCGCTGGCAGATGGTTCGGGCGCGGGTGCCGCGGTCGACGTCAACGCCATCCCGCTGAGCGCGCTGGAGCGCATTGAAATCCTGAAGGACGGCGGTTCGGCCATTTATGGCGCCGATGCGGTTGCCGGCGTCATGAACTTCATCACCAAAAAGAATTACCAGGGCCTGGAAGCGAAAGCCAGCTATGGCCAAAGCTCGCGCTCGGATGCCAAGGAAAAGACCGCCAACCTCGTGTACGGTTTTGGCGACTATGACACCCAGGGCTTCAACGTGCTGGCCACGGTCGACGTGTTCAAGCGCGATCCGATCTACCGCAAGGACCGCGACCTGACCCGTTCGGCCGACTTCCGCCGCTTTGGCGGTCCGGATGGCCGCAGCGGCTTCCATCCTAGCGGCAATATCGCCGGCGGCGGCACGCTGGTGCCATGCCCGCCGGACGATTTGAGCAACGGCTCCTGCCGTTTCGACGTCAACAAGACCTTGCTGACCTCGACCAACGGCGCCGACCGCGTCAGCGGCATGCTGATCGGCAGCCTGAAAATCAGCGACAACATCCGCGCGTTTGCGGAATTTACCTATTCAGAAAGCAAGGATGACTTCGAAGCCCAGGCCGCACCGGGCAACTTTGTAGTCAATGGCAAGACCGTTGCCGGCCGCTTCATGCAAATGGGTCCGCGCAAGACCAACCGCAAAGGCACGATGACCCAGTTCTCGACGGGTCTGGAAGGCACGACGCGCGGCATCGACTGGGACGTCGCCATCGGCAAAGGCGTGAGCAAGGCCACCAACCGCGATTCGAACTACGCACAGTACGATCTGTTCAACGAAGCGATCGAGAATGGTTCGATCGACCCGACCCGCACCGACAACCCGCAGGCAGCCGTCGACAAGATTCGCCTGACGCCTACGCGCGCCGGCAAGTCGGAACTGACCTTCTTCAACGCCAAGGCATCGGCGCCGATCATGGACCTGGCCGGCGGTTCGCTGGCCTACGCCGTCGGTGTGTCGTACAACAAGGAAACGCTGAGCGACCAGCCCGACCAGAACCAGATCGATGGCCTGGTCTTCGGCAGCATCCAGCAAGCCTCCGTGAAGGCGGACCGCAATTCCAAGGGCATCTTCGGCGAACTGTCGATTCCCTTCCTGAAAAACGTCGAAGCGCAGGTCGCCCTGCGCTATGACGACATCTCGAATGTCGGCAGCAAGACCAGCCCGAAACTGGCCTTGCGCTACCAGCCGCTGAACAACCTGATGTTCCGCGGCTCGTATGCAGGCAGCTACCTGGCGCCATCGCTGAAACAGATGTATGGCGGCGTCGATGCGGGCGCCTATACGACGAACGACAAGGAAATCTGCAATGCCTTCCCTTCGATTTCCGGCAATTGCACCAACTTCTCCTACTACCAGGTCTCCGGTTCCAACAAGGACTTGAAACCTGAAACAGGCAAGACCTACAACCTGGGCATGGTGTTCTCGCCAGTGAACTCGCTGACGGTCAGCATCGACTACTTCAAGATCGACAAGAAGAACGAGATCGGCACCTTGACGGAAACCAAGGCGATCGAGCGCGGCAATGTCGAAATCAAGAATGGCGACGCGCGCATCCTGCTGAACAACCAGAACCTGGCCACCACCGAAGTACGCGGTTTCGATACGGACCTGCGCTACACCTCGCCGCAAACGATGTTCGGCAAATTCACGCTGCGCAATGCGTCCACCGTCTACACCCGCATGGAAACGCAGGATACGGAAACCGATCCGGTGCAAAGCACGCTGAAGACGTTCATGAACCCGAAGTACCGCAACACGTTCACGGCCAGCCTGGAAAAGGACAATATGTCGGGCTCCCTGATCATCCGCACGACGGGCGACATGATCGACTCGGACAAGCGCCGCGAAGAAATCAAGCCGGGCACGCGCACGATTCCTTCGCATACGGAAGTGGATCTGACGGGCCAGTACGTGGCGATGCAAAACCTGACCTTCACGGCCGGCATCAAGAACCTGTTCGACAGGATGCCGCCGTTTAGCGCGATGGGCGCGGGCAACCAGTACGGCACCCTGGGCTTTGCCCAGCTGTACAACGTGCGCGGCCGCTACTTCTACATCGGCGCAGGCTACAAGTTCATGTAATGTAAGCGCAATCGCCGGCAGCCTGAAACGGGTTGCCGGTACTCCCCCCGAAAGCCGCACTCCTGTGCGGCTTTTTTCATGCCCCGCAGACGAAAAAAAAGGCTATGTCACCGTCAGATGTGGGAATGCGCCCAGTGTTGCTTTCAATAACGTTTCGGGTGAGCGGATGCGCCTGGCATCGAGTATCCAGCGCCATCCCAGGTAGTTTGGCAAATAGCGCGTGGCCACGCCGTGAAACGGCCTTAACCATTCTCGCAAGCGGCTGTGATACGCATTGACGTTCTGCACGTGCGCGGCGCCCTGCACGCGGATGCCGGCGCGCAAGTTGACTGCCTGATGACTGAGGCCCGCTTCCCGCGCAAACGCCCGGTAGGCGGCATGGCCATCCGTGACCAGCAAAACATCCTGGTCGATGACGGGCAACAAGCAGCGGTGCAGCTGCGCCTTCGTCAACGCGCCTCTGCCTGTGACGAAATCGAGGGTCTGGCCCGTGCGGTCGCGCGCCACCAGGATGCAGACGTGCTCGTTCGATATGCCGCGCCGTTGCGCATGGCCGCCCCGGCGGCGGGCCGGACGCGTCATCTGCCTGGAGCCCTTTTCCGATTCCAGCACATATAACTCGTCGGCCTCGGCGATGCCATGCAGGCCGTGCGGCCGGTCCGTTTTTGCCAACGATAAAAACCGGTGGCGCCAGCGAAACGTGGTGTTGCGGTGCACGCCCAGTTGTAGTGCCGCCTGGCGCACGGAATCCGATGCCAGCAAGCAATCGGCGTAGTCGAGCCACAACGATTTATGGCGCAGGCGTGCCAGCGGCGTCCCCGTCAAGGCATTGAAGGTGCGCCCGCAAGGCACGCAGCGGTAGCGCTGCAGGCCGTGTGCATGGCCATGCCGGTGCAGGTGGGGCGAGTGGCAGGAGGGACAGGCCAGGCGCGGCTGCGCCACGCCCTCCAGTAGCGCGACGGTCGCGTCGTGTGGCGTGTTGCCACGTAGCAGGGCCATGCCTGCCTGCCGCTGGCGCCGGTTCAACTGCGCAAACTGCGCGATAAAGCGGATCCATTTGGCTGGCTGCATGATCTGCTCCCTGTGTGTGGTGGGTATGCAGAGTCAGACAGCACAGCCAACGGAAGATTCCGGCATGTCCCCTATTTTCCGATGACAGAGCCAAAAAAAACCGCTGCAGGCAGCGGTTTTCAAGACAGGCAAGCGCCTACAGGAAGCGGTCGAGTATCTTGCGCGTCGTCTTGTCGATGTTGAACATGTCGCGGATCAAGAAGTGGATGCCGTGGTTGTCGGCGATCAGCAGCGACGCGGCGCCGATGCGGCGGATGTCTTCCTCGCCTTTCAGCACGAACTGCGTCTCGCCCCGGTCCGTGTCGACATGCCAGGTGCACGGCGTGGCGAAGCTGGAGACGCTTTTCACGCGCGCGATCTCGGGCATGAATTCGCGTCCTTCCAGCTCTTCCCGCAGCAGGCCGCGCGCCGGCTCCGGCATGGCGTCGAGGCGGTCGATCCACGCCACTTCCTTGCCATCGCCCAGCACCAGGGAGATGCCTTCGTCCGGCGACTGGATGGGAAAGGCGCGCACGGGCGCCACGCCTTCAAAGACCTGGCCGTCCGCGTCCGTCATCACCAGCTTGCCGAAAGGGTCGCGGTGCAATGTAAAAGTTGTACTGGCCATGCTTATTCCTTGTCATCCAGGGCGAGTTCGTTGTTGCGCGCCTGTGCTTCGTAGAGGCGGAAATAGGCGCCCTCTTTCGCCATCAGTTCATCGTGACTGCCCACTTCGACGACCTGGCCACGGTCCAGCACCACCAGGCGGTCGGCCCGGTGCAGGGTCGACAGCCTGTGCGCGATGGCGATCGTCGTGCGGCCCTGCACCAGGTTGTCGAGCGCCTTCTGGATCTCTTTTTCCGTTTCCGAGTCCACCGACGATGTCGCTTCATCCATGATCAGGATGCGCGGATCGATCAGCAGCGCGCGGGCAATCGAGATGCGCTGGCGTTCGCCGCCGGACAAGCCCTGGCCACGCTCGCCCACCATCGAATCGTAGCCTTGCGGCAGGCGCAGGATGAATTCGTGCGCATGCGCGGCGCGCGCGGCGGCGATGATCTCCTGGCGCGTCGCATGCGGCTTGCCGTAGGCGATATTTTCCGCGATGGTGCCGAAGAACAGGAACGGCTCCTGCAGCACCAGGCCGATATTGCGGCGGTAATCGGACACGGCGAACGAACGGATATCGACGCCGTCTAGCAGAATCGCCCCTTCCGACACGTCGTAGAAACGGCAGATCAGGTTGACCAGCGTGCTCTTGCCCGAACCGCTGTGGCCCACCAGGCCGATCATCTCGCCCGCCTTGATGTTCAGGGTGATGCCGCGGTTGACGGCCCGGTTGCCATAGCGGAAACCGACTTCGCGCAGGTCGATGCGACCCTCGATCTTGTCCAGTTTGACCGGTTGCGCCGGCTCCGGCACGCTCGACACGTGATCGAGGATGTCGAAGATGCGCTTGGCGGCGGATGCCGATTTCTGCGTCACGGAGACGATGCGGCTCATCGAGTCGAGGCGGCCGTAGAAGCGCGTGCTGTAGGCGATGAAGGCGGTCAGCACGCCGACGGTGATTTCGCCGCGCGACAGTTGCCAGATGCCGAAGCACCAGATGACCAGCAGGCCCATCTCCGTCAGGAAGGAAACCGTGGGCGAGAACAGCGACCAGACTTTATTGAGCTTGTCGTTGACGGCCAGGTTGTGGGCGTTGGCGTCGCGGAAGCGGGCCGCTTCGCGCTTTTCCTGCGCAAACGCTTTCACTACACGAATGCCGGGGATGGTATCGGCCAGCACGTTGGTCACTTCGCTCCACACGCGGTCGATCTTTTCAAAGCCCGTGCGCAAACGGTCGCGCACCAGGTGGATCATCCAGGCGATGAACGGTAGCGGCGCCAGGGTCATGATGGCCAGCCACGGATTCATCGACCACAGGATCACGCCCGTCATGATGATCATCAGCACGTCGGAAGCGAAATCGAGCAAATGCAGCGAGAGGAAGACGCAGATGCGGTCGCTGCCGCTGCCGATGCGCGCCATCAGGTCGCCCGTGCGCTTGCCGCCAAAGAATTCCAGCGACAGCTTCATCAGGTGTTCATACGTGGCCGAGCGCAAGTCGGCACCCATGCGTTCGGATACCAGGGCCAGCACATAGGTCTTGCCCCAGCCCAGCAGCCAGGCCAGCAGGGCCGAACCGAGCAAGCCGCTCATGTAGTACACCACCAGCCACGGGTCGATATGCTTGCCGTTCTGATACGGGATCAGCACATTGTCCATCAGCGGCGCCGTCAGGTAGGGCGGAATCATGTGCGCGGCGGTGCTCAGCAGCATCAGCATGAAGCCCAGGGCCAGCTGGCCACGGTAGGGATGGGCGAAGCGCCACAGGCGGAACAGGGTCCAGGTCGATGGCGGCGTATGCAGCACCTTGGCGCAGATCGGGCATTCTTCCTGCTCCGGGGCCAAAGGCGCCTTGCAGCTGGGGCACACTTCCTGCTCCGCTTCCAGCACGGGCTGGCCCGTCAGGTGGCTGTCGAGGCGCTCGACGAACTGTTCCAGCACGCGGATCGCATGCAGGTTCTGGCCCAAAGTGAAGCGCCACGACGCCAGGCGGCCGTGGTCGTCGAACAGTTCCAGGTGGCCCACACCGGCGTGGTCATGGTGCGTCAGGCGCAGTCCGTGGCGGAAAGACCAACTTTTCCAAGTGGTATCGGCCGGCGAACGAGCCAGTAAACGCTTCTCGGTGACAACAATTATGCCTTTTGTGAAACGTAATCGCGCATCGAGGTCAACCTCAACGCTACTTAAAACGTTCTCCCCTGGAGAAAGGTTGCTCTCCACTTCCGCCAGCCAGTGTTCCGGCAGCGATGTGAGGGGAATAGTTGTTGCAGGAACACTCAGTTCAGTTGTCATCGTAAAGCATACTCCGGCTCGAGGCCAAGCCCTTCAGGGCGGGATTTGGGGGATGGGGCAGACGCCCGATCAATGTTTGTGTACTGCGCGATGGCGAGGTAGATGCACCAGTGGCAATTTCCTGTATTGTATCGAATGGATGCCTGCCGGTAAGAAATGATGGCAAAACGGAGCAAAAAAATGCGCGGCCATCGTACGGAGGCAAGTATACAACAGCCCGCTGTTGCGCAAATGCTCCAGCTTGGCCCGGAGTCGGTATCTTTATAACAAGTAAGGCAACAATTAGTAACAATTAGAATGACAACACCAGCAGAATACGAGAAGCAAACGCGACAAGAGGCCGCTAAAAGTGGCACACTGCGCATACCCGGGATAAAGAACCAAGCACGAGCCTGAAAAGACTCTGTAAAGCCAACATAAAGTATCTGGCGCCCAGACGCCTGGCTTGTTATCAAGAAACCACTTACATGATCAAGAAGAAGAACATCGAATTCGTCCGCGTCACCCACTTGCGCGGCCCCAACATCTGGACTTACCGCCCGGTGATTGAAGCCTGGGTCGACATCGGCGAACTGGAAGATTACCCATCGAACACCCTGCCCGGCCTGTACGAGCGCCTGGTGGCATGGCTGCCCGGCATGATCGAGCACCGCTGCGGCGTGGGCGAACGGGGCGGCTTTTTCGAGCGCCTGCGCGAAGGCACATGGTCTGCCCACATCCTCGAACACGTGGTGCTGGAACTGCAAAACCTGGCAGGCATGCGCACGGGCTTCGGCCAGACGCGCTCGACCAGCCAGCGCGGCGTCTACAAGATGGCCTTCCGCACGCGCGAAGAGCATGTGGGCCGCGCCGCCCTGGCCGCCGCGCGCGAACTGCTGATGGCCGCCATCAACGATGAAGCCTACGACCTGGAAGCGGCCCTGGCGCCCCTGCGCGACATGGTCGATTCGCGCTGTCTGGGCCCGAGCACGGCCAGCATCGTCGATGCCGCCACCGAGCGCCGCATCCCGTCGCTGCGCCTGAACGACGGCAACTTGGTGCAGCTGGGCCACGGCGCCGCGCAGCGCCGCATCTGGACGGCCGAAACGGACCGCACCAGCGCGATTGCCGAAGGCATCGCCAGCGACAAGGACCTGACCAAATTCCTGCTCAAATCGTGCGGCGTGCGCGTGCCAGAAGGCAGCCTGGTGCGCAGTGCCGAAGCGGCCTGGGAAGAAGCGCAGGACATCGGCGTGCCCGTCGTCGTCAAGCCGTATGACGGCAACCACGGCCGCGGCGTGTCGCTGAACCTGATGACGGAAGCGGACGTCAAGGCGGCCTATGAACTGGCCGCGCGCAAGGGCGACAGCTCGGCCGTGCTGGTGGAAAGCTTCATCACGGGCGACGAACACCGTCTGCTCGTCGTCGGCAACAAGCTGATCGCGGCCGCCAAGGGCGAATCCCTGTGGGTCGACGGCGACGGCGTGTCGACCGTGCTGGAACTGGTGAACACGCAGATCAACATCGACCCGCGCCGCGGCGAAGGCGAGGATTTCCCGCTGGGCACCGTCAAGCCGCATGAATCGGGCGAAATCGTGCTGGAACTGCAGCGCCAGGGCATGACCGCCCTGTCCGTGCCGCAGGCGGGCCAGAAAGTGCTGATCCAACCGAACGGCAACGTGGCCATCGACGTCACGGACGACGTGCACCCGTCCGTCGTGCATGCGGCCCTGCTGGCCGCGCGCGTGGTCGGCCTCGATATCGCCGGCATCGACCTGGTCACCACCGACATCACGCGTCCGCTGGATGAGCAGCGCGGCGCCATCATCGAAGTCAATGCCAGCCCCGGCCTGCTGGCGCACATCAAGCCGGGCGTGGGCCAGCCCCGCCCTGTCGGCACGGCCATCGTCGACCACCTGTTCGCCGCCGAGGAAACGGGCCGCATTCCGCTGATCGGCGTGACGGGCACGCGCGGCGCCAGCCTGATCGTGCGCATGCTGTGCAAACTGCTCAACCTGTCGGGCCTGCATACTGGCGCCGTCTGCAGCGAAGGCATGTACCTGGACCAGCGCCGCGTCGTCAGCAACGATTGCGTAAACTGGGACGCGGGCCAGCGCCTGCTGCTCAACCGCACCGTGCAGACGGCCCTGTTCGAAAGCAATCCGCGCATGATCCTGGCCGAAGGCCTGGCCTACGACAAGTGCCAGGTCGGCATCGTCACGGACATGGGCAGCCTCGATAGCGTCAAGGATTTCGACGTGCTGGACGAAGCGGGCCTGTACAAGGCCGTGCGCAGCCAGGTCGACGTGGTCGTGCCGACCGGCGTGGCCGTGCTCAACGCCGCCAACGCGCACGTGCTGGAACTGGCCGAACTGTGCGATGGCACGGTGACTCTGTATGCGCAGGATGGCAGCTTGCCCGCCATCGCGGCGCAACTGGCCGCCGGCCAGCGCGCCGTGTTCGTGCGCGGCAACCACATCGTGCTGGCCGAAGGCGGCATCGAAACGGTCCTGCTGTGCCTGGACCTGCTGAAACCGGCCACGGCCGGCAATGTCGACAGCGTGCTGGCCGTCGCGGCGGCCGCCTGGGCCATGAACCTGCCTGTCGATCTGATTTGCGCCGGCCTGCGCACCTTCGACGCGGCCCCCGGCTGCATCGGCAACTAAGGCAAAGCAGCACTCAAGCCCGGCCAGGACGGCCGGGCCCACAAGAACACAACAGGATTACGGTTTAATTATGGAAGTATATCGCGTACGGGCCTTGCGGGGCCCTAACCTCTGGAGCCACGACACCGCCGTGGAAGCCATTGTTTCCTGCACCACGCAGGAACTCGACATCGCCCAGCTGCCCGGCTTCGAAGCCCGCCTGCGCGCACTCTTTCCGCAACTGAGCCCGCTGCAACCGCTGGGCAACTACAACGCCGCGCCGATGGCGCAGGTGCTGGAACTGGCGGCGCTGGGCCTGCAGGCGCAAGCCGGCTGCCCCGTCACCTTCAGCCGCACCACGCCGACGCTGGAAACGGGCATCTTCCAGGTCGTCGTCGAATACTCGGAAGAAGCCGTCGGCCGCCTGGCCCTGGAACTGGCGCAGCAGCTGTGCCGCGCCGCGCTCGACGACGCGCCGTTCGACCTGGCCGGCGCCCTGCACCAGCTGCAGGAACTCGATGAAGACGTGCGCCTGGGCCCATCGACGGGCGCCATCGTCAACGCCGCCGTGGCGCGCAACATCCCGTTCCGCCGCCTGACCGAAGGCAGCCTGGTGACGTTCGGCTGGGGCAGCAAGCAGCGCAAGATCCAGGCCGCCGAAATGGACGGCACCAGCGCGATCGCCGAAGCCATCGCGCAGGACAAGGAACTGACGAAAAAACTGCTCGATTCGGCCGGCGTGCCCGTGCCGCAAGGCCGCGTCGCCATCGACGTGGACGACGCCTGGGCCGCCGCCTGCGAGATCGGCCTGCCCGTCGTCGTGAAACCCAAAGATGGCAACCAGGGCAAGGGCGTCACCGTCAATGTCACCACGCGCGAGCAGCTGACGGCCGGCTTCATCGCGGCGCAGGAATTCCGCGACGACATCCTCGTCGAACGGTATCTGCCGGGCCACGATTTCCGCTTGCTCGTCATCGGCAACAAGATGGTGGCAGCGGCCCGCCGCGATCCGCCGCAAGTGGTGGGCGACGGCCAGCACACGGTGCGCGAACTGGTCGACCAGGTCAACCTGGACCCGCGCCGCGGCAGCGGCCATGCCACCTCGCTGACGAAGATCCGCTTCGACGACATCGCCCTGGCCAGCCTGGCCAAGCAAGGCTACGTGGCCGAATCCGTGCCGCCCGTGGGCCAGCGCGTGATCTTGCGCAATAACGCCAACCTGTCGACGGGCGGCTCGGCCACCGACGTCACCGTCGACGTGCACCCGGAAGTGGCGGCGCGCGCCGTCGCGGCCGCGCACATGGTGGGCCTCGATATCTGCGGCGTGGACGTGGTGTCCGACAGCATCCTGAAACCGCTGGAAGAGCAGAACGCCGGCATCGTCGAAGTCAACGCAGCACCAGGTTTGCGCATGCACCTGGCGCCCTCGTTCGGCAAGCCGCGTCCCGTCGGCGAAGCCATCATCGCCGCCATGTTCGCCGAGGGCGACGATGGCCGCATCCCCGTCGTCGCCGTCACCGGCACCAACGGCAAGACCACCACCGTGCGCCTGATCGCCCACCTGCTGACCACCTCCGGCCTGCGCACGGGCATGACGAACACGGATGGCGTGTACATCGAAGGACGCCAGATCGACAGCGGCGACTGCAGCGGCCCGCGCAGCGCGCGCAACGTGCTGCTGCACCCGGACGTCGACGCGGCCGTGTTCGAGACGGCGCGCGGCGGCATGCTGCGCGAAGGCCTGGCCTTCGACCGCTGCCAGGTCGCCGTGGTGACGAATATCGGCGCCGGCGACCACCTGGGCCTGAACTACATCACCACCGTGGAAGACCTGGCGGTATTGAAGCGCGTGATCGTGCAGAACGTGGCCGACAGCGGCGTAGCCGTGTTGAACGCCACCGACCCGGCCGTGGCCCGCATGGCCAAGAATTGCAGCGGCACGGTGACCTTCTTCGCCGCCGACAAGACGCATCCCGTGATGGCCACGCACCGCGCGCAGGGCAACCGCGTCGTGTACGTGGAAGACGGCAAGCTGGTCGCGGCGCAGGGCAAGGAACGCCACGAAATCGCCCTGTCGCAAGTGCCCATCACGCGCAACGGCGCCATCGGCTTCCAGGTCGACAACGTCATGGCCTCCCTGGCCGCCGCCTGGGCCGTGGGCCTGGACTGGAAAACCATCGCGCTGGGCCTGAAAACCTTTGCCAATGAAGCCGACAACGCGCCGGGCCGCTTCAACGTGTTCGACTATCGTGGCGCCACGCTGATCGCCGACTACGGCCACAATCCGGACGCCATCCTTGCGCTGGTGCAGGCCGTCGAAAGCATGCCGGCCAAGCGCCGCTCGGTGGTCATCAGCGGCGCCGGCGACCGCCGCGACGAAGACATCCGCCAGCAGACGGAAATCCTCGGCGCTGCCTTCGACGACGTGCTGCTGTACCAGGACCAGTGCCAGCGCGGCCGCGCCGACGGCGAAGTGGTGGCATTGCTGCGCCAGGGCCTGGACGGCGCCAAGCGCACCAGCCATATCGATGAAATCAACGGCGAATTCGTCGCCATCGACAAGGCCCTGGCGCGCCTCGCTGAAGGCGACCTGTGCCTGATCCTGATCGACCAGGTGGAAGAAGCGCTGGCGCACATCGCCAAGCGCGTCGCCGAAGCGTAAGCGCGCCAACTGCGCACAAGGGCGGCCTGCGGGCCGCCTTTTTTTTCGCCCCTGCGCGGCCGGTGCAGCGGCGCGCATGTCGTTGGCAGCGAACAGCGATGCCTGGGTGCGCCGCCAGGGCGCATGAATCCAGCAGGGATACCGGAAATGATATGGACATCGCAAAAGAAGTCATTTGTGGGGCAAAGTCATTCCCCATACCATATTTCTTGAGCAAGTTTCAGCTCTGGCGGCGACTGCCGCAGCGTTCTCAACATAACTAAAATACAGGTGGAGACAAGATGAAGCAATCGATGGCAACGGGCACCCGCACGTCCCGGCAAAACACACGGCTGACCTTGAAGGCCACGGTGGCCGCGCTGGCCGGCGCCGGCCTGCTGAGCAGCGCCTCCGTCTGGGCGCAGCAGGCGCCCGCCCCAGAAACACCGGTGGAAGAAACGGCACCGGCGGCAACGCCAGCCGACAGCGGCATCGCCGTCGTCGCCGTCACGGGCGTGCGCCGGGCAGCGCAAAGCGCGCAGACGATCAAGAAGAACAGCGACCAGGTGGTCGACTCCATCGTCGCCGATGAAATCGGCAAATTCCCCGACAAGAACGTGGCCGAAATCCTCGGCCGCGTGACGGGCGTGCAGATCCGCCGCGAAGGCGGCGAAGCGGGTACCGTCATCATCCGCGGCTTGCCCGGCGTGGTGACCCTGCTCAACGGCCGCGAAATGTTTACGTCCGTGGGCCGCAGCCTGTACCTGGCCGACATTCCGACGGCCATGCTGCAGCGCGTGGACGTCTACAAATCGCAGGGCGCCGACATGGTCGAAGGCGGCACGGCCGGCGTGGTCGACGTGCGCACCAACCGCCCGTTCGACTTCAAGGGCTTTACGGCATCGGGCAATGTGCGCGCCGAGCACCGCGACAAGGCCGGCTCGACGGACCCGAACGTCAGCGGCATGGTCTCGAACCGCTGGAAGACCCCATACGGCGAATTCGGCGCCCTGCTCGGCCTGTCCTACCAGCGCGGCAGATACTATGACGAGACGATCTGGAACGCCGAACCCGTCAAGCGCCCCGAAGCGGGCAATATCACGGGCCCCGATTCCGTCGGCATGATCCCGACCGTGGGTGACCGCAAGCGCTACGCGGCGAATGCCGCCTTCCAGTGGCGCCCGAACTCGCAGGTGGAAGTGTATGCGGAAGGCATGTCGACCCTGATCAAGCATGCGTTCGACAGCCAGTTCTTCGTCGGCTCGCTGCCCTGGGGCCAGAATCCGGACATCACCCTGATCCCCGGCACCAGCCAGGCGGCCACGGTGGGCAAGATCGACGGCCCGTGGTCGCCGTTCACGCTGGGCTCGACGCAGGCGCGGCGCGACCGCTCGATCGGTTCGCAAGGCGCCATCGGCGCGCGCTGGGACATCACGCCGCAGCTGCGCGCGACCACGGAACTGGCGCGCACGGTGAGCGACTTCGAGCGCGAATTCCCCATCCTCGACTTCCTCGCCCACCCGACCAGCGTGATCGGCAGCACGAACGTCAACGGCGGCGCGCAGATCAGCTACCCCGGCTACAACATGCTCGATCCGAAGAACTACACGCTGCTCGGTTTCTACGATAACCACAGCCACGACGAAGGCAGCTCGACCGACTGGCGCGGCGACGTCACCTACGACATGGACAGCACGGGCTTCTTCCGCGAATTTTCGGGCGGCGTGCGCCTGGCCAAGCGCAAGGCCGAATCGATCCGCGAAAAAAATGGCCAGGGCGGATTGACGTCGACCATGTATGCGGACGCAATTCCCGGCCTGGCGTGCGCCTCGCACGACAACACGGGCAACTTCGGCCTGCAAAGCTGGCTCACGCCCTGCCGCGACTTCATGCTCAACAACACGGCCGTGCTGCGCCAGCTGTTTACGGGCAGCAGCGAACGCAGCCCGGACGATCCGATGACCCATTACAAGGACGTGGAAAAAACCAATGCCGTCTACGGCAAGGCGCGCATCGGCTTTGACCTGGCACAAGTGCCGGTCGATGGCACCCTGGGCGTGCGCGTGGTGCAAACCAAGCAGGACTTGCAGGGCAATTCCTCGCAAAACGGCATCGTCACGCCGGTGCGCGTGAAGACGTCGGATACGGACGTGCTGCCCAGCCTGACCCTGAAAGCCATGCTGCGCCAGGACCTGATCGCCCGCCTGACCGCCGGCAAGGCCGTGCAGCGCCCGAACTTCGCCGACTTCAACCCCGGCGTGAGCCTGGGACAGAGCCTGGAGATGGTGCGCCCGACTGGCAGCGGCGGCAATCCCGACCTCAAACCCGTGGAAGGCAAGAACCTCGACGTGGCGGTGGAATGGTATTTCGCCCAGACGGGTTCCGTCACGGCCACCGTGTTCCGCCACAACTTCAAGAATTACATCCTGTCCGGTTCGGCCAAGGAAACGTACGGCGGCATCGAGTACGACATCACGCGTCCGCGCAACACGTCGAAGGGCCACCTGCAAGGCATGGAAATGGCCTACCAGCAGTTCTACGACAAGCTGCCCGGCTGGATGAGCGGCTTGGGCTTGCAGGCCAACGCCACCTACATGACGGGCGAACTGGAAGAACTCAATGGCAGTGCGCACCCGTTCACGGGCATGTCGAAGTGGTCGGCCAATATCGTCGGCCTGTACGAACAGGGACCGTGGTCGGCGCGCCTGGCCTACAGCTGGCGCGACAAGTACGTCGATGACTACAACTATCGCGGCAAGGGCATCCACCTGACCGTGGCGCCGACGAAGACCCTGGACGCGTCGGTCTCGTACAAGCTCAACCCGCACACCACGGTGACGCTGGACGCGAACAACCTGCTCGACTCGACCTACCGCGACTACCACGACACGCCGGACTATGTGCGCGATGTGCGGCGCTATGACAAGGTCGTCGGTTTATCGATACGCTGGAGCTACTAACTCATATCCCCCCTTTCTTCCTTGCGAGGGTTTTCAGCGCCAGCCGGCAACGGTTGGCGTTTTTTTGCCTTGTGGAATCTATCCGACATAGGAATTGATCTGGCGCAAAGTGGCGCCGCCGGGGCGCTTTTATGCTGGCAGCTTGACTAGCGAACCCGGCGGGGACAGCATGCGCGATGCACGGCACGTCGATATACAGTTATTCCAACCCGACATCCCGGTGCGGCTCGACATGCGCACGGCGGCGCTGGTCGAGCATGCGCTGGCCTTGCAGGAAATGGCCGGCACGGGCGCCGCCGCCCTGTTCCTGCATTGCCACGATGTGCCGCTGCGCACCGCCCTGCGCGTGCTGACGACGGGACCGCGCCGCCAGCCGGCCGGGCCGCACCTGTTTGCCCGCCTGCGTCCGCGCACGGCCGCCCTGCCGCTACCGGCGCGCTGACGAATCCTGTACCATCGCCGCAACCTACTACATGAGGCACGGCGATGCAGGCAGCGACACCCCACGATTCCTATGCGGCACTGATGGACCTGATCAAGGCGCGCCATGCGGAGCTGAGCCCGCAATTCCAGGCCGGCGCCCGCTACTTGGCCGACCATCCGGACGAAGTGGCCGTGTCATCGATGCGCAGCATCGCCGCGCGCGCGCAGGTGCAATCGGCCGCCCTGGTGCGCCTGGCGCAGCAGCTGGGCTTTGCCGGCTGGCCGGAACTGAAAGCCATCTTCGTCGAACGCCTGCGCGCAGGACCCGTCGGCTATGCGGCAAAGGCGGGCACGCTGGCCGGCAAGGACGGGGACCTAGTCACCGAAGTGTTCTCGGTGCAGCAACGCAACCTGGCCGCCACGGAAAGTGCCAACCACGCCGCCCTGGACGCGGCCGCCAGCCTGCTGCAGGCGGCGCCCCGCGTGCACGTGGCCGGCTTTCGCGCCGCCCACCCGATCGCCTACACCCTGCACTACCTGTACCGGCTGCTGCGCCCCAGCGTGCAGCTGCTGAGCGGCCAGGGCGGCACCCTGGAAATGGACTTGCGCGCCCTGCAGGCGGGCGAAGCCGTCGTCGTCGTCAGCTTCGCGCCGTATTCGAGCGAAGCGCTGCTGGTGGCGCAAACGGCGCGCCAGGCCGGCTGCCAGGTGCTCGCCATCAGCGACAGCGCCATGTCGCCGCTGGCCCTGCAGGCCGACGCCAGCATCGTCATCGCCGTCGACAGTCCCTCGTTCTTCCCTTCCATCGTTGCCGGCATCGCGGCCGTGGAGAGCCTGGTGGAACTGCTGGTGGCGCGCGCGGGACCGGACGCAGTGCACGCCATCGGCGCAGCGGAAACCCAGCTGCGGGCGCTGGGCGCCTACGCAAAAACATCAAATGATGTAAATTAAAAACAAATACACCAATCGTTGCAACACGGCTCCACGCATCCTATAATCGGCCATTCTCCCTTGCCGATAAGAAAGCGATACCATGAGCCATGTCTTCCACCGCAGCCTGACCGCCACCTACCCTGTCGCCACGGGCGGCGATGGGCCTTACCTGATCGATGCGGACGGCAAGCGCTACCTGGACGCCTGCGGCGGCGCGGCCGTCTCCTGCCTCGGCCATTCGGATGCGGCCGTGAGCGCCGCCGTGCAGCGGCAGATTGCGACGATGGCATACGCGCACAGCTCGTTTTTCACCAGCGAGCCGATGGAGCAGCTGGCCGATTTTCTCGTCGAGCGGGCACCAGACGGCATCGACAGCGTGTATTTCGTCTCTGGCGGCTCGGAGGCGGTGGAGAGCGCGCTCAAGCTGGCGCGCCAGTATTTCGTCGAGCGGGGCCAGCCCCAGCGCCGCCACGTCATCGCCCGCCGCCAGAGCTATCACGGCAACACCCTGGGCGCGCTGGCCACGGGCGGCAACGCCTGGCGCCGCCAGCAGTTCGAGCCGCTTCTCATTGGCGTGACCCACGTGTCGCCCTGCTACGCCTGGCGCGACCAGGCGCCCCATGAAACGGATGCCGACTACGTGGCGCGCCTGGGCCAGGAACTGGAAGACCATATCGCCGCACTGGGCGCGGAGAACGTCATGGCCTTCATCGCCGAGCCCGTCGTCGGCGCCACGGCCGGCGCCCTGCCCGCCGTGGCCGGCTATTTTGCGCGCATGCGCGCCATCTGCCAGCGCCACGGCATCCTCCTGATCCTCGACGAAGTCATGTGCGGCATGGGGCGCACGGGCAGCCTGTTCGCCTGCGAGCAGGAAGGCATCACTGCCGACCTGATCTGCATCGCCAAGGGCCTGGGCGCCGGCTACCAGCCCATCGGCGCCGTGATGGTGTCGCAGGATATCCGCGAGACCATCCGCGCCGGCACGGGCTTCTTCCAGCACGGCCACACGTATATCGGCCACGCCACGGCCTGCGCCGCCGCGCTGGCCGTGCAGCGGCAGATCGAGGAACGCGGTTTGCTGGCCAACGTGCGCGCCATGGGCGGCTTGCTGCAGGAGCGGCTGCGCCAGCGTTTCGGCGAGCACCCGCACGTGGGCGACATCCGCGGCCGCGGCCTGTTCCTGGGCCTGGAACTGGTGCAGGACCGCGCGGGCAAGCAGCCGTTCGACCCCGCCCGCCGCCTGCACGCGCGCATCAAGGCGCAAGCCATGCAAAACGGACTGATGTGCTACCCCATGGGCGGCACCATCGACGGCCTGCACGGCGACCACATCCTGCTGGCGCCGCCCTACATCATCGACGCCAGCCACGTCGATGAGATCGTCGACAAACTGGGTACGGCCATCGACGCCTGCGTGGCGTAGCCGCGCATGCCTGCGGCAGAAGCGCGCAAAGGCGACTGCCAGCAACTTTTGTTCACTCCTTGTCAATACTAATTGACTTATTCGAAACAATCGTTTTAAATCAGGAAGTTACTCAAAATCAATCATTTTGCGCACATAGGCATCGCAATTCCCTCTCCGATGCCTGATGCGCACCTTGATGCACTCTGAAGCCAAGGTATATGGAACTGCTCGACTCCCTGCGTCAGACCCCGTCGCAAGACGACACGATCAGCGGGCACTACGAAGTGCGCCGCTTGCTGGGCGAGGGCGGTTTCGGCCATGTCTTCGAAGCCTGGGATGCCAAGCTGTGCCGTAGCGTGGCGCTGAAACGCCTGAAACCGCAAGCCGACGTGCTGCATCCGGAAAAACTCATCAATGAAGCGCGCCTGGCCGCCTCGCTCAAGCACGCGGCCTTCGTGCGCATCTTCGCCATCGAAGGCCAGGGCACGGGCCAGTCCATCGTCATGGAACTGGTCGAAGGCCAGACCCTGGGCCAGTTCATGCACGGCGGCCAGGCTGACCTGCGGTCGGCGCTCGACATCGCCTACCAGATCGCCGACGCGATGGACGAGGCGCACGCCATGGACCTCGTCCATGGCGACCTGAAACCGTCGAACCTGATGCTGGAGGCAAACGGCAAGGTGCGCATCCTCGACTTCGGCCTGGCCCGCCACATCGACCCGCAAGCGACGCAGACGACCACCCTGTGCGACTTGCAGGGCACCATCGCCTACATGGCGCCCGAGCGCCTGATGGGCCGCCCGCCCGACACGCGCGGCGACGTGTATGCCTTGGGCGCCATGCTGTACGAAATGCTGGCCGGCCAGCGCCACTTCGCCCACCTGAACGGCCTGGCCCTGGCCGCCGCCCACATGCAGGCGACGCAGCCGTGGCCCGACCTGCCGGAAACGGTGCCGCCCGCCATCAACGCCCTCGTGCGCGCGATGACGGCGCACGACCCGTCCCAGCGGCCGCGCACCATGCGCGACGTGCGCGAGGCGATTGGGGCGCAGCGCGGGGAACCTGCCACCTTGGCCGCGCCTCTTGCCGACGCGACGCCCGCGAAGGAAGAACCACCCGCCAGCGTCTCCATCCGCCTGCCCCTGCCCCGCAAGCGCACGCTGCAATGGGGCGCGGGCGTGGCGCTGCTGGCGGTACTGGCGGGATGGCAGATGCCCAATATAGCTCCTGCCATCAAATCGTTCGTCACGGGCGAGAAGGCGCCCGCGCCGTATTCGGAAATGGCCAGCATGGCGGCGGGGATGGAGGCGTTGCGGGTGTTTGATCGCGACACGAGCCAGGCGCAGGCGATCGGACATTTCATGACAGTGCTGCAACATAATCCAGGTAATGCGGCGGCGGCGGCAGGCCTGTCACTGGCGTCGAGCTTCCGCTATACGGGAAATGGCCGCGATGCCACTTGGTTGCAAAGAGCCGATGTCAGCGCAAAGCAAGCATTGGCAGCGGATAATCAGTTAGCGCTCGCCCATGTCGCGCAAGCATGGGTACTGGAATTCCAGGGCAAGAATGACGAAGCGCTGCACGAAGCAAACATCTCATTAAATTTGGAACCAAACAATATGCTGGCGTTGTATGGCAAGGCACGCTTGCATATCGCCGCTCACAATTTTGATCTAGCGCACGCAGTACTGAAACAAGCTGTTGCGGCATATCCAAATGAACGCATGTTCGATATGTCACTCGGTGTGATGAACTACAGAAAGGGTGACTACGCGGCCGCAGAACAAATTTTTCGCAAGTGTATACATATGGACCCGCAATCACCCGGAGCCTATGCCTATTTGAATGCAACTTTGCTGCGCCAGAACCGCGAAGACGAGGCACTTGCGGTTCTCCAGCAAGGTCTTCTGGTACGTCCACACTGGGAACTCTACACCAACTTGGGCACGTCGCTGTTTGCCAAGGGCGACTACCTTGGTGCGGTACAAGCATTTGAAAATGCCGTTTCCGAGAAAAAAGGCAGCCCCGGCACCTATTTGCTTTGGGCCAACCTAGCCGATGCGCAACGCTGGGTTCCCGCATTGGCTCAGGCATCGAAACAATCGTACCTGCGCGCGATCGCGCTTTTGCAGCCCATGCTGGTGCGCATGCCCAGTGACATTACGCTCAATTCCCGCATGGCTTTATACAAAGCCTACGCCGGAGAAAAAGAAGGCGCCCTGGTAGCCGTGCGACATGCGCTCGACCTGGCACCACAGATCGCAGACGTCCAGTTTCGCGCAGCCCTAACATATGAACTGATAGGCAACCGCAGCGCGGCACTGGCCGCGCTATTCCAAGCAAGCAAGCTAGGCTATCCCTTCAATCTCATCGAATCAGCGCCAGATCTGCTGAACCTCCGACGCGATTCCCGCTACCAACAATTTCTCATCAACTTAGAAAGAGACAGTAAAAAATGACGCCTGTAAGCCCTTGGATGAAGTTATCCGTGCACTTTGATGCGGATCAGATCACCAACCAGCTCGACTACAACTTTACCTCTTGCGACGGCACGGCCGATCCCCGCCATGGCCCCTACATGGGCGGCGTGCATTTCCAGAAGGGCCAGCATGTCTATCTCGACGTCACCTGCTGCGGCTCCAAGGACAGCGGCTTCACATCGTTTCAGATCATCGATTGCTGCATCGTCACCGTACCGCAGCTGACTCAGATTGGACCGAAAGTACCCACCATTTATTCACCGCCTTCGCCATTCCTTCAGTCGGTAGGTGCCACCTACCATTTCCCGCTGGACTTCGAAATCCAGCAACTGTTGGGCGAACCAGAGCAAACGCCCCTGCACCGCATCCGCCAGGAGTGGAAACATAACCTGGATGTCGGCTATACCGCCGGTCGTTGGGAACTCTCCTTCGTGATGACGGTACGCATCATGCGCGGCGAAGATGTACAACCGGAATTGCGCGTCTTTTCCTTCGATCCGGAAAGCTCGGTGGGCGGCGACGGCAACTTATAGAATCAACTATGCATAGCGCTGCCTTTCGGTCTGCGCATACCCAAGGCCGTATCGACTTTGTCGATGCGGCTTTTTCATCTGCGCACGCAATACGCCGCCCCGCCCGCCGAAAGCGGTAAAATGACGGCCTTGAACCCAAGCTCCGCCCACTGGCGCGGCCTGGCACGCACACAGCACCACCCACAGCCCGGCAGGCATGCGTCTCCTGCCGCCGGACCAACGACAAAGAACACATGACCACCGTCCCAAAAGAAATCAACGCCGCCGCGGCAAAGAAGAATTCGGCTGAAAAGCTTACGCCCATGATGACCCAATATATGGGCATCAAGGAAAACCACCCGACGATGTTGGTCTTCTACCGCATGGGCGATTTCTACGAGCTGTTTTTCGAGGATGCGGAAAAAGCCTCGCGCCTGCTGGGCATTACCCTGACGGCGCGCGGCGTGGCCAGCGGCAACCCCATTAAAATGTGCGGCGTGCCGTTTCATTCGCTGGACGGCTACCTGGCCAAGCTGGTCAAGCTGGGCGAGTCGGTGGCCATTTGCGAACAGATCGGCGACCCGGCCACCAGCAAGGGCCCCGTCGAGCGCAAGGTCATGCGCGTGGTCACGCCCGGCACCCTGACGGATGCGGACTTGCTGCCAGAAAAGGCCGAGCGCCCGCTGCTGGCCATGTGCAGCATCACGCAGCGCAAGACGGTCACCACGGGCCTGGCCTGGCTGTCGCTGGCCAGCGGCGCGCTGAAACTGATGGAATTCTCCGGCGACAGCGCCACCGTGGCCGCGCGCCTGCAGCAGGAGCTCGAGCGCATCGTGCCGGCGGAAATTCTCAGCGGCGACAATGGCAACCTGTTCGACGACTACGCGGGCACGCACATCAACCGCGTGCCGGACTGGCATTTCGACGTGGTGGGCGGCCACAAGGCCCTGCTCGACCAGTTGGGCGTGGCGACCCTGACGGGCTTTGGCGCCGATGGCCTCGGCGCCGCATTTGGCGCGGCCGGCGCGCTGCTGCGCTATGCGCAGTCGACGCAGGGACGCGGCTTGCAGCACGTGCGCTCCTTGACGACGGAAACGGAAAGCGAATTCATCGGCCTGGACGCGGCCACGCGGCGCAACCTGGAACTGACGGAAACCATCCGCGGCCAGGAATCGCCGACGCTGTTTTCCCTGCTGGATCATTGCCGCACGGCCATGGGTTCGCGCATGCTGCGCCACTGGCTGCACCATGCGCGGCGCGACCAGAACGTGGCCCGCGCGCGCCATGAAGCCATCGCCGCGCTGGCGCAAAGCGAGGCGGCCGGTCCGCTCGCCGCCACGCTGGCGCAAGTGCCCGATATCGAACGCATCACCACGCGCATCGCGCTGCTGTCGGCGCGTCCGCGCGACCTGGCCGCCCTGCGCGACGGCTTGCTGCAACTGCCGGCCCTGCGCGGCGACGTAGTCCATTGTTACGGCCCTGGCCAGGGCGGCGAAAGCGGTTTGCTGGCCGCCATCCACGCGGCGCTGGCGACACCGACGGCCTGCCTGGACTTGCTGGTGCGCGCCGTGGCGCAGGAACCGGCCGCCATGGTGCGCGACGGCGGCGTGTTCGCCACCGGCTTCGACGCGGAACTCGATGAACTGCGCGCCCTGTCGGAAAACGCGGGCCAGTTCCTGCTCGACCTGGAAACGCGCGAACGCGCGCGCACGGGCATCGCCAACCTGCGCGTCGAATACAACAAGGTGCACGGCTTCTATATTGAAGTCACGCACGGCCAGACGGACAAGGTGCCGGACGACTACCGCCGCCGCCAGACCCTGAAAAACGCCGAGCGCTACATCACGCCGGAACTCAAAGTGTTCGAAGACAAGGCCCTGTCGGCGCAAGACAAGGCCCTCGTGCGCGAAAAACTGCTGTACGACCTGCTGCTGGCCGAGCTGGCGCCGCACATCGGCACCTTGCAGACCATTTCGCAGGGCCTGGCCCAGCTCGACACCCTGAACGCGCTGACGGAACATGCGCAGCAGCATAACTGGGCCGCGCCGCAGCTGGTCGACGAGCCGTGCATCAACATCGTCGAAGGTCGCCACCCCGTGGTGGAAAAGCAGATCGAACGCTTCATCGCCAACGATTGCCGCCTCGTCAACGAGCGCCGGCTGCTCTTGATTACCGGTCCGAACATGGGCGGTAAATCGACCTTCATGCGCCAGGTGGCATTGATCACCCTGCTGGCTTACGTGGGCAGCTACGTGCCGGCCGCGTCCGCCACCATCGGCCCCATCGACCGCATCTTCACGCGCATCGGCGCCACCGACGACCTGGCGGGCGGACGCTCGACCTTCATGGTCGAAATGACGGAGTCGGCAGCGATTTTGAACGGCGCCACCGAGCATTCGCTGGTGCTGATGGATGAAGTGGGCCGCGGCACTTCGACTTTCGACGGCCTGGCCCTGGCGTGGGCCATCGCGCGCCACCTGATCGACAGCAGCCGCAGCTTCACCCTGTTCGCCACGCATTACTTTGAGCTGACGCAATTGCCAGACAGCCATCCGAGCGCAGCCAACGTGCATCTGTCCGCCGTCGAGCACAAGGACAGCATCGTCTTCCTGCACGCCGTGCAGGCCGGCCCCGCCTCGCAAAGCTACGGCTTGCAGGTGGCGCAGCTGGCCGGCGTGCCGCAGCCCGTGATCAAGGCGGCGCGCAAGCACCTGGCGCGCCTGGAAGCGCAGGCGCTGGACGCCACGCCGCAGCGCGACCTGTTCGCGCTGCCCTCCGCCGATCCGTATGCGCAAGAGGAAGAAGAGGCAGCGGCGGCGCCGCTGGCAGCGCTGAATGCGGCGCAGCAAGCCTTGCTCGACGCCATCACCGACCTCGATCCCGATGCGCTCACGCCGCGCGATGCGCTGGAGCAGCTGTATCAATTGAAACGGCTGGCCGCCGCATGACCTGCCGGCGCAGCGCGATACGCCTGCTGGCCGCCGGCTTGCTGGCTGCCAGCCTGCCATGGCAAGCGGCGCTGGCCGCCCCGGGCGACCAGGCCGGCTTCGAGTTTGCCGTGCTGGGCCATTCCTTCAACGCAGGGCCGGACGATGGCCCCCTGAAAAAAGCCATCGCCGACACCAGCGCCTTCAATGCCTCCTTCGTGGTGGCCACCGGCATCAAGGCAGCCAGCGAACCGTGCAGCGACAAACTGTACGGCCAGCGCAAGGACTTGCTGGACGCCAGCGGACCGCCGCTGATCGTCTCGCTGTCGGCCAGCGACTGGGCCAACTGCCGCAATTCGCGCGGCCGCATCAACGCCATCGAGCGCCTGAACCGCCTGCGCGACGTGTATTTCGCCGACGACCAGAGTCTGGGCCAGCGCAAGCTGACCCTGTCGCGGCTGTCATCGACGGCGAAATTCCGCAGCTATGCGGAAAATGCCCATTGGGAATACGGCGGCGTGCTGTTTGCCACCATCAACCTGCCCGCGAATAACAACCATTTTCTGCCGGAAGCAGGCCGCAACAGCGAGTTCGAAGACCGCCTGGTGGCCAACCGCTCCTGGCTGCAGCGCCTGTTCGCCATGGCGCAACGCAAGCAGCTCGACGGCATCGTGCTGTTCTCGGACGGCGACGTGGGCGTGCTGGAAGAAGACGACAATTCACTGCTGCCCAGCTTCAGTTCGAAACAGGATGGCTTTGCGGGACCGCGCAAGCAGATCCGTACGCTGGCGAAAAAGTTCAGCGGCAAGGTGTTATTGGTCGATACGCAGCGCGATGGCGACGCGGACGGCAAGGAAGGCAAGAACAAAAAGGCTGCGGCCAGGGCTGGCGGGCCGAAAATCAGCTGGAAAGGCAACCTGGGCCACGTCAGCATCGACAACGACTGGTCCGCCATCGCCGTACGGCCCGGTAAAACCCCATTCTTTGAGGTGCGTCAACGCGCCGTCAGACCATCGGCGCAAGCCAGGGCCAGGGCGTCGACCGTGCGCCGTTAGCGCATAAGCAAACAGGCCGGCATGTAGCCGGCCTGTTTTCATTCAAGCAGCGTCACGCCCAGCAGACGTCACGACGCCTGACAAAACCGTAGCGAGCAGCTGCGCGGCGCGGCCGAGAAGCGCAACCGTACTCTAGTACGGTGAGCATCGCCGGCCGCGCCCCGCTGCGCGCAGTAGGTTTGGTCAGGTGTTAATGAATAGGGTGGGTGCGGAAGTGATCGCCCTCTTCGCCTTCATCATCTTCATCGCCATGGTCATGACCGTGTGCGCCATGCACGTGGCCATGGGCGATTTCTTCGTCGGTGGCTGCGCGCACGTCAGCGACGGTCAGCGAGAAGCGCAGCGCGATGCCGGCCAGTGGATGGTTACCATCCAGCACGACCTTGTCGTCGGCGATATCGGTGACGGTGAAGATCATCGCTTCTTCGTCCGGCGAATCGCTTTCCGGCATGCCTTCGAACTGCATGCCCACTTCCAGCGGCTCAGGCAGACGGTTGCGCGGCTCGACCTTGACCAGGGCTGGATCGTATTCACCGAAAGCATCATCCGGTTCGATCTGGATCGTGTTGGAATAGCCAACTTCCTTGCCGTCGAGCTCTTCTTCGATCTTCGGCAGGGTGTTTTCATAATCACCGTGCAGGTAGACCATCGGCTGACGGCCGTCTTCGATCAGATTGTCTTGCGCGTCTGACAGTTTGTAGTTGACAGTCACGACCGTATTTTTGGCAATCTTCATTATGCTTCCTTTCATTGTATAAGCTGGCAAATTATACCTTCACGCCGCCAACGGCAGGCGCATTCCTGCATTTCCGGTTGTTATAATGGGCGCATGAAAAAATTAACTCTCCTCGGCGATATTACGCCGGCGCAATTCCTGCGCGACTACTGGCATAAAAAACCCTTGTTGATCCGTCAAGCCGTGCCTGGCTTCAAGGCGCTGTTCGATTTCAAGGCCCTGGCCGAACTGGCGACCCTCGATCACGTCGAATCGCGCCTGGTCAGCCATGCGGATGGCCACTGGAACATGCAGCAAGGTCCGCTGACCAGCCTGCCCTCGCTGAAACAGAAGGAATGGACCCTGCTGGTGCAGGGCGCCAACCTGCACAGCGCCAAGGCCGACGCCCTGCTGCGCCAGTTCCGCTTCCTGCCGGACGCGCGCCTGGACGACCTGATGGTCAGCTTTGCCACCGACGGCGGCGGCGTGGGCCCGCATTTCGATTCCTATGACGTATTCCTGCTGCAAGGCCAGGGCAAGCGCCACTGGCGCATCGGCGCGCAAAAGGACCTGAGCTTGATCGACGGCCTGCCGCTGAAAATCCTCAGCAACTTCACGCCCGACGAAGAATTCACGCTGGAACCGGGCGACATGCTGTACTTGCCGCCCCACTACGCGCACGACGGCGTGGCCATCGGCGACTGCCAGACGTATTCGATCGGCTTCCGCTCGCCATCGTTCCAGGAACTGGGCGAAGCGTTCCTGCAATTCATGGCCGACTCGATCGACTTGCCGGGCATCTACAGCGACCCGGACCTGAAAGCATCGGGCAAGCCGGCGGAAATTCCCCGCGAAATGCTCAGCACGATCACGGAAGAAATGAACAAGGTGCGCTTCACGGAAGAAGACGTGACCATTTTCCTGGGCGAACACCTGTCGGAACCGAAGCACAACGTGTTTTTCACGCCGCTGTCCAAGCCGCTGACGGTGGGCCGCTTCGCGGACGCGGCACAGAAAAAGGGTGTCGTGTTGTCGCGCAAGACCTTGATGCTGTATCGTGGCAAGAATGTCTTCATCAATGGCGAATCGTTTGCCATTGGCAAGGCCGATAAAACGGCCCTGGAAACCCTGGCCAATGAACGCGCCCTCGATGGCGCCGCCGTGGCCCAGGCTTCCGATGACGTGATGGATGCCTTATATACCTGGTATCAGGATGGCTGGATCGAACTGGCCTGAATGACGCGGCGTAGCAAAGTGGTATTACAGTAGGTAAAATAGCAGCTTCTGCGCCAGCGCAATGAAACATAATATTTTTATATCGTTTTGTCGCGCTTTCGCAAAACACTTACACTTGCTTGCAATTTGCTTCGGCAAATATTGCGATATCACAAAATAGTTGCGAATTTGCCTCTTGCTCCTATTGCGACGCACCAAAAATCGCTATAATATTCGGTTAGGAAGTTTCCGTTGTCTGGCAGGCACCACCTGGTACGAAAAGCCTTCGAAGACGACCTAACGAGCGATAATTACCGGTAATTATTCATCGCAACAATATTGATTTATTTTTTGAAATAATTAAGGAAAACAAATGAAAAAATCCCTGCTGATCGCCTCCCTGATGGTTGTTGCTCTGGCTGCTTGCAGCAAAAAAGAAGAAGCTCCTGCACCAGCACCAGTAGTTGAAACCCCAGCACCAGCACCAGCAGTTGAAGCTGCTCCAGCTGCTGCTGCTGACGCTGCTGCTTCGGCCGCTACCGACGCTGCTGCTGCTGCTTCGAGCGCTGCTTCGGCCGCTTCGGACGCTGCTGCTGCCGCTTCGGCTGCTGCATCGGCTGCTAAGTAATTAGCACCCAGCACTAGAGAAAGCCGGCCTTCGGGCCGGCTTTTTTGCGTCCGGCGTTTTATCCTGCGGATAAAACGCCGGACGCAAGCAATAAAAAAGGCTGACCCGGTTTCCCGGGCCAGCCTTTTTAATGCACGGCAGGTTCTGATGCCTGCCGCGAATGTAGCGCTTATTTCAACTGGTCATTCAGCAGACCCAGGATCTTCTCGGCCACTGGCGAGGTATCGGGCTTGCCTTCGTTGCTGAGGATGCTGACCAGGCTGGTCGAACCGGTGCCGGCCTTGACCAGGACGCGGTAGCGCTGCGCTTCCTTGTCCTTGTCGGACGACGAGCCCCAGCTGAACAGTTTCGAGAAGAAGCCATCTTTCTTGACCGCGTCCGGATCGACGTAGCGCACGAAATACGTGCCCTGCGTGCGGTCGCGGTCTTCCACGGTGAAGCCGACGCGGTCCAGCGCCAGGCCGACACGGCGCCAGGCGCGGTCGAAACCTTCATCGACTTCGATGCCGCGCGTCTGCGTGGCAGCGTCGCCCACCAGCTTGGCGTGCTGCGGCTGCACGATGGCGGCATCGACGGCCGTCTTCGCTTGCGCATCGTCGCTGGCCGCGCCCAGGCGCGTCATCAGCTTGGCCAGGAATTGCGCTTCCAGGCCAGGGTCGTTCGGGCGAGCGGTCCAGGTGGTGGTTTCCTTGTCGCGGCCCGTGACGACCTCTTCCACGCCGCGGTGGCTGATGTAGATCTCGGTCGAACCGTCGGCCAGGCGCTCCACGCGGGTGCGGAACTTGTCTTTTTCACCAGTCGAATACAGCGAATCGAAGGCCTTGCCGATGGTGCTGCGGATAAAGTCTTGCGGCACCTTGGCGCGGTTTTCGTTCCACTCGGTTTCCATGATGCCAGCCGTCGGCTGGTCGACGGCAATGGTAAAGCCCGAATCTTCCCAGAACTGCTTGAGCTGCGGCCACAGCACTTCAGGCGACTGCTTGACGACCAGCCAGCGCTGGTTGCCCGCGCGCTCGACCTTCACGCCGCCTGCCGTGACCGGCACGACACCGACCACGCCATCGGCGCCCACGACGACCGGGGTACCGGCCGTGGCGTTGCGCTGCGCGTTGTAGCCGGAAGCCGTGGCCACGCCGTTTTTCGCATCGGGCAAGGAGTAGCGGTTATCCTGCTGCAATTGCGTCAGGTCAGGCGGCACGTCCAGGGTGCCGGCTTTCTTGACCGACTTGTAGTCGACCTTGTCGCCGCCGACTACCGAACTGATCATGCCGCAGCCCGCGAGGCTGGCTGCGACGGCGCCGATGACGATGCCGCGGACGGCGATGGTGGCAGGCGCCGGTTTGGTTTTCTTGCAATTAGTCATGTCGTAACTGGATAAGAAGCTAAGTAGCAGCTGGAATCAGGAAAGGTCCGGACTGGTCAAGTCCGGGCTTGAAGTTCGGCCTTAAGACAGGACACCGGCGTCGCGCAAGGCGTCGCGCACGGTGGCATGGCAGTTTTCAGCCAGCGGCACCAGCGGCAAGCGTATGCCGGCCGGCATCAGGCCCATTTCGGCCATCGCCCATTTGACGGGCACCGGATTGGGCTCGACAAACAATTTCTGGTGCAGAGGGAAAACTTTGTTATTGATGGCGATCGCCGTGGCACGCTCGCCCGCCATGGCCGCGACGCACAGTTCGTGCATGGCGCGCGGCGCGACGTTGGCCGTCACGGAAATGTTGCCGTGGCCGCCGCAGAACATCAGCGCCATGGCCGTCGGATCGTCGCCCGAGTACACGGCGAAGTCGGCCGGCACCAGGCGCAGCAGGTCGATGCCGCGGCCGATATTGCCGGTCGCATCTTTCACGCCGACGATATTCGGGATGGCGGACAGGCGCACGATGGTCTCGTTGCTCATGTCGGCAACCGTGCGGCCCGGCACGTTGTACAGGATGACGGGGATGTCGACGGCTTCGGCGATGGCCTTGAAGTGCTGGTACATGCCTTCCTGGGTAGGACGGTTGTAATACGGCACCACTTGCAAGACAGCATCGGCGCCCGCTTCTTTCGCGTAACGCGTCAGTTTGATGGCCTCGGCCGTGGAGTTGCCTCCGGCGCCGGCGATGATAGGAATGCGCCCCTTGGCGTGCTCGACGGTCAATTGGATCAGTTCGCAGTGTTCTTCCACGCTGACTGTTGCCGATTCGCCCGTCGTGCCAACGATGACGATGCCGTCCGTACCCTCGGCGATATGCCAGTCGATCAGCTTGCGCAGACCTGGAAAGTCCAGACTGCCGTCTGTGTGCATCGGGGTGACGATTGCTACAATGCTGCCCTTGATCATAGTAAGTTTATAGCGCCGATAAATAAAACAACGATTGTAGCGGATAGCCCGCGCCTGTGGTGCATTCTGACATAGTATGGCCGCTCAAAACGTCGGCAGCAGCGCTGCCAACCGTGGAAAATCCGGCCGGACGGCACAAATTCGTTGCACCAGAGCAGCTTTTGGCTGTTCCACTCTTCCATCCTCATACGCTACCACACGCAAGCCCTGCTGCACCGCCCAGGCCAGCATTTCGCCTTCCTTCAGCAGGAATTTCGGATTCGACGGCTTGCCGAACTGCTCATTGCCCTCGGCAAACGTTTCATACAGCAGCACGCCATCGGGCGCCAGGCTGGCCAGCATGGCTTCCAGCAGCGGCCGGTGCAGATAATTGGTGACGACGATGCCGGCAAAGCGGCCGGGAGCGAAAGGCCACACGGCGCCCGGCGCTTCGAGGTCCACCAGCGAGGTGGTGATGCCCGTGCCGGCCGCCTTTTCCAGCATTTCCGGATCATGGTCGAGCGCGATCACGGGATGGCCCAGGCTCACCAGGTGGCGCGCGTGGCGGCCTGCGCCGCAGGCCAGGTCCAGCACTTCGCCGCCCGGAATCAGGGGCGCCCAGCGGCGCAGCCAGCCGGAAATCGCTTCGGTTTCTACTGTCGGTTCAATTACTTGCATCGGTACTTCCATCAATTATTTGCAACCATCAAGGTGCTTGTATCACGTCAACAGGGCCGTCAGAGGCGTGACCACCGTGACAAAAATGCCTATGACAAATTCAATCGCCGCCAGCAGGGCGCGGTTCAAGATGCCCGTGTACATCAGCAGCACCAGGGCGCCGAACACATACAGACTGTAGCGCTCGATGCTGGCGTACGGGCGCGCCAGTTGCATCGGCAGCAAGCCCGTCATGATGCGCCCGCCATCGAGGGGCGGCACGGGAATCAGGTTAAAGACGAACATGGCCGCATTGACGCTGACGCCGGCGCCCGCCATCTTGCGGAAAAACATGCCCATTTCCGTCGGCGGCAGCACGCTGAGCACGACAAAGGCAATCATCCAGCCCAGGCCCATGACAAAATTGGCGCCAGGTCCGGCAAACGCCACCCAGGCCATCTGTTTCTTCGGATTGCGCAGGCGGCTGAAATCGACGGGCACGGGCTTGGCATAGCCGAACGGCACCTGGATCGTGAAATACAGCATCAAGGGCAACAAGATCGTGCCGAAAGGATCGATATGCCGGATCGGATTGAGGCTCAGGCGGCCCGCGTCGGAGGCGGTCGGATCGCCGAAATAACGGGCGGCATAGCCATGCGCCGCCTCATGCAGGGAAATGGCAAACAGCACCGGCACCAGGTACACCGCAACGGTCTGGACTATCGTATTGAAATCGCTCATGACCGCGATTCTACCAGAGGCACCCCGGCCCCTTTCTTATGTTGTCATTAAGAACAGATGAAGAGCGGCGGCGCAACGGGTACGCGATGCCCCTCTACAAGCCCAGCACGGCCGGGTCGCCGCGTCCCACGCGCACCACTTCCGGCTCCGGTCCCGTCAGGTCGATCACGGTGCTGGGACCATGCGCGCAGACACCGCCGTCGATGATCAGGTCAACCAGTTTTTCCAGGCGTTCGCGGATGGTGTCGGCATCCGTCAGGCTCTCTTCGTCGCCGGGCAAGGTCAATGTCGCACCGAGCAGGGGCTGGCCCAGTTCTTCCAGCAAACATTGCACGATGCGGTGCTGCGGCACGCGCAGGCCGATGGTCTTGCGCGAAGGATGGCTGAGGCGGCGCGGCACTTCCTTGGTCGCTTCCAGGATGAAGGTGTAGGCGCCCGGCGTGGCCGCCTTGAGCAGGCGGAACTGGCGGTTGTCGACCCGGGCGTACACGCCCAGCTCGCTCAAGTCGCGGCACAGCAAGGTCAGATGGTGCTTTTCATCCACGCCACGGATGCGGCGCAGGCGCTCGACGGCGCCCTTGTCGTCGAGCTGGCACACCAGCGCGTAGCAGGAATCCGTGGGCAAGGCCACGACGCCGCCGGACTGGATGATCTGGGCCGCCTGCTTGATCAGGCGCAATTGCGGATTGTCGGGGTGAATCTGGAAAAATTGACTCATGTGTAAGCGTTCTGGCGAACCAGCTTGTTAAGTTAGCATTATTGTACGCTGCGCAGCGCGGCGATGCGTTGTTCGATGGGTGGATGGGTGGCGAACAGCGCGCCCCAGCCGCCATTGCCGCCGCTGATGCCCAGCGCCTGCATCGATTGCGGCAGCTCGCCCGGCGGCACGCCGCCCAGGCGGGCCAGCGCATGCATCATCGGCGTGGGGCTGCCCAGCAGCTTGGCGGAACCGGCGTCGGCGCGGAATTCGCGCTGGCGCGAGAACCAGGCGACGATGATGGAAGCGAGCAGGCCGAAGATCACTTCGCACACCATGACGGTCACAAAGTAACCGATGCCGCGCCCGCCCCCTTCGCGGTTGTTATTTTTCAGCAACACGTTATCGACAAAGAACCCCACCACGCGGGCCATGAAGACGACAAAGGTATTGACCACGCCCTGGATCAGGGTCAAGGTGACCATGTCGCCGTTGGCGACGTGGGCGATCTCGTGGCCCAGCACGGCTTCCACTTCATCGCGGTTCATGCTTTGCAGCAAACCGGTGGACACGGCCACCAGCGCCGAATTCTTGAAGGCGCCCGTGGCAAACGCATTCGCGTCGCCCTCGTACACGGCCACTTCCGGCATGGCAATGCCGGCCCGCTCGGACAGCGCGCGCACGGTATTGACCAGCCACAATTCCGTCGACGAAGTCGGATTGTCGATCACGCGCGCGCCCGTGCTCCACTTGGCCATGGGCTTGCTGATCAACAGGGAAAAGATGGACCCGGTGAAACCCACCACCAGCGAGAACACCATCAGGCTGCCCAGGTTCAGGGTACTGCCCCGCGCCGGATTGCCCACGCCCAACAAGCTGAGGACGAGCGACAGCACCAGCATCACGGCCAGGTTGGTTGCTATAAACAGGACGATACGTTTCATGGGCGATGGCTCCAGATGACTATGTATAACAAGAATAACTAAAAGATAAGTATAGGGCGGCGAATTTCAAGCCCGCGCACATCCTGCACTTAATGTCTAAAAAAATCGTCGCGAGCGGATGGGAATTGTGGCCGAGAAGCGCAGCTGTACTTTAGTACAGCGAGCATCGCCGGCCGCAAAGCGCGCCGCGCAGCAGATTTGCCTGGCTGTCAGCTAAAACCAGTCGTGCCAGATCGGTGTCACGTTGGCGGGCAACGGCGGCAGCATGGCGAAATCCACGCGCGACTCGCCCGGCGCATGGAAATCCGTGCCGCGTGAGGCGAGGAAGCCGTAGGCGTTGGCCAGCTGCGCGTATTCCGGATACTGGTCCGGACTGTGGCTGCCCGTGACGACTTCGATGGCCACGCCGCCGAGTTGCTTGAACTCATCGAACAGCACGCCTTGCGCCATGTCGCTGAAGCGGTAGCGGCCAGGATGGGCGATGACGGCCACGCCGCCCGCGCCGCGTATCCAGCCCACGGCTTCGGCCAGGGTGGCCCAGCGGTGCTCGACGTAGCCCGGCTTGCCTTCCGACAGGTACTTCTTGAACACGTCGGGGATATTCGCGCATTTCCCCGTTTCCACGATGTAGCGGGCAAAGTGCGTGCGCGACATCAGGTCCGGGTTGCCGACGAATTTCAAGGCCCCTTCATAGGCGTCGGGGATGCCGGCCAGGTCCAGCTGGCGGGCGATCTCGCGGCCGCGCGCGTCGCGCCCCGAGCGCGTCTGGTGCAAGCCCTGCACGAGACCCGGATTGTTTTCATCGACTTGCAAGCCCACGATGTGTACGGTTTCACCGGCCCACGTGATCGAGATTTCCACGCCGGCCACGAAACGCATGCCCAGGTCCAGCGCGGCCGTGCGCGCGGCGGCGACGCCGGACACTTCGTCGTGGTCTGTCAGCGCCCATACATCGACGCCCGCCTTGCGCGCGTGCGCAGCCACGGCGGCAGGCGCGAGCACGCCGTCGGAGATATTCGAATGACAATGCAGGTCGACTTTAAGCATGTGAAAACAATACCCTGCACGGGCTCAGCATGGAAGAAGTTTTCATTGTACGCTGCTTGTCAAATTGCGCTGCAGCGTTCCAGACACACATCAGGCCAAAAATGCTTCCACCAGCCGCGCCAATGCCGCCGGTTGATCATGATGCAGCATGTGGCCCGCATCCGCCATCATCTCGCAGCGCACATCCTTGATGCAGGCCAAACGCCGGTCGATCTCGATGCGCGCCTGTTCCTTGGGTCCCATCCACTGCCACATATTTGTGTCGTCGGCCTCCACCCACAGCACGGGCGCCGTGATGCGGCGCCAGCACGCCATCACTTCTTCCACCTGGTACAGGATGGGATTGACGCGCTTGTGCTGCGGGTCGCCGAGGATATCCCACTCGCCTGCCTCGTTCTGCGCCGACCAGTGTTCGGCCAGGAAGGCCGCGCGCGCGTCCGGCAGGCGGGGATTGGTCTTTTGCAGGCGCTCGGCCACGGCGCGCTGCGAAGGATAGCTGCGCATGGCGGGCGGCTCGCGCAATTCGTCCAGCCACTTGGCGTAGCGGCCCGGCGCCTGCTCCGGCTTCGTTGCCATCATGCCGAAGCCTTCCAGATTGATGAAGCGGCTGATGCGTTCCGGGCGCACGCCCGCGTACAGGCCCGCCACGTTGGCGCCCATGCTGTGACCGAGCAGCTTGACGGGCGCGTCCGGCGAATAGTGCAGCAGCATGGCGTCCAGGTCGGCCAGGTAGTCGGGGAACCAGTAAGTGTCCGATTGCGTGTAGTCGCTCAGGCCAAAGCCGCGCCAGTCGGGCGCGATCACGTGCCAGTCGCCCGCCAGCTCGTCGACGACGAACTGGAACGAGGCGGCCACGTCCATCCAGCCGTGCACCATGAACAGGATGGGCGCGCCTTCGCGGCCCCAGTGGCGCACATGCGTGCGGGCGCCGCGGATGCTGATGAATTCGGAACGGGAAAGTTTCATGGGTTTCATCTCATTGCCTGCCTTGAAAGTGGCGCGGATGGCGCCACATGCTGTGTCTGTAGATAGTGCGCATATAAAAGTACGACCGTTCGATAATTATACCGGATTGGCGGTCGGCGGCAGGACTTGTCCTGCAACAGCGTAAAATAGCGTACGCAGCACCGTAAACTTCCGCGTCCGGCCCTGCCCGGCGCTTCCACCACAGCCACAGGCTAACGATGACACTCTACCAATTGGGCGCCGATGCGCCGCAGATTGATGCTTCCGCTTTTGTTGCCGACACGGCCAACGTGATCGGCAAGGTGACGCTGGAAGCGAATACCTCCGTATGGTTCGGCGCCACGATTCGCGGCGACAACGAACGCATCACCGTGGGCGCCAACAGCAATGTGCAGGAAGGCGCCGTGCTGCACACGGACCCGGGCTACCCGCTGGACATCGGCCGGAACGTGACCATTGGCCACCAAGCAATGTTGCATGGCTGCACGATCGGCGATGGTGCCCTGATCGGCATCCAGGCCGTGATCCTGAACGGCGCGAAGATCGGCAAAAACTGTCTGGTCGGCGCGGGCGCGCTGGTCACGGAAGGCAAGGAATTTCCCGACAATATGCTGATCATCGGCTCACCGGCGAAGGCCGTGCGGGCCCTGACGGCAGACGATATCACCAGGCTACAAGGCAACGCCGTGAACTATGTGCAGCGCGGCCAGCTATTTAATACGCAACTCAAGAAGATTGGATAAGAGAATGACGACTGAAACCACGGGCGCCGTCAGCGCCGCCATCCCGGGCCAGGATACCCTGCAAAAATTTATTTTCGACAATGCCGCCGTGCGCGGCCAGTTCATCGACGTATCGACCACCTGGCAGGAAGTGGTGTCGCGCCACGCCTACCCGACGGCCGTGAAAAAAGTGCTGGGCGAAATGGTGGCCGCCGGCGCCCTGCTGTCGGCCAACCTGAAATTCAACGGTTCCATCATCATGCAAATCCATGGTGACGGTCCCGTGCGCCTGATGGTCGTCGAGTGCGATTCCGACCTGCGCCTGCGCGCCACGGCCAAGCTGGACCCGGACGCTGCCATCCCCGACGTGGCCACCGTGCCGCAATTGCTCAACGCCACGGGCAAGGGCCGCTTCATCATCACCCTGGACCCGGCCGACAAGGTGCCGGGCCAGCAACCGTACCAGGGCATCGTGCCGCTGGACGGCGACGACATGGCGACCGTGATCGAAAACTACATGTTGCGTTCGGAACAGCTCGACACCCGTCTGTGGCTGGCCACCGACGACACCGTCTCGCGCGGCCTGCTGCTGCAAAAGCTGCCCCACCATGGCGGCAAGGCCGAAGCGACGCCCGTCTCGGAAGAAGACGCGCTCGACACGTGGAATCGCGCCGTGATGCTGGCGTCGACCCTGAAAGAGACGGAAATCCTGTCGACCGACATCGATACCCTGATGCAGCGTTTGTTCTGGGAAGAAACGATCCGCGTCTTCGACCCGCTGCACCCGAGCTTCCATTGCAGCTGCACGCGCGAAAAAGTCGGCAACATGCTCAAGATGCTGGGCGAGGAAGAAGTCAACAGCACCCTGGACGAAGTAGGGCAAGTGGGCGTGAACTGCGATTTCTGCGGCCAGCACTACGAGTTCGACAAGGTCGATTGCGCGCAGCTGTTCATCACGGATGCGCCGGCCGAGGTCTTGATTCCGCCAGCCGCCAGCATCAACTAAGCATTACAGTTTCGCAATGCATCTGCCGCGCCGCCCTTGAGGCGGCGCAATTGTTTCCACTGTCATCGTTCCGTCATCAGTTCGTCATCAGCCCGTCACGCGCCGCCGTTACGCTGCGCAGCTTGTATTACTTCCCACTTTCCACAGGCTGATGATGACCACCCACTTGACGCTGGCCCTGCGCCGCCATTCCTTCCATGTTTTGCTGGGCGCCTGCGCCGCGGGCTTGAGTTTGCCGGCGCTGGCGCAAACGGCCGTGGCCGCCGCCGTGGCGTCCGCCACTACCGACATGGCAGCCGCTGCCGCCCCGGCTGCCGACGACAACGCCCCCATGGCCACCGTGGAGATTTCCTCGCGCAAGACGCGCTCTTCCGTTGCCCTGAGCAAGAATGAAATCCAGAAAATCCTGCCCGGCACGAATCCCCTGAAAGCCCTGCAAACCTTGCCTGGCGTCAGCTTCCAGACGGCCGATCCATGGGGCAACAACGAGCAAAACCTGTCGCTGTTCGTGCATGGCTTTTCCGGCCAGCAACTCGGCTACACCATGGATGGCGTGCCGCTGGGCGACCAGCAGTACGGCAACTACAACGGCCTGTCGCCGCAGCGCGCCGTCATCAGCGAAAACGTGCGCAGCGTCGTGCTGTCCTCGGGCGCGGGCGACCTGGCCACAGCCTCGACCAGCAACCTGGGCGGCACCATCGAGACGTATTCCAGCGATCCGCTGGCCACGCAGGGCGCCAGCCTGCAGCAAACGGTGGGCAGCCACCGCACCTCGCGCACGTTTGCCCGCTACGACACGGGCGCCTTCGGCGACGGCAGCAGCGCCTACTTTTCCATCCTGCACCACGAAGCGCGCGCCTGGGATTTCGATGCGCGCCAGGGCGGCGACCAGTTCAATGCCAAATACGTCAACCGCAGCGAGGCGGGCAAGCTGACCCTGTTCTTCAATTACTCGGACAAGATCGAGCCGAACGAAGACAGCACCGTGCACGTGGCGGGCGAAACGAGCGCACCGTACACGCGCCCCTTCCTGTATCCGGACTTCAAGGCGGCCCTCAATTACCTGTCGCCCACGGGCGCGACGCCTGCCGCCGACGGCAACAATTACCGCAATTACTACAGCGATGCGCAGCGCACCGATTACCTGGCATATGCCAAGTTCGACGCCAACTTGTCCGAAGGCATGACCTGGTCCAACCAGGTGTATTACCACAAGGATGACGGCGCGGGCGTGGTGGCCGGCCCCATCGGCGTGGCCGGCTTGCCGGGCCTGTTCAGCGTGTACTATCCGAAACAGAACCTGAAACAGGTGTTCGGCAACTCGGGCTACGCCGTGCGCACGACGGAATACGACATCAAGCGCGGCGGCTTCATTTCCACCGTGCGCAAGGAAATCGGCGAGCACCAGCTGGAAGCGGGCCTGTGGCTGGAACAGAACCGCTCGTCCGCCTACCGCCGCTGGTATGCGCTCGACGTCAACAACCCGACTTCGCCCTACGACCGCCCCAGCAATCCTTTGATCACGCAGTACGGCAGCGAGATCGACAACAAGGTGGTGCAGCTGCACTTGCAGGATGAATGGCGCATCCGCCCCGATATCGCCCTGCAGGCCGGCTTCAAGTCCAGCCTGCAGTTTGCCGACGGCCAATTCCCCGTGCAGCCGGCCCTGGGCGCCATTGCGGGCGGCTCGACGGCCTTGCCGGTGGGCACCATCAACACGAAAAAATGGTTCTTGCCGCAAGTGGGCGCGCGCTGGGACTTCACGCCGCAAGACCAGCTGTATTTCAACATCCAGAAAAACATGCGCCAGTTCGTCACCTATGGCGGCGGCGGCGCCTCGCCATGGAGCTTGTCGAGCCAGGCCGCTTTTGATTTGTTCAAGCGCGACGCCAAACCGGAAACAGCCCTCACCTATGAAGTGGGCGTGCGCGGCAGCCATCCATTGAACCTGGGCGCCATCACGGCCATCGATGGCCAGGTCAACGTCTACCACGTCGATTTCAGCAACCGTTTACTGCAGATCAGCCCCACGCCCGTGATTTCCTCCATCATCGGCGGCAATCCCGTGCTGGCCAACGTGGGCAGCGTGCGCACGGACGGCATCGATATCGCCGGTACTATCCACTTCGGCAACAATTTTTCGTTCTACAATGCCCTGTCGTACAACCGCTCGCAGTACGCGGACAATTACAACAATGGCGCCGCGCTGGTCTTGACCGCTGGCAAGAACGTGCCGGGCTCGCCGGAATGGCTGAACAAGTTCGTCGCTTCCGCCACGTTTGGCGATATCGAAGTGCAACTGACGGGAGACTATGTGGGCAAGCGCTACGCGACGTACACCAACGATTTGTCCGTGCCCAGCTATTTCCTGATGGGCCTGGGCGTGTCGGGCAAGCTGCCGGCCATGGCCGGCTGGCTGAAAAACCCGCGCTGGCGCGTGAACGTCAGCAACCTGGCCAACCGCGAAGGTGCGCTGAACGTGGTGGTGGGCGCGGCCGACAAGACGTACAACACCTTCCCCATCGCCCCGCGCCAGGGCTTCCTGACCCTGACGGCGGACTTCTGATGCGCTCCCCCATCCTCCCGCAACGGCACTTTTCGCGCCGCAACTTCGTCCAGGCGGCCGTAGGCGGCCTGGCCCTGGCGGCAGCACCGGGCTTTGCCGCCGGCCTGCTGGCCACGCCCCCAAGCCGTCCGCTCGTGTTCGCCCACCGGGGCGCCAGCGCCCTGCGCCCCGAACATACCCTGGCGTCGTACGCCAAGGCCATCGCCGATGGCGCCGACTACGTGGAACCGGACCTGGTGGCCACGCGCGACGGCATCCTCGTGGCACGCCACGAAAGCAACCTGATCGACACCACCGACGTGGCGCGCCGGCCCGAGTTTGCCAGCCGGCGCGGCAAGAAGATGGTCGATGGCGAATGGCACGAAGGCTGGTTCGTCGACGACTTCACCCTGGCGGAACTGAAAACCCTGCGCGCCATCGAACGGCTGCCGAAAGTGCGCACCGGCAACACCTTGTACGATGGACAATTCCAGATCCCGACCTGGGAAGAAATCATCGATTTTGTTGCAGCGCAATCAGCCGCCAGCGGCCGCGTCATCGGCCTCGTGCCCGAACTGAAAAGCTCCACGTATTTCCGCGATGCGGGCCTGGCACTGGAAGACCGTTTCCTGTCGACCATGCTGGCGCACGAATACACGCGCCGCGCGCCGATCGAAATCCAGTCCTTCGAAGTGGCGAATCTGAAGTACCTGCGCGAGAAGCTGGGACGGCGCGCCAACGTGCGCCTGATGCAGCTGGTGGTGGGCGGCGACGTGCGCCCGATGGACGTCGTCAAGGCGGGCGGAAAGCTGACGTTTGGACAAATGACCACACCGGCCGGCCTGCGCGACATCGCCGCCTACGCGGACGTGGTGGCGCCGCCGACGCGTGGCGTCATCGCGCTGGGCGCCGACCAGCGCCTGGCAAAACCCTCGTCCATCGTCGACGATGCGCACCAGGCGGGCTTGCTGCTGCACACGTGGACCTTCCGCCCGGAAAACCGTTTCCTGGCGGCCGATTTCCGCGACGGCAATGGCGAGAATGCGCGCAACGAAGCCGGATCCGTGGCGGAAATGCGGCGTTACATCGAGACGGGACTGGACGGCTTTTTCAGCGACGATCCGGGCCTGGGACGCATCGCCGCCGGATAAACATTTGGTAACAAATTCTTTTTCAGGGCGTGGCCGGCGGCTACGCCCTTATTATTCGTTTCTTGAATTTCTGAAATTGGAATTTGAAATTAGACATATATCGCCAACTCCATTATTGTGCAATGCAACAACAGACCATTCATGGAGGGCATATGTCCACTTTTACCAACACCTACAGCAACGACAACGACAACTACTTCAGCAACCTGGGCCGCGCCACGCGCGCCTTCCTGGGCGCCCTGCTCGCTTCCAAGCCGTACAGCGAACTGGCCCAGAAGGAAGTCATCGCCACCGCGACGACCAGCGCCGACGACGAGCGCTATGTGCGCCCAAGCAAGCGCGATTTCGCCCTGCTGAACTCGGAAGCGAACCGCTACGAAAAGCTGATGCCGAATCTGGCAGCCGAACTGCGTTTCCTCGCTTCGCGCGGCTAACTCAATACTCTGAAAGGATCTTTATATGATGTTTCTCGAAACCGCACTGATCGCCGTAGCCGTCGTCGTTACCGGCATCCATTTCTACCTGATCTCGACCGGCAAGGCGCGTTTCTGATCAGCAAGCAGCAAGCAGCAAGGCAATAGTGTGCAGCAGTACAAGGTAACAAGGTAACAATATGACATGTCAGCCTGGCAATCGGTCCAGGCTGGCAAGCGGGAAGTGAGCAGGACTTAGTGCGGCGCGGCAGCGTCCACCGGCGTTTCCAGCAGTGGCGGGGTTTGTCCCTTGCGCACGATCTGCACGAAAATCTCATTCTGTTTGACCATGCCCAGCTCATAGCGGGCACGCTCCTCGACGGCGCCCGTACCATCTTTCAGGTCGCGCACTTCGGATTCGAGCTTGGCGTTTCGCGCCTTCAATTCCATATTCTTTTTATTGGCCACCGCCACCTGGGCTTCCATGTCGGCAACGCGCAGCCAGCCGCCTTTACCCAGCCAGAGGGGAAATTGGATCAGCAGCAGCAGGGCTGCCAGGGCGAGCGTAATCAGGCGCATGGGGTAGTCGGTTAACAAACCGGCCGGATATCTCCGGCCGGCCAGTGGGTTTTACATCAGCTTACTTCAGATTATAGAACGCATCGCGGCCAGGGTAGCTGGCGATGTCGCCCAGGTCTTCCTCGATACGCAGCAGCTGGTTGTACTTGGCCATGCGGTCCGAACGCGACATCGAGCCGGTCTTGATCTGCAGGGCGTTCGTGGCAACGGCGATATCGGCGATGGTCGAATCTTCCGTTTCGCCCGAGCGGTGCGAAATGACGGCCGTGTAGCCGGCGCGCTTGGCCATTTCGATGGCGGCGAAGGTTTCCGTCAGGGTACCGATCTGGTTGATCTTGATCAGGATCGAGTTGGCGATGCCTTTCGAGATGCCTTCTTTCAGGATCTTGGTGTTGGTGACATACAGGTCGTCGCCGACCAGCTGCACTTTCTTGCCCAGTTCCTTGGTGAGGATCGCCCAGCCGTCCCAGTCGCCTTCGTGCATCGCGTCTTCGATCGAGATGATCGGGTACTTGTCGCACCAGGTCGCCAGCAGGTTGGTGAACTCGGTGGCCGTCAGGCTCAGGCCTTCGCCTTCCATTTCGTACTTGCCGTTCTTGTAGAACTCGGACGCGGCGCAATCGAGGCCGATGGCGATCTGCGTGCCTGGCTCGTAGCCCGCTTCTTCGATGGCCTGGATGATCAGCTTGATGGCTTCTTCATGGTTGGCCAGCGATGGCGCGAAACCGCCTTCGTCGCCCACGTTGGTGTTCAGGCCCTTCTTGTGCAGGATCTTTTTCAGCGTGTGGAACACTTCCGCGCCGTAACGGACGGCTTCCTTGAACGACGGGGCGCCCACGGGAATGATCATGAATTCCTGGATGTCCAGGTTGTTGTCGGCGTGCGCGCCGCCGTTGATGACGTTCATCATCGGCACTGGCATCTGCATGGCGCCCGAACCGCCGAAATAGCGGTACAGCGGCAAGCCCGCTTCTTCGGCGGCCGCCTTGGCGACGGCCATGGAGACGGCCAGGATGGCGTTGGCGCCCAGGCGCGATTTGTTTTCCGTGCCGTCCAGGTCGATCAGGGTACGGTCCAGGAAAGCCTGTTCATTGGCGTCCAGGCCCATGATGGCTTCGGAGATTTCGGTATTGATGTTTTCGCATGCTTGCAGCACGCCCTTGCCGAAGTAGCGCTTGGCATCGCCATCGCGCAATTCCACGGCTTCGCGCGAACCGGTCGAGGCACCCGACGGCACGGCCGCACGGCCCATCACGCCCGATTCCAGCAACACATCGCATTCGACGGTCGGGTTACCGCGCGAGTCCAGGATTTCGCGACCGATAATATCAACAATAGCACTCATGTCATTCTCCAAAGTTAAGCGTAACAGGGGCTGCACACTGCGTTCTGATGCGCAATTGCACAAAGGGGGCAAAGAAACTCCCGGCGGAAACCATCTGGCCGGGAGCTGTCTTACGGGTAATACTGTCGCGATCGACCGCGTTATTCCGCAGCGGCGTTGGCTTCTTTGTGCGCCAGCGCTGCCTTGATGAACGAGGTAAACAACGGATGGCCGGTGCGTGGCGTCGACTTGAACTCAGGATGGTATTGCACGCCCATATACCATGGGTGGGCATTCTCACCCGTGCGTGGCAATTCCATGATTTCGCACAAATCTTCGCTCGGCGTGCGGGCCGAGACGATCAGGCCAGCCGCTTCGACACGGGCCAGGTAGTGATTATTGGCTTCGTAGCGATGACGGTGACGCTCGGTCACCACGCTGCCGTAGATCTCGGCGGCGAGGGTGCCCGGATTGACGGCGCAGGTCTGCGCGCCCAGGCGCATGGTACCGCCCAGGTCCGAGTTTTCATCGCGCAACTCGACTTTACCATCGTGGTTTTGCCACTCATTGATCAGTGCAACAACGGGTTGATCCGTATCAAGGTCGAACTCGGTCGAATTCGCGTTCGGCATGCCAGCCTTGTTGCGCGCGTATTCGATCAGGGCCACTTGCATGCCCAGGCAGATGCCCAGGTAAGGGATCTTGTGCTCACGGGCAAACTGGGCCGCCTTGATCTTGCCTTCCACGCCGCGCTTGCCGAAGCCGCCCGGTACCAGGATGGCATCGTACTTGGCCAGGTTCTCGCAACCGGTCGTTTCGATTTCTTCCGAATCGATGTACTCGATGTTGACGCGGCTTTCCGTGTGGATGCCGGCGTGGCGCAGCGCTTCGATCAGCGACTTGTACGACTCGGTCAGCTCGACATACTTGCCGACCATGCCGACGGTCACTTCCGCCTTCGGGTGCTCCATCGTGTAGATCAGCTTGCTCCAGATCGACAGGTCGGCCGGTGCGGGATCGAGGTCCAGCGCGTCGCAGATGATCTTGTCGAGGCCCTGGTCGTGCAGCATTTGCGGCACTTTGTAGATGGTGTCGACGTCCCACACGGAAATGACGGCGTCTTCCTCGATGTTCGAGAACAGCGAGATCTTCGCGCGCTCGTCTTCCGGGATGGCGCGGTCGGCGCGGCACAGCAGCGCGTTGGGCAAGATGCCGATTTCGCGCAGCTTTTGCACCGAGTGCTGGGTCGGCTTGGTCTTCAGTTCACCGGCCGAGGCGATGTAAGGCACCAGGGTCAGGTGGACGAAGGCCGTGTTCTTGCGGCCGGCGCGCAGGCTCAGCTGACGCGCCGCTTCCAGGAAGGGCAAGGATTCGATATCGCCGACGGTGCCGCCGATTTCGCACAGGGCCACGTCGTAGCCTTCGGCGCCACGGCGGATGTAATCCTGGATTTCATTGGTGATATGCGGAATCACCTGCACGGTCTTGCCCAGATATTCGCCCCGGCGTTCCTTGCGGATCACCGATTCATAGATCTGGCCGGTGGTGAAGTTATTCACCTTTTTCATGCGGGTGGAGATGAAGCGCTCGTAGTGACCGAGGTCGAGGTCGGTTTCGGCCCCGTCATCGGTGACAAAGACTTCACCGTGTTGCATAGGACTCATCGTGCCAGGATCGACGTTGATATACGGGTCGAGCTTGAGCATGGTGACTTTAAGGCCGCGCGATTCGAGGATCGCGGCGAGGGAGGCGGCGGCAATCCCTTTTCCAAGGGAAGACACAACGCCACCAGTGACGAAGACAAATTTGGTCATTGCAGATGGTGCCGAACGGCACGTGCGGGAAATTGAAATTATACACTAAAGCCCGCCTGCGTCGCCCCCTGCGCGCGGAAATTTGCGCCAAATACCGACTATCCGTCCCCCTCCTGCTGTCTACGCACAACAAAATTACCCGATAGCAAGAATTGAAATATTTCCAATTCCATACTTTGTGTGGGCGAGCGAACAGACCCTGCCGCGCCCTGGCCGCAGACTGGGATTTTTCAACAGGAGGTCCACCATGAGCTACGAAGAACGCGACGCCTACGGCATGTATGTCAACCGCGGCCACAAAGGCCCCGGCCCTGAACTGATGGGTGCCGACACCCTGATCGGCGACCATGTGCACAACGCCAAGGATGAACACCTGGGCGAAATCAAGGAAATCATGATCGACATGCGCAGCGGCAAGATCGCCTATGCCGTCATGTCGCACGGCGGTGTCTTCACCATCGGCGAAAAGCTGTTCGCCGTGCCCTGGGAAGCGCTGCTGCTCGATACCGTCAACAAGCGCTTCACCCTGAACGTCGACAAGGAACGCATCGAAAACGCGCCCGGCTTCGATACCGATAACTGGCCGAACATGGCGGACCAGACGTGGGCGAATTCCATCCACAGCTACTACGGCACCACGCCACGCGAGTATTAATTAACCCCTAAGCGGAGGGCTGGGGTGCACCTTAAAACCGGTACTCCAGCCCCGCCACATACGTCCTGCCACGCGCCGTGCTCAGCGGCATGTTGTCCTGCGACTGCGACGGCATCGAGTTCAGCCGGTTCAGCGCTTCCGAGAAATCCTTGTTCATGGCGTTCTGCACGGACAGGCGCAGGAACAGGTTTTTCGTCACCTGCCAGCTCGCATACAAGTCGATCACGGCCGGGATCTTCGGATTGTCCACCTTCGTCACTTCACCCGTTGCTTCATCGGCTTCGTTGTCCGGCGACAGGCGGCGGTTCGACCCCGTGTGCTTGATGATGGCGCCGATCTCCATTTTATTGTCCAGCAAACGCGTGCCCACGTCGAGGTTGTAATAGGTGCTGGGCAGCTCGCTGATGTCGGCCGCGCCAAACCACGCGCTGGCGATCGAGGTGGGCTGGCTGGTCTTTTCACGCGTGTACGACAGGCGCGCATACATGGCCCCCAGTTGGTACTGCGCTTCCAGCTCCCAGCCGCGCGTGCGCACGAGCGTGGCCGAGTTGATGTAGATGTACATATTCGTCACATACTCATCGACCGTCTCCCAGTCCGTGGCGATGACTTCCGACATATTGCACTTGCGCCCGTTATCGCAGACGAGGAAGGACTGGCTGGTGATATAGCCGTCGATCTTGCTCTTGAAATACAGGGCCTTGAAGTTCAGCACGTCGTTCTTGCTCAGCAAGCCATGCAGGCTGGAATTGAAGCCCAGCTGGTAGGTCGTCGCTTTCTCGCCCTTCAGGAACGGATTCATCGAGGCCCCGCCGTCATTCGAGAAAAACACTTCCTGCGGATTCGGCCCGCGCATCGTGCGTTCGGCGCTGGCAAACGGCTGGAACCACGGCGCGACCTGGGCCGACAGCAGCAGCGACGGATTGATGCCATGTTCCTTCAGCGCGATATTGCTCGCCCCTTGCGGGAAACATTTCACGCGTTCGTCGCAGGCCGGCTTGTGGCCCGTCAGCTCGAAGCTGGTGTAGTTCAGTCCCGCGTTGATCTGGACAATGCCGCGGTTGTATTGCAGGCCCGTGTACAGACTGTCGATCTTTTGCTTGCCCTCGGGGCCAAAGGTATTGTTTTCAATCGACTGCTGGTTCGCATCCGGATTGTCCGGGTCTTCGACGAGGCTTTCCACGTGCTTGCTGTACTTGTTGCGCATCAGCTTGCCACCCACCGTCACCAGCGCATCGCCGCCGGCCAGCCTGAAGCCGCTGGTATTGTTGATGTCGATGGCGTCGGCGCGGTTGGCCGTATTCGTGTTGATGAAATTGGTCAGCGCCCCGGGCATGTATTTCTGATTGCCACGGCTGCTGCTGGCCACCACATTGAGGTCGATCAATTCCGAAAATGGCGTGTAGTGATATTTCACATAGTAATCATCGCTCTGGATATCGCGGCGCGTGAACGTATTGCGGTAATCGCGCGCCGACAGTTCCAGTGCGTGGAAGTCGCTCAATGCAAGGTCCAGCTTGAGCAGTTGCGACTTGGGCTTTTGCTTGTAATAGCGGTTGTAGCCGAAACCGAATTCTTCGCTGTTGACGCCTTTCGCATTCGTGTAGTTGTTGCCGATCACGCTAGCGCTGGTAGCGGCCAGAAAGCCTACGCTGCCGCCATCGAAGGCGGGGTTTTTCATGGCCACGGCCAGCATGGCGCTGCGTCCGACACCGTTGTTCCCTGCCGACAGCTTCGTGCGCGCCCCCACCTTATCACCGGCGAAGACGACGTCATCGACGCCGATGGTGCGGAAATTGGCGCTGCCAGCCAGCGCATTGACGCCGTCGCCGCCGGCGACATTGCCGCGTGACACATCCACGCCGATGATGAAGTTCGGATCGATCAGGGCGCCGAACTGACTGCTGGGCACGCCGCCGTGCGACACGGACGAAGGCGCGCTGCCGTAGTAATTCTGGCTCACGCCATCGACCATCATGTTCACGCGCCCCAGGCCCGACAAGCCACGGATGTTGACGCTGACGGCGCCCTGCGCCGGATCGATCTGCGTGAACGTGCCCGGCATGCTGCGCACGATCTGGTCCACGCTCTGCAAGCGCGTGTCCGCGCCGCGCGCGCTGACGGCGCCCGGTTTTTCCAGCGCCTGCTGTTCCAATGAAACCGTTTCACCGGACACATTCAGCGGCGAAAACTCCACCTTGCCGCTTTCCTGTGACTGCGCCCCAGCTTGTTGCGCCAGCAAGGCCAGGCAAACGCCCACGGCCTGCGTCATTGTCTTGATATGCATACACCCTCGATTTGTTATGTGATTGAAATAATGTGAAAAAATCAGCTGGCGCCGTGGCCGCTCCCGGCATCAAGCTTGAACGACACGGGCAAGGTGACGGTCACCGTGCCCTGGCGTAAGACGCTGGCGGGCGGCGCCGGCAGCGGCTGCGCGCGCTCCAGCACTTGCAGCGCTTCGCGGTCGAGCAGCACCGTGCCCGATGAAGTGATCAGCTCGCTGGCCAGCAGCTTGCCGTCGCGGTCCACCTGGAAGCGCACCCAGGCGGCGCCGGCCCGCTTGCGCTGGCGCGCGTCGCCCGGATAGCGCTTGAAGCGGGCCAGGTGGCCGAGTACCCGGCTTTGCCAGCTGGCCGGCGCCGCGCTGGCGGGCGGCGTGTCGCTGTCGAACGGCGCCGCCTGCGGACCGCGCACCGAACTTGGCGCCGGCGTGGCGCTGCTGCTGGCCTGCGCGGGCACGGCAGCTTCCTTGGCGGCATCCTTGCCGGGATCTGGCGACGGACTGGTTTCTGCCTTCGTCTCTTTTTCCGCCGCGACGATGTCCGGCGCGGCGGCACGCGCCAGCACGGGCAGCGCTTCTTGCTTGGTCGTACTCTTTTTCGGCCGGGCGGCACTGGAGGCGGCCGACTGGCGCGCCCCGACCGCTGCCGCCTGTTGTGTCTCCGGCGACATCGCTTGCGCGGCGAATACGACCATCACGCTGGCGGGCGGCTGCACGGGCGCAATGGCGACGGGCTGCCAGGCCGCCCCCAGCAGCAGCGCCAGCGCCGTGGCCGCCACCAGAGAAGTCGCGATGCCCCAGTTCAATACCGGACGCGGACTCACCCGCCCTCCCTACCCACCAGGCCCACTTTCAGGTAGCCGGCCCGGCGCAGGGCATCCATCACGCCCAGCACGTCTTCATATGCGGCTTGCTTGTCGGCCTGGAAAAACAGGGTGCGCTGACGGTCGCCGCCCGTCTGTGCATCGAGCAGGCTGCCCAGCTGCCCGCGCGCCACGGGCGATTCGCCCAGGTACAGGCTGCGGTCCGTTTTCAGGGAAACGAACAGGGGCTTGTCGGGGCGCGGCTCGGGCTTGGCCGTGGCGGCCGGCAAGTCGATCTTCAGGTCGACGGTGGCCAGCGGCGAGACCACCATGAAGATGATCAAGAGCACCAGCATCACGTCGATGAAGGGCGTGACATTGATCTCACTCAATTCCGGCATGTCGGCCGTGTCGTCGTCCTGCGATGGGAAAAGGCTGGCCATGGTTCAGGCCTGCTTGCGTGTGTCGAGGTCGCGGCTCAGCATCAGCAGCACTTGCGCCGAGGCGGCGCGCAGCAGCGCCTTGTACTGGTTGATGCCACGGCTGAGCAGGTTATAAATGACGACGGCGGGTATCGCCGCCACCAGACCCAAGGCGGTGGCCAGCAAGGCTTCCGCGATACCGGGCGCGACGGTTGCCAGATTCGTGCTCTGGCTGACGGCGATACCGATAAAACTGTTCATGATGCCCCACACGGTGCCGAACAGGCCGACGAAGGGCGCCACGGCGCCTATGCTCGCCAGCAAGCCGATGCCTTGCGTCAGGCTGCGTACCTTGTGCGCGATCAATTGCTCCTGGCGAAAACCGGCCCGCTCCTTCAGGGCCGCCGCCGACGCGCTGGCATGCGACAGATGCAATTCCTGCTGCACATCGTCGAGCAACCGTTGCGCCAGCACAGACGCCCCGCTCTTTACTGCCGCGTCCGGCAAGGACGTGGCCGTCTTCAGCACGGCAACGGCTTGCGCCGCTTCGCGCCGCGCTTGCAGCAAGCTGGCGCCCTTCACCAGCAAGACCACCCAGGTGGCCAGCGCGGCGATCAATAAACCGATGAGCACGCTTTTGACGACCTGGTCGGCGGCGACGAACATGCCCAGCGGCGACATGTCATGCGGCAAAACGGACGCTTGTGCGCCGGCATGCAACAGGGAAAGAGATACACCGCCGGCGGCGGCTTTGATACAGGAAATACGCATGGAAGCTTCAACAGGTAAGAAAAAATCGGACGAACTACCTGGCTGCTGCGAAGAAGCTTGCTGGGGGAGAATGCCGGGCTGAACGCCCGGCGGAGTTACAACAGATTACTTGGCGCTGGCGACGGCAGGCGCCGCCACCGGCGTGTACCACACAAAATCCGCCTGCGGCACCAGCACCGTGGCGCCCTGCTGCGCCAGCACCAGCACCAGCGGCGCGGGGCCGCCCGTCAAGTCCTGCACGTGCAGCGGCACGCCCAGGTCCTTGTGCGCATGGTAGGCGCCGGCGATCAGCACGGCGGGCGCGGGCGCGGCCAGCAGACGCTCGGCCATGCGGCGGTCGCGCTGCTGCTGCACCGACAGCATGGCGGCCAGGCGCGGCGCATCGATCTGGTTGTCATGCATGACGCGGATGATGTCCTTCAATTTGTCATGCACCTTGCCCTCGTTGGCCAGGTTCGAGTGCTTGCCCTGCACGGCAGGCTGATCGACAAACAGTTGCTTGATCTCGCTGCGGTCCAGGTTGGCCGACCAGACGGGATACGGCGCGCGCATCGCGGTCATGACCAGGTCGCCATATTGCTCCCACTTCCAGCTCGGCTGCCAGGCCAGCAGCTCGGCCACATGTTCCGGGCGCACGACGGGGTCCGTCTGCAGCCACGGCTTGACCTTGTCCACCCTGGCTTGCTGGTCCGGGTTCAGCATTTCCAGCAGCACGCTGCCTTGCGGACGCTGACCCTGCAATTGCTGCAGCAGCCACTGCTCGATCCGGTGGTGGCTGAGCTGGTCATGCTGCTCGCCCACGATGACGCGCGGGGCGGCGGCCAGCTGGGCCAGCAATTGCTCGGCAGTCAAGCGCTGGCCGCTGCGCAGGTCGACGATCTCGCCCAGCTGGCGCACGTCGTGCGCAGAAGCGGACGCGGCTGTCGCGGCGGCCGGCGGAGCGATGCTGCTGCAGGCGCTCAGGGCCAGCACGCAGGCGGGCAGGACGGCGGCGAAGGACAGGGGAAATTTCATGGCATGGCCTTTCGGGTGGAAGCACGCATTGCAAAATAACTACTGGCGGGCATTTTAATAGAAATGATTCTCATTTACAACCAATGCGCAGCCCGCCATGCGGATTTTTTTACAACTGGCAAAAAATCAATCTGCTGCTTCGGTGAAATCCCCGGGCGCGGAGTAGAATAAAAAAAACGGAGGACTTGCGTGAATCAAACTGACCAGTTGGCGGTACTGAAAAAACCGCTGCCCGTATCCCTTGCTGCCGTACTTTCCCTGATCTTTGCCGACCGCTTTTCCATGACGCAAGCCATGCGCGCACACCATGGCCGCGACGAGTCGAGCTATCCCCCCATGCTGCCCGATGCCGTCATCTTCGCCCATTCCACCGAGGAAGTGGCGGCCGCCGTCAAGCTGTGCAGCGCGCACGACGTGCCCGTCATCGCCTACGGCAGCGGCACCTCGCTCGAAGGCCACGTGCTGGCCCTGCATGGCGGCGTGACGATTGATCTGTCGCAAATGAACGCCATGGTAGCCGTGCATAGTGAAGACTTGACGGCCACCGTGCAGGCGGGCGTGACGCGCAAGCAGCTGAACGAGGAGCTCCGCGACACGGGCCTGTTCTTCCCCATCGACCCGGGCGCCAATGCGTCGCTGGGCGGCATGGCGGCCACGCGCGCCTCGGGCACGAACGCCGTGCGCTACGGTACCATGCGCGAAAACGTGCTGGCCCTGACGGTGGTCACGGCCGACGGGCGCATCATCAAGACGGGGACCAGGGCGAAAAAATCGTCGGCCGGTTACGACCTGACGCGCTTGTTCGTCGGCAGCGAAGGCACCTTGGGCATCATCACGGAAGTGACCGTGAAACTGTATCCGCTGCCCGAAGCGATCTCGGCGGCTGTCTGTTCGTTCCCCGGCACGGGCGAAGCCGTCAGCGCCGTGATCCAGACCATCCAGATGGGTATTCCCGTGGCACGGGTCGAGTTTCTCGATGAAAACGGCGTCAAGGCCATCAATGCCTACGACAAGATGGCGCTGCCGGAAAAGCCGCTGCTGCTGTTTGAATTCCACGGCACGCCAGCCAGCGTGGCCGAGCAGGCGCAGCTGGTGCAAGCCATCACGGCGGAACACGGCGCCAGCGATTTCGAGTGGGCCAGCCGCCCCGAAGACCGCTCGCGCCTGTGGGCCGCGCGCCACAACGCGTATTTCGCCCTGCTGCAGATGCGCCCCGGCAGCCGCGCCATTTCCACCGACTGCTGCGTGCCCATTTCGCGCCTGGCCGAATGCATCCTCGCCACCAAGGCCGATTGCGAGGCGCAGGGCCTCGTCTATGCCATCATCGGCCACGTGGGCGACGGCAATTTCCACGTGCAGATGCTGGTCGACCCCGACGACCCGGCCGACATCGCGCGCGCGGAAAAGGTCAACAGCGACATGGTCACGCGCGCCATCGGCATGGACGGCACCTGCACCGGAGAACATGGCGTGGGCATGCACAAGATGGCTTTCCTCGTGGAAGAACATGGCGAGGGCGCCATCGACACCATGCGCGCCCTCAAACACGCGCTGGACCCGAAGAACATCATGAATCCGGGCAAGATCGTACGCTGGTAATCAGGCCGTCCATTCCATGCGCATCGGCACGAAGGCGATGCCGCCCGTTTCCACTTTCGGCCCCGTGGCGACAAAGCCCAGGCTTTCATACAGGGGCAAGGCGTAGGCCGAGGAGTTGACGGTAAACGCCGTCACACCGCCCCTGGCCAGCGACGCATCGCGCGCTGCCTGCCACAGGCGGCGCGCCATGCCGCGCCGGTGCAGGGCGCGCGGCACGAACATGTGGAACAGATGCGTGTTGTCGCGCATGGCCACCACGCCGGCCAGTTCGCCGTCGATATGCGCGAGCTGGTAGGCGTAATTGGGCAGCGACAGATAGCCTTCGATGGCGGGCTGGCGGCAGTTCTCGATGAACTTTTCCGCCCCCGCGCCGTCCGGGTGCAGGGTCAAGAAGGGCATCAGGTCGTCGATCAGGGCGACGATGGCGGGCGCGTCGGCGACCAGGGCGGGACGCAGTGTCGGTTCGGGTAATGTTGTCATATTCAAATAATGCCATGCCCTCCGCCCCGCCGGCAACTCTCAACAAAAATCGCGGCTGCTGGTCCGCAAGCGCCCCAGCAAATGCGACATATCGACCAGGTGCTTGGCCACCAGGTTGCGCACGATGCCCTCCCTTTGCCACACGCCGTACACGCCCAGCAGCGGCGCGCTCAGCACTTCGCGCCGCTGGCTTGCCACCAGATCGGGCCAGACGATGACGTTGACGGTGCCCGTCTCGTCTTCCAGGGTCATGAAGATGACGCCCTTGGCCGTGCCGGGACGCTGGCGCACGGTGACGATGCCGCAGGCGCGCGCCACTTGCCCGCTCGTGTACGTCATCAGCGTGGACGCCGGCATGAAACGCTGTTCCAGCAATTGCCTGCGCAGCAGCGCCAGCGGGTGGCGGCCCAGGGTCAGGCCTTGCGCGCGATAGTCGCTGACGATGCTCTCGCCTTCCGTCGGCGCGGCCAGCATGGGCAAGTCTTCCTCTTGCGTGGTGTCGCGCAGCAAGTCCCTGTCTGGCACGGCGCCCACCGCCTGCCACAGCGCTTCGCGCCGGTGCCCGGCCAGCGCATGCAGCGCGTTGCCGGCAGCGAGCACCTGCAAGTCATGGCGGTCCAGACCGCCACGCCGGGCCAGGTCGGCCACGTCGATGAAGGCGGCAATGGCGCGCGCATCCTCGATGCGCCGGGCGGCCTCCGCGCGCATGCCGAACAGGCTGTTCAAGCCCAGGCGCACGGCCGGTGCATCGCCCTGCCCGCCCGGCTCCTCCAGCGCCGCTTCCCAGCCGCTGACGGCCACGTCGACGGGCAGCACCTGTACGCCATGCCGGCGCGCATCCTGCACCAGTTGCGAAGGACTGTAAAAACCCATGGGCTGGCTGTTGAGCAAGGCACACAGGAAGGCGGCCGGTTCGTGGCATTTCAGCCAGGAACTGGCGTAGGTCAGCAGCGCGAAGCTGGCCGCGTGCGACTCGGGAAAACCGTATTCGCCAAAGCCCTCGATCTGGCTGAAGATGGCCTCCGCGAACTCCCGTTTATACTCATTTTTGACCATCGTTTCGACGATGCGTTCCTTGTAATTGTTCATGCCGCCCTTGCGTTTCCAGGCCGCCATGGCGCGCCGCAACTGGTCGGCCTCGCCGGGCGTGAAATCGGCCGCGATGATGGCTACCTGCATCACCTGCTCCTGGAAGATGGGAATACCCAGGGTACGCCCCAGCGCCTTGTCCAGGCCCTTCGGATACTCGACCGGCTCTTTTTTCTGGCGCCGCTGCAGATACGGATGCACCATGCCGCCCTGGATGGGGCCGGGGCGCACCAGCGCCACCTCGATGACGAGGTCGTAGAATTCTCGGGGACGCAGCCGGGGCAGCATGCTCATCTGCGCGCGCGACTCAATCTGGAATACGCCGATGGTGTCCGCCTGGCACATCATGTCGTAGGTGGCGGGGTCTTCGGCGGGAATATCCTGCAGGCGAAATTCCTCGCCGCGCCGCGCCCCCACCAGTTCCAGCGCGCGGCGCAGGGCCGACAGCATACCCAGCGCCAGCACGTCGACCTTCATCAAGCCCAGCTCTTCCAGGTCGTTCTTGTCCCACTCGATGACACTGCGCTCGGCCATGGTGGCGTTTTCGATCGGCACCAGGCGCGACAATTTTCCTTGCGCGATGACAAAGCCGCCCGGATGCTGGGACAGGTGGCGGGGAAAGCCCAGCAGCAGCTGCGCCAGGCCCGCCCACTGCTGCGACAGTTCCGCTTCCGGGTCCAGCCCGCATTCGGCCAGGCGCTCCAGCAGATCGCGCTTGCCGTCGAACCAGCGGTGCGCCTTGGCCACCTTTTCCACGATGGCCAGGTCGATCCCCAGCGCCCGCCCGCTGTCGCGCAAGGCGCTTTTCGGCCGGTAGCTGATCACCACGGCGGCCAGCGCGGCCCGTTCGCGCCCATATTTGCCGTAGATATATTGAATCACCTCTTCGCGCCGCTGGTGCTCGAAATCGACGTCGATGTCGGGCGGCTCGTTGCGCTCGCGCGACATGAAGCGCCCGACCAGGCAATTGCCGCGCGCAGGGTCCACTTCCGTGATGTGCAGGCAATAACAGACGGCCGAATTGGCGGCCGATCCCCTGCCCTGGCACAGGATGTTTTGCGAGCGCGCAAAGCGCACGATATCGTAGACGGTCAAAAAATACGCTTCGTAGGAAAGGTCCCGGATCAGCTCCAGCTCCTGCTCGATCTGTTCCTGCACGTTGGCCGGGATACCGAGCGGAAAGCGCAGGCGCGCGCCCGCATACGTTTCCTCGCGCAGATACGTCGCCGGCGTGTGGCCGTGCGGCACCAGCTCGACGGGATAGTCATAGCGCAGGCTGTCGAGCGAAAACGTGCACTGACCGGCGATACGCACGGTTTCCGCCAGCGCTTGCGGCGGATACACATTGGCCAGGCGCAAGCGCGCGCGCAGATGCTGCTCCGCATTTTGCGCCAGCGCATAGCCGCACTCGCCCACCGGTTTGCCCACGCGTATCGCGCACAGGGTGTCGAGCAGGGGCTTGCGCGACCGCACGTGCATGCACACATGGCCGACGGCCGCCACGGACAAGCCCAGCGCCTGCGCCGCCTCCTGCACGGCGCCGCGGTGCGCGTCATCCTGTGCCCGCTGCAGCAGGTTCAGGCCGATCCAGCTGCGCTCGCGGCCAAAGGTGGACGCCATCCACGCGCCCTGCGCGCACACGGTTTCCGCCTGGGCCGGATAGCCGGGCAGCAAGATCATCAGACAACCGGGCAAGCCCCGCAAATGGACAAACTCCGCCGCAGGCGCGGCGAAATCATCGGGTGTCAGCACATAGCGCCCCTTGGCCGCCCGCGTGCGCGCCATGGTGATCAGTTCCGACAAGTTGCCGTAGCCATCGATATCGCGCACCAGCGCCAGCAGGGACAGCGCCGGGCTGCCATCGGCCTGCGTCAAATGGAAATGCGCGCCGATAATCAGGGGAAAACAGGCCCGCTTGGCCACCGCATGGGCGCGCACGACACCGGCCAGCGAACACTCGTCCGTGATGGCCAGCGCCTTGTAGCCGAGCTGCATGGAGCGCGCGACCAGCTCTTCCGCATGCGAGGCCCCATGCAGGAAGCTGAAATTGCTCAGGCAGTACAACTCAGCATACTCGGGTAAGACGGCGCCCCACATGATCTACCTCAATACTGTATATAAACACAGTATATTATACTCATCTGAAAACGGCCATCTCAGTTATGCTGGGGTTTTACCTTTTGTCTCGACCGCCATGATCGTCCACTTATTAAAATGTTTCGGCGCCGCACCCGGTGGCGGCAATGCGGCACTGGTCGTGGAAAACGACGGCAGCAGCGAAACGGCGCGCCAGCAATTCGCCCACGAGCGGCAAGTGAGCGCCTGCGTCTTCCTCGACCGGCAGGCGGACGGCGCGGAGGGATGCCTCGTGCTCGACTATTTTTATCCGCACACGCGCAGCCCCCTGTGCCTGCACGCCACCCTGGCGGCCGCGCATGTGCTGCTGACGGGGCCCGGCGCGCCGGCAACCTTGACGGTGACCACGGCCATGCGCGGGCAAGCCTTGCAGCTGGTGCGGCGTGAAGGGGGCTTGTTCATCGGCCTGGCGCCGCAGCCGGCGCCGGCCGTCACGGTGGAAAAATATGTGCCGTCCGAACTCATGGGTCAGCACATGCACTTGCTGTCGCCACCCGTGATCGCCTCCGTCGGCAGCCCGAAGCTGCTGCTGGAAGTGGCCGACCGCACCACCCTGCGCGCGCTGCGGCCGAACCTGGAACTGATCGCCGACTGGAGCGCCTTGCATCAAGTCAACGGCTGCTATGCGTATTGCCGCACGGGCGAGAGCGAATATGAAGGGCGCAACTTCAACCACCGCGACCCGGCGCTGGAAGACAGCGCCACGGGCGTGGCGGCGGGCGCGCTGGCAGCGCACCGACAACAGTCGCTGCGCCTGCATCAGGGCCACGTGACGCAGCAGCCCTGTTTGATCGAGGTGCAATACAGCACGCAGGCAATCTGGGTGGGCGGCCTGGTGCAGCGCAGCACCTGAACGGGGCATCGCGCACCAGTACAAGGCAAGCCCGGCAGCGGCAAAAAGAGAATCAACCAGGAAACAACAGTTACAGCAAATTTGTAATAACAAAACAAAGTATCGCTGGTGAATGCTGAAATGATGGCACTAGAATCAAGTCACGAATCTTGCTCATCAGCCACTTGGAGATACTGCGTGCCGACCCTCACCACCTTGCGTAAAGCCATCCTCATCAGCCTGTACGGCAGCGCCGCCATGGCCGCCTTCAGTCCCGCCGCCATGGCCCAGAGCACTGAAGCGGCCGCCACGGACGGTCCCGTGCAAACGGTCAGCGTGGTCGGCTCGCGCCGGGTCGCCAGTTCCGCCACCGACACCATGGTGCCGGTCGATATCATCCCCATTTCCCGGGTGGCCGAGCAAGGCGGCCAGTTTGACCTGGCGCAATCGCTGCAATACATCTCGCCCTCGTTCAACTCCACGCGCCAGACGGGGGCCGACGGGGCCGACCTGATCGATTCGGCCGCCCTGCGCGGCCTCGGCTCCGACCAGACCCTGGTGCTGGTGAACGGCAAGCGGCGCCACACGACGGCCCTGGTCAACCTGTTCGGCGCGCGCAACCGCGGCAACACGGGCACGGACATGAATGCGATTCCTTTGCTGGCGATCAAGAACGTGCAAGTGCTGCGCGACGGCGCCGCCGCCCAGTACGGCTCGGACGCCATTGCCGGCGTGATCGACATCGAACTGAAGAAAAGCCTGGGCTGCGAAGCGGTGGCCGGCTACAGCCAGTATTCCGAAGGCGACGGCAAGAATTACATGACCTCCGCCTACTGCGGCATCGCGCTGGGCGACAAGGGCACCCTGGCCATCACGGGCGAATACCTGGACCGGGGCCGCTCGAACCGGGCCGACGCGGACAGCATGCGCATCATCGGCGACACCAAATCGCAAAACAAGACGCTGTACATCAATGGCGACTACGCCACCAGCAGCACGGGCAAGCTGTACTTCACGGCCGGCGCGCAGACGCGCGACGCATCCAGCGCCGCGTTCGGCCGGGGCGGCATCGGCAGCGACGACATTCCGTCGCGCAATTCGGCCGCCATGTACCCGAATGGTTTCGTGCCTTTTATTAATGGCAAGATCGACGACCAGTACGCCACCATCGGCCACCGCAGCCAGATCGGCGAATGGCATGCTGACTTTTCGCAAACCTATGGCTACAACAAGATGCGCTATGACATCAGCCATACCTTGAACGCCTCGATCGCCAACCTCGACCTGATGAACGGCGGCAAGGGCGTCAGCGCCAGCAACTTTGACGCGGGCGGCTTCTCGTTCCAGCAGCTGACCAGCAACGCCGATTTCAGCCGCTATTACGATACGGTAATGAGCGGCATGAACGTGGCTTTCGGCGCCGAGTACCGCAGCGAGGAATACAAGATCATGGCCGGCGAGCCGAACTCCTACATCGATGCCGACGGCGTGGGCGTGGGCGGCAACGCGGGCAGCCAGGGCTTTCCCGGCTTCCAGCCCGGCGACGCCACCAAAGCCAAGCGCCACAGCATCGCCGCGTATGCCGACGTGGAACTGGACTGGACGGAACGCCTGAAAACCCAGGCGGCCCTGCGCTACGAAAAATTCAGCGATTTCGGCTCCACCGTGACGGGCAAGCTGGCCGCCAGCTATAAAGTGGCGCCGAACGTGCTGCTGCGCGGCTCGGCCAGCACGGGTTTCCGCGCGCCATCGTTGCAGCAAGTGTATTTCTCGTCCACCTTCACCGACTTCATCGGCGGCGTGCCCACCGACGTGGTGCTGGCGCCGAACGGCGGCACCGTCGCCAATGCGGCCGGCATTCCCAAGCTGAAAGAGGAAAAATCCACCAGCTTTACGTTCGGCACCACCTGGACGCCGACGCAAGCCATTTCCGTCACGGCCGACCTGTACAACATCAAGATCAAGGACCGTATCGTGCTGTCGGGCCGCTTCAATGCCGATAACTACCCGGACCTGGCCGCGCGCCTGGCCCTGCTGGGCGTGGGCGAGGCGCAATTCTTCGTCAACTCCATCGATACGCGCACGCGCGGCCTGGACCTGACGGCCTCGCACAAGGGTGAACTGGCCGGCAACCGCCTGACCACCTTCCTGGCCTTGAACTTGAGTAAAACGGAAGTGACGAAAGTCAAGACGCCCGCCTCGCTGACGGGCTTCGAGGATGTCTTGCTGTCCGAACGCGAACGCCTGTTCATCGAACAGGGCGGCCCCCGTTCGAAAGCCACCCTGGGCTTCGACTACGTCACTGGCAAGCTGGAGTCGGACTTGCGCATCATCTACTTTGGCCCGCAAACCCTGGGCACCTTCAGCGGCACGGCCGCCGGCGTACCGAATGCCCATTACGCGGCCAAGACCTCGGCCGACCTGAGCTTCACCTACAGCATCAACAAAAATACCAAGCTGACCTTTGGCGGCAACAACATCTTCAACGTCAAGCCCACCACGCAAAACGCGGACGAGACGGACAACGGCTTCAAGTACGACAGCGTGCAGTTCGGCCTGAACGGCGCCTCGTATTTCGGCCGGCTGTGGGTGAAGTTCTGATCGCCGTGTCCACCTGAAAAACAGCGGCTGCGCCAGCATGGGCAGCCGCTGTGTCTGCCTCAAAACGACTCAGATGGCAGGAGCTTGACGAGAGATGGCTTACCCCCTCGTCCAGGGTAATTCAGGCCGAACAGTTCAGCATCCACTGCACCCCGAACTGGTCCGTCAATTTACCGTAATAATCGCCCCATACCTGTATAGCGAGCGGTGTCGTGACCACCCCTCGATACGCCAACTTGTCAAAAAGCTGTTTCGTTAACTGCCTGTCATGCATTTGCAAAATATGTGCGGAACCGCGCATGGGTTCTGCATCCTCATTGTCAGAAGCAAAGAACAACACGCCTGGCCCTTCAAATCGGGCATGCATGATTTTCCCGCGCATGGATTCATTACTGACCGGCATGCCATCTACGCCAAAGCGCAATACATCGCTTATCTTGCCCAGCCCGCATTGCGTATAGAACGCCAATGCTTGTTCGCAAGTGGTAGTAAAAAAAAGATAATTGGATAATTGCATCAACTCATCCTTGCATCAAGTTAGACGAAGCGAAAGGACGGAGCGGTGACGTGCATGAGATTCAGATGCCATCAACCGTCCAGTATTGGCTGCAGACAGCCCCCATGAAGGATAGCCAATTATCAATCCGAAAAACGCATGCATTGTCACGAAAACACCGATGACCGCCGATGGATGCTGCCCCCGTACACACGGATATCGCTTCAGCGCCCCTGCGTCTCCAGTTTTCGCACAAAATCGCTTTTCCGGCCATCCCACAGGCATTTCCGGCATCGACCGTCATTGAAGACGTGCTCGCACCGTGGCAAGCCATAGATGACCGAGGCGCATTCGGGACACAGGCTGGCCATGCCTTCGGCCTCGTCACGGTATCGGCTGCCGCATTCGTCACAGGTTTTCACAGTTCACTTTCACAATTCATACACTCCCATGCTCCAGTACCGGCTGCCTTGCCTGTCGCGGGCACGCCAACCCAATGCCTGCAGCTCCTTGCCGATCAATCGATTCATGATGCCATGCCCGACCAGCAGCACCGGCCCCTGGGCCGCAAGCGCAACCAGCCGCTCGGCGGCGGCCCTGGCGCGCCGCCGGGTGAGCGTGAGCGAGTCCGCACCGCGCGCATAACCGAACAGCCAGAGCAGGCGAAAAATCACTGCCCAGGCTTCCGCCGGCAGCCAAGGGGCCCTCCAGAGCGCAAAGGGCAGCCTGGCCTCAGTGAACATCGCCTCTTGCATGAACGGCAAGTCGCCCAGTGCCCTGGCCGACGAGCATGCCCTCGGTGCCGTGCTGGCTACGATGGTCGAGGCGGAAAGTGCCGCCGCACAGCACTGCGCCGGTACGTCACCTTCTTTGATGAGCGATTGATTGTAGAGCTCAATCCACTGCCCCATTTGCATCGGAGCTATCCAGCGCCCCCTGGCGAGTCGGGGCTCGCCGTGTCTCATTAATGTTATTCGCATATTCAGTCAGATCGCCTCGCCCATTTATCCGTCCGCCTCATGGGGGGAACGTCCCCCTCGCCTGCCCTGCCGGCCTGGTCCGGCGGCTGCCGGCGGACACGGCCGCAGTGAACAATCTTTGCCCCGCAGCGGAAAGCACGGATAATAGCGCCTAACTCATAAGCACAGTATTGGATTACCTCATGGAAATTAAAGTCAACTTTCTCGACAAGCTGCGTCTCGAAGCCAAGTTCGACGATTTTACGGTCATCGCCGACCAGCCCATCCGCTATAAAGGCGATGGCTCGGCGCCTGGCCCGTTCGATTACTTTTTGGCATCGTCGGCACTGTGCGCCGCGTACTTCGTGAAGTTGTATTGCGATACGCGCAATATTTCCACGGAAAATATCCGTCTGTCGCAAAACAATATTGTCGATCCGGAAAACCGTTACCAGCAAATCTTCAAGATCCAGGTCGAGCTGCCGGCCGATATCTCGGCCAAGGACCGCCAGGGCATCCTGCGCTCAATCGACCGTTGCACGGTCAAGAAAGTGGTGCAGACGGGCCCCGAGTTCGTCATTGAAGAGGTGGAAAACCTGGACGCCGATGCCCAGGCCTTGCTGGCCCTGAATCCGGCCCCGGGCGCGAGCACCTATATCCTCGGCAAGGATTTGCCGCTGGAACAAACCATCGCCAATATGTCGGGCCTGCTGGCGGGCCTGGGCATCAAGATCGAAATCGCCTCGTGGCGCAACATCATTCCGAATGTGTGGTCGCTGCATATCCGCGACGCGCATTCGCCCATGTGTTTCACCAACGGCAAGGGCGCGACCAAGGAAAGCGCGCTGGCCTCGGCCCTGGGCGAGTATATCGAGCGCCTCAGCAACAACCATTTCTACGCCGGTTCGTTCTGGGGCGAGGACATCGCCAACGCGGATTTTGTCCATTATCCGAACGAACGCTGGTTCAAGCCGGGCCGCAAGGATGCGCTGCCGAAGGAGATTCTCGACGCATATTGCCTCGACATCTACAACCCCGATGGCGAACTGCGCGGCTCGCACCTGGTCGACACCAACTCCGGCAATGCCGAGCGCGGCATCTGCTCGCTGCCGTATGTGCGCCACTCCGATGGCGAGGTCGTGTATTTCCCGTCGAACCTGGTTGAAAACTTGTATGTCAGCAATGGCATGAGCGCCGGCAATACTTTGGTTGAAGCCCAGGTGCAATGTCTGTCGGAAATTTTCGAACGGGCCGTCAAGCGCGAAATCATCGAAGGCGAGATCGCCCTGCCCGACGTGCCGCAGGAAGTGCTGGCGAAATACCCGGGCATCCTGGCGGGCATACAGGGGCTGGAAGAACAGGGTTTCCCCGTGCTGGTGAAAGATGCGTCGCTGGGCGGCGTGTACCCGGTGATGTGCGTCACCCTGATGAACCCGCGCACGGGCGGCGTGTTTGCCTCGTTCGGCGCGCATCCGAGCCTGGAAGTGGCGCTCGAGCGCAGCCTGACGGAATTGCTGCAGGGCCGCAGCTTCGAAGGCTTGAACGACTTGCCGCAGCCGACGTTTGCCAGCGAAGCCGTCACCGAGCCGAACAACTTCGTCGAACACTTCATCGATTCGAGCGGCATCGTCTCGTGGCGCTTTTTCAGCGCCAGGGCCGATTACGATTTTGTCGAGTGGGACTTTTCCGGCCACGGCGAAAACTCGAATGCCGAGGAAGCGGCGACCCTGTTCGGCATCCTCTCCGACATGGGCAAGGAAGTGTACACGGCCGTGTATGACCAGCTGGGCGCCACCGCCTGCCGCATCCTCGTGCCAGGTTATTCGGAAGTATATCCGGTCGAAGATTTGATATGGGACAACACCAACAAGGCGCTGCTGTTCCGCGCCGACATCCTGAACCTGCATAAGCTGGACGATGCCAGCCTGGAAGACTTGCTCGACCGCCTGGAAAACAGCGAGCTCGACGAGTACGGCGACATCGCCACCCTGATCGGCATCGAGTTTGACGAAAACACGGTCTGGGGCCAGCTGACGACCCTGGAATTGAAGCTGCTGATTCATCTCGCCTTGCAGCAGTTCGAGGAAGCGAAAGAGCTGGTGGAAACCTTCCTGCAGTACAACGACAACACGCTCGAGCGCAAACTGTTCTATCAAGCCTTGAACGTGGTGCTGGAAGTGGAACTCGACGATGAGCTGGCGCTGGACGACTACGTCGTCAATTTCCGCCGCATGTTTGGCGACGACCGCATGGATGCGGTGCTGGGCTCGGTGGACGGCAGCGTGCGCTTCTTCGGCCTGACCCCGACCAGCATGCAGCTGGAAGGCCTCGACAGGCACCAGCGCCTGATCGACAGCTTCAAGAAACTGCACGCGGCGCGCGCCAAGGCGGCTGCCTGACCTGGGAGCGCTACCATGGCCGCACTGGAATTCTGGTTCGATTTCGGCAGCAACTACAGCTACCTGAGCGCCATGCGCATCGAAGCGCTGGCGCGTGAAAAGCAGGTCCATCTGATCTGGAAACCCTTCCTGCTGGGCGTCGTCTTCAAGGCGCTGGGCTGGGAGACGTCGCCCTTCATCCTGCAAAAACTCAAGGGCGATTACATGTGGCGCGACATGGCGCGCCAGTGCGAAAAGTACGGCTTGCCATGGCGGCAACCGGGCGCCTTTCCCCGCACGGCCCTGCTGCCCATGCGCGTGGCGCTGATCGGCGCGGACCAGGGCTGGATTGCGCCCTTTTGCGCGCCGCATGATGGCGATGAATTTCGCCGCGGACCGCGATATCGACAACACCGAGGCCGTCAGCGAGGCCTTGCAGGAACTAGGCCTCGATGCAGGCGCCATCCTGGCGCTGGCTTTGACACAGGACAACAAGCTACGCCTGCGCCGCCAGACTGAGCAGGCACAAGCACTCAAGCTGTTCGGCGCCCCCAGCTTCATCAGTGGCGGTGAACTGTTCTGGGGCAATGACCGGCTCGAGGATGCGCTGCAGCATGCGGCAGCCAGCCGCTCGTAAACTCAGCCACCCGCCAGCGCCGCGATCTCCTTCTGCATGTTGTCAATGGCCCGCTCGTTGTACTGGTCGGCGAAATACGCATCGCCGAACAGCTGGCCCGCCTGCGCCTTGGCGCACAGGTGCTGCAGGGCCAGGCCCCGCTGTTGGTTGAAACGCGCGGGGTCCACGTGCGCGTATTCTCTTCCGATGGCTTGCGTGTAAGCCTGGTACACCTCTTCATCCTGCCCGAGGATGGCCAGGTCGGCGCTGAGCATGGCGTCTTTCAGCGCGTGGCTGATGCCGGGGCCCTGGAAATGGTCGGTGGCGCGTATCAATTGCGCCACATCCTGGTTGTCGCCCGCATCGAGGCCGCTGGCCAGCCACAGCTGGGCACTGGCCTCTTCACTCGAATACAGGGCATCGTCGTCGTGACTGTAGACGGCATCGTGGAACCAGAATGCCTTCTTCACCAGCGCGCTGTCGCGCTTGGGCGCATAGGTATTGTCGGCCCACACGCGGATCTCGGACAGGCCGTGCACCAGGTGGTCGAGGTTGTGATAGTGGCGGTCCGGGCCGCCATACGCCTGCGGTCCCGTCAGGTGCGCGAACCAGTGATCCGCCAGCGCGATGTCGGCTTGCGAGGCGGTGGCGTAGTTCCACAGCGCTTCCCACTCTTTGCGCAGGCAGTCGAGTATCCATGCCTGGTAGGCCGGGCCGGGGACGAATTTCTTCATGGTCCAGTTCCAGCCGACAGGCCCTTCCAGCGCCTTGACGAAGCTCGAACTGACGGAACCGAGGTCGCGCGGCGGCATGACAAAGATGGTCTTGGCGCCCTGCAGCACATCCACGTTCGTTTGCTGGATCAGGTTTTCATAGTCGAAGTCGGCCGTCGTGCGGATGCCGCGGATCAGGTAGTCGCAGCCATGCTTTTTCGCCGCGCGCGCAGTGTAGTCGCCCTTGACGATGACCACCTGCACATTGTCCCAGCCGCACTCGCGCGCGCTCTGCTCGATGATGCGCTTGCGGTCTTCGGCGGGGAATTGCGGCTTCTTGGCGGGGTTTTGCGACAGGAACACGATCACCTCGTCGGCGAGCGAACGCGCTTCGCCGATCACCCACATGTGGCCGTTGGTGATGGGGTCGAGGGTTCCTGAAAATCCGATTCTCTGCATGCTGCGCTCCGTGGTCTGGTTCTGCTTGTTTCGCAGACAATATAGGGCCACGGCGCGCGCGTCAATGCAACATGCCAAAGATGATGGTTAAAACGCTCATTTCACGGCTTGCGGGAATTCCACGCGCACGCACAGGCCGCCCAGACGCTCGGATTTGTCCAGCACCAGGCGCGCGCCATGGCGCTCGGCGATAGCCTTGATGATGGCCAGCCCCAGGCCGCTGCCATTGGCGTCCGTGCCGGGCACGCGGTAGAAGCGGCTGAAGACGCGCTCGCGCTCTTCAGGCGGGATGCCGGGGCCGCTGTCTTCCACGGACAAGGTCACGCCGACGGGGCTGGCGCGCAGGTCGATGTCGACCGTGCCGCCCTGCGGCGTGTACTTGATGGCGTTGTCGACCAGGTTGCGCAGCATGATGTTGAGCGCATCGGCCTGCCCTGCCACCTTGGCCGGGTCCATGTGATGCAGGCCCAGGTCGATCTTGCGCGCCTGCGCGATGCCGGCCATGTCGCCCAGCGCGCGCTTGACGACGTCGTTCAAGTCCACGGCCTGCAGCTGGTCGCCGCTGGCGGCGCTCGCTTCCTGGCGCGCCAGCACCAGCAGCTGCTCGACCAGGCGCGTGGCCCGTTCGATGCCCGAGCTGACGCGACTGATCGCCAGGCTGCGCTTTTCTTCCGATTCCGCCCGCTCCAGGCTCAATACCTGCAGTTTCAATGCCGCCAGCGGCGTGCGCAATTCATGCGCCGCGTCGGCAACGAAATGCTGCTGCGCGTCGAACGCCGTTTTGACACGCCCGAACAGCAGGTTCAATTCATGCACCAGGGGCCGCACTTCGTCGGGCAAGCCCGCTTCCGAGACGGGCGACAGGTCGTCCGCCTGGCGCGCCGCCACCTGCTTGCGCACGCGCGAGACGGGCGCCAGCGAACCGCTGACGACCCACCACACGACGAGCATCAGGATAGGCGCCATCAGCGCAATCGGTCCGACCGTGCGCAGCGCCAGGCTGCCGGCCATGCGCTTGCGCACGGCCATGTCCTGGGCAATCTGCACGGTCTGGGAACTGGTTTGCACGGAAAAGATGCGGTAGGTGGTGCCGTTGGCTTTCACGTTCGAAAAGCCCAGCACGGCGCGCTGCGGCAGTTCCGCGCGCGTGATCGAGCGGAACACCTGCACGCCGTCCGGCGTCCATACCTGCACCACCATGTCGTTGTTGACGGGGTCGGCTGGCAAGGCTTCCGCATGGTTGGCCAGCGGCGCGCCGGAGCGCAGCGACAGGGCCATCTGCTGCATGTGATAGTCGAAAATCTGGTCGGCGTCGTACAGGGCGCTGCGGTAGGCGATCGACGCCTGCGCCAGGGCCGCCATGATGATGGCCGCCAGCAAAAACCACAGCAGGCGCCCGCGCAGCGAGTGCGTCACCATGACCTTCATCCTCATGCCTTCGGCACCATGTAGCCGAGGCCGCGCACGTTCTGGATCAAGTCGCTGCCGAGTTTCTTGCGCAAGCCGTGGATATACACTTCCACGGCATTGCTGTTGACTTCATCTTTCCAGCTGTACAGTTTTTCTTCCAGCTGCGCGCGCGACAGCACGATGCCGGGGCGCGCGATCAAGGCTTCCAGCACGGCCCATTCGCGCGCCGACAGGTTCACGGGATGGCCTTCGGCGATCACTTCGCGCGTCAGCGGATTGATGGAGACGCCCTGGTGTTCGAAGACCGGTTCCGGCCGTCCCGAGGCGCGCCGCAGCAAGGCGCGGATGCGCGCCAGCAGTTCGTCGAGGTCATACGGTTTTAATACGTAATCGTCGGCACCCGCGTCGAGACCGGCGATGCGCTGCTCGACGGCGTCGCGCGCCGTGGCCACGAGTACCGGCGTGTCGAGCTTGCGCAAGCGCATCGAGCGCAGCACGTCGAGGCCATCCTTGCGGGGCAAGCCCAGGTCCAGCAGCACCAGGTCATAGGTCTGCGTCTGCAGGGCCGTATCGGCCATGTCGCCATCCTTGACCCAGTCCACCGCGTAATGCTCGGCGCGCAGCAAGTCGAGCACCACCTCGCCGATCATCGTGTCGTCTTCTACCAGCAATAAGCGCATGGCTTGCCTCTCTATCTCGTTATTCTTGTACTCAACCCAAACGCACGGGGATGAAGATCTTGTCCGGGCCGCGCTGTATCAGCAAGGCCACCGACTTGGCGGATTTTTCCACCACGTCGCGCACTTGCTCGACCGTGTTGACGGGACGGCCATTGACCGACAATAGCACGTCGCCCGGCTGCACTCCGGCATTCGCGGCGGCGCCGCCCGCGTCTTCCACCAGCAGGCCGGCGCTGATGCCCGCCTCGCGTTTTTCATCCGATTGTAACGGACGCAGGGCCAGGCCCAGTTTTACCTTGCCGGCGGCGCTGTCGCTCTTCGCCACTTCGGCCACCTTGTCGGCCGCATTGCCCAGGGTTGCCGTCAGGCTGACGATCTTGCCGTCACGCCAGACATCCATGGTGATCTTGTCACCTGGCAAGGACGTGCCCACCAGCGCCGGCAAGTCGGCCGAGCCGATGATGCGCTGGCCATTCACCTTGCGCACGACGTCGCCCGATTTCAGGCCCGCCTTGTCGGCCGGGCTGCCCCGCTCCACGTTGGCCACCAGCGCGCCTTCCGGCGTGGCCAGCTTGAACGAATCGGCGAAGCCCTGGTTGACTTCCTGCACCGTCACGCCCAGCTTGGCATGGCTGGCCTTGCCCGTGGCGACGATCTGGTCCTTGATGCGGCCGGCCAGGTCGATCGGGATGGCGAACGACAAGCCCTGGAAGCCGCCCGTCTGGCTGTAGATCTGCGAATTGATGCCGACCACTTCGCCGCGCGTGTTGAACAGGGGGCCGCCCGAGTTGCCGGGGTTCACCGCCACGTCCGTCTGGATGAACGGTACATTGCTGTCGTCGGGCAGGGAACGGCCCTTGGCGCTGACCACGCCGGCCGTCACCGTGCTGTCGAAGCCGTAGGGCGAACCGATGGCCAGCACCCATTCGCCCACTTTCAGGTCGCTCGAATGGCCGAGCGGCACGACGGGCAGGTTGTTGGCGTCGATCTTCAGCACGGCGATGTCGGTCTTCGGATCCGTGCCGAGCACCTTGGCGCGAAATTCGCGGCGGTCGTTGAGCTTGACGGTCACTTCGCGCGCATCGCGCACCACATGAGCATTCGTCATGATGACGCCGTCGGGGCTGACGATGAAGCCGGAACCGAGGCCGTGCGTGGGCACGTCGCGCCCGCCGCGCTGCCCGCCTTGCGGCCCCTGGAAGCGGCGGAAGAATTCGAAGAAGGGGTCGTTGCCGAAATCGTCATTGCCGGCCTGGGCCGATGGGTCGTAGGCCACCTTGGTGCTGCCCGTGACGCTGATGTTCACCACGGCCGGGCTGTTGCGCGCGGCGATCTGGCTAAAGTCGGGCAAGGCCACCAGCGGCGCGCTGGCGGCGGGCGCCACGGCGGCAGCCACTGGGGCGGCAGGGGCGCCAGCGGCGGCGGCATTCGCGCCGGCATTGTTCTGATGCACCACCATGGCGCCGCCGGCGCCCAGCACACCGATCGCGGCCAGCGCGGCTACGGTGCGTTTGATTTTCAGGGATGCGGTATTCGTTTGCTGTTCCATGAATTGCTCCTCATTCAATGAGATTTTGATGTATGCAATAGTGGGCTACGAGTCTTAGGCGGTGCTTAACATTTTTCTATTTGGAAACAGGCATTTGCGCCTTTAAGCAGGGTTTAATCTTGCGTGCCGCGTGACAATCAATGGAAGCCCGAACGGGCTCCGGACGTGACACTGGCCGGATCAACCGGCCAGTATTTTACTGCATGGGAGAGGCTAGCCCGGGCGCCCGAGGGGCGCCGCGATCAGATCAGGCTGCCTGGCGCTGTTCCAGCGCATTCACGTTAGCGGCCGTGGTAATGGTGTCGCCGCCGGTGCCGATCTCGATCTTGCGCGGTTTCAGCGCTTCCGGCACTTCACGCACCAGGTCGATGGTCAGCATGCCGTTTTCAAACGTGGCGCCCGTGACCTTCACGTGGTTGGCCAGCTGGAAACGCTGTTCGAAATCGCGGGCAGCGATGCCGCGGTGCAAGAACGTGCGCTCGACGCCATCTTTCTGCTTGCGGCCCGTGACGTGCAGCGAGTCGCGTTCAGTGATGATGTCGATTTCTTCGCGCGAGAAGCCGGCCAATGCCATCACGATGCGGTATTTATCTTCCGACACCAGTTCGATGTTGTAGGGAGGATAGCTCGGTTGCGCATCGGCGCGTTGTTCGTTGAGCAGCTGTGCCAGGCGATCGAAGCCAATGGCGGAACGATACAGAGGAGCAAGGTCAAAAGTACGCATGATAAATATCCTTTTCAAATGAAGCGATAAGAGGGGCGGACCTCACCGTGAGCATCCGCCTGTTACCGATATACGGCCTCTCCAGTCCCTTTCAAGGCCTTGAAATTGGCGTAAAACGCCCCAGACGGCCTCGAATTTGTAAGAAATTTTTACAGAATGCTAGACTTCCCGTTTGCCATTCCCGCCGCCGCCCCGTCCCATGCCCTATTCCCGTGCCGTCCTGTCCCTGTCCTTCTCGCTTCTCGTTTTCACTGGCGCCCAGGCCGCCTCGCCTGGCGCAGCGCCCATCATGCTGCATGTCGATGCCAGCAACGTGGCGCAGCAACTGTTCAGCATCCGCGCAAGCATCCCCACCGCGCCCGGCAAGCTGACCTTGCTGTATCCGCAATGGGTGCCGGGCAACCACGGCCCCAGCGGCCCCTTGAACCAGCTGGCCGGCCTGCGCCTGTCCGCCAACGGCGCGCCCCTGGAGTGGCGGCGAGACCCCGTCAACATGTTCGCCTTTCACGTGGACGTGCCGGCCGGCGCCACGGCCGTGGAAGCGCAATACCAGTTCCTCTCGCCCGTCGATACGAGCCAGGGCCGCATCACCATGACGAGCGCCATGCTGGGCGTGCAATGGCATGCGATGACACTGTATCCGGCCGGGCGCGCCGCGCGCGACATCCTCGTGCAGCCATCGTTGACCTTGCCGGCCGGCTGGGAATTTGCCAGCGCCCTGGAAGTGCGCGCGCGGGCGGCCACGCCGGCCAGCCAGCAAGTCGATTTCGAGCCGCTGGACCTCGACACCCTGGTCGACTCGCCCGTCTTTGCCGGACGCCATTTCGAGCGCATCGACCTCGATCCCGGCGCCAAGGTGCCCGTGCTGCTGAACGTGATGGCCGACAGCGCCGACAGCCTGGAAGCGTCGCCGCAACAAGTCGAGCAACACCGCGCCATGCTGCAGCAAGCCTACAAATTGTTCGGCGCGCGCCATTACCGCCACTATGATTTCCTGCTGGCCTTGAGCGACGAGTTCGGCGGCATCGGCCGCGAACACATGCAGTCAAGCGAAAACGGCGTCAAGCCCGGTTATTTCAGCGAGTGGGACAAGAACGAGGCGGGCCGCGTGCTGCTGCCGCACGAGCTGGTGCACTCGTGGAACGGCAAGTTCCGCCGCCCCGCCGGCCAGGACACGCCGGACTTCAACACGCCGCTGCAAAACAGCCTGCTGTGGGTCTACGAAGGCCAGACGCAGTACTGGGGCAATGTGCTGGCGGCCCGCTCCGGCCTGGTGGCCCCGGCCCACATGCGCGACCTGTTCGCTGCGACGGTAGCCCATTACGACATGATGCCCGGGCGCAGCTGGCGCACCATGCAGGACACGACGAACGACCCCATCATCAATGGCCGGCGCCCCATCGCCTGGAGCAGCTGGCAGCGCGACGAGGATTACTATATGGAAGGCGCGCTGGTCTGGCTCGACGTCGACACCACCATCCGCGCACTGTCGGGCGAGCGCCGCTCGCTGGACGACTTCGCGCGCGCCTTCTTCGGCATGCAGGATGGCGATACAAGGCCCCTGCCCTACACCTTCGAGGACGTGGTCGCGGCCCTGAACGCCGTGCAGCCGCACGACTGGGCCGCCTTTTTGCGCACGCGCCTGGAGAGCCACGGCCCCGGCGCACCGCTCGATGGCCTGGCCCGCGCCGGCTGGAAACTGGTCTACCGCGACACGCCGACGCCGTTCATGAAGGCCAATGAAGAGCGCAGCAAGAGCACGGACCTGACGTACTCGCTGGGTTTGACGATCGACAAGGACGGCAAGCTGGGCAAGCTGCTGTGGGACGGCCCCGCCTTCCAGGCGGGTTTGTCGGGCAACACGACCTTGCTCGCCGTGAATGGCACGGCTTACACGCCCAAGCTGCTGAAGGCGGCCATCCAGGCGGCCAGGACGAGCCCGCAGCCGATCAACCTGCTGGTCAAAAAGGGCAAGCAATTCCAGACGGTAGCGCTCGACTACCACGGCGGCTTGCGCTACCCGCAACTGGAACGCATCGCCGGCACGCGCGACCGCCTGTCGGCCATCCTGCAGGCGCGCTGAGGCGGAGATTGCCCGGCGATTTTGCGCCGCGCCCCCCATGCGGGGCCGGCTTTTGGTGTATGCTGGCGACATGAACAATGACACCGACATCCAGCTCAGCGGCCCCTTCAAGGCCACCGACGGCTCCGGCCGTGCCCACGACATCAAGGCCATCCGCATCTTCGACGAAGGCTACGGCATCATCGACGTCTACGTCGATTTCGCCGCCCCGCTCGAAGCGGGCGCCTACAAGGACAAGACCCTGGTCGGCCACATCCTGGCCCGCCTGCGCAGCCTCGGCTACGTAGGCCCCGACTTCGGCCACGGCGACCTGGGCCTGCAAGACAAGAAACTGATCGTCCTGGAAGCGCCCGAGGAATTTTCCGCCTTTGCAGTCAGCAAGGGCTGGAAGGATCTATCCGCCGAATTTGACGAAGACTGAGAACACCTGACCAAATCTACTGCGCGTCGCGCTTTGCGGCCGGCGATGCTCACCGTGCTTTAGCACGGCTGCGCTTCTCGGCCACAAATCACTGCCGCTCGCTACGATTTTGTCAGGTGTTGTAAAGTACCAATAGTATCCGCGCCGCGCCAGCTTCTGCTGACGCGGCGTTTTTCATGGGCGACCGCTTAGTTCAGCTTAGTTGATATAACGCGCGCTCCAGGCGGCGATCACGTTGGCGACATAGGCGGCATCATCGCGCCCCGTCAATAAGTGGTCTGCATCGTCGAGCGAGACGAAGCTTTTCGGGTGCTTCGCGGCCGTGAAAATATCCATGGCGTTCGACAGGCTCACCGTCGTGTCGTTCGGCGCGTGCATCACCAGCAGGGCGCGGCGCAGGCCGGCGATGTGCTCCTTCAAACTGTGGCTGCCCGCGTCGTCGACGAATTGCTGGCGGATGCGGAAGGGCCGCCCTTCCAGCTGCACCAGCGCTTCGCCTTCGGCGGCGATTCGCTCCAGATGCTCGCTGAACATGCGCGTCACGTAGGCGGGCGTGCTCGGCGCGGCCAGGGTGGCGATGGCGGTCGCTTCCGGCACGTGCGCGGCGGCGGCCAGCACGGCGGCGCCGCCCAGGCTATGGCCGATCAGCAATTGCGGCGCAGCATGTTTTGTCCGCAGGAAATCGGCGGCGGCGACCAGGTCGTCCACGTTCGACGAAAAATTGGTGGCGGCAAACTCGCCTTCGCTGGCGCCCAGTCCCGTGAAGTCGAAGCGCAGCACGGCGATGCCGTGTTCCGTCAAGCCTTGCGCGATGCGCCGCGCGGCCAGCACGTCCTTGCCGCAAGTAAAACAGTGGGCGAACAGCGCGTAGGCGCGGATGGCGCCGTCGGGCGCGTCGAGGCGCGCCGCCAGCACATGGCCGTGCGCGCCGGGAAAATCTTGCCGGGTGGATTTCATTGTCTCAGATCAAAGCTGCCGCGCAGGGCGGCCGATGGCGCATTGTAGCGCCGCCCGGCCGCCGCCTGTTTTAACCACGCTTGGGAATATCCACGCCCCTGGCAACGGCGGGCCTGGCAAGGAACGCGTCCAGCGCGCGCTGCACGTTCGGGAAATTGCTAAACCCGACGAGGTCGCCGGCGCCATAGAAGCCCACCAGGCAGCGCACCCACGGGAAGATGGCGATGTCGGCAATCGTGTACTGGCTGCCCATGATCCAGTCGCGGCCCTGCAGGCGCTGCTCGAGCACGCCCAGCAAACGCTTCGCTTCGCCCAGATAGCGTTCGAGCGGACGCTTGTCTTCGTACTCCTTGCCGGCGAATTTGTGGAAGAAGCCCACCTGGCCGAACATGGGACCGATACCGCCCATCTGGAACATCAGCCATTGGATGGTTTCGTAGCGCAGGCCCGCATCCTGGGGGATGAACTTGCCCGTCTTTTCCGCCAGGTACAGCAGGATGGCGCCCGACTCGAACAGAGCCAGCGGCTTGCCGTCGGGACCGTTCGGGTCGAGGATGGCGGGAATCTTGTTGTTGGGATTGAGGGACAGGAAGGCGGGCGACAGCTGGTCGTTCTGCTCGAAGCTGACCAGGTGCGGCTCGTACGCCAGGCCCAGCTCTTCCAGCAGGATCGAGACCTTGATGCCGTTCGGCGTGGGCAGCGAGTACAGCTGCAGGCGCTCGGGATGCCGGGCAGGCCATTTTTGGGTGATGGGAAAGTCGGAAAGCGGTGTCATGGATATCCTTCATTTCAATTAAAGACGCGACGCAAGAAAGCAAGTATAGCCAAGCATGGCCGTTTCAGCAGGACAGCCCTTTCAGCCAAACAAACCATGCAAAAACCAGCGCGGTGCGGCGTCCTCTCCGCTGCCGGCGATGCGTTCGCGATAGACCCAGTAGTGGGCGTGGTCGAGGCCTTCCGCAATAAAATAATCGCGCGCCTGCGACTGGCCCCACCAGCCTGCTTCGATGCGCTCGGCAACGGACACCATTTTCAAGGGCGAGCCATAGAAGGGCCGGTGCTCGCGCATCAACAGGGCGATGGGCTGGGCCAGCAGCCAGCCGGGACGGGGCATGCCGGGCAAGCCGGGCGGCAAGTCGGGTGGCGCGCTTTTCCCGCTGGCCCTGGCCGGCAGCGGCAGCCACTGGTTGGCCGCCTCGGGGCGGTAATCGGCGCGCGGCACTGCCTGCAAGACATTTTCCATGCCCAGGCGCGCCACCAGCAATTCCAGCAGACGCTGGCGCTCCTGCGGCGTGCCGCCCGGCTCGGGGAACAGGGTCTCGCTGGGCGGCGTCATCGGCTGCACCTGCAGCGCTTCCAGGGTCAGGCCGATCACGGGCGCCTCCAGCACCAGCTGCGCCAGGCGCTCCTTGAGCAGGCGCACCAGATGCTCGTCGCGCCAGACGGCTGTACCCAGCGCCAGGTCGATGACGGTGGGCGGGCGCGCCACCCTGCCCCGCTCGTGCGCCAGCAGCAGCTGTATGCGCTCGACGGCAAATTGCCGCGCGCACAGCCAGCCCGTCATTTGCTGCAGCAGACGGCGCGCGCCGAACAGCAGCGCGTCGGCGTGCTCCACGCGGTCGAACAGTTCCAGGCTGGCGCGGAACGTGGGCGGCGCCTCGATCCAGACGAACAGTTCCGTGCTGTGGCCATGCGCGTCGTCGAGCATGTCCAGCAAGGCCCCGCCGCAGCGGCGCTGCAAGCCGGGCCGGGGCAAGTGGCGCAGCTGCCCCAGGGTGCGGCAGCCGATGCCCTCGAACCAGTCGAGCCAGGGGCGCGCGGGCGGCAGCAAGGCGCACGGCAGGCGGTCGAGGCGGCGCACGAGGCTGGCCATGCTCAAGGTACGGCCCCGGCGCGTGGCGGCACGCGCCAGCAGCCAGGCACCGCGTGCCGTGGGGGCGCACGACAGCTGGGCCGTATAGCCCAGTGCGCGCAAGCTGGCCGCGATGTGCCGGCACAGGGCGCGCACGCCGCCGAACAGGCGCAGGCTGGCGCCCGCATCGACGAGCAGGGTCGCTTCCTCGCCCTGCGCCACCAGCGGCGAATATTGCAGCAGCGCCAGCGCCACCGCCTGCAGGGCCTGCGCTTCCAGCTCGGGCGAACGCTCGTGCAGGCGCGCCTGCGGCGCCAGCATCAGCGCGCCCGCGCGGCGCATGCCCGGCCGGATGCCGGCGGCCAATGCCAGCGGCGACACGGCCATCACTTGCTCCTGCTCCAGCACCACGCCGAGGCTGTCAGCCGACCAGCGCGGGCAAAACACTTCGAGCGGAAGCCGGGGCAGGCACAGGCCGATCCAGAGTCGCATGGCGTAGCAATAATGAAGGAGGTTGCAGGGGCAGGAACAGGGGCGCGTCACGCTGCGGTCCCCGGCGCTTGATGAAGCCGATCTCGATGCCGCCGGCGGCCGGGCGCACGGACAGGCGCAGCGGCGCGGGCGACGCATCCTGCGCGCCGTGCAGCGGGCGCAGCATGCAGAACAGGGTGTTGCCCGACTGCGCCGCCAGATGCAGCCGGCGCAGGCTGTCGGCGCGCACGTGCGATTGCCAGAACAGCAGGGCGCCGCACGTGCCGCTGCGCAAGATGTTCTCGGCCGCCCACAAGGCATCCTTGCTGCCGGCGCTTTTGAGCCACAGCAGCTGCGACGGCGCCAGCCCCTGCGCGGCAAGGGCCAGCGCCTGCGGCGGATGGGGCGGCTGCAGCAGCACGATGGGCAAGCCCGGCAGCTGCGCCAGCGCGGGCGCCAGCAGCCGCAATTCGCCGCTGCCCGGTTGCTGTACCAGCAGATCGATGAGGCTGCCGCTGGGCCAGCCGCCGCCGGGCAGCTGCGCGGACAGGGCGGCAAAGCCCGTGTCCAGGCAGCGCGCGGCGCCCTGGCCCAGCTGCGATGCGCGCCACAGGGACGGGTGCAAAGCTTCCGGCGACGCCATCAATTGGGAATGTTGCATAATTGAATATTAAGATGAGTACTGTATGCATATACAGTACTATCCGGACCCGCTTTTGGCAAGGCTTATCTGCGCAGCGCCTGCCCGCAGGCCGCTCCGCCATGTCCGAAAAACCCCGTTTCTGGCATCGATTGCTGTACCATAAGCACTCTCCTTACCGCTCGGCAATGCACCGGGCGGCTTCCTCCGTCCATAAGGAAACGCATTTGACCACCATCCAAATCATCAGCGCCATCGTCTTCGGCCTTGCGCTCATCCACACCTTCGCCGCCAAGTCGTTTGAAACATTATCGCGGCGCCACCCCCGCCATGCGGGCTTGCTGCACTTGCTGGGCGAAGTGGAAGTCGTGTTCGGCTTCTGGGCCTTCATCCTGATCATCATCATGGCCTTTGTCTCGGGCAGCGATGCGGCCATCGAGTATGCCGAGTCGCGCCATTACACGGAACCGCTGTTCGTCTTCGTCGTCATGGTCGTGGCCGCCTCGCGCCCCGTGCTCGACGCCGTGCAGCGCCTGCTGAAAGGCGTGGCGCGCGTGATGCCGCTGCGCACGGAACTGGCCCTCGTCTGGCTGGGCCTGGCGCTCGTGCCCCTGACGGGCTCCCTGATCACGGAACCGGCCGCCATGACCCTGGCCGCGCTGATGCTGGCGCCGCAAATCTTCCGTCCCGGCATCCCAGAATGGCTGAAATACGGCGCCTTGGGCGTGCTATTCGTCAACGTTTCCATCGGCGGCACCCTCACCTCGTATGCGGCGCCGCCCGTGCTGATGGTGGCCACCACGTGGAACTGGGACAGCGCCTTCATGGCCACCCATTTCGGCTGGAAAGCCGCCATCGCCGTGCTGGTCAACGCCACGGGCGTGAGCATCTTGCTGCGCAAATATCTGCACAGCAACACGTCCGACATCAAGCCGAAAGCCGGTGAAGTCGAAGCGCCGAAAGTGCCGCTGGCCGTCAGCCTCGTGCACATGATCGTGCTGGCCGGCGTCGTCACCCTGGCGCATCATCCCGTGCTGTTCATCGGCCTGTTCCTGTTCTTCCTCGGCTTCGTGCAGGCGTATGAGCGCTATCAAAGCCCGCTGATCCTGAAGGAAGGCTTGTTGGTCGGCTTCTTCCTCGGCGGCCTGGTGGTTCTGGGCGGCATGCAGCAATGGTGGCTGCAGCCCATCGTCTCGAGCCTGAAGCCGCTGGCCCTGTTCTTCGGCGCCCTGGGCTTGACGGCGATCACGGACAATGCGGCCCTCACTTACCTCGGTTCGCTGATCGTCGGCATGACGGACGAAGCGAAATACATGCTGATGGCGGGCGCCGTGGCCGGCGGCGGCCTGACCGTCATCGCCAATGCGCCGAACCCGGCCGGCGTGGCCCTGCTGCGCCGCGGCTTCAAGGATGAATCGATCGGCGCCGTCGGCCTGCTGGCCGGCGCCCTGCTGCCGACGGCCGTGGCGGGCCTGGCCTTCCTGGCTTTGTAGCCACCCCAGTGCGGCGGCCACCCGGCCGCCGCTTTAATTGCCTTCGTAGACGAGGAAATGCAGCCGGTCATAGAACAGGCTGTAGGCATAGTCGAACGTGCCCACGCTGCGAAAACCCTTGTGCAGATACACTTGCAGCGCTTCGCTCTTTTCCCACACCGTCAAGGTGATGCGCGCACAGCCCTTGCGGCTGGCCAGGTCGCGGATTTCATGGAACATTTGCCGGAACAGGCCCTGCCCCCGATATTTCTCGTCGATGGCCAGGCTGCTGACGAAACAGTCGTCGGCGCGCGCATGCGCCAGCACGAAGGCGTCATACGCATCGTCGAGCGCCTTCATGTCATCGCGGTAATATGACACGGCGCCGCAGGCCTGGAATTCGGCCATCGTCGCGGCCGTGAAAAAGCCGATGAAGCGCTCGTCCTCGTCATGCAGGCCGTGGATGTGCGCCAGATACGGATCGATGTTCTGCCGCCGCTGCAATTCGACGAACTGCAGATTGAGTTTATTTCCAAAAGAGCAGTATTCCAGATAACTGGTGGCAAACAGCAATTTGGCCATGCGGTTCTTCGTCTCGTCGCCCAGCAGTTCGCCCGCCACCAGCTTGAGCGGCGCATGCGACAGCAAGCCCGCCTGCGCCTCGTCACCGGGCGGGGCGGCATCGCCGGCGGCCGGCATGCGGCTGCCGTGGCGGCCGACGGTAGGGCGCCAGAAATTGCCGGCGGCAATATGCTGCGAACGGTGGGCCAGCAGGTAGCGGCAAAAGACGTCATTTACGCGGTCGAGCTGCGGATCGTCCGACAGCACCGAGTAATAGTGGAAGTGATCGATGTCCGCCCGCAGCTGGGCCGCATACGCCATGCGCGGCACTTCCTCGATGTCGAACACGTCGACGATGTCGGGCAGGCGCAACGGATCGTCGAGCCGCCAGTCGATCTCGTCCAGCCGCGCCACGCAGCGCGCATACGCGCGCCGCTCCTCGTCGCTCAGGGGGATGTGCATGCCGGTAATGATATCGTCCAGCAAGCGCATGCCGCGGATGCCGCCCGCCACCGCTTCGCGCACGCCGTCATACAGCACGCAATAGCGCTGGTAGAACTCGGCATGACTGAGCAGGGTCACGCCCAGGTTTTTCTTCCATTCGGCATAGAACTGGCCGAACAGCTGCGCCTCGAATTGCGGGCAGGAACGGGGAATCTGCGCATCGATGCCCGCATAGGCGAGGTTCACATTGCGCTGGATCACGCGCAGCGCGGCGTCATTCTTCTTGGCGATCAGCATGCCCGTTTCATCGAGAAACAGATTCATCCAGCTGACGTGCCGGCGCTCTTCGCTGTCATCGCCCCCGCGCTGGAAATAATCGGGCACTTCCGGCTTCATCAGGAAAATCGTCGCCGGATTGTGCGGGATCGTATCGACATCCATGTACATGCCGCCGTATTCGCACATGATGAGGATGCGGAAATAATCGGACAGGGTGGCGAAGTAGCGCTGCGTATGCAGGATATCGAGAATGTCGAAGCGCGCGGGCGCGAAGTCGAGCGCCAGCGCGCGCAGCGAGTTGATGTGCAGGGTCGTGCCGCCGATGGCATAGCGGCCTATCGTGTAGCGCCCGGCGCCGCCCGTGGGGCTGAAGCGCTCGTCATTGCGCAGCTGCTGCGCATCCCACACCCACAGGATGGAGACATACGGCGCGCCGCCGTTGTACCGCACTTCTTCCAGCGCCGCGCCCCACTGCCCGATCGCGTCAAATGCGATGGCGGGCAACGGTCCGCCCATCCAGATGCGGTGCAGGTAGCGCTCGTCGTCGCCGAGCGCGCGCGTGGGGATGCAGCTGAGCGAGGAACAGCTTGCCGCATTGAAATGATTAAAGTTCAGGGCGACGAAGCTGCGCAGGTCGGCGATGCCCGCCTGGTGCTCCGCGGCCAGTTGTTCCAGATCAATGCCTGGGGGCCGCACATCGGCCAGGGTGATGTAATCGAGTTTCAGCCGGTTGATGCGGAACTCGTATTCCAGGTTGAAAATCTTTGCTTGATCGTGTTTTGAGGCCAGGTCATCTATTTTCATGGGCGCACCATTTTCCGCAGGAGAGTGTCAGTAAACTTCGCAGGAGGTAAAACAAGATCGACAACACGCGCATCGTTGCGCCATCAGTGCCGGGCCAGCCGCACCTCGCTTTCCCGGCGCCCCGCCATGCCCCGCGTAAACAACAGCAGGCAGACGGCGATGACCACGATGACGGGAATATTCAGCAGCGCATACGTCTCGAGCGCATAGCCGAAGCGCTGGCACAGCACGTTGTACAGCTGCAGCCAGGCGGACAAATAAATGCAATACAGCAAGCTCATGGCAGCCGTCGTCAATGTCATCGACTCCTTGCTGGCCGTGATCGCGCTGCGGATCAGGGCGCCATTGAACAGGCCGAAGCCGATGGAATAGACAAACATGCAGGCCGCAAACACATCGACGTGATGGCGGCCCGCGCCGGCGCCCAGCATGCCGGCCGCCGCGATCAGCCCGCCCATGCGCAGCAGATGGACGAGCGGGAAATCCTGGCGCAGGCGCTGGATGGCGATGCTGCTGAGGACGAAGCCCGACAGAATCACGCATTGCAGCGCGATATAGGTGGCATAGGACGCGCCCATTTCCTGCAGCACGAAGATGGGTGAAAAGCCGATCCAGGCCGTCAGGGGCACGGTGGCCAGCCCGGCCGTGAACATGCCGAACATGAAGCGCCCGTTGCTGAAAATGGCGGCATAGCTGCGCACGACGGCGGCAAGGTCCAGGCGCGTGACCGTGGGCGCCGTGCGCGGCATGGTCTTGAACAGGCCCAGCAGGGACAGCAGCGCCAGCAGGCCCGAGAGGAAAAACACGTAGCGCCAGTCCAGCCGGCTGATGATGGCGCTGCCGAGGATCGGGCCGGCCAGGGGCGCGAGGATGGTGGTGCTCGAGAGAATGCTGCTGAGCTTGACGGCGGCCATGTCGTCGAACAGTTCATGGATCATGGCATAGCCGACAAAGATGAAGCAGCAGCCCATGCCCTGGATGAAGCGCACGGCGAGAAATTGCTCGATCGAGGCGGTCAATGGCACGGCCAAGGTGGCCAGCAGGAACAAGGCATTGCCCGTGAGCACCAGCTTGCGCTTGCCGATCGTGTCGGCCAATGGTCCCAGGAAAATCTGCAGGGAACTGCCGCCCAGCAGATACAGGCTCAGGGACAGGGGGACGAACTTTTTCTCCGCCTGGAACTCCTCGACGATGCCCAGCATCGCCGGCATGATCATGTCATTGGACAGATAGATATTCAGTTCGAAGACGAGAAAAAACGCAAAAAACCACAGCAACTGCTTGGACTTGATGGACATGGCGCGTTCCGTAACGTGGGTGGCTGCCGTCAGTGCATGCCGGCCGTCGGGGCATGGGACGGCGAACACGATTTACACTGAAAACGTGTACCAATTGTATACCAGTTCGTATTTTTAACGCCGATTTTTGTATTTTTTAAATACCGCAGCAATACCACTTACAGTAACTCCATGGCATTGCGGCAATGGCGCCTGCCCTGAAAAGGGCGCGGCCAGCATGCCGGCGCGCGGGCGCGGGCATATCGAGGAGGGAAGAACGATGCGTACCAGTCGGCGCGCGGCGCGGCCGCTTACCGGCGGCGGTGGCTGGCGAAGAAATCGAGCAGCATCTTGCTGGCGTCGGGCTTGGCCTTGTCGTTGAACGGCAGGCTGGCATCGCCGCCGCTCCAGGCGTGCTCGAGGTGTTCGACCTGCGCCACGCGCAGCAGCACCTCCTTGCCCACCTGATAATCGTGCAGCGCATAGGCATGGGCCGGATTGCGTCCGCCCGCCGCCCCGCCCGGCAGGCGCTGCGCCGTCACCAGCGTCTCGGCGGGCATGCGGTTCACGCGCACGCTCTGGCGCACCAGCTGCGTCTGGTTAATGGGCCGCACCACCTTGTCGGCCAGCCCTTGCAGCAGGATGGTGGGCAGGCGGGGGAACGCGGGCTGGCGCGCCAGCACTTCATCGATGGCCGCATCGGCACGGGCGGCTGCGCCATGCTGCATCACGCCCAGCGCGCCGATCAGGTTATGGCCGGCGCCAAACACGGGGCCCGAATGCAGGCCCAGCGCCGCGAACAGATGCGGGTGGTTCAGGGCCACGATATGCGCCATGCCGGCGCCGGCGGAAATGCCGCAGATATAGATGCGCGCGCGGTCGATCGCATAGCGGGCCGCCACCTGCTCGATGGCGCCGACGATCAGGCGCACGTCGCCGCCGCCCTCCTGCGTCAGCTTGTCGTACCACTTCCAGCAACGGCGCGCATGCGAGCGCAGCGATTGCTGCGGATACAGCACGGCATAGCCCTTGCGCTCGGCCAGGCGGTTCATGCGCGTGCCGTCGGCAAACTGCGTGGCGCTCTGTTCGCAACCATGCAGCATCACCAGCAGCGGCCGGCCCCGGCTGCGCATGGCGGCGCTGGGCGCCTTCTCGGGCAGGTACAGGAAATATGGCAGGCGCCGGCCCGGCAACTGTCCCAGTTCCGGCAACGGCGCATAGTGGGCGGCCAGCCACTTGCCCGGCGGGGGCGCCGTTCGCTTGCGCACGCGCGAGGGCGACAGGGGCGTGGCAAACGGCGCCAGCGAGGGCAGCGCATCGCTGGCGGGCCTGGCGCGCGGCGTCACCCTGGTCTTGGCCTTGGTGTTGACCACGGTCTTGACCCCGGTCTTGACCACGGGCTTGCTGCGGGGTTTGGCCCTGGGCTTGGCCGGCACGGGGCCGAACAGCACCTTGGCCAGCTTGGTCGCCGTGCGCTGCTGCGCCTTACCTGCGCGCAATAGCCCACGCAGCCATTTGGTGGCGGGCTTTACCATGGCGCGCGGCGCGCATGTCGTGGTGGAGCGTACCGCAAGTTCATCCCTCTGCATCGTTGCATCGTCAGCATGCGCGGCCTCCTCCGTAGAATGCATAGAGTACCGCAATTGGGCCACGGCACCGTACGTTTGCGCACGAATAAAAGTGCCCCAGGCACCATTGAGGCAGATCAAACGCGACCAAGTGCGTATGCTTAATCTGGATGTTCGATCAGCATTTCACCAGAGGAGAGAACACCATGAGCTACCTGGACCGCGACATCCTGGGCATGTACCGCAACCACGACGGCCCCGGGCCAGCCCTGATGGGGGCCGACACCCTGATCGGGGACGAAGTCTACAATCACAACGACGAGGAATTGGGCGACATCAAGGAAATCATGCTCGACATGCGCACGGGCCAGATCGCCTATGCCGTGCTGTCCTTCGGCGGCATCCTGGGCATGGGCGACAAGCTGTTTGCCGTGCCCTGGGAACGCCTGACCCTGGACACCGTCAACAAGCGCTTCCTGCTGAACGTCGACAAAGAGCTGCTGAAAAACGCTCCCGGCTTCGACAAGAACAACTGGCCCGACATGGGCAGCGATGCCTGGAACCAGCAGATGGAAGCGTTCTATGGCAGCGGCACGCGCTACGGCAGCATGGCGGGCAGCCGCACACCATCGGGCAGCGACCTGCGCGGCGGCGCCAGCCTGCAATCGGGCAGCGAAGGCAGCCTGTCCGGCAGCTCCATGAGCGGCAGCCGCGCCGGCACCAGCAGCCAGAGCGGCTCGCGCTCATCGCTCAGCGATGATGATCTCAATAAAGATAGAACGTAAGTCGGGCAGACCGGACAGGTCGCACTGGTCGGGTAGGTCGGATGAGCGGCGCAGCCGCGTAATCCGACACCACCAGCGACACCGTTAACAGCAGCGCACCATCCAGCGCCCCATCGCCCGGCCCAACGATGACGTCGGATGACGCGCGCCCTGCGGACGCGCTAATCCGACCTACCGCTGCATCGATTCCCACACCTTCTGCAAACGCTTGGCAGAAACAGGCATCGGCGTGCGCAGTTCCTGCGCAAACAGGGACACGCGCAGCTCTTCCAGCATCCAGCGGAACTCGACCAGCTTCGGGTCCGTGTTCTTGCCTGCCTGGCGGTCCTTGGCCTGGCGCAGATACGGCGCGGCGGCCGATTGCCACTCGGCCATCAACTTGGTGTCGCGGGCGGGGTCGGCGCGCAGTTTTTCCAGGCGCACATTGATCGCCTTCAAATAGCGGGGGAAATGCGCGAGCTGCGTGTACTCGTTTTCCGTCAGGAAGCGTTTATGCACGAGTCCCTGCAGCTGCGCCTGGATATCGGTGGCCGCCGCTGCGGGAATGTTTTGTAGCCGCTTGGGCAAGCCGTGGAATTCCGTCAGCACTTGCGACAGCAAACGGGCGATTTCATTGACCAGCAAAACCAGGCGCGACTTGCCTTCCGCCTGGCGCTTGGCGAACGAGGCGGCGTCCAGCGGCAGCGGATCTTGCAGGCAGGCGATGTCGAGCGCCTTGTTGATGATTTGCTCGCGCAACTCTTCCTGCGAACCCAGGGCCATGAATTGCATGCCCATCTGCTGCAGGCCGGGAATGCTTTTCTCGACGTACTTGATCTGCTCCTTCATTTGCAGCGCAAATAAACGGCGCAAACCGACCTTGTGCGTGCGGGCGGCCACGGTCGGGTCGTCAAACACTTCCAGGTCGCAATGCGTGCCCTTGTCGACGAGGGCAGGAAAGCCGATCAAGGTCAGCTTGCCCTGCACGATTTCGAGCAGCTCCGGCAATTCGCCGAAGGTCCAGGCCGTCAAGCCCATGTGCTGCGAGACGGTGGCGTTCGGAGGCGCCGGCGCGGCCGCGGATGCGCCCTTGCCTGCTGCAACGGTAGCACCCTGCGCCTGCAGCCGCGACGCCACTTGCGCGCCCGCCACCTTGGCACCGGGCGTGCCCGTGCCCGAGACGCCCGACACTTCGGCCAGCTTCTGGAAACTCTGGCGCGCCTGGCCGCCGAATTCCGCCTGCAGGGTGGCCAGGTTGCGCCCCATGTCCAGCTGGCGGCCATGCTCGTCGATCACCTTGAAATTCATGAAGTGATGGGCAGGCAGGGTTTCCGGCTTGAAGTCCGTCGTCAGCACGTTGATGGTGATCTGCGTGCGGATATCGAGGATGATGGCGTCGATCAAATCGCCGCGGCCGAACACGCCCGCTTCATGCACGCGCTCGCAGAACTTCGCCGCATAGTCAGGCAGCGGCACGCAGTGGCGGCGCAGCTTTTGCGGCAGGGATTTGAGCAGCAGATGCACTTTTTCCTTCAGCATGCCCGGCACCAGCCATTCGCAGCGCTCGCGCGGCAACTGGTTCAGCGCGTACAGGGGCACGCTCAAGGTCACGCCATCGCGCACGCTGCCCGGCTCGAAGTGATAGGTCAAACCCATTTCCAGGCCCGTCACGGACATGGTTTTCGGGAACAGGTCCGTCGTCACGCCGGCCGCCTCGTGGCGCATCAGCTCTTCGCGGTTCAAATACAGCAGCTTCGGGTTCTCGCGTGTGGCTTCCTTGTGCCACTTTTCGAAACCGGCGCCATTGCACACGTCCGCCGGCAGCAGCTTGTCGTAGAAGGCGGCGATCAGTTCATCGTCGACCAGCACGTCCAGGCGGCGCGACTTGTGCTCGAGGTTTTCAATATCCTTGATCAGCTTGTGGTTGTGCGCAAAGAATGGCGCGCGCGTGTCGAAGTCGCCCCCGACGAGCGCGTCGCGGATGAATATCTCTCGCGCTTCCGGCAAGTTGAAATTGCCGTAGTTGATGCGGCGCTGGCTGTACACCACCAGCCCGTACAAGGTCGCGCGTTCGGACGCCGTCACCTGCGCCGAACGTTTTTCCCAGCGCGGTTCGCCCCACGATTTCTTCAGCAGGTGCTCGCCCACTTTTTCCAGCCACTCGGGCTGGATCTGCGCCACGCAGCGCGCGTAGAGCCGCGTCGTGTCGACCAGTTCGGCCGCCATGATCCACTTGCCCGGCTTTTTCAGCAGCGAAGAACCGGGCCAGATATGGAACTTGATGCCGCGCGCGCCCAAGTAGCCCGCGCCCGGCTCGTCCTCGCCCTTGAAACCGATATTGCCCAGCAAGCCAGTCAGCAAAGCCATGTGCAGATTGTCGTAGGTGGCGGGCGCTTCGTTCAGGCGCCAGCCCTGCTCCTTGACGATGGTCAGCAGCTGCGAGTGCACGTCGCGCCATTCGCGCAAGCGCATCTGCGACAGGAAATTCGTGCGGCAATTGTCCTGCAACTGGCGGTTGGTTTTCTTGTGCTCGATGGCGGACTCGAACCAGCGCCAGATCTTCAGGTAGCTGAGGAACTCCGACTTTTCATCGGCGAATTTCTTGTGCGCCTCGTCGGCTGCCTGCTGGTGCTCCATCGGGCGGTCGCGCGGGTCTTGCACGGACAGGGCGGAGGCGACGATCAGCACTTCCGTCAGACACGCATTATCGAGCGCGGCCAAAATCATGCGGCCCACGCGCGGGTCCAGCGGCAGCTTGGCCAGCTTGTTGCCCAGCGGCGTGAGTTTATTGACTTCATCGACGGCACCGAGCTCCTGCAACAGCTGGTAGCCGTCGGCCACCGCGCGCGCCAGCGGCGGCTCGATGAAGGGGAAGGTTTCCACGTCTGTCAGGTGCAGGGACTTCATGCGCAGGATGACGGCGGCCAGCGAGGAGCGCAGGATTTCCGGCTCCGTGAACTTCGGGCGCAGCAGATAATCCTGCTCTTCGTACAGACGGATGCAGACGCCATCGGCCACGCGGCCGCAGCGGCCGGCGCGCTGGTTGGCGGCCGACTGGGCGATCGGCTCGACCTGCAGCTGCTCGACCTTGTTGCGATAACTGTAGCGCTTTACCCTCGCCAGGCCCGCATCGACCACGTAGCGGATGCCGGGCACCGTCAGCGAGGTTTCCGCCACGTTGGTGGCCAGCACGATGCGGCGCGCATTGCTGGTTTTAAACACGCGTTCCTGCTCTTCGGCCGACAGGCGGGCGAACAGGGGCAAGATTTCCACATGCGGCGGATGGTGCTTGCGCAGCGCCTCGGCGCAGTCGCGGATTTCGCGCTCGCCCGGCAAGAACACGAGCACGTCGCCCGAGCCGATGCGGCACAGCTCTTCCACGCCATCGACGACGGCATCCATCAGGTCGCGCTTTTCGCGCGCCGCGGCGGTGCGCTGGCCCGGCTTGTCGGCGTTCGCGCCGGCACCCGGCATGGCCACCTGTTCGCGCTCCACGGGACGGTAGCGCACTTCCACCTGGTACAAACGGCCCGACACTTCGATCACGGGCGCCGGCTTTTCCGGCGTGCCGAAATGGCGCGAGAAGCGCTCGGCATCGATGGTGGCCGAGGTGATGATGATCTTCAGGTCGGGCCGGCGCGGCAGCAGCTGCTTCAGATAACCAAGCAGGAAGTCGATGTTCAGGCTGCGTTCGTGCGCTTCATCGATGATGATGGTGTCGTAGTTTTTCAACAACGGGTCGGTCTGCGTCTCGGCCAGCAGGATACCGTCCGTCATCAGCTTGACGGATGCGCCACGGCTCAGGGTATCGGTAAAGCGCACCTTGAAACCCACGGTTTCGCCCAGCGGCGTGCCCAGTTCCTGCGCGATGCGCTTGGCCGTCGACGAGGCGGCGATGCGGCGCGGCTGCGTGTGGCCGATCATGCCCTTCTGTCCCCGTCCCAGTTCCAGGCAAATCTTCGGCAACTGCGTCGTCTTGCCGGACCCCGTCTCGCCCGAGACGATGATGACCTGGTTTTCCATCAGGGCCTTGGCGATTTCTTCGCGCCGGCCCGAGACGGGCAAGTCTTCCGGATAGGTAATCGGTGGCAGCGGATTGCGGAAGGCCTTTTCCGCCTCGCGCGCGGCGCGCGCCGCGTCGCGGCTCTCGCGCTCTGCGCGGCTGGCCTGGTCATTGCGCGGCGCCTGCCCCTCGCGCGGCGGACGCGGCGCGCGCTGCTGCTGTTGCTGTCGCTGTTGCTCTTTCTGCTGCTCCGTGCGCGGCGCCTGCGGCCTTTGCTGGCTCACGGGCGGGCGCTGGCGGCCCTGCGCAGGCGCGGCGGCGGGCGTGGCAACACCCCCGCTGGCGGGCGCATTTGCAACGTTGGAAGGAGGGGAAGACTTATTGCTGGCTGAAGACATTGTTTTTTTACAGGTATTTTAAGCGCGCACATCGCGCAGCGAATTATAATGCGCTTAATGGAAAACCCTACCCAATTCGTCCAATGGCTGCGCTCCGTCGCGCCCTACATCCACGCCTTTCGCGGCAAGACCTTCGTGGTCGCCTTCCCCGGTGAACTCGTCAGCGCCGGGGCGCTGCAGGTGCTGGCCCATGATTTGTCCCTGCTGCATGCGCTGGACATCAATGTCACCGTCGTCTACGGCTCGCGGCCGCAGGTGGCGGAACAACTGGCCTTGCGTAACGTCGAAGGCCGCTTCCACAACGGCGTGCGCATTACGGACATCGCCGCGCTGGAATGCGCGAAGGAAGCGGCCGGCGAGCTGCGCCTCGATATCGAGGCCGCGTTCAGCCAGGGCTTGCCGAACACGCCCATGTCGCATGCGGCCATCCGCATCATTTCCGGCAACTTCATCACGGCGCGCCCGCTGGGCGTGATCGATGGCGTGGACCTGGAACTGACGGGCATCACGCGCAAGGTCGACGCCGAAACCATCCATTCCATCCTCGGTTCGGACGGCCTGGTGCTGCTCTCGCCGCTGGGCTTCTCGCCCACGGGCGAAGCGTTCAACCTGACCATGGAAGACGTGGCCTGCAGCGCCGCCATCGCCCTGCACGCGGACAAACTGATCTTTATTACCGAAACGCCGATGATGGAAGACGCCACGGGCGTGGAAATCCGTGAACTGTCGTCGCACCAGGCCGAAGCCGTGCTGATGGCGGGCTTCCTGCCCGACGCCACGGCGTTTTATCTGAAGCATTGCGTCAAGGCTTGCCACAACGGCGTCGAGCGCTCGCACATCGTGCCCTTCTCGATGGACGGTTCCGCCCTGCTGGAATTGTTTACCCATGATGGCGTGGGCACCATGATCAGCCATGAAAACCTGGAAAGCCTGCGCCAGGCCACCATCGAAGACGTTGGCGGCATCATCAAACTGATCGAGCCGCTGGAAGCGGACGGCACTTTGGTAAAGCGGGGCCGCGAGCTGATCGAGCGCGAAATCGATTATTTCTCCGTCATCGAGCATGACGGCGTGATCTTCGGCTGCGCCGCCCTGTACCCGTTCCCCGCGCAAAAGATGGCGGAAATGGCATGCTTGACGGTCAACCCGGAAGTGCAAGCCCAAGGCGACGGCGAGCGCATCCTGAAACACATGGAAAACCGCGCGCGCGCCGCCGGCCTGAACAAACTGTTCGTGCTGACCACGCGCACCTCGCACTGGTTCAAGAAGCGGGGCTTCGTGCCCGCCACCGTCGACGATCTGCCGAAGGACCGCCAGCATATGTATAACTGGCAGCGCAAGTCGCAAGTCCTAATTAAAACCCTGTAACACGTGAAAAAGCCCGGCATGCCGGGCTTTTTCTTTACTTACCTACCATTTACTTGATATTCAGCGGAGCAAACGATTTCACCAGGTCGTCGAGCGCCTTCAACTGCGCCAGGAACGGTTCCAGCTGGTCCAGCGGCAAGGCGCTGGGGCCGTCGCAGCGGGCGTTGTCCGGGTCCGGATGGGCTTCCAGGAACAGGCCGGCGATGCCGACGGCCAGACCGGCGCGCGCCAGGTCCGCCACTTGCTGGCGGCGGCCGCCCGACGCGGCGCCGCCGGGATCGCGCTGCTGCAGGGCGTGCGTGACGTCGAAGATGATGGGCAAGTCGTCGCAGGTCTTTTTCATGACGCCAAAGCCCAGCATGTCGACCACCAGGTTGTCATAGCCGAGGCAAGTGCCGCGATCGCACAGGATCAACTGATCGTTGCCCGCTTCCTTGAATTTCTCGACGATATTGGCCATCTGGCCTGGGCTCAAAAATTGCGGCTTCTTGATGTTGATGACTTTGCCCGTTTTCGCCAGGGCCACGACGAGGTCCGTCTGGCGCGCCAGGAAGGCCGGCAGTTGCAGCACGTCGACCACTTCGGCCACCTGCTGCGCCTGCCATGGCTCATGCACGTCGGTAATCACGGGCACGCCGAACGCCGCCTTGACGTCCTGGAAGATGCGCATGCCTTCTTCCAGGCCCGGTCCCCGGTAGGAATGGATCGATGAACGGTTGGCCTTGTCGAAACTGGCCTTGAACACATAGGGAATGCCCAGTTTTTGCGTCACGCGCACATATTCTTCGCACGCGCGCATGGCGAGATCGCGCGATTCGAGCACGTTGATGCCGCCAAACAGCGCAAAGCTGCCGGTATTGCTGACATCGATGCCATGGACTTTCACTGAGGTCATAGGGATTCCATATTGGTTAATTGTTACTACTTGCTTGGAAGAGGCGCCGCCAGCGGCTGGCGCGATAAGGCATCTTACTAGCTAGGGCGGCGCAGATCAAATTTGATCCAGCGCAAGCGCCCGGCAAACGGCGCGCGGCCAGGCCGCGACGGCCTCGCGAGGCGACACGCAAAGTGCCTTATAATCACGCTTTATCTCTACACTGATTCAGGAGCACAGATGGCCCGCACGATCCACTGCATCAAACTCAACAAGGAAGCCGAAGGACTGGACTTCCCGCCGTACCCGGGCGAACTGGGCAAGAAGATTTACGAATCGGTGTCGAAAGAAGCGTGGGCCGCCTGGCTCAAGCACCAGACCATGCTGGTCAATGAAAACCGTTTGAACCTGGCCGACGCGCGCGCCCGCAAATACCTGGCCACGCAGATGGAAAAGCATTTCTTCGGCGATGGCGCCGATGCCGCCATGGGTTACGTACCCCCTACCGAGTAAGTTTCAAGCATTCCCGCCCGTGGCCGCCGCGCCGCGGGCAGTTTCACCTGCGTTTCACGCCCTCCCCCGCCGTTTCACGGCAGCGCCTCCCCGTTTCGTCGCACCCCGCTCGCCGCCCGCGCCGCTTGCAGGCACAGTACGTCCATCGACAACCTCACACCAAAGGCGGACACCATGTTGCAGCAAATCTTCAGCCACACTCCCCTCTACGTCTGGGCCATCCTGGGCTTTCTCGTCTACCGGGGCGTGCTGGCCAGCCGCGCACGCGAAGTGACCTTGCGCAAGCTGTGCATCATTCCCCTGGTCATGCTGGCCCTGTCGCTGAGCGGCGTGCAGGGCAGCTTCGGCCTGGCCGGCGTGGCGCCGTTCGCCTGGGCAATCGGCGCCCTGGCCGGGGCGGCGCTGGCGTGGACCTTGACCGATGCGCGCAAGATCGTCGCCATACCCGCGCGGGCCAGCGTGCAGCGTCCCGGCAGCTGGGTGCCGTTGATGTTGATGATGAGTATCTTTTGCATGAAATATGCGGTGGCCGTGACGCTGGCGATCGCGCCGGCCTACGCCCATGCGACCGGCTTCATCGTGCCCGTCTGCCTCGCCTACGGTTGCTTCAGCGGCATCTTCCTCGGCGGCTTGCTGCGCACCGTGGCCGTGTACCGCCAGGCACACATGACAAGCGGCCCGCAAGGGGCCGCCGTGTAAGACAAGTGCAAATGCCGGCGCACGCCGGCTATCACCTTAGTAGGCCAAGGTGCGCACGCCTTCCGGCATGCCCAGCAGGCAGACATTGGCGCCGCGCACGGCGAACAGGCCGACGGCGATGACGCCGACGATCTGGTTGATCTGCTGTTCCAGCGCCACCGGGTCGGCAATTTTCAAGCCCAGCACGTCGATGATCTCGCCGCCATTGTCGGTGATAAATGCTTCGGTGCTGCCCGCCTTCAGGCGCAAGCGGGGCGTGCCGCCCAGCGCGGCCAGCTGGCGCGCAACGGCGGCGCGCGCCATCGGCACCACTTCCACCGGCAGCGGGAAGGCGCCCAGGGTCTCGACGAGCTTGGAGCCGTCGGCGATGCAGACGAACTGTTTCGCGACGGAAGCAACGATCTTCTCGCGCGTCAATGCCGCGCCGCCGCCCTTGATCATGGCGCCGCTGGCCGTGATCTCGTCGGCGCCGTCGATGTAGACGGCGATCGACTCGACGTCGTTCAGGTCGAAGACGGGAATGCCATGGCCTGCCAGGCGGGCGGCCGTCGCTTCGGACGACGCGACCGTCCCCTTGATGCGGTCCTTGATCTTGGCCAGTTCATCGATGAAAAAGTTGGCGGTGGAACCGGTGCCGACACCGATGATTTCACCGTCCACCACATAGGCTATGGCGGCGCGGGCTACGGCTTGCTTCAATTCGTCTTGGGTCATGGCAAAAAAAGGCTAAAGTGAGGAATGCCGCTATTTTAACGGATTGCCAGCCCGGCCAGCCGGCCATGATGACGGGCCATGCGATTGAATACAACAGGCAAGCGAAAAAGCTTTGCCCCAGGGCAATTCCCCAGCCAATTACTCTCTATGCCCTTTAAAATATGCGAAAATGGCACGATAGCCCCGATATGACGTTCCAGGAATAGCACATGAATCACAGTAAACAGGTACTTGTTGTCGATGACAGCCGGGTTTCACGTTTGATGTCGCACCAGTTCATCCTCAGCAAACATGCCGACTGGCAAGTGATTGAGGCGGCGACGGGTGAAGAAGCCCTGGAAAAAGTCAAGACAGTCAGCCCTGTCCTGATATTACTGGATGTCAATATGCCCGGCATGGGCGGCGTAGCGGCGGCGGAACAATTGCGCGCGCTATGCCCGCAAACGCGCATCGTTCTCGTCACGGCGAATGTGCAAAACGCCATCCGCAACCGCGCCAGCGAACTGGGTGTCGGCTTCATGGAAAAACCGATCACGGAAACCCGCATCCACCAGCTGATCGAGTCACTGGGACTGTGAGCATGGTCAATCTCTCCGAACTGGAAAACGATGCCCTCGTGGAGATATTCAACATCGGGGTGGGCCATGCGGCCGCCGCGATGAGCGAGATCGTCAATGAAGAAGTCACCATGTCGGTGCCGTCGATCACTTTCCTGAACCGTGCCGACGCGGCTGCCCTGCTGGGCAGCAAGAAGGATGGCGAACGCATCTGTGGCGTCAGCCAGCATTATGACGGCGCTTTCGCCACCGAAGCCATCCTGATGTTTCCGGAAGACAAGAGCCTGGAAATCGTGCGCCTGATGGTGGGCGACGCCATGCCGCTGCAGGAACTGACGGAAATGGAACAGGAGGCGATGAGCGAGATCGGCAACATCATCCTGAACTCCTGCGTGGGCACCCTGGCCAACCTGTTCGACAGCGAACTGCATGGCTCGCTGCCCCTGTACCACGTGGGCACCAGCGCGGAAATCCTGTCCTCGTTCGGCGGCCACGATGACGACGCCGTCGTGCTGATGCTGCATATCGACTTCGTGCTGTCCAAGCACCAGATCCACGGCTACGTGGCGTTTGTGCTCGACCTGTCCGCCTTGCACGACCTGAAACAGCAGGTCAGCCGCTACCTGGCCAAGGTCCTGGGACAGGCGTGACGATCATGCCGGATGCATTACACCGACTGGCCTTGCTCGAAAGCATACTCGGTGCCGTCAACCTGGGCGCCATCGTGCTCGACGAGCAGCACCGCATCGTGCTGTGGAACCACTGGATGGCGCGCCATTCGGCCCGCCAGGCCGACGCCGTGCTGGGCCAGGATTTCTTCGCCGTCTATCCGGAACTGCGCCACAAGCGCATCGATTCGGCCATCACCCAGGCCCTGCGCGACAATTTCCAGTCGCTGCTGTCGCAAACCCTGCACAAGGCGCCGTTTGCCCTGTACACGCATGGCGCGGCCGCAGGCGGCAACGACGGCGAGGAGCGCATGCAGCAGGCGATCGCCGTCACGCCGATCAATTTGCCCGGTTCGCCGCGCCACTGCCTGATCCAGATCAATGACGTCACCATCGCCGTGGGACGTGAAAAGCTGCTGCGCGAACAAACCATGGTGTTGCGTTCGCAAACCTTTTCCGACGGCCTGACGGGCATCGCCAACCGCCGCCACTTCGACGTGGCGATCGAAAAGGAAACGCGGCGCGCCATGCGCACGAGCAGCCCCCTGTCGCTGCTGATGATCGACATCGACCATTTCAAGGATTACAACGACCATTACGGCCACCAGCAAGGTGACGGCTGCCTGATCCGCGTGGCCGCCGAACTGGCCGCCATGCTGCAGCGTCCCACCGACCTGCTGGCGCGCTATGGCGGCGAGGAATTTGCCGCCATCCTGCCCGACACGGACGCGGCGCAGGCGCTGCGCATGGCCGAGGCGATCCGCGAGCACGTGGCCGGGCTGCGCATTGCGCATGCCAGGACGGGCAATGCAGTCAAGCACATCACGATCAGCATCGGCATCGCCACCCAGCACCCGCAGCAGCAGCCGACCATCTCCGCCCTGATCGGCGCCGCCGACCGCGCCCTGTACCTGGCCAAGGGCGCCGGGCGCAACCGCGTGATGGTACAGTCGCTGTAAAAAAAGCAACGCAGGGCAAAGGATTCCAGTAGACATCTTTACGGCAGGTGCGTAGACTCGTCATTGATTGCAGCAACAATAACAAGAATTTATCTGTGGTATCTATCCCTGCGCATGGCGCCCCCATGCGGGACATGGCCAGGAGCGCTTGTGAATCTCGATCCTCCCCTCAGATCCGGCTTGCCGGGTGCCGGCATGGATACGACCATGGTCAACGGCATGCGCCTGCTGCTGTCGAGCGCCACCTTGCTGACCCTGTTCATCGATCCCGAAAGCGCCGGCAAGCTGAGCAAGATTACCTGGCTGATCTTTTCCGCCTACACCATGCACAGCCTGCTGCTCTACGCACTGGCCCTGCTGGGCTTCAGCCTGCCCCAGGACATCCTGCTGTACTGGCTCGACGTGGCCTGGTATGCGCTGATCGTGTTTTCCACCAGCAGCCACAACAATTTATTCTTCCTGTTTTTTTTCTTTGCCATCCTGACCTCGTCGTTCCAGCGGGGCTTCGAGGAAGGCGCGCGCGTCACCCTGGCCTCGGCCGGCCTGTTCGCCGCCACGGCCCTGTTCGGCGAATCGGATGCGGAAATGTCGCGCCTGCTGCTGCGCACTACCTTCCTGCTGGCGCTCGGCTACATGATCGCCTACTGGGGCGGTTCGGCCATCACGCAGCGCAGCCACCTGGCGCTGCTGCGCGATGTCAGCCAGCTGTCCAATCCGCGCTTCGGCGTCGACCAGACCATTACCTCGGTGCTGGAAAAAACCCGCAGTTATTTCAACGGCCGCAGTTGCCTGCTGGTCATGCAGGACAAGGGCACGCGGGTCTGGTCGCTGCGCAGCGTGCTGCAGACGGCAACGGGCGTCGTGCACACCAGCTCGCTACTCAGCGACGATGCGGCCAGTCCCCTGCTCGCTTTCCCGCACGATAAAATCGCGCTGTACAACCAGCCCGCCGGCCCCTGGCTGCCGTGGATAGGCGGCGCGCGCATGCTCGATCCCGACAGCGGACGCTGGCTGCGGCACGACGATGCGGCCGGCGCCCGCCTGGCCGAACTGCTCGAAGCGCACGCCTTCATCAGCGCCCCCCTGCCCTTGCGCAATGGCAAAGGCCGCATCTTTATCGTGTCCGCCACCAGCATGAGCAAGACGGACGCCCTGTTTCTCAGCCATATCGGCGCGCAGGCGTTTCCCGTCATTGAAAACATCGACCTGCTCGACCGCCTGGCGTCGCAGGCGGCCTCGCGCGAGCGCGAAAAGATCGCGCGCGACCTGCATGACACGGCCGTCCAGCCGTATATCGGCTTGCGCCACGGCCTGGCCGCCTTGCGCAACGAAGCCACGCCGGGCAACCCGCTGCTGCCCGAACTGGAAAAACTGATCATCATGTCGGGCCAGGTGATCGCCGACCTGCGCAGCTACGCGCGCACGTTTAAGAACGGCCAGGTGCAGAGCGAGCCGGAACTGCTGGTCGCGCTGCGCCGCCAGGCCACGCAGATCCGCGAATTCTATGGCATCGACATCGCCCTGCATATCGAAGGCGACCTTCACATCAACGACCGCCTGGCGGCCGAGGTGTTCCAGATCGTCAACGAAGGCATGAGCAATATCCGCAAGCATACGTCGGCGCGCCACGGCGCCGTCAAGCTGACCTGCGTGCAGGGCGCGCTGCACATCAGCATCGACAACGAATGCGCCGCCGCGCACGTCCCCGACTTCCTGCCCGACTCGCTGGCCGAGCGCGCCGCCGCCCTGGGCGGCACGGCCCGCGTCACGCATGGCATGCTGGGCAACACCTCCGTACAGATCGAGATCCCCATATGAACGACTTACGCCACATGCCACCGGCCAGCCATGTCATCAGCGTCATGCTGGTGGACGATCACAAGACCATGCTGTGGGGCCTGGAGCGGCTGATCGGCGGCGAGCACTCGGGCATGCGCGTGGTCGCCACGGCCTCCGACGGCGCCGAGGCGCTGGAGCAGGCGAAGGCGCTGCAACCGGATGTGATCGTGCTGGACCTGGACCTGGGCGGCATCAGTTCGCTGGCCATCCTGCCCGCGCTGGCGCAGTGCGGCGGCACGCGCGTGCTGGTGCTGACGGCCAGCCACGACCAGGCCATCCTGGACCAGACGGTACTGAAAGGCGCGCGCGGCATCGTCAGCAAGGATGCGCCGGCGGAGATGGTCCTGAAGGCCATCGAAAAGGTGTACCAGGGCGAACTGTGGCTGGAACACGCGATGCTGGGACGCATGCTGACGCAGCTGACCCAGCCCGGCGGCGGCTCGGCGCAAGCCATCGCCATCGCCAGCCTGACCCTCAAGGAAAGAAAGATCATCGCCGCGCTGGTGCACGGCAGCGGCACGCCGGCCAAGCTGCTGGCGGACCAGCTGTTTATCTCCGAGCACACCTTGCGCAATCACCTGACGTCGATCTACCGCAAGCTGGGCGTGTACAACCGCCTGGAACTGTACGCCTACGCCACCAAGCACCAGCTGGGCCAATTGCCGCCCGGCGCCTGACGCCACTGTCCTCCTGCACGGCCACCGCACGGCCGCGCCTTCCCTCCTCTCCCCCTTGCCAGCCACCGGCGCGGCCTGCGCCCCTGCGCCCACGCGCGCGCCAGACTCGACCATGACAATTGTCACGAAAAAAATAAGCAGTTCCTCCTTGCAATAAAAGGATGTTCTTCTGATGTAGATCAAGCTGCCGACTTCTATAGTGGTTTTACCGGAGTGCAAATCACCGCGCGGCCCACCACGATACGGAGCACAGCATGCGCATTGACAAGTTTCTTCCGACAGCCCTGATCACCTATTTGCAGGGCAAGGAAAAGGCTGCGTTCTACCGCTATGCCCTGGTGGCGGCCCTCGTGGCGGTGGTGTGCATCATCGGACTGCTGGCACTGGGTGAAAGCCCATGAAGGCGCCAGATCGTAGTACCAGGAAGCAATACCGCCATGCCGTTTTACCCACCGCTGTACCTTAACCACCACCAGGAGTTGTCATGAACCTCATCAAAAACTTTATCCGCGAAGAAGATGGCGTCACCGCAATCGAGTACGGCCTGATCGCCGCCCTGATCGCCGTGGTAATCATCGCTGCCATCACCATCGTCGGCACGCAGCTGAAAAAGACCTTCAGCACCATCGGCACCAAACTCACCACCGCCAATGGCTGATGCTGTGCTGTCCGGGCCGGCCCAGCGCCAGCCCGGACTACGCTTCCCGACTTTCCCGGCATGCCCACCTTGATACCGCCTAGCGAGGCCCATCGTGAAATCTCTCTTCAGCCGTTTATCCGACGAGTCCGCCGTCACAGCGATCGAATACGCGTTGCTGGCGGGCCTGATCGCGGCAGTGCTGGTGATCACGATCACCTTGCTTGGCGACCAGGTCAAGCAGCTGTTTGTCTACGTCAAGGACCAAGTGGTCCTGGCCCTGTCATGAACACCCTGCGCGCCTCGCTGCGCACCCACCGCGCCCTGCTGCTGATCGTGCTGCCGTACGCCGCCGCCGCGACCTTGCTGGCCGGCGGCCTGCCCAGCGCATCGGAGATCCTCAACGTGCTGGCCGGCTTCCTCGTGGCCATCCTCACGGGTCCCATCTTCATCCTGTGCGGCTATACCATCCACGTCATGGTGGTGCACCGCCCGCACCGCCTGTGCCATTATCTGTACCACGATCTGCGCCGTTACCTGAGCAACGAACGCCTGCTGCACGCGCTGCCGGCACTGCTGCTGATCCCCGTCTTCGCCTCCAGCTTCACCGTCTTCAAGGGCGCCATCCCGCGCCTGCATCCCTACACCTGGGATGTCACCCTGTCCGCCTGGGATGTCGCGCTGCATGGCGGCATGGCCCCATGGGAAAGGCTGCAGCCGCTGCTGGGCCATCCGCTCGTCACGGGCTTGCTCAACTTCAGCTACCACTTCTGGTTCTTCCTGTTCTACGCCATCCTGTACTGGCTGATCCTCGACACCCGCCGCCCGCTGCTGCGCATGCAGTTCCTGCTCAGCTTTGCGCTGACCTGGATCGTCCTGGGCAGCATCCTGGCCGTGCTGTTTGCCTCGGTCGGCCCCTGCTACTACGGCCACTTCCACAGCAACGACCCCTATGCGCCGCTGATGGCGTACCTGCATGAGGCCAACCAGCACATCCCCGTCTGGGCCCTGCAGGTGCAGGACATGCTGTGGCAAGGCTATCAAAGCAAGGGCGCGAACGGCGAACTGGGGATCTCCGCCATGCCCAGCATGCATGTGGCCACGGCCGTGCTGATGGCCATCATGGGCTGGAAGGTCAGCCGCGCCGCAGGGATCGCCCTGTCCGCCTTCGCCGTGCTGATCCTGCTCGGCTCCATCCACCTGGGCTGGCACTATGCGCTCGACGGCTATGTAGGTGCGGCTGGCGCGGCGCTGGTGTGGCGCCTGGTGGGCCGGCTGCTGGGCAGCCAGGCTACAGCGCCGGCCATGCACGTGGCCACGGCGCCCTGCATGAGCAAGGAAGGACTGACGTCATGAACGCCCACCTGCCCATGCTGCTGTGCCTGACCGTCCTGGCCACCCTGCTCGCTAGCGCCCTGTGGCACGACCTGCGCACGCGCCGCATCCCGAACCGGCTGGTGCTGTGGGGCACGCTGGCGGGCTTGATCCTCAACGGCTTCGTGCCATCGGGCGCCGGCCTGTTCGATGCCTCCTTCGGCGGCCTGGGACTGCTGCAGGCGCTGGCCGGCGCCGCCGCCGGACTGGCCCTGCTGCTGCCCATGTACCTGCTGCGCGCCCTGGGCGCCGGCGACGTCAAGCTGATGGCCATGTGCGGCGCCTTCCTCGGTCCCGACGCCGTGCTCGAAGCGGCCCTGCTGACCTTCCTGTGCGGCGGCGTGCTGGCCCTGGCCGCCGCGCTGGCCGGCCAGCGCCTGCGCCAGGTGCTGAAAAACACCTATCACATGATGCTGGGCGCGCTGCTGCACAGCCTTGCCGGCGGCGCCGCCACGATCGCCGAACCGCCGCCGGCCACCGGCAAGCTGGCCTACGCCTTCGCCATCGCCAGCGGCACCGGCTTGCAGATCTTCCTGCAGTACACCCACCTGTGGAGCCTGCGCTGAAACGAGCCGCCTGCCCGCCACCCTAGGACACGACCATGAACACCATCGCCACCCTCTGCCACTCCCGCGGCGCCAGCCTGTTCACCAGCATCACCATGGCCTGCCTGTGGGCGTTCTTCGCCAGCGCCCACGTGATGGGATTCCTGCACAGCGGCGACTGGAGCTATCTGCTGTTCTGCGCCGCCGAAACCCTGGCCGCCCTGTTCTTCATCGTGCGTTCGGCCCCCGTCAGCGTCTCCACCGATGCGGGCGACTGGCTGCTGGCCATCGGCGCCACCTTCGCCCCCTTCCTCCTGTCCCCCGCCGACATGGCCATCTGGCCCGGCGCGCGCTACCTGCTGGCCGTCGGCAGCCTGCTGCAGATCGCCGGCCTGCTGTCGCTGAACCGCAGCTTCGGCCTGGTGGCGGCGCAACGCGAGATCAAGACGGGCGGCGTCTACCGCGTGATACGCCATCCGCTGTATGCCAGCTACCTGATTTCCCTGAGCGGCTACCTGCTGGCCAATACCTCGTCCGCCAACGCCGTCACCTATGTCGCGACGATGAGCATGATGGTGGCGCGCCTGCTGCGCGAAGAGCGTTTCCTGTCCACCGACGTGCGCTATCGCGTCTACATGCGCCAGGTGAAGTACCGCCTGCTGCCCTTCATCTTCTGATATCCGGCCACCCGAGCGAGGAGTACCCATCATGCCTGACACCTATCCAGAACGCAGCGACGGCGGCGGCGTCGAACCGGCGGCCAAGCGCGCGCCACGCACGGTCGAGGAAACGGGATTGCCCTTCCTGTTCCTGGTCGAACTGCTGGTCAAGATACTCTTCCTGCGCGGCCAGATCGGCCTGCCCGCCCTGTCGACGCACGTCAAGCTGGGCGCCGGTGTGCTCGAACCGCTGCTCACCTTCATGCGCGCCGAAAAACTGTGCGAAGCGCGCCGCAACGGCGGCAGCGGCACCGACGCCGACCTGTATTACCTGCTGGGCGACCAGGGCCGCCTGCGCGCCGCCGAGTACATGCGCCGCAACGCCTACAGCGGTCCCGCGCCCGTCACCCTGGCCGATTACAGCAACCAGGTGCTGGCGCAAAGCGTGGCCGACATGCATGTCACGCGCGACGACGTGCAGCGCGAATTCCGCGACGTGGTCGCCAGTTCGTCCGTGCTCGACCAGCTGGGCGCGGCCATGAATTCCGGGCGCGCCCTGTTCTTCCACGGCCCCGCCGGCAGCGGCAAGAGCTACCTGGCCGAGCGCCTGAACGGCTTGCTCAGCGGCGCCATCGCCCTGCCCCATGCCGTGATGGTCGACGGCGAAGTGCTGCCCTTCCTCGATCCCATGCTGCACACCCTGTCAAGCAAAGGCCTCGTGCCATCCGACCCCCGCTGGGTGCGCGCCGAACGCCCCGCCGTGCTGACGGGCGGCGAGCTGACGCTCGACATGCTGGACCTGCAGTTCGACCAGGGCACCCGCCTGTATCAGGCGCCGCCGCACCTGAAGGCCAACAACGGCATCTTCATCATCGACGACCTGGGTCGCCAGCGCTGCTCGCCCGTGGAACTGATGAACCGCTGGATCGTGCCGATGGCGCGCCACATCGATTACCTGTCGCTGCACACGGGCTACAAATTCCCCGTGCCCTTCGACGTCATCGTCGTATTCTCGTCGAACCTGGCGCCGCAGCAGCTGGCCGACGACTCCTTCCTGCGCCGCATCGGCTACAAGATCCATGTGGGTCCCCTGAGCGCCTACCACTACCTGGCCGTGTTCCGCAGCACCTGCGCCCAGCTGGGCATCAATTTCGACGAAGCCTCCTACACCTATCTGCTGCACCTGCATAGCCTCTACAAGCGGCCCTTGCTGGCCTGCTATCCGCGCGACATCCTCGCGCAGGTCTGCGACCAGGCGCGCTATGAAGACCACCCGGCGCAACTGTCCCCGGAAGTCCTGTTCTGGGCATGGGAAAACTATTTCGGCAGCGATAACGACCTCGCAAGCACACATAACGGACCGGCAGCGGTCCAGCACAAAGGGGAAGCAAAATGAGAAACGCACGCGCTCTGACGATGATGGCCATCGCGGTCATCCTGGCGTTCGCCGCGGTCATCGTGGCCGCGCGCTGGATCAATGCCCAAGCCTCGGGCAACATCAACAAGGTGGCCGTGGCCCAGGTCGACATCAGCCTGGGCGCGCGCCTCACGCCCGACATGGTGCGCATGGTCGACTGGCCATCGAACGCGCTGCCGCCGGGCGCCGTCAACGATCCGAAACTGCTGGAAACGCGCGTCACGCGCACCAGCATCCAGCACGGCGAACCGATCATGGAAGGCAAGCTGGCGCCTCCCGGCACGCAAGGCGGCCTGTCGGCCGTCGTCGCCGAGGGCAAGCGCGCCATGACCGTGCGCGTCAACGACGTGGTGGGCGTGGCCGGCTTCGCCCTGCCCGGCAACTTCGTCGACATCCTCGTCAACACCCAGGGCGAAGGCGCCCGCAAGACGCCGGACCGCGATCCGAACATTTCCAAGATCGTGCTCGAACGCATCCTCGTGCTGGCCATCGCCCAGGAATCGAGCCGCGACGACACCAAGCCCAAGGTGGTCAACGCCGTGACCCTGGAGCTGACGCCGGACCAGGCGGAAAAACTCGACCTGGCGCGCAGCGTGGGCACCCTGTCGCTGGTGCTGCGCAACCAGATCGAGGACAAGCCCGTCAACACCGAAGGCGCCACCAAGTCCAGCTTGCTCGATGAAAAGGTCGCCATGGCCGCCCCCGCCGCCATGGTGCAAGCCAAGCCGCTGCCACGCCGCCGTCCCGCCGCCGCACCGGCGCCACAGGCCGGTCCCCGCGTCGATGTCATCAAGGGGCTGGAACGCAGCTCCCAACAATTCTAACCTGCACCAGAGGAGTCATGCCATGAGCACATATTGCACAGCAAGCGAAAGCCGGGTACTCAGCCTGGCGCTTGCCCTCGCCATGATCGGCGCCCTGGCGCCCCAGGCACGCGGCGAACCCGTCGCCGCTGCCGCCACCGCCGTTGCCGCCGAGACGGGCGCCGCCAGGAGCAGCCGGGCCGCCGCCCGGCCCAGGGCCACGCCGCCGCAAAGCGAGTCGCGCGCCGGCCGCACCGAGATGGCGCCGCAAATGAGCCTGGCCGAAGGCAAGTCGACCCTGATGCGCCTGCCGTTTGCCGCCAGCCGCATGTCCGTCGGCGACCCGCGCATCGCCGACGTCATCCTGCTCAACCCCAGCGAGGTGTACCTGCTGGGCCGCTCCGTCGGCACCACCAACCTGATCCTGTGGAACAAGAGCAATGACGCCACCATCATCGACCTGGCCGTCGGCATCGACAGCAGCAGCCTGCAGGCACGCATGGCCGAACTGCTGCCGAACGAAAAGATCCACGTCACGGTGGCAGGCGACACCCTGATCCTGTCGGGCATGGTCAGCGATGTCGTCAAGGCCGACCAGGCCCTGTCGCTGGCGAACGCCTACGTGCAGCGCAGCGCCCGCAGCAGCTCCGCCAGCTCCGGCGCCGCGCCTGCCGTCCCTGCCGCCGGCGCCGCGGCCGCCCCCGCAGCCACGCCCGATGCGGCCGCACCGCGCGTGATCAACCTGCTGTCGATCGCCGCGCCGCAGCAGGTGATGCTGGAAGTGAAGGTGGCCGAAGTGTCGAAGGTGCTGGTCGACCAGCTGGGCGCCAGCCTGGGCATCAACAAGACCATCGGCAGCTGGTCGTATTCGTTGCTGTCCAGCCTGCTCAGCAACAATCCCAGCGGCTTGAGCGGCGCCAGCAAGAACAACTTCTTCAACCTCGACGCGCAAAAGCGCGATGGCCTGATCAAGGTGCTGGCCGAGCCGAACATCATGGCCATCAGCGGCCAGGAGGCCAGCTTCCTGGCCGGCGGCAAGATCTTCATCCCCGTCAGCCAGACCAACAATGGCGGCGTGCCCACCATCACGCTGGAAGAGAAGGAGTTCGGCGTGGCCGTGAAATTCACGCCCACCGTGCTCGATGGGGGGCGCATCAACCTGAAGGTGGCGCCGGAAGTGTCGGACCTGAACAAGGACGGCATCGGCATCACCGCCACCGGCATCTCGGCCACGGCCGTGCTGCCTTCGTTCACGACGCGGCGCGCCACCACCACGGTGCAGCTGTTCGACGGCCAGAGCTTCGCCATCGGCGGCCTGATCAAGAACAACGTGACCAGCAATATCAAGGCCCTGCCAGGCCTGGGCGAAGTGCCCGTGCTGGGCGCCCTGTTCCGCAGCACGGACTTCCAGACGGACCGCTCGGAACTGGTCTTCATCATCACGCCGCACCTGGTCAAGCCGCTGCCAGCCGACTACAAGCTGCCCACCGACGGCTACATCCAGCCGACGCGCGGCGACATGTTCATGCAGGGAAAAATGGAAGGCAGCGCACCGGCGCCCGCCCCCGCAGCGCCGGCAGCACCGATGCAGCCGCAAGCGGCCGCGCCCCAGCCCGCCGCCGGCTTCGACCTCAAATAGGAGAACACCATGAAAACCGCACATTGCCTGCCTTGCGCCGCCCTGTTATGCCTGCTGGCCGGCTGCGCCGCCACCACCACGCCCGTGCTCGATTCCCACTTCGGCGAATCGGTGGCCCTGCTCAAGGCGCAGCAGATCATGTATCCGGACGCCTACCGCAACATGGACCCCGTCAGCGGCATCGACGGCAAGGCCGGCGCCAGCGCCTACCAGCGCTACCAGAAATCGTTCGCCGCACCGGAACCGCAACCGAATGTCTTCACCATCGGCGTGGGCGGACGCCAGTAGGCGCCACTCCCCCGATGCACTTCCACCAGGCCACCAGGAGACAGCCATGAACAGCGCATTTCGCAGGCACGACAGGCAGCAGGGCGCGATCGCCATCGTGCTGGGGCTGACCCTGGTGGTGCTGTTTGCCATGGGCGGCCTGGTGCTGGACCTGGGCCACCTGTACATCGCCAAGACGGAACTGCAGAACGGCGCCGACAGCGCCGCCCTGGCAGGCGCCGTGGAACTCAATCAAAGCGCCACCGGCATCGACAACGCGCAGGCCAAGGCCATCGCCATCGCGCAAAAGAACCGCTATGACTTTTCCACCACGCTGACCATCACGGCCGCCAACATCAGCTTCGGTCCCAGCCCGGACGGTCCCTGGTCGTCCGGCGCCAGCGCCCGCACCAGCCCGCAGGGAATGACCTTCATCCAGGTCGACACGGGCAGCAAGACCTTCGCCACCTACCTGATGGGCATTGCCGGCATCGCCAGCACCAGCACCTCGGGCGTGGCCGTGGCGGGCCGCTTCGTCAACGACGTCACGCCGATCGGCGTGTGCGCCGTCGATCCGGCCAACAAGACGGCGCAATACACGTATCCGGCCGCGCCGGCCGGCACGGGCCTGACGGAACTGGTCGAATTCGGCTTTCGCCGCGGCGTCACCTACAACCTGTTCGGCCTCAATCCGCTGGGCGGTCCGTCCGACCCCTATCTGATCAACCCCGTCGACGCGCCGCCCGGCAGTTGCAGCGCCTCGCACGCGAGCGCCGCCTCCACCGCGCCATTCATGTGCACGGGCAGCAGCGCCGTCATCACCAGCGGCACGGGCCAGGTCTACACGAACACGGGCATGACGGCCTCGCTGGCCGCCTCGCTCAATTCGCGCTTCGACGACTACGGCGGACCTTCCGTGTGCGACCCCGCGTCGGCGCCGCCCGATACCAATATCAAGGAATATCCGTGCGTGGGCGCCGCCTCGCCCTGCGCCGCCACTGCCGCCAACTCGCCGCCCACCGGCTGGATGCAGCCGGGCGGCAGCACCTTGCCCAGCCAGCAGCCGGTCAGCCTGGCCGGCAACAAGCCGAATTACCAGCTGCCGTCGGCCGGCCCCGTCCCGGCGCCCTCGGCCACGTTCGCCCAGTTCGCCGGCTACGGCGTGCTGTGGTCCTACGGCCCCGCCTACCAAAGCAACGGCGCCACGCCAGTCAAGGCCGGCACGGCCTACAGTGTCACGGACGGCAACGCCAATCCCATGTACAGCACGGCCAAGGCAAATTACTTCGACACGGCAAGCTACCCCGTCAGCGCGGGCGCCGGCTTCCCCGCCGGCACGCCGCCATCGCCGTACAACCAGACCAGCGGCCCCACGTTCCAGGCGCCGTCGGTGGCGCATCCCGGCCAGCGCAACCGGCGCATCCTGAACGTGGTGCTGGTCGACTGCCGCACGGCGCCCGTCGGGCCAGCCTCGTGCGGCACCATGAACGCGGTGGGCATCGGCAAATTCTTCATGACGATGAAGGCCGATTTCAGCGGCGGCACCAAGCGCCTCGACGTCGAGTTCGCGGGCCTGATCGAGCCCGTGCCGAATTCCGAAATCAAACTCTACAAGTGAGGCGGCCATGCGCATCCACCTTTCCCCTCTCAAACAGCGCGGCGGCGCCGCCGTCGAATTCGGCATCGTGCTGGCCCTGCTGATCACCTTGCTGGCCGGCATCTTCGGCTTCGGCCGCGCCTTCTGGTACTACGATGCGCTGAACAAGGCCACGCGCGACGCGGCGCGCAATATGTCCGTCAAGGCCAAGGCAGCCATTGCCTCGCAGGGCGTGCCTGCCGCCAAGCAGACGGTGGCCGACGCGGCCGTCAGCGCAGGCATCAGCGACTTCACCACGGCCAACGTGACGGTCACCTGCCTGGACGCGGCATTCAACGACAGCAGTTGCACCGATGGCACGGCGCCGGGCGGTATCCGCGTCGAGGTCGTCAACTACACGCTGTCGGTAGGCCAGTACCTGCCCTTCGTGATCGGCGCGGCCAGCACCTATGCCACGCCGCTCTCGCCGCGCACCACCATGCGCTACATGCTGTAAGGAGAACGCCATGCACCACCGCCTTTCATCGTCTCCTCCAGCCGGGCGCCAGCGCGGTGCCGCCGCCGTCGAATTCGCCCTGGTGTCGCTGCTGTTTTTCACCCTGCTGTTCGGCATCCTCGAATTCGGCCGCATGCTGTACCTGTACAACACGGTGCAGGAAGTGAGCCGCCGCGCCGCGCGCGAAGCGGTGGTGCGCTGGATCGACCAGACCGACGCCGTCAAGACCCTGGCCCTGTTCGGCGGCACGGCCCTGCCGGCCGCCCCGGAACTGACGGCCGCCAATATCACCATCAGCTACCTGAACAAGAGCGGCGCCGAAGTGACCGTGCCGCCGACTGACCCGGGCGACAACCTGTCGGCCTGCGGCGACAACACGCGCACGGCCAGCTGCATCGACAGCGTGCGCGTGTCGATCGACAACGTCAGCTATACGCCGATGGTCAGCCTGTTCGGTTTTCTGAATATCGCCGTGCCCGCCTCGGTGGTGGTCATGCACGCCGAAAGCCTGGGCTTCCAGATCAACTGAACGCTTTTACCGGGGAGTACCAAGTGAATATCGTCATCGTCTCGAAGAATGAAGTCCAGCTCAAGCGGCTCACGCGCCTGCTGCGCGAACGCAGCGCGGCCGACCGCGTCTCCCTGCTGGCGAGCATACCGGATGTGTTCGACAACGGCGTCACGCCGGACCTGCTGCTGCTGGAGCAGGAACAGACGGGCGAGGCGGAGCTGGAACGGCTCGAACTGCTGGGCGGGCACCATCCGACCCTGGCCATCATCGTGCAATGTCCGCAGCAAAGTCCGCAATTCCTGCTGCGCTCGATGCGCGCCGGCGTGCGCGAAGTACTGCAGCCCGACGACGACGCGGCCCTGTGCGCCGCCCTGCGCCGCATCGAGGAGAAGCTGCAAAAGCAGGTCACGCGCAAGGGCCAGGTGCTGGCCTTCGTCTCGTGCAAGGGCGGCAGCGGCGCCACCTTCATCGCCGCCAACCTCGGCTACGCGCTGGCCGCCGGCGAACAGCGCAAGGTGGCGCTGTTCGACCTGAACCTGCAATTCGGCGACGCCGCCCTGTTCGTCTCGGACCACAAGCCGGCCGCCACCCTGTCGCAGCTGTCGCAGCAGATCGTGCGCCTCGACGCTTCGCTGCTGACGGCCAGCATGATCCAGATCACGCCCGCCTACAGCGTGCTGGCCGCCGCCGACGACCCGGCCCATGCGGCCGACGTCGAGGCCGACCATATCGACCGGCTGCTGACCCTGGCGCGCAGCCAGTACGACTACATCCTGCTCGACGTGGGACGCGGGCTCGACCCCGTCAGCGTGCGCGCGCTGGACCGGGCCGACCTGATCTTCCCCGTGCTGCAGGCAACCTTGCCGTATGTACGCGACGGCAAGCGCCTGCTCGACGTGTTCCGCGGCCTCGGCTACCGCGAAGACAAGATCCGCCTGATCCTGAACCGCTATGCCAGCAGCGACAGCATCCGCGTGGCCGACCTGGAAGCGGCGTATGGCAAGCACGTCTACAAGTCCATCCCCAACCACTACGAAGCGGTGGCGGCCTCCGTCAGCCAGGGCGTGCCCATCCTCAAGCTGACGCCGCACAACGCCGTCTCGCGCGCCCTGCAGGAACTGGCCGCCAGCCTGGCCGGCGAAACCCCGCCCGCCGCGCAGGGCTGGGTGGCGCGGCTGCTGGCGCGCGCCTGATCCTCGAGCCTGATACCGCCCCACTCACCGGAGACCGATCATGACTGCCGAAAAACTCACCCTGCGGGACCGCCTGGGCTATGCCCAGGATGACGCCAGCCTGAATGACGATGCCGCGCACCAGGGCGCGGCCAGCCACAGCTACCAGCAGCTCAAGCACCGCACCCACCAGGCGCTGCTCGACCGCGTCGACCTGGAGGGCATGCAGCGCCTGTCGCGCGAGCAGATCCGCGAAGAGCTGAAAATCCTCGTCAGCGAGGTGCTCACGGAAGACAATGTGGTGATCAACGAGCTGGAACGGCGCTCGCTGATCCGCGACATCCAGGACGAGGTACTCGGCTTCGGCCCGCTCGAACCGCTGCTGGCCGACCCCGGCGTGTCCGACATCCTCGTCAACACCTACCGCCAGGTGTATGTCGAGCGCCATGGCCGGCTGGAGCTGAGCGACGTCTGCTTCACCGACGACGCCCACCTGATGAAGATCATCGACAAGATCGTCTCGCGCGTGGGCCGGCGCATCGACGAATCGAGTCCCATGGTCGATGCGCGCCTGCCCGACGGTTCGCGTGTGAACGCCATCATCCCGCCGCTGGCCATCGACGGCCCCGTGATGTCGATCCGGCGCTTCTCGGCCCAGCCCCTGCGCCTGGCCGACCTGCTGCTCAAGCACAGCCTGACCGAGGAAATGAGCACCACCCTGCAGGCGCTGGGCAAGGCCAAGGTCAACATCCTGATCTCGGGCGGCACGGGCAGCGGCAAGACCACCATGCTCAATGCGATTTCCGGCTTCATCAGCACGGCCGAACGCATCGTCACCATCGAGGACGCGGCCGAACTGCAGATGCAGCAGCCGCACGTGGTACGCCTGGAAACACGCCCGCCGAACATCGAGGGCAAGGGCGAGGTGACGCAGCGGGCGCTGGTGCGCAACGCGCTGCGCATGCGCCCCGACCGCATCATCCTGGGCGAGGTGCGCGGCGCCGAGGCGCTCGACATGCTGGGCGCCATGAACACGGGCCACGAAGGCTCGATGGCCACCATCCACGCGAACACGCCGCGCGACGCGCTGACGCGGCTGGAAAACATGATCAGCATGGCCTCGGCGGCCCTGCCCGTGAAAGCCATGCGCCAGCAAATCAGTTCGGCCATCAGCGTGGTGGTACAGGTGTCGCGCCTGACGGACGGCAAGCGCAAGGTCACGTCGATCCAGGAAATCACGGGCATGGAGGGCGAGATGATCACCATGCAGGAAATCTTCACCTTCCGCCAGACGGGCATCGGCGAGGACGGCACGGTGCAGGGGCATTTCCATGCCAGCGGCGTGCGGCCGCGTTTCCTGGAACGCCTGCGCGCCTTCGGCATCAGCCTGCCGGAAACCCTGTTCGATCCCGCCCGCCAGTACCATTAAGGGGAGCATCATGGACTATCTCTATTACGTATTCGCCATCCTCACCTTCATCGCCGTGGTGCTGCTGATCGAGGGGGTGTACCTGGCGTGGAACACCTCGCGCGGCCCGGAAGCGGAAAGGGTCGCGCGCCGCCTGCGCATCATGTCGGCCGGCGCGCATGGCGACACGGGCAGCTCGATGATCAAGAAGCGCCTGCTGAGCGACACCCCGGCCCTGCAGCGCGTGCTGCTCAGCGTGCCCCGCGTGCATGCGCTCGACCGCCTGCTGGAACAGTCGGGCCTGAGCTGGAGCGTGGCCAGCTTCGCCGGCGTGATGCTGGCCACGGCCGGCACCGCATTTCTGCTGCTCAGTTACTTCGGCCTGCCGTGGATGCTGCGCCTGCCGCTGGTGGCCGGCGCGGCCCTGCTGCCGCTGCTGGTGGTCTTCCGCGCCAAGGCCAAGCGCCTGCAGCGCATCGAGCAGCAATTGCCCGACGCGCTCGACCTGATGGCGCGCGCGCTGCGCGCCGGCCATGCCTTCCCCACCGCCCTGAAAATGGTCGGCGATGAAATGAACGCGCCCCTGGCCGTGGAATTTCGCGCCACCTTCGACGAAGTCAATTTCGGCATCGCCATGCAGGACGCCCTGATGAACCTGGCCACGCGCGTGCCCAGCACGGACTTGCGCTACTTCGTCATCGCCGTGCTGATCCAGCGCGAAACGGGCGGCAACCTGGCCGAACTGCTCGACAGCATCAGCCGTATCATCCGCGAGCGCATCAAGCTGCTGGGACAGGTGCGCGTGCTGTCGGCCGAAGGCAAGCTGTCGGCCTGGATCCTGTCGCTGCTGCCGTTCGGCGCGGCGGCCATGATCCACCTGACCAATCCGCAGTTCCTGGAAATGCTGTTCGTCGACCCGGGTGGACGCAAGATGCTCGCCGGCGCCCTGGTGATGATGGTGTGCGGCATCCTGGTCATGCGCAATATCATCCGCATCCGCGTCTGAGCCCGCAAGGAGAACCCTCATGAATCCCGTGCATATCGCCTTTCTCGCCCTGCTCTTCATCGCCGTCTTCGGCACCGTGCTGGTGGCCATGCGCAGCTTTGCGCCCGATCCCTTGCGCCAGCGTATGGACAACGCCGCCGGCAAGAGCGCAGCGGCGCCTGGCGCATCATCGGCGCCCAGCCCCTGGCTGGCGCGCATGGTGCGCCTGAGCGGCCCGCTGGCCAAACTGTCGCTGCCCGACCAGGGCTGGGAAGGCTCCGTGATGCGTCGGCGCTTCATGAATGCCGGCCTGCGCCAGGCGTCCGCGCCCATCCTGTTCTTTTCCGCCAAGACCATGCTGGCCATCGGCCTGCCCCTGATGCTGTTCCTGGGACTGAGCGCCTCGGGCAGCCAGATGGCGGGCAAGGCACTGCTCTTCTGGCTGCTGATCGTGGCCGCCATCGGCTACTACCTGCCCAATATCGTGCTGGCGCAAATGATCAAGCGGCGCCAGCGCGATATCTTCGAAAGCTTTCCCGATGCGCTGGACCTGATGACGGTGTGCGTCGAAGCGGGCCTGGCCATGGATGCGGCGCTGGCACGCGTGGCAGCGGAAATTTCCCTGAAAAGCGCGGTGCTGGCCGAGGAGTTGCACCTGGTGATGCTGGAACTGCGCGCCGGCAACACCAAGGAGCGGGCCCTGCGCAACCTGGCCCTGCGCACGGGCGTCGAGGATGTCGACGCGCTGGTGGCCATGCTGATCCAGGCCGAGCGCTTCGGCACCAGCATCGCCGCCTCGCTGCGCGTGCAGTCGGACCAGCTGCGCACCAAGCGCCGCCAGATGGCCGAGGAAGAAGCGGCGAAGATCGCCCTCAAGCTGCTGTTCCCGCTGATCTTTTTCATCTTCCCTTCGCTGCTGGTCGTCCTGATGGGACCAGCCTTCCTGCAAATCTACCGCGTGCTCCTGCCCAGCATGGGCAGCGGCAGCTGACCGGAGAACCGCCATGTCACAGCACACCACCCTGATGCTCATGCTCGCCTGCGCCGGCCTGCTGCCCGCCTGCGGCCACCTGCCCGGCCCCGCCAGCCAGCACAGCCAGGACAATCACGCCGCCCCGCCCCAGGCGCGCATCGATGACAGCCCCGCCGCCCGCACCGCCGCGTTCTGCAAGCTGGGCAAGCGCATGCAGGAACTGGGCGATCCGCGCGCGGCGATGGCGGCCTACCGCGAAGCGATGCTGCTGACGCCCGATTCGGCCGACGCGCGCAATGGCGCCGCCGTGCTGCACGCGCAGCTGGGCCAGCTGGAAACGGCGCGCGCCATGTTGGAGGCGCTGGCGCACGAGGCGCCGACGGCCAGGACCTACAACAACCTCGGCTACGTGCTGTACCTGCAGGGCGACTACGCCCAGGCAGCCACCGTGCTGCGCCAGTCGCTGCAGCTCGACAACGGCCAGCAGCCGGCGCGCGCCAACCTGGATCTCACCATCGCGGCGCTGGCGCGCAGCGTCAGCACAGTCGATGCCATCGATGCCACCGCGGACGCCATCGCGCCCGACCTGGCGTCCGCGCCCATGCCGGCGGCGCCCGCCAGCCGCCTGCAGCTGACGCAATTGCAGCCGAATATCTTTGCGCTGAGCTGGCGCGACGCTCCCGTGGCGGCGCGCACCACCGTGCCAGTCCCGGCAAAACGGGTGGCGCCGGCGGCACCTCTGCCACGGCTGGAAGTCATCAACGGCAATGGCGAAACCGGGATGGCGGCGCGCATGCGCGGCATGCTGGGCGGCATGGGCATCAGCGTGCTGCGGCTGGGCAACCAGCGGCCGTACGGCGTCCAGGCCAGCAGCATCGTCTACCGCCCCGGCCATGCGCAGGCCGCCGCCGCCCTGGCGCTGGCCTTGGGCGGCATGCCGCAGCTGCAAGCGGCCGACGACAGCGGCATCGGCGCGGGCGCCGATCTGCGTTTATTGCTGGGCAAGGATGCGGCGGCCAGCCTGCGCGCGCCGGACGTGCGCCTGGCATCGAACGCGACACCGTGACGCAGGCATCAGCGCGGCAGCAGGCGGCGGTCGGCTGGGTCGATCAGGAAGCCCTGCAGTATCTCCTGCAGCTGCGGCAGCTGCGCCACGTAGGCGGGAATGCCCAGCTGTCGCGCACCGAAGTAGTGGGCGATGATGTCGCCCTGCTGCTCCATGTTAAAGTCGGACAGCACGCCGCCGGCCTGCGCGTCGTAGCGGTAGGCGCGCTGGGCGATATAGCCGCCGCGCAGCGCCAGCAGCACGCCATGCAGCAGCACGCTGTAGCCGAGCTGGTACTGCCACACGTGCACCATTTCGTGGATGAAGAACAGCTTGCCGCTGTTGCCTTCGCGGGAAAAGTCGTCGCGGTACTGGGCCGGCATGAAGTGCAGGCTGCCGCGCGGCGTCATGGCCGTGTTCTGGTCCTGCAGGCCGAACGGTAGAAAGGAGCCGAGCACGACGCGCACGCGCGCGTAGTCGATGGCGCCCTGGAAGACGCTGCGGGCCATGGCGGTTTCGCCGATGGTCAGGGGACGGCGCAGAGCTCGCATGAAGAGAAGGGAGGAAAGCGCGGCAAGCGTAAAGCCTGCCGCGCCAGTACCGCTTAAGCCAATCGAAGACCGCTGGCAGCCTTGGCGATTTCCGTGATGCGGTCCCAGTTGCCGGCCGCGATCGCGTCTTTCGGCGTCAGCCACGAGCCGCCCACGCAGGCGACGTTCTTGCACGCCAGGAACTGCGACGCCGTCTCTTGCGAGATGCCGCCCGTCGGGCAGAACGTGATGTCCGGCAGCGGGCCGTAGATGGCGTTGAGCATGCCGATGCCGCCCGCCGGCACGGCCGGGAACAGTTTCAGCTGCTGGAAGCCGTTTTCACGCGCCGCCATCACTTCGCCTGGCGTCATCACGCCGGGCAACAAGGGCAGGCCGCTGCTTTTCGCCGCCGCCACCAGGGCCGACGTCAGGCCCGGCGAAACGCCGAAGACGGCGCCCGCATCGCGCGCCTGGACGAATTCCTCGGGACGGGTGAGCGTACCGACGCCGACGATGGCGCCCGGCACGGCCGACATGGCGCGGATCGCTTCGAGGCCGTGCTTGGTGCGCAGCGTCACTTCCAGCACGCGGATGCCGCCCGCCACCAGCGCGCGCGCCAGCGGTACGGCGTGTTCAGGATCGTCGATCGCAATCACGGGGATCACGCTCGAGGTGCGCATAATTTCCAGTAGTGTCATGGTCATCTCTTATTTCCTAGCCAAAAAGTCTTCATCGGAACCCGGTACGGTATCGCCGACATTGTCGGCGTCGTGCAAGGCGACGGTGGTGGGAATCGGCGACGGCAGGCCGAAGGTGGTGGCACCTTCTTCCGCCGCGCTGACGGTGGAACGGAACATGGAAAACAGCTCGCGGCCCATGCCGACGTGGTTCGGCGACAGGTCGGCCGTGACCAGCGAACGGGCGTGCCAGACGTCGGCCGGCACCAGCGCCTCCAGTACGCCCGTGAAGGCGTCGAGGCGGATGATGTCGCCGTCGCGCACCAGGCCCAGCGGGCCGCCGGCGAGGATTTCAGGCGAGACGTGGATGGCGGCCGGCACCTTGCCCGACGCACCCGACATGCGGCCATCGGTGACCAGCGCCACGTGGCGGCCCGCATCCTGCAGGTTGGCCAGCGCCGGCGTCAACGCATGCAGTTCCGGCATGCCGTTGGCGCGCGGGCCCTGGAAGCGCAGCACGGCGACGAAATCGCGGTCCAGCGATCCCGCCTTGTAGGCGGCCATGAATTCTTCCTGCGAATTGAACACCAGGGCAGGCGCTTCGACCGTGCGGTGCTGCGGCTTGACGGCCGACACTTTCATGACGGCGCGGCCCAGATTGCCCGCCACCAGGACCATGCCGCCGTCCGGCGCGAACGGGTTCGAGGCCGGGCGCAGCACGTTTTCGTCGGCGCTGGTCGCCGGCGCATCTTTCCAGAAGACCTTGCCGTCTTCGCCGAGGAACGGCTCCATGCAGTGCGCGCGCAAGCCGTGGCCCAGGATGGTGTTGACGTCCTCGTGCAGCAGGCCCGCGTCCAGCAGTTCACGGATCAGATAACCGGTGCCGCCGGCCGCGTGGAAATGGTTCACGTCGGCGTCGCCATTCGGGTAGATGCGCGTGAGCATCGGCACGATGGCCGACAGTTCGTTGAAATCGTTCCAGTCGATGACGATGCCGGCCGCCTTGGCGATCGCCACCAGATGCAGGGTGTGGTTGGTCGAGCCGCCCGTGGCCAGCAAGCCCACGACGGCGTTGACGATACATTTCTCGTCGACGATATGGCCGACTGGCAGGTAGCTGCCGCTTTGCGCCGTGATGACGGCGGCGCGCTGGGCGGCCGCCTTGGTCAGCGCATCGCGCAGCGGCGTGTTCGGCGTGATGAAGGCGGCGCCCGGCAAATGCAGGCCCATCACTTCCATCAGCATCTGGTTGCTGTTCGCCGTGCCGTAGAAGGTACAGGTGCCGGCGCCATGGTAGGCTTTCGACTCGCCTTCGAGCAAGTCTTCGCGCGTGGCCTTGCCTTGTGCATACAGCTGGCGCACCTTGGCTTTTTCCTGGTTCGACAGGCCCGACGTCATCGGACCGGCCGGCACGAAGACGGCCGGCAAGTGGCCGAAGTGCAGCGCGCCGATCAGCAGGCCCGGCACGATCTTGTCGCACACGCCCAGGTACAGGGCAGCGTCGAACATATTGTGCGACAGCGCCACGGCCGTCGACATGGCGATGGTGTCGCGCGAGAACAGCGACAATTCCATGCCCGGCTGGCCTTGCGTCACGCCATCGCACATGGCGGGCACGCCGCCGGCGAACTGGGCGACGGCGCCCACTTCGCGCACGGCTTGCTTGATGATCTGCGGGAAGCCTTCGAAGGGCTGGTGCGCCGACAGCATGTCGTTGTACGAGGACACGATGGCCACGGACGGCTTCTTGTATTCCTTCAGCGACAGCTTGTCGTTGGCGGGAAAGGCGGCAAAGCCGTGCGCCAGGTTGGTGCACGACAGGGCGCCGCGCTGCACGCCCTGGATGCGGGCCGCATCCAGATGCGCCAGATAGGCGCCGCGCGATGGCCGGCTGCGCGCGATGATGCGCGCTGTTACGGATTCGACTACTGGATGCAGCGCCATATGGATTTCCTTAAAAATGAGTATTTCGTGAAATTTTACTACAAAACGGTGAAGAAGAAGCACTCTTGCATGGGCCGACAACACAAATAAGCCACGGATTGCGGCGTATCAAGGCAAGCCCGGCAAATATCGCGTAGCAGCAGCTGTCAACACAGCCCTTATATGGCACGGGCGCAATCGCTAAAAAAAGCACAACAAAAATCGGCTTCACGTCACAAACTGTAGTGAAATTACGTTTTTCTGTTGTATTATTCCCATACCAACGCCGGATCCGCTGTTCGCCACCACGAACGCACCGCGCCCCTTTCAACCGAGACAAGCACCCAAGCCGACCGCCATGCGCCAGCCAGCACCTACTCCTGCCATCACCGCCACCGCCAGTTTCCAGTCCCTGCAAGCGCATAGCGCCAGCCTGCGCGAAGTGCATCTGCGCCAGCTGTTCGCGGCCGACCCCGCACGTTTCTCGACGATGACGGTCGATGCGGCCGGCCTGCTGCTCGATTACTCGAAGAACAGGGTCGACGCCACCGCCATGGCGCTGCTGATGGACCTGGCCCGCGAACGCGGCGTGGAAGCGCAGCGCGAAGCCATGTTCACTGGCGAGAAAATCAATCTTACCGAACATCGGGCCGTTCTGCATACTGCCTTGCGCGCGCCGCGCGGCACGCAGCTGGTGGTCGATGGCCAGGATATCGATGCCGACGTGCAAGATGTACTGCAGCGCGTCAAGGCATTTACGGACAAGGTCCGCAATGGCAGCTGGCTCGGCTACACGGGCAAGCCCATCTGCGACATCGTCAACATCGGCATCGGCGGCTCGGACCTGGGCCCGAAGATGGCGTGCCTGGCGCTGCGCTCGTATGCCAACCCGGGCCTGGAAATGCACTTCGTTTCCAACGTCGACGGTCACGACATGGAAGCGACCCTGTCGAAAGTCGATCCGGAAACGACCTTGTTCATCGTGGCCTCGAAAACTTTTGTTACGGCTGAAACCATGCTCAACGCCAACACGGCGCGTGCCTGGTTCCTGCTCGAAGGCGAAGAAAAGGATCTGGCCCAACACTTCGTGGCCGTGTCGACCAACACGCAAGCCATCGTCGACTTCGGCATTTCGCCGGACAATATGTTCCCGTTCTGGGACTGGGTCGGCGGCCGTTATTCCGTCTGGTCCTCGATCGGCCTGGCCGTGGCACTGTCCGTGGGCTTTGAGTATTTCAGCGATTTCCTCGCCGGCGCGCATGCGATGGACCAGCATTTCCGCCAAGCGCCACTGGAACAGAACATGCCCGTCGTGCTGGCCATGGTGGGCTTCTGGAACCGCCAGTTCCTCGATTGCGGCTCCGTTTCCATCGCCCCGTACCACCAGGACCTGAGCCGTTTTGCCGCCTATTTGCAACAGCTGGACATGGAAAGCAACGGCAAGCGCGTCACCAAGGATGGCGTGCCCGTCGACGTGCCCACCGGTCCCGTCATCTGGGGCGATTGCGGCACGAATGCGCAGCATGCGTATTTCCAGCTGCTGCACCAGGGCACGGACATCACGCCCATCGACTTCATCGCCGCCCTGCGCGCCACGCACGACTTGCCTGGCCACCACGACGCCCTGCTGGCGAACTGCTTCGCCCAGTCGGAAGCCTTCATGACAGGCAAGACGGGCGAGGAAGTACGCCTTGATTTGCAGGCGCAAGGCTTGCCGGAAAGCGAGATCGAAACGCTGGTGCCGCACAAGACCTTCCCCGGCAACCGCCCCAGCAACACCATTTTGATGGACCAGCTGACCCCGACCACCCTGGGCGCCCTGATCGCGCTGTACGAACACAAGACCTTCGTGCAGGGCGTCTTGTGGAACGTCAACAGTTTCGACCAGTGGGGCGTGGAACTGGGCAAGGTGCTGGCCAAGAAAATCCAGGCCGAACTGACGGGCGAAGCCCGTCCCGACCACCACGACAGCTCGACCAATGGCTTGATTGCCCTGGCGAAAGCCGCAAAAGCCGCATACTAAAGAGATAGATGAATATTTACGAAATCAAGGTAGTGAGCGACCAAGCCATGCAAGTGGGCGAATGCCCGCTATGGCATGGCAAGGAAGCGGCCCTGTACTGGGTCGATATCGATGGCCGCGCCGTGCACCGACTGCACCCGGCCAGCGGCAAGCATGCGCAGTGGAACATGCCGACGGAACCGTCGGCGCTGGCCATCAACGCCGGCGGCGGCCTGATCGTGGCCCTGCGCAGCGGCTTTGCCCACCTCGACACGAAGACGGGCAGCCTGACGGAAATCGCCCCGGCGCCGTTCGACATGGCCACCACGCGCTTCAACGATGGCAAGGTCGACCCGGCGGGACGCTTCTGGGTCGGCACGATTTTCGAGCCGCGCAACGCCGATGCGGCGGAAATGTTCGTGCTGGAAAAGGGTCAAGTACGCAAGGTCTGGTCGGGCGGCATGACCGTGTCGAACGGCCTGGGCTTCAGTCCCGACGGGCGCACCATGTATCACTCGGATACCACCACGCACCGCATCGACCGCTTCGACTTCGACGCGGCCACGGGAGCCATTTCCGCGCCGCAACCGTTCCAGCGCTTTTCCACGGACAAGAAGGCGTTGGATTACGGCGGACGCCCCGATGGCGCGGCCGTCGACAGCGAAGGCAACTACTGGTCGGCCATGTTTGAAGGCGGCAAGATCTTGCGCTTCGCGCCCGATGGCCATTTGCTGGGCGAAATTACCGTGCCCGTGCGCTGCCCCACCATGGTGACGTTCGGCGGCCCCGACCTGCGTACCCTGTACATCACCAGCGCCAGCCACAACCGCTCGGCAGCAGAAATCGCCGACTACCCGTTGACGGGCCACGTGCTGTCCGTGCGCGTGGACGTGGCGGGCCAGCCGGAAACGGCTTACCAGGCGTAATCGTTTGCCAACATGAAAAAGCGCCGGACCCTCGCGGGTGCCGGCGCTTTTTTTTTACGCTCACGCAGGTCGGATTAGCGGGGCAGGCCCCGCGTAATCCGACCTACAGTTGCTTCAGCTTACCGCGCCAATACCTTGCGGATCGTTTCCGCCAATTCGGCCGCCACGAATTTCGCCACATAACCGTCGGCGCCCACGCCCTTGACGTGGTCTTCGTTGGTCGAGCCCGTCAGCGACGAGTGAATCACCACGGGGATGCTGGAGAAGCGGCCATCGTTCTTGATGTTGCGCGTCAGTGTAAAACCATCCATTTCCGGCATTTCCAGGTCGGTCAGCACCAGCGCGACCTTGTCTTTCGCCGTCTTGCCTTCCGTTGCCGCCTGGGCCGAGATCGCCTGCAGGCGTTCCCACGCTTCCTTGCCCGTTTTGGTCATGATGAAGGGCACGCCCATCGCTTCGAGGCCCTTTTCGATCAGCGAGCGGGCCAGCGAGGAATCGTCGGCCGCGAGGATCACGGCGCCGGCCGGCAAGCGCACTTGCGGGCCGATGCTGTTCTCGTCCACGTCCGGATCGCCCGATGGCAGCACGTTGCGCAGGATTTGCTCCACGTCCAGCACTTGCGCCAGGCGCGTCTTGTCCGTATCGCCATCGAGGCGCGCGATACTGGTGACGAGGCCGCCGCCGACACTCGATTCGGCCGACAGGACCTGGTTCCATTCCAGGCGCACGATTTCATCGACCTCTTCCACGGCAAACGCCTGTGTCGAGCGGGCGAACTCCGTCACCATCAGGATCTTCAAGCCACTGCTCTTGCAGCCGACCGCCATCGGCAAGTCGATTACGGGCACGATCTGGCCACGGATATTGACCACGCCCAGCATGTGCGGATGCGAACCGGCCACCGCAGTGATGGCCGGCATTTCCATGATTTCACGGACTTTGAACACATTGATGCCGAATAGTTCGCGGCTGGTCGAGTGATCACTGGTGCCCAGCTTGAACAGGAAAAGTTCGAATTTGTTATTGCCTGTCAGGCTGGTGCGTTCATCGACATCTTGCTGCATTGAATTCATTGTGTCCCCTTGAGCCGTCTTGTAAAGTTAAGCTGCCTGCCCGTGATGCGGGCAGTGCTGACTGCACGTCGCATGGACGTCGGATGGCGGGTTCGGGGCATGGCCGGCGCTAGCGGTGCAGTGTATGTCGAACAATTTCTTACAACCAATAGTTGCTATCGATTCGAGCTTGAATTATACGGTTTTTTACTTTCCTCAAAGCTACTTTACGCTGCCAACGGCGATCCTGACAGCATTTCTTGATTTGCTTGTTGCTACAGCGCAAATGATGACGGAAGGAATCGAAAATTTCCCTGGCAACCATGGTTGCTTTGAAAAGCCGATGACCAGCATGCTGCTGCGCCGACACCAGCGAACGGCATATAATGGCCATGCCGGCGTCGCTGGCAAGCATGCGGGGCAAAATGGCGACGGCAGCGGATGGAATGTAGTAAAATTTCTTGCAATTGCCTGTTCTACGTAGTAAATTTACACCATCGATTATAGTAGCGACAGACTGGCACTTCCGGTCGGCTTTCTCCCCGCTCCGGCCCTTTTACTTTTGCGACGACACTCACTTATGGCACTTACCGATTTTGACCTGGTCCTGTTTGGCGGCAGCGGCGATTTAGCAATGCGCAAGTTGTTGCCTGCAATGTATGCGCGCGACGTCGCGAACGATTTGCCGCCGACGGCGCGCATCATCTGTGTGGGCCGCCAGGACAGCGGCCAGGACGCCTTCTTGAAAATGGTGGAGACCAACTCGCGTCCCCACATCAAGGCCAGCACCCTGAACGCCGCCACCTGGAGCAAGTTCTGCGCGCGCATCGTGTATGTATCGCTCAACGCCAGCGATGCGGCCACGTACGCGCCGCTGGTCGAAGCGCTGCGCGGCGATGCCGACCTGACGCGCGTGTACTACCTGGCCACGCCGCCGCACCTGTTCGCCTTGATCTGCGACAACCTCGAAGACAACGGCCTGGTCACGCCGAATTCGCGCGTGGTGCTGGAAAAGCCGCTGGGCCGCGACCTGGCCAGTGCCAAGCAGATCAATGCCGAAGTGGGCAAGGTCTTCCAGGAATCGCAGATCTACCGTATCGACCATTACCTGGGCAAGGAAACCGTGCAGAACTTGCTGGCCCTGCGCTTCGGCAATATCCTGTTCGAGCCGCTGTGGCGCCGCGAATGGATTTCCGACGTGCAGATCACCATCGCCGAAAAACTGGGCGTGGGCAACCGCATGGGTTACTACGACACCTCGGGCGCGCTGCGCGACATGCTGCAAAACCATTTGCTGCAACTGCTGTGCATCGTCGCCATGGAACCGCCGACCTCGATCGCGCCGGATGCCGTGCGCGATGAAAAGCTGCAAGTGCTGCGTTCGCTCAAGAAATTCACGCCCACCACCCTGGCGCAAAACATCGTGCGCGGCCAGTACCGCGCCGGCCACGTCGACGGCGCCACCGTGCCGAGCTACCGCGACGAGCCCGATGCGCCGGAACATTCGCGCACCGAAACCTTCGTGGCGCTGAAGGCGGAAATCGACACCTGGCGCTGGGCCGGCGTGCCGTTCTACCTGCGCACGGGCAAGCGCATGGCCGACAGCCTGGCCGAGATCGTCGTGCGCTTCAAGCAGATTCCGCACTCGATCTTCAACCAGCCGACGTCGAGCTTCCAGCCGAACTGCCTGGTGATCCGCTTGCAGCCCGACGAAGGCTTGCGCATGAACCTGATGGCGAAAACCCCGGGCGACGGCATGCGTTTGAAACCGGCGGAACTGGAACTCGATTTCCGCGAATCGTTCAAGACCCCGCGCATGGACGCCTACGAGCGATTGCTGCTCGACGTCCTGCGCGGCCAGCTGACCCTGTTCATGCGCGGCGACGAACTGGAAGCGGCCTGGGAATGGGTCGAGCCGATTCTCGACAACTGGGAACAGAACGACAGCGCGCCGATTCCGTACACGGCCGGCACCTGGGGCCCGGCCGCAGCCAGCGCCCTGATCGGCCGCGACGGCTTGCAGTGGCGTGAAGAAGCCTTACCGGAAGATTAGCAGGCAAGACAAGGGTCTGTCCGCATATGGGCAGGCCCTTTATCTATTATCCCCACACTCCCGAACACCTACCAGAAGACTACCCTGATGCTGCTTGACTCCATCCGCACCCAGCTCGATTCGCTCTCCAAGTCGGAGAAGAAGGTCGCGCTGGCCGTGCTTGACCAGCCGAACCAGACGGTCAGCCAGAACATCACGGCGCTGGCGAAGAGCGCGCAGGTGTCGGAACCGACCGTGGTGCGCTTTTGCCGCACGCTGGGCTACGACGGCTGGCATGAATTCAAGCTGAAGCTGGCGCAGGGCCTGGCCCTGGCCATGCCGGGCGCGAACGAGCAGCCGGCGCAGGACGACTTGGCCGCCGACCTGGTGAACAAAATCTGCAGCCGCTCAATCAACACCCTGCTCGACCTGCGCAACAACCTGAATCCGGAAGCGATCCAGCGCGCGCTTGACATCCTGTCGCGCGCCAGCAAGATCGAATTCTATGGCCAGGGCACGTCGGGCATCGTGGCGGCCGACGCGCAGCACAAGTTCTTCCGCTCGGGCGTGCCGACGGTGGCCTACAGCGACCCGAACATCCACAGCATCGCGGCAGCCCTGCTGCGCGGCGGCGACTGCCTGGTGGCCATCTCGCAGCGCGGCAACAGCCCCGCCCTGGTCCGCTCCGTGAAGCTGGCGCGCCGCGGCGGCGCCGACGTGATCGTACTCGCGCCATCGGGCACGCCGCTGGCCGACCTGGCGACCGTGCTGATCCCGATCGACCTGGTCTTCAACACCGACCCGTACACCCCGATTTCCGCCCGCCTGGCCTACCTGGTGGTGATCGACGTGCTGGCCGTGGGCCTGGCCCTGCAGCGCGGGCCGGAATTCCGCAAGAAGATGCAGAATGCGCAGAAGGCCTTGCAGGAATTCGACATGCAGTTCGATTCCTTCATCGGCTGAGGCGATAAAGAGCACAGGCGGACTTGCCGGATTAGGTACAATACTTCGGCAAGCCCATTCACTCTTTCCCGTGCAGCCATGAACCAACTCGAACAACTGAAGCAATTTACTACCGTGGTGGCCGACACCGGCGACTTCCAATCGATCCAGGCTTACACGCCGCGCGATGCGACGACGAATCCGTCGCTGATCCTGAAGGCCGTGCAAAAGGATGAATACAAGCCGCTGCTGGAAAAGGCCGTGCGCGACCATCCGAACGCCTCGACCGCCGAAATCATCGACCGCCTGCTGATCGCGTTTGGCGTGGAAATCCTGCAAACCATCCCCGGCCGCGTCTCCACCGAAGTCGATGCGCGCCTGTCGTTCGATACGGAAGGCACCGTGGCCAAGGGCCGCGACCTGATCGCCCTGTATTCGAACGCGGGCATTGCCCGCGAGCGCGTGCTGATCAAGATCGCCTCCACCTGGGAAGGCATCCGCGCCGCCGCCATCCTGGAAAAGGAAGGCATCCGCTGCAACATGACCCTGCTGTTCTCGCTGGCCCAGGCCATCGCCTGCGCCGAAGCGGGCGCGCAGCTGATTTCGCCGTTCGTCGGCCGCATCTACGACTGGTACAAGAAATCGACGGGCATCGACTACGTCGGCGCGGAAGACCCGGGCGTGCAGTCGGTACGCCGCATCTACAATTACTACCGCAAGTTCGGCTACAAGACCGAGGTGATGGGCGCGAGCTTCCGCAACACCTCGCAAATCCTCGAACTGGCCGGCTGCGACCTGCTCACCATCAGCCCCGACCTGCTGCAAAAGCTGGCCGACAGCGATGCGCCGGTGGAGCGCAAGCTGAGCGCCGAAGCGGCGCCATCGACCAACATCGTGCAGATGTCGCTGAACGAAGAAGCCTTCCGCTTCATGATGAATGAAGACGCGATGGCGACGGAAAAACTGGCCGAAGGCATCCGCGCCTTCTGCGTCGATTCCGGCAAGCTGAAACAGATGATCGCCGCCCTGCGTTAATTCCGGCCGGCGTAAAAAAAGCGGCGTCCGTGCAGTGCACGGCGCCGCTTTTCTATTTTTAGCCGTCCTCGCTGGCCTCACGACGACTGACGGCACCATTGCGAGCGGCCGCACCTCACGACGCGCAGCAGGTGCCGTCAGGCGTCATCAGGAACAGCGGAAGGTGGCGACGCCCTGGTAATTGGCGCCATTGGCCAGGGTCGTCTTGTAGCCGACCACCAGCAGATAGCGTCCCGGACCGCCGTCGCCCAGCATCAGCTGCATGCCATTGCCGCTCGCCAGATACATGCCGGTGAAGCCCATCGCAGTCGGCATGGACGGGCTGAACACGGTACTGCCCTTCAGCTGGCCGCTGCTGCCGCCCGCCTGCGTATCGATGGTCACGTTCACCTTGGCGCCGGAGGCATCGAAAGCGAGGCTGCCGCTGCCGCTGGCAGTGCCGAAATAGGTCGTCTGCCAGCCGCTCAAGCCCCCCGCGTAGTTGGGCGCGGTGAAGACGCCCGCGTCGCAGCTGACCGTGCCGCTCGCGGGCAATGCCGTCAGGGTGTTGTAGACGACATAATGGGTGCTGGCGTTGACGGCCTCGAAGTTATAGTTGCCGGACGCCGACGTGACCGTGCCCTTGATCCAGCGCCCCTGGGCAAAGCTGGCATCGCCGCTAATGTTGCGCGTGGCGGCATCGGCCCCCGTCAAGGCGATGCCGGAAATTTCGCTGAGCGCGCCGGAGCTGTCCTGCACCACGCTGCGCAGCACGCCGCTGTTCTGGCCGCCGGTCGTATTGACCATGTAGCGTGCAACATTGGCCTTGACGAAAGGCGCGCTGACGGCGCCGAGATCCGGTATGGCGACGGGAGGCACCACCGGCGGCGTGACGGGAGTCACCGGCGGCGTCACTGGCGGCGTCGCCGGCGGAGTAACAGGCGGAGTCACCGGCGGAGTGACAGCCGTCCCGGGCGGATTCACGGCGACTGCCGGGTCAGCTGGGGAGGACGAGCCACCACCGCAGGCAACGAGAGAGCCGGCGATCAGGGTCAAAACAAAAGCGTGATTCAGTTGCATACGATTCCAATAAAAAAAGCAGGACATAGGGAATCCTTGGCACATGCCAAAAATTCAACGTCCAATATTATGCAATATTTCTCAATAGAATGGTTGCCTTAAAGAAATTTATTAATGCTAACAATGTGACTGTAGCGAGCACGACTGTGTCGCGGCGCCGCGCTGGCGGTAAAATACCTGGCCACAGGCCGCCCACGACTACTCATGCAATCACCGATCACCATCCGCCTGGGCCGCCGCGCCCGCGCCCGCATCGCCGACCACGGCTTGCGCGCGCTTGACGTCGCCATCGTGCCCGCCGCCGCCGGCGGGCCGAAAGGCTTGATCCTGCACCAGCTCGATTGCTGGCTGTTCGGCGACTTCCTGCCGCAGGCGCCGCGCCCGCGCCACTTCGTCGGCGCCTCGATCGGCGCCTGGCGCATGGCCGCCGCCGTGTTCCCCGACCCCGTGGCCGCGCAGCGCCGCCTGGTGCGCGAATACGTGGGCCAGCGCTATCCCGACAAGCCCGCTGCGGCGCATGTGAGCCGCACGTGCCGCGCCCTGCTCGACGCCGTCCTCGATGGCCAGGATGCACAGCTGCTGCGGCATGCGCAGCACAGCCTGTCGGTGCTGGCCGTGCGCGGCATCGGCGCGCTGGCGCAGCCGGGCAAATGGCGCGACCGGCGCGGCTTCGTGCTGGCGGCCGCCGGCAACGCCGTGGCGCGCGCGCGCCTGGCCGCCTCGCTGGAACGCACCGTGTTCCATGCCGGACCGGACGGCGCCAGCTGGCTGCGCTCGCGCTTCGACGCCTTTCATTCGCATTTCGTGCCGCTGGCGCAGAACAACCTGCGCGACGCGCTGCTCGCTTCCGGTTCCATCCCGCTGGTGCTCGATGCGGTCACGGACATCGCCGGCGCGCCGCCCGGGCGCTACTGGGACGGCGGCCTGGTCGACTATCATTTGCACCTGCCCTACCAGCGCGAACCGGACCTGGTGCTGTACCCGCATTTTGCCGACCATATCGTGCCCGGCTGGCTGGACAAGGCCCTGCCCTGGCGCCGCGCGCGCAACGGCGATAGCGCACTCGACAATATGATTCTCGTCTCGCCCTCGCCCTCCTTCGTGGCCAGCCTGCCCAATGGCAAATTGCCGGACCGGCGCGACTTCCCCCACTACGGCCAGGACCACGCGGCACGCATGCGCGACTGGCGCCGCGCCATCGCGGAAAGCGAACGCATGGCCGCCGCCTTCGCCCGCTGGGCGGAGCAGCCGGACTTGCGCCAGGCGGGCGAGCTGTAGCACGGGCGTGGCTGCAACAGGCGCGAAAACAAGCGCGCTTTTCCCTCGCCTCTTGGTCACTTATCAGTGCATACTATGTCGCACAGGCAATTTAAATCCCCTCTGCGACAGGAGTTCCGACCATGCACGCCCTCTCCCACCTTCGTATCGGCACGCGCCTGGCTGCAGGCTTCGCGCTGGTGCTGCTGCTGTCCGTGATCTCCACCTCGTACGCGCTGTACAGCGCCCGCGTGAATGCCGAAGCGACGCGGCAAATGATGGAAAAACCGCTGGCCAAGGAACGCCTCGTATCGGACTGGTACGTGCTGATCTATTCGGCCATCGCGCGCACCTCGATGATCGCCAAAAGCACGGATGAAACCCTCTCCAGCGTGTTTGCCGACACCATCGCCGACAGCACGAAACAGGGCAGCGAACTGCTGAAGAAGATCGAGACGCTGCTCGACAGCGACGAGGAAAAGGCCATCTTCAAGTCGTCCATTGCCGAGCGCGTCAAGTACCAGGATGCCAAGACCCTGGTGATGAATGCGCGCAAGGCCGGCAATGCGGCGCAGGCGGAAAGCACCTACCGCGACAGCTTCGCGCCGGCCGCCACCCGATACCAGAACAACGTCAAGGCCCTGCTGTCGCAGCAGCGCCAGGCCATCGACGCCACGGCGCATGCGATCGAGGCGGCCAATGAACGCAGCTTCACCCTGCTGCTGACCTTGTGCGCGCTGGTGGTGGCGCTGGGCAGCGCCTGCGCGTGGCTGATCACGCGCTCGATCACGCAGCCGTTGAAGGCCGCCGTGAAGGTGGCCGAAACGGTGGCCGACGGCGACTTGCGCACGCATTTCGGCACGCCGGCCAGCGACGAAATCGGCGACCTGATGCGCGCGCTGCACGGCATGAACGAGGCGCTGCGCAAGGTGGTGTCGGAAGTGCAGACGGGCACCAACGCGATCGCCACGGCATCGGGCGAAATCGCCGCCGGCAACCAGGATTTGTCGGCGCGCACGGAAGAGCAGGCCAGTTCGCTGGAAGAGACGGCGTCGTCGATGGAAGAGCTCACCAGCACCGTGAAGCAAAATGCGGACAATGCGCGCCAGGCCAACCAGATGGCGGTGGCGGCGTCCGGCGTGGCCGAACGGGGCGGCAGCATCGTCAGCCAGGTGGTCGACACCATGGGCGCCATCGATACGGCATCGACGAAAATCGTCGACATCATCGGCGTCATCGACGGCATCGCCTTCCAGACGAATATCCTGGCCTTGAACGCCGCCGTCGAAGCGGCGCGCGCCGGCGAGCAGGGGCGCGGCTTTGCCGTCGTCGCCACGGAAGTGCGCAGCCTGGCGCAGCGCTCGGCCGCCGCGGCGCGCGAAATCAAGACCCTGATCGGCGACTCGGTGGAACAGGTCAACAACGGCACGCGGCTGGTGCAGCAGGCCGGCAGCACCATGGGCGAAGTGGTCGACAGCGTACGCAGGGTCACCGACATCATGGCCGAGATCACCGCCGCCAGCGCCGAGCAAAGCATGGGCATCGACCAGGTCAACCAGGCCATCGCGCAGATGGACCAGGTGACGCAGCAAAATGCGGCCCTGGTGGAAGAAGCGGCGGCGGCCGCCGAAAGCATGCAGGACCAGGCGGCGCGCCTGGCGCAGGTGGCGGCGGGCTTTCAGCTCGAGCACGTGACTGCGGCGGCGCCGGTGCGCGCCGCGCGGCCGGCCAAGGCAGCTATTGCCACCACGCAAAAACTCGCGCCACGCCCGCCCCAGGCCGCAGCCGGCAAGGCCACGGCCGGCAAGCCGGCAATGCCCAAGGCAGCCGGTGCCGCGGTGCACAAAACGCCGTCGCACATCGCCGCCGACCAGGACTGGGAAGAGTTTTAAGCCCGGTTTCAAGCCCGCTTTCAAGCGCCATGATCGCTGCCGCCGATACGCCCGCCGCGGGCCGCTGAAAGTATTTGACAGCGGGGGCTGGCGCGCCGATACTGATTTCAGGTGGGACAGGCGCGCCACCATGCAGCCAAGAAAGCCGGCGCCCCTCAGGGAGAGATGATGCGCCCCTATTTTGCTTGCGCCCGCCACCTCATGCGCCTGCTTGCCGCCCTGCTCTGCGCCACGCTGGCAGCCTGCGCCACCACAACGCCCGCCAGCTTGCCCCCCATTTTCAACGACAGCGATTTTGTGCCGGCCGCCGCCATCGACGCCAGCCAGGTCTTCGCCCTCGACGACGCCATGCGTCAGTATGTGCAGACGCAAGTCCGGCACGCGGCGCGCAACGGCAATCCCCGCCTGGCGCTGTACGAGGCGCTGTACGACAAATCCAGGCTGAAACTCGAATACGATGCGGCCATGACCCGCAATGCGCGCGAAACGTTCGAGGCGCGCAGCGGCAACTGCATGTCGCTGGTGATCATGACGGCGGCGCTGGCGCATGAATTGGGCTTGCAGGTGCGCTACCAGGAAGTGCTGGGCGAAGAAAGCTGGAGCCGCAGCGGCGACATGTATTTTGTCGCCGGCCACGTCAACCTGGTGCTGGGCCAGCGCCTGGGCGAAAATCCGAATAACTACGATACCAAGGGCCTGCTGGTGATCGACTTTCTGCCGTCCGGCGACGTGGCGGGCTACCGCACGCGCGAAATCAGCGAGGCGACCGTGCTCGCCATGTACATGAACAACCGCGCCGCCGAAACCATGAGCGAGGGCCAGCTGGACCAGGCGTACTGGTGGGCCCGGGCAGCGCTGCTGCAAGACCCCTCGTTCAGCGGCGCCTACAACACCCTGGGCGTGATCCAGTTCCGCCATGGCGACCTGGCGCAAGCGCGGCGCACGCTGGCCCATGCGCTGATGCGCGCGCCTGACAACACGGTGCTGCTGTCGAACCTGGCGCAGGCGCTGGAAGCGTCCGGCATGCCCGATGAAGCGCTGCCGCTGCGCCGGCGCCTGCTGGCGCTGCAGCCACAGCCGCCCTTCCACTACTTCAACCTGGGCAAGGCGGCCATGCAGCGCAACGATTACGTGCAGGCGATACAGCTGTTTTCACGCGAAATCGCGCGCGATCCGTACTACCACGAATTCCACTTCTGGCTGGCACAAGCCTATGCGCGCCTGGGCCAGCTGGAGCAGGCCGGCAAGCAGCTGGAACTGGCGATGGACAACAGCACCACGCGCGGCGATCACACTGTCTATGCGGCCAAGCTGCAGCGCCTGCGCGCCATCACCCATTAATCTTCCAGGAACATCTGCTGCAGGTCGTTCAGGAAGCACAATCCCCGTTCCGTCGGGCGGATGACTTGATGGTCGCGGTACAGCAAGCCTTTCGCTTCGGCCGCATTCAGCGGCTGCTCGATGGCGTTGAGGGCTACGCCCGTGCGCTCGGCGAACAGGTTCGGCGCAAAGCCCTGCGTCAGGCGCAAAGTATTGAGCATGAATTCGAAGCCCATTTCCTCGCGCGCCAGTTCGCGCTCTTCCTGCACCGGATTACCGGCCAGTACCGCGTCCATGTAGGCGCGCGGCTGCTTGTAGCGGGCCTGGCGCAGCACGCGGTGCGGGAACGATATCTTCGAATGCGCGCCCGCGCCGATGCCGAGATAGTCGCCGAATTCCCAGTAATTGCGGTTGTGGCGTGCCTGGCGGCCCGGCTGCGCATACGCCGACACTTCGTAGCAGCCGTAGCCCGCCTGCGCGGCGCGCGCGGCGACCATGTCGGCGATGTCGGCGCTCTCGTCGTCGTCCGGCAGCACGGGCGGATACTTGGCGAACAGGGTGTTCGGCTCGAGCGTCAGGTGGTACAGCGACAGGTGCGGCGGCGCGAACGACAGCGCCGTGTCCAGGTCCTGCCGCGCCTCGGCCAGGGTTTGCGTGGGCAGCGCGTACATCAGGTCGAGGTTGAAATTGTCGAAGTTGGCGTGCGCGATGTCCACCGCGCGGCGCGCCTCGCTGTCGTCATGGATGCGCCCCAGCGCCTGCAGATGGCGGCCATTGAAGCTCTGGATGCCGATCGACAGGCGGTTGATGCCGCTGGCACGGTAAGACTTGAATTTTTCCGCTTCGAAGGTGCCCGGATTGGCTTCCATGGTGATTTCGCAATCGGGCTCCAGTGGCAGCAGGGTGCGCACGTCCGACATCAGCCGGTCCAGGCCTGCCGCCGACATCAGGCTGGGCGTGCCGCCGCCGATGAAGATGGTGTGGATCTTGCGGCCCCAGATCAGCGGCAGCGCCATTTCCAGGTCCAGCCGCAGCGCGGCCAGGTATTCGGCTTCCGGCAAGTCGCCGCGCACCTCGTGCGAATTGAAGTCGCAATACGGGCATTTTTTCACGCACCACGGGAAATGGATGTACAGCGACAGCGGCGGCAGCGCCGTCAGGTTCAGCGCGCCCGGCTGCAGATACTTCAGCGCCGCCCCGGCCGCGCCGGAAAGGCCTTCCTGCGGCGCGGGGGCGGTATTCGGCTTGGCTCCCGACTTGGCCACGGCGCCCACCAGTTTGATCGGGATCATCGCAGTTTTTCCACCAGCGCGCGCAGGGCCTGGCCGCGGTGCGACAGCGCGTTCTTTTCGTCGGACGTCAGTTCGGCCGCGCACTTGCCCAGCGCGGGAATGAAGAAATGCGGATCGTAGCCGAAGCCGCCGTTGCCGCGTGGCGTGGCGATCATCTCGCCGTTCCAGCGGCCGTCGGCGATCACCGGCTGCGGGTCGTCCGCATGGCGCACGTACACCAGCACGCAGTAGTAATACGCGGACTTGTCGGCATGCGCCTCGAGGTCGGCGATCAGCCTGGCGCTGTTGGCCGCATCCGATTTCGGCTCGCCCGCATAGCGGGCCGAGTACACGCCCGGCGCGCCGCCGAGCGCATTGACGCACACGCCCGAATCGTCGGCCAGCGCCGGCAAGCCCGTCAGGCGCGACGCGTGGCGCGCCTTTTGCAGGGCGTTTTCAACGAAGGTGTGGAACGGTTCGTCGCTTTCCGGCACGTCGTACTCGCCCTGGGCGTGGACGGAAAAACCGATGGTCGAGAGCAGCTCGTTGAATTCCTTGAGCTTGCCGGCGTTATTGGAGGCGAGGATGAGGCGTTGGGTCATGTCAGTAGTCCGGTTGAAGTGCCGACATTGTAAACCTTTTGCGCTCCCCTCACCTTCGCCCGCCGCCGCGCTCAACGGCGGCAGGTGTGGGCTTTTTGCCCGGCGCGGCGGGCAATGACATGTAAATCTGTGTAAAGATTACATGCCGAGAGCTTGCTTTTGCAGGGCGATCAGGTCGGCGATGCCGCCCTGCGCCAGGTCCAGCAGGCGGTTCATGCCGGCGCGGTCGAAGGCGGCGCCTTCGGCCGTGCCCTGCACTTCGATGAAGTGGCCCGCTTCCGTCATCACCACGTTCATGTCCGTGTCGCAGCCCGAGTCTTCCACATAGTCGAGGTCCAGCACCGGCATGCCCTGGTAGACGCCCACCGAGATGGCGGCGACGAAGCTTTTCACGGGAATGGCGGCGATCGCGCCGCGCGCCTGCAGCTGCGAAAACGCGTCATACGCGGCCACCATGGCGCCCGTGATCGAGGCCGTGCGCGTGCCGCCGTCGGCCTGGATCACGTCGCAATCGAGGTGCAGCGTGCGTTCGCCGAACGCCTGCAAATCGAAGGCGGCGCGCAGCGAGCGGCCGATCAGGCGCTGGATTTCCTGCGTGCGGCCGGACTGCTTGCCGCGCGCCGCCTCGCGGTCCATGCGCGTGTGCGTCGAGCGGGGCAGCATACCGTACTCGGCCGTCAACCAGCCCTGGCCCTTGCCCTTCAGGAAACCCGGCACCTTGTCTTCGATGCTGGCGGTGCAGATGACCTTGGTGTCGCCGCACTCGATCAGCACCGAGCCTTCGGCATGCTTGGTGTACTGGCGGGTGATGCGGATGGCGCGCAGCGCGTCGACGGCGCGGCCGCTCGGGCGGGATTCGAATGTCATGGGGTGTCCTGTGTGATTGGGGTTGCGGCAGCGATTCTACCACCGCGCGCCCATCCATTTGCAGCCATGCAACAGCGCGGGGCGCAATGGCGGGCGGCGCACACATGATCCCTACAATCCTGCCCCGCCAAACACAATTTTCTTTACAATGCCGTAAAACGCACACTATTCAGCAATTTTCAGGCCATCGGGCACTTCGGTCCTGTTTTGCGGCGCGGGCGGTATTGCCTGCGCTGGCTGATTAAGTGTATAAGTGACTGTATACAAGATCAAATCGGGGAATCCTTTGAGCATTTCAAGCATGACAGGCTACGCGGTTGCCACCAGCGAAGGTGCTGCAGGCACACTGACAATTGAAATCAAGAGCGTCAACTCGCGCTTTCTCGACCTGCAATTCCGGATCAACGACGATCTGCGGGCCCTGGAGCCTGACTTGCGCGCCGCCGTCATGTCCGCCATCACGCGCGGCAAAGTCGAGGTACGTCTGAGCTTTGGCCGCAAGGCTGCGACCGCCGGCACACAGGCGCTGAACGTGCCCCTGCTGGCCGAACTGGCACGCCTGCAAAACGAAGTGGGCCAGCATTTTGTCTCCGCCCCCGTCATGACGGTGGCCGAACTGCTGCGCTGGCCTGGCGTCATCGAAGAAGCGCAAGTGGGCCAGGAGTCCCTGCAGGCGGACGTGGGCGCACTGACCAAGCGCACCGTAGCCGCCTTCGTCGACAGCCGCAAGCGCGAAGGCGCGGCGCTCGAAGCGGTGCTGGTGTCGCGCATCGAGGCGATGGAAGCCATCGTCAAGCGCATCACGCCCTTGATTCCGCAAGTGGTGGCGGCCTTCCAGCAAAAAGCCATCGAGCGCATGCAGGATGCGCTGGGCCTGGCCAGCCAGGGCTCGAATTCGGCCCTGTCGCGCCAGGACGCCATGGAGCGCATCCGCCAGGAAGTGATCCTGTACGGCATCCGCATTGATGTGTCCGAAGAACTGGCGCGCCTGTCGGCCCATTTGGGCGAAACGCGCCACATCCTCGCCAAGGGCGGCCAAGTGGGCAAGCGCCTCGACTTCATGATGCAGGAACTCAACCGCGAAGCCAACACGCTGGGCGCCAAGGCCTCCGTCAAGGAACTGGCTGACGCCTCGATGGACTTGAAGCTGCTGATCGAGCAGATGCGCGAACAGGTACAGAACCTGGAATAAGCCATGACCGCAGCACGCATCCTGGCTACACTCGCCAGCGTGGCCCTGGCGCTGCTGGCGGCAGGCGCGCAAGCGCAACCCGTGCAGCAGCCGTCGCCATATGCGGTCGAAGGCTGCGCCTCCGGGTGCTTCGCGCTCAAGGAACGCGGCGCCGCCATCTACACGGGCGCCGACGCCGCCTCCTACCGCATCTGCTCGCGCAGCAACCTGGGCGCGGAAGTCTCGGTCGACAGCGCCATCGTGCGCATCAGCAACCGCGACTGCACCGATGTGAATGGACGGGCGATCGTGCTCAATAGCGGCGAAATCGCCCTGGGCCGGCTGCCCCGCTGAGGCAGGGCACGCAACTTACGCCAGGCGCGCTCCGGCGCGCCCCCTGTCGCTGGCGGCGATGACGACGCAGGCGACAAACAGCACGATGCTGTACTCCATGCCGCCGGCACCATGCTCGCCCACGAACCAGCCCTTGGCCGCGTGCACGATAACGATGCCGCCGATGCAGATCGCCATCAGCCCAGCCGCCGCCCAGCGCATGTATTTGCCGGCGATGAGCAGGCTGCCACAAACAATCTCGACGATGGTAATCGCCCATACGACGGCCAGGCCATAGATAAATCCCTTGTCTTCCAGGAAACCGGCAAAGCGGGGAATGGTGCCGTTGGCGATGCGCGTGATGGCGTGCGCCATGAACATCACGGCGATGGCCACGCGCAGCAACAACATGGCTTGGGCGATACTGAGAAACGGGAAATTTTTCATGCGCGCATCCTGTCGATAAAGAAAAATATTCCAAATTAGATAACTACTTCTTCAGGATAACAAGCAAAATATGCGCAGACGCGGCGGCCAGGCGCATCGCGGGGCTGGCTCGCCGCCTTGCCTCTTGGTAAAATACCGAATTGGGCGGCGCCTATGCAAGCGCACACGCCGCCATCAACGCATATGGAAAGATCCGCATGAGCCACCCTACCGCCTTCTCCGGCAGCCTGTTCGTGGTCGCCGCGCCATCGGGCGCCGGCAAATCGACACTGGTCAATGCATTGCTGGCGCAAGAGCCCGGCATCAAATTGTCGATCTCGACCACCACGCGCGCGCCCCGTCCGGGCGAGCAGCATGGCCGCGAGTACTATTTCACGACGGCGGAAGACTTTGTCGCGCGCGCCGACCAGGGCGAATTCCTGGAATGGGCGGAAGTGCATGGCAACTACTACGGCACCTCGCGCATCATGGTGGAACAGCAAATGCTGGCCGGCACCGATATCCTGCTGGAAATCGACTGGCAGGGCGCGCGCCAGGTGCGCAAGCAATTTCCCCGCGCGGCCGGCATTTTCATCCTGCCGCCGTCGATCGATGCGCTGGAAGAACGCCTGAACAAGCGCGGCCAGGACGAGCCGCACGTGATCACGCGCCGCCTGCTGGCGGCCGGCGGCGAAATCGCACACGCTCCCGAGTTCGAGTATGTTATTATCAATGAAGAGTTTACGGTCGCTTTGTCCGAACTGAGCGCGATCGTGAGAGCGGCCCGTTGCCGGTTTGCGCAACAAGCGGCCCGCAACGCATCGCTATTCGCCCAGCTGGGCCTGCACGCAGAGTAATCAGCCTGCACGCCAATTCACACAGCACCACGCAAAAATTTTAGGAGTTACCATGGCCCGTATCACAATCGAAGATTGCCTGAAGCAGATCCCTAACCGTTTCCAGCTGACCCTGGCTGCGACCTATCGCGCACGTCAGTTGTTGCAAGGCCACACCCCTAAGGTGGAAGCCAAGGACAAGCCTACCGTCGTCGCACTGCGCGAAATCGCTGCCGGTAAAGTCGGCATCGAAATGCTGAAAAAGGTCCCGATGTAAGTGGGAACCCGCGTGCCGGAACAGTGCTGACCCCTGGTTCTACCGTATCCTTTATTCACACTGTAAAGCAACGCGACGTTTTATGAGTCTGACCCCAGCCGACACGACTTCCGCAGCACTGCCGCCCCTGGCCTCGCGCCAGGCGGCAAAATCGCAGGGCGCTTCCGCGCCCGGCGCCGGCACGTCCGGCAGCAACACCCCCGCAGTACCGCCGGCACCCGCCCTGGGCGTGGCTTCCGTCAGCCACCTGGCCGACAAGCTGGCCGAATACCTGTCTCCCGCCGACCTGAAAAAAGTCAAGGAGGCCTACCGCTTCTCCGACGAAATGCACCTGGGCCAGATGCGCCGCTCGGGCGAGCCGTATATCTCGCATCCGATCGCCGTCGCGGAAATCTGCGCCGACTGGAAGCTCGACGCGCAAGCCATCATGGCCGCCCTGCTGCACGACGTCATGGAAGACCAGGACGTCAAGAAGGAAGAATTGATCGAGCGCTTCGGCGCACCCGTGGCACACCTGGTCGACGGCCTGTCGAAACTGGAAAAGATCGAATTCCAGAGCCAGATCGAAGCGCAGGCGGAAAACTTCCGCAAGATGCTGCTGGCCATGGCGTCGGACGTACGCGTGATCCTGATCAAGCTGGCCGACCGCCTGCACAATATGCGCACCCTGGACTTCATGACGGCGGCGAAAAAACGCCGCATCGCCAGCGAGACCATGGAAGTGTACGTGCCGATCGCGCACCGCCTCGGCCTGAACAACATCTACCACGAGCTGCAGGACCTGTCGTTCTCGCACCTGTACCCGATGCGTTACCGCACCCTGGCGAAAGCCGTCAAGGCGGCGCGCGGCAACCGGCGCGAAGTGGTCAACAAGATCATGGAAGCGGTGAAAAGCACCCTGTCCATGGCCGAGCTCGAAGCCGACGTCACGGGCCGCGAAAAGACCCTGTACGACATCTATAAAAAGATGCGCAGCAAGCATTTGTCGTTCTCGCAAGTACTGGACGTGTACGGCTTCCGCGTGGTGGTGGGCAGCTTTGCCGACTGTTACGTGACCCTGGGCACCTTGCACAGCCTGTACAAGCCCATGCCGGGCAAGTTCAAGGATTACATCGCGATCCGCAAGCTGAACGGCTACCAGTCGCTGCACACGACCGTCATCGGCCCCTACGGCACGCCCGTCGAATTCCAGATCCGCACGCAGGAAATGCACCGCACGGCCGAGTCCGGCGTGGCGGCGCACTGGCTGTACAAGAGCGGCGAATCGAACCCGTCCGACCTGCAGCAGCGCACCCATGCGTGGCTGCAATCGCTGCTCGACATCCAGCAGCAGACGGGCGACTCGGCCGAATTCCTCGAACACGTCAAGGTCGACCTGTTCCCCGATTCCGTCTACGTGTTTACGCCGAAGTCGAAGATCATCGCCCTGCCGCGCGGCGCCACGGCCATCGACTTCGCCTACTCGATCCACACGGGCATCGGCGACCAGACCGTGGCCGTGAAAATCAACAACGAAACCTCGCCGCTGCGCACCGAACTGCACAACGGCGACATCGTGGAAATCATCACCGATTCCTCGTCGCGCCCCAGCCCGACGTGGCTGTCGTTCGTGCGCACCGGCAAGGCCCGCTCGGCCATCCGCCACCATCTGCGCACGATCAACCTCCCTGAATCGATCGCCCTGGGCCAGCAGTTGCTGTCGCAGGCGCTGCACACCCTGAACATCGACGCCGAGCTGCCGGCGCCGCTGGTCGAGCGCCTGCTCAACGAATCGAGCGCCAATTCCATGGACGAGCTGTACGCGGACATCGGCATCGGCAAGCGCATGGCCACCCTGGTGGCGCGCCACATCTTCGGCTTGATCGGCGGCGAAGCGGCCAGCATGCCCGTGGAACACAATAGCGGCAGCGAACTCGACCCGGTTACCATCTGCGGCAGCGAAGGCGTGTCCGTGCAGCTGGCGCCGTGCTGCCTGCCGATACCCGGCGACCAGATCATCGGCCAGCTGCGCCGCGACCAGGGCTTGCTCGTGCACACGAGCGACTGCTCGCAAGCGAAACGCCAGCGCGCCAAGGAACCGGACCGCTGGATCGCCGTACGCTGGGGAACCGAACTGAACCGTCGCTTCGACTGCCGCATCAAGGTCTTGATCAACAGCGAACGGGGCATCCTCGCCCGCGTGGCCGCCGAAATCGGCGAATCGGACGCCAATATCATCTACGTGGGCATGGACGAAGACAAGGACAACGTCCTCGACCAGCTGCGCTTTACCGTGCAGGTCAAGGACCGGGTCCACCTGGCCGCCCTGCTGCGCAACGTGCGCCGCGTCGCCGGGGTCAACCGGATACTCCGGGAGCGCAATTAAAAAAACGGCTGGCCAGATTCTCTGCCCAGCCGTTTTTTCATGCCGAGAGCATCAGCTCAAGTTTCCCCCGGCGCCGGATACGTCACTTCCAGCAATTCCAGTTCATGCTCGCCCAGCGGCGTGTTGAGGGTGATCACGTCGCCTTCGCGCGCCTTGGTGATGGTGCGGGCCATAGGCGAGACCCAGCTGATCTTGCCGTTCAGGGGGTCGAATTCGTCGATGCCGACGATGGTGATGGTGTGCGTTTCGCCGTCGCTGGTGCGGTAGGTTACCGTGGCGCCGAAAAATACCTGATCGTTGCCATGGTGCACGCTGGGGTCGACGATGGCGGCCAGGTCCATGCGCTTGGTGAGAAAACGGATGCGGCGGTCGATTTCGCGCAGCCGGCGCTTGCCGTAGATATAGTCGCCATTTTCCGAACGGTCGCCATTCGACGCCGCCCAATGGACGATGCGCACCACTTCCGGACGATCGACGTCGATCAGCTGCAGCAGCTCTTCCTTGATGCGCTGGTAGCCGGCCGGCGTGATGTAGTTCTTGGCGCCGGCGGGAATGGCCAGCGCCAGCGCGGCCGCTTCTTCATCGTCGTCGTTATCGGATTCTTTTACAAAGGCTTTATTCATCCGCCTATTGTAGCCCCGTCAAGGACTGCCGGACACACCGATTTATCGTATCATCGAGGCAATGGCAACCATACTGGAGCGCCACACGGAGACGGATGAAAAAATTCTACAGAGTCAGGCGCTGGCTGTTCGCGCCGCTGGTCTACCTGGCCGCCATCTGCCTGCTGATCGAGGAATGGCTGTGGGCAACGGGCGCGCGCATCATGCAGGTGGTGGCGCAATTCCCGCCCCTGCATGCACTGGAGGCGTGGATCAGGCGCCTGCCGCCGTACTGGGCGCTGGCCATCTTCGTGCTGCCGGCCGTGCTGCTGTTTCCCGTCAAGCTGCTGGCCCTGCTGGCGATCGCGCGCGGCCATGCGTTTTCCGGCATCGGCGTGATCGTCATCGCCAAGCTGGGCGGCGCGGCCGCCGTCGCGCGCCTGTATTCGCTGACGCGCCCTACCCTGCTCAGTTTGCCGTGGTTTGCGCGCTGGCATGGCCTGTTCATGGAAACCAAGGACCGCTGGATCGCCCGCCTGCGCGCCACGCGTCCGTGGCGCCGTGTCAGCCGCCTGTCGGCCGCGCTGGGCCGCGCCCGCCGCGCCTGGTGGCAGCGCTTGCGCAAGGGCACGCCAGGGCGCCATAATTCCCGCCCAGCCCGGGTGCTGCGCCGCTTTGCCGCCTTCTGGCGCGCCCGCCGCTGATGAAGAAAGGCAATTCCATGCACGACACTCCCCGGCTGGCCCCCGCCCTGCGCGCGGCGGCGCCGGAAATCTACCTGTACGATGCGGCCAGCTTGCAATTGCTGGACGCCAACGATGCCGCCTGCCACAACTTGCAGTATGCGCGCAAGGAATTGCTGGCCATGACGCCCTTCACGCTGGCGCCGCAGCTCGACGCGCAGCAACTGGCCGCCGTGCTGGCCACCCTGGACGACAGCATCGGCGCGCAAGCCAGGCTGCACGTGCAGCAGCGCCGCCGCGACGGCAGCCTGTATTCGCTCAGCCTGCACCTGTCGCGCGCCCAGCGCCAGGGGCGCGCCCTGCTGCTGGCCGAGGGCGAAGACTTGCGCACGCCGCAGGCGACGGCCGCAGCCCTGGCCCAAGTGCAGTCGCGCTTCAATGCCATCGTCTCGAATACGCCGGGCCTCGTGTACCAGTTCTGCCTGCATGCGGATGGACGGGCGTCCTTTGCCTACCTGAGCGACGGCTGCCAGGCCCTGCTGGGTCTGAGCCCGGCACAGCTGCACGCGCGCCCGGAACTGTTTTACCAATTGATCCTGGCCGACGACCGGGCCTCGTATCTGGAATCGATGCAGGCCTCAAAAAACGCCTTGTGGAGCTGGAACTGGGAAGGCCGCATCTGGATCGATGCCTGGAAGGACGTCAAATGGATCAACCTGCGCTCCACGCCGCGCGCGCTGGCCGACGGCACGGTGCAGTGGGAAGGCATCATGACGAATATCACGGAAAGCCGGCTGGAACAGATCGAAGTGCGCCAGTCGCGCGCCCGCCTGGCCGAGCTGACGGCGCATATCGACAAGGTCAAGGAACATGAACGCACGCGCCTGGCGCGCGAGCTGCACGATGACCTGGGCGGCAATTTGACGGCGATCAAGATGGCGCTGGCCATGCTGGCGCGCCGCCTGCCGCCGGACGACACGCTGCTGCAGGAAAAGGCCGATTATGTCGATGCCCTGGTCGACCGCAGCATCGACGCCGTGCACCGCATTTCGCTGGACTTGCGCCCCTCCATGCTGGATCTGGGCCTGGTCGCCGCGCTGGACTGGCAAGTCAAGGAATTCGCGCGCCAGGCCGGCATCGAATGCCAGTTCATTTCCAACCGCCAGCACATCGAACTGGAACTGGACCAGGCGACCAGCCTGTTCCGCATCGCCCAGGAGGCGCTGACGAATATCGCCAAGCATGCGCAGGCGAGCAAGGTCAGCGTGCGCCTGGCCCGGCAGCGCCAGCATATCAGCCTGACCATCGCCGACAATGGCGTCGGCATGCGCCTGTCCGACCGCGCCAAGCCGCAGTCGTTCGGCATCCGCGGCATGGCCGAACGGGCCAGCGCGCTGGGCGGCAGCCTGAGCCTGATGGATGGGCCGGACGGCGGCACCATCCTGCGCATAAAAATCCGGCTGGCCACGCCGCGAGAGGCGATAATAGCGGCTGCAGCCAGCGCACCAGCCCAAAGCGGAGCGCCATAAGGCCACTGGGCCGCCGCAGGGCGCAGGGATTCAGATAGGAAACAACGCAGTCATGAAAGAAAAAGCCACCATCCGGGTATTCATCGCCGACGATCACGCGATCGTGCGCGAAGGCTTGAAGCAAATCCTCGCCGACACGAAGGACATCATCGTGGCCGGCGAGGCTGAAAATGGCCACGACGCCATCAAACTGTTCCGCGGCTCGAAGTGCCAGGTGTTGCTGCTCGACATCTCCCTGCCCGACCGCAGCGGCATCGAGGTGCTCAAGCAGATCAAGAAGGAAAAGCCGGAACTGGCCGTGCTGATGCTCTCCATGCACCGCGAAGACCAGTACGCCATCCGTTCGCTCAAGGCGGGCGCGGCCGGCTACCTGACGAAACAGAGCGCGCCGCGCGAACTGGTCACGGCCATCCGCCAGGTGGCGCAAGGTTTGAAATACATCAGCGCCTCGCTGGCGCAGGAACTGGCCAACACGGTGGGCGAAGACCACGAAACGGCCTTGCACGACACCTTGTCGGACCGCGAATACCAGACCCTGGTCATGATTGCCTCGGGCAAGGCGGTGGGCGCCATCGCCGAAGAACTCAAATTGTCCGTGAAAACCGTCAGCGAATACCGCGCCCGTTTACTGGTCAAGATGAAGCTCAAGAACAGCGCGGAACTGACGCATTACGCCATCCGCAACCAGCTGGTGGATTGACGGCAAAGCGGCATGCCCGCTGGCATCGGGCGAATTGACAGGACTTCTCCTTGCTTCTCGCACAATAAGTTCTTTGCCAACTCGCATATCATGAGGATAATGAGAAATATCTGAAAAGGCTGTGCCTACATGTCCAGTAAATTGCCATCTTCACCAGCAAGCGCGCCCGCTGGCGCCACGAATACCGCCGCCGCTGCGGCGATGAACCCGGCCGATATCGCCCGCGAAGCGTTTCGCCGCCTGGCCACGCGCCGCATCGCCCCGACGCCGAGCGCCTACCGCGACATCTACAATGAAATCGCGGGCATCAGCGAAGCGGCCGAGACGCCGGCTACGCCGGGAGCGGTGCTGGCCGCCAGCGCACCCACGGAGAGCGGCGCGGAAAACGTCCTGACGCAATTCGCCGCCAAAATGAGCGAATCGGCGGGCGAACTGGGCGACTTTGGCAAGCGTTTCCAGCGCGCCCTGAAAGCGCGCGACTGGGATGGCTATGCACGTACCCTGGCGCAACTGGCCGAGAAGCAGGTCAAGAAAAGCGGCGGCATCGAATTGCCGCCCCTGCCGGACGGCGAACAGACGCGCACCCTGCGTGAATTGCTCAGCCGAACCCTCGGCTTTGCGGTCGCCACCTTGCTGACGGGCACGCCCGCGCTGGTGGAAGAGGCAGAGTCCCTGGGCGCCGCCATCAAGCAGGCGCATACGGAAGAAGCACTGAACGAAGCGGCCCTGCGCCTGAAGCAGTTGTGCTACCAGATCGAACTGAAAAGCGGCGACACGGCCGAGCAGCAGGAATTGCTGCTGCGCCTGTTCAAGTTGCTGTTGGACAACGTCAGCCAGTTGCTCGACGACGACAGCTGGCTGCGCGGCCAGGTCGACGCCGTGCAAAACCTGATCGCCGGTCCGCTCGACCAGCGCGCGCTGGAAGACGCCACGCGCAGCCTGAAGGAAGTCATCTACAAGCAAAGCCAGCTCAAGCACAGCCTGTCCGACGTCAAGCTGACGGTCAAGAACATGATGATGACCTTCATCGACCGCCTGGGGCAAGTGGCGGCCAGCACGGGCGACTTCCATGAAAAGATCGGCGGCTATTCGGAAAAGATCAGCCAGGCGGAAAATATCAGCGAGTTGAACAGCGTTCTCGACGAAGTCTTGCGCGAAACGCGCATGGTGCAGAACGAGGCCTTGCGCGCACGCGACAAGATGGTGCTGGCGCGCCAGGAAGTGCAGGACGCGGAACAGCGCATCCACACGCTGGAAGCGAAGCTCCAGCATATGAGCGAGCTGGTGCGGGAAGACCAGCTGACGGGCAGCCTGAACCGCCGCGGCCTGGACGATGTGTTCGAGCGCGAGACGGCCCGCTCGGACCGCCGCGGCACGCCGCTGTGCATCGCCATGCTGGACCTGGACGATTTCAAGCGCCTGAACGACACCTACGGCCACCTGGCCGGCGATGCGGCGCTGAAACACTTGGTGAAGATCGTCAAGGAAACCCTGCGCTCGATGGACGTCATCGCCCGCTTCGGCGGCGAGGAATTCCTCATCCTGCTGCCGGAAACCACGGTCGAGGCGGCTTCATCGACGATGACGCGCCTGCAGCGCGAACTGACCCGGCATTTCTTCCTGCACGACAACGAAAAAGTCCTGATCACCTTCTCCGCCGGCGTGGCCCTGCGCCTGCCCAACGAAGACCAGGCCGAACTCGTGAAACGCGCCGACCGCGCCATGTACCAGGCCAAGCAGACGGGCAAGAATCGGGTGGTGGTGGCGGATTGAAGAACGTCACACGGTACACGCCAATAAAAATGCCGCTCATCAAGCGGCATTTTTGCATTCCAGCGCCAGCTGGGCACCTGGCGAGAGCATCAGCGGTATGGATGCTCATCAGCAAAGAAATCGATCAAGCTTCCCTCGTGCTCGATCAGGATGGACTTGGCGACGATGCCCTCGCGCGCCATTTCGGCGGCGATATCGCGTGCGCGCCACTGCGTGGGGATGATGACCACGTCGGCGGACTGCGTTTTGAGCACGTCGCGGTAGACGATTTCCTGACCCAGGCCCGGCACGAAGGTCCCGGCCTTGTCCGGATCGGAATCGACCACCAGCGGGAAGCGCTGCGCGTCGGCGCCGAACTGGTGCATGAAGGCGGCGGCCTTGCCCGTGCCGCCCCAGATGGCCACGCGCTGGCCGCCGGTGGCCAAAGTATCGAGCTGGGCGGCAATGGTCTTGCGGCTGCGCTGGGCGGCAACGGCGAACGCATTGCTGTGGCGCGCCTGGTCGCGCAGCGCCTTCGGGATCTGCAGGCGCACCAGCGCATACACGACTTCGCCGTCATAGCCATGCGCCAGTTGCACCACCTCGCCTGCGCGCTGCATCAGGGTACGGAACGATTCCGTCGTGAAATGCGACATGTGTTCATAAAAGAAATCGGCCAGGCGGCCCGTGGCGAAGACACGGTCGATGCACGGCACTTCGGCAAACAGCCAGATGGGCTTGTCCGAGCGCGCGGCGGCCCACGCCATCTGCTCGACCAGCGCAGCGGGATCGGTCAGGTGTTCCAGCACGTGGCGGATCACCAGCGCATCGGGCGCGAACTCGGGCACATCCTGCAGCGGCTGGAAATAACGCGCGTAAAACTCCACGCCGCGGCCAGTTTCCGGCGTGGCGTTCGGATCGAAGCCGATGAAACGCCCCTGCTCGCTGCGGGCGTCGGCCAGCGCGCGCACGAAATGGCCTTCGCCGCAACCGATGTCGATCACCGTCGGCAAAGCCGGCAACTGGGCCAGCAGCACGTCGCGCGTGTCGGCCAGGTGGCCTTTCCAGATGCCTCCTTTATTGAACATGCGGTTGGGATTGTTTTGGTAGGGAATGGCGTCATAGGAAAACGCGCGGTTCCATACGTGGGAGCACTGCGGGCATTGCACGAAATCGTGCGGCTGCGCGGCCATCGCCTGCGCGTCTGCCGCACTGGCTGGCCAGCCCAGGGTGGCCAGGGCTTGCTGGCCACCATTGAAAAACGCCGCCGCCACCGTGTGGGCGCAGACCGGGCACACTGCCGGGAGCAATTGCTGTTTCATGCAAAGATCACTTTCTTGAAATAGGCGATGGTTTCTTTCAAGCCATCATGCAGGCTCACCGTCGGCTCCCATTCCAGGGCGGCGCGCGCCTTGGCGATGTCGGGCTGGCGGCGCACGGGATCGTCGGCCGGCAAGGGGCGGAAGACCAGTTCGCTTTTCGATTCCGTCAGGCGCAGCACCAGCTCGGCCAGTTCGCGGATGGTGAATTCTGCGGGATTGCCCAGGTTCATCGGGCCGATTTCCTGCGTCTGGTTCATCATGCGCACCATGCCCTCGATCAAGTCGTCGACATAGCAGAACGAGCGCGTCTGCTGGCCATCGCCGTACAGGGTGATCGGTTCCCCGCGCAGGGCCTGCACGATGAAGTTGCTGACCACACGGCCATCGTTCGGATGCATGCGCGGGCCATAGGTATTAAAGATGCGCACGACGCGGATATCCACGGCCGACTGGCGGTGGTAATCAAAAAATAATGTTTCCGCACAGCGCTTACCCTCATCGTAGCAGGCGCGCGGGCCGATCGGATTGACATGTCCCCAGTAATCCTCGCGTTGCGGATGCACCTGCGGATCGCCATATACTTCCGACGTGGACGCCTGCAGGATACGCGCGCGCTTGCGCTTGGCCAAACCCAGCATGTTGATGGCGCCCAGCACCGAGGTCTTGGTGGTCGAGGTAGGGTCGTTCTGGTAATGCACGGGGCTGGCCGGGCAAGCCAGGTTGTAGATGCGGTCCACTTCCACGTACAGCGGCAGCCACACGTCGTGGCGCAGCAGTTCGAAGCGCTTGTGGCCCAGCAGGTGGCGGATATTGTCCTTGCTGCCCGTGTAAAAATTATCCACGCACAACACATCGTAGCCATCGGCGATCATGCGGTCGCACAGGTGCGAGCCGAGGAAGCCGGCGCCGCCGGTAATCAGGGTGGTACGGGGCATCATGGTTCTCCTTGGGATATGCCGCAGGATTCAGCCAGTTTTTTGCTCTTGTCGTGCCACATGCCCCAGACCGCATCCTCAAAGTGACGCGCGAAACGGCGTGCGTCATACAGCGGCGAGTTCACGACCTGCTGGCGCAAGCCCCCCCGCAGGGCCGCCAGCGCATCGACGTCGCCGGCAAAGCGCCGGGCGACGGCCACGTAATCGTCATCGTCGCTGGCGATCCAGGCCGGCAAGCCTGCATTGAGCAGTATCGACTCTCCCAGATGCGACAAAAAGTGCGTGCCGCGCCGCGTCACGATGGGCACGGCCATCCATAGTGTCTCCATGCTGGTAGTACCGCCGGGATATGGAAAAGGATCGAGTGCAATATCGACATGCTGATAGGCTTCCAGCATGGCCAGGCGGGTTCCGGTTCCCGACATGGAAATACGCTCGGCACTGATGCCATGGGCAGCAAAGCGCGCCAGGGTGCGCGCGCGCACGGCGGCGTCATCCAACTGTTTGGTCTTGAGCGACAGCCGGGAATCGGGCACGGCCTTGAGTACGCGTGACCACAGGGCGACGACGGCATCAGTCATCTTGGCAAGATTATTGAAACAGCCAAATGTGACATAGCCATTCGACAAAGCCGGCAACGGCGTCACAGACACCTCCTCACGCGGCTCCGTGAAGCACAGGTAGCTGTCAGGCATGCGCCACAGCGTCTCGGTGAACTCGCCCTCCTCTCCCAAGGGTGCCACATGAGGGTCTGCCAATAAATAATCCATTTCCGCCATGCCCGTGGTGGCAAAATAACCAAGCCAGCTCACCTGAACGGGCGCTGGACGCCAGGCGAATACGGGCAAGCGATTGTTGCCTGTATGACCACCAAGATCGAACAACACGTGCACGCCATCGCTTTCAATCAACTGCGCCGCCGCCGCATTGGCCATGCCGGAAATCGGGCGCCATGCGGCAAAGTGAGGCCGCAGGCGTGCCGTCACTGCATCGGCGTGCAGGACAGTCGGGTAAGCAATCAATTCCACACGGCGCGGATCGAGCGCCGCCAGCAATGCCTCCAGGAAAAGTCCAACCGGATGGTTCCTCAGATCGGCTGAAACCATGCCGATGCGCAAGCGTTGCGGCTGTTTACTACACGACCAAGCCGTAAATGGCCCGCTCGCCTGACGACTGACCTCTTGGCCAAAACGCCGCGCTTCGGCCAGGCGTTTGGCTGGCGTTGTACGGGAATGATAGTTTTGCATCAAAATAAGATTGCTATGCGCCAACATTAAGCCAGGCGCCATCGTCAGAGCATTCCTGCAAGCATTTTCGGCAGCGGTCATATTGCCCAGTTCCTGCAAGATCAGTCCCAGATTGTGCTGGGCCTCAGCATCCCCAGGCAATAGACGCGCAGCCTTCTGCATGCATGGCAGCGCCTCGCGCGAACGGCGCTGCTCCTGCAACGCAGCCCCCAGCAATTTCCAGCAGTAGCCGTCGCGCGGCTGGCGCCGCGTCAAGGCTCGCGCACCCACTTCCACCTCGGCATAACGGCCTTGCTCGAACAAGGCGCCCAAATCGTCTTCCAAATGCCCTACAGCGCCCTGCCCATCGCCGACGGAAAACTTGCCCGGAGAACCGACATCAGCGGCAGACACCGCCGCTTCGCGCTCATTGAGCCGGCGGGCCAACTGGTCAGCCCATATATTGTCGAGGCCGCGTTCGCGCCCGAACCGCAGCACCTGTCTTGCCGTCTCATGCTGGCCAGCCAGGATCAACGCTTCTATATAGTCCAGCCAGCCAGCGGCCAGATCGGGACGCGCCTCGAGTGCGGCGGCAAAGAAAGGCAAACTTGCCTCGACTTCGGCCGCCTTTAATGCCAGCAGCCCCAACTGGCGATTAGCTTCCGCATGCAAGGGTGAAAGTTGCAATACCGCTTTATATAGCTGTTCAGCCTCGGAAAACTGTTCCGCCAGCAAATGTGTCTCTGCCGACAATATGGCTTGCGCCACCGCCAGCGCGATTTCGCTGCCCTCAGGCAGGCCGGCAGCATTGCCAGCAGCAGTATCAGTCATCATTTTATTAGGGTGTCCATCCAATCCATACAACTGCACGGCCGTCACGAGCGGTTCGCTGCGCTATGCTGATCCTTACCATGACAGGCATCCATACATGGTAGCAATGATCTTAGCAGCTTATCTTCATGCCGAGGAGCACAGCCTCGGCGATGAAAGCATCGTCCGCCGCAAAAAACATGGCGGCGCAAAGGCAAAATATTTTTTTATTTCCCCTCAAGTTTCCCGCAAGCCTGCCGATAGACGGGCCCTGATTTTAAAAATTGAAGGAAAAAAATAAAATAAAGAATGTTTTCCCCTATTAACTTTTCCAGACAGTAACCGATAAACATTACAACAGCGGCTTGATTGCCCCAGGACAACGGGGCAGGCCAAAGTGACTAGCACATAGCGCAATGTAGTACCTGTCTGGAGAATTATCATGGCTGCAGTAATTAACACCAACATCGCTTCCCTGAACTCGCAACGCAATCTGTCGACTTCGCAATCGGCCCTGACCACCTCGCTGCAACGCCTGTCTTCAGGTATGCGCATCAACAGCGCCAAGGACGATGCCGCTGGTCTGGCAATTTCCGACCGCATGACGTCGCAGATCCGCGGCATGACCCAAGCAACCCGCAATGCAAACGACGGCGTCTCGTTGGCGCAAACGGCCGAGGGCGCGTTGGCAAGCTCGGGCGACATCCTGCAACGTATCCGCGAACTGGCAGTGCAATCGTCGAACGCCACCAACTCGTCGAGCGACCGCCAGGCGCTACAAACAGAGGTGGGTCAACTGGGTTCGGAACTGAACCGTATCGCCACCACGACCTCTTTCAACGGCCAGGCATTGCTAGACGGCACGATGGGTACGGCCAATTTCCAGGTCGGCGCCGATGCCAATCAGTTGATTTCCGCAAATGGCGCGAACTTCCTGACCAGCACTTATGGCAACAACCGCATTGAGAACAGTGCAGTTGCAACAACCGCCTCGACAAGCGTAGTCGCCGGCAAGGCGATTGGGATCAACGGCAAGCTCGGTTCCGCCAGCTACACCACCACGGCCACCGATACGGCCCAAACGATCGCCGCCGCCCTGAACCAGAAAACAGCGGCCACCGGCGTAACGGCAACCGCCAAGACAGAAGCCAACCTGGGCCTGGTCGCCGGCAACTATGCCTTCACGATCGCGTCGGACAACAGCGCCAGCCCGGTCACCGTCTCGTTTAACGTCGCGGCCGGTGCCGCCAGCGCAACTGACTTTGCTGCCGGTATCAACGCCATCAATGCCCAAACGGCAAAGACCGGCGTCACGGCCCAGTTCGACAACACGAATGGCGGTATCAAGCTGAGCAACGCTAACGGCGCCAACATCGCCATCGCCGACACGGCTGCCGGCGGCGCCAATCAGTTGAAGGTCAATACCTATACCACCGCCGGCGGGATTGTTGCAGGCGTGGATGCCAAAGGTGCTACCGCCGTTGCCAACGGAACCGTCACGTTCGACTCGGACAGCAGCTTCTCCGCCAGCGATGCGGGCTCCGGCCTGGCTCTGGTTGCGGGTGGCACGGCTTCCAAGCTGAACTCGGTTGCTTCGCTCGACGTCACCACCTTCGGCGGCGCCCAATTGGCATTGAAGATTGCCGATGCTGCCCTGTCGACGGTGAACAGCCAGCGCGCGCAGTACGGCGCCTTGCAGTCGCGCTTCTCGTCGGCCATCGCCAACCTGCAATCGACGACGGAAAACCTGTCCTCGTCGCGCAGCCGCATCGTCGATACGGACTTCGCTTCGGAAACGGCCAACATGACCCGCGGCCAGATCCTGCAACAAGCTGGTACGGCCATGCTGGCACAAGCGAACTCGCTGCCAAACGGCGTCCTGAGCCTGCTGCGCGGCTAATCTCCGATTAGTCAGGCAACAGCGTAGGACTCTGATTCCCCTGCCGGATTTGTTCGGCAGGGGAATTTTCACTAGGAGAGCACCATGACTATCGACACGATAGCGGCCGCCTCCGCGGCCAGGATAGACAAGAGTTACGTGTCTGCAGACACGTCTGCAGCGCGCCCGGCAGCGCCACGCGGCGCGACGGAAAGCGGCACGGTTGCACCACAGCAAGCCAGCAAGGAGCCCAGCCGAGACCAATTGAACAAGGCGGTATCGGAACTGAACCAATCGTCGCAAATCAAAACGCAAGGCATCGAATTTTCCATCGACGAGGACAGCCAGCGCACGGTGGTCAAGATCATCGACCAGGAAACCAAGGAAGTACTGCGCCAGATACCCACCAAGGAAGCCCTGGAACTGGCCAAGACCTTCGACTCGGCCAAAGGCTCCTTGATCAGCCAAAGCGCATAACGATGGCATTGCCTACGGACATGCAGCATCGCAGCAATACGCATCGGCATGACCACGGGGCTGGATAGCCCGGCTATCCAGCCCCGTTTTTCATTACCAATCAAGCAATTCCCGCCTATATCTCTCCCGCCTTTTCGCTCCCGCTGAAAACAGCGCGGTAAATCCCCCTCTCAAGTCCTGATTGATTCTGCCGATAACAGCTTATATTAGCGTTTTCCTAGGAGCATTCCGTGGCCATCACCCCTACAATATCATCCGTTGGCATCGCCGCCGGCGCCAGCGGCCTGGACGTGAACGCCATCATCGACAAGCTGATGACCGCAGAAGCGGCGCCACTGGGCACTTTTGACAAGAAAACGGCGTCCTATCAGGCCAAACTCAGCGCGCTGGGAACGCTCAGCGGTTCCGTCAGCAGCTTCCAGAGCTCGCTGTCGGCACTGACCAACTCGAACAACTTCCGCGCCGTCAGCGCCACGCCATCGGATCCGCTGGTCCTGACGGCCAGCGCCGGCGCCAAAGCCGTCGCCGGCAGCTACAACATCAATGTTTCCCAACTAGCCCAGGCACAGACGCTGACATCCGGCGGCATGGCCAGCAAGCTGTCCACCATCGGCAGCGGCGCCAAGACGACTGTTTCATTCCAGCTCGGCTCGCTCGCCGGCGGCACCTTCGGCGTATCAGGCACGACGCTGGGCGGCAGCACCCTGCTCACGGGCGTGAGCAACGGCTCGCTGATCATCAATGGCACGGCCATCCCGACGGATGCCAGCACCAAGAGCGCGCGCGCCTTGGCCGACGCCATCAACGCCAAGAGCAACACGACGGGCGTCACAGCCACGGCCCAGCCGACAGCCAGCAATGCCACCATGTTCAGCGGTTTCGGCAATATCGCCACCGGCGCGGACGGCACCTATTCGCTGTCGGTCGGGGGTATCGAGATCGTTACCCAAGGTAACGGCGTCGCCGCAGGCAGCGGTATCACGGCCGCCTCGCTCGATACGACGCTTGCCGGTCCGAATGCTGTCTCAAACGCGCTGGCGGCGGCAAATATCACCGTCACCGGCACGGCAGCTGGCGGCAACCTGCAGTTTACGCGTGCCGATGGCTCCAATATCAATATCGAGGAAGTGGTCACAGGCAGCGTCACGGGCGGCATCGGCCATGCCGCCAATTCCGTCAACGACGGTTCGAATGTGACGATTGCCAGTTCGATCACCCTGGCCTCGGGCAACGCCAGCCCCATCACCATTGCCGGCAGCAATCCGGCCGCAGCCGGGCTGACGGCAGGCTCGGGCGGCACCTACATGAATACCAACTTTACCCAGGACGGCACTCAAGCAACGGGGTCGGTGGTGATCGATGCCACCAACAACACCTTGCAGGGCATACGCGACGCCATCAATAACGCGGGCCTGGGAGTGACCGCCAGCATCGTCTCCGATGGCAGTGACAAGCCGTATCACCTGGTGCTCAGTTCAACCAAGACAGGCGCCAATTCGGCCATGAAGATTTCGCTCAGCGGCAGCGATGGCCAGCCTGCCGACAGCGCCCTGAATAACCTATTGTCCTATGATGCATCCGGCACGCAAAATCTGAAGCAGAACAGTGCGGCGCAAAACACCATGTTCAGCGTCAACGGCATTGCCATTACCAGCAGTTCGAACAGCGTCGATACGGCAATCGAAGGTGTCACCTTGGGCATTACCAAGATAGGCACTTCCAATTTGTCGGTGGCAAAAGATACCACGACGGTCAAAACCAGCATCACCGCCTTCGTCAAGGCCTACAACGACCTGAATACCTCGATTAGCAAGATGACAGCCTACAATCCAGATACCAAGACGGGTGGGGTTTTACTTGGAGACGCAACCGTTAAATCGATCCAGAGCCAGTTACGCAGGCAGCTGGGCGCGCCGATTACCGGCCTGAACAGTGGCATGAGCACCTTGAGCCAGGTGGGCATTTCCTTCCAAAAAGATGGCAGCCTGAGCCTAGATACCAGCAAGCTCGACAAGGCAATCAGCACGAACTTCGGCGACATCGCCGGCCTGTTTTCAGCCATCGGCGCGACCACCGACAGCAACGTGGCCTTCACCAGTTCGACTGCCGCCACCAAACCCGGCACCTATGACCTGACCATTACCACGATGGCCAGCCAGGGTTCGCTCACCTCGGATGCAGTATTGCCGGCCAGCACCACGATTGCCAGTGATACCACCTGGAACGTCACCCTCAACGATACGGAACCGTCGGCCGCCAAGAACACGGCCAAAGTGACGATACCGGCCGGCACCTACACCCCTACACAGCTGGCCTCGTTGGTACAGTCGTCGATCAACGGCGTGAAGGCGTTCTCGGACAATGGCTCGACGGTTTCCGCCGCGATCGACGGCACCGGCAAACTGGTCCTTTCATCGAGCCGCTACGGCTCCGTCTCCAATCTGGCCGTGAGCAGCGGCACGGGAACTGGCATCGACACCCTGTTTGGCGCGGCCAAGCCCGTCAAGGGCGCCGACGTGGCCGGCACGCTGGGCGGGCAACCGGTGGTCGGCTCCGGCCAGACCCTGACGGGCGCCCCCGGCTCGCCGGCCGAAGGCTTGAAGATTGAAGTGACCGGCGGCGTCATCGGCTCGCGCGGCACGGTCAGCTTTTCGCAAGGCTATGCCTACCAGTTGAACAACCTGGCCACGTCTTTCCTGGGTACTGACGGTATGATCACCGGACGCACGAACGGCATCAATGAAACCCTGAAATCGGTGGCGGCGCAGCGCGACAAGTTCAGCGCGAAGCTGACCGACATCGAAGCGCGCTACCGCGCCCAATACACGCGCCTCGACGTTACGCTAAGCAAATTGCAGTCCACGCAAACCTATTTGACCCAGCAGCTGGCATCCATCGCCGCCAACCGCTAAGCGCCATCATCAGGAGAAACATATGTTCGGAACTCAACAACGCGGCGTCAATGCCTATGCCAAAGTCGGCCTGGAAACGGGCATCGGCTCGGCCTCGCCGCACAAGCTGATCGTGATGCTGTACGACGGCGCCCTGGTGGCAGTGCTCAGCGCACAGATGCACATGAATTCAGGCAATATTCCCGAGAAAGGCAAGTCGATCTCGAAAGCCATCCAGATCATCGACAATGGCTTGCGCGCCAGTCTGGACAAGGACGCGGGCGGCCAGATCGCCGAAGGCCTCGACGCCCTGTATGAATACATGAGCGCGCGCCTGCTGGCGGCCAACATCCACAACGATCTTGGCATGCTGGAAGAAGTGCAGCGCCTGCTGACCGACTTGCGCGAAACCTGGAACGCCATCGGTACCACGCCGGCCGCCATCCCCGGCGCCGATTTGAAACGTATGCCCAGCCTTGCGAGCGCCTGACCCATGATGACGAACCAAGAAGTCCTGACCACCTACGAAACCATGCAGACCCTGACGGGCCGGATGGTGACCGCCGCCAGCAACGCCGACTGGGACGAGCTCGAAGCGCTGGAACAGCAAGTGAGCGCGCATGTCGAGGCGCTGAAGGCGAATGAAGAAAAAGTCGTGCTGGAAAGCGCGGGCCGCCAGCGCAAGGTCACCCTGATCAAGCAGATGCTGGAAGACGACCGCAAGATCCGCGACCTCACTATGCCGTGGATGGCGCAATTGTCCAAGCTGATCAACAGCACCGGCACCGAACGGCGCCTGGCCAACGCCTACGGCGTCTAAACGCCCACGGGGCAAGGTCAGCTATCATGTTGCCGAAGATGGATGCGATCGGCATGACGCCCCTGACGCCGGTCAAGCCCACGCGGGCGGCCGATGCCGTCGCCGACCCGCGCCAGGCCGAGTTCCAGCGCTCGCTGCAGGGACTGATCGGCAAATCCATGCAGGGACAAGTGCTGGCCCGCATGGGCGATGGCAGCTTTCTCGTGCGCGTGGCCGGCACGCCTGCCCGCATGCAGCTGCCCGCCGGCGCCCAGGCGGGCACGGAAATCCCGCTGACCTTGATCGGCATCAATCCCCGTCCTTCTTTTCAAATCGGCAATAACCGCGACCAGCCCGCCAGCGCCCTGCTGACATATGCGGACGCGGAAGCCGAGCCCGAGGCTGCCGACCTGCGCGGCCCCCAGGCCGGCGCCGCCCAGGCGGGCACGCGCGCCAGCAGCACGGCCGCCACCCTGCTCAGCCGTGCCCCCCTGACGCCAGCCAATCTGCTGCCCGCCCTGGCCGGCGACACCCCTGCGCCCGAGCTGAGCACGACCGCGCGCGCCATCAGCACCGTGCTCAGCCAGGCCGAAAGCGTGCCCGGCGCGCCCCTGTCGCTGGTCGGCAAGTCGCCGCTGATGGCCACGCCGGGTGCCGATCCCGCCCAGGTGGCGCAAAAGCTGCGCGACACGGTCGGCAGCAGCGGCCTGTTCTATGAATCGCATGTGGCCGAATGGGCCGAAGGCAAGCGACCGCTGGCGTCGCTGCTGCTGGAACCGCAGATGCAGAAAGCCCCGCAAGGCGAGACGGCCAGGACGGGCACCGACCTGGCTTCGGCGCAACTGATCAATTTGCAGCTGCATACGCACGAACAGGCGCGCGTGCAGTGGCAAGGCGAAGCCTGGCCCGGCCAGAAGATGCAGTGGGATATCAGCAAGGATGCGCCGCAAGGCCAGCCGCACGAGGGTACGGACGCCGCCGAGGAAGCGACGGCCTGGCGCAGCAATGTGCGCTTCCAGTTTCCCCTGCTGGGCGACCTGGCCGCGCACGTGGTCTTGCAGGGCGGCAGAGTATCCATCCAGCTGCAGGCCGGCAGCGAAGGCAGCGCCGACACCCTGCGCCAGCATGCGGCGCGGCTGGAAGCGTCGCTAGACGCGGCCGGATGGCCGTTGTCATCGTTGACGATCACCGGCAAGCCGGAGGCGGCGGCTGGAGAAGATGATGCTTGACGACACCAAGCGCAAGGTGCCGCAGACAGCCGTCGCGCTCGCCTACCAGAGCGGCACGCCGGCGCCCAAGGTGGTGGCCAAGGGCAGCGGCCTGATCGCGGACCAGATCATCAGCACGGCGCGCGAACACGGCGTCTTCGTGCATGAATCGAAGGAATTGGTGGCCTTGCTGATGGATGTCGACCTGGACCGCCAGATTCCGCCCGGCCTGTATCGGGCGATTGCGGAACTGCTGGCCTGGTTATATCATATTGAATCTGCGAATGGCGGGCCCATCCCGCCGCCGCCCGACACCAGCATCAACCTCACCGATACATAGACAGGCATCAATGCAAGCACATATTATGGATTCCGGCCTCGAAAACTGGCATGATTTTGAAGTGGAATCGCGGCGGGAAATCATCGCCTTGCTGCGCGGCATCAGCGAAAAGAACCAGCTGATCCGCATGCTGATCCACGGTGAATCCGATGTGTGCGTCACGTCCATCCTGGAAGTCGATGCCGACCACAACACCGTCATCCTCGACCGCTCTGTGAACGCCGACCAGAACCGCCGCATGGTGGCCGCCACCGGCATTTCGTTTGAAACCTCGCTCGACAAGATCCGCATCCTGTTTGCCAGCGCCCTGGTGGAAGAGTGCAATTACGGCGGCACGCCCGCCTTGAGAATTGCCATCCCAGAAACATTGATCCGCTTGCAGCGGCGCGAGTATTACCGCATGACGACGCCCGTGAGCAATCCCGTGCGCGTGTCGATTCCCCTGCCGCCCTCGCTGGGCGGCGCCGACACCCTGTTTCCGCTGGCCGACATCAGCTGCGGCGGCATCGCCATCCTCGACAATAAATTGATGCTGGGCGAGACCATCGGTCGGGACTATCCGGGCTGCCGCATCGACTTGCCCGACGTCGGCATCGTCACCGCGACTTTGCAAATTCGCAACTCGCTGGACATGACCCTGCTGAACAACAAGCTGAACCGCCGCCTCGGCTGCCAGTTCGTCGACCTGCCGCGCAGCATGCTGGCGCACGTGCAGCGCTATATCACGCGGCTGGAGCGTGAGAGAAATGCACGGATGGCAGGGTTGGGCTGATCATAGTTAACCCAAAACGCAAGGGCCGGGGTCGGACCCGGCGGGTCCGACCCCAGTCTTCGTTTTGGGTTCTCAACAGTTAAACCTGCATATTCATGATCTCATGATACGCAGAAACTAATTTATTGCGCACCTGCACCGTCGCCTGGAATTCGATGCTCGATTTCTGCATCGACACCATCACGTCCGACAGGCTGACCTTTTCGTCGCCCATGGTAAAGCGCTGGCCCAGTGCCGACGAAGCCTGTTGCGCGCCGCTCACGGAATCGAGCGCGCTCTTGAAGGCATCGGCGAAATTCACCTTCGCCGCCGGCATCTCGGTCTGGATCGCCGGTATTTTCGCCTCCGGCCGCGTGGCCGCCGACTTCAGTTGCGCGATCATCGCCTCGATCCTGCTGCTATCGATACCGCCTGTTTTCACTTTGCCTCCCGATTCTGGTCTGCTTCATATCTGTTCCATGCCTGTTGCACCCAGAGAACAAAACCCTGGCTTGCAAGGCAACGACGGGTACAATAACTTCCGTCACATGTTGCCAGGGTTCCACAATACCAGCGCCAACGCCAGCCGCTCGGCCGAGCAGGCGGCAAAAGCGCCTTCTATTTGGACGATTGAAGCGCGTGACAGTGGCGGATAATTCTGCATATCGCCCCCTCCTCCAGTGGAAGCGGCCCCCACGCATTACCGAACATACCTAAATACACGCGCCCCGGAAGGCAATCATGGCTGTAGCCGAAGAAATCGATGTGAACCGCATACCGCCAGAACCGGCGCCTGCCCGCTCGCCGGTGGAATCCGTGCAAGCCTTCGCCAAGACGCCGATGGGCAAGAATTTCCTGCGCGGCCTGGGCGTGGCGGCGCTGATCGCCATCGGCGTGGCCCTGTACATGTGGAACCAGCCGCCCGAGTACAAGGTGCTGTTTTCCAACTACACGGACCGCGACGGCGGCGCCATCACCGCCTCGCTGGACCAGCTGGGTATCAAGCACAAGTTTTCCGAAGGGGGCGGCGCCATTCTCGTGCCGTCCGAGCAAGTCCACGACGCGCGCCTGAAACTGGCCGCGCAAGGCTTGCCGAAGGGCGGCAATGTGGGCTTCGAGCTGATGGAAAACCAGAAGCTGGGCGTGTCGCAATTCCTGGAACAGGTCAATTTCCAGCGCGCGCTGGAAGGCGAGCTGGCCAAATCGATCGAATCGGTGTCCGCCGTCGATACGGCGCGTGTCCACCTGGCCCTGCCCAAACCGTCCGTCTTCGTGCGCGAACAGCAAAAACCGACGGCTTCCGTGCTGCTGAACCTGCATCCGGGCCGCGGCCTCGACCAGCTGCAGGTGAGCGCCATCGTGCACCTGGTGGCGTCGAGCGTGCCGGAATTGCTGCCGATCAATGTCACCGTGGTCGACCAGGCCGGCACCTTGCTGTCGAACCAGGAAAAGGACAAGGACCGCGCCAACGGCATCAAGAGCCTGGACCCGAACCAGCTGAAGTACGTGCAGCAATTGCAGCAAAGCGTGATCAAGCAGGTCGAATCGATCTTGCTGCCCATCGTCGGCGAAGGCAATGTGCGCGCCGAAGCGACGGCCGATGTTGATTTTTCGCAAAGCGAGCAGGCGGCCGAAACCTACAAGCCGAACTCGCCGCCGGAAGCGTCCACCATCCGCAGCCAGCAAACGAGCGAATCGACGGGCGCCGGCAATGCCAACCCGTCCGGCGTGCCGGGCGCGCTGTCGAACCAGCCGCCGGGCGTGGCCACGGCGCCGCTGACGGCCGAGGCGCCGGGCGCCCCGGGCGGCGCGCCGACGGCGCCGACACAGAAGGAATCGACGACGAATTATGAAGTCGACAAGACCGTGCGCTACGAGCAGAAATCCATGGGCGGCTTGCGCCGCCTGTCGGTGGCCGTCGTCGTCAATTACCGCCGCAGCTTCGACAAGGATGGCAAGGTCACGGTCAAGCCGATTTCGCCTGCCGAAATGGTCCAGATCAATAATCTGGTCAAGGAAGCGATGGGCTACAACAAGGAGCGCGGCGACAGCTTCAGCGTGGCCAACTCCCCGTTCGACGGCATCGACCGCGCGCCGGAAGGCAAGCTGGAGTGGTGGCGCGACCCCGCCAACTTGCCGCTGGCCAAGGAACTGGCGAAATTCCTCATCACAGCCCTGATCCTGCTGTATATCTTCATCAAGATCGTACGCCCGATGCTGCGCCCCGTGATGCGCAAGATCGACGATTTCGGCGCCCCGCCGCCCGTCATCGAGCCGGAACTGAGCAAGGACGGCGAAGAAAACGAAGTCCTGCTCAGCGAAGCGGAGCTGGAAGAACTGGAAGAAGACACGGCCCGCGGCTACCGCGAAAACCTGGCGATGGCCCGCAAACTGGCGCAGGAAGACCCGCGCGTGGTCGCCAACGTCATCAAAGCATGGATAGGCAATAATGACTGAGACAACGGGACTGCAAAAAGCATCGATCCTGATGCTGGCACTGGGCGAGAGCGAAGCGGCCGAGGTCATGAAATTCCTCGGCCCGCGCGAAGTGCTGAAACTGGGCGCCGCCATGGCCACCATGAAGGGCATCGCGCACGAACAGGTGGTCGAGGTGCTCGACGACTTCCGCGCGCAGACGGAACTCAATTCCACCGTCGGCCTCGATTCGGACGAATACATCCGGCAGGTGCTCACCAAGGCGCTGGGCGACGACAAGGCATCCGTGCTGCTGTCGCGCATCCTGGGCGGCAAGGATGCGTCCGGCATCGAATCGCTGAAATGGATGGATTCACAATCCGTCTCCGAGCTGATCCGCAACGAACATCCGCAGATCATCGCCACCATCCTGGTCCACCTGGAACGCGACCAGGCCTGCGAAATCCTCGGCCATTTCACGGACCGCCTGCGCAACGACGTGGTCTTGCGCATCGCCACCCTGGACGGCGTGCAGCCGGCCGCCTTGCGCGAGCTCAACGATGTGCTGACGAAACTGCTGTCGGGTAACGAAAACATCAAGAAATCGTCGCTGGGCGGCGTGCGCGCGGCGGCCGAGATCCTGAACTTCATGAGCGGCGAGCAGGAAGGCTCCGTCATGGACAATATCAAGAATTACGACAACGACATGGCGCAAAAGATCATGGACGAAATGTTCGTGTTCGACAACGTGATCGATATCGACGACCGCGGCATCCAGCTGCTGCTGCGCGAAGTGCAGTCGGAAATGCTGATCATCGCCCTGAAAGGCGCCTCGCAGGAGCTGCGCGACAAGATCTTCAAGAACATGTCGCAGCGCGCCGGCGAGATGATGCGCGAAGACCTGGAGTCGAAAGGCCCCGTGCGCCTGTCGGAAGTGGAGTCGCAGCAGAAACAGATCCTGCAGATCGTGCGCCGCCTGGCGGACGAGGGGCAGATTGTCTTAGGCGGAAAAGGCGAGGATTCGTTTGTCTAATTTGATTCCCAAAGAGCAGCAAACCGCCTACCAGCGCTGGGAAATGACCTCGTTTGGCGACGAGCGTCCCAGCGTGGTGGCGGCGCGCAAGCTGCTCGAACCCGATCCTGAACCCGAATTCGACCCGGAAGTCGATCCGTACGGCGAGCTGCACGAGGAAGAGCCGGCGCCGCCACTCGAATACCCGACGCAGGAAGAACTCGACGCCATCCGCGAGGAAGCGCGCGCCACGGCTTTCGACGAAGGCCGGGCGGCCGGCTATGCGGAAGGCCACGCGGCCGGGCATGCCGACGGCCATGCGCAATCGTATGCGGAAGGCAAGGCGGCCTCGGCCGTGGTACTGGCGCACCTGCAAACCATCGCCGTCGACTTCGGCACGGCCGTGCACCAGGCCGACGAACTGATCGCCAACGACGTGATGGAACTGGCCCTGCAGCTGGCCAGGGGCATGCTGAAGACGGCCCTGCCCGTGCGCCCCGAGCTGATGCTGCCGGTCGTGCGCGAAGCCATCGAATACTTGCCCGTACTGCAACAGCCGGCCTTGCTGATGCTCAACCCGGAAGATGCGCAAGTAGTGCGCGACGGCATCGGCGATGAGCTCGACAAGGGCGGCTGGCGCGTCATCGAAGACCCGTCCGTGGAACGCGGCGGTTGCAAGATCGACACGGCCAGCAACCAGATCGACGCGCAGGCATCCACCCGCTGGCAGCGCCTGACGCATGCGCTGGGCAAGGACCTGGACTGGCTGGCGCCGTGAGCGAGCCCGTCAAAGGCCCCACGGCCCATGCGGCGCGCTGGCGCGCCTACCTGAACGACTGTTCGGCCGTGGTCAGCTTCGTGGAACCGATGCAAATTTCCGGCCGGGTCACGCGCGTGGCCGGCCTGGTGATGGAAGCCGTGGGCTTGCGCCTGGCCGTGGGCGCCGCCTGCACCGTGCCGCTGCCCAATGGCGGCCGGGTCGAGGCGGAAGTGGTGGGTTTTGAAGGCGACAGGCTGTTCCTCATGCCGCAAAGCGACGTCGAGGGCATCGTGCCCGGCACGCGCGTGTTTTCCGTCGAACCGGCCATCCCCCGCCCCGGCAGCGTGGCGCACCCGCGCCGCCGCCCCAGCGACCGCGCGCGCCACCTGCCCGTCGGACCGCAACTGCTGGGCCGCGTGCTCGACGGCGCGGGCCGTCCGCTGGACCAGCTCGGTCCGCTGCACACGACCGACAGCGCCCCCATCAATGTGCGCCCCGCCAATCCCCTGGGCCGCGCGCCCATCGTCGACACGCTCGACGTGGGCGTGCGCTCGATCAATGCCATGCTGACCGTGGGCCGTGGCCAGCGCATGGGCCTGTTCGCCGGTTCCGGCGTCGGCAAGAGCGTGCTTCTGGGCATGATGGCCCGCTACACGGAGGCGGACGTGATCGTCGTCGGCCTGATCGGCGAACGCGGACGCGAGGTAAAAGAATTCATCGAGCAAATCCTCGGCCCCGAAGGCCTGGCCCGTTCCGTCGTCGTGGCCGCGCCGGCCGACACGCCGCCGCTGATGCGCCTGCAGGGCGCCGCGTATGCGACGGCGATTGCCGAGCATTTCCGCGACCAGGGGCAAAACGTCCTGTTGATCATGGATTCGCTGACCCGCTACGCCATGGCGCAGCGCGAAATCGCCCTGGCCATCGGCGAGCCGCCCGCCACCAAGGGCTATCCGCCGTCCGTCTTCGCCAAGCTGCCCGTGCTGGTGGAACGGGCCGGCAATGGCGAGGAAGGCGGCGGCTCGATCACGGCCTTCTACACCGTGCTGACCGAGGGCGACGACCAGCAAGACCCGATCGCCGACTCGGCGCGCGCCATCCTGGACGGCCATATCGTGCTCAACCGCCGCCTGGCCGAGGCGGGCCATTATCCCGCCATCGACATCGAGCAATCGATTTCGCGCGCCGCGCACTCGATCACCACGCCTGAGCACCAGCAGCAGGCGCGCAAGCTGAAACAGCTGTATTCGCGCTACGAGCGCAGCCGCGACCTGATCAGCGTGGGCGCCTACAGCGCCGGCACCGACCCCGTGCTGGACCAGGCCATCGCCCTGCATGAAAAGATCGAAGCGTTTTTGCAACAGCAAATCACGGAACGGGTCAGCATGGACGAGAGCTTGGGGCAACTTACCGCTCTATTCGACTGATTAGGACTTGCATAGCGGGAATATAATCAGCCATGGCTTCTCCTTCCCAACTTGCAACCCTGATCGACCTCGCCCAGCGCGAAACGGATGATTGCGCCAAGCGCCTCGGCGCGGCCCTGAAAGCGCTCGACGATTGCCGCCAGAAGCTCGAGATGCTGTCCGGCTACCGCGACGACTATGCCAAGCGCTTCGAGGCGAGCATGAGCAACGGTATCACGCCCATGGCTTACCGCAACTTCCAGGCCTTCATGGTCAAGCTCGACAGCGCCATCCTGGGCCAGCAGCAAGTGGTCGAGCATGCGCAAGCGCGCAGCGACAATGAAAAGATGCGCTGGCAGCTGGCCGAGCGCAAGCGCATGTCCTACACCACCCTGAACAACCGGGCGCAGGAACAGGCGCTGAAGCTGGAAAACAAGCGCGACCAGAAAGCAATGGATGAGCACGCGGCGCGACAAGCCTATTACAAACGCTAAGCAACACTGAGGCAGCATCATGCAAACCCAGCCAACCCCGATTTCCCAGATCGTCTCGCCGAACGCCACGCCGGGCGCCGCCAACCGCAGCCAGCCGTCCACCAGCGGCACGGCGGGCGACTTCCAGCGCACCCTGAACCGCCAGATCGAACAGCGCCAGGCCAGCCGCAATACAGCCCCAGCGCAAGCGCCGGTGGCGCGTCCCGCCAGCCCTCCTGCCGCCACACAGGCGCCCGCCCAGGCGCCAGCGAACGAAGCGAAGCCGGCGCAAGCAGGTAGCGAACAGGCGGCCGGCAGCGACCAGCCGTCCGCGCCGGTGGCCGAGGCAGCCGCACAAGCGACCGGCGACAACGCGCCGGCCGAGGCCAGCGTCCCCGCCGCAACAGTCGTGCCGCCAGCCGATCCGGCCGCCGACATGCTGGCTCTCGTGGGCAGCATCCAGCTGGCCATCCAGCCGCCGGCAGCCAAGGCCGCACCGGAACTGCCCGCGCGCGCCAGCGTCAAGGCCGACGGCAAGGGCCTGGCAAGCGGTCCATTGCTGGCAGCGGGCCAGGGCAGCGGCAAAGCCGCCGCTGCCGCCGCAGCGCCAGCGGACAGCGGCGGCTTTGCCGACAGCCTGGGGCAGGCACAGGCCAAGACAACAGCCACGCCAAGCGCCAGCGTCCCAAGCGGCAAGGCCGAGCCTGGAAAACTGGCCGTCGATGCGCAGCTGGCCGCCACCGTCAAGGCGGGCACCGCCGTGGCCGAACCGGTCATCAAGGAAACACCTGCCGACCTGAGCCGTCTGGCGGCCCAGTTGCAGCCGGGGGCGCTGCAGCAGGCGGCCGCCGCCGTGGCCGTGCCGGCCGACAAGCTGACGGGCCGGGTCGGCTCGCCGGCCTGGGACCAGCAGCTGGGGCAGAAAGTCGTGTGGATGGCGGCCGGCGGCGACCAGAGCGCCACCCTGACCCTGAATCCGCCCGACCTGGGGCCCGTGCAGGTGGTCCTGACGGTCACCAATGACCAGGCCGACGCTGCCTTCATGTCGGCCCAGCCGGAAGTACGCCAGGCGCTGGAAGCGGCCATGCCGCGCCTGCGCGAAATGATGAGCGAAGCGGGCATCGCCTTCGGCAGCGCCACCGTCTCGGCCGGCACGCCGGAACAGCAAAACCATGGCGAACGCGCCGCCTCGGGCGAACGCCGTGGCAATGGCCAGGGCGGCGGCGTCTCCGGTGGCGAGATCGCCATCGCGCCGGCGGCGGGCGGGCGCAGCCGGCCCAGCCTGAGTGCCGTGGATACCTTTGCCTGAGGACAATTCGTCGTCCGCAGGCCACAGGCGCGCCCCACGGCATAACTTTTCGTATAAAAACAGCGAGTTGAGGGCGCTTCCGCCCTCTTTTCACTGCATCCTTCTGCGCAGAATTTGCCGATAATGACATAATGGCGTCGTGATCCACTTCCATGCACCCGAGTACCATTGAAAGCAAATCCAAAAATGAAAGCAGATCCGAAAGCAGATGCAGGCCTGGCCCCCGCCGGCGCCTCGAAAAAGAAGCTTCTGATCATAGTGCTGGCCTCGGTGCTGGTGGCCGGCGGCCTCGGTGGCGGAGCCGCCTGGTATTTCCTGCATGGCAAGGCCGATAAAGAAGAATCAACGCCCAGCAAGAAAAAACACGCCGCTTCCAAGGCAGGTCCGCCCGTTTTCGTGCCCGTCGATGCCTTCACCGTCAACTTGCAGCCGGAAAATGGCGAGCAATATCTGCAGATCGCGTTTACCCTGCAGGTGGGCAGTCCCGAAGAAATGGATACGATCAAGCTGAACATGCCGAAGGTGCGCAGCCGCTTGCTGTTGCTGCTGTCCGGCAAGAAGGCGTCCGAACTCAATACCGTGGAAGGCAAGCAGCAACTGGCGGCCGAAATCATCAATCAGGTGAACCAGCCGTTCGAGGACAAAGGGCCGGAGCAGGACGTGACGGACGTATTATTTACCGCATTCATCATTCAATAAGCAGCCATGGCCGATAATTTCCTCTCCCAGGAAGAAGTCGATGCCCTTCTGAAGGGCGTCAACGGAGACCAGGACGACGCGCAGGCGCCGGAAGATGTCACGGGAGTTCGTACCTACAACCTGGCAACCCAGGAGCGCATCGTGCGCGGCCGGATGCCAACGTTGGAAATTATCAACGAGCGTTTCGCCCGGCTGCTGCGCGTGGGCCTGTTCAACTTCCTGCGCCGCAGCGCCGAAGTGTCGGTCGGCTCCGTGCGCGTCTCGAAATACAGCGAGTTCATCCGTAATCTGGTGGTGCCGACCAACCTGAACCTGGTGCACATGAAGCCGCTGCGCGGCACGGCCCTGATGGTCTTCGATCCGGGCCTCGTGTTCCTGCTGGTCGACAACCTGTTCGGCGGCGACGGACGTTTTCATACGCGCGTCGAAGGGCGCGACTTTACGCAGACGGAGCAGCGCATCATCCTGCGCATTCTCGACATCGTCTTCGAGGCGTACACCAAGTCGTGGGAGCCGGTCTTCCCCGTCGAGTTCGAATATATCCGTTCAGAAATGAACACGCAGTTCGCCAACATCGCCACGCCAAACGAAGTGGTGGTGGCCTCCACGTTTACGGTGGAATTGGGCTCCGTTTCCGGACAAATCCACTTCTGCATGCCGTATTCGATGATCGAACCGATCCGCGATTCGCTGACCTCGAGCCTGCAGGGCGAGGCGCTGGAAGTGGACAAGCGCTGGATACGCCTGATGACGCAGCAGATCCAGATCGCCGAAGTCGAGCTGGTGGCTTCGCTGGGCACGGCGCGCGTGTCGTTCGACGAGATCTTGAACATGAAGGTGGGCGACATCATCCCCCTGAACATCCCCGAACTGATCGCCGCCACCGTCGACGGCGTGCCCGTGATGGATTGCACGTATGGCGTGTTGAACGGACAATATGCATTGAAGGTGGAGAAACTCCTCGCCAATGCCGATAACATGAATAACCACTAAATAAATACCCGGGCCGCGCTGCGGTCCGTATCTGTACAACAGGAGAAACACATGTCTGACAACCAAGACGACCAAAGCGCGGAAGACGATTGGGGCGCGGCCATTGCCGAGCAGGCCAAGGCGGAAGCCGAAGCGCTGCAGAACCAGGCCGCCAATACGGCCAGCGCGGCCAGCGCCGCCGTGTTCAAGGACTTTTCCAAGCAGGCATCGAAGTCGGAAACGCACAACGATATCGATTTCATCCTCGATATCCCCGTGCAGCTGACGGTCGAACTGGGCCGCACCAAGATCGCCATCAAGAACCTGCTGCAACTGGCGCAGGGTTCCGTGGTCGAGCTCGACGGCCTGGCCGGCGAACCGATGGACGTGCTGGTGAACGGCTGCCTGATCGCCCAGGGCGAAGTGGTGGTGGTCAATGACAAGTTCGGCATCCGCCTGACCGACATCATCACGCCTTCCGAACGCATCCGAAAATTGAATAAATGAAGCCTGGCCTGTTGATTTCCACCGTGCTGCCGCTCTTGGCGGCATGCAGCATTGCCCACGCGGAACCGGCAGCCGCATCGGCGCCGGCGGCCAGCGCGCCTGCAGAGCTTGTATCTGAGAAAGCCGCATCTGCCACCCCGGAAACCCAAGCCCCGGCGGCAGCCTCGCCGGCCGCCGCCCTGCCCGCCATGCTGCCGGGCGCCCCCATGACGATGGCGCCGACCAGCTCGGCCGGCAGCCTGCTGCAAACCATCTTCGCGCTGGTATTCGTGCTGGCCCTGTTGATTGGCCTGGCCTGGTTCATGAAGCGCTATGGTCCCAAGGTGATGGGCGGCAACAACAAGATGCGCGTCGTCAGCTCGCTCAACCTGGGCGGACGCGAACGCATCGTCCTCGTCGAAGTGGCCGACCAGTGGATCGTCGTCGGCGCCTCGCCCGGCAGGATCAATGCGTTGGCCACCATGCCGCGCCAGGAAGGCGAATTGCCGCAACTGGCCACGGCGCAAAACGGCCCCGCGGCCGCCAATTTTTCCGAGTGGCTGAAACAGACCATCGAAAAACGCAATGGGAAATAAGCAGCAGATGGCGTGGTCCACCTTGAAGACTCCCCTGACCTGGCTGCTGGCGGCCGCCGCCCTGGCCTTGCCGCTGTGGGCGCTGGCCGAACCGGGCATCCCGGCCTTCAACAGCACGCCGGCGCCGGGCGGCGGCCAGAATTACTCGCTGCCGGTGCAGACGCTCATCCTGATGACGTCGCTCACCTTCCTGCCGGCGGCGCTCTTGATGATGACCTGCTTTACGCGCATCATCATCGTGCTGTCCCTGCTGCGCCAGGCCATCGGCACGCAATCGGCGCCGCCGAACCAGGTGCTGGTGGGGCTGGCGCTGTTTTTGACCCTGTTCGTCATGGGTCCCGTGTTCGACAAGATCTACACGGATGCGTATCAACCATATCAGGAAAACAAGATCAGCATGCAGCAGGCGATGGACAAGGGTGTCGAACCGCTGAAAACCTTCATGCTCAAGCAGACGCGCCAGGCCGACCTGGCGCTGTTCGCCAAGATGTCGCGCTCGGCGGCCCTGCAAGGTCCGGAAGACGTGCCGCTGCGCATCCTCGTGCCCGCCTTCGTCACCAGCGAACTGAAGACGGCATTCCAGATCGGCTTTGCCATCTTTATCCCGTTCTTGATCATCGACATGGTGGTCGCCAGCGTGCTGATGTCGATGGGGATGATGATGATGTCGCCGGCGACCATCTCGCTGCCGTTCAAGCTGATGCTGTTCGTGCTCGTCGATGGCTGGCAGTTGCTGCTGGGCTCGCTGTCCCAGAGTTTTTACTAGGGGAAATACGATGACACCCGAAAGCGTCATGACCCTGGGCCGCCATGCGATGGAAATCACCTTGATGGTGGCCGCGCCCATGCTGCTCGTCGCCCTCATCATCGGCTTGATCGTGAGTATTTTCCAGGCGGCCACGCAGATCAACGAGGCGACCCTGTCCTTCATCCCCAAGCTGGTCGGCATCTTCGTCGCCCTCGTCGTGGCGGGCCCGTGGATGCTGTCCGTCATGCTCGACTACATGCGCCAGGTATTTACCGGCATCCCGAACCTGGTCGGCTAGGCGTGGGGCTGCGGCATACGCCATGCTGACCCTGTCCAGCATCGAACTGAACACGTGGATCGCAGCACTGCTGTGGCCGCTTAGTCGCATCCTCGGCCTGATCGCGGCCGCGCCCCTGTTCGGCAACGCGGCCGTGCCCGCCACCGTCAAGGTGACCCTGGGCGCGCTGCTGGCCATGATCATCGCCCCCACCGTGCCGGCCTTGCCTGCCGTCAACCCGATGTCCTTGCCCGGCCTGCTGATCCTCACGCAAGAGATGCTGGTGGGCCTGGCCATCGGCTTTTCCATTCGCATCGTGTTTTCCGCCGTCGAAATGGCCGGCGAGATCAGCAGCCTGACCATGGGCCTGGGCTTCGCCTCGTTCTTCGATCCGCAAACCAAGGGCCGCTCGTCCGCCATCAGCCAGTTCCTCGTCATGCTGGCCACGTTGATGTTTCTCACTGTCAATGGCCACCTGGTCTTGCTGGCGGCGCTGGCGGAAAGCTTCGTCAGCCTGCCGATTTCATCGAGTCCCATCAGCGGCGGCGGTTTCCAGCAATTGGCGGCCTGGGGCGGGGAAATCTTCCGTTCCGGCCTGCAAATTTCACTGCCCATCCTCGCCGCCCTGCTGCTGACCAACGTGGCGCTGGGCATCCTGACGCGGGCCGCGCCGCAGCTGAACATCTTCGGCATCGGTTTTCCCGTCACCCTGGGCGTAGGCTTGCTGGTGATCAGCATGGTCCTGCCCTACCTGGCCACGCCGTTCCAGAACATGTTCCTGCGCGGCATAGAAACGGCGCGTTTGCTGCCGCGCGGCTTTGCCACGCGTGACCGGCCACCGCCGCCCGTGCCGCCGAATCCCCTGCGTCCCGCGCTGCCGACGCCGGCGCCGCTGCCGCCCGCGCGCTGATCCAGCGCTACCAGCCCAGCGCGTGGCGCAGCAGCAGCGCCGACAGCACGAACATGGTCACGCCGATCAAGCCATCGAGCACTTGCCAGGCGCGGGGCCGCGCAAACCACGGCGCCAGCCAGCGCGCGCCATAACCCAGCGATGCAAACCACAGCAGGCTGGCCGCGCTGGCGCCAACAATAAACCAGCCGCGCAGCGCGCCCGGCTGCTGCGCGCCAATACTTCCCACCAGCAATACCGTATCCAGGTACACATGCGGGTTGAGCAGGGTAAATGCGGCCGCCTGGGCCAGGACGGCGCCCAGGCCCAGTCCGCCCCCGCCCTCGGCGGCGCGCAGCAGCTGCGGCCGGCGGGCGCGCCGCAAGGCTTGCCAACCGTAGACGGCCAGGAAAACGGCGCCGCCCAGCGCCAGGACGTTGGCCAGCAAGGGGCGCTGCCCCAGCGCCTGGGCCATGCCCAGCACGCCGGCGGCGATCAGCGCCGCATCGGCCAGCGCGCAAAACAGCACGATGGCGCCCACATGTTCGCGGCGCAAGCCTTGCCGCAGAACAAAGGCATTTTGCGAGCCGATGGCAACGATGAGTCCCAGGCCCAGGCTCAAGCCCTGGAGAAAGACGGAAAAAACGGGTGCGGTGGTGGCGGTCGAGAGTGTCATGCGGCGATCTTGCCAGCCGCGCGCAATGAAGGCAAACTACCTTTACTACAGCAAGTTAAGGAAAACTACATTCATGCTCGATTATGCCGCCCTCGCCGCCCTGGCAGCCGTCATCCGCGAAGGCAGTTTCGAGCGCGCGGCGCGCGCCTTGCACGTGACGCCATCGGCCATTTCGCAGCGTATCCGCCTGCTGGAAGAGCGCGTCGGCTGCGCGCTGGTGATACGCGACCAGCCCTGCCGCGCCACGGAAACGGGCCGGCGCCTGTGCCAGCACGTGGACCAGGTGCAGCTGCTCGAACAGGATTTGCAGGGCGCCTTGCCGGCGCTGGCGGCGCAAGGCCTGACGCGCGCCAGCGTGCCCGTCGCCGTGAATGCCGACAGCCTGGCCACCTGGCTGGCGCCCGCCATCGCCGCCTTTGCGGCCGGGTACCCGGTGCTGCTGCAAGTGGCCGTCGACGACCAGGACCACACGGCCGAATGGCTGCGCAGCGGCGCCGTGCTGGCCGCCGTCAGCGCCACGGCCCGGCCCGCGTCGGGCTGCAACAGCCGCCCGCTGGGCGCCATGCGCTACCTGGCGGCCGCCAGTCCCGCCTTCCTGCAGCGCTATTTTGCCCACGGCGTGGGCGCCGCCAGCCTGGCGCTGGCGCCCAGCCTCGTCTTCAATGCCAAGGACGAGCTGCAATCGCGCTGGGTGCGTCGCCTGTGCCACCGGCACGTGGAACTGCCGCGCCATGCCTTGCCCTCGTCACATGCCTTCGTCACGGCCGGCCTGGCCGGCATGGGCTGGGGCCTGCACCCGCAGGCGCTGATCCAGCCGCATCTTGACAATGGCAGCCTGGTCGAACTGCTGCCGGATATGCCATTGGATGTCGCCCTGTACTGGCATACGGCGCGCGCCGCGTCCAGCCTGCTCGACGGCTTGAGCGGCGCCATCCTCGCCGCCGCCCGCACGGGCCTGCTGCCGCCCTGACGGGCTGCCTTAATGCTGGTCGCTGCTGAATGCGAAGCGCCAGCGCCGCAGGTCGACGTTCAGGCGCAACTGGTGATGTTTGACCAGGTAGCGCACGCCGACGAGGGCGGCCGCCAGGCCCGACAAGGCACCGATGCCCAGCGCCCAGCGCGGGCCGAAGGTGTCGGCCACCCAGCCCACGATAGGCGCACCCAGCGGCGTACCGCCCGCCGAGATGGCCAAAAGGATGGCCATCACCCGGCCCCGCATGGCGGGCGCCGTCGACAGTTGCACGCTGCTGTTGACGCTGGTGGTAAACGTTTGCGCGGCGATGCCGATGACCACCAGCATCATGCCGAACAGCCAGTAATTGGGCATCACGGCGGCCAGCGCGCAGGCCAGGCCGAACAGCGCGGCCGCCCCCAGCAGCAAGGCCAAGGTGGGCTGGCCCCGCCCCGCCGCCAGCAGGGCGCCCGCCACGGAGCCGCACGCCATCACGGAGCTGAGCAGGCCATACTGGCCGGCGCCCGCGTGGAAGGCCGTCACGGACATGGTCGAGAGGAAAATCGGAAAATTCAGGCCAAAGGTGCCGATCAGGAACAGCATCAGCAGGATGGCCATCAGGTCGGGCCGCTGGCGCACGTAGCGGAAACCTTCGCCCAGGCTGGCGCGCGTGGCCTTGACGCGCGGCGCGCGGCGCAGCAATTCCACGCGCAGCAGCAACAGCGAACCGATCACGGCCGCAAACGAGACGGCGTTGATGATGAAGACCCAGCCGCTGCCGACGCTGCTGATCAAGAGTCCCGCCACGGCCGGGCCCAGCATGCGCGCCGCATTGAACGAGGTGGAATTGAGCGCCACGGCGTTCGTCAAATCTTCCTCGCCGACGATTTCGGAAACAAAAGTCTGGCGCACGGGCGAATCGAAGGCCGTCACGCAGCCCAGCAGGAAAGCAAACACATACACATGCCACAGTTGTACCAGGCCGCTGATGCACAACATCCCGAGTCCCAGCGCCAGCAAACCCATGGCCGCCTGCGTGCACAGCAGCAATTTCCTGCGGTCGAGCAGGTCGGCCGCCATGCCCGTCAGGGGCAGCAACAGCAGTTGCGGGCCGAATTGCAAGGCCATGACGATGCCGACGGCGCTGGCATTGTGCTGCGTCAATTCGCTCAGCACCAGCCAATCCTGCGCCGTGCGCTGCATCCAGGTGCCGATATTCGACACCAGGGCGCCGCCGGCCCAGATACGGTAATTGGGAATGCGTAGCGAACGGAATGTGTTGTTCATCTGGGCGTGCGGGCTCCTTGCCGGGGTCGTGGTGAAAAATTCAGCGGATCACTCCGCCAAGCGTTTGAGTAATGCCACCGCGTTGTCCAGCTCGGTGACTTCGGCCGGCGTGAGCCGGGTTTCGATGGTGCGCGCCAGCCAGTCCTCGCGCGCGGCGCGGCTGGCCGCGATCCAGGCGCGGCAGCTGTCCGTCAGGGTCAGCAGCGTTTGCCGGCCATCGAGCGGATCGGGCGAACCCGTCACCATCTGCGCGTCCGTCAAGGCTTGCACGGTGGCGGCCATCGACTGGGGCCGCATGCCTTCGGCGCGCGCCAGGCTGCTGGCAGTGGCCGGGCCGTCGCGCTCGAGACGGCTGAGCACGGACGCCTGCGACATGCTGACGTCGCCCAGGTGGGCTTCCTCGCGCAGGCGGCGGCGTAGTTTGCCGATGAGAATGCGCAATTCGCCGGCCAGTTGCAGCACCTGCTCGTGATCTTCGTGGTCATCTTGTGGGGTGCTCATGGGGGCCGCTGGTGAATCAACAGCCTCTACTATAACAGATATGCAGGTAGACTGCACAGTTTGCCTGTATATCTTGCCAGCCTGGCCAGATTGCGGACGCAAAAAAGCCGGGGCGGGAAGTCTCCCTGCCCCGGCCCGGCCGGACGTCATGCTGGAACGACGGCTTAGCTGATGTAGTTGAACAGCGACAGGCCCGAGATCGACGTGAAGGACTTCTGCGCCGCCTGCAGGGTGATCTGCTGCTGGCTGAACAGGGAAATCGCCTTCACCATGTCCAGGTCCTGCAAGCCGGACAAGGTGCTCGCATATTGCAGGTCGAGGTCGTCGCCGGCGCTGTCGAGCGTATCGATCTCCTTCAGGCGCGAACCGACTTCCGCGCGCACGGATAGCACATTGTCGTAGGCCGTGTCGAGGATATCGTGCGCGGCGTTCAGGCTGGCCGTCAAGCGCGCCTGGCCCGCGTCGCCCGAAGCCGGCTGGCCCAGCGCGCCGATCAGGTTGGTAATCGTGGTAAAGATCGATTCCTTGCTGCTGGGTTCCAGGGTGAACTTGTCCAGATCGGCCGGCTTGCCCGCGATATTGACTTGCTGGCCGTCAAAGTTGATCGCGTCGCCCGATTTATACGCCACCGGCACGGCGGGATTCGGGATGGTCTGGCCCAGGGTCACGTCCGTCACGGTATAGGTCGTGACGGCAGCGGTGCCCGTGCCCGTCACCTGGAAATCGATCGAATACTTGTGCCCCGTCAACTTGCTGGCATCGGTGATGGTACCGCCGGAAATGATGCCGGCGCCGCCGCGCGCAAAGTTGCCCGGGTCGGCCGCCGTGGTGAACTTGCCGTTGCCCGTCAAATTGTTCTCGAACACGGCCGCGCCCGAGTCGCTGGTGGCCAGGTAGCGGGCCGAGCCCACTTGCAGCTCGCGCTGGCCCTGGTCGCCCACGTAGGTGGCGCCGCCCGGCGTCTGACTGAACGGTTGCGTCGTCGACTTGTAGCCGCCGAACAGATAGCCGCCCGCGTTGTCGGACGTGTTGGCAATGCCCATCAGGTCGGTCAAGCGTCCCTTCAGTTCCGTGGCCAGGCTCTGGCGGTCGATATCCTTCAAGGCCGGATTACCGGCCTTCAGCACCAGCTCCTGCACGTCGGCGATCAGCGACGTGGTGCTGGCCAGCGCCAGCTCTTCCTGCGAGAGGAAATTCTTGGCGTTGGAGCGATTCGTCACGAATTGCGTATTGATCGATTGCGACTGCGTCACTTCCAGCGCGCGCGCCGAGGCGATCGGGTCGTCGGCCGGCGTCAGGTTGCGGCGGTTCGCCGACAGCTGCATCTGCGTGCGGTTCAACGCGCCCTGCAGATTGTTCAGCTGCGTGCTGCCCGCGTCATAGATCATTTTGGTACTGATGCGCATGATGCTGCCCTTCCTGATGGCGGCGGGCGCCAGGCGCCGCCGCTTGAATAATTAACGTCCGAGGCCGATGACCACGTCGAACAGGGTGCTGGCGATCTGCATGACCTTGCCGCAAGCCTGGTAGGCTTGCTGGTAGCGCAGCAGATTGGCCGCCTCTTCATCGAGGTTGACGCCGGAAACGGCCTGCTGCTGCGTGCTGGTCTGCTGCAACAAGGCCATGCTGGCCAGGCCGCTGACCTGCACTTCGCGCGTCTTGTTGCCCACATAGCTGACGGTTTCCGCGTACGAACCCTGGAACGTCGCCTTGCCGCCATCGAGAATGTTTTTCGTCTGCAAGCCCGCCAGCAAGGAGGCATTGCGGTTGTCGCCCACCCCGCCCGTGTTCGGCGCGATGGTGAATTTATCGCCCTGCGCGGGCACCCCCGTCATGTTGACGTTGATGCCGCCAAAGCTGAAGTTGTCGCCTTCCGTGTAGGGAATATTCGCCGTGCCGGCCGGATACGTGGTGGTGGCGCCGTTCAAGCCTTTCACCGTCACGGCCTGGCCCGCGGGGAAACCCGTCAGCGAGGTGGTCGCCTTGTCGTACGTCAAGGTGACGGTGCCCGTCAAGGCATTGCCTGGCGTTAAATAGGCTTTGTCCACGCTGCCTGCACCCAGCTTGCCACTGCCCGTGTTGCTGACGGGCGCGCCCGTGGCGATCGGCGCGCCGGCGGCCAGCTTGTTGCGGTCGGTAATCGCCACGGCCAGGTCGGCAGCGCCGTGGGCCGTCGGCCTGACCATGAAGTTGTCGCCTTCGGCAGCCGTGCCCGAGATCGAGAAATCCACGCCGTCGATGGTTTGCGGCACCGTTTGCGGATACGGGTTGATGGTCGTTTTCGCGCCGTCGCTCTGGCGCGTCACCACATAGTTGGTGCCGTCATATTTCACGGCATAATCGCTGGCCGTCAGCTTGGTCGGATCGCTGACCTTGGCCGACAGCGCGGTCGTGCTGGTCGCGTTGTTGCGGTAGTCGGCGCCGATGACGGGATCGGGCAACTTGAAGAAATCGCCCCCCATGTCGCCATTCAAGTCCTGGCCCAGCTTGTGCTGCTCATTGAAGCTCGACGCGAGCGCGATGGCGACCTTGCCCAGCGAATTCTGGATGCGGTCCAGGCTGCCGCTACGGAATTCCAGCAAGCCGCCCAGCGCCCCGCCGCTCAAGGAACTTTCCGACAGCTTGGTAACGCTCGTGCCCGTCACATAGCCCACGTCCAGGCGGTTCGGGTCCGTCGGCGACGGCGTGACGGCCAGTTCAAAGTTCTTGTTGCCCACCACCAGCGGCTGGCCCGAGCCGATCGAGACGGTAATCGAGTTGCCGGCGCCAGGCTGAACCGTTGCCTTGACGTATTTGTTCAGCTCCGTGATCAGCTGGTCGCGCTGGTCCAGCAAATCGTTGGGCTGATTGCTTTCATTCACGGTCAGGTTGGTAATCGAGGTATTCAGGTCCGCGATCTGCTTGGCATAGGAGTTGATCACCTTCACGTTCGAGGTGATCTGCGAATTGACGCCGTCGCCGATTTCCGTCAGGCGCGCGCTGAGGCCCTGGAAGCGCGCCGTCAGCGAGTTGGCGCTCGACAGCAATGCCTGGCGCGACGACACGGACGAGGGATTCGAACTGAAATCCTGCACGCCCTTGAAGAAATCGGCCATCGCCGGCGACAGCCCGGCCGTGGGATCGGCCAGCATATTGTCGATCTGCGTGATCTGCGTGTAATACGCGTCGAGCGAACTGGTGGTCGACTGCGCGGCATTCACCTGGGCCGCCATGAAGCCGTCGTACTGGCGCTTGACTTGCGACACTTCCGTACCGTTGCCCACGAAGCCATAACCGGCATTGTTGAACTGCGCCGTCTGCTGCAGCACCACCTGGCGGTTGTAACCGTCCACGTTGGCATTGGTGATGTTATGCCCGGTCGTCGACAGGCCCACCTGCGCTGCAAGCAAACCGCTCTTACCGATGCTGAGTAGATTCGAAGTCATGGTGTCTTATTGGTTACCGTCAAATGTATTTACGGCAGCCGCGGCGAAAACTTGAAGCGCGCGGCCTGCACGGGGGCATGGAAGAGGATTAGCCGACCAGCGAATGCTTGATGATCTTTGTCAGTTTGGCAGCGTAATTCGGGTCCGTCGCATAGCCGGCCTTTTGCAAGCCCTGGGCGAACGTGCTGGCGTCGCCCGCGCTGGCCAGCACTTTTTCATAGCGTTTGTTGTTGGTAATCAACTGCGCATAATCCTTGAAACTATCCGCGTAGCTGTCGTAGGCGCGGAATTTCTCCACCTTGCGCTGCGCCTTGCCATTTACATATTCCGTGGTGACGGCTTCCGTGACCTTGCCCTTCCAGTCGGCCGACGCCTTAATGCCGAACAGGTTGTGGCTGCTGCTGCCGTCGCGGCTGATGATTTCGCGCTTGCCCCAGCCCGTTTCCAGCGCCGCCTGGCCCAGCATGAACTTGGCCGGGATGCCGGTGGCGCGGCTCGCCTCTTCCGCATGCACGCCCAGCTTTTCCTGGAAGGCGCGCACGTGCGGCGCCTGCGTGGCGTTGGCCTTGTCGCTCAGGGTCTTGCCGGTGCCGGCGGCGCTGCCTGCGCCCTCGGTCAGCGCGCCCTGCTGCTGGCGGAACGCGGCCAGCGCCTGCGTCATGCTCGACGAGCGGGGCGACGGCGCTTCGGCGCCGTCGGCGGCCAGCGCCTGGTTCGACGACGACAGCTGGCGGATCAGCATGTCCGCCAGGCCCGTGCCCCGCTTGGCCAGGTTCTGGCTCGTCTGCTGGTCCAGCATCGAGGTGTACATCTTGCTCTGCTGGCTATCCATGATGCCGTCCTGCGGCGTGGCTTCGCGCATGCTTTTCATCATCATGTTGATGAACATGGCTTCGAATTGCGTGGCCGCCTCTTTCAGGGCGGCGGGGTCCTTCGCCTTGGCGGACTGGCGCAAGCCATCCATGCCCTTGACGTCATAGGCGGCGGTGTTGCTGAGGTCGGTTTGACTGATCATGGCATGCCCATCAAATGATTTCGAGTTCGGCGCGCAGCGACCCTGCCGCCTTCATCGCCTGCAGGATGGCCAGCAAGTCTTGCGGCGAGGCGCCGATGGCATTCAAAGCCTTGACCACGTCGGACAGCGAGGCGCCGCCCTTGACCAGCATGACCTTGCCCGGCTCCTTCTTGATGTCGATCTGCGCCGTCTGCGTGACCACCGTGCGCCCGCCCGACAGCGGCGCCGGCTGGCTCACCTGCGGCTCGACATTGATGGTGACGGACAGGTTGCCGTGCGAAATGGCGCACGTTTCCAGGGTCACGGACTGGTTCATCACGACGGAACCGGTGCGCGCATTCATGATGACCTTGGCCGCCAGACGGGCCGGGTTGACTTCGATGCTTTCCAGCTGGCCCAGGAAGGACACGCGCTGGTCGCTGCCGCCCGGCGACTGCACCTGGATCACGCGCCCGTCCAGCGCGGCGGCCGTGCCGGCGCCGTAGCGGCTGTTGATGGCGTCGACCACGCGGCTGGCGGTGGCAAAATCGGTGGCATTCAATTCCAGGCGGATCGTATTATTGGCGCCCAGCACCGAAGGCACGGTGCGCTCGACGGTGGCGCCGCCCGAGATGCGGCCCACGCTCAGGTGATTGATGACGACGGAGCTGCCGGCCGCCTGCGCGCCCACGCCGCCCACCAGCACGTTGCCCTGCGCCATGCCGTACACCTGGCCATCGGCGCCCTTCAATGGCGTCATCAATAAAGTGCCGCCGCGCAAGCTTTTCGCATTGCCCATCGACGACACCGTCACGTCGAGCAGCTGGCCCGGCTGGGCAAACGCGGGCAAGGCCGTCGTCACCATCACGGCGGCCACGTTTTTCAACTGCAAACTGGTGCCTTGCGGCAAGTTGATGCCCTGCTGCTGCAGCATCGCCGCCACGCTCTGGATGGTAAAGGGCGTTTGCGTGGTCTGGTCGCCGCTGCCGTCGAGGCCGACGACGAGGCCATAGCCCATCAGCTGATTCTGGCGCACGCCGGCGATGCTGGCCAGGTCCTTGATGCGCTCGGCCTGCGCCACGGGCGCCAGCAGAGAAATAGCCAGGCCACAGACGGCCAGAACGCGGGGAAAGGTCAGGGTCGCCATGATCAGAACGGCAGCAGGCTGAGGAAGAAGCGCGAGGCCATCGAGGCCATTTCGGCGCGGTCAATCTGGCTGTTGGTGCGGTACTCGACACGCGCGTCGGCCACCTGGGTCGATGGCACGACGTTGCCGATGCCGATGGTATCGGGATTGACCATGCCCGAGAAACGGATGAATTCCGTGCCCTTGTTCATGGCGATCTGTTTCTCGCCGGCCACGATCAGGTTGCCGTTTGGCAATACCTCGATCACCGTCACGCCGATCGTGCCGGAAAACGTGTTGCTGGCGGACTGGTTGTCGCCGTCCGCAAACTTGGTCGCGCCGTTCGCCGAGACCGTGCCGCCGAAACGGCCCTGGGCGATGCCCGGCGTGGAAAAGCCCACGCTGCCGGACTTGTTGCCGGAACTGGCGCCCGCCTTGACGGCGTTCGTGCGCTCGGTGATGGCGATGGTCATGGTGTCGCCCACGTGGCGCGCGCGGCGGTCTTCGAAGGCGGGACGGTAGGTCGACGGCTGGTAGATGGAACCGTTGCTGACGACCACGGGTTCCGGCATCGGCGCGCGCGTGGTGGTCGGGTATTGCACGATGGACGTAGGCGTGATGGCGCAGCCGGACAGCAGGACTGCGGACAACAGGGCGATGATGGGGTATTGCATGACGAACCTCCGCTGCCATCCGGCGGCGGATGGCATGACGACTATGAAAATTAAAGTTGCGACAATTTCTGCAGCATCTGGTCGGATGTGGTGATGGCCTTGCTGTTGATCTCGTAGGCGCGCTGCGTCTGGATCATGTTGACCATTTCCTCGGCCACGTTGACGTTCGACGTCTCGATATAGCCCTGCATCAGCACGCCGGCGCCATTCGTGCCCGGGGTGTTGGTCTGCGCCACGCCGGAGGCGCCCGTTTCCATGTACAGGTTTTCGCCCTTCGACTCCAGGCCGGCCGGGTTGACGAAGGTGGTCAGCTGCAGCGAGCCGATCTGCGATGGCGCGACCGTATCGGGCAAGGTGACGGACACGGTGCCGTCGCGCGCCACGGTCAGGCTCAGCGCGTTCGTCGGCACGGTGATGGCGGGCTGGATGACGAAGCCTTCGGACGTCACCAGCTGGCCGTTGGAATCGGTCTGGAAGGAGCCGTCGCGCGTGTAGGCGGTGGCGCCGTCCGGCATCAGCACCTGGAAGAAACCCGTGCCGTTGACCATCACGTCGCGCGAATTGCCCGATGCCTGGGGATTGCCTTGCGTATGGATGCGTTCGGTAGCCACGGTGCGTACGCCCGTGCCGATCTGCAAGCCCGATGGCAGCTGGGTTTGCTGCGACGATTGCGCGCCCGGCTGGCGCACATTTTGATACAGCAAGTCTTCAAACACGGCGCGCGACTTCTTGAAGCCCGTGGTGCTGACGTTGGCCAGGTTATTGGCGATCACGTCCATCTGCGTCTGCTGCGCTTCCAGGCCGGTCTTGGCAATCCAAAGGGAACGAATCATGATTTTTCTCCAATAACAGCGCTAGTCAGCTCTGTAGACTATTTCTATGTGACCATTATGCGGGTGCCCCCATCAATTCAAAGCGAGGATCTGGGTGGCTTTCGCCGCGTTATTCTCGGCATTCTTCAACAAGCTCATTTGCGTTTCGAACTGGCGCGCCAGGGCGATCATGCTGACCATGGAGTCGACGGGGCTGACATTGCTGCCTTCCAGCGCACCGGTGGTCAGCTTGACGGCCTGGTCGGCCTGCGCCACCGTGCCATCCTTCAGACGGAACAGGCCGTCGTCGCCGCGCACCAGTTGCTGCTCGGGCGGGTTGACCAGCTTGATGCGCCCCAGCACCGTCGACGGGCCTGGCGGCACGTCGGTGGAAATCGTGCCCACCGTGCCGTCGCTGGCGATGGCCACCGTCACGCCCGGCGGAATCGCCATGGGGCCCGTGTCGCCCTGCACCATCAGGCCCGATTGCGTCTGCAGCATGCCGTTTTCATTGAGCTTCAGGGCGCCGTTGCGCGTGTAGGCTTCGGAACCATCGGCCGACTGCACCGCGATCCAGCCCGCGTTTTCCACGGCGACGTCGAGCGCGCGGCCCGTGTGCTGCATCGGGCCTTGCGTGAAATCGGAACCGACCGTCGAATCGACGACGAAGGCGCGCGTCGGCATCATGCCGTCGGCCACCACGGGCACGGCGCGGAACGAGTCGAGCTGGGCACGGAAACCCGTGCTGGTGGCGTTCGCCAGGTTGTTCGCCGTGGTCGCCTGCTTGTCCAGGATGTGCTTGGCGCCCGAGCCGGCGGTGTAGATGAGACGGTCCATGTGTTTCTCCTGCCTGTATCGCAACTGATGGGTTTAATGCAACTTCCCGCAACGTCACGGGTGCCTCGGGAAGCGTAGCGAGCGGTTCAATACCGGGTTGAGTAGCGCAGCTGTACGGAGGTACAGCGAGCAACGCCGGCCCGGTAGTGAGACGCGCAGTAGCTTAACGAGGCGCCCCAAGTTAGCGCAGGTTGACCAGGGTCTGCAGGACGGAATCCTGCGTCTTGATGGTCTGCGCATTCGCCTGGTAGGCGCGCTGGGCTGTGATCATGTTGACCAGTTCCGCCGTCAGGTCGACGTTCGATACTTCCACGGCCGAGGCGCGCAAGTTGCCCAGGGTGCCCGTCTTCGGCTCGCCCGTGATGGGCTTGCCCGAGGCCGAGCTTTCCACCCAGGCGTTGTTGCCCAGCGGCTCCAGGCCGTTCGGGTTGGTAAAGTTGCTCAACACCACCTGCCCCAGGGCGCGCGTCTTGCCATTGTTGTACTGGCCCTGGATGACGCCGTCGTCGCCCACGATGAACTGGCTCAGCTGACCCGCCTTGTAGCCGTCCGCTTCCGTTTTCTTTTCCGCCGTGGCGGTGCCCAGCTGAGTCGATTTGCTGAAATCGACCTGGACCGACAGGGTCGGATTGGCGCCCGTGGCCGGGAAGATCGGCAGGTTGACGGTGACGGGCAAGGTTTGCGGCGGCGTCAGGGCCAGCATGGCGGCCCGGTCCAGGCTGCCGACCGTGTTGAAGACCAGCGAACCCGTCTTGACGGCGGGCACCGAGGTCACGGCGCGGATGGCCGCGTCGATCTGGTCGGGCGTGCGGCTCGAATTGATGCCATTCGGCACGGCACTGCCGTAGGTGGCGGCGATGGCGGCCAGTTGCGCCGGCGTGGCGCCCGCGGCGGCGGCGGCGGCCGAGACGGCGGCGCCGACCGCATTGCCATAGGCGACGGCGGCCGTCGTCACATTGGCCGGCACCAGCGGCACGGCCGTGGCGGCGGCCTGGTAGGCGGCGCGCGCGGCCAGCGAGGCGGGGTCCGTCTGCAGGGCGGCGGCGGCCTTCATGCTGGTCACTTCCGTGCCGTCGACGGCCGAGTAGACGTCCCAGGTGTTGGTGCCCGTCTTGACGTAGAAATTCGACATGATGTGGGAATTGCCCAGCGAATCGAAGACTTCGACGGGGAACTGCTTGCTGTACGTGGTGTCATCACTGAGTTTGAATGGCACCGTGGTCGGCATGGCCGTATTCGAATTGAGGTTGACTTGCGTGTCGACCTTGGTCGTGGCCTGGGGCTTCATGTCCGACTGGTCGATCTGCAGGGGCACGACGGCGCCAGCGACGATCTTGCCGTTGGCGTCGGCCGCATAGCCGGTCAGCTGCGCCAGCTGGGCATTGACGATGAAGCCGCTCTTGTCGACCTGGAACTGGCCATTGCGCGAGTACTGGACGGCGCCGTTGACGCTGGTACGGAAGAAGCCGCCGCCATTGATGGCGATGTCGAGGGGATTCGACGAGGTTTCCAGGTTACCCTGGTTAAATTGCTGGGCGATTTGCGAGACGGACACGCCGATCCCCGCCTGGTTGCCGCCCACGCCATACAGCGAGTTGGCATAAATGTCGGCGAACTGGGCCTGCGACTGCTTGAAACCGACGGTGGACGAGTTGGCGATATTGTTACCGATGACGTCCAGCGATTTGGCGGCGCCATTCAAGCCGCTCAGGCCTTGTTGGAAAGACATTGTGTTCTCCTGGTAGAAATTAGGGGTAGAGGGTCAGCTAAGGGGAAGCGGCTTACAGAATCTGTTTCACGTCGGCCATGGTGATGCTGCCCACGCCCGGGACATTCAATTTCACGCCATTCGCGCCCGTCGACACGCTGGCGACCGAACCGAACATCAGCGCCGTCGCATCCTTGAGCTTGGTGCCGCCCCGCGTCGCTTCCACCGTGAAGGTGTAGGCGCCGTCGGCCAGCACGACCGGCTTGCCGTCCTTGTCCAGGTCGGCGGTGGAACCGTTCCAGCCCAGCGGCAAGGTGCCCGCTTCCTGCGCGCCCAGGTCGATGGAATGGACTTCCTTGCCATCCTTGTAGATGACGACCTTGACCTTGTCGGCCGCCGTGGCCAGGTCCACGCCCAGCAGCGCGGCGCTCTTGCTCAGGTTGATATCCTTGCCCGCCGTCAACACGCCGTGGCCGATGATGTTGGCCGCCTGCATCGATTCGGCTTGCTGGTAGCTGGTTTTCAGGGTTTCCAGCGTCGTGTTGAGCTTGTTGACGCCCGTCACCGTGGACAGCTGCGCCAGCTGGCTGGTCAGTTGCGCATTGTCCAGCGGATTCATCGGGTCCTGGTTTTTCAGCTGGGTCACCAGCAGGGTGAGGAATTTGTTCGTTTCCGCTTCGACGCTGCCTGCCTCGGCCGTCGTCTTCTTCGGATTCATCGTCGCCATCAGGTCGGTGGTGACGGAGGTCGTGGTATCGATGGTTGCCATAATGATCAGTCAGCCTTATTGGCCGAGGGTAAGGGTTTTCAAGAGCAGCGACTTGGCCGCGTTCATGGTTTCCACGTTGGTCTGGTACGAGCGCGAAGCCGACAGCATGTTGACCATCTCGTCGACCGTATTCACGTTGGGCATGGTGACATAGCCCTTCTCGTCGGCCAGCGGATTCTTCGGGTCGTAGACCAGCTTCATCGGCGACGGGTCCTCGATCACCTTCTGCACCTTGACGGCCGTGGCGCCGTTGGCCATGGGCACGGCTTCGAACACCACCTGCTTGGCGCGGTAGGCTTCGCCCGTGGCGCTGGTGGCGCTGTCGGCATTGGCCAGGTTGCTGGCCACCGTGTTCAGGCGCTGCGCCTGGGCGCTCATGGCCGAACCGGACACATTGAAGATATTAAATAGCGACATGATTATTGTCCTCCCTGGATGGCCGTCAGCATGCCCTTGATCTGCGAGTTGAGGAACGTCACGGCCGCCTCGTAGCGGATGGCGTTGTCGGCAAAGGCATTGCGCTCAAGATCCATGTCGACCGTATTGCCATCGACGGCGCCCTGGGCCGGCGCGCGGTACAGCAGCGGCGTGCCGTCGGCCAGGGTCTCGACCTTGCCGCCCGTGCTGCTTCCCACGGCGGCGACGCCCTTGCCCGGCATATGCTGCGGCGCCGTGCCCTTCAGGGCCGGCGGCACGCCATCCTTGCGCGCCATCGCCCCCTTCAGCGCGCTGGCGAAATCGACGTCGCGCGCCTTGTAGTTGGGCGTGTCCGCATTGGCGATATTCGAGGCGAGCAATTCCTGGCGCGTCGAGCGCAGGCTCAGCGCCGTCTCGTTGAAGCGCATGTAATCGTCGAGTTTCCCTATCATGTCAGGCTCCGGAAAGATCTGCCACTGGCGCCCGAGATGGCGGAAGGATGGCGGTATAGTGATGACAGGAAACATAGTACGGCGCCCGACGGCAAGGCCATCGCCGGATCAGACCGTACTTTTACCCCTTAATCGGCGCTTCGAACGGGGCGGCGCGCACTATCATGGCACTATTCCAGAGGCCTATCACCATGAAAACACCGCTCGCTTTCCTCCTCGCCCTAGCCATCCGGCTTGCCGCCCTGGCGCCTTGCGCGCAGGCGCAAAACGCCGGCCGGCAGACGCCGGAAGCGCTGCGCAACAGCGTGGAACAATTCCTGCAAGTGCAAAGCAACGGTTTGCCGGGCAAGGTGACGATCACCGTCGGCGCCGTCGATCCGCGCCTGAACCTGGCCGCCTGCCCCGCGCCGCAAGCATTCATGGCGCCAGGCGCCCGCGCCTGGGGCAAGACCACCGTGGGCGTGCGCTGCACGGCCCCGTCCAGCTGGACCATCTATCTGCAAGCGAACGTGGCCGTCGTGGGCGACTACGTGGCCAGCGCCGTGCCGCTGGCGCCAGGACAGGCCATCGACGCCAGCCAGCTGGTGACGATGCAGGGCGACCTGGCTGCATTGCCAGCAGGCATCGCCACGGACATGGCCCAGGTCGTGGGCGCCAGCACGAATATTTCCTTGCCGCCAGGCACGCCGATGCGCCTCGACACGCTGCGCCGCAAACCGGTGGTGATGCAGGGCCAGCTGGTGCGTGTCGTTTCCAGTGGCAACGGTTTCCAGGTAGCATCAGAAGGACGCGCCATCGGCAGCGCCGGCGATGGCCAGACGGTGCAGGTCCGCACGCAGAGCGGCCAGCAGATCAGCGGCGTGGCGCGGGCTGGCGGCATGGTGGAGGTGGCGTTCTAAACACGGATGGACAGCGATATTGTGGTCTGGCGCACTAAAGTTTCGGAAGAAGGTGCCGATAATGACACATATCCCGGAGTTTCTTGACTTCGACCAGACGAGGATCACGCTGTGAAAATTACCGATAACACCATTAAAAGCAATCCCGGCCTGCCGGTGGCGCCCGCCAGTACCTCCGGCGCCCGGAATGCCGAGAAAGCCCAGGCAACACCGACAACGTCGGACAATGTACGCCTGTCGCCGCAAGGACAGGCATTAGCGGCCAGTGCAACTGCCGGCAGCGGCGCCGTGTTCGACACGAAAAAAGTCGAACGCATCAAGCTGGCGATCGCCGACGGCCAGTTCCAGGTCAACTCAGAAAAAGTGGCGGACGGTCTCCTCGACACGGTCAAGGACTTGCTGCACTCACGAAATAGATAGGTTTCCTCATGCAATCAGTGACTCCGTTTTCCAGCCTGCGCGACGAGCAACAGCTCATGACCACATTGCTGGCATTGATGAAAGAAGAACAGCGGCATCTGGTTGCCGCTGACATCGATGCAATCACGGAGCTCACGGCGCGCAAGACGGCGCTCGTCGGACAATTGAGCCAGCTGGCGGCGCAACGCCACCAGGCGCTGGCGGCAGCGGGCTTCACGGCCGCCGAAGCGGGCATGGAAGACTGGCTGGTCGGCGCCAACGAAGCCGAGGCGGCATCCCTGTGGAAAGCCCTGCTCGAGACGACACGCGAAGCGAAGGAACAGAACCGCCTGAACAGCCTGCTCGTCAACAAGCACATGGTACATACGCAAGGCGCCCTGAACGCCATGCGCCCCCCGGCCCAAAGCGGAAATTTCTACGGCCCCAGCGGCCAACCGACAACGAACACGGCCAGCCGGCGCGTCGTCATCGGCTGATTCCCCTTACTTAACAGCGATCCTCGGGCAAGGCGCAGCGGCCTTGCCAGCTCAGCCGTGCGCGGGACGGCCCGTATGCTGGCGGAACTTCGCCGCGATGGCTTGCGCCTTGGCGCTGGCGGCGGCTTGCTGCTCCGGCGTCAGTTCGTTTTGCAGCCAGTGCCAGTACTCATCCTGATACGGATTGGTAACGCCGGGCGCCAGGATGTCGTCGTACACGAGGCGCAGGGCCAGCAGGTAGCCATACGCCTGCGGCGCATCTTTGTGCACCACGTCGCCATCGCGCAGATACGCCATCATCAGGGTCGACACGCTGGTCAGTTCCGCCTCGTCCGCCTGCGCCGTCAGCTGGGCGATGGCTTGCCGCTTCCATGCCTGCACCAGCGGGTCGTCGGGACGGTTGCGCAGCGCGCTGCGGTCGCCGAACGGGCCTTCCGACAGGAACAGCGTGGCCGCGCCCGGCACGCCCGCCTTCGCGGCGGTGGCCAGGTAGTCCAGGCGGTCCTCGCGCTGGCGCTGCGTCAGGCCCGCGCACAGCTGCCGCTGGGCGGCTTTTTCTTCCGCCGTCATCTCGCGGCCCAGCTCGAATTCCAGCCCCGGCAACCGGCCTTCCTTCTCAAAAGAAATACAGTCATCGAGCAGATTGTAGGCCGCATACGCGTCTTCCGGCTTGCCGCTGGCACCCAGGCGTTCGAGCCGCTGCGCGAGCGTCACGACAACGGGCGCGGCACCGGCGGCCGGGGCGGCATCGATAGCCAAGTACGATGCCAGGCTGCGTCCCGGCGGCGCGCCGGCGGCAGCGGCGCCCGCTTGCGGCGTGCCGCCGTCGGGCGCGGGCCAGTACACGAGCGCCAGCACTGCCGCGATGGCAGCGGCGATGGCGATGGCGATACCGGTCAGTTTGCTGTTCATAGGAGGTGGCACATAAGAGGAAATGCACGTTACCACAGGCGCACGGCAGCGGGCCGCACGCCTCCGCACGCTCAGCCGCCGGCCTTTTTCGCCTGGTGGCCCAGCTTGACCAGCGCGGCCAGGATGGCCTCCACATGGTCGCCCTGCACTTCGATCACGCCATCCTTGACGGTGCCGCCCGAGCCGCACTGCGTGCGCAGCTGCTTGCCCAGCAGGGCCAGGGCGATGGCGTCCAGCGGCAAGCCTTTCACCACGGTGACGCTCTTGCCGCCGCGGCCCTTGGTCTGGCGCGACACGCGCACCACGCCGTCGCCCGCCGGCACCGCCTTCGATTGCGCCTTGCATGCGCATTGCGCCAGCGGCTGGCGGCAGGCGGGACACATGCGGCCCGTTTCGGTGGAGTAGACGAGACCGCCCTGGGAACTGCTTTTCATGATGAGGTGATAAAAAGAGAGAAGGCACGATTGTACCAAGCGGGAGCGCGATCCAGCTCGCTCCCGCCCCATCCGGCGGCGCGCCGGCTAACGTTTAACGCAAGGTGACGAACACGGGATTCGAATAGAACCACAGGCTGCGGTAATTGCGGTCGTTGATGTCGTTAAAACGCTGGGTACTGTCCGTCGTGCCCGTGCGCTGGTCGGCCAGCGGCTCGCCGCCCTGCGTCAGGCCCGCGACATCGGTACCCAAGTTGGTACCCCGCAGGCGGAAATACTGGCTCTTCGTTGCCGTCGTTTCATAGCTCACGCTGGCGTAGCCGTCGGCCCCGACTTTCCAGTCCGCGCTGGTGAAGCGCTTGAGCACGCGCGTGCTGGCATTGCCGGCAACGCTGTAGGCCGGCGTGCCCGCCGCCGCCTTCGCGCCCACATCGCCGACGATGAGGTCGACATGGTCGACCACGGGCTTGACGTTGGCGGCCACGCCGCTGTCGACGGGCTTTTCGTAGTTGTTTTTGGCCGGGCTCCTGAAGCGGATGGTGATCGTGACTTTCTCGCCGCTGGCCACTTTCAGCTCGCCGCCCATCTCCTTGCGGTCGTCCTTGCTGGCGAGGTTGAAATCGAGCGCATTGATCAGGTCGCCGTAAGTCGAGAACATCTTGCCCGAACGCAAGCCGGCCAGCAAGTCCTTCGCCAGCGGGACACCCTGCGCGCCGTTGAACACATAGTTCTTCGCATACTCGCCGGGGAAATAGCCGCTGCTGTTGCCGCCGACGATCTTGAAGTGGGTATCCGAATCGGTCAGGTTCCAGATGCGGCGCCCCTCGCCCAGCAGCGCATCCCATGGCCCGCCCAGCTTGGCCACCACGTAGTCGACGCCGCCATACACGCGCAGCAGCGCATTGTCGTCCGTGTAGGCGGCCGTGTAGCCGCCCCGGTCCGGTTCCATCTGGTTGCCGACCATGCCTTCGATGGCGAACATGATGTTCGGCGCGGCATCATTGAAGGCACGCAAGTCGGCGATGCTGTAGCTGCCCTTGTTGCGCGACGGGTGGTTGATGACGGCGTAGCTGGTTTCCGGGTAATTCTGTTTCAGCCAGTTGATCGCTTGCAGCGCATCGGCAGCCGTCTTGTTGTAGCGGGTGTCGCCGTATTTCGCTTTCCATGCCGCGACGTCGGCGGCGTCGAACATGGCCGCGTCGCGCGTGGTAAACAGGTATTCGAACTCCTTCATGCCGCGCGTGCTGGCGACCAGTTTGTCCGCCCCTTCGAACAGGCCGACGCCGATGTGATCATGGGTCGGCATGTCCCACTCGAAGCCCGAGAAAATCAGCTTATCGGCATAGCTGCCGCCCGCCTGCAGGGCCTGCACGCGCGGGATTTCATAACGCTCGGCGCCGATGGACATGGGAACCGGCACCGGCAGTGGTGCGCCCAGTGCATCGCGCGTGGAGACGCGCAAATGGTTCGACAGCGCCATCCAGTCGAGGCCATACGTGGTAAAGGCCTTGGCCAGCACCTTGTCCAAGGTCTGGCTGACGTCGGCGTCGGCCGATTGGGTGGTATGGGTGTGCAGGTCGCCGGCGATCCAGCGGCCGGCGGGGAGCGGCGGCACGCTGCCGGCCGGGTCGCTATCGCCGCCGCAGGCGGCGACACTCAACACGATGGCGATGGCCGAAGCAAGCAATGTTCTGGAAGAAGGCATGGGATGACCTGGAAGCTGAAAGAAGGGCGACAGCCTAGCATTCCAGTATGACCAGCAAATGACATGGTCCAGGCCCCGCCGGCCCGAAAAGCCCGTCCTAGTTGGCCGGCGGCGCCGTCGGCACTTCCGTCACCGTCTCGGGGATGCCGGACAAGATCGTCACGGCGACCCGGCGGTTGCGCGCCCGTCCTTCCGGCGTGGCGTTGGGTGCCACGGGGATGTTGTCGGCGTGGCCCACGGCCGTCAGGCGCGACGCCTTGACGCCGCTGGCGATGAACAGGCGCACCACGGCGCTGGCGCGCGCGGCAGACAATTCCCAGTTCGAGGCGAAGTTCGAATTGCTGATCGGCTGCACGTCCGTATGCCCTTCCACCTGCACGTCGTGCGTGTCGTCCTTGAGCAGCACGGCGACGGCGCGCAGGGCCTGGTCCGATTCCGCCGTCAGGCGCGCCGCGCCCGGGTCGAACAGCACGCTGGCATTGATTTCCACGCTCACGCCGCGGCTCGTCTGCGTCACGCGGACCTTGCCTTCCTTGACCAGCGGCGCCAGCGTGGACGTGAGGTCCTGCGCCAGGCGCGTCATGTGTTCGCGCTCGCGGCGGATGGCTTCCGTGCGGCGTTTCAGGGCGGGGTTCGGCAGCGGGATCGCTTGCGGCGCTTCCATGATGATGGGCGGCGCGCCCTTTTCCAGGCTGAAGGCCTGGCCGATGGCGCTCTGGAAGACGCGGTATTTGCCTTCATTGACTTGCGAGATCGCATACATGACGACGAAAAACGCGAACAGCAAAGTGATGAAGTCGGCGTACGAGATCAGCCAGCGGTCCTGGTTGTCCGGTTCCTCGTCATACTTCCTGCGCGCGCGCCGCATCATGGTCAGTGCTCGCTCAGTGCTCGTGAAGCAGGCTGGAGACGCGCTCTTCGATGATGCGCGTGTGGTCGCCCGTGGCGATGTCGTACAGCACGGCGGCCGTGATTTCATACTGCACCACGCGGCGCGAGACGATGGCCTTGAGTTTATTGGCCACCGGCAGGAACAGCAGATTGGCCAGGCCCACGCCATAAATCGTCGAGACGAAGGCCACGGCGATGCCGCTGCCCAGTTTGCTCGGGTCGGTGAGGTTTTCCATCACGTGGATCAGGCCCAGCACGGCACCGAGGATGCCGATGGTGGGCGAATAGCCGGCCGCCGATTCCCACACCTTGACGGCCTGGCGCTCGGCCATTTCGTAGGCGGAGATTTCCACGTCGAGCAGCTGGCGCAGCTTGTCGGGCGCGATGCCGTCGACGATCATGCGCAAGCCCTTGGCGTTGAAGCGATCAGCCGTGTTTTCCATCAGCCGCTCGAGCGCCAGCGGGCCGTCGCGGCGCGCCGTCAGGCTCCACTGCCCGATGTCGCGCGCCAGCGCGGCGCGCGTGTCGGCCGGCGGCAGGAAGACCCAGCGCAGCATTTCCAGGCCGCGCACGAAGGTGCGCAGCCGCGTCTGCAGCAGCACGGCGCCGAAGGTGCCGATGATGACGATGGCAAAGGCGGCCGGCTGCAGAAGGGAGGCCATCTTGCCGCCTTCCAGTGCCTGGCCGACCAGCAGGCCCGCCAGCGCCAGCGCCAGCCCGATTACGCTGGACCAGTCCACGCCTGCTCCCTCAAGGTTGCGCGCAGGCGCGCGACGGCCTGGGTATGCAGCTGCGAGACGCGCGATTCGGATACGCCCATCACCGCGCCGATCTCCTTCAGGTTCAGCTCTTCTTCGTAATACAGGCCCATGAGTATTTTCTCGCGTGGCGGCAGCGCGTCGATGGCATCGATCACGGATTGCCGGAAATCGGTATCGAGCAGGGAACGCAAGGGGTCGCTGTCCTCGTCCACGCAGTGGCGGTCGAGGAAGCTGTCATTGCCGTCCGGGTCATGAAAGTCTTCGTAGTACACCAGTTGGTGGCCGCCGCCGTCGCCCAGCATTTCCTGGTAGTCGGCCAGCGACATTTTCAGCAGCTTCGCCACTTCCGACTCCGTCGGCGGATGGCCGAGGCGCTGCTGCAAGGTGCTCATCGCCTCTTCGATCTTGCGCATGTTCTGGCGCATGCTGCGCGGCAGCCAGTCGCTGGTGCGCAATTCGTCGAGCATGGCGCCGCGGATGCGCAGCACGGCATACGTCTCGAACTGCGCGCCATGCGTCTCTTCATAGCGGGTAATGGCATCGAGCAGGCCGATCATGCCGGCCTGGATCAGGTCATCGACCTCGACCGAAGGCGGCAATTTCGCCTTCATATGGTGCGCCAGACGCTTCACCAGCGGAATGTGCTCCGTCAGCAAATAGTCCTTGTTCGATTTCCCTTTGACCGTGTACATAGGCTGCTTATTGTTTTCTCGTCTTATCTGGTGCTACGGTTGGTGTCAGGCGCTGAACTGGTGCGGGCTCCCCGTCTGGTACAAGGTGCCGCCAAGCACCGGCGCCGCCGAACGGGCCAGCCGCTCGGCCAGTCCGCGAAACGCCACCGAGGCGCCCGCCAGCGGAAACGCATCGACCACGCTGCGGCCCAGCCGCGCCGCGCGGTGCAGATATTCATCGGCAGGCACCGAACCCATCGAGGTCAGCTTCACGGCCAGGTAGCGGCTCGCCGCCTGTGCCATATTATCGTATACCACTTTTGCCTCGGATTCGGAAGCGCCGGTGACGAGAATGCCGAACGGACGGCGTCCCAGTTCCTGGCTCAGGCGCTTGATCAGGCAGTACGCCGCCTTGATCGAAGTGGCGCTGGTCGACACTTGCACCACGATATCCGACGAAGCCATCAGCGGCACGGGGAAGCAATCGCCCTCGTCGGCCACGACGCCGTCGACCAGCACGATGCCGCTCTGGCGCGCCAGCACCTCGAAAGTCTTGCCCAGGCGGCGCAATTCATCCTCGCCCGCATAGTCCATGCTGTCCATCAGGTGGTTGCGCGCGCCCAGGCTGGCCACGCCGAAGCCTTGCGGCACCTGGTGGATGACCTGATTCAAGCCGCACTGCTGGCGCGCCACGTCGCGCAGGCTGGCGCCGTGCGCCAGTCCCAGCCGTGCAGCCACGCCGTCGCTGCCGCCGCTGGCGTCGAGCAGCAGCACGTCATTGCCGCCATAGGCGAGCGAAGCGCCCAGGTTGACCAGCATGGCGCCCTTGTCGTCCTGCGGCGTGGCCGAGAGGAACGTCATGACGCGCGGCTGCGGGCCGGCCAGCATGCGGCGCAAGCCTTCGGCCTGGTCGAAATCGAAATTAGCCAAGGTGCACCCCGCGCGCTTCATTATTGCGGGCGGCCGCCTGCGCCATCAGCAGCGGCAGTTCGGCATCGGAAAACTGCGTCGCCGCCGAGTCGCGCTTGAGCTTGAAGGCGCGGTCGATCAGGTAGCCGCGGTCGGCCAGGTACAGGTCTTCCGGCACGCGCTGGCCGTTCGACACATAAAACAGGTTCAGCTTCTGGCGGATCACCACGTCGAGCACGTTGCCGATCGACGCCGCTTCATCGAGCTTGGTCATGATGCAGCCGGCTAGGCCGCTGCCCTGGTAGGCGCGCACCACTTCGTTCAGCGTTTCCTGCGTCGCCGTCGAGTTCAGGCACAGCAAACGCTTCACGTCGGCGCCGGCGCCCGACAGCATGGCCACCTGTTCCGTCACCATCTGGTCGCGCTGGCTCACGCCCACGGTATCGATCAGCACCGTGTGCTTGTTCTTGAGTTCCTTCAGGGCGATGCGCAAGTCCGCCTCATCCTTCACCGAATGCACCATCACGCCGAGGATCTTGCCGTAGATGCGCAGCTGTTCGTGCGCGCCGATACGGTAGGCATCCGTGGTGATCAGGGCCAGCTTTTCCGGGCCGTGGCGCATCACGCAACGGGCCGCCAGCTTGGCCGTGCTGGTGGTCTTGCCGACGCCGGTCGGGCCGACCAGCGCGAATACGCCGCCCTGCTCCAGCATGGCGTCTTCATTGGCGACCGTGTTCAGGTTGCGGCTCAGGACCGTCTTGATCCAGCGCATGCTTTGCGCACCGTCGAGGCCGGCGGGCAGCTTGTCGATCAGGTAGCGCGCCAGGCTGGCCGAGAAGCCGGCGGCCAGCATTTCGCGCAGCACGACGGCTTTTTGCGGCTCGCGCTGCTGCGTCGAGCCCCACGAGATTTCCGCCAGCTGGGTTTCCATCATGCCGCGCATGGCACGGATTTCATTCATCATGCCGCTCATCTCGGCGGCGGCGTTTTCCTTGACGTGCGCCAGCGCGCTGGCCATCATCTGCTGCATGCGGGCCATGTCCACTGGCTCGCCGGCTGCCTGGCGCGGTGCGGCAGGACGTGGCGCGGCCGGGCGCTGGGCCGGGGCGGCCGGACGCTGCGGCGTGGCGAACTGGGTCTGCAACTGGGGACGGGGCTGGGCCATTTCGGACGCGGCCGGCGGCGACGCCAGCGAAGCGGCATCGTCATTGGCCAGCGCGAGGATTTCCACCACGCCATCGGCCTGACGGTTCGACAGGATCACGGCATCGGGGCCCAATGCTTCGCGCACCTTGCGCAGCGCATCGCGCGACGAGGCACCCGTAAATTTCTTCACATTCATGACCGGCCTCCCAAGGCGGGGGTGGCGCAATATTGGCTGAACTGTGTGACCATCATCGACTCCTGTTGCTTGGGTGCTGTCTTCCTCATGGACACAGATCACCCGGACAGTTTCCATTATTAGCGATGCTTGCAGGAAATGATCGAAGGAACAGGACGGGAAAGTACCCGTTATTCAGTTTGCCGGCAGGAAATTACGCTTTTTTTTAACCCAAAGCAAAAACCGGGGTCGAACCCTCAGGGTTCGCCCCCAGCCCTTTGCATGGGTTTATTGCGCGCCCACCAGACTGGTGACGCGGATCGTCTTGGTTTCCGGCACTTCCGCATGCGACAGCACTTTGAGCTGCGGCAAGGCGCGGCGCAGGAAACGCGACAGCAGGGCGCGCAGCGGCGCCGGCACCAGCAGCACGGGCGTCAGGCCCAGCGCTTCCTGCTGCTGCGCGGCCAGACCCGCCTGGTGGGCGATGGTGTCGGCCAGGCCCGGCTCGATGCCGGCGCCGTCGCCGCCATTGCCCATCGCCTGCATCAGCAGGCGCTCCAGGCGGCTGTCGAGGGTCATCACGGACAGTTCGGCCGCGCCGGGGAACAGTTGCTGCACGATGGCGCGGCCCAGGGCCACGCGCACCAGCGCCGTGAGGTCGTTCGGATCTTGCGTCTGCACCGTATGCTCGGCCAGGGTTTCGATGATGGTGCGCATGTCTCGGATGTGCACGCCTTCGGCCAGCAGGTTCTGCAGCACCTTCTGCAGGGTGGACAGCGACAGCATCTTCGGCACCAGGTCTTCCACCAGGCGCGGCGACTCCTTGCCCAGGTGGTCGAGCAGCGACTGCACCTCGGCGCGGCCCAGCAGTTCCGACGCGTGCGAGGTAATCAAATGGTTCAGGTGCGTGGCCACCACGGTGCCCGCATCGACGACCGTGTAGCCCATCGACTGGGCCTGGTCGCGCAAGCTGGCGTCGATCCAGGTGGCGGGCAAGCCGAAGGCCGGGTCGTTCGTGGCCAGGCCCGGCAAGGTGCCGCTGGCCATGCCGGGATTGATCGCCAGGAACTGGCCGTTGAACGCTTCGCCCACGCCCACTTCCACGCCCTTGAGCGTGATGCGGTAGGCGGACGGTTTCAATTCCAGGTTGTCGCGGATATGCACGGGCGGCGCCAGGAAACCCACTTCCTGGGCAAATTTCTTGCGGATGCCTTTGATGCGCTTGAGCAATTCGCCTCCCTGCGTCTTGTCGACCAGGGGAATCAAACGGTAGCCCACTTCCAGGCCCAGGGTATCAACGGGCATGATGTCTTGCCAGCTGGCCTCTTCCTGCTCGGGCGCCACGGTCGCTTGCGGCGCCTCGGCCGGCTTGTCGGCCGCCGCTTTTTCCAGCCTGCGCTTCTTGCTGATCAGATAGGCGGAGCCGGCCAGCAATGACGCCAGCAGGATGAAGACCATGTTCGGCATGCCGGGAATCAAGCCCATGCCGCCGATGATGCCGGCGGTAATGTACAGCACTTGCGGTTTCGCAAACAATTGACCCACCAGCTGGGTACCGATGTCCTGTTCGCTGGCCACGCGCGAGACGACGATACCGGCCGCCGTGGAAATGATCAGCGAAGGAATCTGCGCCACCAGGCCGTCACCGATGGCCAGCAGGGTGTAGTTCTTGAGTGCATCGGCAAAGCCCATGTCGTGCTGCAGCAAGCCCACCAGCAGGCCGCCGACGATGTTGATGACGGTGACCATGATGCCTGCGATGGCGTCGCCGCGCACGTATTTGCTGGCACCGTCCATGGCGCCGTAGAATTCCGCTTCCTGCGCCACTTCCGTGCGGCGGCGGCGCGCTTCGTCTTCGCCGATCAGTCCGGCGTTCAGGTCGGCATCGATGGCCATCTGTTTACCAGGCATGGCGTCCAGCGCGAAGCGGGCGCCCACCTCGGCGATACGGCCCGCACCCTTGGTCACGACGGTAAAGTTGATGATCGTCAAAATAATGAAGACCACGATACCGACCGTGTAGTTGCCGCCAATCAAGAAGTGACCGAACGCCTCGATCACCTTGCCGGCCGCGTCGGCGCCCGTATGGCCTTCCGTCAGCACGACGCGCGTGGACGCCACGTTCAGCGACAGGCGCAGCATGGTCGACACGAGCAGGATGGTGGGGAACGCCATGAAGTCGAGCGGCTTGACCGTGTACAGTGCCGTCAGCAGCACGATGATGGACAGCGCGATATTAAAGCTGAAGAAGATATCGAGGATGAAGGCCGGCAGCGGCAGCACCATCATCGCCAGCAGCATGATGATGATAATCGGTGCGGCGACACCCTTGCTGGCGTTGTTGCCCATTCCGCTGAGCCAGGCTGGCAATCTCAGGCCGTTCATGGTGTACTTCCTTTATTCTTGTCTGCCGCGTCTGCCGCGGGTTTGGTCTGCGATGCGGGGTCGAGCGGATCGAGCTCGGGCGGCACGTCGAGTTTTTTCGGCTTGTCGGGGCGCTGGCCCTGGCCACTGCCGTAGCTGCGCAGCTGGAACACATACGCCAGCACTTCGGCGACGGCGCCGTACAGCGCCTCGGGAATCTCGTCGCCGATGTCCGTGTGCTTGTACAGCGCGCGCGCCAGGGCGGGCGCTTCCAGGATGGCGACCTTGTGTTCGCCCGCCAGTTCGCGGATCTTCGCCGCCACCTCGTCGATACCCTTGGCCACCACCTGCGGCGCGCCGCGCGAATTCTCGCCATACTTCAAAGCCACGGCGTAGTGGGTCGGATTGGTCACCACCACGTCGGCCGTCGGCACGTCGGCCATCATGCGGCGGCGCGACATTTCATGCTGCATCTGGCGTATCTTCGCCTTGATCTGCGGATTGCCATCCGACTCCTTCGCCTCTTGCTTGACTTCCTGCAAGGACATTTTCATCTTGTTGGCGTAGTGCCACATCTGGTAGGGGCCGTCGATGGCGGCGATCAGGCCCAGCGCGCCCACGATCAGCAAAAAGGCCGTGATCAGCAGACTGATCAGATGGGCCGAACCGGCGCGCAGGGATTCCACCGACAAGCCCAGCACGGCATCCTTTTGATGCTGCATCACCATCCAGGCGACGACGCCGACGACGAGGGTCTTGGCGATGGCCTTGAGCAATTCCACCAGCGCATTCTTCGAAAACATATTGCCCAGGCCGCGAATCGGGTTGAGCTTGCCAAAATTGGGAGTAAACGCCTTGGAACTGAACAGCCAGCCGCCCACCAGCACGGGCGAGGCCAGCGCGACGAGCATGATGGCCGCGGCGTACGGCAGGCAGGTCAGCAGCACCGAACCCACGTCGTAGCCGATGCGCAACATCATCGCGTCGGGATTGAGGATTTGCTCCCTGTCCAGAGTCAGCCCGGAGACCATGACGGCCGTCAGCCGCCGCACGATGGCGTCGCCGGCAAACCACAGGCAGCAGCCGGACGCCATCAGCACCGTAAACGTGGCCACTTCACGCGATCGCGGAACGTCGCCTTCCTCACGCGCCTGCTCGAGGCGCTTCGGTGACGCGGCTTCGGTCTTTTCTGCGTCGCTGTCTTCCGACATCAATCAACTCCGGTGAAGTCCTGCGGCCTGGCTAGGCGCAATACGGACTGGGCATGGGGCATTATCGGTTCAAGCGGGCGCACGCCATCGGCGGAACAGGGGGGCAAATCCCCTGTATTTCCTTTACCCAAATGAAACAAGGCGCCGCAGGCGCCCACTTTAAAGGAGACCGAAAAATGGTCAGGACAAGGCGCGGCCCCGAAGACAGTACGAATAGTACGGCGAGGGGCTGCAACGCAGTCATGGCCATTTTCTCGGGGCTCCTAACGGTTTTTCCTCGCCTCGGCCTGTTTCACCGTCTGCTCGATGGCACCAAACAGCGACTTGCCGTCATCGCCCAGCATCTCCAGGCGGACCACGTCGCCGAACAGCAAATACGGCGTGCTGGCGACGCCATCGGCGATCATCTCCTGGTTACGTCGCTCAACGATGCTGGAAAATCCCTTCTTGACTTCCTTGTTGGCGACCCCGCCCGCGCTGACCACGCTGCCGGCGCGCGCGTTGCGCGTCTGGCACAGATGGGCGAGCAATTGCGGGTAATTGAACGCCATGTCGGCGCCCGCGTGGGGCTGGCCCGTCAACTTGCCGTTCACGCTGCAGCGCAAGGCGTAATGCACCTTGCCGCCGCGCCAGGCGTCGCCCAGCTCGTCGGGCGTGATGGCGACGGGCGAGCACGCCATCGCCGGTTTCGCCTGCAGGAAGCCGTAGCCGCCGGCCTGCTCGTCCGGCGCCAAGTTGCGCAAGGTGATGTCGTTGACCATCATCAACAGCTTGATGTTCAGATGCGCCTGGTCCGGCGTCGAGCCCATGGCCACGTCGTCCGTGATGGCGGCGATGCCTGCCTCGTAATCGATGCCCCACTGTTCGTGCGCCAGGGTGATGTCGTCGTGGGCGCCGAGGAAATCGTCGCTGGCGCCCTGGTACATGCGCGGCGATTCGCGCAGATTCGCGGGCACTTCAGTTCCCGCCGCCTTGCAGGCCCGCTCGATCTGCTGCAGGTAGGAAGCGCCGGCCACGCGCAAGCTGCTGCGCGGCAAAGGCGCCATGCAGTTGGCGGGGTCGAACTCGAAGGCGCGATGGCCGCGGCCGCTATTGATGGTCTGGTACAGCAAATCGAGCTGGGGCGCGATGAAACTCCAGTCGTCGAGCGCCTTTTGCAGGGTCGAGGCGATGCCGTCGGCCAGGTGGGCCGTTTTCAGGTCGCGCGAGACGACGGCCAGCTGGCCGTCGCGCGTGCCATCCTTCAGGGTAGCTAATTTCATGTAGGAAAAACTTCGTCAAATGCAGGCAATTGAAGGCTAAAGACGCCAAAAAGCCGGGATATCCCCGGCTTTGACGGTCAGGAGAGTTTACGCGAGGAGAGCGATCTGCTCGGGCGTCAGATAGCACCACTCGCCTTCGGCGATGCCCAGCGACTTCAGGGTCAGGCTGCCGATGGCGGAACGGTGCAGCGCGCTGCAATGGTTGCCGGCGGCGGCCAGCATGCGCTTGACCTGATGGTATTTGCCTTGCTCAAGCACGATTTCCAGCTGGAACTCGCCCCGCTTGACGCAGACGAGGGCGGCCAGCGGGGCCGGTTCGTCGTGCAATTGCACGCCGGCCAACAGCAGGGCCACCAGTTCATCGGTCACGGGCTCTTGCGTGGTGGCCTGGTAAATCTTCGGAACGTGGCGCTTCGGCGACGATTGTGCATGGATAAATGCGCCATCGTCGGACATCAGCAGCATGCCGGTCGTATCGTGGTCGAGCCGGCCAACGGGCTGGACTTCGCGCCAGGTGAATTGCTCCGGCAGCAGGGTCAGCACGCCAGGATGGTGGCTGGGCTTGCGCGAGCATTCGAAGTTGGCAGGCTTGTTCAGCGCCAGGTACACGTGCATGCGGACCACCCACTCTTCTTCGAACACGTGCAGCACCAGGCCTTCGGTCTCGACGGTGGTGCGGTAATTGGTCTGGGTGACGCCATCGATGACGACATCGCCATCCTCGATGAGGGAACGACAATATTTACGGGTGCCAAAACCCTGCGATTGCAGGATGCGGTCTAGGGATAATTTACTCATGGGCGTGACTTTACCAGAAGCGGCTGACAGCGTGAAGCGGCGCCACCCGGCGCTCGCGCGACGGTGCCAGCGGCACGAAAGCGTGGAGCACGCAGAAATACCAAAAAGAACAAGGTGAGATTTGGCGAGAAATGGATGATTCCTTTGAGATATATCAAGCGCTCGGAATATCGCATTGATAGACTGAAACTTCGTTAGGAATCCGCCTAACGAGCCTTAGGAATAATAACTAGGCAATCACTGACAAGGACATTGTATGAAGCATACCGATACCATCGCCTTACAAGGCAGCATCGCTGACATGCGCACGCGCATCGCTACGGAACAAGCGGCCATGCACAAGGTCAGACTCGGCGTGGCGCGCTGGAGCAAAACCCCTGCGCCGCAGGAGGCGGACGCGCGGCCCTCGCCAGCGAGCCAGACGCGCTGGCATGCCGAGGCGCAATGCCATTTCATGTGCTGGCTGGAACTGGGCGGTTTTGCGCAGGCGGAAGCGGATGCGGCGGCCGACAACGTAAGCGCGCGCGCCATGGCGGACATGCCGCCCGAGATCGGCTCCAGCACCGGCGCCAGTGCAGCGGCGGCCCGGCAGGCCACGACCTTGCCCGCGCACTGCAACGGCTGCGCCGTCTGAACGCGGCCCATCCGACCAGCCATGCCCCGCCCTCGCATGCCTGACCTACCCGCACGCCCAGACACAGCCGACAACATCCCATCAACCATGAACGACGCACAAAAGGAAACGGCGGCATTGCGCCGCCGTTCCCAAGCCCCATCGGGACTTTAGTGAGGAATGTAAATTCACTCAAAACCACATCTGCGATGCGGCAAGTAGTTCCAAGACCTGCCAATCAAGTTAGTACTGACAACATAGTTGATATATCGCCCCTCCTTGAAAAGAACTACGTTTTCACTATAGCCCAAGCAGCCCCTTTTTCAAGCCAATTTACCACCTTATTGAAAATCATTCTCGACTGGCTTGCCTGCCAGCCAAGAGTCATGTCATCAGCGCAACGCCGGTTGTGACTGCTGCACGGCCGCCTTCATGGCGCCCGCGCCCATGGCCGCGCCGAATTTCTTCAGCACCCGTTCCGGCAAGCCTTCATGCTGCGTGTAGTCGACGATGTCTTCCGCCTTGACGACGTCGCGCGCCACGCTGTCGACCGTGCCGAAGTCATCGGCCAGGCCCATTTCCACGGCTTTCGCGCCCGTCCAGTACAGGCCCGAGAACGTATCGGCCGTTTCCTTCAGACGCTTGCCCCGCCCCGTGCGCACGACGTCGATGAATTGCTGGTGGATTTCATTGAGCATGCCTTGCGCATACGCCTTGTGCTTGTCCGTCAAGGGGCTGAACGGGTCCATGAAGCCCTTGTTCTCGCCCGCCGTCAGCAGCCGGCGCTCGACGCCCACCTTTTCCATCACGCCCGTGAAGCCGAAGCCATCCATCAGCACGCCGATGGAGCCGACCACGCTGGCCTTGTTGACATAGATGCGGTCGGCGGCGGCCGCGATGTAATAGCCGCCCGAGGCGCACATTTCATCGACCACCACATATAAAGGCTTGTCCGGATAGCCCTTGCGCAGGCGCTGCATCTCGTCGACGATCATGCCGGCCTGTACGGGACTGCCGCCCGGACTATTAATATGCAGCACCACGGCCACGGAGCCGGCGTCGGAAAACGCCTTGTCCAGCGCGGGGATGACGACGGCGGCCGAGCCGCTGCCTTCGGACTCGATGGCGCCGCTGATATCGATCAGGGCCGTGTGGCGGCCCAGGGTTTCACTGTCGTCGGCCGTGTTGTAGTCATAAAACACCCACAGAGCGAACAACACGATCAGCAGGCCGAACACCTTGAAAAAGATGCTCCAGCGGCGGTGCGCGCGTTGCTCTTGCAAAGTGGCAAATACCAGCTTTTCCAGCACGTCGCGCTCCCAGTTCCCCGCAGGGGCGCCGTGGCCGGCGGCTGGCGCGCCGCTGTCCAGCTTGTCATTCGTGTTTTCGCTCATGGTTCACTTTGTTTAAATTGCAATAATGCCGCTGCCGGACTTCAGGCCGGCAGCGGCTGGACATACTCATCGGGCTGCCAGTACAGCTGGCCATCGCGCTCGGTCACGGGAATCGGACGCAAGCGGCCGCCCTTGCACGGGCCGCCCGCGCAGTAGCCGCTCTCCGGCACATAGATGGCGCCATGCGTCGAACACATCAGATACAAGCCGCTGGACTCAAAAAACTCGCCCTCGGCCCAGTCCAGCTCGATGGGCACATGGGCGCAGCGGTTCAGGTAGCCATACGCCTTGCCGCCGTGGCGCACGACAAAGCCCGTGGTCGCCTCGCCACCGGCCGAGACGGGAAAGCGCACGCCCTTGCCGCCATCGGCCACGGCCTCGGCCGCACAAATGAACACATCGACAACGTCGCTCATCATGCGTGCTCGCTCAGCCATTGGTGCAGATCGGCCACCGTGGCGGCCGAATACAGCGGATTGCAAGCCTGCAACTGCTCGACCGGATGCGCTCCATACTCTACGGCAATACCCGCCGCGCCTGCATTGCTTGCCATCAACAAATCATGGCTGGTGTCGCCGATCATCACGGTACGGCGCATGTCCTGGCCCAGTTCGCGCGTCAGCTCCTGCAGCATGGCCGGATGGGGCTTGGAAAACGTTTCATCGGCGCAGCGCGTCGCATCGAACAAGGACAGCAGCTTGACGGCATTCAGCGAACGGTTCAGGCCGACACGGCTCTTGCCCGTGGCGACGGCCAGGAAGTACGCCTGCTGCGAGAGTTCCTGCAGCATCTCTTGCACGCCAGGAAACAGGGTCAGCTCATGGTCGCGCGACAGATAGTGATAACGGTAGCGTTCGGCCATGCGCGCATGGTATTTCGGCTCCACATCGGGCATCACCAGCTGCATCGCTTCCTGCAAGCCCAGGCCGATCACATGCGAGGCCAGCAACTCGGTGGGAATGGGCAAGCCCAGGTCTTTGGCCGATGCCTGGATGCACTTGACGATGGTCGAGGTACTGTCTATCAGGGTACCGTCCCAATCGAAGACGATCAGATCAAATTGCTTTCTTGCCATGTTTCCCGACGACAAAGTCGCCGGCTCCTTGAGAATGAATGATGGCGACTGACTACCTTGTGAGTAGTATCGCGCGCACGCGGTCGGTAGTTATCGTGCGGCAACGGCCAATGGTTTGCCCAAGCTTACCAAGAAACGCTCGCATTCGGCAGCCAGCGGCGCGTTCAGGGTCATCGTCTTGCCCGTTTCCGGATGCGTAAACGTGATCTGGTGCGCGTGCAGGAACATGCGCTTCAGGGCGCCGCGCGTGCTGTCGGCCTTCAACAGGGCACGGTTGAGGGCAAAGTCGCCATATTTATCGTCGCCGGCGATGGGGAAACCGGACGACGACAGGTGCACGCGGATCTGGTGCGTGCGTCCCGTCTTCAATTCCGCTTCCAGCAAGGCGAAGTTGTGATATTTATGCAACAGTGAAAACACCGTATGCGACGCGAGGCCATCGGCTTGCACGGCGACCCGGCGCTCGCCTTCGGCCGTCGTATATTTATGCAACGGCAACTTGATATGCTGGCGCGCATTCTTCCAGTCGCCCGCCACCAGCACCAGATAGCGTTTATCCGTGACGCCGTCGCGCATCTGCTCGTGCAGATTCGTCAAGGCCGTGCGTTTCTTTGCCAGCAACAGCAGGCCGGACGTGTCGCGGTCCAGGCGGTGCACCAGTTCCAGGAACTTGGCGTCGGGGCGCGAAGCGCGCAATTGCTCGATCACGCCGAACGACACGCCCGAGCCGCCATGCACGGCCACGCCGGCCGGCTTGTCGATGACGAGCAGCTGCGCATCTTCGAAGATGATCTTGAATTCGGCGGCCGGCGCGCCCGTGGGCGCCTTTTCGGCCACGCGCACGGGTGGAATGCGCACCACGTCGCCGGCGGCGAGACGGTACAGCTGATCGATACGGCCTTTATTTACCCGCACTTCTCCCGATCGCAAGATCCGGTAGATGTGGCTTTTAGGCACTCCCTTGCACACTCTTAATAAGTAGTTGTCGATACGCTGGCCTGCTTCTTCTTCGGCGATCGTTACGAATTGGGCTTGCGGCTGAACCGGGGGTGTTGAAGGGGGAACAACATCATTTTGACTCTTCATTTACTATGTCTTCCCAGAAATCTCTCTAAGTCCTTCATTTTGAATATATAATTGTTTTTGCTGCGGCCCTGGCTGCTGCGAGTGTAAGAATAAAAGCACATTTTACACAGGGGCGTCTCCACCGGCCTCGCCAAATTGCAAATTCGGTGGAAAAAAATGTATATGCACCATCCCTGCGCGAATCAAGGTTGCACCGTAGTTGTAATCGGATAACGCGTGGAGATGCTGAAGTGAGTGTATTGGATTATAAGGATAAGTACCCGTTAGCGCGACTTATCGAGTCGGGCTCGCGGGTTGATGAAGTTGATAACGCTTGCCGTTTTCGCCAAACCCCGTATGCGGCCACAATACTGAGGGTTGTCGATGAATAGGCTGAGGCCAAGCCTCGCCATCGCGATCCCTGTAATAAGCCGGCTTACGATTTGGCTCTGAATTTGCTGACCACTTGCATTCTCTGCCCCCGATGCAGTTCATTCTCATTCGGGCTGTTTCAGATGAGTTGCAAGTGTCCTGTGCACTCGGCATGACGATTGACCTCACCGCGCCTGTTGCGGCCGTAACGTATACCTCGTACGCGTTGTTGCTCCGCACGCTAAGGCATTTCCCCCGCCAACACTCCCGTTCTCGCATATATCCCTGTACTTCGCCGCTTCCCCGGAAGCGGCTTTGAGATGGCCTACGGGTCGCGGAGTTATAAAAATGAAACGCATGTTGTTTAATGCCACGCAGCAAGAAGAACTGCGCGTAGCGATTGTCGACGGACAAAAACTGATCGACATCGATATCGAGACAGCCGGGCGCGAACAGCGCAAATCCAACATCTACAAGGGCGTGATCACGCGCATCGAGCCATCGCTCGAAGCGTGCTTCGTCAGCTATGGCGAAGACCGCCACGGCTTCCTGCCTTTCAAGGAAGTTGCCCGCACGTATTTCCGCGAAGGCGTCGACGTACGTAACGCTTCCGTCAAGGAAGCGCTGCGCGAAGGCCAGGAAATCATGGTGCAAGTGGAAAAGGAAGAGCGCGGCAACAAGGGCGCCGCCCTGACCTCGTTCGTCTCGCTGGCCGGCCGCTACCTGGTCTTGATGCCGAACAACCCGCGTGGCGGTGGCGTATCGCGCCGCGTGGAAGGGGAAGAGCGCCAGGAATTGCGCGAAACCATGGATAAACTGGACTTGCCTGCTGGCATGTCCGTCATTGCCCGCACCGCCGGCATCGGCCGCAACGTCGATGAACTGCAGTGGGACTTGAATTACCTGATGCAACTGTGGCGCGCCATCGAAGGCGCCGGCAAGTCGGCCAACGGCGCGTTCCTGATCTACCAGGAATCGTCGCTCGTCATCCGCGCCATCCGCGACTACTTCCAGCCCGACATCGGCGAGATCCTGATCGACACCGACGAGATCTACGACCAGGCGCACCAGTTCATGAGCCACGTGATGCCCGACATGGTGCACCGCGTAAAACGCTACAGCGACGACGTGCCGCTGTTCTCGCGCTTCCAGATCGAACACCAGATCGAAACGGCCTACAGCCGCACCGTGCCGCTGCCATCGGGCGGCGCCATCGTGATCGACCACACCGAAGCACTGGTCTCCGTCGACGTCAACTCGGCCCGCGCCACGCGCGGTTCGGACATCGAGACGACCGCCTTCAACACCAACTGCGAAGCGGCCGAAGAAGTGGCCCGCCAGCTGCGTTTGCGCGACCTGGGCGGCTTGATCGTCATCGACTTCATCGACATGGAAGTGGCGAAGAATCAGCGCGAAGTGGAACAGCGCCTGAAAGATGCGCTGCACCATGACCGTGCCCGTGTGCAAATGGGCAAGATTTCCCGCTTCGGCCTGATGGAACTGTCGCGCCAGCGCCTGCGCCCTTCGCTGTCCGAAGGCTCGCACGTGACGTGCCCGCGCTGCTCCGGCACCGGCCACATCCGCGACACGGAATCGTCCGCCCTGCAGGTGCTGCGCATCATCCAGGAAGAAGCGATGAAGGAAAACTCGGCCACCATCCACGTGCAGGTACCCGTGGACGTGGGCGCCTTCCTGCTCAACGAAAAGCGCGGCGAAGTGCTGAAGATCGAGAACCGCCACCGCATCGCCGTGATCCTGATCCCGAACAAGCATCTGGAAACGCCGCACTACAAACTGGAACGCATCAAGCACGACGATCCGCGTCTGGAAGACAGCCAGGCCAGCTACAACCTGGCCGAAAGCGCTGAAACCGACATGGCGTACAGCAAGCGCCAGAAGGAAGAAGCCAAGCCGCGCCAGGAAGCCGTCGTCAAGACGATCACCCCTGACCAGCCGGCACCGCTGGTCGAGCGCAAGCCCGTCGAAGCGAAACCGGCTCCAGTGGCCGCGCCTGCCGCACCGCAAGGCCTGATCGCCAAGATCATCAGCTTCTTCACCGGCGCCCCGGCACCGGTGGCGCCAGCGCCAGCCCCTGTCGCACCGGCCAAGCCGGCGGGCACCGACCGCGGCGACCGCAACAGCCGTGGCCCGCGTGGCCGTGGCCGCAACGGCAAGCCTGGCCGCGAAGAGCGCGAACCAGGCCAGGGCCGCCCAGCCCAGGACGATGCAGCGAAAGAAGCGGAAGCACTGGAAAAAGCGGCACGTCCGCCACGCCCGCCGCGTCCGCCACGCGAACCGCGTGAAGCGCGCGAGAACGGCGATACGGCAGCAGCACCACGCGAACGCGGTGAACGTCCTGAGCGCGCCGAGCGTCCCGAGCGCGCAGAGCGCCCGGAACGTGCCGAACGTCCGCCACGCCAGCCGCGCGAAGGCCGCGAACCACGCGCCGACAAGGCTGTTGTTGCTGAAGTGAAAGCTGACGAACTGGCCCTGGTTGGCGCCAGCGCCAGTGCCATCAACGTGGTCGTGGCCTCAAACGGCCCGGACGCTGATGCCGCACCAACGAGCTTGCTGAAAGCGCCGGCAAATGCCGGCCCTGAAGGCGAAGAGACGGAAAACGACGTGGAAGGCGAAGAACCGCGCCGCCGTCGCCGTCGTGGTGGCCGCAACCGCAACCGCCGCGACCGCGAAACGGGCGAGCTGATCGAATCGGCAAACGGCGAGAACGATGGCCAGGACGCGCCAGTAATCAGCTTTACGGTCGCTCCGGCGCCGGAAGCCGCCGCTGATGCCGCTCCGGTGGCCGTCGTGGCTGCCGCCGCTGTCGTCGCCGTCGCGGCGCCAGTGGAAGCTGCCGTCGTGGAAGTGGTCGAAGTGGTGGAAGTGGCCAAGGTGGTGGACATCGCCAAGGTCGAAGAAGCCGCTCCTGCCGCTGAAGCCGCGCCAGTTGCTGCGCCGGTCGTAGCGCAAGCCCCTGTCGAAGTGCCTGCCGCGCAAGCTGAACCGGCCGCTGCCGAGCCGGTACCAGCTGCCGAGTACAGCTTTGCCGAGAAAGCGGAAGCTGCGCCTGCGCCTGCTCCAGCGGAAGTCATCGTCGAAGCGGCACCCGTCGTGGAAGCGGCGCCCGTCGTGGAAACGGCTGCGGTCGTGGAAACCGTCGTAGTGGCTGAAGCAGCGCCAGTCGCCGAAGCGGCACCGGCCGTGGTGGAAGCTGCCCCGGCGGTTGCCGAAGCTGCTCCTGCTCCTGCTCCTGCTCCTGCACCAGCGCCTGTCGTTGCTCCTGCCCCGGCACCTGCCGTGCCAGCGGCGGCGCCGCTGGACTTGAGCGCGGTGCTCGGTTCGGCCGGCCTGACCCTGGCGGCCACCGATCCGGAAAAACTGCGCCTGGCGCAGGAAGCGGCCGCCAAGGCAGTCGCCCCGGTCCGCAAGCCGCGCGAACGCAAGCCATTGCCGCCGCAATCGGATGAGCCGTTGATCCAGGTCAACACGCAACGTCCATAAGCGCGCCGGGTTCGCCCAGCCGCCAATAATGAAAGGGGGAGCTCAGGCTTCCCCTTTTTTACGTCCACTCTTCTTGCCAGCCCGCCGCCATGCACGAGAACGCCAATCTGCCCCGTCCCGCCCCCGTCAGCCTGCGCAGCGCCTTCTGGTACTGGCTCAAGCTGGGATGCATCAGCTTTGGCGGCCCGGCCGGGCAAATCGCCATGATGCATGCGGAACTGGTGGAAAAGCGGCGCTGGATTTCCGAGCAGCGCTTCCTGCACGCCCTCAATTACTGCATGCTGCTGCCGGGACCGGAAGCGACCCAGCTGGCCATCTACATCGGCTGGCTGATGCACCGCACGCGCGGCGCCCTGGTGGCGGGCCTGCTGTTCCTGCTGCCCTCGCTGGGTGTGCTGATCGTCCTGTCCTGGCTGTACATGGCGTATGGCCACGTGGCCGCCATCGCCGGCATCCTGTACGGCATCAAGCCGGCCGTCGTCGCCATCGTGCTGGCGGCCGCCTGGCGACTGGGCCGGCGCACCTTGCGCAGCCCCGGCCTGACGGCCATCGCGGCGGCAGCATTTGTCGCCATCGCCGTGCTACAGCTGCCATTTCCCTTGATCGTGCTCACCGCTGCCCTGCTGGGCATGGCGGGCGGGCGCTGGCTTCCCACCCATTTTCAAGCCGGCGGCACGCAACATGGCGGCGTGGCCCGCTACGGCGCCGCCCTGATCGATGACGACACGCCCACGCCAGAGCACGCGCGTTTCCGCTGGCCGCGCCTGCTTGGCACGGCCGCCGTGGGCCTGGCGCTGGCCTTCTTTGCCTGGCTGGGCCTGGCGCTGGCGGGCGGGGTCGACCGGCCGCTGGCGCAGATGGGCGTGTTTTTCAGCAAGGCGGCCCTGCTCACGTTCGGCGGCGCGTATGCCGTGCTGCCCTACCTGGTACAGGGCGCCGTCGACCATTACCACTGGATCACGAGCGCGCAGATGATGGATGGCCTGGCCCTGGGCGAAACGACGCCCGGCCCCCTGATCATGATCGTCGCCTTCATCGGCTTTGTCGGCGGCTGGAGCCATGCCGCAGGCATCGCCGGTGAACACCTGTGGCTGGCGGGCGTGTGCGGTGCACTGGTCGCCAGCTGGTTTACTTTCCTGCCCTCGTTCATCTTCATCCTGGCCGGCGCGCCCGTGGTGGAAGCGTCGCGCGGCAACTTGCGCCTGAGCGCACCGCTGAGCGCCATCTCGGCGGCCGTGGTGGGCGTCATCGCCAGCCTGGCCCTGTTCTTTGGCCGCCATGTGTTCTGGCAAGCAAATCCGCTGCCCCACTGGGACTGGCTGGCCATCGTCATCGCGCTGGCGGCCGGCGTGACGCTGATCAAGTTTCAAATGGGAACCATCAAATTGCTGCTCGCCTGTGCCATCTTCGGCCTCGTGCTATCGTATCTGCCTTGAACGACTTAACGTAAGTGGTATCACCTTTCATGGCTGACAAGATTATCTACCTCGCCGAGGCCCGTAATGGGGCACCGGCGATCCCCGCGCGGCTGGAAAGTCCCAGCGGCAGCGTGGCCGACAGCCTGGGCCGGCCCCTGCATGACTTGCGCATCTCGATTACCGACCGCTGCAATTTCCGTTGCGTGTATTGCATGCCCAAGGACGTGTTCGACAAGAACCACGTGTACCTGCCGCACACGGATTTGCTGTCGTTCGAGGAAATCACGCGCATCGCGCGCCTGTTCGTCGAGCACGGCGTGGAAAAGCTCCGCCTGACGGGCGGCGAACCGCTGCTGCGCAAGAATATCGAAAAGCTCATCGCCATGCTGGCCGAGCTGCGCACGCCGTCGGGCCAGCCGCTGGACCTGACCCTGACGACCAACGGTTCCCTGCTGGCCAGAAAGGCGCAGACGCTCAAGGATGCGGGCCTGAACCGCGTTACCGTCTCGCTCGACTCGCTCGACGACGCCACCTTCAAGCGCATGAACGACGTCGATTTCGCCGTGGCCGACGTGCTGCACGGCATCGATGCCGCCCACGCGGCGGGCCTGGGCCCGATCAAGATCAACATGGTCGTCAAGGCCGGCATGAACGAGCAGGAAATCGTGCCCATGGCGCGCCACTTCAAGGGCACACCCTACATCCTGCGCTTCATCGAATACATGGACGTGGGCGCCTCGAACGGCTGGAACTTGCAGGAAGTCATCCCTTCGGCCGAGGTGGTGCGCCGTATCGGCGAACACATGCCCTTGCTGCCCATCGACCCGAACTACACGGGCGAGACGGCGGCGCGCTGGCGCTACGCCGATGGCGGCGGCGAAATCGGCCTCATTTCCAGCGTCACGCAAGCGTTCTGCGGTGACTGCAGCCGCGCCCGCCTATCGACCGAGGGCAAGCTGTACACGTGCCTGTTCGCCAGCAGCGGCCACGACTTGCGCAGCCTGCTGCGCGGCGGCCACAGCGATGCGGAAATTTCCTCGGCCGTGGCGCAGCTGTGGCGCGGCCGCGGCGACCGCTATTCGCAATTGCGCACCAGCCAGACGGATTTGACGGGCGGCGCGCTTGAGCACGGTAAAAAGAAAGTGGAAATGTCGTACATCGGCGGCTGATTCGGACGCGGCGCGCGCCCGCCGCTGCTACCATGGCGCATGCACCCATTTTCCGACCTGACATGATCAACAAACACGACATTACCGGCCTCATCCTGGCCGGTGGCCTCGGCACGCGCATGGGCCAGCGCGACAAGGGCATGCTGCCCCTGCACGGCCAGCCCCTGGCGCGCCACGTGCTGCAGCGCCTGGCGCCGCAAGTGGGCCAGCTGGCCATCAGCGTCCACGCCGATGCCGGAGAGTACGCGCGCTTCGGCGTGCCCGTATGGCCGGATGCGCTGCCGGGCCAGCTGGGGCCGCTGGCCGGCTTGCACAGCGGCATGCAGCACGCCGGCACCGCCTACCTGCTGACCGTGCCGTGCGATTCGCCCCTGCTGCCGCCCGACCTGGCGGCGCGCCTGGCGGCCGGTTTGATCGCGGACCATGCCGACCTGGCCATCGCCGTCACCGACGAGCTCGATCCGGCGACGGGATCGACGGTACGCCGTCCCCATCCCGTCTTTTGCCTGGTGAAAACATCGGCCCTGCCTCAGCTTGACGCGTATCTGCGCGGCGGAGAGCGCCGCATGCGCACCTGGCACGGCCCCTTGAAGCTGGCCGAAGTGCTCTTCGAGGATGGCGCCGCGTTCGGCAACATCAATACGCCGGACGAGCTGGCCGCCCTGCAGGCGCGGGGATTGAGCGTGCCGATGGCGCAAGCCATCCTGGCCGACACCGTCGCGCCCGTGACCGAGATCGAGGAATTGCCGCTGCCGCAAGCGTTCGAGCGCATCCTGGCGGCCGACATCATCTCGCCCATCAGCGTGCCCGCGCACGACAATTCCGCCATGGATGGCTATGCGCTGCACGGGGCTGACCTTGGCGCCGGCCTGGGCGGCAGCGCTCCGCTGACACTGGCCGTGGTCGACACCATCCTGGCCGGCCGTCCCGGCACCGTCAACGTGGGGCGCGGACAATGCGCGCGCATCATGACGGGCGCCGTCATGCCGGACGGCTGCGACAGCGTGGTGCCGCAGGAACTCGTGCTGCAAGCCGGCGAAACCAGCATCACGCTGGCGCCGGACTGCATCCGTCCCGGCGACAACCGCCGTTTCAAGGGCGAAGACTTGATGCAGGGCAAACCCGCGCTGCTGCAGGGCAAACGCCTGGGACCGGCCGAACTCGGTTTGCTGGCCTCGCTGGGCATCGCCACGGTGCCCGTGCGCCGCCGCCTGCGCGTGGCCTTCTTTTCCACGGGCGATGAATTGCGCGCGATCGGCGAGCCGCTCGACGCGGGCTGCATCTACGACAGCAACCGCTACACCCTGCTGGGCATGCTGACCCGCCTCGGCTGCGACGTGCTCGACATGGGCATCGTCAAGGACAATCCGCAAGCGCTGGAAGCGGCCCTGCGCGGCGCCTGCGCCAAGGCCGACGTCATCCTCACCTCGGGCGGCGTGTCCAGCGGCGCGGCCGATTTTACGCGCGACATCCTGGCCCGTCTCGGTGAGGTCGCCTTCTGGCAAATCAACATGCGCCCGGGCCGCCCCATGGCCTTTGGCCGGATTGCCAGCGAAGGCGACACGGCCTTGCTGCTGGGCCTGCCCGGCAACCCCGTGGCCGTGATGGCGGCGTTTTATTTTCTCGCCCGCCCCACCCTGCTGCGCCTGATGGGCGCCGATGCGGACACGGCCAGCCTGCCCCTGCTGCAGGTGGCGGCGCAAGCGCCTATCCGCAAGAAGCGGGGCCGCACGGAATTCCAGCGCGGCATCGTCGAGCGGGGCGCGGACGGACGCCAGCACGTGCGCGTGACGGGCGCGCAAGGCTCGGGCATCCTGCGCTCGATGACGCAAGCCAATTGCATGATCGTGCTGCATGAGGCGCAAGGCCACGTGGCGGCCGGCGACCTCGTCGACGTCGTGCTGTTCCATGGCCTGATGTAAGCAACTCTCCTCCTCCTTCTTCTCCCTGACGGCCCGCCTTGTGCGGGCCGTTTTCTTTCCCCCTTGCAATCAATTTCCCTTGCGCGGCAGGCGTTCGTCCATCGAGATAAAAATATCAATTATCTCCCCTTAAAATAAATCAATAAACACAACACTAATTGTAATAATTTTATTTATTAGTTGATATTGAAGTTTCTTCTATGATAACATTCGAACTCACACAAAAAATTCAATTTTGATATTGTTTTCACGAGGAAACTTCCAATGAAACACGGCCCATGGTTAGCGAACACCTGCATGCTGGGTGCGGCAGTCATATTCGGCATGTTGTCTCTGGCTTCCCTGCCCGCCTACGCGAAAGGCATGGCCCGCACCGACGTGCTCGATAACTGCAGCTGGAACCGTCCCGGCGTCGATCCGTTCATGGGCGATGTGGTCGCGGCCGTGGACCGCTATACGGATATCGCGCCGCAGGTGCGCGAACAATTGAAGGAGCGCATGCGCGCGCGCCAGTACGACGAGATCGTGGTGATCAGCCGCGACGCCATCCGCGGCAAGGGCAATTACAACGCGCGCATCAGCGAGATGCATTTCGGCCCGGGCCGCGTTTGCCGCAATGTCACGCGCGCAGGCTGGAGCGAACAGATGCAGGAACGGGGACTCGTGTATTGCGTGCAGGGCCAGTGCATCCTGGTGCCGACGATTTGCCGCAACGTCAGCCGCATCACGCAGGCGCCCGCGTCGGCGCCGCCGGCGGCCGGTGCCGCTCCCGGCGGTGCTGCACCGGGAGCCGCCGCGCCCGCCGCCCCGGAAGCGGCAGGCGTGCCCGTGATCGACAATCCCGACGCCTTGCGCGGCGGTTCTTTCACGGGCGGCGCCATGCCGCCCGAGGTGGCCAGCATTCCTTTCCTGCCCTTCGGTTATGTGCGTACCGTCAGCGATATCGGCCCGCCGGCCGGCACGGGCGGTGGCGGTGGCGGTGGCGGTGGCGGAGGTGGTGGCGGCAGGCCGCCAGACCAGGGCAGCAGCATCATCGTGCCGCCCACCGTGATCCTGCCAACCCTGCCGCCTACCGGGCCGACAGTCCTGCCGGCCGTGCCGGAACCGCAAACCTGGGCCATGCTGCTGGCGGGACTGGCGCTGACGGCCTTCGCCGCCAGAAAACGCCGGGCCGGCAAGCATGCCGCCTGATGCGTAGCCAGCCGGGTGCGGACTTGTTACTATGATGCATTCCAGACAAGGACCGCCATGCCCGATATCGATAGCCTTTTGACACGTCTCATTGCGCTGCGCGCGGAAGGCCGGCATGCGCAAGCGCTGCCGCTGCTGCAACAGCTGTTCGCCGACGCCAGACGAGTCGTGAATCCGGCAAGGTCGAGCTATTTCATCCCCATGCTGGAGTGGAAGTTTTTGGCCGAGGCCTACGCGCCGGCGTACACCGCGCTGCAGGTGGAGCGTGACGCGCAAATACGGCTGCTGCTGTCAGGCGAGCACGATTTCGGACGCCACGACAGTAGCGTGCCGCCGGCAAGCAACGCGTTCGGGCGCGCATCGCGTTTTTCTCTCATCGTCGAAATGAACGAGACGCTGGGCGATGTCCGCTCCACCGCCGACCTGTTCGCCCGGCTGGACGCCAGCGCCCCGGAACTGGCGCGCCGGTACGCCTGGCAAGCGCTGCCAGCCGTCGTCGAAGTGGGCAATTTTGCGCTGGCGGAGCGCTACCGCTGCCCCGCCCCGCTGGCACACCTCGAGACTGTCAATGCCCTGGCCGCCAGCCAGCCCCTGCTTCCTGCGCCGGGCACGGCACCGCGCCTGGCGGCGGAGTTGATGAATCTGGTGAAAGACGTGCGGATCGCCGCTGCCGTACTGCGCGGCCAGGGACAGGCCGCCGAGGCCGACGCGCTGTGCGCCGCCTTGCTGGCCGGCCTGGCGAATGACGCCATGCGCACGCTGGCGCAGCGCGAGCTCGATGCGCCCGGCAGCATCACCGCTGCCATCGTCAGGCGCCAGATGGACGAGGAACAACAGGCCTAGCCGGCCGCTGCGGCGAACAGGGCGGCGCTATTCGCCGTCCGCCTTACCCAGCAGCAAGGCAGCCGCCTCGCCCGGCAAGGCTTCCACGGATTTCAATTTGCGCGCCATCTGCCGGCTGCGCACTTCCGCGCTTTCGATATTCTTCGCCGCCTTTTCCAGGGTCAGCCGGGTTTGCGACAGCACGTCGCCGAACTTGCCGAACTCCGTCTTGACGGCACCGAGCACCTGCCACACTTCGGACGAGCGCTTTTCCAGCGCCAGGGTGCGGAAACCCATCTGCAGGCTGTTGAGCAAGGCCGTCAGGGTCGATGGCCCGGCGATGCTGACCCGGTGCACGCGCTGCAATTCGTCGGCCAGGCCCGGGCGGCGCAGCACTTCCGCATACAGGCCTTCCGTGGGCAGGAAGAGGATGGCAAAGTCGGTGGTCTGCGGCGGCGCCAGGTATTTCTCGGCGATGGTTTTCGCCTCGCCCCGCACGGCCCGTTCCAGTTCGCGGCCCGCCAGGGCCACGCCGTCGGCATCGGCCCGCTCGGCCGCCTCGACCAGGCGTTCGTATTGTTCCTTGGGGAATTTCGCATCGATGGGCATCCACACGGGCGCGCCGCCCTCGACCATGCCCGGCAACTTCAAGGCGAATTCCACGCGCGCGCCGGTTCCAAGCACCGTTTCCACGTTCTTCGCATACTGGTCGACAGTGAGTACCTGCTCCAGCAGCATTTCCAGCTGCACCTCGCCCCAGGTGCCACGCGTCTTGACGTTGGTGAGCACCCGCTTCAGGTCGCCCACACCGAGCGCCAGCTGCTGCATTTCGCCGAGTCCCTGGTGGACTTTTTCCAGCCGCTCCGACACTTGCTGGAACGAGGCGGAAAGCCGCGTTTCCAGGGTGGCGTGCAGTTTCTCGTCGACCGTCTTGCGCATTTCTTCCAGGCGCGCGCCATTGTCGGCCTGCAAGTCGCGGATCTTGTTCTCCAGCGTGGCGCGCACTTCCAGCATGCGCTGCGCATTCGATTCCGTCAGCTGGGCCAGGGTTTGATTGGTGCTGTCGGCAAAGCGCGCCAGGCTTTGCGCCTGTTCTTCGCGCCCGACTTTCCCCTGCGCCTGCATCTGCGTGCGCAGGCTGTCGAGCTGCTGCAGTGTTGCTGCCTGGAATTGCGCCAGGCCAGCCGCCAGGTCTTGCCGCGTGGCTTGCGCCGATGCCTGCAATTGCAGCCGCACTTCGCGCTCGACCCGGTCGATGCGTTCCAGGCTTTGCTGCTGGTGCTGCTGCACCAGCGCCAGGGTGGTGGCGCCATCGCCGGCCGCGCCACGGGGACGCAGCAGCAGCAAGAGCAACAAGATGATGGCGGCGATGGCGGCGCACAGCAGGCTGTAGAACTCGATAGGGCTCATGGGTGTCAGTCAGGTTTGTTGCGCATCCAGTCGGCCGTCTGATAGAACGATTCCATCAGGCGCACGCGCAAGGATTCTTCGATGCCCGTGTCTTCCATGGCCCAGGCCATGGCGCGCAGCCACTGGTCGCGCTCGCTGGTGCCGATGGCGTAGGGCAAGTGGCGGGCGCGCAGGCGCGGGTGGCCGAATTTCTCGATATACAAATCCGGCCCGCCCATCCAGCCCGTCAGGAAGAAATACAGCTTGTCGCGCGAACCGTCCGTCGAGGGCGGATGCATGACGCGGATGCCGGCGAACTCGGGTTCGAGTTCCATCAAGTCATAAAAGCGGTCGACCATTTCACGCAGCACGGGGGCGCCGCCGATGGTCTCATACAGGGTGGGGGCAGTGGTATCAGTCATGGCCGCCATGATAGCGCAAGCATCGGCGCTCCATGCAGCGCCAGCGCTCGCTGCCGCAATAAACAGCAACATACTTGACTACTCAAGCTTTTATCAACTACCATGCAATTTTTAAACATGGACAAGACGAATATGCCAACCGCCACAGACACTGATTTGCTACGCAATACCAACTTCCGCTGGCTGCTGGGCGGCGGCCTCGTCTCCATGCTGGGCGACCAGTTCAGCCTGCTGGCCCTGCCCTGGCTGGTGCTGAGCCTGACGGGCGATAGCCTCAGTCTCGGCATCGCCGTGGCCCTGATGGGCGCGCCACGCGCCGTGCTGATCTTGCTGGGCGGCACCATCGCCGACCGTTATTCGCCCCGGCGCGTGCTGCTACTGAGCAAATATGCGAACGCTGCCATCCTGCTGGCACTGGCGGGACTGCTGTGGCTGGACCAGGCCAGCCTGGCGCTCGCGTATGCGGCCGCGCTGGCGCTGGGCGTCGCGTCCGCCTTCGGCATCCCGGCCGGCACGGCCGGCACGGCCATCCTGCCGCAAGCCGTGCCTGCCTCATCGTTGCAGAAAGCCAATGGCTTGCAGATGGGTGTGCGCCAGCTGTCCTTGCTGGCCGGTCCACTGCTGGCGGCGCTCGTGCTGGGCGCCCACGGTACCGGGCGGCACACCGCCATGGCGGCGCTGGCCGCCGCCTTTGCCATCGATGCGCTGACGTTTGTGTTTTCCGCCTGGACCTTGCGCCAAGTCAAGCTGCGGCCACTGCCCGCGGCGGCCACGCAGGGCATGTGGCGCGACATGGCGGCGGGCCTGGCCATGGTGTGGCGCGACTTGCCCCTGCGCAGCTGTTATGCCTACTGGGCGCTGGTGGCCTTCTTCGTCATGGGGCCGCTGCAGGTGGCCTTGCCCGTACTGGCCAGCGAACGCCTGCACGGTGCCCCGGCGCTGGGCTTGCTGATGGGCGCGCACGGCGCCGGCACCCTGGCAGGCATGCTGGCGTCCAGCCTGGGCGGCGCCTGGCTGCGCCGCCATTTCGGCGCCACCTTGCTGCTCGTCGACGCTGTCGTCGGCTGCCTGCTGATGGCGCTGGGACAGATCAGCACCGGCTGGCACGGCGCGGCCCTGCTGGCCATCACCGGCATGCTGGGCGGCTATGTGCAGGTGGCCATCTTTACGTGGATACAGCGGCAGGTGGCGCCCGCCATGCTGGGCCGGGCGATGGCGCTGTTCATGGGCATCTTCCTGGGACTGGCGCCCCTGTCGGCGGCAGCCACGGGCGCGCTGCTGCGCCACCTGAGCGTGGGCGAACTGTTCTGCGGCGGCGGCGCCCTGCTGCTGGCCGCCGCCGTGGCCGCCACCCTGCTGACCGACATTCCCCGCATCGCGGGCAACACTTCCGTATCGTCACATTGAGAAAGTTCTACCATGGATAAAACACGACAAACGGCCCTGAAAGCGGCCTACCGGCAACAAGCGCCAGCGCTGGGCATCATCGCGCTGCAGCACTTGCCCAGCGGGCGCACCCTGATCGAATGCAGCCGCAACGCGCCCGGCACGCTGAACCGCCACCGCTTCGAACTGAACCTGGGCAAGCACCGCAATGCGTGCCTGCAGACGGACTGGCGGCGCGACGGCGCGGCGGCTTTTCGCTTCGACATCATCGACACTGTCGATCAATCCGCCGATCCCGCCTTCGATGCGGATGCCGAGCTGGACGCCCTGCTGGCCCTGCACCAGGCGCAGCTGCTGGAACAAGGGCAATCCCTGTATTGAGCGGCCATGCTTTACACTTGCGCACTCAAGCACTGCGCAGCCAATACAAGGAAAACATGACCGATCTCACTTCCCCGCCGCCGGACGGCGCCAGCGCGCTGGACTTTTGCCTGCGCCTGGCGCGCGCCCAGGCGCTCATCGTGCGCCGCTTCGACAGCATCCTGGGCAATCTGCACGGCCTGAGTTTCAGCGATTACCAATTGCTGTACCACCTGCAGCGGGCGCCCGGCGGCCGCCTGCGCCGCATCGACCTAGCCGAGCGCCTGGCGCTGACGGCGTCCGGCATCACGCGCTCGCTGATGCCGCTGGAAAAGATTGGCCTGGTGGCACGCCAGGCCGACCAGCGCGATGCGCGCGTCGGCTATGCCGCCATCACCGAGGCGGGGCAGGCGCTGCTGGCGCACGCGAACACGACGGCGCAGGCGCTGGCGCAGGAATTGCTGGGCAACGCCAGCGCGGACCAGCTGGCGCCCCTGTCCCTGCTGTTGGGCGCTATCGCCGGCAAGCAGCCCTCTAACGGCTGACGCGCGCTACACCAGCGCCAGCTTGCGCAGGCGCCGCGTCGACGGCCAGCGCGCCATGCCCGTCTCGTCGCGGATGGCGGCGCAGGCGGCCAGCACTCTTGCGCACTCATCCTCGCGCAAGCCCGCATTCAGGGTCAAACGCACCAGCGAACGGTTCTTCGGCGTGGCTGGCGCACAGAAGACGGCGCCGTAGATGCCGTGCCGCTCCAGCGCCTTGCGCAGGATCAAGGTATCGGGTTCGCTGCCCGCCTCCAGCGCGATGATCTGCTCGGTGCCGTCGCTGACGTTGTAGCCGAGATCCATCAGCCCCTGGCGCAGCTGCACGCTGTGGCGGCGCAAGGCGGCGCGGCGGGCATCGGCGGCGCGGATGAAATCGAGCGCCGCATCGAACCAGGCCAGTTCGTGTTCCAGCAGGCAGGAACTGAAGATGGCGGGCCGCGAAGCGGACAGGAAATATCCCTTGAAGCGGGATGAGCACGTGATCAGCCCCGCCCGGCCCGCGAACGCCTTGGCCAGCGACGCCGTGCGGAAATGCACCCTGTCGGCCAGACCCAGCTCCGCCACCAGCCCCGCGCCCTGCGGGCCGTGCGTGCCCAGCGAGTGCGACTCGTCGACGATCAGCATGCTGCCGCTGCGCTCGGCAATTTCCACCATGTCCCGCAGCGGCGCGACGCTGCCGTTGGTGCTGTACAGCGCATCGACGATGATGATGCCGGGGCCATGCTTGTCGAGCTGGCGCTGCAGGTGGGCGCCATCGTTGTGCAGGAAGGCGACGGGCACGGCTTGCGCCGATTGCACGCCTTCCCACAGCGAAGCGTGCGCCTGCATGTCCAGGTACACGGGGATGCCGGGCCCGGCCAGGCTTTGCAGCAAGCCCACGTTGGCGGCCCAGCCCGACTGCGCCAGCACGCACGCTTCACTGCCAAGAAAATTCGCGAATTTTTGTTCGAGGCGGTGCTGGCGGCTGCCTTCCTGCAGGAAGACGGACGACATCAGCATGGCGCCGCCGCCCTGCAAGACGCGCGCCTGGGCCGCCAGCAGCGCCGCCTCGCCGGCGATGTTCAGGTAATCATTTCCAGCGAGCATCACGGCACCGGCCGGCATGGCTTGCCATTCATGCAGGTGTTCGCCGCCAAGCAGCTTCTCGATGCGCTCGACATAGTGCTCATCCATGCGCGCACGCACGAAGGCGGGCATCCGTTGCTCGGCGTGGATGGCGCGGGACGACAGGGAGGAAAGGGCGTGTGACATAGGGACTCCTGATTGGTTGCGGTGGGAACTACCGCGTCCAACATGCGCGAGCCATTCGGCAAGAGATTGATACAGCTCAACACTTATGCCGATATTCTGCTGATAGGGAGGGAACCCGCCGATCATGTTGTATTGACACGCCTCAACGAACACGCCCCCTGACCATGATGCACGCGCAGTCCCCTTCCGGAAAACAATGGCAAGGCAAGCTGCTCCAGCCTTTCCTGCATTTCCACGATGCCATCGAACACACGCCCGTGCGGCGCGCCCAGGTGCGCGCGCTGGCGCTCATCGGTGCGCTGGGCATGCCCCTGTATTACGCGCTGTGGCAGTATCTCTTTCCGCAAGAATACGAATCGCCGCTGCTGCGCAGCGTGGCGGCGCTGCTGTTCCTGCCGGCGCTATGGCCCGGCCGCTTCAGCAATACCTGGTTCAGCGTCTACCTGTTGCTGGGGCTGACCTTCGAACTGCCGTTTTTCTTCACCTATATGTTCCTGATGAACCACGCTTCGGCGCTGTGGGTACATTCGCTGCTGGTGGCGCTAATCATGCTGTTTCACTTCGACACGCGCATCGCCGTCCTCGCCTATCTGAGCGGCACCGTGCTGGCCTGCCTGGCGTTTGCCGTCGCCGGTGATCCGGCCTTTTTGCTCAGCAGCGACGTCTTGCAGCAATTGCCCGTGCACTGGTTCACGATTGCCGTCCTGTCCGTCGTCAAGGTGGGGCGCCATGTGGGTGCGCAGGAAAAGCTGGCCGGGCTGGCGGCCGGCCTCGGCAGCGTGGCGCACGAATTGCGCACGCCCCTCGTCAGCGTCGAGGCGAATGTGCGCGGGCTGCAGCGGGGGCTGCAAGGGGCGCAAGGCCAGCCATCCGATGCGGACAGCCTGGACGCGCTGGCGCGCATCCGCTTCGAAGTGCGCCATATGCACCACATGATCGATCTGTTCCTGCTCAGCGCCAGCGCCGTCAACCGCAAGCTCGAAGCGAACGAGACGGTCGCCATGCATGACAGCGTCACGTCCGTCCTGCGCCGCTATCCATTTACCAGCACGGCGCAGCGCGACATCGTCAAGGTCGACGTGCGCGCCGACTTCAGCTTTTCCGGCCAGTCCGAACTGTGCGTGGTCATCCTGCTGAACTTGCTGCGCAATGCCTTGAAAGGCATCCAGCGCGCCGGCAAGGGCCGCGTGCGCATCATCATCGATGGCGCGCGGCCCGTGCCGCGCCTGCTGTTCATCGACACGGGCTGCGGCATCGCGGCCAGCCGATTGCCGCTGATCTTCGACCGTTTCTATTCCTATCCCGCGCACAACGGCAGCGGCATCGGCCTGGCCCTGTGCCGGCAAATCATGCAAGCCTGGCATGCGCGCATCAGTTGCGTCGCGCGCGAAGGCGCGTACGCCATCTTCGTGCTGGAGTTTCCGCAGCCACAGGCCAGCACCAGGCACAGCCGTTTTCCATCCATCCACCGCGCGAGGTGACGCATGCAACTGCCCGTCTACACCCATCCGACCCTGACCGTATTGATCGACGACAGCGATTCCTTCCTGAAAAGCCTGGCGTTCCAGCTCGATCCCAGCCTGGCGCGCAAGACGTTCCACGACACCAGCAGCGCGCTGCACTGGCTGCGCCACAGCGCGCAACTGGGCGAGACGCCGCTGCACGTCAATTTCGATACGCAAAACCTGCCGCCCGACCAGTACAACGTGGCGCTCGACATCGAACGCATCTGGCGCATCAGCAGCCAGGCGCAGCGCTTTGCCGTGCCCTCCGTGCTGGTGGTCGATTATTCGATGCCGCAGATGAACGGCCTGGAATTTTGCCAGGCCGTGCGCGACTTGCCGTGCAAGAAGATTTTATTTACAGGCGCGGCCGATGAAAAGGTGGCCGTGACGGCCTTCAACCGGGGCTTGATCGACCGCTACATCAAGAAGAGCGACGACGATGCGCTCGACATCCTGGAACAGGAAATCGTCAGCCTGCAACGCGAATTCTTCCTGCAGCAATCGGATACCGTGCGCGACTTGCTGATGCTGCACGACTACAGTTTCCTGCAAGACGAAGCGCTGGCCGCCGTGGTGCAGGAGCTGTGCCAGCGCCACGGCTTCGTCGAGTTCTATATCTTTCCCAATCCCAGCGGCATCCTGTTCTTCACGCGCGATGGCCACGCCAAGCTGATGATCATCGAGACGGAGCGGGGCCTGCACACGCAGTACGAAATGGCGCGCGACAGCGACGCGCCGGAGTCGCTGCTGCTGGCCTTGCTGGAAATGCGCGTGATCCCGTACTTTTCCGATGCCGACAGCGATGGCATGTATGCGGCGCACATCGGCGAAAACTGGTTCCGCTATTGCGCCGCCCCCACCATCTGCCTGGGCCGCGTGACGTATTTCTGGGCCCTGTTCGACGTGCCGGCGCACCAGCTGGGGCAGCCGGTCATGTCCTACGCGCAATTTCTGCGCGCGGGCGCGGGCGACAGCGTCAGCGCTTAGGATCAGCTTTCGCGCAAGGTCTGCAGCGGCGGACGCTTGAGCACATTGCGCAAGCCCAGCCAGCCGCCGGCGATCGCGCACAGGGCGCCGGCCAGCAGACCGAAGGCCCACACGCCCGGTGCGAAGCTCCAGGCGAACTTGAACTGGTACGTGGCCAGGGCCCAGCCCATGGCGGCCGCGCCCGATGCCGCCAGCAGGCCGGCCAGGGCGCCGACGAGGGAAAACTCGATCAGCTGCGCCTGCGCCAGCTGGCGCCGCGTGGCACCCAGCGCGCGCAGCAGGCCAGCTTCGCGCGTGCGCTCATCCTGCGAACCCATCAGGGCCGCATACAGCACCAGCAATCCCGAGGCCAAAGTAAAGGCGAACAGGAATTCGACGGCCGTCACCACCTGGTCCAGCACGCCCTGGATTTGTTTGAGCACGCCGCCCACGTCGACCACCGTCAGGTTCGGATAGTCGCGCAGCAGGGCGTTGCCCAGGTCCGCCTGCGCAGGCGGCAGGTGGAAGGCCGTGATCCACGTCTGCGGCGTGTCCGCCATGGCGGCCGGATTGATGATGACAAAGAAATTGACGCGCATCGAGCCCCATTCCAGCTTGCGCAAACTCGTGATGGCCGCCTCGACGCTCTGGCCGGCGATGTCGAAGCGCAGCTTGTCGCCCAGCTTGAGTTTGAGCGTCCTGGCAATGCCCTCTTCCACCGACGCTTCCGCCGGCGCGCCGGGCTTGTCGCTGAACCACTTGCCGGCCACGAGCTTGTTTTCTTCCTGCATCGTGGCCATCGTCGACAGATTGAATTCGCGGTCGGCCAGGCCCTTGGCGCGGTCGTCCTCGTACGTAGCTTCCGTGATGGCGTTGCCGTTCACGGCCACCAGGCGCCCCCGTATCATCGGATACAGCGGTGCATTGGCCACGCCCGCCTGGGCCAGGCGCGCGGCGATCGGGTCTTTCTGCTCGGGCAAGATATTGATCATGAAGCGGTTCGGCGCATCGGGCGGCGTGGCATTGCGCCAGGCCACCATCAGGTCACCGCGCACCACCGTCAGCAGCAGCAAGGCCATCAGGCCCAGGGCCAGCGACACCACCTGGATGACGGTGGCGCCCGGACGGCGCTGCAAGGACGTGACGGCAAAGCGCCAGCCCTGGTGCCTGAAGGCGCCGCGCAGGCTTTTCAGCGAGCGGATGCCCAGCCAGCCGGCCAGGGCGAACAGGGCGAAGCCGCCCAGAAAACCGGCCGCCGTCAGCAAGGCCAGTTTCACGTCGCCCGCCTGCCACAACAGCAGCACGACGAAGGCGGCGATGCCCAAGCCATACGTGGCCAGGGCCAGCGCCTGCGGCGGTTCCTGTTCGCGGCGGATCACGCGGTTATGGGGGACATTGCGCAACTGCAAAATCGGCGGCAAGGCAAAACCGAGTAACAGCAACATGCCGGTGGCCACGCCCTGCAGCGCGGGCAGCAGGGACACGGGCGGCAAGTCGCTCTGCACCAGCTTGCCCAGCAACTCCAGCAGCACCAGGTGGCCGCCGAAACCCACCATCACGCCGATCACGCTGCCCGCCAGGCCCACCAATAAGAATTCGATCACGTACATGGCCGTCACCTGGTTTTGCGTCAGGCCCAGGCAGCGCAGCATGGCGCAGGCGTCGAGGTGGCGCAGCATGAAGCGGCGCGCCGCCATGGCCACGGCGACGGCTGCCAGCATGGCCGACAGCAGGCCGACGAGCGACAGAAAGCGGTCGGCGCGGTCCAGCGTCGATTGCATTTGCGGGCTGCCCGATTCCAGCGACTCGATGCGCACGCCTTTGATGGACTGCGCCTTGATCTGGCTTTCCAGCCAGGCTTGATATTGCGCAAGTTCGGCTGCCTTGGCGGGCGGCGCCGACAACAGCAGCCGGTACGACACGCGCGAGCCGTTCTGCACCAGCGCCGTGGCGGCCAGGTCGCTCAAGGGCAGCATCACTCTCGGAGCGAAGTTCAAAAAGGAAGCGCCGCGGTCCGGTTCGCTGGCGATCAGTTGCGTGACGGTAAAGGCCTTGTCGCCCAGGGTCAAGGTGTCGCCCAGCTTCGCGTTCAGGCTGGACAGGATCGCCGCATCGACCCACAGGGTGCCGGGCGCCGGCACCTGGCTGGTCGGCTGCCCCACAGCCTCCTGCGCTTCGCTCGGTTTGGTCGTGATTTTCAGCTTGCCCCGCTGCGGATAGCCGGGCGAGACGGCCTTGATGGACGCCAGCTGCGAGATCGATTGCTCGCCCTCGCCCGCCTGCGCCATGCTGGGAAACGTCACCGTGTCGGCCAGGATAAAACCGCGCTTCTGCGCTTCGGCGCGCCAGGCCGCATTGACGGGCTGGTCGGCGTTGATCACGAGGTCGGCCCCCAGCAACTGGTGCGCGTCGCGGTTCAGGCCCGCGCGCAGGCGGTCGACGAAGAAGCCCACGGCCGACAGGGCCGCCACGGCCACGATCAGCGCGACGAGCAGGAAACGCAGTTGCCCGGCGCGCCAGTCGCGGCCGGTCATTTTCAGGGAGAGGCGGAACATGGGCGGCGGGTCTTTCTGCAGATTTTATTGCGCGATGCCGTGGGCGGCCGCGTGCTGGGCGAAATACGCGTCGACGGTAGCGAGGAAGGCGTCTTTCTGTGCCTGCGGCAGGAAGGCGGCGATGAAACCGTTGCGCGCCAGGCGTTGCGCGTGGGACAGGCCCAGCGGCAAGGCATCGAAGATGGCGTCGAAATTGTCGTTCATGTAGCCGCCGAAATACGCGGGATCGTCCGAGTTCACCGTCACCAGCAGGCCCGCGTCGAGCAATTGCACCAGGTTATGGTCATGCATCTGGTCGAACACGCGCAGCTTGGTGTTCGACAGGGGGCAGACGGTGAGCGCGATCTGTTCGCGCGCCAGGCGGGCCGTCAGTTCCGCGTCTTCCAGGCAACGCACGCCATGGTCGATGCGCTCGACTTGTAAATCATCGAGCGCCGTGCGGATGTAGGCTGGCGGGCCTTCTTCGCCCGCGTGGGCCACCAGGTGCAGGCCCAGTTCGCGGCAACGGGCAAACACGCGCGAGAATTTCTCGGGCGGATTGCCCACTTCCGAGGAATCGAGGCCGATGCCGATGAACTTGTCGCGGTGCGGCAGCGCGTCTTCCAGGGTCTCGAACGCCTCTGCCTCGCTCAGGTGGCGCAGGAAGCACAGGATCAGGGACGCGCTGACGGGGCTGTCCTGGCAGGCGCGATGGATGCCGTTGATCACGTCGGCCATCGGCACGCCGCGCGCCGTGTGCGTTTGCGGGTCGAAGAAGATTTCCGTGTGCAAGACGTTATCGGCTTCGGCGCGGCGCAGGTAGGCTTGCGTCATGTCATAGAAATCCTGCTCTTTCAAGAGCACGCTTGCGCCAGCGTAATAAATGTCGAGAAAAGACTGTAAATCCGTAAAAGCATAGGCGCTGCGCAAGTGTTCCACAGATTCATAGCCCAGCGGCACGCCATTGCGCTCGGCCAGTGCGAAAATCAGTTCTGGCTCCAGCGAGCCTTCGATATGGATATGCAGTTCGGCTTTCGGCATGCCGCGGACGATCGCGCGCAATTGGGGATGCATCATGGGTGTTCCTTATAGGGTGACGATAAAAATGCTGGCACGCGCGCGCGGCGCGCTGGGCCATCAGACATGCAGGCATCTTAGCGCAAGATGGCCGGCCTCACCGGCGCCCGGCCGCCGTGGCGCCGGCTGCGGCAGCGTCACGGCACGCACCGGCACGCGCTGGCGAATTGTCGTATGATGATTTAAAAGGGCCAAAAAGGTTCATTGAAATGGATGAAAAATTTGATGGTTTATCCAATTAAATCAACAATTTACAAACAAGTATTAAGGATATTCTGACATATCTTTTGACTTCCTGATCCTTTAGAGCAATAATAAATTTCATGGGGTAATGGTAGGTGCAACAAGCGCTATCAACAGTGAAAAAAAAGCCGGCTGGCCACGTCAGCGCACGGCATCAAGCGCCAGTTTTTTGGTCCGGGCAATCCGGACTCGCAAAGACAGCCGGGCTTGAAACAACAATAAAAATCGGTACGGGGTACAGGAAAAGTTCAGACGGCAAGCCCAGGCGAGTGCCAGGCGGGCGGCCATGGTGACTGGCAGTTCAGGTTTACATTAAAGGACATTGACATGACCATTTTTGATAACTATGCAGCACGCTACGAGCGCACCCGCGAAGAGGAAATGTCGCTCACCGAGTACCTGGCCCTGTGCAAGAAGGACAAGCTGACGTATGCCAGCGCGCCCGAACGCATGCTGGCCGCCATCGGCGAGCCGCAACTGGTCGACACGCGCAACGACACGCGCCTGTCGCGCATCTTCGCCAACAAGGTGATCAAGATCTACCCCGCCTTCCGCGAGTTCTACGGCACCGAGGAAGTCATCGAGCAAGTCGTCTCCTACTTCCGCCACGCCGCGCAAGGCCTGGAAGAACGCAAGCAGATCCTGTATCTGCTGGGGCCCGTCGGCGGCGGCAAGTCGTCCATCGCGGAAAAACTCAAGTCGCTGATGGAACACGTGCCCTTCTATTGCCTGAAAGGCTCGCCCGTCAACGAATCGCCGCTGGGCCTGTTCAACGAGGAAGAGGACGGCACCATCCTGGAAGAGGATTATGGCATCCCGCGCCGCTACCTGCGCAACATCCCCAGCCCGTGGGCCGTGAAGCGCCTGCATGAATACAATGGCGATATCAACCAGTTCCGCGTCGTCAAGCGCTACCCGTCCGTGCTCAAGCAAATTGCCATCTCGAAAACGGAGCCGGGCGACGAGAACAACCAGGATATTTCCTCGCTGGTGGGCAAGGTCGACATCCGCAAGCTGGAAGACTATGCGCAGGACGACCCCGATGCCTACAGCTATTCGGGCGGCCTGTGCCTGGCCAACCAGGGCTTGATGGAATTCGTGGAAATGTTCAAGGCGCCGATCAAGGTGCTGCACCCGCTGCTGACGGCCACGCAGGAAGGCAACTACAAGGGCACGGAAGGCTTCGGCGCGATACCGTTCGACGGCATCATCCTGGCCCACTCGAACGAGTCGGAATGGAAGACGTTCAAAAACAACCGCAACAACGAGGCGTTTCTTGACCGTATCTATATAGTCAAGGTGCCGTATTGCCTGCGCGTGTCCGATGAAATCAAGATCTACGACAAGCTGGTGGCCAATTCCTCGCTGGTCAAGGCCCCGTGTGCGCCCGGCACCCTGCGCATGATGGCGCAGTTCGCCATCCTGTCGCGCCTGAAGGACCCGGAAAACTCCAGCATCTTCTCGAAGATGCTCGTCTACGATGGCGAAAACCTCAAGGATACGGACCCGAAAGCCAAGTCCATGCACGAATACGTCGATTACGCGGGCGTGGACGAGGGCATGAACGGGCTGTCGACGCGCTTTGCCTTCAAGATCCTGTCGAAGGTGTTCAACTTTGACAATTCCGAAGTGGCCGCCAATCCCGTGCACTTATTATATGTACTGGAACAGCAGGTCGAGCGCGAGCAGTTCGCGCCGGAACTCGAGCAGCGCTACTTCTCCTATATTAAGGAGCACCTGGCGCAGCGCTACGTGGAATTCATCGGCAAGGAAATCCAGACGGCGTACCTGGAAAGCTATTCGGAATACGGACAGAACATCTTCGACCGCTACGTGACGTTCGCCGATTTCTGGATACAGGACCAGGAATACCGCGATCCGGACACGGGCGAAAGTTTTGACCGCGAATCGCTGAACAATGAGCTGGAAAAGATCGAGAAGCCGGCGGGCATTTCCAATCCGAAGGATTTCCGCAACGAAATCGTCAACTTCGGCTTGCGTGCGCGGGCCTCGAACGGCGGCAAGAATCCCGCCTGGACCAGTTATGAAAAGTTCCGCACCGTGATCGAAAAGAAAATGTTCTCGAATACGGAGGAATTGCTGCCCGTGATTTCCTTCAATGCCAAGGCCAGTGCCGACGATGCCAACAAGCACGCCGACTTCGTGGCCCGCATGGTGGAAAAAGGCTATACGGCCAAGCAGGTACGCCTGTTATGCGAATGGTACTTGCGCGTGCGCAAGTCATCCTAGCGCGGACAGCGGAGGCGCGCTCCCGCCCGGCGACTGGCGGGGCGCGCAAGACGAGAGGCAAGGAGGCACCCTTTGACATACCTCATCGACAGGCGCTTGCAAAGCAAGAATAAATCCGCCGTCAACCGCGAGCGTTTCCTGCGGCGTTACAAGGGCCAGATCAAGGATGCCGTGGGGCGCGCCATCAAGGGGCGCTCGATCACGGACGTCGAGAATGGCGAGAAGGTCAGCATCCCCGTCAAGGACGTGGGCGAACCGTCGTTCGGCCACGCGCATGGCGGCGTGTGGGAAGTGGTCAATCCCGGCAACAAGGAATACCTGAAAGGCGACCAGATCGCCCGGCCGAAAGGCGGCGCCGGCAGCGGAAGGGGCAAGGCGGGCAACAGCGACGAGACGACGGAAGACGATTTCATCTTCGAATTGTCGCGCGAAGAATTCATGAATTATTTCTTCGAGGACCTGGAATTGCCGCACATGGTGAAAACCCAGCTGACGGCCACCACGGAATTCAAGAACCAGCGCGCCGGCTACAATATGTCGGGCACGCCATCGAACATCCACGTGCTGCGTTCCCTGCGCGGCGCGCTGGGGCGGCGCATCGCCGTCGGCGGCGGCGCCCGCAAGAAGCTGGCGCAGGCCGAGGAAGACCTGGCCGTCTTGCTGCACGAAGGGGCGCCCGACAGCGACCCTCTGGTCACGGAGCTGCGCCGCCTGATCCACCACCTGCACACGCGCCTGCTGGCGATTCCCTTCATCGACCCGTTCGACTTGCGCTACAGCAACCGCATCAAGGTGCCCAAACCGATGACGCAAGCCGTCATGTTCTGCATCATGGACGTCTCCGGCTCCATGGACGAATCGCGCAAGGACACGGCCAAGCGCTTCTTCATCCTGTTATATCTGTTTCTCAAGCGCGTCTACGACAAGATCGAGGTGGTCTTCATCCGCCATCATACGGCGGCGGCGGAGGTGGACGAGCATGAATTCTTCAATTCACGCGAATCCGGCGGCACCGTCGTATCGTCCGCCCTGCACTTGCTCAACACCATCATCGACGAACGCTATGGCGCCGGGCAATGGAACAGCTACGTGGCGCAGGCATCCGACGGCGACAACTGGGACAACGATTCCGTGCAATGCCGCCAGTTGCTGATCAACACCATCATGCCCAAGGTGCAGTACTACACCTATGTCGAGATCACCGACGGCCCGCAGCAAAACCTGTGGGAGCAATATGCGGGCGTGCTCGACCATCACGCCCATTTCGCCATGCAAAAGATCGTCACGCCGGCCGATATCTACCCGGTCTTCCGCGAACTGTTCAAGAAACAGGTGAAATGATGAGTGCAGCCTTTGACCGCGCCAGCAATACTCTGGGCGAACCGTTCGTGCGCCTGCGCCACCCGAACGCCCTGCCCGAGCAGTCGGAATGGACGTTCGAGCTGATCGAACAAATCCACGAAGAAATCCGCCGCGTGGCGAAGCAGTTTGGCCTCGATACCTATCCGAACCAGCTGGAAATCATTACGGCCGAACAGATGATGGATGCCTACACCTCGGTCGGCATGCCCGTCTCGTACAACCATTGGTCGTTCGGCAAGCATTTTTTATCTACCGAGAAAAGCTACAAGCGGGGCCAGATGGGCCTGGCCTACGAGATCGTCATCAACTCGAACCCGTGCATCGCCTATTTAATGGAGGAAAACAGCCTGACCATGCAGTCGCTGGTGATCGCGCATGCGGCCTACGGCCACAATTCCTTCTTCAAGGGCAATTACCTGTTCCGCGCCTGGACGGATGCGGATGCCATCATCGACTATATGGTGTTTGCCAAGAATTACATCGCCGAATGCGAACAGCGCCATGGCGTCGACGCCGTGGAATTGCTGCTCGACTCGTGCCACGCCATCCAGAACTATGGCGTGGACCGCTACAAGCGCCCGGCGAAATTGTCGATGGCGAAGGAGTATGCGCGCCAGAAAGAGCGCGAAGCCTATGTGCAGTCGCAGATCAACCAGCTGTGGCGCACCCTGCCCCGGCGCGACGAGGACGACGACGAGGACGACCAGCGCAAGGCCGCGCCCCGCTTTCCGCCCGAACCCGAGGAAAACCTGCTGTACTTTATAGAGAAGTACGCGCCGCTGCTGGAACCGTGGCAGCGCGAGATGGTGCGCATCGTGCGCAAGATTTCCCAGTATTTCTATCCGCAGCGGCAAACCCAGGTCATGAACGAAGGCTGGGCCACCTTCTGGCACTACACGATCTTGAACCAGCTCTATGACGAAGGCGTGGTGGGCGACGGCTTCATGATGGAATTTTTGAAAAGCCATACCAACGTGGTCTATCAGCCGCCCATCGACAGCCCGTATTACAGCGGCATCAACCCGTATGCGCTGGGTTTTGCCATGATGAGCGACATCCGCCGCATCTGCGAGCATCCGACGGACGAAGACCGCGCCTGGTTCCCGGACATGGCTGGCAGCGACTGGCGCAAGAGCCTGGACTTTGCCATGCGCAATTTCAAGGATGAAAGCTTCATCGCCCAGTACCTGTCGCCGCGGCTGATCCGCGAATTCCACTTCTTTGCCGTGCTCGACGACGACAAGAATGAAAAGCTGGCCATTTCCGCCATCCACGACGATGCCGGCTACCGCTATGTGCGCCAGCAGCTGGCCGAGCAGTACAACCTGGGCAACCGCGAGCCGAACATCCAGGTCTGGTCCGTCAATACGCGCGACGACCGCGCATTGACCCTGCGCCACACGCAATTCCAGCGCCGCCCGCTGAACCAGCAGGCGGCCGAGGTGCTCAAGCACGTGGCACGGCTGTGGGGCTTCGATGTGCACCTCGATACGGTCGACCCGCAGGGCGTCGTCCTGGGCACCTTGAATTGCCGTCGGGAAAAACGCAACCGGCGCGACGACCCCGTTGTCCGGCCATGAAATGATTTGTTGATAATAATCAATAGCAAGAATATAAGCGCTTCCTATGCCTATATAGGAATTCAGTATGGCCTGGCGACCTCAAATGGGCCGCCAGGACCGCCTTTTTTGACCTGGATAAAGTGCGTTCCGCACCCGTTTGGTGCGCGCGGGCCGCTAAGTGGTCTGGTTCCGAGTCAAAACATTTCCAAAAAGAAAGATTTTCCTCCAAATTTAGCGGTTTCCATATTGAATATCACGAAATATAATTCCGCCATATGGGCACATCGGAGAACTTAGCAGTGGTAGCCCAAAACGGCTGTAAAAAACCGATAAGACCGCCTTTTTTTCTGTCCGAAAGCGTGCAAAGATGACATAAGCAAGTACGTTTTCAGGGCGCAAAAGCGCCAAAAATTTAACCGGTTTTAGGCGTTAAAAATCTGTGTAAAATAAAGAATTCGTATGTATAATTCGGCGACGTCCCGGATACGGCTGGAGCTTTGTGTCGTCATTTTGGGGTTCAGTTGCAAGACAAGAGATGGTATTTGGAGAAAGCAGGCATGAATTTTTCGAACGAGAAAAGTCCCAAGAACTACACAGGCATCACTATCGTTGTCCTGCTGCACGTTCTCGCGGCTTACGGGATCGTGACGGGCTTGGGCAAGCGGTTGGTCACCAAAATGATGGAACCGGTTGAAACCAAGATTATCGAGGAAGTCAAACCGCCTCCACCGAAGGATCTTCCACCGCCACCACCGCCGCCAGAAATGAAAGCGCCACCGCCGCCATTCATTCCGCCAGTCGAGGTGAACGTGCAGCAGCCGCCGCCACAGCAAAACGTGATTGCAAATACGACTGCTGTGAAGCCAGCCACGAATGTATTGGCACCGCCAGCACCGCCTGCACAGCCTGCGCCAACTCCTGGACCAGCCAAATCGGTGCGTACGCCGGCCGTGGTTGACTTCAGTGTCTGCGAAAAGCCGGCTTATCCAAAGTCGTCGCAGCGCAATGAGGAAACCGGTGTGGTGACACTGTCGTTCCTGATCGGTGTAGACGGCAAGGTCGCTGATTCGAAGATCGTGAAGTCCAGCGGCTTCAGAGACCTGGACAAAGCTGCGGTGCAAGGTATCAGCCGCTGTACATTTAAGCCGGCAACAGTTGACGGCAAGCCGGAACAAGGCTGGCAGCAAATGCAATACGTTTGGTCGCTGGATTAAAACCCGAGACAGTTACCCCCTGTCTCACACCATGATTTCGTTGTCATTACGTTCAGCGATCTGTTATTTTTAATTTTGGAGGAAGCATGTTTAAGAATACCCGTTTGTCCGCATTTTTTGCCGCGGTTCTGTTGTCCGTTACCGCTACTACCGCTCTGGTAGCAGCTCCGGCATTCGCTGACGCGCCAGCATCGGCTGCCGCTTCGGCTCCTGCGGCAGACGCTGCACCAGCACCAGCTGCCGCAGATGCCGCCGCTCCAGCAGCAGCTCCAGCCGCTGACGCAGCCGCTCCAGCCAAAACCGAAGAAGTCCACAACCCGTTCGGCCTGCAAGCAGTGTGGGACGGCGGCTTCGTGCCACGCGCCACCCTGATCATCCTGGCCATCATGTCGATCGGCAGCTGGTACATCATCATCACCAAGCTGATGGATCAAATGAAGATCTTCAAGCAAGCTAAAGAAACCGCTGCCAAATTCTGGAAAGCGCCTTCGATCGCTGCTGGTTCGGCAACGCTGACCGAAGGCTCGCCATTCCGCTTCATCGCTGAATCGGGCACCAAGGCAACGGCTCACCATGACGGCGCCCTGCTGGAACAAATCGACCTGTCGACCTGGGTGACGATGTCGATCCAGCGCGCTTCGGACAAAGTCCAATCGCGTCTGCAAGATGGCCTGTCGTTCCTGGCAACCGTTGGTTCGACCGCACCGTTTATCGGTCTGTTCGGTACCGTTTGGGGTATTTATGGCGCGCTGACCAACATCGGCATGACCGGTAACGCTTCGATCGATAAAGTTGCAGGTCCAGTTGGTGAAGCACTGATCATGACCGCTTTCGGTCTGCTGGTCGCCGTTCCTGCCGTTCTGGGTTACAACTGGCTGGTACGTCGTAACAAAACCGCAATGGAAGACGTACGCTCGTTCAGCGCCGACGTTCACTCGGTACTGATCTCCGGCGCAATGTCGACCAGCGAAGCTGGCCGTGCTGCCGGCGCTAAAAAGATCGGATAAGAATCATGTCGATGTCCGTCGGCTCCGACAGCGGAGATGAAGATCAAGTAATGTCAGAAATCAACACGACGCCGCTCGTCGACATCATGTTGGTTTTGCTGATCATTTTCTTGATCACCAGTCCGGTTGTCCTCAAATTGCAGAAAATCGATCTGCCGATCGAGGCCAACCAAGCCCTTCAAAGCAAGCCAGAAAACGTCAACATCGTTGTCAACAAGGATGGCGAGATTTATCTGGGCCAGAAGAAACTGAAAGATACGAGCGAACTGTTCGATTATCTGAAAGTTGAAGCAGTGAAAGTACCGCAGCCGGAAGTACACGTTCGTGGCGACCAAGAAACACGCTACGAATCGATCGGCCGGGTTATTTACACGACCCAACGTGCCGGGATCCAGAAGGTCGGCTTCATCACCGAACCACCTGACAAGGGCTGATAGCAACTGGCAGCGGCGCCCCGGCAACAAGGGCTCGCCACTGCCGGAAGCTGACCGGGCGGCAGTTTCGCCCGGTGCTTCGTTGGACTTCTTAAAGGAAACACTATGAGTATGAATGTCGGTTCGGGAAGCGCTCCAGGCGCGGATCCGGAACCAATGATGGAACTGAACATGACGCCCCTCATCGACGTGATGCTGGTGCTGATTATCATGTTGATCATCACGATTCCTAAGCAAAACCACTCGGTGAACTTGAACATGCCGGTCGGCACCCCGCCGCCACCGACAACCGAACCAGTGGTCGTCACGATCGATGTCGATTTTGACGGTACGATCTTGTGGGACAATCAGGTCGTTCCTGACCGCGCTTCGCTGGAAGCCAAGCTGAGCAACGTTGCTGCGCAAGCAGACCAGCCGGAAGTGCATCTGCGTCCGAACAAGCTGGTGGAATACAAAGTCGTCGCCGGTGTGATGGCGTCGGCGCAGCGTCTGGGCGTGACCAAAATCGGTCTGGTCGGCAACGAGCAATTCCAGTAAGCTGCAATCAGGTTCTCTTTACATCCGAATAGGCAGGACTTCCTGCCTATTCGCTTTTTACTGAAAGACTTTCTTATGTCCAAGTTTCGTCTCGCTCATCTCGGCCTCGTCATGGCCGCTATCGGTTTTACCGCAGCAACTCCCGTAATCGGCCTGGGCTCGCTGGCATACGCCGCGGACACCGTGCGTGCCGAAGTGGGCAAGCCACTGCAAGAAGCGCAAAAACTCGCTAGCAGCGGCAAAAACAAGGAAGCGCTGGCCAAGCTGCGCGAAGCTGACAGCGTCGGCGGCAAGACCGCCTTTGAAAGCTACCAGATCGAGCGCGTGCGCGCCTCGGCCGCTGCCGCCGCCGGCGACAACGGCACCGCCATCAAGGCTTTCGAAGCCGTCATCAATTCCGGCCGCCTGAGCGCCGCCGAAGCCCCCAAATTCACCCAGGCGCTGGCAGGCATGTACTACCGCGCCAAGGATTGGCCGAACACCATCACCTGGATCAAACGTTCGCTGAAAGACCGCGAAGATCCACAGATGCGCGAACTGCTGATCCAGACCTACTACGTCAGCGGCAACTACGCCGAAGCGGCGAAAGAACTGCAAGCGCGCGGCGGCAACTCGGAGTCGAGCCTGCAAATGCTGGCCAACATCCAGTTGAAGCAGAACGACAAGGCCGGCTATGTGGCCACCCTGGAAAAACTGGCCGGCAGCTATCCGAAGACCAGCTACTGGGCTGACCTGCTGAACCGCGTCTCGGGCAAACCTGGCTTCTCGCAACGCCTGGGCCTGGACGTCCAGCGCCTGCGCCTGGCCAACGGCCTGTTCACCAAGCCGTCCGAATACATGGAAATCAGCCAGCTGGCCTTGCAAGCAGGCAATCCTGGCGAAGCGCTGAGCATCATCGAGCAGGGCTACAAAAAAGGCGTGCTGGGCACCGGCGCCGATGCCGCCCGTCACCAGCGCCTGAAAGACCTGGCCCTGAAGACCCAGGCTGACCTGAAGGCCAACGCCGCCAAGTCGGAAGCGGAATACGTCAAGAACAAGGACGCCGACAGCTTGAGCAAGCTGGGCTTCGCCCTGGTCTACGATGGCCAGGCAGAAAAAGGCCTGGGCTTGATGAATGACGCCGTGAAGATGGGCACCGCCAAGTATCCGGAAGAAGCCAAGCTGCACCTGGGCATCGCCTACATCCACGCCGGCAAGAAAGCCAACGCATCGACGGCACTCAAAGCCGTCAAGGGCACGGATGGCGCTGCCGACCTGGCACGTTACTGGGCATTGATGAATAAGTAATTGACATCGAAGCCAAGCTACTGCGCGTCGCGCTTTGCGGCCTGTGATGCTCACCGTACCAGCGTACGGTTGCGCTTCTCGGCCACAAATCACTGCCGCTCGCTACGCCTGGCTTCGACGTTGAGAGTGTAGTGTATCCATATTAAAGCGTTGCCGGCACACCCGCCGGCAACGCTTTTTATCATTTCAGCAGGGAAATTACCCCTGCGGCCGCCCTGCCGGGTGTGCATCCCTGAAACAGTCCGTATAATCCCCCTTTTGGCACAGTTTTTCATCAGATTCCTATGAAGGTATTCCGCGGACTTCCCAATGCCCAGGCACGAGCGCCTTGCGCTCTGACCATCGGCAATTTTGACGGTGTCCACATCGGCCATCAGGCCTTGCTGGCGCGCGTGCGCGAAGCTGCCACCGAACTCGGCATCGAAGCGGCCGTGATGACGTTCGAACCGCACCCGCGCGAGTTCTTCGCGCAGCGCGCGGGCGACCTGTCGAAGGCGCCGCAGCGCATCGCCAACCTGCGCGACAAGCTGCAGTCGCTGGACGACGCCGGCATCGACCGGGTCGTCGTCGAGCATTTCAGCGCCCAGTTCGCCGCCTTGACGCCGCAGGAATTCACGGAAAAAGTCCTCGTCGACGGCTTGCACGTGAAATGGCTGATGGTCGGCGACGACTTCTGCTATGGCGCCCGGCGCGCCGGCGACGTGGCCATGCTGCAGGAAGCGGGCCGCCAATATGGTTTCCATGTAGAAACTTTACCGACAGTCATGAATGGCAGCACGCGCATTTCCTCGTCCGCCGTGCGCCTGGCGCTGGCCGCCGGCGATTTCCCGCTGGCCACGCAGCTGCTGGGGCATCCGTACGCCATTTCCGGCCACGTCATCCATGGCCAGAAACTGGGCCGCACCCTCGGTTTCCCCACCCTGAACCTGCGCGTGGCGCACCGCCCCGCCCTGTCCGGCATCTTCATCGTGCAAGTGCACGGCCTGGGACCAGTACCGCTGCCGGCCGTGGCCAGCCTGGGCGTGCGTCCCACCGTCGACGACAGCGGCCGCGTCTTGCTGGAAGTGCATCTGTTCGATTTCGCCCAGTCCTGCTACGGCAAGCTGGTACGCGTGGAATTCCTGGAAAAGCTGCGCGACGAAGAAAAGTATGACGACTTGCCCACCCTGACGGCCGCCATAGAGCGCGACTCGAACCAGGCGCGTGCCTATTTTGAGCAGCGCAGCGGCGCCATTACCGCCACCGACCGAATTTGACGCCGGCCAACTCCGCCGCCTGGCGGCGCCTGCCGCCGCAAACCATTCAATATCATTAAAGAAGACTATGTCCGATCAAAACAAGCCAGCCACGCCCAAGCAAAACAAGAAGCCTGAAAGCAAATACCCGGTCAACATGACGGAAACCCCGTTCCCGATGCGCGGCGACATGGCCAAGCGCGAGCCGCAATGGGTGCAGCAATGGCAAGACAAGAAGATTTACGAGCGCGTGCGCAAAGCTGCCGCCGGCCGTCCGAAATTCATCCTGCATGACGGCCCGCCGTATGCGAATGGCGACATCCACCTGGGCCACGCCGTCAACAAGATCCTGAAGGACATGGTCGTCAAGTCGCGCTCGCTGGCCGGCTTCGACGCGCCATATGTGCCGGGCTGGGATTGCCACGGCATGCCGATCGAAATCCAGATCGAAAAACTGCACGGCAAGAACCTGCCGACGGCCGAAGTGCTGGAAAAGGCCCGCGCCTACGCCAACGTGCAGGTCGAGCGCCAAAAGAAGGATTTTATTCGCCTGGGCGTGCTGGGCGAGTGGGACAACCCCTACCTGACCATGGCGCACGGCAATGAAGCCGACGAGCTGCGCGCGCTGGGCAAGCTGCTGGAAAAAGGCTATGTCTACCGCGGCCTGAAACCGGTCAACTGGTGTTTCGACTGCCAGTCGGCGCTGGCCGAGGCGGAAGTGGAATACGCGGAAAAACGCGATCCCGCCATCGACGTCGGGTTCAAGTTCGCCGAGCCAGAAAAACTGGCGGCCGCCTTTGGCTTGCCGTCCCTGCCGACCGATAACGGTTTCATCGTCATCTGGACCACCACGCCGTGGACCATCCCGTCGAACCAGGCGCTCAACGTGCACCCGGAAGTCAAATATGCGCTGGTGAAGGCCGAGCGCGATGGCCAGCCATTGCTGCTGATCCTGGCGCAAGACCTGGTCGTGGCCAGCCTGGCCCGCTTCAAGCTCGATGGCACGACGATCGCCACCTGCGACGGCGCGGCCCTGGCCGGCATCAGCTTCCGCCATCCGCTGCATGCAAGCGACGCGTTCTACGACCGTTTGTCGCCCTTGTACCTGGCCGAATACGTGACCACGGAAAGCGGCACGGGCGTGGTGCACTCGGCGCCAGCCTACGGCCTGGACGACTTCATTTCGTGCAAGGCGCACGGCATGAAGGACGACGACATCATCAAGCCCGTCATGGGCGATGGCAAATTCGCCTCGACCCTGCCCATGTTCGGCGGCATGACCATCTGGGAAGCATCGAAGCCGATCTGCAACGCCTTGCGCGAAGCGGGCGCGCTGTTCGAAGTCAAGATGTTCGACCACAGCTACATGCACTGCTGGCGCCACAAGACGCCGATCATCTACCGCGCCACGTCGCAGTGGTTCGCCGGCATGGACGTGACGCCGAAAGACGGCGGCGCAACCTTGCGCGAGACGGCCTTGCAAGGCATCGCCGACACCGAGTTCTTCCCGGACTGGGGCCAGGCGCGCCTGCACGGCATGATCGCCAACCGTCCCGACTGGACCCTGTCGCGCCAGCGCCAGTGGGGCGTGCCGATGGCCTTCATCGTGCACAAGGAAACGGGCGACCTGCATCCGCGCACGCCGGAACTGCTGGAGCAGGTGGCCAAGCTGATCGAAAAAGGCGGCATCGAGGCATGGCAGGCGCTGGACCTGAAAGACCTGATCGGCGACGAAGCGGCCATCTACGCCAAGAACAAGGACACCCTGGACGTGTGGTTCGATTCCGGCGCCACGCACCAGACGGTGCTGGGCGGCCCGCAGGCCCACGGTTCGCACTCGACGCAGCTGCAGTTCCCGGCCGACCTGTATCTGGAAGGCTCTGACCAGCATCGCGGCTGGTTCCACTCGTCGCTGCTCGTGTCGTCGATGCTGAACGGCCGTCCGCCATACAAGGCCCTGCTGACGCACGGCTTCACGGTCGACGGCGAAGGCAAGAAGATGTCCAAGTCGCTGGGCAACACGCTGGCGCCGCAAAAGATCTCGGACACCCTGGGCGCGGACATCCTGCGCCTGTGGATCGCCTCGACCGACTACACGGGCGAGCTGTCGATCTCCGACGAGATCCTCAAACGCGTGACGGAATCGTACCGCCGCATCCGTAACACCCTGCGCTTCCTGCTGGCGAACACGTCGGACTTCAATCCGGCCACGGATGCCGTGCCGGTGGCGGAGATGTTCGAAATCGACCGCTATGCGCTGGCCAACATGGCATTGCTGCAGCAGCAGATCGAGAACAACTACGCGCGCTACGAATTCCACCCCGTCGTGTCGAAGCTGCAGACCTACTGCTCGGAAGACCTGGGCGGCTTCTACCTGGACATCCTGAAGGATCGTCTGTACACCTCGGGCTTGACGTCGCACGCGCGCCGCTCGGCACAGACGGCCCTGTGGCACATCACGCAAAGCCTGCTGCGCCTGATGGCCCCGGCCCTGTCATTCACGGCCGAAGAAGCATGGGCCATCTTCGCAGGAAGCGAAGCGTATGCCGCCAGCGATGAAACCATCTTCACGCAAACCTGGTGGCAGCTGCCGGAAGTCGCGGACGCGGCCGACCTGCTGGAGAAATACACGGCCCTGCGCGCGGTGCGCACGGACGTCACGAAGCAGCTGGAAGACTTGCGCACCTCGGGCGCCATCGGTTCCTCGCTGCAGGCGGAACTGACGATCAAGGCCGCGCCGATGAAGTACAAGCTGTTGACCACCTTGGGCGACGACTTGAAGTTCGTCTTCATCACCTCGCAGGCCAGCGTGGCTGAAGTCGCCGACGAAGCGGCCGAGGAAGTGGTCGTGGCCGCGTCGACGGCGCCGAAGTGCGAGCGCTGCTGGCACTACCGCGCGGACGTGGGCACGGACGCCGCACATGCTACCCTGTGCGGCCGCTGCGTCAGCAACCTGTTTGGAAAGGGCGAATCTCGCCGTTTCGCATAGACAACGTCGTCAAAATCTACTGCGCGTCGCGATTTGCGGCCTGCGATGCTCGCTGTACTAAAGTACAGCTGCGCGTCTCGGGCCAACGGGGGCGCCGAGCCTCGCTGCCGCTCGCTACGATTTTGCCCGCCGTTGTATGCTATGAATCCAACCGCCGCCTGCTGCCAGGCGGCGGCTTTATCTTCCCTGGAAAAATATGGCCACTAAAAACCGTTTTTCATCGAAATCGTCCTCCTCAGCGTCGCTCGTGCCCTGGCTGGGCATCGCCGCCATCGTCATCCTGTTCGACCAGATCACCAAGATCACGATCCTGAAGACCTTCCGCTACGCGCAAGAGATGGTCATCACCTCGTATTTCAACCTGGTGCTCGCGTATAACAAGGGCGCCGCGTTCAGCTTCCTGTCCGACCAGGGCGGCTGGCAGCGCTATTTCTTCACCGGCATCGCCCTGGCGGCCGCCATCTACATCATTTATCTGCTGAAAAAGCACGCCGGCCAGCGCATGTTCTGCTGGGCCCTGGCGCTGATTCTCGGCGGCGCGCTGGGCAATGCCATCGACCGCCTGATCTACGGCCACGTGGTCGATTTCCTCGACTTCCACTGGAAAAGCTGGGGCCATTTCCCCGCCTTCAATATCGCCGACAGCGCCATCTGCATCGGCGCGGCCCTGTTCATCATCGATGAACTGCGCCGGGTAAACAAATAAACACGCAGGAGAACGGCATGGAATTGTCCGGCAAAAAAATCGTCCTGGGACTTTCGGGCGGCGTCGCCTGCTACAAGGCGGCGGAACTGTGCCGCGCGCTGACGAAGGCGGGCGCCTCGGTGCAGGTGGTCATGACGGATGCGGCCAGCCACTTCATCACGGCCGTGACCATGCAGGCGCTGTCCGGCCACCCCGTGCACACGAGCCAGTGGGATGCCCGCATCGACAACAACATGGCGCATATCGACTTGACGCGCCACGCTGACGCCATCCTGATCGCGCCGTGCTCGGCCGATTTTCTGCGCAAGCTCGCCCATGGCGTGTGCGACGACCTGCTGTCGACCCTGTGCCTGGCCCGCCCCTCCCACCTGCCCTTGCTGGTGGCGCCGGCCATGAACGTGGAAATGTGGCAGAACCCCGCCACGCAGCGCAATGTGCAGCAGCTGCGCGACGACGGCATCAAGCTGTTCGGCCCGGCCGCCGGCGAACAGGCCTGCGGCGAGGTGGGCCTGGGCCGCATGCTGGAACCGGAACAGCTCTTGACGGAACTGATCGCCGCCTTCCAGCCGAAAGTCCTGGCGGGCAAGCGCGTGCTGGTCACCGCCGGTCCCACGTTTGAAGCCATCGACCCCGTGCGCGGCATCACCAATCTGTCCTCGGGCAAGATGGGCTATGCGGTGGCGCGCGCGGCGCGCGAAGCGGGCGCCGAGGTGCTGCTCATTTCCGGCCCGACGGCCCTGGACGCGCCGTTCGGCGTGCGCCGCATCGACGTGCAAAGCGCGCAGCAGATGCATGATGCGGTACTGGCCCATGTCGACGGCCAGCACGTCTTCGTCGCCGTGGCCGCCGTGGCCGACTGGCGCGTGGCCAACGCCAGCGACCAGAAGATGAAAAAGCAGGCCGACGGCTCCGTGCCCGAACTGCAGTTCGTGCAAAATCCCGACATCCTCGCCACCGTGGCGGCGCGCACCAACCTGGCTGGCTATCCGTACTGCGTGGGCTTTGCCGCCGAATCGGAAAACCTCGTGGAATTCGGCTCGGTCAAGCGCGAGAAAAAAGGCATTCCCCTCCTGGTCGGCAATATCGGCCAGAACACGTTTGGCCAGGACGACAACACCATCATCCTGTTCGACGAGGAAGGCCATACCGTGCTGCCGCGCGCCCCGAAATTGAACCTGGCGCGTCAGCTGATTTCCGAAATCTCGAAGCGGATCGCCAGGAATTCGCTGCTCAAATAATCACTTTTTAAACGACTTGGCTTCAATGAAAAATATCGACATCAAGATCCTCGACGCCCGCATGCAAGAACTGCTGCCGGCCTACGCCACGCCGGGCAGCGCGGGACTCGACCTGCGCGCCTGCATAGCCGAGCCCATCACCATCGAAGCCGGCCAGACCGTGCTCATTCCCACGGGCCTGGCCATCCACATCGGCGACCCGTCGTATGCGGCCATGATTTTGCCGCGCAGCGGCATGGGCCACAAAAACGGCATCGTATTGGGGAATCTGGTAGGCTTGATCGACTCCGATTACCAGGGCCAGCTGATGGTATCGACCTGGAACCGGGGCCAGAGCGCATTCACGCTCAATCCCATGGAACGCCTGGCGCAGCTGATTGTCGTGCCGGTGCTGCAAGTGGGCTTTAACGTCGTCGAGGAATTCGGCGACAGCGAACGCGGTGTTGGCGGTTTCGGCAGCACCGGCAAACATTAAGGATTGACACTTATGCCAGGTTTCCGCCATCTGATCCCAGCCCCAACCTCGCTGCGCCGATTGGCCACTCCCCTCCTGTTGGCCGGCGCGGCCATTCTGGCCGGCTGCACCACGCCGGCGCCGAATGTCAGCGGCCCGTTCAACGTCGTGCCGGCGCCCGATGCGCCCGCGCCGACGGCGCAGCAAAAGGCGGCGCAGGAAGAGCTGGTGAAGATGGTGGCACTGCAGGACCGCCTGTCGAAAGTCTCGGCGCCCCTGCTGATCAACAATGCGGACCTGTGCAAGACGTATGCGCGCAATCTGCTGGGCTTCACGGCGCAGAACAAGTATTCCTACCCCGGTATCTATGCCGACGCGGCGCAGGCAGCGCTCGGCTACGGCGAACAGATGCAGGTGTCCGGCGTCTTGCCGGGCAGCGGCGCCGCGCGCGCCGGCTTGCGCAAGGGCGACGGCTTGCTGGCCGCCGAAGGCAAGCCGCTGCCTGCAGGCCCGAAAGCGGAAGGCCCGTTCGGTGCCATCGTCGGCCCGCTGGCCTCGAAAAGCGCCAGCCTGAACATGACCATCGCCCGCGACGGCCAGCAGCAGGACCTCAAAATTCCCGTCACGCGCGCCTGCGCCTTCCGCGTCGCCCTGGGCAATGCGGACAATATCAACGCGTATTCGGACGGCGCACGCATCATGCTCACGCGCGGCATGGTCAATGCGGCGCAAAACGATGAAGGCATCGCCTTCGTCATCGCCCGCGAAATGGCGCACAACATCCTCGACCACGCGCGCAGCCAGCGCACGGCGGGTACGGCCGGCAGCATCATCGACAGCCTGGGCGCCGTGCAGCCCGACGTGTCGATGCTGACGGGCGCCGCCGGCATCAAGGCCATGCCGCAGGAACTCGACGTGCAAGCCGACACCCTGGCCATCTACCTGCTGGCGCGCGCCGGCTACAACGTCGACAACGCGGCCCGCTTCTGGCAGCGCCTGGCCACGCAAGTACCGGCCACGGTCGCCAACGGCTACACGGCCCTGCACCCGGGCACCAACTCTCGCATGGCGGCCGTCAACCGCGCGGTCATCGACGTGCGCGCCAAGCAGGCAGCGAAGAAGCCAATCAAGCCTTAGAACGCCTACCATAACCTACTGCGCGTCGCGCTTTGCGGTCTGCGATGCTCACTGTGCTCAAGCACAGTTGCGCTTCTCGGCCACAAATCGCTGCCGCTCGCTACGGGCTACGGTTCTGTCAGACGTTCTTCATCCTGATCAAACAGGGTTTGGTCAGGCGCCGGGGAAGTTCGGGAAGTAGGTGCCCATGATCCAGGTCAGGGCGCCGCAAAATACCACCGCCAGGAACAGGGCGATGAGCAGTTTGCCAAACTTGGGGATGCCGTCATCTTGCGTCTTTTGGTCGTTCGACATGAAAACTCTCCGCAGGCTGTTGGAGAGCGTAGTATAGCCATAATATTGAAAAATATTCCATACTTTGCCGCCTGCCTGCGGCTTTCCTCCCTTGCCCCATGGACAGCATCGACCTTGAAGTTCTGAAAACCAGCGCCGCCTGGCTCGCCGCCGGCCACCGCTGCGAACTCGTCACCGTCATCAAGACCTGGGGCTCCAGCCCCCGCCCCGTGGGCGCCACCCTGGCCATCTGCGACGATGGCACGGTGGTCGGTTCCGTCTCCGGCGGCTGCATCGAGGATGACTTGATCGACACCGTGCGCGTGCACGGTATCGTGCGCACCTTGCCGGAAATCGTCAGCTACGGCATCAGCGCCGACGAGGCGCACCGCTTCGGCCTGCCCTGCGGCGGCACCATCGAACTGGCCATCGAGCCGCTGCATGCGGACAGCCGCGTGGCCGAACTGCTGGCGCGCCTGGAAGCGCATGAACTGGTCGAGCGCCGCCTCGACCTGCGCACTGGCGCCGTCACCTTGCAAACCGCCGTGCCGGGCGCCGTGCTGGCCCTGGAAGACGCGGTGCTCACCACGCAGCACGGCCCGCGCTGGCGATTGCTGATCATCGGCGCCAGCCAGCTGTCGCGCTTCGTGGCGCAGATCGCCACGGCCATGGATTACCACGTCATCGTCTGCGACCCGCGCGAGGAATACCGGGGCGGCTGGAACGTGCCCGGCGTGCCCCTGCTGCACGCCATGCCGGACGACCTGGTACTGGAATTAAAGCTCGACAGCCGCAGCGCCGTCGTCGCCCTCACGCACGACCCCAAGCTCGACGACCTGGCCCTGATGGAAGCATTGAAATCCCCTGCGTTTTACGTGGGCGCCATCGGCTCGCGCGTGAATAATGCCAAGCGCCGCGAGCGGCTGCTGCAGTTCGACGTCAGCGCGGAACAGCTGGCGCGCCTGCACGGCCCCATCGGCCTGTACATCGGCAGCAAGACGCCTGCCGAAATCGCCATTTCCATCCTGGCCGAGCTGACGGCCGTGAAAAATGGCGTGCCGGACGCGCTGCAGATCCAGCACGCGGCGGCCCTGAGCCCGCCCACCACCGATATCTGCGCCCGCTAAGGAGCGCAGCAAGAAACGCGGTGCGCCGGCGGCGCGCCCCTGCTACCTTCACTGAATTTGGCTACCATGACCCTGCTGCACTGGACCCTCCCCCTGCCCGCCGGCTACCGCCGCGACGACGTCATCGCCTTCCACAGCCGCGATACGGAAGCCGTCGCGGAACAAGTCACGCCGACGGGCCTGCGCAAGGGCATCCTGCTGCACGGCGTACCCGTCGTGCTGGATGTGGCCTTCACGGACGATACGGCCGTCTGCCGCGCCGAGATCGACGGCAGCGCCAGCGACGATCTGCAAACGGCGCTGCACGGCGCCCTGCTCAACATCCTCGGCCTGCGCATCGACCCGCAGCCCTTCGCCCGCCTGGCCGCCGCCGATCCGCTGCTGGCGCCCCTAATCCGCGTCAACCCGGGCTTGCGCATCGTGCAATCGGCCAGCCCCTTCGAGGCGCTGACCTGGGCCATCATCGGCCAGCAGATCAACCTGTCGTTCGCCATTTCCCTGCGCCGCACCTTCATTCTGCAGGCGGGGCGCCGGCATGACAGCGGTCTTTGGTGCTACCCGGAGGCGCGCGACGTGGCACGGCTGGACATCGAGGATTTAACCAGCCGCAAATTCTCGCGCGCCAAGGCGGAAACCGTGCTGCGCCTGGCGCGTCTCGTCGATGACGGGGAACTGTCGCTGGAGCTCCCCCCTTCCGGCGACGTGGCGGCCATTTCGCAGGCGCTGCTGGCCGTGAAGGGCATCGGCCCGTGGACCGTCAATTACGCGCTGCTGCGCGGCTACGGCTATGCCGACTGCTCGCTGCACGGCGACGTGGCCATCCGCGCCGCCCTGCAAAAGCTGCTCGGAGAGGAAACGAAACCGGACATGGCGCGCACGGAACAGTGGCTGCGCCAGTACGCGCCGCATCGCACCATGGCGGCCGCCCACCTGTGGGCCAGCCTGCATGCGAAAAATAATCCGTCAGCGGTGGAATAAACGGGCAGCGCCGCGCGTCTATCCCTTGCAAGCCCCCAAAAACCTCAAGGAGATCATCATGCGCTTTACCGCTATCGCCACCCTCGCCGCCCTGTTGTCCGCCCCCCTGGCGTTCGCCGCCGACGTCATGCCCGCCAACGGCATGCTGGTCAACGCCAGCGGCATGACCGTGTATGTGTTCGACAAGGATGTCGCCGACAGCGGCAAGAGCGCCTGCAGCGGCGGCTGCCTGGTCGCCTGGCCCGCCGTCATCGCCACCGACGCGGCGCCCGCCGCCCCGTATGGCAGCATCAAGCGCGAAGACAACGGCGCCATGCAGCTGACCTACAAGGGCAAACCCCTGTACCTGTACAAGGAAGACAAGAAGCCGGGCGATGTGGCCGGCGACAATTTCAAGAACGTGTGGCACGTCGTCAAGCCGTAAGCAGCCCTGCCCGCCGCCACGATGACCACGCAAGAGGATAGCCGCCAGCTGCAAGCGTGCCTGCCCGGCCTGCGCCGCTATGCGCGCGCGCTGGCCGGGGCCCTGCACGCGGACGACCTGGTGCAGGACACCGTGGAGCGGGCGTGGCGCAAGCTGGACCAGCGCGTCGGCGAGATGCGGCCCTGGCTGTTCTCCATCATGCATAACCTGCACGTGGACCAGCTGCGCCGTCCCGGCCTGGCGCTGCAGGAACTCGACGACGATACCGTGCTGCCCGCGCCGGAGCGCGCGCCGGGGCAAGCCATCGCCATCGGCGAGATGGATGCGGCGCTGGCCCGTTTGCCGCTGGGGCAGCGCGAAGTCATCCTGCTGGTCGCGCTCGAACAGATGCCGTACGAGCAGGTGGCGTCCACCCTCGACATCCCCGTCGGCACCGTCATGTCGCGCTTGTCGCGCGGGCGCGACAAGCTGCGCACCCTGCTCGATGGCCGCCCTGCCGGCAGCCAGGGCAGCGGCCCACCCACCCTGAAAGTCGTGAAATGACAACGCAAGCCATCAGCGAAGCGCAATTGCACGCCCTGGCCGACGGCGTCCTGCCCGAAGACCAGCGCGCGGCCGTCGATGCCCACCTGCGCGCGCATCCCGGGGACGCCGCCAGGGTCGATGCGTGGCGCGCGCAGAACCGCCAATTGCGCGCCCTGTTCGATCCCCTGCTGGACGAAGCCTTACCCTCGGCGCTGCTGCAGGCGGCGGCACCGCCGGCGGCGAACGGCGCCTGGCAGCGCCTCGCCATGCAGGCGGCAGCGGCTATCGTGCTGGTCATCGCGGGCGGCGCGGGCGGCTGGCTGCTGCGCGGCGGCGACAGCACGACCGCCAGCGCCAGCCCGGTCTCCCTGGCGCGCAGCGCCGCCATCGCCCATGCCGTCTACACGCCCGAGGTGCGCCACCCCGTCGAGGTGGGGGCGGAACAGGAGGCGCATCTGGTGCAATGGCTGTCGAAACGCCTGGGCAGCACCTTGCGGCCGCCCGCGCTGTCTCCGCTCGGCTATCACCTGATCGGCGGGCGCCTGCTGCCCGGCGATGGCGACGGCCCCGTGGCGCAATTCATGTATGAAGACGGCAAAGGCCTGCGCCTGACCCTGTACGTGGCCAAGGAGCGGGCCGGCAAGCAGGAAACGGCCTTCCGCTACACGCAGGAAAAGGACCTGAGCGTGTTTTACTGGATCGACGGCCAGCTCGGCTATGCCCTCTCGGCGAGCCTGCCCAAGCAGGAGCTGGGCAAGATCGCCGACGCCGTGTACGCGCAGCTGGAAGCACGCCACTGAGCCACGGATAAGCTGTCGCGGCGCCGGCGCGCGGCGCGAAGTCAGCCCAGCGCGCGCCTGAGTTCCGCGTAGGCGTCGACCAGCCGCTCCTTCGAATAGCCGCGATTGAGGCCACTGGGATTGGGCAGTATCCACACGCGCGCGCCGCCGAAGCGCTCCGGCTGTTCGCCCCACGCCAGCTGGCGTTTCCCCGTCATCGCCGCGTAGGCAGCCTTGCCCAGGAAGGCGATCCACTGCGGCTGCATCAATGCCAGTTTGTGCTGCAGGCCGGCCTCCGCTTGCGCGAATTCGTCCGTTCCCACCTGGTCCGCGCGGCTGGTCGGGCGCCCGACGGCCGCCGTCAAACCCAGCCCGAAACCGAGCACGCTGGCATCGTCCTGCGGCGCCACGAGGTGCGGCGTGAAGCCGGCCAGGTGCAGCACGGGCCAGAAACGGTTGCCGCGGCCGAGAAAATGGTGGCCGGCCGCCGCCGCGTCCACGCCGGGATTGAGGCCGCAAAAAACCACCTGCAAGCCGGGAGCGAGGATGTCGGGCAGGCCCGGCGCCACTGCGATGTATGTCATGAAAAACTCCGATATCAGTAGCCGCAGTATGCCACCGGACCCGCGCCCTGCAGCGCAAGGCGGCTGGTGCTACCATCCCATACTGATGCGCTCATCCATATGTCGGATGGCCGTCGCGCTTCCCCGCACCATCCCCATTCCGAGGACTACACATGACGACCCTGACCATCAATGGCAAGCAGCACGACCTTGCGCTGCCTGAAGACACGCCCCTGCTGTGGGCCCTGCGCGACGAACTGGGCATGACCGGCACCAAATTCGGCTGCGGCATGGCCCTGTGCGGCGCCTGCACCGTGCATATGGATGGCGAAGCGATCCGCTCCTGCGTGACGCCCGTGTCGGCCGCCGCCGGCAAGAAGATCACCACCATCGAAGCGGTGGGCGACGACCAGGTCGGCCTGGCCCTGCAGCAGGCATGGCAGCAACACGGCGTGCCCCAATGCGGCTATTGCCAGGCCGGGCAAATCATGTCGGCCACGGCCCTGCTGCACAAGACCCCAAGACCGAACGACCAGCAAATCCGCGAAGCGATGAGCGGCAACATCTGCCGCTGCGGCACCTACACGCGCATCCACGCGGCCATCAAGCAGGCCTCGGCCAGCATCCACGCGAAAGGAGCGGCCAAATGAGCATCCATGACACTGCCGCCGCACATTCGCCTGCGCGGCGCAACTGGCTCAAGGCCGCCGGTGCGCTGGCCGGCTTGACACTGGTGGCCGGCCCTTCCGGCCTCGTGATGGCGGCCGACGCCGTCAAATACGGCGGCGACAAGATGGCTGGCGGCGTGGTCGATGACACCCTCGTCTTCCTGTCGATCGCCGCCGACGGCATCGTCACCATTGTTGTACACCGCTCCGAAATGGGCCAGGGCATCCGCACCAGCCTGCCCATGGTGGCGGCCGACGAACTGGGCGCCGACTGGGCGCAGGTGCGCGTGCAACAGGCGCCCGCCGACGAGGCGCGCTACGGCAGCCAGGATACGGACGGCTCGCGCAGCATGCGCCACTCGTTCCGCGCCATGCGCCACGTGGGCGCCACGGCGCGCCTGATGCTGGAAACGGCCGCCGCCGTGCGCTGGGACGTGCCCGTCACCCAAGTCAAGGCCGTCAACCATGCGGTCGTGCATGCGGCCAGCGGACGCTCGCTGTCGTTCGGCGCGCTGGCCGAGGAAGCGGCCAAATTGCCCGTGCCGCCGCGCGCGCGCATCAGCCTGAAAACGGCGGACGAGCTGCGTTATATAGGCCAAAACAGCACGCGCGGCATCGACCTGCACGACATCGTCACGGGCAATACCCACTTCGGCATCGACACGCGCCTCGACGGCATGGCGTATGCCGTCATCGCCCGTCCGCCTGTCTTCGGCGGCAAGCTGAAAAGCGTGGACAAGACGGCGGCCCTGAAAGTGCCGGGCGTGCTGCGCATCGTCGAACTGGCGGGCAGCCCGCCGCCGGCCATGTTCAATCCGCTGGGCGGCGTGGCCGTCATCGCGAAAAATACCTGGGCCGCCATCAAGGGCCGCGAAGCGCTGGTGCTGGAATGGGACGATGGCCCGAACGGCGATTACGACTCGAAAGCCTTCCGCAAGACCCTGGAAGCGGCCGTGCGCCAGCCCGCCAGCCCGGCGCGCGACCAGGGCAAGACGGTGGCCACCCTGGCCGCCGCTCCCGCCGCGCGCAAGCTCAGTGCCGAATACTATCTGCCCCACCTGGCCCACGCCACGATGGAGCCGCCCGCCGCCACCGTGCGCATCGCCAATGGCAAGGCCGAAGTGTGGGCTTGCGTGCAGGCGCCGCAGGCGACGCGCAGCAACGTGGCCAAGGCCCTGGGCCTGGCGTACGACGACGTGACCGTGCACGTGACTTTGCTGGGCGGCGGCTTCGGGCGCAAGTCGAAACCCGATTTCGCCGTCGAGGCGGCGCTGCTGTCGAAAGCCATGGATGGCGCGCCCGTCAAGCTGACGTGGACGCGCGACGACGACCTGCAGCACGATTACCTGCACACGGTGTCCGTCGAACGGCTGGAAGCGTCGCTGGATGCGAAAGGCATGCCGACGGCCTGGCTGCACCGCACGGCCGCACCCACCATCACCTCGACCTTTGCCGCCGGCGCGAACAAGCAAGCGCCGTTCGAGCTGGGCATGTCGGCCATCAACGTGCCGTTCGCCATTGCGAACATCCGCGTCGAGGTGCCCGAAGTGCCGGCCCATACGCGCATCGGCTGGTTCCGCTCCGTGTCGAACATCCCGCACGCGTTTGCCATCCAGTCGTTCACGGCCGAACTGGCGCATGCGGCGAAGAAGGACCACCGCGACTACCTGCTGGCATTGCTGGGTCCCGCGCGCAAGATCAACCCGGGCGACCTGTCCGACGCCTGGAACTACGGCGAAGACCCGGCGAAGTATCCAGTCGACATCGGTCGCATGCGCCACGTGATCGAGCTGGCGACGGCCAAGGCGGGCTGGGGCCGCAAGCTGCCCAAGGGACGGGGGCTGGGCCTGGCCGTGTCCTACAGTTTCGTCACCTATGTGGCGGCCGTGATCGAAGTGGAAATCAATGCGGCTGGCGAAGTCATCGTGCCCAGGGTCGATATCGCCATGGATTGCGGCCCGCAGATCAATCCGGACCGCGTGCGCTCGCAGATCGAGGGCGCCTGCATCATGGGTCTGTCGCTGGCCATGAGCGGCGAGATCAGCTTCAAGAATGGCCGGGTCGAGCAAAGCAATTTCCACGACTATAGCGTGCTGCGCGCCGCCGACGCGCCACACGTGATCCACACGCACCTGGTGCCGGGCACGCTGGACATGGAGCTGGGCGGCGTGGGCGAACCGGCCACGCCACCCATCGCGCCGGCCCTGTGCAACGCCATCTTCGCCGCCACGGGCAAGCGCATCCGCGCCCTGCCCGTGGGCATGCAGCTGGCGAAAAAGGCTTAAGTCCGCCGCGCGGCCGGCAACTGCAGCAGCAGCGCCGCGGCGGCGACCAGGGCGGCGCCGGCCGCCAGCAGCCACATGGGCCAGTCCAGCAGGAGCAGTACCCCGCCTGCGGCGGCGCCGATGGCGCTGCCCAGGTACAGCGCCGATTCGTTGAGGGCGATGGCCAGGTTGCCGTCGCCCTGCCGCGCGCGCACGGCCAGCAGCCGCTGGTTCTGCGGCACTTGCAGGGCCCAGCCGGCCGCACCCCACAGCACGATGGGCGCCAGCATCAGCCAGGCCGACCAGCCGGCCGCCAGCGGCAGCGCGCACAAGGCCAGCGCCAGCAACAGCAGGATGAGCCAAGTCAGTTTCGGCGCCGCCACCTTGTCCGCCCATGGCCCGACCAATACGCTGCCCGCGATGCCGCCCACGCCCCACGCCCACAGGAAGGGCGTGGCGGATATCGCGGCGCCGTGCGCGGACCACGCCAGCAGCGGCGCAATAAACGTGTACATGCCCAGGCTGGCGATGGCCGCCAGCAGCGACACGAGCAAAATGGCCAGCACCTGACGATCGGCCAGCAAGGCCAGCTTGCGGCGCAGCGACATGGCCGGCGCCACCGGCAGCGCGGGCAGCTTCCACAGCAAGCCCGCCAGCGCCAGCGTACCGAGTATGGCGACCAGCCACAGGGCAGCCGTCCAGCCCAGCTGCTGCGCCAGCAGCAAGCTCAATGGCACGCCCAGCACCGTGCCGCCCGCCATGCCGCCCATGATCGCGCCGATGGCCTTGCCGCGCTGCCGCGGCGCCGACACGCCCGCCGCCGCCGCGATGCCCAGCGCCAGGTAGACACCGGCGCCGATGCCGGCAACGGCCCGCCAGGCCAGCAGACTGGAAAATCCTGCTGCCAGCGCGCTGGCCCCGTTCGCCAGCACGAACACGCCCAGTGCGCCCAGCAGGCCGGAACGCTGCGCGCGCGCCGGCAGCAAGGCCACGGCCAGTGGCGAGCCGAGGCCATAGGCCAGGGTGAACGCCGTTACCAGCTGCGCGGCCATCGCCACGGACACGGAAAAGGCGCCGGCGATCATCGGCATCAGGCCCGCCGTCACATACGACGCCATGCCCAGCGCGAACGCGCCCACGGCGATCAGCCAGACGGTGGCGGGCAACGCAGCGGCGGCACGGGAGGAAGAATAGTCAGACATGGGCATGCTTTCGGGAAGAAAGCAGGCATTCTGGAATACAATATAAACAATTACAATTTAACTGTTTATGCTATTACTGATAGCAACAGCCTCATAGGAAAGACCGTATCATGCGCACCTTGCAACGCACCCGCCACGAACTGGCCGCCTACCTGCAGGCGCGCCGCGCGCGGCTGTCGCCCGAGGACGTGGGTTTGTCCGGCGGCGGGCGGCGCAGGACGCCGGGCTTGCGCCGCGAAGAAGTGGCGGCGCTGGCCGGCGTGGGGCTGACCTGGTACACCTGGCTGGAGCAGGGGCGCGACATCGGCGTCTCGAGCGCCTTCCTCGACAAGCTGGCCGAAGTGCTGAAACTCGATGCGGCGGAACGCCGCCACCTGTTCCTGCTGGCGCATGCGCGCCCGCCCGCCGAGGAAGGCAAGACGTTTTGCGTGGTGCCGCCGCCCGTGCGCCGCCTGATGCACGAGCTGGCGCATCCGGCGTATGTGCTCAACCTGCGCTGGGACGTGCTGGCGTTCAATGCGGGCGCGGACGCCCTGTTCGGCTTCGGCGCGCATGTGCCCGCGCGCCGCAATCTATTGTGGCTGTTATTTACCAACCCGCTGCTGCGCTCCCGTTTCGCCGGCTGGGAAGAGCAGGCGCCGCAGATGCTGTCGAGCTTTCGCCGCGACTACGCGCGCGCCACGCAGGAAGCGGACATCCACGCGCTGGTGGAGGAGCTGGAAAAGGTCTCGCCCGAGTTCAAGCTATGGTGGCGCCGCCATGACGTGCATGCGCCGTGCTCCGGCGTGCGCCAGCTGGACGTCGGCGGCGAGAAGGTCGCGTATGAACACACTTCGCTGACCATCGATGCGGACCGCCACTTGCGGCTGGTCGTGTATGCGCGCCAGCGGGCAGACGACATCGCGCCGTAGAACGAAAAAACCGCTGGCCCTCTTGCGAGGAACCAGCGGCTTCGAATTGGTTGCGGGGACAGGATTTGAACCTGTGACCTTCGGGTTATGAGCCCGACGAGCTGCCAGACTGCTCCACCCCGCACTCGAATTATATACCAGATTGTTGCGCGGCGTAAAGGGCATGATTTGACAATGTCATGCCTGCCCCGGCTGCCGGAGTGTGCCGTTGGCCAGCAATGGAAAAAGCCGCTGATCTTTTGCAAGAATCAGCGGCTTTCCGGTATTGGTTGCGGGGACAGGATTTGAACCTGTGACCTTCGGGTTATGAGCCCGACGAGCTGCCAGACTGCTCCACCCCGCACTCGAATTATAAGGGCAAACGGGTGGCTTAGGCAATAGCTATCTCAACTTCAGCTGCAATAGAGCCATTTAATTAAAAAGCTCCTTAAAAAATCAGCGAATTACCGCTTGGCATTGTGTCCGCCCGTCACGCCACGCCGCGCGCAATCGGTGTACAGTAAGCGTTACACTAGACACCATCATTTTCCGAAGCCTGCCCATGAAATTCTGCTCCGAATGCGCCCATCCTGTCAGCCTGTCCATTCCGGAAGGCGACAACCGTCCGCGCTATGTCTGCGCCAACTGCGACGCCATCCATTACCAGAACCCGAAAATGGTGGTCGGCTCGATTCCCGTCTGGGAAGAGGATGGCCAGCTGCAGGTGTTGCTGTGCAAGCGGGCCATCGAGCCGCGCCTCGGCTACTGGACCCTGCCGGCCGGCTTCATGGAAAACGACGAAACGACGTCCGACGCGGCCGAGCGCGAAACGGTGGAGGAAGCGGGCGCGAATATCGAGCTGGGTCCCCTGTTTTCGCTGCTCAACGTGCAGCGCGTGCACCAGGTGCACCTGTTCTACCTGGCGCGCCTGCGCGACCTCGATTTCGCGCCCGGCATCGAAAGCCTGGACGTGCAGCTGTTTACGGAAGCGCAAATTCCGTGGGATGACCTGGCCTTCCCCACCATCCGCGCCACCCTGGAACTGTTCTTTGCCGACCGCGTGAAAATCCGCGAAGGCGGCAGCTACGGTGTGCATACGGGCGACATCACGCGCCCGATGGCGCGCGCGGATGCCGAGTAAGCCCCCATCACCTGCCATTTTTGACGCCGCATGATTCCCTGGCTCGACATCCACACCCCGTTCCCCGACGTCTCGCGCGCCCTCACCGACGAGGCGCCCGGCCTGCTGGCGGCCGGCGCCGACCTGTCGCCCGCGCGCCTGCTCGACGCCTACCGGCGCGGCATCTTCCCCTGGTTTTCCGAGGGTCAGCCCATCCTGTGGTGGAGCACGGACCCGCGCATGGTGCTGATGACGGACGACTTCAAGGTCTCCGACAGCCTGGCCAAGGCGATCCGCAAGGTCGAGCGCAGCGCCGCCACGGACGGGCGCTGGCAGCTGCGCTTCGACGGCGATTTCGACGCCGTCATGCGCGCCTGCGCAGCGCCGCGCAAGGATGGTCCGGGCACGTGGATTTCCGACGACATCATCGCCGGCTACACGGGCTTGCACAAGCTGGGCTACGCCCACTCGTCGGAGCTGTGGCTGGACGGCGAACTGGTGGGCGGCGCGTATGGCGTATCGATCGGGCGCATGTTCTATGGCGAATCGATGTTCGCCCGCGTTTCGGATGGTTCGAAGATCGCGCTGGCGCACCTCGTGCGCTTTTTGCGGGCGCGCGGCGTGGCCATGATTGACTGCCAGCAAGAAACGAAACACCTGGCCTCGCTGGGCGCGGCCCCCATTTCGCGCGCCCGCTTCCTGGCCCATGTAAGGATCGCCATTGAAGCAGCGCAAATCACTGACTGGCATGCTGCGCCGCCGGCGTAAAAAAGCTATGATATCTCCAGGCACACCGCCAGGCACATTTCCATTGCTGCGGACAGACCAGACAGGATCAGCATGACGCACCTGAACGAACTACCGTTTGCCACCCTGCAGTTCTACACGACGGCACCGTATCCGTGCAGCTACCTGGACGACCGCCAGGCCCGCTCGCAGGTGGCCACGCCTTCGCACCTGATCAACAGCGACGTGTATTCGGAACTGGTGCGCAACGGCTTTCGCCGCAGCGGCATTTTCACCTACCGCCCGTATTGCGACGGCTGCCAGGCCTGCATCCCCGTGCGCGTGGTGGCCGGCGAATTCGCGCCCAACCGCAACCAGCGCCGCGCCTGGAACCGGCACGCCAACCTGCAGGCGGGCGTGGCTACCCTGTCCTTCCTCGACGAACACTACGAGCTGTATCTGCGCTACCAAAGCACGCGCCACGCGGGCGGCGGCATGGACCAGGACAGCCGCGACCAGTACGCGCAATTCCTGCTGCAAAGCCGGGTCAACACGCGCCTGGTGGAGTTCCGCGAGCCTGACGGCACCCTGCGCATGGTCAGCATCATCGACGTGCTGGCCGATGGCCTGTCGTCCGTCTACACGTTTTTCGATCCCGACGTGCCGGGCGCCTCGTACGGCACCTACAACGTGCTGTGGCAGATCGCCCAGGCGCAGGAGCTGGGCCTGCCCTACATCTACCTGGGCTACTGGATAGAACAGAGTCCGAAGATGGCCTATAAAATCAACTTCAAGCCGCTGGAAGCGCGGATCAAGGGGCAGTGGGTCGTCCTGTAAAATCGGGTAGGTCGGATTAGCGGCGGTACGCCGCGTAATCCGACGCTGCAAAGCCAACAATGGTGTCGGATTACGCTGCGCCTCGGCGGCGCCGCTAATCCGACCTACGCCTTGTTACCTGCTCTTGTCCGGAAACGCCGGACGCGCAGGCCGCACGGGCGGGTTCTTCGCCAGTTCGGCCTGGATCACCTCGATCGCCTTTTCCAGCTGCGGATCGCGGCCGGCGATGACGTCGGCCGGCGTTTGCTCGACTTCGATATCGGGCGGCACGCCTTCGTTTTCCACGCCCCAGCCGTTTTCGCGCGTCCAGAACGCCAGGTTCGGCGCCGTGATCGTGCCGCCATCCATCAGCACCGGGAAACCGAGGATGCCCACCAGGCCGCCCCATGTCGCCTTGCCGATCAGCGGGCCCATGTTATTTTTGCGGAACATCCACGGCAGCAGGTCGCCCCCCGAACCGGCCGTCTCGTCGATCAGCATGGCGCGCGGTCCCTGGATCGAGGCGGACGGCGTCTTCATGTCGGCGCCATAGCGCATGGTCCACCAGGCGATTTCCTTCTTCTGCAGGATCTCGATGTAGTAATCGGCCACGCTGCCGCCGCCATTGAAACGCTCGTCGACGATGATGGCCTGCTTGTCCGCCTGCGGGAAGAAATAGCGCTTGAAGTAGGTGTGGCCCAGGCCCGCCGTATTGGGCACGTACACGTACGCCACCTTGCCGTTGGTGGCCGCATTGACCTTGCGCATATTGCCCTCGATCCAGTCGCGGTTGCGCAAGGCATCCTCGGTCGGTACGGGCACGACGGTGATCGTGCGCGCGCCCTTGCCGTCGGCCGAGGGTCCCACGGTCAGGTCGATGGCCTTGCCGGCCGTGTTCTCGAAGGCGCTGTAGATATTCGTCGGCGGCAGCAAGGGGCGGCTGTCGACGGCCAGCAGGTACTCGCCCGCCTTGACGTTCAGGCCCGGCTCCGTCAGCGGCGCGCGCAGGGCCGGATTCCAGTTCAAGCCGCCATACACCTTCTTGAAGCGGTAATGGCCGTCGCTCACTTCATAGTCGGCGCCCAGGAGTCCCCCCGGCACCTTCTTGGCATCCAGAAAATCGTCGCCGCCACCGCCGCGGTGATGGCCCACGGCCAGTTCGCTGCACATCCACTGAATCAGGCGGTTCAGGTCCGCGCGGCTGGACAGCTCGGGCAGGAAGACGGCGTACTTGTCGCGCATGGCCTTCCAGTCCACGCCATGCATGCCCGGGTCATAGAAGTAATCGCGGTTGATGCGCCACACCTCATTGAAAATCTGCGCCCACTCGGCGCGCGGATCGGCTTTGACTTCAATGGCGTCGACCTTGATCTTGCCTTCGCCCGGCGCCAGCAGCTTGCCCATGGCGGAGCCCATGGCCCAGTTGTCCTTCTGGCGGTACAGCAGCTTCTTGCCGTCGGCCGAGACCTCGAAATCATCGGCTTCGGCCACCACGGTTTCCGCCTTGCGCTCCTTCAGGTCGAAGCGCTGCACGGCCTTCTTGCCGTCGCTTTCGCGCAGCAAAAAGATCTGCCCCGCGGCGCCGGCGGTCAGGCTGGAAAACTGCGCGGCCGGCAGCGGCAGGTCGACGATGCGCGTGGCGATGCCGTCGAAATCAATGCTGATCGGCGCCACGGGCGCCACCGCCACTTTCGGGTCGTCGCGGCCCGTCTTCGGATCAATCTTCGGCTCCGCTTCCGCCTTCGCCGTGTCTTTCCTGCTCTCCGCGCTGGCGGCCTTTTCCTCGTCGCTTTCCTTGATCAGGGGCGACGGCAAGTCGCGCCGCAGCACGGCCATCCACACGGTGCGCGTCACCAGGTTGTCTTCATTCTGCTGCGAGAACCAGTTGTTGCTGGGGCCTGCGTTGGTTGACGCGAAGAAGTACAGGTATTTGCCGCTCTTGTCGAACACGGGCTGGGCCACGTCGGACAGGCCATCGGTCACCGGCATGGACTTGTTCTGCTCGACGGAATAGATGTAGGCGCTGCGCGTGTAGGTGGGAGAATTGAGCGTATAGGCCAGCCAGCGCGAATCGGGCGCCCATGAGGCGCGCATGCTCTTGTCGACGCCATACATCGGTTCCGTGGCTATCTTTTGCACCTTGCCATTGCCGATATCGATCACGTACATGCTCCAGCCATTGTCGGCAAACGCGATTTTCCTGCTGTCGGGCGACCAGACGGCGTTGTCATAGAAGCCGCTGCCATTGAGCTTGAACTTGCGCACCGCGCCCTTGCCATCCTGCGCACGCACATGCAACTCGTATTCGCCCGATTCATCGGAAAAATACGCGACCGAGCGGCCATCGGGCGACCAGATGGGCGTGCGCTCGTGGGCGCCGGCCGTCTGCGTCAGGTTGCGCACGTCGCCCTTGTCGGCGGGGATGGTGACGATCTCGCCCCGGTATTCGAAGGCGATGCGCGCGCCCGACGGCGAAATCGACGCGTCGCGGATGTATTTCGCGTTCTTCACCCAGCGGGGGCGTGCCTGCCCCAGGTCGCTGGCCACGCCGATGGTGAGCTTGTGCGCCTGGCCGCTGGCGATGTCGAACGCATGCAGATAGCCGGCCTGCTCATAGACGATGGTGCCGTTCGCGGCCGACGCGTTGAGCACCGGGAAATCCGCGTGCCGCGTCAGCTGGCGCACGGCCTTGGTCTTGACGTCATAGGCAAACAGGTTGAATTCGCCGTTGCGGTCGGAGCGGAAGTACACGGTATCGCCTATCCATATCGGGTCGACGTCGTTCGAGCGCGTGGTCGGCTGGGGGATTTTTTCGATGGATTTGTCGCTGGACGAAAACAGCCACAGCCAGGAATGGGTGCCGCCCCGGTAGCGCTTCCACTGCTTGAAGGCGGGCGCCAGCGGGTTGTAGGCGATGCGCTTGCCATCGGGCGAATACGTGGCGCGCGACGCATTCGGGATTTCCAGCTGCGTTTCCACGCCGCCCGCCACGGGCACCGTAAACAGCTTCTGGAAACGGTTGTTGAAGGCGGCGCGGGGCGAAGTGAACATCACGGACTGGCCATCGGGCGTGAACGCTTGCGCCAGGTCGGCGCCCGGGTGGAAGGTCAGGCGGCGCGGCACACCGCCCGCCGCCGCGATCACATACACATCGACATTGCCGTCGATATTCGCGCTATACGCGATCTGGCTGCCGTCGGGCGAGAAGACGGGATTCGATTTGTCGCCCAGGTCGGACGTCAGGCGCCGCGCGCCGCCGCCGTCGAGGTTCGACAACCACAGGTCGCCCGCATAGATGAAGGCGATATGGCGGCTGGAGACGGCCGGTTCGCTCAGCATGCGGGTGTCTTGGGTATTGGGCAGAGCCAGGGCCGGATGGCTCAGCAGCAGTGCGCTGGCGGCCGCGATGGCGGTCAGGATGCGTGTCTTTTTCAATCGATGTCTCGCTTATGAAGTCAACAGAACAGAGAAAAAACAGGAAGGTCCGCGGCCGAATGCAAATTATCAAGGAGTCAATGTTGCATTAGACCAAATAGAACTATACACCCGGCAGCCGCGCGGAACACGGTAAAATACGGCACTTATTTCGCGCGCCGCCAGCCCTTCCCGGTCGCCCGCACACCTACTCAAAGCGCCCCATGTCTGAAAAATTCCTGTACTCCCTCGCCCGTCCCTTGCTGTTTTCGATGGATGCCGAAGCGGCCCACCATTTCACCCTGCCCGCCCTGAAACGCGCCAGCGCGCTGGGCCTGACGAAGCTGGCCGGCAAACCGGCGCTTGATCCGCGCACGGTGATGGGCATCACCTTCCCCAATCCCGTGGGCCTGGCCGCCGGCCTGGACAAGGATGGCGCCTACATCGACGCGCTGGCGGACCTGGGTTTCGGCTCGATCGAAGTGGGCACCGTCACGCCGCGCGCGCAGGCGGGCAATCCGAAACCGCGCATGTTCCGCCTGCCGCAGGCGCAGGGCATCATCAACCGCATGGGTTTCAATAATGGCGGCGTCGATGCCTTCGTGGCCAACGTGCAGGCGTCGAAGTTTTACCAGGAACGCGCCGGCGTGCTGGGCCTGAACATCGGCAAGAACGCCGACACGCCCATCGAACGGGCGGCCGACGATTACCTGCTGTGCCTGGAAAAAGTCTACCCCTACGCCAGCTATGTGACGGTGAATATCTCGTCGCCGAACACCAAGAATTTGCGCCAGCTGCAGGGCGCGTCGGAACTCGACGCCCTGCTGTCGCAACTGAAGGACGCCCAGGCGCGCCTGGCGGACAAGCACAAGCGCTACGTGCCGCTGGCATTGAAGATCGCGCCGGACATGGACGGCGAACAGGTGAAAAGCATCGCCGAGTCGCTCACGCGCCACCGCATCGACGGCGTCATCGCCACCAACACGACCCTGTCGCGCAGCGCCGTCGAAGGCATGCAGCACGGCGCCGAAGCGGGCGGCCTGTCGGGCGCGCCCGTGTTCGAGCTGTCGAACAATGTGATCCGTTTGCTGAAGGCGGAACTGGGCGACGCCCTGCCCATCATCGGCGTGGGCGGCATCATGCAGGGTAGCGACGCCGTGGCCAAGTTCGAATCGGGCGCGCAGCTGGTGCAGCTGTACAGCGGCCTGATTTACGCCGGTCCCGCCCTGATCAAGGATTGCGCGCGCGCGCTGCGCGGCAAACAGGCGAAATGATCAACAAGATCAAACTGGGTTCCAGCGGCCTGGAAGTGAGCACGATCTGCCTGGGCACGATGACCTTCGGCGAACAGAACAGCGAAGCCGAAGCGCACAGCCAGCTCGATTACGCGCTGGAACGTGGCATCAACTTCATCGACACGGCGGAAATGTATCCCGTGATGGCCAGCGCGCAAACGCAGGGCAGCACGGAGCGTTACATCGGCAGCTGGCTGAAGAAAAGCGGCAAGCGCAGCCAGATCGTCCTGGCCAGCAAGGTAGCGGGCCCAAACTCGCGCATGCACTGGATACGCAAAGGCAAGACGGATCACGACGCGGTCAACATCCGCGCCGCCGTCGAGGACAGCCTGCGCCGGCTGCAGACGGAGCACATCGACCTGTATCAATTGCACTGGCCCAGCCGCAACCTGCCCATCTTCGGCGCCAGCGTGTACGACCCGCGCAAGGAACACGCCTCGGTCGCCATCGAGGACACGCTGGCCGTGCTGGGCAAGCTGATTGAAGAGGGCAAGATCGGCCACATCGGCGTATCGAACGAATCGTCGTGGGGCGTGTGCGAATACATCAAGCAGGCCGAGCTGAAAGGCTTGCCGCGCATCGTTTCCATCCAGAACCTGTACAACCTGACGGCGCGCCATTTCGAGACGAGCCTGCTCGACGAAACCTGCCACCGCGAAAACGTCAGCTTGCTGGCCTACAGCCCGCTGGCGTTCGGCCAGCTGACGGCGAAGTACCTCGACGATCCGCAGGCCAAGGGCCGCCTGACGCGCTTCCCGGCCGGCTGGAGCCCTCGCTACGTGCGCCCCGCCACCATCGCGGCAGCCAGCCAGTATGCGGCGCTGGCCCGCGCGCACGGCTTGACGCCGGCGCAACTGGCGCTCGCGTGGTGCTATTCGCGCTGGTTCGTCGCGTCGACCATCATCGGCGCCACCAGCGTGGCGCAGCTGCAGCAAAATATCGACGCCCATCACCTCGCCTTGTCGCCGGAACTGGTGGCGGCCGTCGACGCCATCCACGCCAGAGCGCCCAATCCGGGGCAGTAATTCCCGCCGTCTGGCGGCGCATGCCGTCGCCAGGCGCCCCACTCCCTTCGCAGATAGTCGTATTTATACAACAGCCGGCAATTTACTGCTGTGCAGCATTGCGGCCTTGCCATGCCCGGTCGTATGCTGGAAACGAGGCCATATGCGCTACGCGCACCATGTTGACGTCTTTCAGATATTTATTGCATATCGATAGACAGAACGATTCGTAAGCACGCCGCGTGCCCACTGTTAATCTGATTGCATCACCGGACCGCCATGGTCCGCGCAACCACAACCGAAGAGATATCGTCGATGAGTTCAAGCACCGCCCGCTCCCAGCGTCCCGCCCTCCCCGTAAAAACCGTGATCGCCGCCAGCCTGGTCGCCTGCTTCAGCCTGCCGATGCAGGCGCAGGCGCAGCAAGAGCTGCCGGCCGAAGGCGAATTGCAATCGGTGGTGGTCACCGGCACCTTCGCCAAGAACCGCCGCACCATCGATTCCGAATCGCCGATCGACATCCTCACTTCGCGCGACTTGCAAAGCACGGGTTCGGGCGAGCTGGCCACCGTGCTGGCGCGCCTGCTGCCATCGCTGAACTTCGCCCGCGCCACGGGCGCCGACGCCAGCGATGCCGTGCGTCCGGCCCAGTTGCGCGGCCTGTCGCCGGACCAGACCCTGGTGCTGGTAAACGGCAAGCGCCGTTATACGTCCGCCGTGGTCAACGTCAACGGCTCGCTGGGCCGCGGCTCGGCGCCCGTCGACCTGAACGCCATTCCCCTGGCCGCCATCGACCACGTGGAAGTGCTGCGCGATGGCGCCGCGGCCCAGTACGGCTCCGACGCGATTGCCGGCGTGATCAACATCATCCTGAAAAAAGGCGCGGCCGGCGGCGACGTCGAAGTGGGCTATGGCCAGACGCAGGAACGCGACGGCAAGCAGAAATCCATCAAGGGTTCGGCCGGCTTCGCCCTGGGCGAGGACGGCTGGGTACGCGTCTCGGCGGAAGTGGCGGAGCGCGACCCGACCAACCGCGCCGGCGCCGACTTCCGCAATCCGCTGGAACCGCGCTACGGCAAGGTCAACCAGCGCTATGGCGACCCGGAAAGCAAGCCGGCAACGATTTTCCTCAACAGCGAATACCACATCAGCGACAACCTCGACTGGTATGCCTTCGGCAACTACGGCAAGCGCGACACGTCGGCCGCCGCCACCTGGCGCACGGCCCTGATCACGGACCCGAATAATTCGAAGCTGTTCGTCCAGCGCACGCCGCTCTTCCCGGAAGGCTTTTTGCCGCTGCAAAACAGCACCCTGACGGACCAGTCCTTGGTGACGGGCTTGCGCGGCGATGCGGCCGGCTGGCGCTGGGATGCCAGCCTCAATTACGGCAGCAACAAGTTCGAGCTGGACCTGGACAACACGGTCAACCAGTCGCTGGGCGCGAACAGCCCCACGCATTTCTATGCCGGCTCGCTGAAAAACGAACAGACGGTGTTCAACCTCGATGCGGCGCGCGAATTCCCCGTCTCGTACTTTACGGGCCCGCTGACGGTAGCCGTGGGCGCCGAAGCGCGCCATGAAAAGTACAGCATCGGCGCCGGCGACGAAGCGTCGTACACGGGCGGCGGCTCGCAAGGCTTTGCCGGCTTCCGTCCCGCCAACGCGGGCAGCCATTCGCGCCACAACGAGTCGGTCTATGTGAACCTGGAAGCGGAAGCGACGAAGAAACTGTCGGGCGGCGTGGCCCTGCGCCATGAGCGCTACAGCGATTTCGGCAGCACCACCTCGGCCAAGGGCTCGGCCCGCTATGCGTTCACGGATGCGCTGTCCCTGCGCGGCACCGTGTCGAGCGGCTTCCGCGCGCCGTCGCTGGCGCAGCAGTACTACACCATTACCACCACCAATTTCCAGGTCGTCAACGGCGTCAACACGCCGATCGAGACGGGTACCTTCGCCGTGAACACGCCGCAGGCGCGCGCGCTGGGTGCACAGGATCTGAAACCGGAAAAAGCACGCAACTACAGCCTGGGCCTGCAGTTCCAGCCCAGCCGCAACTTCACGACGACAGTGGACGCCTACCGCATCGACATCGACAACCGCATCCTGTTCTCGGCCAATCTGGTCCTCAACAATGCATTGAAAAACGTCCTGGCCGCGCAAGGCACGCCTGTGGGCTCGGGACGCTACTTCACCAACGCCGTCGATACGCGCACGGAAGGCGTGGACATCGTCAGCACCTACCGCATCGACCTGCAGGACAAGGATCGCCTCGACCTCACCGTGGCGTACAACCACAACAAGAGCACGGTACGGAAAATCGCCGACAATCCGGCCATCCTGACGGCCAACAACCTGAAACTGATCGACCGCCAGAGCATCGACCGCATCACGGTGGCGTCGCCAAAAGACAAGTTCAGCCTGGCCGCCGACTATGGCTTCGGCATCTGGAATGCGCACGGCGTCGTGACGCGCTACGGCAGCTTCACCGTGCCGCAGAACGACGTCAAGCTGGACCAGACGTATGACCCGCAATGGGTGCTGGACGTGTCCGGTTCCGTGAAACTGGGCAAGAACTGGCGCCTGGTGGCCGGCATCGACAACGTCACCAACCGCTACCCGGCGCAAGTGACGAGCGCGGGCAACCTGAACGTCAACGGCACCCAGCCTTACAGCATCTTCGCGCCGAACGGCTTCAACGGCCGCTACTACTACGCCAAGGCTGGCTATAGCTGGTAACTAGCCGGCAGCGAGCACCCTGCCATGCAAAAAGCCCGGAACGCATCGCGTTTCCGGGCTTTTTTTCATGCTTTAGCACAAGCGCCCGCAGGCGCTGCAGGCTCAGGCGCGGCGGCGGCGCGCGATAAAACCGACCAGGCCCAGGCCCAGCATCAGCATGCCGTAGGTCGCTGGTTCTGGCACGGCCGAGACCGAACTGTAGGCGCGGAAATTGCTCAGGCCGCGCGGCAGGTTGGCAATGCTGAAGAGCGTATTGGCGGCCAGCGGCGTATCCCAGTGGAACAGCAGTTCGCCACGGCCATAATGCACGGCCAGGTAGTCGAAGCTGGACTTGACGGTGAACGAACCGGACTTGCTGCTGGCCAGGTCGCCCTGGGCGGCAAAGACCAGCGAGCCCGTACCGCTGGATGGCAGACCAAACTTGCTGCTGACCAAGTTCTGGATGGCGGCCGCGCTTTGCGCGCCCGGCGGATTGGCGCCGTCATAGACCCAGACCGAGTCCGCTGCCACGCTGCCATAAGTCACGGTATTGCCGCCTACCAGGAAGCCGCTCTTGGCGGGATCGGTGATTTCCACCCAGTTCGCCGCCTGGGCCAATGGCGCCAGGCAAGCCGAAACGCTCAGGCACAGACCCAGCAGCGCATGTTTAGCCGTATTCATAATTTCCCCTCTTGATAAATTTCAAAAACCACAATGTTGATTATATTTTTGTTATATTTCTTTGCGATTGGACAAAAGATATCATCTAGGAAATCAAAGTGCAATAAAAGAAACAAATTTTACCATTGGCATTTTTAATCGATCGCATCAGTTTCTTGCAGAGTCCGGCTATCAAGGGGCTGGCCGCCATCGTTGCCATGACCGGGCGCTGGTCCGGGAAACCGGCTTGTTGTAGATCGGCACATGCCAAGCGGCGGCTTAGCGCTGCGGCAATGGCAAACCTGCAGGTAGACGTGGTCATCCTGGCATGCAATCGGCTACCATGGGTGCTACTCTTCTTGATGACGGATAACCATGCCCAGCTGGCACCTGGCCGACGCCGCCGAACTGGCGGCGCGCCATCCCTACACTTTCTATAAATCACCGCCCGAGGCCATCGCCCAGGTGCGCCCCGGCGACGTGGTCAAGCTGATCTTCGCCTTCCATAGCGACGATCCGCAGGCGCCGGGCGCCGAACGCATGTGGGTACTGGTCGATACGGTGGACGCCGGCGGGCATTTCACGGGCAAGCTCGACAACATACCCGGCTACATCGCCGATTTGCACGCCAAAGACCCCATCGCCTTCGCGGCGCGCCACATCATCAATACCCAGCACGACGATGACGATAACCTCGTCAACCGCTACGCGGGCCTGTGCTTCGTCACAAAGCGCGTGCTGGAAGACGGCGCGCCCGTCGGCTATCTGTACCGCGAGACGCCGGACAACGACGACGACAGCGGCTGGCGCTTCACTGCCAACGACGAGAGCGACGACTACGTCAACGACAGCGCCAACGTGGCGCTCGTGTCGCTGGGCGCCGTGCTCAGCGTGGACGACCGCTTCATTGCGCTGCTGGACTCCCCTGCCGGGTCGGCGTATGCCTTCGACCACGACACGCAACAATTCATGGCGGCTGACGAATGACAACAGATAAACTGAAAGAATTTTGCGCGGCCCTGCCCGGCGCGCAAGCCGTGCTGTACGGTGCGCCGTCGAACATCCTCGTGTATGAAGTGAGCGGCAAGAAGTTTGCCTATTTTAAAACCAGCGCGCCCGAGCAATGGCGCTTCAGCCTGCGCGTCAGCGCGGAACGATTCATCGAACTGACGGACATGCCGGGCGTGAAACCGGCCCGCTACATGGGCCGCTTTCACTGGGTCACCATCGTCGACGTGGCGCGCTTCCCCACAGATTACCTGGCGGAACTGGTGCAGGATAGCTACGCGCGCGCCGTGGCCAGCCTGACGCGCGCGCAGCGGGCCGCGCTGGCTTAAAGAGCGTCCTCGCCCGCCATGGCGCGGTCGATGTCTTCGCGCGTCAGGTCCGGCGCCAGTTGCAGGATGAATTCGTAGGCGTAGGCACGCAGGTAGGCGCCGCGGCGCACGGCCAGGCGCGTCGTGTTGGTGGCGAACAAATGCGACGCTTCCACCGCCCGCAGCCCCTTGTCGCGGCCGTGATCAAACGCCATCGAGGCCACGATGCCCACGCCCAGGCCCAGCGCCACGTATTGCTTGATGACGTCCGAATCCATGGCCGTGAGGATGATGTCCGTCGTCACGCCCGCCTTGGCGAACGCATCGTCGATATGGCCGCGTCCCGTGAACCCCTTGTCGTAGGTAATCAAGGGATATTTCGCCAGGTCTTCCAGACGGATCGGCGAATGTTCGAGCAGCGGGTGGCCGTCCGGCACGACGATCAGATGGCTCCAGCGGTAGCACGGGAACGACACGAGGTCGGGGAACTGGCTCAGGCCCTCCGTGGCGATGCCGATATCGGTCTTGCCCGACAGCACCCATTCCGCGATATGCTCGGGCGCGCTTTGCTGCAGCGCGATGCGCACGTCGGGGAAGGCGGCGCGAAAGCCCTGCACCACTTTCGGCAACGCATAGCGCGCCTGCGTGTGCGTGGCCGCCACGGATAACGTTCCGCTGGTCTGGCCGCTGTATTCGAGGCTGGCCTGCTGCAGGTTTTCCGCCTCGATCAAGAGGCGGTCGACGATCTTCAGGATGCCCTTGCCCGGCTCCGTCAAGCCCGTCAAGCGCTTGCCGTTGCGTTCGAAAATGACCACGCCCAGCTCGTCCTCGAGTTCGCGGATCTGCCGGCTCACGCCCGGTTGCGACGTGAACAGGGCGTTGGCCACCTCCGTCAGGTTATAGCCGCGGCGGGCCGCTTCGCGGATCGATCGCAGTTGTTGAAAATTCATAGTGTTCCAGCCTCTCAGGTTCTTGTCGGTTCGACGAACACATGTAAACGTTTCGGACGCACGACCAGGGTCTCGCCTTCCTTCAGCTGCAGATGGCTGAAGCGCTCGTTCGACATCACCGCTTCGATCAGCTCGCTGTTATCGACGCGCTGCAAGTCCAGCTGGGCCAGCGGGCCGATCGCATGGGCGCGGCTCAACTTCACCACGATGCCTTCGGCGCCCTGCGTGTAACGGTCGATTTCCAGGTCGTGCGGACGCACATAGGCCGTGCCCTTGCTGTCGCTCACGCCCGCATAATCGGGCACCTCGAAGCTGGCGTCGCCCGTGGCCATCACGCCGTCATGCACGCGTCCATGGAACAGGTTGACGTTGCCGAGGAAGCCGTAAACGAACGGCGACGCCGGATGGTTGTAGACTTGCTCAGGCGAACCCAATTGCTCGACGGTGCCCTTGTTCATCAGCACGACCTGGTCGGCCACTTCCAGCGCCTCTTCCTGGTCATGCGTGACGAAAATACTGGTGACGTGCAAATCGTCGTGCAGGCGGCGCAGCCAGCGGCGCAATTCCTTGCGTACCTTGGCGTCGAGCGCGCCGAACGGTTCGTCGAGCAGCAGCACGCGCGGCTCGACGGCCAGGGCGCGGGCCAGGGCGATGCGCTGGCGCTGGCCGCCCGACAGCTGCGGCGGATAACGGTCTGCCAGCCAGTCCAGCTGCACCAGCTCCAGCAAATCTTTCACTTTACGGCGGATCTGGTCTTCCGACGGCCGTTCGCTGCGCGACTTCACGCGCAAGCCAAACGCCACGTTCTCGAACACCGTCATGTGCTTGAACAGCGCATAGTGTTGAAATACGAAACCGACTTGCCGCTCGCGCACGTGGCGGTTCGACGCGTCTTCCGCATCGAGCAGCACCTGGCCGCTGTCCGGATGTTCGAGGCCGGCAATGATGCGCAGCAAGGTGGTCTTGCCGCAACCCGACGGGCCCAGCAGGGCCGTCAATTCGCCGGCGGGAAAGTCCAGCGAGATATTGTCGAGGGCGACGAAATCGCCGAAGCGCTTGTGGATGTTTTTAACTGCGATGGTCATATCAGTGCTCCGTGGAACGTAAGGCGGAATCGTCGGCGTCGCTCTCGTTCAAACGCCACTCAATGAAAGCTTTCAGGGCCAACGTCACCAGCGCCAGCAGGGCCAGCAGCGAGGCGACGGCAAACGCGGCGGCGAAGTTGTACTCGTTGTACAGAATCTCCACCTGCAGCGGCATGGTGTTCGTTTCGCCGCGAATATGGCCGGAGACCACGGACACGGCGCCGAACTCGCCCATGGCGCGGGCGTTACACAGGATCACGCCATACAGCAAGCCCCATTTGATATTTGGCAAAGTGACTCGGCGGAAGGTGTTCCAGCCCGAGGCGCCCAGCACGATGGCGGCCTCTTCCTCTTCGCTGCCCTGCGACTGCATCAGCGGAATCAGTTCGCGCGCGACGAACGGGAAGGTAATGAAAATGGTGGCCAGCACGATGCCGGGCACGGCAAACAAAATCTTGATGTCGTGCGCCTGCAGCCACGGGCCGAACCAGCCCTGGGCGCCGAACATCAGCACATAGATCAGGCCGGAAATCACGGGCGAGACGGAAAACGGCAAGTCGATCAGGGTCAGCAGGATGCTCTTGCCGCGGAAGTCGAACTTGGCGATGCACCAGGAAGCGGCCACGCCGAATACCAGGTTCAGCGGCACGGCGATGGCGGCCGTGATCAATGTCAATTTAATGGCGGAAATCGCGTCCGGATCGATGATGGCGGCGATATACGCTTCCCAGCCCTTCTTGAACGCTTCCGCAAACACGGCCACCAGGGGCACGATGAGGAAGGTCGTCAGGAACAGCAGGGCGATGGTGATCAATACCGTGCGCACCCACAAGGGTTCCAGCACGACGGGGCCGACATTCGGCTCGAAGCGGCGCGCCTTTGGCAGCGCATCTTCCGCGTTGGCGGCGGCAGTCGTATTCGTACTCATGATTTCTTCGCCTTTCCGCGCGTCCATGCTTGCAGCAGGTTAATCGTCAACAACAGCAGGAAGGACACCACCAGCATCACCACGGCGATGGCCGTGGCACCTGCGTAATCGTATTGCTCCAGCTTGGTAATAATGAACAGCGGCGTGATTTCCGACACCATCGGCATATTGCCGGCGATAAAGATCACGGAACCGTACTCGCCCGTGGCACGGGCGAAGGCCAGTGCAAAGCCCGTCAGCAACGATGGCAAGATCGTGGGGAAGATGACGCGGATAAACGTTTGCAAGGAATTGGCGCCCAGGCTGGCGGCCGCTTCTTCGAGTTCCTTTTCCGCGTCTTCCAGCACCGGTTGCACGGTGCGCACGACGAAGGGCAAGCCGATGAAGGTCAGCGCCACCACCACGCCCAGCGGCGTGAACGCCACCTTGATGCCCAGCACGCCTTCGATGAACTGGCCGAACCAGCCGTTCGACGAGTACAGGGCCGTCAGCGTGATGCCGGCCACAGCCGTCGGCAAGGCGAAGGGCAAGTCGACCAGCGCGTCGATGATGCGCTTGCCGGGAAACTTGTAGCGCACCAGCACCCAGGCCAGGATGCCGCCAAACACCACGTTCAGCAGGGCGGCGATCAGCGAGGCGCCGAACGTCAGGCGGTACGAGGCCATCACGCGCTCGGACGTGACGGCGCTGAAGAAGGCGTCCCATGTCATGGTGAAGGTCTTCAGGAACACCGACGACAGCGGGATGAGGACGATCAAGGCCAGGTAAAAGAGCGTGAAGCCCAGTGACAGCTTAAACCCCGGCATGACCCGAAACGGCGCTCCGCGCGCCTTGAGCGGTGCTGCTGATGCTGCAGACATAGAAACCCCTTCTTATTACATTTTTGAGTTATAGGGCGCAATAATCACATGCAATCGTTATAAAAAGAACTAACCATTTCTCATTTGCTTAGATGGATTTTGCATACTTGGCGGCACAATCTGCAGACGAAAAAAAACGCACCGGCGAGGTGCGTTTTTGTGGGAACAAGAGTGCCGAATAAAACGTTCAGGGCTAGGCGCGTTGCCGAAGACAGTACGAATGTACGGCGAGGCAATGCAACAACGCCATGGACGTTTTTTCGGTGCTCTTATTTGTTGGGCTGCGGCGTCAAGCGCAAGTATGGCTTGGCGGCCGTAAAGCCCTTCGGATATTTCTGCTTTATCACGTCCGGGTCTTGCACGGTCAGTGGAATGATGACGTCGTCGCCATCGTTCCAGTTGCCGGGCGTGGCCACCGTGTAGCCGTCCGTCAATTGCAGGGCGTCGATGACGCGCAGGATTTCATTGAAGTTGCGGCCCGTGCTGAGCGGATACGTGAGGATCAGCCGTACTTTCTTGTTCGGGTCGATGATGAAGACGGAGCGCACGGTGGCCGTGACGGACTGTTCAGGGTGGATCATGTCGTACAGCACCGACACTTTCTTGTCGACGTCGGCGATGATGGGAAAGCCCACCACCGTGTTTTGCGTCTCTTCGATATCCTTGATCCAGCTCTTGTGCGACTCGGCCGCGTCCACGGACAGGGCGATGGCCTTCACGTTGCGCTTGTCGAATTCCGGCTTGAGCTTGGCCGTCAGGCCCAGTTCCGTCGTGCACACGGGAGTAAAGTCGGCCGGGTGGGAAAACAGCACCACCCAGGAATTGCCTGCCCACTCGTGGAACTTGAGCGGGCCGATCGAGCTGTCTTGTTCAAAATCAGGGGCGACATCGCCCAGGCGTAAAGTCATCGTGATCTCCTTGAAAGGTTGTGTGGCGGGATGTTTGTCGTATCAGGCTGCCTGACGGTGGCGCTTGTCGCTTTGCGCCAGATCAAACAGCGTTTGCAGTTGCGCCTGGCCATAGACCCAATCGCCAAGGCGCGACTCCGCGTTGATATGGCCCAGCGCACCGCCATCAATATACTTGCAATTCCAGCGCCGCGCCCACTGCGCCGCGTGCTCGGCCGTCATCCACGGGTCCGTCTGGCTGGCGATCAGGATGCCGGGGCAAGGCAGCCGCTTTTGCGGCAATGCCTTCGCCACGCCAAACTTGTCCGGGTCGGCCGGCCCCACCAGCAGCACGCCGGCCACGCCCTGCGGGTCGCGCGCCAGGCTGTGCGCCGTCGTCAGGCAGCCGAAGCTGTGGGCGACGATCAGGGTCGGGCGCGCATCCTGCCGCCGCACCTGGTCCAGGCGCGCCGACCAGGTGGCCAGGTCGGGCGTGTTCCAGTCATCCTGCTCGACCCGCTCGAATTGCGGATACAGGCGCTGCCAGCGGCTCTGCCAATGCTCGGGACCGCTGTTATGCAAGCCCGGCACGATCAGTACCCGGTAATCGGAAAAGCTGCGCAGCGCCATGATGGTTCCTTTTAGTAACGGTCTGGCAATCGTGCCATCCGGTATTACTTAGGCTGGTAGATCTGGTCGAAGATGCCGCCGTCGGCAAAGTGCGCCTTCTGTGCCGCCGTCCAGCCGCCCGCCACTTGCTCGATGGTGAACAGGTTGACCTTGGCGAACTGCGACGCGTATTTCTTTGCCGCCTTGTCCGTTGCCGGACGGTAGTAGTTCTTGGCGATGATGTCTTGCGCTTCGTCCGTGTACAGGTAGTTCAGGTAAGCCTCGGCCACCTTGCGCGTGCCATGCTTGTCGGCAAACTTGTCGACGACGGCGACGGGTGGCTCGGCCAGGATGCTGACGGACGGCGTGATGATGTCGAACTTGGTCGGGCCCAGTTCCTTGACGGCCAGGTAGGCCTCGTTTTCCCAGGCGATCAGCACGTCGCCGATACCGCGTTCGACGAAGGTGGTGGTGGCGCCGCGCGCGCCGGAATCGAGCACGGGCACGTTTTTATACAGTTTGCCGAGGAAATCCTTGGCCTTCGCTTCGCTGCCGCCCGGCTGGCGCAGCGCGTAGCCCCAGGCTGCCAAGTGGTTCCAGCGGGCGCCGCCCGAGGTTTTCGGATTCGGCGTGATGACGGACACGCCCGGCTTGATCAGGTCGTTCCAATCCTTGATGCCTTTCGGGTTGCCCTTGCGCACCAGAAAGACGATGGTCGAGGTGTAAGGCGAGCTGTTGTGCGTCAAGCGCTTTTGCCAGTCGGCGGCCAGCAGCTTGTGCTCGGCCAGGGCGTCGATGTCGTAGGCCAGGGCCAGCGTGACCACATCCGCTTCCAGGCCGTCGATGACGGCGCGCGCCTGCTTGCCGGAGCCGCCGTGCGATTGCTTGATCTTGACGTTGTCGCCCGTCTTGCCTTTCCATTCCTTGGCAAATGCCGTATTCACATCCTGGTACAGCTCGCGCGTCGGGTCGTACGACACGTTGAGCAGGGTGATATCGGCAGCCTGCGCCGTTTGCAGAATGGCAAACGCGCTGATGGCGGCGGCAATGATGATTTTTTTCGACAGCATCTAAGATCCCCGTATGGTTGAACTTTCAGAGCCACCAGATTACGGCGCAACGGCCGCAAAGAGAACGAAGCGTTTCGCCGTTTGATATGCGATTTTCGCATATGGACGGCGCGCAACGGGGATTTAGTGCTTAATAAAAACGGTTGAGCAGCACCACGGACCACGTGGCGAAAGCCAGGATACACGTGAGCAGCACGGCGGCGCTGCCGAAGTCCTTGGCGTTCTTCGACAGCGGATGGCGCTCGAGCGAAATGCGGTCGACCACGGCTTCGATTGCCGAATTGATCAGTTCGACGATCAGCACCAGCAGCAGCACGCCGATCAGCACCAGTTTTTCAAATGCGGAGATGCGCAGCAGCAAGGCAATCACGGTGCCGACGACGAACAGGCCCAGTTCCTGGCGGAACGCGTGCTCATGGCGCCAGGCCGCCTTCAAGCCATCGAGCGAATAAAAAAAGGCGGAAAAAATCCGTTTCAAGCCGCTTTTGCTCTTGAATTCATTGACAGGTTGCATAGTTTTCCATGGTTCAAAGTCCATCCAGCCGCCAATTATGACGGCCAACATGAGAATTGTGACAATTTATTCGCTGAATATCTCGGAACATTTCACTATTTTTTCACATCATGGTATAAAGATGCATGAATACTGCATTGCACCAAATCCATCATGAAAATTGAACCGGTCGCAGCCCCAAAGACGACGATCCAGGTGATCGAACGCATGGTCGCCCTGCTCGATGCCCTGGCCAAATATTCGGACCCGGTCAGCCTGAAGGAATTGTCGAAAGTGTCCGGCCTGCACCCATCGACGGCGCACCGCATCCTCAACGACATGGTGCTCACACGCTTCGTCGACCGCATCGAACCGGGCACGTATCGGCTGGGCATGCGCCTGCTGGAACTGGGCAATGTGGTGAAAAGCCGCCTCAGCGTGCGCGAAGCGGCGCTCGATTTCATGCGCCAGCTGCACAAGAAAACCCAGCAAACCATCAACCTGTCCGTGCGCCAGGGCGACGAGATCGTCTACATCGACCGCGCCTTTTCCGAACGCTCGGGCATGCAGGTGGTGCGCGCCATCGGCGGCCGCGGCCCGCTGCACCTGACGTCGACGGGCAAGCTGTTCCTGTCCGTGGACGAGCCGAAAGCCATCCGCGCCTACGCCACGCGCACGGGCTTGGCCGGGCACAACAAGAATTCCATCACGGATCTGCAAAAGCTCGAGCGCGAGCTGAGCCTGGTGCGCGAGCGCGGCTATGCGCGCGACAATGAAGAGCTGGAACTGGGCGTGCGCTGCATGGCCGCCGGCATCCGCGACGATTCGGGCAAGCTGATCGCCGGCCTGTCGATCTCCGCCCCCGCCGACCGCCTGCAGGATGAGTGGCTGGTGGACCTGGTCGAGACGGCGAATCAGATTTCCGTCACACTGGGATTCATTCCCCAGGAGTAAAGAGAAAGGGCAGCAACGCTGCCCTTTACATTCTTAACCGCCGGGCAGGCTCATGTTGGCGGGTTTGAGTGCCTCCAGCCACTTGCGCATGCGTCCCGCATCGGCCGTACGCGATTGTTTCCCCTTGGAATCGAGGAAGACCATGATCACGGCCCGTCCTTCGATGACGGCCTGCATCATCAGACAACGTCCCGCCTCATTGATGAAGCCCGTCTTTTGCAAGCCGATTTCCCAGCCCGGATTGGCCACCAGGTGATTCGTATTGCCAAACTGCATGGGCTGGCCGCTGGCTTCGACGATGGCTTTCGGGTCCGTCGAGTACTCGCGCAGCAGCGGATGGCGGAAGGCGGCCATGGCCAGCTTGCCCAGGTCGCGCGCGCTGGCCACATTCATTTTCGACAAGCCGCTGGAATCGACGTAATGCGTATCCATCATGCCCAGCTGGCGCGCCTTGCTGTTCATGGCGTCGACAAAGGCCGGCAAGCCGCCCGGATAATTGCGGCCCAGCGCCGAGGCGGCGCGGTTTTCCGAGCTCATCAGGGCAATATGCAGCATATTCGCGCGCGTCAATTGCGAGCCCACTTTCAGGCGCGAGCTGCTGAACTTGGCGCGGTCGACGTCTTCGTCCGTAATCGTCAGCAATTCATCCATGTCCTGGTGCGCTTCGACCACCACCAGGCCCGTCATCATCTTGGTAATGGAAGCGATGGGCAGGGCGACATTCGAATTCTTTTCAAACAGCACTTCCGAATTGTTCTGGTCCAGCACCAGCGCCACGCTCGACTTGAGGTCGAGCGGATCGCGCGTGAGGTTCAGGCCGGCCAGGTCGCCCATGGTGGGCATCGGGGCGGCCATGGGCACGGCCACGCTGCTGACTTTTTGATAGATGACCTTGCGTTTGCCGCGCACCATGACGACCCGGCGCACGCTCTTTTCGCGCGGCGCGGCCGTCGCGCCCTTGCGCAGCACGACCTTGATTTTCTTGGTGTTGTGTTTCTTGGAGGCTGAGGATTTGCCGCTCGCGTCCCTGGCGTGCACGGCCGCAGCCGGCGCCAGTGCAAACAGCAGGGAAGCCAGGACACCCAGCGCAAGTTTAAACTTAGCCATTCGATAATTCCCCGTGAAGCTGTTGCCTTATTGCAGTGTAGCGAAATGCAGAGTAATCGCAAGCCTATTTAACAGTTACGACAGTATTTATTGCAGCAATGAAATACAAATCGTTGGCGATCAGCAAACAAGCTCATCCTTGATCGGCTGTTTGCCCGTGCAGATCGCCAGCAATATCTATTTGTCCATGAATTTAACAAAGCCGGCCAGCGGCTCGCGTTCCGTGCTCAGGCGGTTCTCGATCTTGTCCGGGTCGGCATAGCCGAGGGCCATGCCGCACACCACCATTTCGCTGGCCGGTATGCCCAGCTCGTCGCGGATGATGTCATGGTAGTGGATGAAAGCGGCTTGCGGGCAGGTATCGAGTCCCCGCGCGCGCGCCGCCAGCATGATATTTTGCAAGAACATGCCGTAATCAAGCCAGGAACCCTGTTCCAGCACCCGCTCGATGGTAAAGATCAAGCCCACGGGCGCATCGAAAAACTGGAAATTGCGTCCATGCTGGGCCGCCATGCCCGCCGTGTCGCCCCGTTCCAGGCCCAGCAGCTGATACAGGTCCAGGCCGATCTTGCGGCGGCGTTCGATGAACGGCGCCGTCCACTGGCGCGGGTAATAGGTATACGACGCCGTGCGCGCGGGCGCATCGGGCGCCTTCGGCGCGTCGTAGGCGGTGAGGATGCGGCGCGACAGGCGCAGTCGCGCCTCGCCCGACAGCACGTAGACTTTCCACGGCTGCATATTGGCGCCCGACGGCGCGCGCGCCGCCACTTCCAGGATGCGCGCGATCTCGTCCTGCGCCACCGGCGTGGGCAGAAAGGCGCGGATCGAACGGCGCGACAGGATGACGCTATCGACGGCTTGCTGCGCCGACGGTGTTTCAGATACTTGCTTGTTCACTGCCCTGCTCCCTGCTATTTCTTGACCACGAACACCACGCCGACCACGGCCACCAGCATGCCGGCGATGCCCAGCATATTAAATGCTTCGCCAAACATCAGCCAGGCCATTACGGCCGTCGTGGGCGGCGTCAGGTACAGCAAGCCCGTCACTTTCGTCGCGTCGCTGCGGCGGATCAGGGCGAACAGCAGGAAGATGGCGCCGATGGACAGCACGAGTACCGACCACAGCAAGGCGCCGATGAAATTCGCCGTCCATTGCACGTTGCTGAAATGCAGGTCCAAGCCTTCGTAATACAGGGCGAATGGCAACACGACCACGATGGAAGCGGCAAACTGCACCACCGTGCCGGTGCGCAAGTCGAACTGGGGACAGTGGCGTTTTTGATACATGGTGCCGGCCGTCATCGACAGCAGCGCGAACACGCACAGCAGCACGCTTTCCACCGTCAGGCCCACGAGGTTAATCTTCGCATACACGACGAGGGCCACGCCCAGCAAGCCAAAAAACAGGCCCAGCCACTGGCGCGGGCGCACGGATTCGCCGATCAGGGGCGCGGCGCAGGCCGTCAACACGGGCTGCATGCCGACGATCAGCGCGGAGAGGCCGGCCGGCATGCCCAGCTTGATGGCGCACCAGACGCCGGCCAGGTAGCCGGCCTGCATCAGGATGCCGGCCACGGCGATCTGGCGGAACTGCCCCACGGGCCACGGCGCGCGCAACAGCAGCACCAGCGGCAGCAGGATCACCAGCACGCCCAGGAAGCGCAGCAGCAAAAAGGTCAGCGGCGGGGCGTACGGCAAGCCGAACTTGGCGACGATAAAACCTGTGCTCCATAACAACACAAAGAAGCCGGGCAAGGCCATCGGTGCAAGGGTCGTCAGGAAAGAGGCTTTGGGGGCTTTGCCGCTGGCGCCAGCCGCGGCGGGAAGATTGGACATGGTATCAACTCGGGAAACGGGGTCGGCACCGGGGCGCTACGCCAGTGCGGGAGGCAAAGTCTAGCATGCTGCGCCGCGATCGTCCCCGTAGCCCCTGGAAACGATCGTTTAAGCTCAAACCATTGACACGTAGAAATCAAATATTTCTCTTTAGAAACAACGGCTTTTGATGCAAATCTATTCAATTGTTGCATCGCACAAGAATCGCTTGACTTCGTTTTTTTTCGCCGTAGAATAGGGTTTGTTGCGTTGCACAATTCTTGTTCAGCTTGAAAAATTTAGATTCACCTGCTTTCCCAAACGGTACACGCAGCATCAAATTAACCAGATTTCGAATTTTTTGGAGATTTATATGTTTTCAATTCCTGAGCAATTTTCGTCCGCTACCAAAGCCAACCTGGAAGCCCAATTCGCCCTGTTTTCGTCGCTGACGGGCAAAGCCTTCGAAGGCATCGAAAAGATCGTCGAACTGAACCTGACCGCTGCCAAGGCAACGCTGGAAGAATCGACCGCCGCCGCCAAGCAATTGCTGTCGGCAAAAGATCCACAAGAATTCTTCTCGCTGAGCGCTGCGCAAGCCCAGCCTAGCGCTGAAAAAGCCATCGCTTACGGCCGTCACCTGGCTGCCATCACGTCGGGCACCCAAGCCGAGTTCAGCAAAGCTGCTGAATCGCAGATCGCTGAAACCAACCGTAAAGTCCTGTCCCTGGTGGAAGAAGTCACCAAGAACGCGCCAGCCGGTTCGGAAAACGCCGTCGCCATCCTGAAAAGCGCCATCGGCAACGCCAATGCAGGCTACGAGCAATTCTCGAAAACCAGCAAGCAAGCCGTTGAAGCGATCGAAGCGAACCTGACCTCGGCCGTGAACCAGTTCACGCAAGCGGCTGAAAAAGTCGTGCCGCGCGCTGCCGCCAAGTAATTATCAAGCGGCCGCCACGGCGGTCCGCTGTTATCGGCTCCTCCAGGCATCCATCCCGCACTTCCCCGACGGATGCCATTATGCCCCAGCCCTGCTGGGGCATTTTTTATGCGCTTTTACTTTCCCGCCCTTACTCTCCCAGATACGCCGCCTTCACGCGCGGGTCGTCGAGCATGGCCGCCGCGTTGCCGCCCATGGTGACCAGGCCGGAATCCATCACATAGCCGCGGTGCGCCGCCTGCAGGGCCAAACGGGCATTCTGTTCGACCAGCAAGATCGTGATGCCTTCGGACGACACCTTGCGGATCACCTCGAAAATTTTCTCGACCATGATGGGCGACAAGCCCATCGACGGCTCGTCGAGCAGCAGCAGCTTCGGATGGCTCATCAGGGCGCGCGCCATGGCCAGCATCTGCTGCTCGCCGCCCGACAGGGTACCGGCCATCTGCGCCGCCCGCTCTTTCAAGCGCGGAAAGACGTCGAACCACTTGGCAATGTCATCCTCGATACCGGCCTTGTCCGTGCGCGTGTAGGCGCCCATCATGAGGTTCTCTCGGATCGACATGCGGGTAAACACGCCCCGCCCTTCCGGCACCATGGCCAGTTTCCGCTCCACCAGGTGGAACGACTTCGTGCCCTTGAGCGATTCGCCCAGGTAACTGATCGTGCCTTCGATCTTGCACGCAGGCAAAGTGCCCGTGATGGCTTTCAAGGTCGTCGTCTTGCCGGCGCCGTTCGCGCCGATCAGGGCGATCAGCTCGCCCTGGTTGACTTCCAGGTCGATGCCCTTCACCGCCTTGATGCCGCCGTAAGCCACGTGCAAGCCCGCCACTTTCAATACGGTATTACTCATGCGTGCGATCCCCCCAGATAAGCCTCGATGACGGCCGGGTTTTGTTGTATTTCGGCCGGCAAGCCTTCCGCGATGCGCTTGCCATACTCGAGCACCGTGATGCGGTCGCACAGTCCCATCATCAGTTTCACGTCGTGCTCGATCAAGAGCACGGTCTTGCCTTCCGCCTTGATTTTCACCAGCAATTCGCGCAAGGCCAGCTTTTCCGTGGCATTCATGCCGGCCGCCGGCTCGTCGAGGGCCAGCAGTTGCGGATCGGTGGCCAGCGCGCGGGCGATTTCCAGGCGCCGCTGGTCGCCATACGACAAGAAGCGCGCCGTGCGGCTGGCGAACTGGGCGATGCCGACGAAGTCGAGCAGTTCCATCGCCCGCTGACGGATGGACGCCTCTTCCTCGCGCGCCGCCTTGTGGCGGAAGATGGCGCCGAACACGCCCTGGTGCGAGCGCACGTGGCGCCCCACCATGACATTTTCCAGCGCCGTCATGTCGCCGAACAAACGGATGTTCTGGAAGGTGCGCGCAATGCCCGCCTTGGCCACCTTGTGCGGCGCGGACGGCGAATACGGCTTGCCGGCCAGCTCGAAGGTGCCCGTGTCGGGCTGGTACAAACCGGTGATGACATTGAAGAAGGTGGTCTTGCCGGCGCCGTTCGGGCCGATCAAGCCATAGATTTGCCCTTGCCGGATGGTGATGCCCACGTCGGTGAGCGCCTGTAAGCCGCCGAACCGTTTATTGACGCCGGCAATGTTGAGAATGATCTGTTCGCTCATGGTGCTTCCCTCCCTTACGCGGACACGACGCCGGTGGATTTGTTGGGCTGATCGACATCGTGGTCGGGCCGGTCTTCATGCTTCGGCGCTGGCCACAGGCCGGCGGGACGGTTGAGCATGATCAAGACCATGGCAAGGCCGTACAGCAACTGGCGCAGCACTTCCGCCTCGATCACCACATGGCCGAACAGCGCCTGCTGGGCCGGTTCCACCACGTGGCGCAGCACTTCGGGTATCGAAGCAAGGATCACGCCACCGAGGATCACGCCGGGAATGTGCCCGATGCCGCCCAGCACCACCATGGCCAGCACGGCGATCGATTCCGTCAAAGAGAACGATTCCGGCGAGACAAAGCCCTGGAACGAGGCAAACATGGCGCCGGCCACGCCGCCGAACGAGGCGCCCATGGAAAAGGCCAGCAATTTGACGTTGCGCGTGTTGATGCCCATGGCTTTGGCGGCGATCTCGTCTTCGCGGATGGCCACCCAGGCGCGGCCCAGGCGCGAATGCTGGAGGCGCTTGGTGACGAACACGACAGCGATGCACAGGAAGAGAAACAGGAAATAATAGGCGTTCACGGACGGCATGGAAAAGCCGCCCAGCATCACCGTGCTGTTCGTGCCCGCCTCGCCCGCCAGGTTGACGCCGAAGATGCGGATCGGGTCGATCAGATTGATGCCTTGCGGCCCATTCGTGAAATTGATCGGATCGTTCAGATTGTTCATGAAGATGCGGATGATCTCGCCAAAGCCCAGGGTCACGATGGCCAGATAGTCGCCGCGCAACTTCAAGGTTGGCGCGCCCAGCAAGGCGCCGAACAGGCCCGCCACGGCAGCGGCCAGCGGCACGATGAGCCAGATCGACAAATGAATGCCGTGCTCGCGGATTTCCGGCCCCATCAGCTGCACCAGGGTTTCGCCCAGCACCGGATACTGGTTCACCACGGATTCGAGCAGGATGGCGAACTGGGGCGACGCCAGCAAGGCCGTCAGGTAGGCGCCCACGGCGTAGAAGGCGATGTAGCCCAGGTCGAGCAGGCCGGCAAAGCCGACGACGATGTTCAAGCCCAGGGCCAGCATGATGTAGAGCAAGGCCATGTCGATGATGCGCACCCATGAATTGCCGAACTGGGCGGCAAAAAACGGGAACACCATCAGCAGCGCGGCCAGGCCCAGCATGCCGGCGTAGGCTTTGGTCGGATTCTTCTTAGCGTCAAAATCGAGTAGTGCCATGATTTAATCTCCCAGTGTCACATCAGGCACGGTCGGCCACGCGTTCGCCCATGATGCCGGACGGGCGCAGGGTCAGCACGATGATCAGCACGACGAAGGCAAAGATATCCTGGTAGTGGCTGCCCAGGAAACCGCCCGTGATGTCGCCGATATAGCCGGCGCCCAGGCTCTCGATAATGCCCAGCAAGATACCGCCCAGCATGGCGCCGTAGATATTGCCGATGCCGCCCAGCACGGCCGCGCAGAAGGCTTTCAGGCCGGGGATGGCACCCATGGAAAATTGAATCGAGGCGTAGTTGGCGCCCCACATCACGCCCGCGACGGCCGCCAGCGCGGCGCCGATGGCAAACGTGGCAACGATGACCTTGTCGGAATCGACGCCCATGAGTCCGGCCACGCGGGGGTTTTCCGCCGTGGCGCGCATCGCGCGGCCCATGCGTGTTTTTTCCACCAGCAACACCAATCCGCCCATCGACAAGGCGGCCAGGGCCAGCAGCAATACTTGCGTTTGCGAAATCACGGCGCCGCCTATGTTGATGGGGTCGGTCGACAGCAATTGCGGGAAGGGCAAGGGATTGCGCGTCCAGATCATCATGGCGAAGGTTTGCAAGAGGATGGAGACGCCGATGGCGGTAATCAGGGGGGCGAGGCGGGGGGCGTTACGCAGGCGGCGGTAGGCGACCCGCTCGATGATGATGTTGACCAGAATACAGATGGGAATGGCGCCGAGGATGGCGGTGGCCAGTTTCAAATAGCCGGGCCAGTCCGGCACATAGATGCCCAGCAGCTTGAGAATGGTCAAGCCCACCATGGCGCCGATCATGAGCACGTCGCCGTGGGCGAAGTTGATCAGGTTCAGCACGCCGTACACCATGGTGTAACCGAGGGCGACTAAGGCATACATGCTGCCCAACACCAAGCCGTTGATGATCTGCTGGATGAATGTATCCATGATTGCCCTATCAAATATGCATTTTTCGGGAACAACTTCCACCAGAATATGTCGCTGATACAAAAACGGCACCGGAGGAAAAATTCCTGCAGTGCCATCCCTGGACCGTTCTCACCAGCATGGTGCACGCACTGAAAACGGGCGTGACCTTGCTTAGTCATAACGACAACATATTCAAGCTTGAGGCAATCATAACGATCTTTTGCAAAAACTAAGCTTGGAATAAATCGATCATTTCCGAATTAAATTCGGTTTTGAGGCGACTATCTCATCGATACTCAATCGTCCTGCAGGCTCAGGCGACGTCGCGCTTGATGCCATCGAGGCCTTTCGGCATCGGGAACGTGACGGCTTCCTGCACGCCATCGAGGGGGCGCACGCTCTTCACGCCACACTCTTTCAAGCGGTCGATGACGGCTTGCACCAGCACCTCGGGCGCCGAGGCGCCGGCCGTCACACCCACGCGCAGCTTGCCTTCCAGCCAGGCGGGGTCGATCTGCGAGGCATTGTCGACCATGTAGGCGGGCGTGCCCATCTTCTCGGCCACTTCGCGCAGGCGGTTCGAATTCGAGCTGTTCGGGCTGCCCACGACGATCACCACTTCCACTTGCGGCGCCATGAATTTCACGGCTTCCTGGCGGTTCGTGGTGGCGTAGCAAATGTCGCCTTTTTTCGGCTCGGCGATGTTCGGATATTTCGCTTTCAAGGCCGCAATAATGTCGCTGGTGTCGTCAACTGACAACGTTGTTTGCGAAACATAGGCCAGGCTGTCCGGATTGGCGACCTGCAATTTCGCCACATCGTCGAGCGTTTCCACCAGATGCATGCCCATATCGGCCTGGCCCATCGTGCCTTCCACCTCGGGATGGCCATCGTGGCCGATCATGATGATCTCGCGGCCTTCGCGGCGCATCTTGCCCACTTCCATGTGCACCTTGGTGACCAGCGGGCAAGTCGCATCAAAGATGCTCAGGCCGCGCGATTCCGCCTCGGCGCGCACGGCTTTCGACACGCCATGCGCGGAAAACACGAGCGTATTGCCAGCAGGCACGTCGTCGAGGTCGTCGATGAAGATGGCGCCCTTGTTGCGCAAGTCAGCCACCACATAGGCGTTGTGGACGATTTCATGGCGCACGTAGATCGGTGCGCCAAATTGCTGCAAGGCGCGTTCGACGATTTCGATCGCCCGGTCGACGCCAGCGCAGAAACCGCGGGGCTGGGCCAGTAACAGTTCTTTATCCATCGCTATTCCTTACAGGACCGAAATGAGCTTGACTTCAAAACGCAGCGGCTGGCCGGCCAGCGGATGGTTGAAGTCGAACAGGGCGGAATCCTCGCGCATTTCGCGCAGCACGCCGGCAAAGCGGCCGCCGCCCGGCGCCGCGAAGTCGACCAGGTCGCCGATCTTGTAGTCGGCGCCCGGCACGGAGTTTTCGTCCAGGGTCGCGCGCGAAACGGACTGCACCAGCTCGGGATTGCGCTCGCCAAAGCCTTCGCCGGCCGCCAGCTCGAACGTCTGGTGCGTGCCTTCAGGCAAACCCAGCAAGCGCTGCTCGAGGAATGGCGCCAACTGGCCCTGTCCCAGCATCAAGGTAGCAGGATTTCCGCTGAAGGTAGTGACAATATCAGTACCGTCAACAGTAGCAAGACGATAATGCAGGGTGAGGTAAGCCGCTTCGGTGACGACTGCTGGTTGCTCGTTGGACATAGTAGTTTTCAAGTAACTGGTGCAAAACGATATTGTAAGCCACACTGGCCGCGCCTGCCCCATGGCTTCGTCAAAGAAGGCCACACTGGGGCGCGCGCCGGTGCCAAACAGGAGAACAACATGGGCATCAAGGATTGGCCGGCCGGCGAACGGCCGCGCGAACGCCTGATCGAAGATGGCGCGCAGTCGCTGTCGGACGCGGAATTGCTGGCCGTGTTCCTGCGCACGGGCGTGCGCGGCAAGAGCGCCGTGGAGCTGGCGCGCGACACGGTCGAACACTTCGGCTCCCTGCGCGGCCTGTTTGGTGCAAGCCTCGTGAGTTTTTCCGCCGTGCATGGCATGGGCAGCGCCAAGTTCGCCCAGCTGCAAGCCGTGCTGGAACTGGCGCGGCGCGCCATCATCGAGGATTTGCAGGCGGGGCAAGCCCTCAATTCGCCGCATGCGGTGAAAGACTATCTGCGCCTGACCCTGGGCAACCTGGCGCATGAAGCGTTTCACGTGTTGTTTTTGGACGTCAAGAACCGCCTGATCACGACGCAGGAAATGTTTCGCGGCACCCTCACCCACACCAGCGTGTATCCGCGCGAAGTGGTGAAACAGGCGCTGCTGCACAACGCGGCCAGCGTCATGCTGGCCCACAACCACCCGTCCGGCACGCCGGAACCGAGCGAATCGGATTTATTGCTGACGCGCGCGCTGGCGCAAGCGTTGTCGCTGGTGGACGTGCGCATCCTCGACCATTTCGTCGTGGCCGGGCGGCAAGTGCATTCCTTTGCGGAACACGGCCAGATCTAGGCCGGCACCGGTCAATTGTCAGTTAACCATGTGTAAACAAGGACATACGTGACAGCAGCGGGACGCTTATCTAGCAGTAAACAACGCGGTTTACCAGCGCTTTCCCCAAGGAAGAAGGGCAAACATCAAATTGTTAATTTTTCTCAATGCAACATGACACAATTGTTTTTCGCAAGTCATTGATAAATCTGCTTATTTTGGATATACTCTCGTTTTTCCAATTTGGAATATCTTTAAGGAGTGCGCCATGGCACGTGTTTGCCAAGTCACTGGGAAGAAGCCGATGGTCGGCAACAATGTTTCCCATGCAAACAACAAAACCAAACGTCGTTTTTTGCCTAACTTGCAGAATCGTCGTATTTTTGTTGAATCTGAAAACCGCTGGGTCTCCCTGCGTTTGTCCAACGCCGGTCTGCGCGTCATCGATAAAGTCGGCATCGACGCCGTATTGGTCGATATGCGCGCTCGTGGCGAAAAAGTCTAATTAGCAGAATAAGGGAGCTATCATGGCAAAATCAGGCCGCGACAAAATCAAGTTAGAATCGACCGCCGGTACGGGTCACTTCTACACGACTACCAAAAACAAGCGTACGACGCCTGCGAAAATGGAGATCATGAAATTCGATCCTAAAGCACGCAAGCACGTAACGTACAAAGAAACCAAGATCAAGTAATTGATATTGTGTTCTGTAAAAAGAGCCGCTCCGATGAGCGGTTTTTTTTCGCCCTGATTTTCACGCCCTCCTCCTCCCCTTGTGCCGGGACGAAAAAAAGGCCCTGGAATCCAGGGCCTTGATATGGCGCAACAGCTTGCTTATGCGTAGCTGCGCAGGCGCAAGGAGAAGTCCTGCAGCGACTTGATGCCCGACGCCTCGGCGCGCGTGCACCAGTCTTGCAGCTTTTGCAGCAACTGTTCGCGCGTAAAGTGCGAACGTTCCCAGATGGCGCCCAGCTCCACGCGCATGTGGTGCATGGTTTCCAGCGCCTTGCTGTGCTGGAACAGTTCCGACAGCTGTTCGTGGTGCGCATCGGCCAGCTTGCCCGGCTCGCGCTGCATCAGCTTGCGCGACGATTTCAGGAAACGCTTTTCCAGTTCCGCCTTGTGCTTCAGGTGTTCCAGCTCTTCCTTCCAGGCATGCTTGATCGATTTCGCATACTTGGCCATCACGTCGTAGCGGTTGGCGATGACGGACTGCAAGGTCTCGAAGTCCGCTTCCAGCTTGCCGTGCGAGAACTTCGGCTCCGGCGCCAGCTTTTTCACCTTGGCCAGGCCCAGCATTTCCAGCGCGCGGATATACGCCCAGCCGATATCGATTTCATACCATTTCGACGACAGCTTGGCCGAGGTTGCATACGTATGGTGGTTGTTGTGCAACTCTTCGCCGCCAATCAGGATGCCGAACGGAATGATGTTGGTGGCCGCGTCGGCGCAGTCGTAGTTGCGGTAGCCCCAGTAGTGGCCGATGCCGTTGATGATGCCGGCCGCCGTGATGGGGATCCACATCATTTGCACGGCCCACACGGAAATGCCGATCACGCCGAACAACACGAAATTGATGACGAACAGCGAGACCACGCCCAGCCAGCTGTACTTGGTGTACAGGTTGCGCTCGATCCAGTCCGTCGGCGTGCCGTGGCCGTACTTGGCCATGGTTTCCATGTTCTTCGATTCAGCACGGTACAGCTCGGCGCCTTCCCAGAACACTTTCTTGATGCCGCGCGTCACGGGGCTGTGCGGATCTTCTTCCGTATCGCACTTGGCGTGGTGCTTGCGGTGGATGGCCGCCCATTCCTTGGTGACCTGGCCCGTCGTCAGCCACAGCCAGAAACGGAAGAAATGGCTGGGAATCGCGTGCAATTCCAACGCGCGGTGGGCCTGGTGGCGGTGCAGGTAAATCGTGACGCTGGCGATCGTGATGTGCGTGACCACCATGGTGTACAGGAAAACTTGCCATGCGGACAGATCGGTAATACCAGTGGCCATGAACTGCAAAACGTCGTGTAAAACGGAACTCAATGTCATTACTACTACTCCAAGTGGACAGGGCGTGCGCACGGTCGCTCCAGTGACTCTGGAGGTCCGGCAGAGTTAATTTTAGGCGTGATTGTACGCCCTAATGGGTGCTATCAGGCAAAATCGGAGGCAGGCAGCGAGGTTAAGGCTGGGTGCCGGATGGCGGGGACTCACCGTCTGCCGCGCTGGCGAGCGGGGCAGGAGGCGTACCAACAATACGCAATTCGCGTTGCGGAAACGGTACAGTGACCTTATGTTCCTGCAAGGTGCGCCAGATGGCGCGGTTCACATTCGACTTCACGCCGCCCGTGCCGTTTTCCGGGTCCGCGATCCAGAAACCGATCTGCACGTCGAGGCCATCGGCGCCGAAACGCACGAGCGTCGCCGAGGGTGGATTGCTTTGCGACACACGCGGCACCTTGGCCGTCGCCGCTTCCAGCAAGGGGAAGATAACATCAAGATCCGTTTCATAGCCCACCGACACGGCCGTCGACAGCCAGACCATGCGGTTGCTCAGCGACATGTTTTGCACGCCGCCGGAAATCAGCATTTCATTCGGCACGATGGATTCAACGCCATCGCCACCCAATAACACAGTATAGCGCGTATTGATCTGCGTGACTTTGCCCGTGAATTGACCCACCGTGATCATGTCGCCGATGGTCAGGCTGCGGTCGAGCAGGATGATGAAGCCGGACACAAAGTTCGCGGCGATCTTTTGCAGGCCAAAGCCCAGCGCCACGCCGAAGGCGCCGCCGAACACGGACAGCACCGTCAGGTCGATACCTACCAGCGACAGGCTGACCAGCACGGAAACGAGGATCAGCACGGCGCGGCCCATGCGCGACAGCACCACGCGCAGGGAGGTGTGCAAGCCCTGCATCTTCATCAGGCGCTCGTCGAGCGAGGTGCCGGCCCACATGGCCAGCACCAGCAGCACGGCGACCGAGATCGCGGCTTGCAAGATGGCAGCCACGGACACCTTGTTGCGTCCCAGCGGCACGACGATGCCTTCCAGGAAGGCATGCAGTTCCGGCCACAGGCCCGTGATGTACAGGGCCATGCCGGCCCAGACCACCACCGTGAAAATCTTTTCCAGCAACAACATGGTGGGACTGACGTCGCCGTGACGGGCAAAAATGCGGCGCAGCACATAAAAGCCGAAGCGCACCAGCGCCATCGAGGTGCACAGGGGGATGGCGATGCTGAGCAGGTTCACCGACTGGAACTTGGCCAGGAAATGTTGCGCAATGCCCAGCAGCATGGCCGCCAGCAAGGGCGTCAAAATGCGGATGAAACTGTCCGTGCGCTGCAGGGTTTCCGGCATGGCTGGCGTCGCCGCCGCTTCCGCCCGCTTGTGCAGGAACACGCGCAACTGCCGCACCAGCAGCCAGCTCAGGGCCAGGCAGGCGACGATGACCAGCGCCTGCCACAGGATGGCCGGTTGACGGAAATCATTGACAAAATCAGTGATCAGATTGAGCAGCGGGGTTTCATTCATGGCGGATGCGGTCCGGAAGGTGGGACGAAGATGGTACGGATGGGGGGTGACCCCATGCCGCCAGGCGGGCTGGCGGCATTGAAGGCCGCCGCTGCAGGGTGCAGCGGCGGCCCGTGACAGGCTTACTCGGCTGGTTCAGCGTCAACGTCGTCGGCCGGTTTTTCATCGGCGTAGACTTTTTTCGGCATGACCTTGCGCTCGAACACGGCGGCGAAGAAGCCGTCGGTCTGGTGCAGGTGCGGCAACAATTTCAGGTAGTCGCCCATTTCCAGTTCGATCTTCTGTTCAGCCAGCACCTTGCTCATCGGCACCAGGGTGAAGTCGGGGTTGGCAGCCAGGAATTGCTCGGCGATTTGATCGTTTTCTTCGTTCAGGAAGCTGCAGGTGGCGTACACGAGGCGGCCGCCGCCCTTGACCAGGCGCGCCGCACCGGCCAGGATCGCTGCCTGCTTGGCTTGCAGCTCGACGATGGAATTGGGCTGCTGGCGCCATTTGACGTCCGGATTGCGGCGCAGGGTGCCCAGGCCGCTGCATGGCGCGTCGACCAACACGCGGTCGATCTTGCCGGCCAGGCGCTTGATCTTGGCATCGCGCTCATGCGCGATCTGCACCGGATGCACGTTCGACAGGCCGCTGCGGGCCATGCGCGGCTTGAGCTTGGCCAGACGCTTTTCCGACACGTCGAAGGCGTACAGACGGCCCGTGTTGCGCATCAGCGCGCCCAGCGCCAGGGTCTTGCCGCCCGCGCCGGCACAGAAATCGACCACCATTTCGCCGCGCTTGGCGCCGACGATCTGCGACAGGATCTGGCTGCCTTCGTCCTGCACTTCGATGGCGCCGCTCTGGAACAAGGGCAAGTTTTGCAGCGAAGGCTTCTTGATCACGCGCAAGCCCAGCGGCGCGTAAGGCGTCGGGGTGCTGAGGATAGGTGCTTCGGCCAGGGCCAGCATCACGTCTTCGCGCGTGGCCTTGAGCGAATTGACGCGCAAGTCCAGCGGCGCCGGCGCGTTCAGCGCATCGGCCAGCTTCATGGTTTCCGCTTCGCCGAACTGGGCGATCAGCTTGTCGAACAGCCAGGTCGGCATGTTGGCGCGCATGTTCGCCGGCATCAGGCTGCGGTCGATCTGCGTGATGCGTTCCAGCCATTCCACTTCTTCTTCCGTCAGGCCGCCCAGCGAATCGGCGCCCACCGCTTCGGCCAGGCCGAGGATGGTCAAACGGCGCATGGTCGGGCCGCTGCCCGCTTCGGCGAAGTCCGTGAAGAACGATTTGTTGCGCAGCACGGCATAGATGCCTTCGGCGATGGCGCCGCGTTCGCGCGAACCGAGGCGCGGATGGTCGCGGAAATAGCGCGACAGGGTGGTGTCGGCGGGGGCCGTGAAACGTAAAATTTCGCGCAATACTTCTTCAGCATTGGCAAGTATCGCTGGTGGCAATCTCATTGTTATTCTTCCTGTAATATTTTATTGAGGGTCCACGCGGACCTGGCCATGCTCGACTGACAGTTTATCGTCAATGAACAGGCGGATGGCGCGCGGGTAAAGCAGATGTTCCTGTACCAGCACGCGCGCCGATAAGCTCTCTTCTGTGTCGCCCGGCAAGACGGGGACTTTCGCGCTCGCCACGGCCGGGCCATGATCGAGCTCTGCAGTTACGAAATGCACGGTCGCGCCGTGTTCCGTTACGCCCGCCTCGAGCGCCTGGCGGTGCGTCGCCATGCCCGGGAACAACGGCAGCAGCGACGGGTGGATATTGAGCATGCGCCCCGCGTAATGTTCGACGAAGGGCGGCGTCAGGATGCGCATGAAACCGGCCAGCACGACCAGGTCGGGGGTGTAGCCGTCGATCACGGCTTGCAGCGCCGCATCGAACTGTTCGCGGCTGGCATAATCCTTGTTGGCAACAACTGCCGTCGCTATCCCATGTTCTGCGGCAAAAACCAGTCCCTGGGCATCGGCCCGGTTACTGATGACGGCGGCAATACGGGCTGGCCATTGCTCGGCTTGCGCCGCGCGCACGACCGCTTCCATGTTGCTGCCGCGTCCGGAAATGAGGATAACGATATTTTTCATAGCGCGCATTGTACCCGCTATGGCGATGCGAACCAAGAAAGGCCGCTATTATTGTTGCGGCGCAGCATACCTGCCGGGCCGCCCGTGCTGCCGGTTTACGCCACCCGGCAAGGGCAGAAAAGGCTGGCTTGACGCCGCTGCAGCGTGAGTAGGTGCTTACTCGAACGAATAGAAGACGCGGAACGGGACTTTCTTCTCGGCCCAGTAGTCGGCCGCGTCGCGGAACACGTCGAGCAGGATCTCGCGCGCTTCCTTGTCGAATTTTTGCGTATTTGGCAATTGCTCGAGCACCACCAGGAAGCCCGTCTGCGTGCCCGCCTTGAACATGGTGTCCGTCAGGCACAGGCGCAGGGCATCGAAATTCTTCGCCAGGTTTTTCGGAAACAGGAAGGCTTCCGCAATAATGCCGATGACTTGTTGTTTGGTCTGTCCAGCGTTGCAATGCGCATATAAAAAGTGCTGCCCGAGACGGATCGCCTCGTCTTGTAATTCGGTCACGCGAAAGGCACGGATGGACTGGACAAGGTTGGGCGGCACGGTTAGTAACAAACTCATTTTTCCCTCAAATCGACCTGTTATGTATGGATTTTTTCTAGCTGCTCTTCTTATTGCATCCCCGCACGCGGGTCAATGCGCACGCGGCGATTCGATCTGTATCAACTTTTATGCGATTCAGTACGATTTTATCTAAGCCATACGCGTATTAGGGTAACGTGTTGTCCTGCATGAATCAACCCGAATATGATGTCAAACGCAAGATTTGTTACAAACCGCTGGTTTCAAGTCACTTCAACATCTTGTATCGATTGAAAGTGCATGTTACAGACTGTGGGGCAAGGGACTTGGGCTGTTACATTTTGTTGCCATGCGAAACACTTGCCCCGGTCTGGCGGGATTACTATAGTCCCAAGTTGTAAAAAATACCCTGAAAGATTCTCTAGATAACGAGGTTACAAATGAACTTGCAAGCCAAATTGATGTTGTCAGCCGTTTGTCTCGGCACATTGCCACTCGCCCAGGCCGCCGACTTTGAAGATTTCGGCAAGGTCGTGCGCGTCGTGCCGCAAGTGGAACAGATCAATCGTCCACGCCAGGAATGCCGTACGGAATACGTGCAAGTGCAGGCACCGCCGCAACAGCGCAGCGCTGGCGGCTCCATCGTCGGCGGTATCGCCGGCGCCCTGCTCGGTAGCCAGGTCGGTGGCGGCAATGGCCGCACGGCAGCAGCCGCCGCTGGCGCGATCGCCGGCGCCGTCGTGGGCGACCGCGTCGATAACCAGAACAATTACCAGGGCGGCGTGCAGGAACAAGCCGTCAAGCAATGCCGCCAGGTCGATCACTGGGAATCGCGCAACAATGGCTACCAGGTCACCTACGACTACCGCGGCCGCAACTACACGAGCATCATGTCCTATGATCCGGGCGAGCGCATCCGCCTGCGCGTCTCCATCGAGCCAGCCCAGCAGTAAGCGCGGCAACCGGCCCCTACCATGCCAGCCCCAGCGGCTGGCATTTTTTATGGCGCTCCGGCACGGGCTATAATGCGGCACACTTTCAGGCTGCCTTATGCTTATCAAACGAAAATCCATCGAACAAGTCGAATCCTCGCGCCCTGCGCGCAAGCCCCGCTACGCCCCTGTCACGCTGTCGGAAATGGATGGCGTGCGCTATCTGCATTTCGGCACGGAATGGGTGCAGGGCGCCATGCGCATCCGCAAGCCGGACTGGCCGGAACTCGAATACGCGCAGCAGATGATGGCGTGGATGCTGTGGATCGAGCAGCCGCAGCGCCTCACCCAGCTGGGCCTGGGCACGGCCGCGCTGACCAAATTCTGCTACCGCCAGTTCCCGCAGGCGCAGGTCGAGGCCATTGAACTCAATCCTTCCGTCATCACCATCTGCGCCTCGATGTTCAAGCTGCCGCCCAACGACGAGCGCCTGCACGTGCGCGAGATGGATGCGCTCGACTACGTCAACGACGACGCCAACCACGGCACCCTGGACGCCCTGCAGGTGGACCTGTACGACGCCACGGCGCGCGGTCCCGTGCTCGACAGCGCCGATTTCTATACCGCCTGCTGCGCCTGCCTGGCGCCGCACGGCATCATGACGGTCAATCTGTTTGGCGACCATCCCAGCTACGCAAAGAACATCAAGGCGATGAAGTTTGCGTTCGAACAGGTGATCTGCCTGCCGGAAGTCCATGATGGGAACGTGGTGGCGATCGCGTTCAAGACGAAAGTGGCACTCGATACCGAGGCGCAAGCCGCCCTGCTCGAGCGCGCCAAGCAGATCGTCGCCGAGACCAAGCTGCCCGCCAAGTCCTGGGTCAAGGGCATCGTCAGCACCCTGTAAGCGCCGGCATTCCCAGGCATGGCCGGCAGTCCTGAAAGACGCCGGCCATGCCCGCTTCCCCTCCTCCCTCTCCCATCTCGCCCGACACGCCGCTGGAACTGCAGCAACTGCTGGCCTGGCTGCAGGAAGACGGCTTGCTTGACGCTGCGCAAGCGGCCGCCATCGCCACCCAGGCCGCCCTGCTGCCGGCGCCCGCCTTGCATCCGCTGTGCAGCATCGCCCACGGCGCACTGACGCTCGATACCCTGTGCGCGTGGCTGGCGCAACGCGCAAGCTTGCCGTATCTGCGCATCGATCCCCTGCACATCGATTTCAGCCAGGTGGCCGACGTCATGACGGCCGGCTATGCGGCCCGCTTCAACATCCTGCCCGTGGAAAGCACGCTTGACCGCATCGTCATCGCCACGGCCCAGCCGTATGCGCTGGCCTGGCAGGCGCAACTGGGCAACCTGGCGCCGCGCAAACTGAGCCTGGTCATCGCCAACCCGCTGCATATCGCCGACGCCATCGCGCAATTTTTCAGTCTGGCCACTTCCGTCAAGGTGGCCCGCCAGGCGTCCACGCAAGACCTGGCGCTGCGCCAGAATGTCGAGCAGCTGGTGGAGCTGGGGCGCAACAAGACCAGCCTCGACGCCAACGACCAGCACGTCGTGCGCATCGTCGACTGGCTGTGGCAATACGCGTTTGCCCAGCGCGCTTCCGACATCCACCTGGAACCGAAACGCGATGCGGGCCTCGTGCGCCTGCGCATCGACGGCCGCCTGCACCAGGCTTACCAGCTGCCGCCCGTGGTGCTGCTGGCCATGACGGCGCGCATCAAGTTGCTCGGACGTATGGACGTGGTGGAAAAGCGCCGCCCCCAGGATGGCCGCATCAAGACGCGCAATGCGCAGGGCCAGGAAATCGAGCTGCGCCTGTCGACCTTGCCCACGGCCTTCGGCGAAAAGCTCGTCATGCGCATCTTCGACCCGGAAGTGGCCGTCAAGAGCCTGGGCGAGCTGGGTTTTCCGCCCGCGGACGCCGAACGCTGGCGCCAGCTGACGGCGCGCACGCACGGCATCGTGCTGGTGACGGGCCCCACGGGCTCGGGCAAGACCAGCACCCTGTACAGCACCCTGAAGGCGCTGGCCGGCAGCGAAGTCAATGTGTGCACGGTGGAAGACCCCATCGAAATGGTCGAGCCGGCCTTCAACCAGATGCAGGTGCAAACCCAGGCCGGCATCGAACTGTCGTTTGCCGATGGCGTGCGGGCGCTGATGCGGCAAGATCCCGACATCATCATGGTCGGAGAAATCCGCGACCTGGCCACGGCCGAAATGGCCATCCAGGCGGCGCTGACGGGCCACCTGGTGCTGTCGACCCTGCATACCAACGACGCCCCTTCCGCCGTCATGCGCCTGCTGGAACTGGGCTTGCCCGCCTATCTGCTGGAAGCGTGCCTGATCGGCGTGCTGGCGCAGCGGCTGCTGCGCTGCCTGTGCTCGGACTGCAAGCAGCCGGGCGGCGCCCCTGACGATGCTGCATGGCAGCGCCTGACGGGCGGCCAGCTGGAACGGCCCCACGCCATGTACCGCCCCGTCGGCTGCGCCCGGTGCCGGCACAGCGGCTACCTGGGGCGCGCCGGCATTTATGAATTGCTGTGTGTGACGGAAACGTTCGGCCAGCTCATCAAGGCGGGCGCCGACCTGCACGCCTTGCGCCGCCAGAGCATCCTCGACGGCATGACGCCGCTGCGCCTCGCCGGCGCGCGCAAGATCATCGATGGCACGACCAGCATCGACGAAGTGCTGCAGCTCACGGCCGCCCTGCATTGAGCCATATTCATTTTCGTACAGGAATGCTTTGCATTCTTTTTCAACTGATATATAATGCGGCCTCTTTCGGGTCGTTAGCTCAGCTGGTAGAGCAGCGGACTTTTAATCCGTTGGTCGCAGGTTCGAATCCCGCACGGCCTACCACGAATGCGCAGTACTAAAAAGCCTATCCTCACGGATGGGCTTTTTTCGTTTCCGGCCCCGCGGTTATACTGGCGCTTCGTCTCGCCAGCCCTGAAAGAAACGCATGAAACTTGCCGCCGCCCTCCTCCTGGCCACCGCCTGCCTGTCCGCCCAAGCACAGCCGCCCATCGTGCTCGATGGCCAGTACAGCGCGCGCACGGACGAGATGAGCCTGGAAATCATCGGCAACCGCGTCTGCTTCGCGCCCGACAAGGCGCAGTGGGGCCGCTTGCCCCGCCCTGCCGCCACGCACGATGCGTGGTTTTGTTTCAGCAACGACGCCGAGGCGCGCCGGCTGCTGCGCGTGCCCGCACGCCAGGCCGACAATTGCGGCTGGCAGGCGCGTGCGCGCATCGTCATTGACACGTATCAACCGTACGTCGAGCAAGGCGACGGCAACGACATGGCGCGCCTGGCGTCGGTGGTCAAAGTGGCGCAGCCGAACGCCATCGCCTGCGAATGAATCAACCGAGTTCGTATTCCTGCAGATAGCGGGCGAACAAGTCGCCATCGGCCAGCGGACACGCAAACCCCGCGCCCCAGTCGGCCAGCAACAGCTGCTCTTTCAAGGGCAGCAGCAACAGTTGCGGCATGCCATCGCTGCACCACAGGTCGCACACGATGCCATGGTCGTCCAGGCCGGCAAACAATGTTTCCGTCTTGTCGCCGCCAAAGGCCAGCACGTTCTTGCATTCCACGCGGTAACTGCTGTAACCCGTGTAGACGGTGTCATACGGCGCCAAGGCATGGTCCAGCGCCAGGCGCAGCTGGTCCGCCGTCAGGCCCAGCGCGCGCAGTGGCGACGGTGGCGCCTTGATGACGTCCATGTCCTTCCAGCCGGCGCCGCTGCGGTGCGTATCGGCGAACACCTGCTGCTCGCCCATCTGCGTCAGACAGTGCTGCAAGTTATCCAGTGGCAGCAGTTCGATCATGCAATAGTCATCTTCGTGATAGTACGCTTCCCGCATGCTTCAATTCCCCAGCAAATCTTGCAGCTGCGCATTACGCCGCGCCGTCAGCAGGCCGGCCCAGGTCTCGCTGGTGACGGCGGGATAGCGCACGGCGCCAAAATTCATCCAGGCATCGCGGTAGGCCAGCCACAGGCGCTGGGTGGCGCGGATGCCCTCCTTGTCCACGGCGCCCGCATGGGTTTCCGCCGGCTTTTTCATCAGCTTGCCATAGATGGCGTTGAGCTCCTTGTCGAGCGCCGCGACCTGTGCCTTCGACATGCTGGCAGGCAGCTTGCCCCCTTCGTATTCGCGCAAATCGTGCGCCAGCAGATCGAGCTCGGCCGTGCGGGCCGCGATGCTCTGGGCGGCCCGTGCCGTGCCGCTCAAGTCCGTTTCATTGGCCGCGCGCGCATCGGCAAACTTGCTTGCCGCCGCCTGCAGCTTTTGCAGCGACGCTTGCGCCACGGCAGGCATGCTTGCGCTGACCTTGCCTGTCGCCTGCGCGCGCACTCTTTGTTTCTGGCGTGCGTCGATGGCGCTGCACACGCCCATCATGTAGCCGCTGGTGATGTCGTCGCACAAGTCGATCATGCCGCGTCCGCTGGCATTGATCTTCTGCAAGTGTTCAATGCGGCCCTGCATCTCGGCCGGCGCCGCGTCGATGCTGCACGCATACTTGAGCGCCAGCAACGGGTCTTTCTGCACGCCCTGTCCATTCTGGTACAGCATCATCAACACGGCGCTGTTCTGCGTGGCCATCGCGCAATGACGCGCGGGACGCCAGTCGGCCGGCTTGGGCGAGGACATACTCTTGGTATCGTAATACAGGTCTGTCGCCTGGCATTGCTGCAAGGACGCCACGGCAGACGGCGCCGGCAGGTCGGCCGGCGGCGGCGCCGCATCCTTGACCTTCAGGCAGCCCGCATACCAGGCCGTGCTTTCCGCCTGGCCCACGCCCATGGCGCTGGTGTTCGGGTACGGTGCAGACGCAGCAGCAAAAACCGGGGCCGCCAGCAGGCAGCTCGCACCCAGCAAGGCCGTTTTCAATAAGGGTAGACAAATTTTCATGTTCTATCAGCGCCAGCGTGAGTAAAGCGGCAAGTTTAACTGATCGGATACGCGCTGCCCGCCCGATACGCGCCCCTCCCGTCTGGTAAGTAACGGTTCATGGCCTTGGCAGTGGCCGAATCGATGGGCAATAATGTTGCCCGCTGTACTTTTTTCACTACCCGGACCACGCCCATGACCTCACCCCGTCTTCGCCGTTCCCTCGGCTCCCTGCTGATCGCAGCGGCCTGCGCCTCGCTGGCCCACGCCGCCGATACCAAGGCCACCACCCCAGTTGCCGCCACGCAAACGCAAGCCAGACACGCCATCACGCATGAAGACGTGTGGCTGATGAAACGGGTGGGCGCGCCCGTCGCCAGCCCGGACGGACGCTGGGCCGTGTTTTCCGTGGTCGACAGCGCCTACGATAGCAAAGACCAATGGTCGGACCTGTGGATCAAGTCCCTTAGCGACGATACTCCCGCGCGCCGCCTGACGTATTCCAAGGGTGGCGAAAGCGCCGTCGCCTGGTCGCCGGACAGCCGCCAGCTGGTGTTTGTCGCCAAGCGCGATGGCGATGAGGCGGGACAGATTTACCGCCTCGACGTGGCCAACGGCGGCGAAGCACAACGGTTGACCTCGCTCACCCTGGGTGCGCGCATGCCGAAATGGAGCCCGGACGGCAAGCAATTGCTGTTCATCAGCGACATCTATCCAGGCAACAAGACGGAAGCGGACGTCAAGCAAAGCGCGAAAGAGCGCAAGGAGCGCAAAGTCAGCGCCCGTTCGTATGAAACGACGGCACCGCGCTATTTCGACAAATGGCTGACCGACAAGCAGGTGCGCCTGTTCATCGTCGATGCGCAGCCGGAGTCGACGCCGCGCGACATCCTGTCGGGCACGCAACTGGTGGCGCTTCCCGGCTTTGGCGGCGGTCAGGGCGACGAGGGGCAATCCTTGGATGCCATCTGGACGCCGGACGGCAAGGCCGTCGTCTTCAACGCGGCCACCAACCGCGATGCGGCCCAGCGCGAAGCCGTGGTTTCGCAGCTGTATCTGCTGCCCGTGGCGGGCGGCGAAGCGCAGCGTTTGACGCAGGACAAACACAGCTATGGCAGCCTGAAATTCGCGGCCGACGGCAAGACCCTGTTCGCCTTGAGCGACGCACAAACGCCCGGTAAAGTGTATGACGTGAAGCGCCTGGCCAGCTTCGCCTGGCCGATGAGCAACCTTGCGCCGACCATCCTGACAGCCAGGCTGGACCGCTCGATTTCGCGCTACGTGCTGCCCGAAGGCGGCAAGCGCGTCCTCTTCAGCTATGAACATGCGGGCCTGGAAAAGCTGTACTCGATCGACGCCAAAGGCGGCGAGGTGCGTGAAGAGCCATCCTTGCCGACGGGCACCATCAACTCGCTGAGCAGCGGCGGCAAGGCTTTGGTCGGCGTGTGGGAGTCGTCCATCAACCCGCCGGAAATCTATGCCTTCAACGGCAAGCAGCCGAAACGGCTGACGGCTTTCAATACGGACAAGGCAGACAAGATCGACTGGCAGGCGCCCGAGCACTTCTGGTTCACCACGGCCGACGGCCGACGCATCCACAACATGCTCGTCAAGCCCGCGAATTTCGACCCGAACAAGAAATACCCGCTGTTTACCGTCATCCACGGCGGCGCCGCCAGCATGTGGCGCGACCAGTTCGTGCTGCGCTGGAACTATCATTTGCTGGCCAAGCCAGGCTACGTTGTCTTGCTGACCGACTACAAGGGTTCCACCGGCTATGGCGAAGAGTTCTCGCGCTCGATCCAGTTCGACCCCTTGAAGGGCCCGGGCGATGAAGTCAACCAGGGCGTCGATGAAGCCATCAAGAAATACCCGTTTATCGACAGCACGAAACTGGCTGCCGGCGGCGCCAGCTATGGCGGCCACCTGGCCAACTGGCTGCAAGCGACCACCACGCGCTACAAGGCCATCGTCTCGCACGCGGGCGAAATGGACTTGATCATGCAGTGGGGCACCAGCGATGGCGGCTTCGGCCGTGAAACGAACGCGGGTGGCCCCGTCTGGTCGAACCTGCCCGTGTGGCGCGATCAAAGCCCCATCATGCAAGCGGGCAACCACGAAAAAGGCACGGGCTTTACCACCCCCATCCTGATCACCGTGGGCGAGCTCGACTACCGCGTGCCGGCCAACAATGCCTTGATGAACTTTGCCGTGCAACAGCGCCTGAACGTGCCGGCGAAATTGCTGGTGTTTCCGGACGAAAACCACTGGATTCTGAAGGGCGAGAACAGCCGTTTCTTCTACAGCGAAGTCGAAGGATGGCTGGCCAAATACTTAAAATAAGAACACCACAGAACAGTCCATGGCGGCGTTGCATTGCCTAGTCGTACTATTCGTACTGCCTTCGGCAATGCGCCTTGCCCTGAACGTGTTCTGAGGCGTTCTTGAAATCTTGAAAAAATGAAAAAAGCCAGGCGCCGCTCATGCGGGCCTGGCTTTTTTCATGCGGGCTGGACGGCGGCCACGGCCGCCTTCTGCTGCTGGATCGCCAGCACCATTAACGCGGCGACGAGGCAGGCGGCGCCTGCCGCGAACAGGGCCGGGTTGTAGGTCAGCATCAGGGTGCGGATGCGGCCCGCGCCGTACGCGGCCACGGCGGCGCCCAGCTGGTGGCCCGCGAAGATCCAGCCGAACACCATGCCCGCCCGCTCCCGGCCGAACGTGGCGCCCACCAGTTTCACGGTCGGCGGCACGGTGGCGATCCAGTCGAGGCCATAGAACATGGCGAACAGCGACAGGCCGTACAAGGTGAATTCCGAATACGGCAGCCAGAACAGGGACAGCCCCCGCAAGCCGTAGTACCAGAACAGCAGTTTGCGGTTGTCATAGCGGTCCGACAGCCAGCCGGACAAGATCGTGCCGAACAGGTCGAACGCGCCCATCATGGCCAGCACGGAGGCGGCCGGCACGGCGGACAGGCCCGAGTCGCCGCACAGGGAAATGAAGTGCGTCTGGATCAGGCCGTTGGTGCTGAGGCCGCAAATGAAAAAGGTGCCGAACAGTATCCAGAAGGTACGATTGGAAGCCACGCTGCGCAGGATCAAAAAAGGTGTGGCGAACGTCATTTTTGCGGCCACTGGCGCCGTCAGCGGCGTGGCCGGATCGGCGCCGTAGGGCCGCAAGGCCACGTCCTGCGGCCGGTTGCGCATGCACAGGAAGGCCAGCACGGCGACGATGGCGCAGCTGGCAAACACGGGCATGACGGCCGTGCGCCAGCCGAAGTGCTCGATCAGCCAGGCGCCTGCGGGGAGGAACAGCAGCTGGCCCGTGGCCGAGCTGGCCGTCAGCACGCCCACCACCAGGCCCCGGTGCGTCTCGAACCAGCGGTTGGCCACCACGGCGCTCAAGACCAGCGCCGTCATGCCCGAGCCCAGCCCCAGCAGGATGCCCCATAAGGCCACCAGGTGCCAGAACTGCGTCATGCGCGTGGCCAGCAGCATGCCGCAAGCGATCAGGCCCAGGGCCACGCAGATGATATTGCGCAAGCCGAAACGCTCCATCAGGATGGCGGCAAACGGCCCCATCAAACCGAACAGCACGAAGCGCACGGCCAGCGCGGAGGAAATCTGCTCGGCATCCCAGCCGAATTCGCGGCTCAGGGGCTGCATCAGCGCGCCCGGCAAGCCCAGCGCGGCCGATGACGTCAGGGCCGTGAGGAAAGTAATGGCGACGATGACCCAGGCAAAGTGGATGCCGCGCCGCGCCAGCCATTGCGAAAAGGGAAGAGAAAGCATGCCGTCCTCATGAGAAAAAGTGGATGCCGAGCACCACTCGCCGGCCAGATTTTCCATGTTATATTACGTCCATAATTTATACAAGCAAAAAAAACTGGAGCCACACACCCTCGACATGCGGCTCCAGTTCCTGTGTCAATGCTTGTACACAGTGCGCTTACTTCACCTTCAAGCCATTCTTCACGTCTTTCACGCCTTCCACGCCACGGGCCAGGTCGGCGGCTTTCTTGACTTGCTCCTGGGAAGGCACGAAGCCGCTGAGCATGACGACGCCGTTGACCGTTTCCACGTGCACGTCGAGCGCTTTCAAGTCATTGTCCTTGACGAGATCCGCCTTGATCTTGGTGGTGATGACGGAGTCGGCCACGGCCGTCTTGGTGCTGCCGGCCGCATTGCGCGCCACACAGGCGGCCTTGGCCGTCGCATCCATGGCGTCGCAATTCTCCTTCGTGGTGGCGGGCGGATTCTGCGCCACGTTGGTGCCAGCCTTGGCCCCCGTATTGGCGTCGGCCAGCGCGGCCGTTTTCGCCGCCTTGGCATCGTTCATGCACGTGGTTTTGTCGGCGCCCGTGCGGTCGCCGCACTTGGCCTTGGCCAAGTCATATTCGGCATTGGCAACATCCTTGCGGGCCTTGGTCAGCTCGCGCGGCGTGTTGCGGTATTGCGCCACGGCGTCCGAATCGGCCTTGGCGCGCGCTACCCTGGCCTCTTCCACGCAGACTTTTTTCGCGTTGCCGCTTTTACTGTCGCAGGCGGCCTTGGCCTGCTTATAGTCGGCCGATGCCTTGTCCGTCAAACTCTTGTACGAGGCATCCTGCGCATACGCGGGCGCGGCGGCAAGCAGGGCGCTGGCACTGGCGGCCAGCATGAGTGCGATCATTTTGTTCATGATGGTTCCTCTCTGGTTAGTTGATGCCCAGATTAGACCCCTGCCGTGCGCAAAGCTCCGTGCGACAGCACACGCTGACAGGCCATTCTCCTAAAAATCACCGTTTATTTGTCGCCGCTCAAACCCATCCGCCACAATACTTGCGCCTGTTCAAATGGTGAAACGGCCCCATCAAATGCACCTGCGCCATCGGCCAGCGCCAGCCAGCCTTGCGTGGCGTGCGAACCGCCCGCGCCATCGCCGCCGGCGCGCACGCGGCGCATCCAGGCCAGCACATCCTGATACTGCCCGGGGTAGCGTCCATGCATCCAGGCCAGGGCCACCAGGTCCGCGTACCCTTCTTCGCGGCGCGTCTCGCGCAGCTCCCGCGCCAGCGGTGTCAACTGGCCGCGCTGCACGCTGCGCGGCTCGACAAAGCCGCGTGGCAAGGCGTGCCAGTCGCCCTGTGCATAGCGCCGGCAATGTCCGATCTCATGCGCCGTCATCGCTTCGATCATCAAGCCGCGGCCCGCGGCCGGCACGCCCTGCAAGACACTGTCCGCCTGCGCATTGCCGCGCAAGGACAGCACCAGCTTGCAGCGCCCCCCTTCGTAGCCCAGCGCCAGCGGCACGGCACCGGGCGCATCCTGCGGCTGCACGATGATATCGATGGGCAAGCCCTGCGTACGTGCGTAATCGATGACGGTTTTTCCCGCCTGCAACCAACGGGTTTCCAGTTCGGTGAGCTGGGCGGCAGCCACGGCAGGCAAAGGAGAGAAAGCGATGAGCAAGCTCATCAGCAAGAGCGGATTGGGCATGGGATCGGCGGGAAGAAAAGCGGATTGACCATTGCAGGGTAAGCGGCGCAGATATTTCCACAAGGAAAAACTGGCAACTTTTCACAAATAAAGACGAAAAAAAACCGGCGCAGCAGCGCCGGCTTTTCACTCTGCCAATACGGCATCGGGTTTATTTCTTCACCGCCTTGTCCAGCGCGCGGGCCGTGACGAATTCCGGACGGATATCGTTGGGCACGGCCTTCATCTTGTCGAGCGCCACCTGCACCTCAGGGCGGATGACCACGTATTTCGTCATCATCGCTTGCGCGCGCGCATAGTCGCCCGTCGCCTCGATGGTCAGGAATTCACGGTCCAGGTCGATCACGGCCTGCTTGATCTTGCCGAAATCGACGCCGAACTTGCCATCGCCCAGCGAGACAAAACCGCCCTTGTCGAGGATGTAATTCATCTGGATGGCCATGCCGCGCGCGTGCGAATCCGTCAGGCCGAAATGCAGCGTGCGGAAACCGGAGGCGAGGAAAGTGTTGTACAGCTTGCGCTCGGCCGCCTCGCCCTGGCCCAGGGTATCGTTGAGCTGGCCCTTGTCCATCATGTAGCGCAGCGCGAACAGGCCCGTGATGTCGGCCTTGGCTTCCTCGATGGTGGAATACGCTTCCTTCAAGTCCTGGCGCGGCGTGGAAGCCTTGCCGTCGACCACGGTTGCGTGCGGGCCCAGGCCGTGCATGATTTCATGCGCGAGGATGTGCGTGAAGAAGGAATTGAAATCGACGTCCTGCTGCGCTTCGGGCGTGAGCACCAACTTGGAGATCGGCGTCAGGGTGGCCTTGAACTTGGCTTCCTGCACGTTCTTCAGCATCACGCGCTTCGAGCCGCGCGTGCTGATGATGCGCTCGTCATTGGGCAAGTTGTAGGCGGCCGTCTGCACGGCCATATTGCCGTCGCCGGCGCCATATACCTGGTTGACCACCACCATCGGCGCCAGCGCGCCCACTTTCGGGTTGCGGTACCGGGCGTCGAGCGGCAGGTTGTCTTCCAGCTCCTGCATGTGCTTGGCGAAGAAATTGAGCTTTTGCGTCTCGGCCTGGTCGCGGATGTTCACGTAGGCTTCGAACGCGGCCTTGTAGCCGAACAGTTCATCGTTGTACGTTTCATATGGGCCGATGGTGATGTCGACGGGCGAATCGAGGTCCATCCAGGCGAAGTCGGACGGTAGATAGTCGTTGTCGAGGAAAGCCTTGGCGCGCAAGGTCAGGAATTTCTTCAGCGATGCGTTGTCCGTGGCGGCCGCCGCTTCGTCGAGCAATTTGGCCAGCTGTTTCAGCTCCACCTTGTATTCGTCCGAATACTTGACGGTCTGGTACTTGCCATCCTTGCCCGCGCGGATGGTGGTAAAAAACCATTGCGCCTGCTGCTTGTCGTCCGCCGGCAAGCCGTTCATCCACGTTTCCAGGCTGGCCTTGGTGGCGCCCTGCGGATAGAAGTTGCCCGCTTCCGGCTTGTGCGCGGGGATGGCGATGCCCGCATAGCTGGCCGGCATGAACGAGGCGTGCGCGTCGAGCACCGACCATGGCCCCTTGTTGATCCAGAAATAATTCAGGCGGGCCTGGCCCAGGGCCGACTTGTCCTTCTTCAAGGCCGCCCACAGCGCTTCATTGCCGGACCAGCGCTGGCGCAGCTGCAGCACGTCGACCAGCTTGGCCGCCTCGACCAGCTTGGCGATGGCCTGGCGGTCGCCTGCGGACAGGTGGGTGACGTCGGCCGTCAGCGCGACGGGTGCGTAACGGGCGCTCATGGCCGTCAGTTGTTGCGCGGTGGCCGAGGTGGCTGGCGTTGCGGCGCAGGCGCTGCCGACGGCGGCGGCCATCAGCAGGGGAATCAGGAGTTTTTTCATGGAGGTCTCGGTTGGATTTTTCTCAGACGCGGCTGGCGCGGATGGCGCGCTACCGCTTTCTTGCTCAGCCTGCGATTGTCCCACCTGCCCCCATGGCATGGCAAGCGGCTTACCAGACCTTGTACACCTGCCCCGTCTGCGCCCCTTCCACGCTGCGGCTGTAGGCGAGGGCCACGCGGCTGGCGGCGGCCGGCTCGAAGCCGTAGAAGAAGGGGCCGTACGATTCCAGCGACTCGGCCAGCACCGTGGGGCTGACGACATTGATGCGCACGCCGCGCTGCAATTCAATGGCGGCGCCCCGCACGAAACCTTCCACGGCCGCGTTGGTCATGGTGGCGGCCGTGCCGAAGCGGATCGGCTGGTCGGCCACGATGCCGCTGGTCAAGGTAATCGAACCGCCGTCGTTCAGGTATTCCTGCGCCACCAGCGCCACATTGACCTGGCCCATCAGCTTGCTGTCCAGGCCCAGGCGGAATTGTTCAGGAGTAAATTCGCTCAGCGGGCCGAAATGCAGCTTGCCGGCGGTCACGACGACAGCGTCGACCTTGCCGATGCGCTTGAACAGGGCGCGCACTTGCGCGATGTCGCCCATGTCGGCCTGGTGCGTGCCGCTGCGGCTACCCACTTCGATGATTTCATGGCGTTGCGCCAGTTGGGCCGCGACGGCCGTGCCGATGGTGCCGCTGGCGCCGATGATGACGATTTTCATGATGCTGTCCTTGTCTGCTGTTGAACGATGGAGCCAGTATGCGCCGCTTACAAAAAGGAATAAATACGCTAGAATTTACAAGATTACTAATCTATAGTTTACAATCGGGACGTCATGGATAAATTGCGCAGCATGGAGATTTTTGTCGCCGTCGTCGATGCGGGCAGTTTCACGGCTGCCGCCGAGGCGTTCCAGATTTCGCCCGTGATGGTGGGCAAGCACATCAAATACCTGGAAGAGCGGCTGGGCGCGCGGCTGCTGGCGCGCACCACGCGGCGGCAAAGCCTGACGGAAATCGGCCAGCAGTATGCGGAACAGTGCCGCCAGATCCTGGCCAGCATCCATGCGGCGGAACGGGGGGCGGAAGCCATGCGCGCGGCGCCGCGCGGCAAGCTGAAAATCACGGCGCCCGTGTCCTTCGGCAGCGAGTGCATCGCGCCGCTGATGGCCGACTACCTCGATGCGTATCCGGAAGTGAGCCTGGAATTGAACCTGAACGACAGGACGGTGGACCTGGTGGAGGAAGGATTCGATGCGGCCATCCGCATCGGCAAGCTGGAGGATTCCGCCATGGTGGCACGCGTGCTGCGACCGTATGCGATGGTGATCTGCGCCGCGCCCGCCTACCTGGCCAGACACGGCACGCCGCGCACGCCGGCCGACCTGGCCCGCCACGAATGCCTGGACTTCATGCAATGGACGCGCCACGTGCGCTGGCGCCTGGCCAGGAGCGGCGACGATGACGGCAGCCCCGTGCGCGAAAGCCGCTTCCGCTCGAACAATGGTCAGGCGCTGCGCGTGGCGGCCCTGCACGGCTTCGGCATCGTCATGCAGGCGGAGATCCTGATGGCGGGCGATATCGCCGCCGGCAGGCTGGTGCCGCTGCTGGCCGACTACGTGCCGGCGCCGCGCCCCATGCACCTCGTGTATGCGCGCGACCGCCAGCCCACGCCGAAGCTGACCACCTTCATCGATTTTCTGCTGGAACGCTACGGGCCGGCGGCGACACCGCCACCGGCCACGCTCACGTAACCGTCGTACTTAATTGGCCTTTGCGGCGGGTGCCGACGCCAGCTTGGCCAGCTCGCCGTCCGGCTGCCAGCCAGCACCCAGCGAGCGGGCCACGGCGACCGTCGCCAGCAGGCGCTGGGTCTTGATCTGCGCGGCGGCGCGGTCCGCTGCCAGCGAGCTGCGCTGGGCATCGGTGACGTCGAGATAGGTCGAGATGCCGCGCTCGTAGCGCGTGCGCGCCACCAGGTAGGCGCGCGCCGCCGCTGCCTGCGACAGGGCTTGTGCATCGCCCTGCAACTGGCGCTGCTCCACGTCGGACAACGCGTCTTCCACTTCGCGCAAGGCCGTCAGCAGTTTCGTTTCATGGTTCGCCACGGCTTCCGCATAGCGCGCCTTGGACAGGTCCAGATTGGCCTGGTTGCGGCCGCCGTCGAAGATAGGCAGGGACAGGGCCAGCGGGCCAAAGCTGAACTGGCGCGAACCGCCCTGCGCCAGGTCGCGCAGTTTTTCCGAGGCATAGCCGAAATTGCCCGTCAATTGCAGCGACGGGTAAAACGCGCCTTCGGCCACGCCCACTTGGGCGTTCGCCGCGCGCAGGCCCGCCACGCTGGAAACGAGGTCCGGACGGTGCGCCAGCAGGCTGGCCGGCAAGCCGACAGGGATGGCGGGCGGCAGCGGCAAGATCGACGGATCGGCCGCCACCGGCAATTGCAGCGCCGACGGCGGCTTGCCCGTCAGGGTGGCCAGGCTGTTTTCCAGCTGGTTGCGCTGGCGCTTGACTTCATGCAGGTCGGCCTGCGCGTTCGACAGTTCGACCTTCGCGCGCGCCAGGTCCAGCTCATTCGTCAGGCCCGCGTTGAAACGCGCCTCGACCAGCTGCGCCGACTCGCGGCGCGTGTCCAGCGCGCCATTCAGGATCGCCATTTCCGCGTCCAGTCCGCGCAGCTGCCAGTAATTGCTGGCCACTTGCGACGACAGCATCAGCAGCACGCCGTCGCGGTCCGCCTGCGCCGCCAGCGCCTGCGCGTCCGCCGCTTCGACCAGGCGCTTCACGCGGCCCAGCAAGTCGACTTCATATGACAGCGAGCCGCCCACGGAGAAGTTATTGCCGCTGATCGAGCGGTTGCCCAGGGCCAGGCCCTGCGAAGTGTTGGCCGAGGTGCGCGAATTCGAAATGCCCGCGCTGACGTTGACGCTCGGGCCCTGGTTGGCGCGCGCCGTGCCGCTTTGCGCCAGCGCCTGCAGCAATCGCTCGCCCGCCGCCTTCACGCTGGGATTGTCCTGCAGCGCGCTTTGCTCGAGGCGGTCCAGCGTCGCGTCGCCGTAGATGCGCCACCACTCTTTGGGCAGCTGCGCGGCATCCGCGGCGGCCGCGCCGTGGCGGAAAGTGCCGTTGTCGATGCCGGCCACGTTTGCCGGCGCCGTGAAATCCTGGCCCACGGTGCCGCAGGCGGACAGCGCCACGGCAAGGGAGGCGGCCAGCGCGATTTTCGTCAATACTGTTTGCATGATGTATACCTTCTTGTTCTTGAGGTGCTGCACGTGCGCGCTGTGCGCGGTCAATGACCGCCGCCACCGCCACCGGGAGCTTTGAGTTTGTCGGCCAGCCACAGGGGCACGATACAGGCCAGCAGGATGGCGCCGATGAGGAAGAAGCCATCGTTGTAAGCCATCACATACGCTTCGCGGCGCACGATGCCGTCGATCGCCTGCAAGGCCTGGTTGCCGGCCGTGACGGCGTCATAGCCCTTGGCCATGAACGACGACGTCAGCTGGTCGATGCGCAGCTGCGTGGCGCTGGAATACGCATTGATCGCTTCGCCCAGGCGCTGCGAGTGGAAGTGTTCGCGGGTGCTCAGGGCCGTGGCCAGCAGGGCGATGCCGATCGAGCCGCCCAGGTTGCGCGTCATGTTGAACAGGCTCGATGCGGACGGCATGTCCTTCGGCGCGATGCCCTTCATGGCGAAGTTCGACAGGGTCAGCATGACGAAGGGCTGGCCCAGCGCGCGCACCACCTGCGACCACAAGAGCTGGTCGTAGCCGGTGGACGCGTCCATGTAGGCATTCATCATGCACGAGCCGCCGAACAGCAAGAGGCCGAACGAGCACAGGATGCGGTTGTCCACCACGGACGACAGCTTGGCGACAAACGGCATGATGAACAGCTGCGGCAAGCCCACCCACATGATGACTTCACCGATCTGCATCGGCGAATAGCCGGCGATCTGGCCCAGGAACAGGGGCAGCAAAAAGGCCGAGCCGTACAGGCCCATGCCCGTCACGGCCGACAGCACGGTGGCGACCAAAAAGTTACGCTGGCCGTACAGGCCCAGGTTGACGAACGGCTCGGCGCGCGTGGCGCTGGTGACGACCCAGCCCAGGATGCCCGTCAGGGCCAGCGCGGCGAAGGTGATGATGAAACCGGAGTCGAACCAGTCCTTCGAATTGCCTTCTTCCAGGAAGATCGTCAGGCAGCCCAGGCCCAGGGCCATGAAGAAGATGCCCAGCCAGTCGGCCTTCCAGAACATCTCGAGCTTCATCGGCTCCTTGTCCAGGCCATAGATCATGCCGGCGATCAGCAGCACGCCCGGCACCCAGTTGATGTAGAAGATCGAGGGCCAGCCATACAGCTCGGAGAGGTAGCCGCCCAGGGTCGGGCCCATGGCCGGCGCCAAGGTGGCCGTCAGGCCGAAGATGGCCATGCCGACGGCGCGCTTCGACGGCGGCAGCTTGAGCATTACCAGGGTGAACGCCATCGGTATCAGCGCGCCGCCCGTGAACCCCTGCAGCATGCGGAAGACGATCATGCTTTCCAGGTTCCAGGCCGTGCCGCACAGGGTGGAAAACAGCAGGAAGAAAGCGGTGGTGCCGATCATGTAGGTACGCAGTCCGAACACGCGCGCCAGCAGCGCGGTGAGGGGAATGACGATAATTTCCGCCACCAGGTAGGCCGTGGAAATCCACGAGCCCTCTTCCTGGGTGGCCGACAGCGAGCCAAGGATATCCTTGAGCGAGGAGTTGGTGATCTGGATGTCGAGCACCGCCATGAAGGCGCCCAGCATGCCGGCGGCGACCGCCAGCCAGGTGCGCCCGGAGACTTTCTCGCTAATCACGGGAAACGCCGGCGTTGCCGCCGGTGTGGTGGAAGGGCTGCTCATGGAAGCTTAGCGGGCGGCGCTCTGTGCGGCAGGAGCGGCGGCGTGGCGCGGGGCCTCGGCCTTGTCCGACGCGGGCTGGTTCACTTCCACTTCGGCGATCACCGACATGCCCGGCACCAGGCGGCCATTCATGGCCTTGATGTCTTCCGGCTGGAAGACGATTTTCACGGGCACGCGCTGGACGATCTTGGTGAAGTTGCCGGTGGCATTATCGGCCGGCAGCAGCGCGAATTGCGCGCCCGAGGCAGGAGCGAAGCTGTCCACGGTACCGACCAGTTTCTTGCCCGGCATGGCGTCGATGGTCACGTGCACGCTCTGGCCGCGGTGCAGGTCGGCCAGCTGGGTTTCCTTGAAGTTGGCGGTGACCCAGACGTTGTCCTGCACGATGGCCGTCAACTGCTGGCCAGGCTGCACGCGCATGCCCGTTTCCACGTTGCGCTTGCCGATGCGGCCGGCGACGGGCGCCAGGATGCGGTTGTATTGCAGCTGCTGTTCCGCGTCCTTCAATTGCACGCGCAGCACGGCCACTTGTGCCTTGGCCACGTCGCGCGCGGCTTGCGCCGCGCCGATCTGCGCCTTGGCGGCCGAAGCGCTGTCGCGGCGGGCGGCCAGGTCGGCCACGGCGCTCGAGCGGGCCGCGTTGGCCGCATCGAGTTCCGCTTTCGAGACGGCTTTCATCTGGCTCGTGTACAGCTGGCCGTAACGGTCCGCATCCTGTTTCGCGCGCAGCAATTGCGCATCGGCTTGCGCCACTTGCGCCTGGGCGGCACTCGCTTGCGCCTGCACTTGCGCGATCTGCGCATCGGCCTGCAGCACTTGCTGCTCGGCGCTGGCGATCTGCGCGGCGATCTGCTCGGTTTTCACGCGCTGGTCGAAGGGATCGAGTTCGGCGATCACGTCGCCCTCTTTCACGATTTGATTGTCATCGATGAAGACCTTGGTGACGACGCCGGAAATACGCGCCGAGACGGGATGCACGTGGCCGGCCACATAGGCGTTTTCCGTTTCCACGAAATAGTGGCTGCGGTACCACATGCGCGCGCCGGCGCCCAACGCCACGAGGACGATCAGGCCGGCGATGATTTTCACACGGTTGTTCGGTGGTGCGGAGCTGGCGGAAGCGGCGGGCGTGGAAGGTGCGGCAGGGGCCGCGGGTGGGACGGCGCTCAGCACCTTGTGCTCTGCTTGGCCTGGCTGGTTGGACATACTCGCTCCGAAAATGAAATGATATAGGTTCATTATTGGGCAAAGAAAAGCTAAAGTCAAGAAATGAAACGATTGCATTTCATTTTAATTTGCACTACAGTGTGAGCCATCACTTACCTTCCAACTTATAAAGAGACCCAGACCATGTCCGATCCCGGCCTCAGCGATACCTTGCCCACCGATACAGAGTCCGCCGACACCCAGGAGCTTTCCTGCTGCGGCAAGCCAGCCGGCCGCCCGCGCGCGGCCGACATGGAAGCGCGCATGGAAAACCTGCTGCACACGGCAGGCTGCCTGTTTCTGGAAAAAGGGTATGGGAAGGTCAGCCTGGAAATGATCGCCCGCGAAGCCCATGTGGCCGTGCGCACGATTTATGTGAAATTTGGCGGCAAGTCGGGCTTGTTCAATGCCGTCGTGGAATTGCGCCGCGCCGCCTACTTCTCGACCATGCCGGCGCTGGAAACGGATATGCGCCCCCTGCCCACCATTTTGAGCGAGTTCGGCCTGCTGTTCGTGCAACTGGTGACCATGCCGGCGGCGATCCGCCTCAATCGCATGGTGGTGGCTGAAGCGGCCACGCATCCGGAACTGGCGGAAACGTTTTACAAGGTGGGACCGGGACAGACGCGCGAGATGCTGACCAAGTTTTTCAGCCGCCCCGACATCGCACCACTGTTTCGCGCGGAGCTGACGCCCTCCATGCTGGCGCTGCACCTGCTCAATTGCCTGCTGGGCGACCAGATGTCGCGCCTGCTGTTTCCGCCACAGGCGCAGCCCGATGTGGCGCAATTGCGCGCCAAGGTGGCGGTCAGCCTGGACCTGTTCCTGCGCGGCACCCTGCGCCAGCCGCTGGCGGACTGACGCGGGACGGCTGGCCGCGGAAGTCAGCCAGGGCGGCTGCAGTCTTCCGGCAGCGCCGCTTCGGCCTGTTCTTCGTTCAAGCCCAGCGCTCGCAGGAAAGGCTGGGCCGCCGACGCGCCATCAACACTGAGTGAAGACTCACTTCCATCGTAGCGGTCCGGGCCATAGCGCATCAGGTCGAACGAGGTTTCAAAGCGCTGCGCCAGGAAATACGTGCGGAAGTAATCGAAGGAAAACGCCACCTGGCCATCGGCCCGCAGCAGCAAGCCATGCGCATACAGCGGCGCCAGCCAATCCCCGGCCGCCATGTCCCAGCCCTTCACGCCACAATAGTCGCTGGCAAAACGCTCGAGTTCCGCCTCGTTGAGGAACACGCTCTTGGCTTCGAACATCACGAACGCCAGCTCGATCAGGAATTCGCGCGCGTCGGCAGCGACGCCGCCGGCCTCGCGCCGCTGCGCGCCCGCCGTGCCCAGCAAGCCATCGAGATAGGCGCGCTCGCCTGCCAGCCGCGGCAGCAAGGTGGCAAACACATACTCGGCGTCCATCTGTCCCGTTTCCTGGCCGTTCGGCGTGTACAGCACCGACAGGGCGAAGTTCTTGCTCACGTCGTCGAACTCGCGCAGGGACACCTTCCACTGCTTGCCTGCACTGCCGTCATCGGCCTCGCCCGTGCCGAATTCGAGCACCGCATACGCCGCCATCTGGCCCTGAGCACCGTACAGGCTGCCGGGATTGCTCTTGAACAGGATGCCCAGCGACTTCATCAGCGAACTGGCATCGCCCGTATGCTGGTGGCCATGGAACACGGCGTGGATATTCTTGTAGTGCGCGCGCTGCTCGGCACTGGCGTGCTCATCGGCGGAGAAAAAGCTGAAGCCGGCATTGCCCAGCGCCGCAGCCGCGACACCCTGCGCGCGGCTGCCCGGCACCAGATAGAAACGCGCGCCGGGCAAGCTGGCCGCCTGCAGCAAGGGGCGCAGGAAGTATTCGTAGACGTACACGGGCGTCGTGCCGGCACAGGCGTCCGGCGCCACCAGCTGGCCCGTGAAGAAAATCGCATCGATCCTCTTGCCCGCCGCCAGGATAGCGGCCACATCCTGGTACAAGGCATGCAGCATCACGGCTTGCTCTTGCTCATCAGCCCGGCGCAAACGGACATCGGCGATATGAAGGGCGGTAAATTTTTTCATCGTTGCAAAACCTTCTCAGTACAGCGGAACTTGACCCTAACCCACGCTGGCAACATTCCTGGAAAAATCACACGCTTCGATGGAAGCAAAACATGGTTACAGACCGCCATTCTGCCATTTTTTCCATACGGCAATACTCACCAATTTCCACATGGCACCGCCGCGCCACGTTTTACCACGCTGCAGGTCAAGGGAAATAAAAAAACCGGGAACAGGTCCCGGTTTTTTTGTACTGAAAGTTAATTTTTTATCAGCGCTTGCGCGGCGGCGGCAAGTCCGTGCACACGCCTTCGCACACGTCGGCGCGCTTTTGCCAAGCTGCCGATCGACTCGCCCAGGGTCGGGTACGGGTGGTAAGCGGCTCCAATAAAAAACCCCGCAATCGCTTGCGGGGTTTTGAGTGTCACGCGCTACAACATCAGCGCTTGCGCGGCGGCGGCAAGTCCGTGCACACGCCTTCGTACACGTCGGCGCGCTTTTGCCAAGCTGCCGATCGACTCGCCCAGGGTCGGGTACGGGTGGTAAGCGGCTCCAATAAAAAACCCCGCAATCGCTTGCGGGGTTTTTAGTGTTGCGACACAGCGCTACAACATCAGCGTTTGCGCGGCGGCGGCAAGTCCGTGCACACGCCTTCGTACACTTCGGCTGCCATGCCGATCGACTCGCCCAGAGTCGGGTGCGGGTGGATGGTCTTGCCGATGTCCGTGCCGTCGCAGCCCATTTCGATGGCCAGCGCGATTTCACCGATCATGTCGCCCGCATGCGTGCCGACGATGGTGCCGCCGATGATGCGGTGCGTTTCCGCGTCGAACAGCAGCTTGGTGAAGCCTTCGGCGCGGCCGTTGGCCACGGCGCGGCCGGAAGCTGCCCACGGGAAGTGGCCCTTCTCGACCTTGATGCCCTTGGCTTTCGCTTCGTCTTCCGTGATGCCGGCCCATGCCACTTCCGGATCCGTGTAGGCGACCGACGGGATCACCTTGACGTCGAAGTGCGACTTCTGGCCGGAAGCCGCTTCGGCGGCCACGTGGGCTTCATGCACGGCCTTGTGCGCCAGCATCGGCTGGCCAACCAGATCGCCGATGGCGAAGATGTTCGGCACGTTGGTGCGCATCTGGCTGTCGACTTCGATGAAGCCGCGGTCGGTGACGTTCACGCCGGCCTTGTCGGCAGCGATCTTCTTGCCGTTCGGGCTGCGGCCCACGGCGACGAGCACCAGGTCGTAGACTTGCGGCGCCGGTGCCGTGGCGCCCGCTTCGGCCGCTTCGAACGTGACCTTGATGCCTTCCGGCAACGCCTCGACGGCGACCGTCTTGGTCTTGGTCATGATGTTGTCGAAGCGCTTCTCGTTGAACTTCTGCCACACCTTGACGGCGTCGCGGTCTGCGCCCTGCATCAGGCCATCCATCATTTCGACCACGTCGATGCGCGCGCCAAACGTGGAGTACACGGTCGCCATTTCCAGGCCGATGATGCCGCCGCCGATGACCAGCATGCGTTTCGGGATCTGGCGCAGTTCCAGCGCACCCGTCGAATCGACGATGCGCGGGTCTTCCGGCACGAAGGGCAGTTTCACCACGGACGAACCGGCGGCGATGATCGCCTGCTTGAACTGCACGACCTTTTTAGAACCGTCGCCTGCCGTCACTTCGATGTGGTTCGCGGAGAGGAACTGGCCCACGCCGGTGACGACTTGCGTCTTGCGTGCCTTGGCCATGCCGGCCAGGCCGCCCGTCATGTTCGAGATCACGCCTTCCTTGTACTTGCGTACCTGGTCGATGTCGATCGTCGGCTTGGCGAACGTCACGCCCGTGTTGGACATGTGCGCCGTTTCATCGATGACGGATGCCACGTGCAGCAGCGCCTTCGACGGGATGCAGCCCACGTTCAGGCACACGCCGCCCAGGGTGGCGTAGCGCTCGACGATGACCGTCGACATGCCCAGGTCGGCCGCGCGGAACGCCGCCGAGTAGCCGCCAGGACCGCCGCCCAATACCATCATGTCGACGTCGATGTCGACCTGGCCGCTGTAATTGCCGGCCGGGATGGCGGCAACGGCCGCAGGTGCTGGCGCTGCCGCGGCTGCCGGAGCGGCTGCCGGAGCGGCTGCCGCCGGCGCAGGAGCGGCAGCTGGCGCGGCAGCGGCCGCGCCTTCAGCCGCTTCCACCACCAGCAGCGCGCTGCCTTCGGCGATCTTGTCGCCGACCTTGACCTTGACCTCCTTGACGACGCCCGCGTGGGTCGACGGAATCTCCATGCTGGCCTTGTCCGATTCGACCGTGATCAGGGACTGGTCCACCTTGATGGTGTCGCCCACCTTGACCATCAGTTCGATGACTTCGACTTCCTTGAAGTCGCCGATATTCGGTACTTTTACCTCTACTGTGCTCATCAATCGCTCCTTACAGCAGAATTTTGCGCATGTCGGCCAGGACTTCGCCGAGGTACACGGAGAATCGCGCGCCCATCGCGCCATCGACCACGCGGTGGTCGTAGGACAGCGAGGTGCCCATCATCAGGCGTGGCTGGAAGGCCTTGCCATCCCATACCGGCTTGATCGAGGCTTTCGACAGACCCAGAATCGCCACTTCCGGCGCATTGACGATAGGCGTGAAGTGCGTGCCGCCGATGCCGCCCAGGGACGAAATCGTGAAGCTGGCGCCCTGCATGTCGGCCGGTTTCAGCTTGCCTTCGCGTGCCTGCAGCGACAGTTCCGTCATTTCGCGGGCGATCTGCGAGACCGACTTCTGGTCCGCGCCCTTGATCACCGGTACCACCAGGCCATTCGGCGTGTCGGCAGCGAAGCCGATGTTGTAGTACTGCTTGAGGATCAGGTTCTCGCCCTTGGCATCGAGCGACGCGTTAAACGCGGGGAATTTCTTCAGCGCGGCGACGGAGGCCTTGATGACAAAGGCGAGCATGGTCAGCTTGGCCGCATCCTTGTTCTTCGCATTGGCCGCGTTGGTGTCGACGCGGAATGCTTCCAGGTCCGTCACGTCCGCTTCGTCGAACTGCGTGACGTGCGGGATCATGACCCAGTTGCGGTGCAAGTTCGGACCCGAGATTTTCTTGATGCGCGACAGCGGCAGCAATTCGGTCGTGCCGAACTTGCTGAAGTCCAGCGACGGCCATGGCAGCAGATCCAGGCCCACGCCGGAACCGGCCTTGGCGACCGGTGCGTTAGGCGCGGCGACGGCGCCCGACATCACGCCCTTGACGAAGTTCTGCACGTCTTCCTGGGTGATGCGGCCCTTCGGACCGGAACCGCCCACGCGGGCCAGGTCCACGCCCAGTTCGCGCGCGAACTTGCGGATCGATGGCGACGCGTGCGCCAGCTTGCCGTTCACGGCAGGCGCGGCGGCAGTTGCCGGGGCAGCAGCGGCGACCGGCGCCGAAGCGACGGCGGCGGCTGGTGCGGCGGCAGCTTGCGCGGCCGGTGCAGGCGCGGCGGCAGGGGCTGCTGCTGGAGCGGCAGCGCCACCGGTCGTTTCCACGACCAGCACCAGACTACCCTTGGCGACCTTGTCGCCGACCTTGACCTTCAATTCCTTGACGACACCGGCGTGGCTCGATGGGATTTCCATGCTGGCCTTGTCCGATTCGACCGTCAGCAGCGACTGGTCGACCTTGATCGTGTCGCCGACCTTGACCATCAATTCGATGACTTCGACTTCCTTGAAGTCGCCGATATCGGGCACGGTCACGTCGACCAGGGCCGGCGCGCCGGCAGGGGCGGCAGGGGCCGGCGCGGCCGCAGGAGCGGCGGCGGGGGCGGCTTCAGCGGCAGGTGCCGGGGCGGCAGCGGCGGCTGGCGCAGGGGCCGAGGCGTCGTCCGCCACTTCCAGCAGCAGGACCAGCGAACCTTCGGCGATCTTGTCGCCCACGTTGACCTTCAATTCCTTGACGACACCGGCGTGGCTCGATGGAATTTCCATGCTGGCCTTGTCCGATTCGACGGTGATGAGGGACTGGTCGACCTTGACCGTGTCGCCTGGCTTGACCATCAGTTCAATGATCTCGACTTCCTTGAAATCGCCGATATCCGGGACTTTGACTTCCACAATGCTCATAGCTTGCTCCGTTATTTTATTTGTCAGATGGACCCGCACACACGCCAGGGCGGCACTTTCGCACCGCCCTGGCATCATCGGGTCCGCACAACGATTACTGGGTCACCGGATTCGGTTTGTTCGCGTCGATGCCGTACTTGGCAATCGCCTGCTCCACCACCGACACGTCGATCTTGCCTTCGTCAGCCAGCGATTTGAGCGCGGCCACGGTGACATAATAACGGTTCACTTCGAAGAACTCGCGCAGCTTGGCGCGGCTGTCCGAGCGGCCAAAGCCATCGGTACCGAGCACTTTGTAGGTGCGGCCCTTCGGCATGAAGGCGCGGATCTGTTCTGCAAATGCGCGCATGTAGTCGGTCGTGGCGACGATCGGGCCATCCGTGTCCTGCATCAGCGACGTCACGTACGGCACGCGCTGCTGTTTCGACGGGTTGACCATGTTCCAGCGTTCCGCATCCTGGCCATCGCGAGCCACCAGGGTCAGCGACGGCGCCGACCATACGTCCGCGGCCACGCCCCAGTCGTTTTCCAGCAATTCGGCGGCGAAGATCGATTCGCGCAGGATGGTGCCGCAACCGATCAGCTGTACGCGCAGCTTGGCGTCAGCCTTGCCTTCCTGCAGCTTGTACATGCCTTTCAGGATGCCTTCTTCCTGGCCCGGCTTGATGCCTGGCTGGGCGTAGTTCTCGTTCATGATCGTGATGTAGTAGAACACATCTTCCTGGTTGGCGATCATGCGGCGCAGGCCGTCCTGGATGATGACGGCGACTTCATGGCTGAAGGTCGGGTCGTACGGCATGCAGGTCGGGATGGTCGCGGCGAAGATATGGCTGTGGCCATCTTCGTGCTGCAAGCCTTCGCCGTTCAGGGTCGTACGGCCGGCCGTGCCGCCCATCAGGAAGCCGCGGGCGCGCATGTCGGCCGAAGCCCATACCTGGTCGCCGATGCGCTGGAAGCCGAACATCGAGTAGAAGGTGTAGAACGGGATCATGATGCGGTCGTTGGTCGAATACGACGTCGCCGCGGCGATCCACGAGCTCATGCCGCCCGCTTCGTTGATGCCTTCCTGCAGGATCTGGCCTGCCTTGTCTTCGCGGTAGTACATGACCTGGTCCTTGTCGACCGGCTCGTACAACTGGCCTTTCGGATTGTAGATGCCGATCTGGCGGAACAGGCCTTCCATGCCGAAGGTACGCGATTCATCGACCAGGATAGGCACGACGCGCTGGCCCAGGTTCGGGTCTTTCAGCAGGGTCGAAATGACGCGCACGAACGCTTGCGTGGTCGAGATTTCGCGGCCTTCAGGCGTGGCTTCCAGCACGTTCTTGAACGCGTCCAGGCCAGGCACGGGCAGGGTTTCTTCCGCTTTCTGGCGGCGCTGCGGCAGGTAGCCGCCCAGGGCCTTGCGGCGCTCGTGCAGGTAGACCATTTCCGGCGCGTCGTCGGCCGGCTTGAAGAACGGGATGTCGGCCAGCTTGTCGTCAGGGATAGGCAGCGAGAAGCGGTCGCGCATTTCGCGGATGGCTTCGTCGTCCAGTTTTTTCGTCTGGTGCGCCGTGTTGCGCGCTTCGCCCGACTTGCCCATGCCGTAGCCCTTGATGGTCTTCACCAGCAGGACGGTCGGCTGGCCCTTGTGTTCCTGGGCGATCTTGAAGGCCGCGTAGATCTTGTGCGGATCGTGGCCGCCACGGGTCAGGCGCCAGATGTCGTCGTCCGTCATGTTGGCAACCATTTCCAGCAGCTTCGGATGCTTGCCGAAGAAGTGCTTGCGCACGTAGGCGCCGTCTTTCGCCTTGTAGTTCTGGTATTCGCCGTCGACGGTTTCCATCATCACGCGCTGCAGGATGCCTTCTTTATCTTGCGCCAGCAGGGCGTCCCAGCCCGGGCCCCAGATGACCTTGACGACGTTCCAGCCCGCGCCACGGAATTCGCCTTCCAGTTCCTGGATGATCTTGGTGTTGCCGCGTACCGGGCCGTCCAGGCGCTGCAGGTTGCAGTTGACCACGATGACCAGGTTGTCGAGCATGTCGCGTGCGGCCAGGCCGATCGCGCCCAAGGACTCCGGCTCGTCCATCTCGCCATCGCCGCAGAAGGCCCAGATCTTGCGGTTGTCGGTCTTGGCGATGCCGCGTGCGTGCAGGTATTTCAGGAAACGCGCCTGGTAGATCGCCATGTGCGGGCCCAGGCCCATCGACACGGTCGGGAACTGCCAGAAGTCAGGCATCAGCTTCGGATGCGGGTACGAGGACAGGCCCTTGCCGTCGACTTCCTTGCGGAAGTTCAGCATTTGCTCTTCCGTCAAGCGGCCTTCGAGGAAGGCGCGCGCGTAGACGCCGGGCGAGGAGTGGCCCTGGATGTACAGCAGGTCGCCGCCGTGGTCGGCCGTCGGCGCGTGCCAGAAATGGTTGAAACCGATGCCCAGCATGTTCGCCAGCGACGCGAACGAGGACAAGTGGCCGCCCAGGTCGCCGTCGGCGCGGTTGGCCTTGACCACCATGGCCATGGCGTTCCAGCGCATCCACGAACGCAGGCGCTCTTCGTATTCCAGGTTGCCGGGGCAGTGTGCTTCTTGTTTGGTGGGGATGGTATTGACGTAGGCGGTGGTGCTGGAGAACGGGATCTGGGCGCCGCGGCGGCGGGCCAGGTCAACCATGCGCTCCATCAGGTAATGCGCGCGTTCCGGACCTTCATTTTCCAGCACGGCTTCGAGCGCGTCCAGCCACTCCTTGGTTTCCTGCATATCCGGGTCGGTGCCGATCTGTGTCGTTACCTGGTTCAGTTGAGCTGACATCTGTTGAGTCTCCTTTGTGAACGCCCCACCCCGATTTTCCGGATCGCTGTCGGACGGTATTTCGCTGATTATTTACTATTAAGTCGGTTTAGTGTGGGGATTCTAACAGCGTATTTAGTATTTTTCAAATTACGATATAGCATTTCATATCATGAAATCACCCTATGAAATTTATGCTGCACTGCCGCAAATTCTGTCCGGAAATTAGGGTGAGCAGAGTGGCAAAAGGAATGAACACCCCAGGCGTCCGCACGGGCATACCGGGCCAAGCGGGCCTGAAAAATGTCGAGGGCAAGGCGCGGCGACGCAGACAGTACGCCAGTACGGCAAGGAGCTGCAACGCCGCCATCGGCATTTTCTCAGGCCCGCGTTTCCGGCCCGCTTTTATGCCGGGCCAAGCGGGCCTGAAAAACGTCGAGGGCAAGGCGCGGCGACGCAGACAGTACGCCAGTACGGCAAGGAGCTGCAACGCCGCCATCGGCGTTTTCTCAGGCCCGCGTCTCCGGCCCGCTGCCGCTACGCCTTTGCATAGCCAAAACCGCCCCTTTGCGCCGCCCGGCTTTATAATCTGTCTTTTCCTTCCCACACAGCCTCCCTACCATGCCAGCACAACTGATCGACGGAATCGCCCTCTCCCAAAAACTGCGCAGCGAGATCGCCGCGCGCGCCGCCGCCCTCACCGCCAAGGGCACCCAGCCCGGCCTGGCCGTGATCCTCGTCGGCGAAGACCCGGCCAGCCAGGTATATGTCCGCAACAAGGTCAAGGCGTGCGGCGACGTGGGTTTCCACTCGGTGCTGGAAAAATATGAAGCGGACCTGTCCGAAGCGGACTTGCTGGCACGCATCGCCAGCCTGAACGCCGATCCCGCCATCCACGGCATCCTCGTGCAAATGCCCTTGCCCAAGCACATCAACCCGCACAAGGTCATCGAAGCGATCGCCACGACGAAAGACGTGGACGGCTATTCCGTCCTGAGCGCCGGCGAACTGATGACGGGCCTGCCCGGCTTCCGCCCTTGCACGCCGTACGGCTGCATGAAACTGATCGAAAGCACGGGCGTCGACTTGCGCGGCAAGCACGCCGTCGTCATCGGCCGCAGCAATACCGTCGGCAAGCCGATGGCCCTGCTGCTCTTGCAAGCGAATGCCACCGTCACCATCTGCCATAGTGCGACCCCGGATCTGGGCCTGTACACGCGCCAGGCGGACGTGGTCGTGGCCGCCGTCGGCCGCCGCAACACCTTGACGGCCGACATGGTCAAGCCGGGCGCCATCGTCATCGACGTGGGCATGAACCGCGACGATGACGGCAAGCTGTGCGGCGACGTGGATTTTGCTGGAGTGAAAGACGTCGCGTCGCACATCACCCCGGTACCGGGTGGCGTAGGTCCGATGACCATCACGATGTTGCTGATGAATACCGTCGAGGCCGCAGAGCGCATTTAAGAGCAGCACCTGAGACAATGCTCATGGCGGCGTTGCCTGGCCTTGAACATTTTTCAGGCGCTCCATATATGAAGACAGAATGGACGAACCGACGATGAACACCAACCCCCTGCTTGATTTTTCCGGCCTGCCACGCTTCGATGCGATCACGCACGAGCATGTCACGCCTGCCATCGACACCCTCTTGGCCGAGGCGCGCGCCACGGTGGCGCGGCTGGAAGCGCCCATGGAAGAAGTGAGCTGGGACAACTTCGTCGCGCCCCAGGACCAGATCGCCGAAACCCTGGGCCGCGCCTGGAGCATCGTCAACCATTTGAATAGCGTGGTCGATACGCCGGAACTTCGCGCCGCCTACAACGCCAACCAGCCCAAGGTGACGGAATTCTGGACCGAGCTGGGCCAGAACGAAATCCTCTTCGGCAAATACAAGCAATTGCAGGCCAGCCCCGCATTCGCCAGCCTGTCGCCGGCGCGCCGACGCATCGTCGACAATGCCGTGCGCGACTTCCGCCTGGGCGGCGCCGAGTTGCCCGATGACAAGAAAGAGCGCTTCGGCGCCATCCAGGAAGAACACGCGGCCGTCTCGACGCGTTTTTCCGAAAACGTGCTCGACGCCACCAATGACTACAAGTTGCTGGTCGAGAACGAAGCCGAGCTCGCCGGCCTGCCAGACGACGTGAAGGCCGCCGCGCGCGCCGCCGCCGACAAGGCCGGCAAGCAAGGCTATGAATTCTCGCTGCACTTCCCATCCTACTACCCGATCCTGCAGTTTGCCGACAATCGTGCGCTGCGCGAAACCATCTACCGCGCCAATGCCACCAAGGCATCGGACCAGGGCGACGTCTTCAGCAAGAAGGACGAGTGGGATAACACGCAGAACATCGTCACCCTGTTGCGACTGCGCAACGAAGAGGCAAAACTGCTCGGCTACGCCAATTTCGCCGAAGTGTCGCTGGTGTCGAAGATGGCCACCTCGCCCGCGCAAGTCATCGCCTTCCTGGAAGACCTGGCCAAGCGCGCGCGTCCGTTCGCCGAGAAGGACCTGGCAGAACTGAAACAATTCGCCAAGGAAGAACTGGGCCTGGACGAGCTGCAGGCGTGGGACGTGCCGTACGCTTCCGAAAAGCTGCAGGAGCGCCGCTACGCGTTCTCGGCCCAGGAAGTCAAACAATATTTCCCTGAACACAAGGTGATCGACGGCCTGTTCCGCCAGATCCAGAACCTGTTCGCGGTCGAGATCAAGCCCGATACGGCGCCCGTCTGGCACCCGGACGTGCGTTTTTACCGCATCGAGCGCGACGGCCAGCTGGTCGGCCAGTTCTACCTGGACCTGTATGCGCGCGCCGGCAAGAGCGGCGGCGCCTGGATGGACGACGCGCGCGGCCGCCGCGCCGACGCGCAACACGTGCAAACGCCGATCGCCTACCTGACCTGCAATTTCACGGAACCGGCCGTGGTCGACGGCAAGGCACAGCCTGCCCTGTTCACCCACGATGAAGTCATCACCCTGTTCCACGAATTCGGCCACGGCCTGCACCATATGCTCACCGTCGTCGACGAGCTGGGCGTGTCGGGCATCGCCGGCGTCGAATGGGATGCCGTCGAACTGCCGTCGCAATTCATGGAAAACTTCTGCTGGGAATGGGAAGTGCTCGAACACATGACGGCGCATGCCGTCACGGGCGAGCCGCTGCCGCGCGCGCTGTACGACAAGATGTTGGCGGCCAAGAATTTCCAGTCCGGCCTGCAAACCCTGCGCCAGGTGGAATTTTCCTTGCTCGACATGCATCTGCACTATGACTACGATGCCGGCACGGGCCAGACCGTGCAGCAGCTGATCGACGGCGTGCGCGCCAAGTTCGCGCTGATCATCCCGCCCGCCTTCAACCGCTTCCAGAATGCCTTCGGGCATATCTTTGCCGGCGGCTATGCGGCCGGCTACTACAGCTACAAATGGGCCGAGGTGCTGTCCGCCGACGCCTATGCGGCGTTTGAAGAAGCCAGGGCGCTGGGACCGGCCGCCACCACGGCGGCGGGCAAGCGTTATCTGCAGGAAATCCTGTCCGTCGGCGGCTCGCGCCCTGCGCTGGAATCGTTCACGGCCTTCCGCGGCCGCGAACCGTCGATCGACGCCCTGCTGCGCCACAGCGGCATGGCCGCTTGACCGCCATGAGTCGCGTCGATTTTCACAGCAACGTGCCGGACAAGCTGGCCTACGCCTGCCGTCTGGCACGCAAGGCGTATATGGCCGGCAACAAGGTGGTCGTGCTGGCGGCTGACAGCGCCCAGCTCGACGCCTTGAACAGCGCCATGTGGACCATTTCCGCCACGGATTTCCTGCCGCACGTGCTGGCCGGCGACCCGCTGGCGGCGCAAACGCCCATCATCCTGACCGATGACGCAGCGGCCGAGCTGCCACACCATGACGTCCTCGTCAACCTGTCGCAGCTGCCGCCCGCCAATTACGCGCAGTTCCAGCGCGTCTTCGAGATCGTTTCCATGGATGAGCAAGATGCGCAGGCGGGCCGCCAGCGCTTCCTGCACTACCGCCAGCAGGACGTGCAGCCGACGCATTTCGTGGCGGGTAAAGCATGAACCAGCCGCCATTCGACCAGGGCATCCCCCTGCTGACGGAGGTGCTGCTGGGGCCGGAAGTGCCGGAGGCGGCGCCAGTTGCGGCAGCGCCAGTTGTCGAGGAAACGCCGGCGTTGCCGCCAGCGGTGACGCAGCCCGACTGGGACGCCATCGAACAGCGGCTCACGCAGCGCATCCTGCATCAGGTGCAGGGCAAGATCGACCATTTGCTGGAAGAGCGCATCGCCCACGTGCTGCAGACGGCCCTGCAAAACGCCCTGATCGGCATGCGCGGCGCCCTGCGCGAAGACTTGCAGCAATCGCTGGAACAGATCGTCGCACATGCGGTGAGCCATGAGCTGGGGCATTTGCATCCGCCAGCACAGTAATCAAGCCACTTTTACCCCTCACAGCGAATTGCCGCTGGGTTAGGAGCATGCTGCGCAATGTCGGGTTACGCGCTGCGCGCTAACCCGACCTGCCCCGACCTGCCCGACCTACCCTATTCTTTCCTCCAACGCCATTCTTTGGTGCGCTCGCGCCTGCGAAATCGGTGCATCGCGCCTCACTTTGGTGATTGTTGCGACAAAATGTAAAAAGCCCGAAATGCGGCTTTGCGCCGCCTGTTTTTTGTTGTACCTTTCTTCACACGCACCGCCTGTCGAAGCGGTTTTTCACGAGACGCCGCCGTATCTTTATCCATTGGAGAATGTTTATGCTGCTCAAGACCAAAGTCCTTCCTCTCGCCCTCGCCCTTGCCTTTGCCGGCCATGCGGGCGCGCAGGAAATCATCAAGATCGGCCACGTCGCCCCGGTCTCTGGCGCCAGCTCCCACCTGGGCAAGGATAACGAGAACGCGGCCAAGATGGCGATCGAGGATTTGAACGCCAAAGGCTTCAAGATCGACGGCAAAGTCGTGAAATTCGTGCTGGTGCCCGAAGATGACGCGGCCGATCCCAAGCAGGGCACGGCCGTGGCGCAAAAACTCGTCGACGCCAAGGTCAACGGCGTCGTCGGCCACCTGAATTCGGGCACGACGATTCCCGCCTCGCGCATTTACTTCAATGCCGGCATCCCGCAGATTTCGCCGGCCGCCACCAACCCGACGTACACCCAGCAAAAATTCAACACGGCCTTCCGCGTCGTCGCCAATGACAACAAGCTGGGGGGCACCCTGGGCGCGTATGCCGTGGGCAAGCTGCAGGCGAAGAAAATCGCCGTCATCGACGACCGCACGGCCTACGGCCAGGGCGTGGCGGAACAGTTCGTCAAGGGCGCCAAGAAGGCGGCACCCGGCGTGCAAATCGTCGGCAAGGAGTTTACCAATGCCAACGCGACGGACTTCAATGCCATTTTGACCAGCATCAAGTCGAAAAATCCCGACCTGATCTTCTTCGGCGGCATGGATTCCGTGGGCGGCCCCATGCTGCGCCAGATGAAGGCGCTGGGCATCAAGGCCAAGTTCATGGGCGGCGACGGCCTGTGCACGGAACCGCTGGGCAAGCTGGCGGGCGACGCCGTGGGCGAAGACATGGTCACCTGCGCGGAAGCGGGCGGCGTGACGGGCGCGCAGCAAAAAGGCATGGACGATTTCCGCGCCCGCTACAAGCAGAAATACAATATGGAAGTGCAGCTGTACGCGCCATACGTCTACGATGCCGTAATGACCATGGCCACCGCCATGCAGGATGCGAAATCGTCGAAACCGTCCGTCTACCTGCCGTATCTGGCCAAGGTGCACTACCAGGGCGTGACGGGGCCGATCTCGTTCGATGCCAACGGCGACATCAAGGATGGCGCGCTGACCTTGTTCACCTATCGAGATGGCAAGAAAACCAAGATGGAAGTGGTCAAATAATAGAACCTACTGCGCGGCGCGATTTGCGGCCTGCGATGCTCACTGTGCATTCGCACAGCTCCGCTTCTCAGCCACAACTCACGTCCGCTCGCTACGGTTCTTGCTGTCCGGCCACGTAAGCCAGTAATCCTTCGGCCAGCGCGTCGAAGGTGGCGCGGCAGCGCAGGCTGCCGCGCAAGTCTTCATGCATGGTGACCCAGGTTTCCATCGGCAGCGAAAACGCTTGCGGCAGCACGCGCCGCAGGGCCGGATCGCGCGCCGCCAGCCTCGCCTGGCACACGCCGATGCCGGCGCCCGCCCGTATCAATGCCAGTTGCGCCAGGTCGCTGTCGCTGCGCCAGGCAAAGTTTTCCCGCGTAAATCCCTGAAAGGCCGCGCCCGCGTTGCGCACGAAGGGACTCGCCTCGTCGTAGCCGATGACGGCGTGTTGCGCCAGCTCAAGCAATCCCGCCGGCGTGCCATGGCGCGCCAGGTAATCGGCGTGCGCATGCAGGCCCAGTTCGATCTCGCCCACCTTGCGCGCCACCAGCTGTTCCTGGCGCGGACGCAGCATGCGCACGGCGATGTCCGCCTCGCGGCGCAGCAAATCCTGCACCTTGTTGCTTAATACTAATTCAATGGTCAAGCCCGGATGGCGCGCGCGCAGGCGGGCCAGGATGGGCGGCAGCACTTCCACGCCCACCACTTCGCTGGCCGCGATGCGCACGACGCCGGCCACGCCCTGCCCCTGGCTGCTGGCGGCGCGTTCCATCAGGGCCGCCGTGTGCTCCATCGTTTCCGCATGGGGCTGCAGCGCCAGGGCCACTTCCGTGGGCAGCAAGCCCAGCTGCGAACGCGTAAACAGCGTCGCACCCAGCGCCTGCTCCAGGGCGGCGATATGCCGGCCGACGGTGGGCTGCGTGATCCCCAGCGCGCGTGCGGCGCCGGAGAGCGAGCCGTGCTTCAGCACGGCCAGCAGCGAACGGTAGTATTCCCAAGCAATGGATGGGTTCATGGTGTCAACTTGGTCATACATAAATGTATAGCTTGTACTCGATGTTCGTCAATTCCCAATTAGCCTTGCGCGGCAGATACTGGCACCATCAACCACACGGAGGTCATGATGGAGAACACGAAAACAGTATTGGTACTGGGCGCCACGGGCGGCATCGGCGGCGAGATGGTGCGCCAGCTGCTGGCGGCGGGCTGGCAGGTACGCGCCCTGAAGCGGGGAGAAACACAGCCGGCGTGCGGCGACCGCATTGAATGGCTGCGTGGCGACGCGCTGTCGCGCGCGGACGTGCTGGCGGCCGCCAAAGGCTGCGCCGTCATCGTGCACGCCGTCAACCCGCCCGGCTACCGGAACTGGGGCCAGCTGGTGCTGCCCATGCTCGACAACACGATTGCCGCGGCGATGGCCGAAGGCGCCACCATCGTGCTGCCCGGCACCGTGTATAACTTTGGGCCCGACGCATTTCCCGCATCGGGAAACTTCCTTGCGGAAGACGCGCCGCAGCGCCCGCTGACGCGCAAGGGCGCCATCCGCGTGGAACTGGAAGCACGGCTGGAACGGGCCGCCACGCAAGGCGCGCGCGTGCTGATCGTACGCGCGGGCGACTTCTTCGGTCCCCGCGCCGGTAATAACTGGTTTTCGCAGGGGCTGGTGAAACCGGGCCAGAGCGTGCGCAGCATACTGTATCCTGGCGCGCCCGGCGTGGGCCACCAGTGGTCCTACCTGCCCGACGTGGCGCGCACGATGGTGCAATTGCTGGCCGTACGCGCCACCTTGCCCGCGTTTGCGCGCTTTCACATGGCCGGCCACTGGGACCACGACGGCCGGCAAATGACGGGGGCGATCGCCCGCGTGGTGGAACAGGCGACAGGAGCCGCGCCCGCCCTCCGGCGTTTTCCGTGGTGGCTGGTGGCGCTGGCGTCGCCGTTCGTGGCGACCTTGCGCGAAATGCGCGAGATGCGCTATCTGTGGCAAACGCCTCTATCCATGGACAATGCGCGACTGCTGGCCGTGCTGGGCCAGGAGCCGCATACGCCGCTCGACGAAGCCGTGCGGGCGACCTTGGCGGGCATGGGGAACTTGAAGACAGCGGGCAAAAAAAACGCGCCGGGATTGCCGGCGCGCTAATTGCAGGTACTGCGGCACAGATTATTTCTGTGCCAGTACCCATTTAACCAGGGTGTGGGCTTCCGCCTCGCTCACTTGCGGGTTGGCTGGCATCGGGATCGCGCCCCAGGTGCCGGAACCGCCCTTCATGACCTTCGCCACGAGCTTGGCTTCCGCGTCTTTCTGACCGGCGTACTTGGCAGCCACGTCCTTGAACGCAGGGCCCACCAGTTTCGTGCTCACCGCGTGGCAAGCCATGCAGTTCTTTGCTTTCGCCAGGTCCGGATTGGCCAACGCTGCTTGCGATGCCAGAGCCGATACGGCCAATACACTCACCAACATAAAACGTTTCATTGTCTTTTCTCCAAAGTTACTTCCTGCGGCATTTTACTGTGTTTCCGCAGATGCACCACGAGCCCAGATCAAGCGTTTCAATGTAGTAACGCAATGTCGTCAGAAGGCCTACCTATTCTGCCCCATCTGCGCGCGCATGACCATGTTGTTTGTAAGGCGATGTAACGACAGGCGGCCCCGCATCGTCAAACGGGGCCGGCCGTCGCACCGGCGCAACAGATCAGCGTTTTTTCAGCTGCGACAGATCCCGCACGGCGCCCCGGTCGGCCGACGTCGTCAGCGCGGCATACGCCTGCAGCGCCTGCGACACGTAGCGCTCGCGGTTGACGGGCAGCCAGGCCGCGTCGCCCTTCGCTTCCATGGCGGCGCGGCGCGCGGCCAGCTCGGCATCCGTGATGCGCAGGTTGATGGTGCGCTCGGGGATGTCGATGTCGATGAAATCACCCTCTTCCACCAGGCCAATGGCACCCCCTTCGGCCGCTTCCGGCGAGGCGTGGCCGATCACCAGACCCGAGGAGCCGCCCGAGAAGCGCCCGTCCGTGAACAGCGCGCACGCCTTGCCCAGGCCCTTCGACTTGATGTACGAGGTCGGGTACAGCATTTCCTGCATGCCGGGGCCGCCTTTCGGGCCTTCGTAGCGGATGATGACGACGTCGCCTTCATGCACGGTGTCTTCCAGGATGGCAGCGACGGCCGCGTCCTGGCTTTCGAACACGCGCGCCTTGCCCGAGAATTTCAAGATGCTTTCATCGACGCCCGCCGTCTTGACGATGCAACCCTTTTCGGCCAGGTTGCCGTACAAGACGGCCAGGCCGCCATCCTGCGAGTAGGCGTGGGCCTTGTCGCGGATGCAGCCCGTGCTGCGGTCCGTGTCGACGGCGGCGAAGCGCTCGGACTGCGAAAACGCCGTCTGTGTCGGCACGCCGCCCGGCGCGGCGCGGAACAGTTCGTGCACGGCCGGATCGTCCGTGCACTTGATGTCGTTTTGCGCGATGGCGTCGGCCAGGGTCGGCGCGTGGATCGTCGGCAAAGTCGTGTTGAGCAGGCCGGCGCGCGCCAGTTCGCCCAGGATGCCCACGATGCCGCCCGCGCGGTGCACGTCTTCGATATGGTATTTGTCCGTCATCGGCGCCACCTTGCACAGGCAAGGCACCTTGCGCGAGATGCGGTCGATGTCGGCCATGGTGAATTCCACTTCCGCCTCGTGCGCGGCGGCCAGCAGGTGCAGCACGGTATTGGTCGAGCCGCCCATGGAGACGTCGAGCGCCATGGCGTTTTCAAACGCGGCCTTGGTGGCGATCGAGCGTGGCAGCACCGAATAATCGTCCTGCTCGTAGTGGCGCTTGGCCAGTTCCACGATCAGGCGGCCCGCGCGCAGGAACAGCTGCTGGCGGTCCGAGTGCGTGGCCAAAATCGTCCCGTTGCCGGGCAGGGCCAGGCCCAGCGCTTCCGTCAGGCAGTTCATCGAGTTGGCCGTAAACATGCCGGAACACGAACCGCAGGTGGGGCAGGCCGAGCGTTCGATCTCGGCCACGTCGGCATCGGAGACGGTGCTGTCGCCCGCCTTGATCATGGCGTCGACCAGGTCCAGCTTGATGATCTTTTGCGTGCCGTTGACCACCTTGACGACCTTGCCCGCTTCCATCGGCCCGCCGGAAATAAACACGACGGGGATATTGATGCGCATGGCGGCCATCAGCATGCCCGGCGTGATCTTGTCGCAGTTCGAGATGCACACCATGGCGTCGGCGCAGTGGGCGTTGACCATGTATTCGACGGAATCGGCGATCAGGTCGCGCGAAGGCAGCGAATACAGCATGCCGCCGTGGCCCATGGCGATGCCGTCATCGACGGCGATGGTGTTGAATTCCTTGGCCACGCCGCCGGCCGCCTCGATCTCGCGCGCCACCATCTGCCCCAGGTCTTTCAGGTGCACGTGACCGGGCACGAACTGGGTGAACGAGTTGACGACAGCGATGATCGGCTTGTCGAAGTCGCCGTCCTTCATGCCGGTGGCGCGCCACAGGGCGCGGGCGCCAGCCATGTTGCGGCCGTGGGTGGTGGTGCGGGAGCGGTATTGCGGCATGATGGACCTTCCAAAAGTGTTGGTGCCTGACTGCGCGGATTTTCAGCAAAACCCTGCATGCAGTGGGGGTACGCCAGATTGCCTTGCGCGCGCCCCACTGTCAAATATATGATGCACGTGTCTGTGAGTCGTTTTACATATCACAGCACTTATTCCACATGGAAACGCATATGAATCTTGAACTGCGCCAGCTGCGCTATTTCGTCGCCGTCGCCGAGGAATTGCACTTCGGCCGCGCCGCCGCGCGCCTGCACATGACGCAGCCGCCCCTGTCGCAAACCATCATGGCCCTGGAAGAACTGCTGGGCGCACCGCTGTTCGTGCGCACGCGCCGCGAAGTGCAGCTGACGCCGGCCGGCAACGCCCTGCTGCCCGAGGCGCGCCGGCTGCTGGCGCAGGCGCTCGATTTGCCCGCCTTGGTGCGGCGCGCCGCGCAGGGCGAGGCGGGGCGTCTGAGCCTGGCGTTTGTCTCCTCGGCCGACTACAGCGTGCTGCCGCCCCTGCTGCGCGCGTATCAAACTGCCTATCCGCAGGTGCAGATCCAGTTGCAGGAAGCCACCTCCGACCTGCAGCTCGACGAATTGCTGGCCGGGCGCACGGATGCGGGCCTGTTGATCCCGCCCCTGCCCGACAAGGCAAAAGGGGCGCTCGATTACCTGCCCGTGCTGGCCGAGCCGCTGGTGCTGGCCGCGCCGTCGGGCCTCGATATCCTGAACACGCCGGGCCCTGTGCGCCTGTGCGACCTGCCGCCCCTGCCCCTGATTATTTTTCCGCGCGCGATCTCGCCCGCCCTGCACGACGCGATCCTGGGCGTGTTCCGCGCGGCCGGCGTGACGCCCATGATCGGCCAGGAAGCGATCCAGATGCAAACCATCGTCAGCCTCGTCTCGGCTGGCATGGGCATCGCGCTTGTGCCACAATCGGTATCGAATCTGATGCGCCCGGGCGTAGAATACAGGCCGCTGCAGGACGCCACGCCACTGGTGGAAACGGGCCTGGCCTGGCGCCGCGACAATCCGTCCGCCGTGCTGCAAGGTTTCCTGGCGCTGTTGCGCAAGCAGATCAGCGCTGCCGCCGATTAAATTAAGTGGCCGCTAAGGCAAAAAACCGCCAGCGCCCCCATACTACGCAACCTTGGCTTTAAACAAAGAAAGAGTTCCCATGCTGATACACCCGATGCCCGACCCGATAGCCATCCAGATCGGCCCGCTCGCCGTGCACTGGTACGGCCTGATGTATGTGCTGGCTTTCGCCCTGTTCATTATCCTGGGCAGAGTGCGCATCAAGCAGCCGCACATCGCCGTGCTGGGCTGGAAGAAGGAAGACCTCGACGACATGCTGTTCTACGGCATGCTGGGCGTGGTGATCGGCGGGCGCCTGGGTGAAGTGCTGTTCTACCGTCCCGAATACTTCCTGCACAATCCGCTCGAGATCTTCATGGTCTGGCATGGCGGCATGTCCTTCCATGGTGGCTTCCTCGGCGTCATCCTGGCCATGTACTTGTGGAGCCGCAAGGCGGGCCGCAACCTGTTCGACGTGCTCGACTTCATCGCGCCGCTGGTGCCGCTCGGCTACGCGGCCGGCCGCCTGGGCAACTTCATCAACGCCGAACTGCCGGGCCGCATCGCGCCGGAAACCTTGCCGTGGGCCATGCAGTGGCCGGGCATTCCGTATCCCGTGCACCCGTCGCCGATCTACCAGATGCTGGTCGACGGCATTTTGGTGTTCATCATCCTGTGGCTATATGCGCGCAAGCAGCGTCCGCGCATGGCCGTGGGCGCCATGTTTACCCTGTTGTACGGCTGCGCGCGCTTCTTCACGGAATACTTCCGCACGCCGGACTGGGAAGTCGTGTGGCTGGGCGTGCCGATCACCTCGGGCCAGATGCTGTCCCTGCCGATGATCGTCGGCGCCATCGCGCTGCTGGTATGGGCGTATAAAAGCCAGGTGATGGGCACGCCGCCCACCAAGGCGCGCCCGGCCAACACGTAAGCACCGCTGTTCCCCCGATGGCGCGCCAGGCAGGCGCGCCATCCCTCCCTCGCAACACTTCCCTTAAAGCAACAAAGTTTCCTTGTGGAATAGACTTGCTGTTGACATCTGGGTATCATCGTTTTGACGTGCAGCCATACTGGCGGCACGCCACGACGCCACCGGGGAGTGCCTTGCCATGCCGCCTGCCGGGCGAAAACTGACATGCTGGACCGCGCTGGCCGCCGGCTATCTGCTGGCACAACTGGCCTTGACGGCCTGGGCCGGCACGCGCGCGCCCTGGGTGAGCTATGCATTCAACATCGCCTCGCCCCTGCTGGCGCTGGCCGCCTGTTGCCGCTGCGCCTACGTCAGCGCGGCAGGCGCCGTCAGGACAGGCTGGGCTCTGTTCGCCGTGGCCATGCTGTTCTGGAGCACGGGCATGACATTATCGGCCTGGCAAGACCTGAGTGGGCAAGTGGCCTCCGACACCACGTATTTTTCCGATTTCGCCTATTTCATGTATGGCGCGCCCCTGCTGCTGGCCATGTCGTCCGTGACGCACGAGCATCCCCCGCGCACCCTGCAATGGCTCGACGCCGTGCAAGTGCTGCTGGCGGCCTACCTTGCCTATACGGCCATCTTTTCGGTGTCGCCCTTCGACCAGCGCTCCATCGCGCCGATTCCCGCCAGCCTGCTGGTGCTGACCTACAACGTGGAAAACCTGGCCCTGGCCTGCTGCGCCTCGCTGCGCCTGCTGGCGCACCGCCGCGATGGCGGGCAAGGCCGCTTTTACCTGCTGCTGACGGTATTTTTATGGTGCTATGCGGGCTGCGCGGCCACGTATAACTATCTGACCTTGCATGGCGTGACGCAAGCCTGGAGCGAAGTGCTGCCAAACCTGCCGTTCCTGCTGCTGGTGCTGCTGGTGCTGCTGGCGATGCTCCCCGCGCGCATCCCGGCGGCGCAGTCCGGGACGGAAAGCCCGCAGACGCAGCCTCCCCCGCAAAAGCTGACCCTGCTGATCGACAATTTCAGTCCCATCTTCTTTACGGCCGCCCTGCTGGGCCTGGGCTTTGCCGTCATGCGCACGCATTTCTACCTGGCGGCGGCGTCGCTGTTCGTCGCGCTGCTGGTCCACGCGCTGCGCTCGGCCACCCTGCAAAGCCGCTACATGCAAAGCGAGCTGGCCCTGCGCGCGGCGCATGACAAGCTGGAAAAGCTGTCGCTGACGGATGGTTTGACGGGCATCGCCAACCGGCGCTGCTTTGACCAGACCCTGCAGCTGGAGTGGCAGCGGGCAGCGCGCAACCATGAGCCGCTGGCGCTGCTGATCATCGATATCGATTTCTTCAAAAGCCTCAACGATAGCTTCGGCCACCCGTATGGCGACGCCTGCCTGGTGCAGGTCGCGGCGGCCCTGCATTCCGCGCTGCCGCGCGCCAGCGACCTGGCGGCCCGCTTCGGCGGCGAGGAATTTGCCGCCATCCTGCCCGCCACCGATGGCGACGGCGCGCTGGCGGTGGCGCACAAGATGCAGGAAGCGATCGCCGCGGCCGCCATCGTCCACGCGCCGTCGCGCGGCGGCCTGGTGACGGCCAGCATCGGCCTGGCCCTGAATGGCGCGGGACGGACGCCGGAACAATTGCTGGCCGCCGCCGACCAGGCCCTGTACCGGGCCAAGCAGAATGGCCGCAACCGGGTCGAGGACTAGGCCTTCAACTTGCCGATAATGACCTTCCATTGCGCCGGCGTCACGGGCGTGATCGACAGCCGGCTGCCCTTCTTGAGCAGCAGCATGTCTTCCAGTTCCGGCATCTGGCGCATCTCGGACAGGGGCAACAGCGCCGTCTTCTTCAGGCCCCGCACGTCGACGCTGATCCAGCGCGGCTGGGCCAAAGTGGCCTTGGCATCGAAATACTTGCCGCCCTCTTCAAACTGGCTGTGATCGGGATACGCGCCGCTGGCCACTTCGGCCACGCCCGCCACGCCCGGCTGCGGGCAGCTCGAGTGATAGAACAGCACGCCGTCGCCGGCCTGCATGCCGTCGCGCATGAAGTTGCGCGCCTGGTAGTTGCGCACGCCGAACCAGGGCATGGTGTGCCCGGGTGCGGCCATCAGGTCGTCGATGCTCACTTCATCGGGTTCGGATTTCATCAGCCAGTATTGTTTCATGCAGACTCCGTGTGAAAGCGCCAGACGTAAAAAAACGGTTGCGCAGGATGCGGCAACCGTTTTCGGTGGTAATGCAAATTGGGCCCCGCCTGTGCCGCTATGCCGGCATCCCGAACCAAACGGTTCAAGGTGGTCACGTTAGTTCAATTTCGGGTTCGTCGAACGAGCGACGCTCACTCCCATCAAACAAAATTCGCAACCGATGCGCATAAATGGTTCAAGGAATATATGGCAATCGCGAACACCGCAGGGTAGACCCAAGTTTACTCCTTTGATCGCGCATCGCAAAGACAAATCGTACCGTGTCCGCTTAAAAAAGGTTTTCCTGGGGCGTCAATGCGCTATCCAATACCGTGTGCATGGCCGAGATCTTTTGCTTCACTTCCAGGATCGTCAGCTCCGACAGCGGACCTTGCGGCGACTTCACGGAAAGGAATTCCGCGGCCACGCCCAGCGCGGCCAGCACGGCGATGCGGTCGTTGCCCTTGACCTTGCCCGCGTCGCGGATGGCTTTCATTTTGCTATCGAGATAGATCGCCGCTTCGCGCAGCGCGCGCTCTTCGCCGTCGCGGCAGACCATGCTGTAGGACTGGCCCATGATATTGACATCGACACGCGGCATTACGCTTCCTTCTCGTTCTCGGCAAGATAGGCGCCTGCCTCCGAAGCGGCTTGCTCCAGGCCGGCTTGCACCAGTTCGGGAATTTTTTCCAGCAACGCCTCGACCCGCTCCTGCGCCTCGCGCATGCGCTGCACATACAGGGCGTTCTCGGCGGCCAGCGCGGCATTGTCCTTGCGCAGTTGCGCGTTTTCACGACGCAGCGCATGGGTCATTTCGGCCAGCAGGCCTATTTTGTCGGATAATTCGTTGAATTCGGAAATCATCCCGCCACTATAGGGCGGACGCTCCATGGGCGTCAATCGAATCACGCCGCTGTCACACATATTTACATCAATGCAGGTCAGTTGCCGTGAAATACACGCTTTTTCCGGCGCGTTTCGCCATCTGCACGCATCCGCCGGCGCCGCGATGGCAGCGTTTTACTCGTCGACGTAATCGGGTTCGATATCGAGACCGCCATAGCGGTTTTCGCACGAGCGGCGCGTCAATTCCTGCTTGCCGCTCTTGCCGTCAAGCACCATCGTCAAGTCGCGGCAAGTACGGCGGTAGCTGCCAGGTTTGGCGTCCGTCCGCGAGGGCGTCAAAGTGACGCGCAAGGGCACGGCATTGCCCAGCCCCTTGTTGCTCCATTCACGGGTCTTGCCATCTTCTTCATCTTTCAGGGTGCGCACGGCGGCCGTCAGCAAGGATATCTGTTCCTTCGCATTGAGCCTGGCGATGGTCACGTCGGACAGGAAGGGCGGATACACGACGGGCGCCGGGTCCTTGCCCTGCACATCCCAACGGCCGCTGTTCTGCGAGCACGTACGGCGGCTCAGGTCTTGCGACTTGTCGCCCGCCGTGACGACGAATTTCAGGTCGCGGCAGATGTGCGCCTTCAGGCTGTGTTCCGTCATGCCGGAGTTGCTGAAGTTATATGTGACCTTCACCCGCACGCCACGGTCGCCGCCGTTGTCCCACACATGGGCTTCCTGGTCATCGTCATCCTTGTTCAGGTCGTTGAACAGCTCGTTGAGCAGCATTTCCTTTTCCAGCGGCGTCAGGGTGGCCACGGTGATCTCGTCGAGAATGGTGGGCGTTTGCGCGGCGGCATTGCCCAGGCAGGCGAGGCCGACGAGGGCGGCACCGAGCAGGCGCAGGGCGGGACGGGAAAGAGTCGATGGCATGGTGTGCTTTCTGGTACAGGGGAAATATTGATATGCAATTGCAATCATCTTATCAAAGTCCATAGCAAAACCCTGTTTCTCGTGCGTACAGGAACGCCGCTCGCCTGACGGGCATGCTAGAGTCGCGCCTGTTGCTGACGCCCGGGAACGAGGCTTGCGTTTGCGCAAACCCTGCGTAAATGCAGGCTGCGCAGAACGTCTAAGCTTATCTTCCCGGAGAATAAGCCCTTGAATAAGCCCCCTACCGTCCCTATAATTAGCACTCGTTAGTAGAGAGTGCTAACAAACTCTTTCGTAGCAATCCTCAGGACATGATGGTGTCTGCCGGGCAACAGCAGGGAACGCTACGCGGCGGGCGACGCCGCGATGCCACCACTGCCCAGCGCCGGCATGCACACGATGCCATGGGGTTTGCTTGACCGTTGCGGGCTGCTTTCAACGGCGGTCACTGAAAGCACGCCTGGCGCTGTGCCAGGCATGTATTCATTTAGCAACACCTATCCATTGAACTTTAAGGAGTTTTGTATGAATCTGCGCCCATTGAACGATCGCGTCATCGTCAAACGCCTCGACCAGGAAACCAAGACTGCGTCCGGCCTCATCATTCCTGATGCAGCTGCTGAAAAACCGGATCAAGGCGAAGTCCTTGCCGTAGGCAATGGCAAGATTCTCGACGACGGCAAAGTCCGTCCTCTGGATGTCAAAGTGGGCGACCGCGTCCTGTTCGGCAAGTACGCCGGCCAAACCGTCAAAGTTGACGGCGATGAGCTGCTGGTCATGCGCGAAGAAGACATCATGGCGATCGTCGTCAAGTAATTGTTTCCACGTTGTAGACAGATACATCCCGAAACTCAGGAGAATTGAACATGGCAGCTAAAGAAGTAGTATTCGGCGACGCAGCGCGCGCCAAGATGGTCGAAGGCGTCAACATCCTCGCCAACGCAGTCAAAGTCACCTTGGGCCCGAAAGGCCGCAACGTCGTGCTGGAGCGCTCGTTCGGCGCCCCTACCGTCACCAAGGACGGCGTGTCGGTAGCGAAAGAAGTTGAACTCAAAGACAAGCTCATGAACATGGGCGCGCAAATGGTCAAGGAAGTGGCTTCCCGCACCAGCGACAACGCCGGCGACGGCACCACCACCGCGACCGTGCTGGCACAAGCCATCGTGCGCGAAGGCATGAAGTTCGTTGCCGCCGGCATGAACCCGATGGACCTGAAGCGCGGTATCGACAAAGCTGTTGCAGCAACCGTCGAAGAACTGGCGAAAATCGCCCGTCCTTGCACCACGACCAAGGAAATCGCCCAGGTTGGCGCGATCTCGGCGAACTCGGACTACTCGATCGGCGAGCGTATCGCTGAAGCGATGGAAAAAGTCGGCAAAGAAGGCGTGATCACGGTGGAAGACGGCAAGTCGCTGAACGACGAGCTGGACATCGTTGAAGGCATGCAGTTCGACCGCGGCTACCTGTCGCCATACTTCATCAACAACCCAGAGAAGCAAGTTGCCGTCCTGGACAGCCCATTCGTCCTGCTGTGCGACAAGAAAATCTCGAACATCCGTGACCTGCTGCCGGTACTGGAACAAGTCGCCAAGGCTGGCCGTCCACTGCTGATCATTGCGGAAGACATCGAAGGCGAAGCGCTGGCTACCCTGGTTGTGAACAACATCCGCGGCATCCTGAAAACCTGCGCAGTGAAAGCACCAGGCTTCGGCGACCGCCGCAAAGCCATGCTGGAAGACATCGCTGTCCTGACGGGCGGCCAGGTGATCGCTGAAGAAGTCGGCCTGACCCTGGAAAAAGTGACCCTGGCCGAACTGGGCCAGGCGAAACGCATCGAAGTGGGCAAGGAAAACACCATCGTCATCGATGGCGCCGGCGAAGCTGCCTCGATCGAAGCACGCGTGAAACAAGTGCGTGTACAGATCGAAGAAGCGACCTCGGACTACGACCGTGAAAAACTGCAAGAGCGCGTCGCCAAACTGGCTGGCGGCGTTGCCGTGATCAAGGTTGGCGCAGCCACCGAAGTCGAAATGAAAGAGAAAAAAGCCCGCGTTGAAGATGCACTGCACGCCACGCGCGCTGCCGTGGAAGAAGGCATCGTGCCAGGCGGCGGCGTAGCCCTGCTGCGCGCACGCGCCAACATCACGGTCAAGGGCGACAATCCTGATCAAGACGCTGGTATCAAGATCGTCCTGCGCGCAATGGAAGAGCCACTGCGCATGATCGTGCAAAACGCTGGCGAAGAAGCTTCGGTCGTCGTGGCAGCCGTATTGGCTGGCACGGGCAACTACGGCTACAACGCTGCCAACGGCACGTATGGCGACATGGTGGAAATGGGCGTCCTGGACCCAGCCAAAGTGACCCGTTCGGCGCTGCAAAACGCCGCTTCGATCGCTTCGCTGATGCTGACGACCGACTGCATGGTCTGCGAAATCGCTGACGACAAGGCAGCCGGCGGCATGGGCGGCGGCATGGGTGGTATGGGCGGCATGGGTGGCATGGACGGCATGATGTAATGTCCGGCATCCCCGCGCGCAGGCGACGGCGCGCGGGGATGCCTCGCCGGGACAGGACAGGCAGACCAAAAGCTGCTTGCGCCTGCCCGGCAACCCCAAGAGCCATCTTCTACGGAAGGTGGCTTTTTTTCGCCTTGCTTTTTAGAAATTTCAACGATTGCCCGCCTGCACGTTTTGCTTTAGCATGGCCGCCATCGTCCCTCTTTCTCACGCCACCATCATGCCGCCACGCGCCTCTTCTTCCAAAACCACCATCATCGCCGGCATCCTGGCCGGCTTGCTGGCCGCCGGGCTCGGCGCTTTCTACCTGCACCAGCAGGCCGCGCCGCATGGCGATCCTGCCCCGGCCGCGAGCAGCCCGGCGGCGCAGGAACAGAATGCGCGCGCCGTCGATGCGCTGATGGCTTTGCCGGAAATCAAGGCCTGGTCGGCGCATATCGAAAAGGCTTCGGGCGGCCGCGCCCATGGCGCCGTGATGGAAACGTCGCCCGACGTGCGCCTCATCGACGGCAAGCCCTACTATGACCTGACCTTTGTGGAAAACACGCCGGACGCGGCGCACCGCTGGGAGAGTTTCGTCGTCTCCCAGGATGGCAAGCGCATCCTCGTCGACGACGTCGTCAGCGGTGAGCTGATCAGCCTGGAACAATGGCGCAAGGACAATGCGCCCATGCAGCGCATCGCCACGCAGTAATCCCCTACGCCGGCGCCCCCTGCGGCGCGGCGCCGCGCACGCGCGCCACCCACCACACCGTCCACAGCGACAAGCCCGCCGCCAGCCAGCCATTGATGCCGTAGCCGCTGATGTGGCCGGCCGCGTCCGTCTGCAGGGTCAGCCCGCCCAGCCAGGCGCCCAGGCCGCTGCCAAAGCTTTGCAGGGCCGAATTGGCGCTGAGAAACGCGCCCCGCTTGTGCGGTTCCGGGATGGTCGTCAGCAGCGCCTGCAGCGGCACCATGCGGCCCGACACCAAGGCCATAAAGAAGGGAAACGCCAGCATCAGCCCCAGCAGCGGCAGCTGGGGCAAGTGCGTCATGAACAGCAGCGGCGCAATCGATAGCAGGGAAACCCAGCGGTACACCTGCTGCTTGCCGGCCCGGTCCGCCCAGCGGCCGATCAGGCGCGCCGTGAAGATCGTGGCGCAGCCGCCCGCCAGGTACACCCAGGTGACGTCGGCCGGCGCCAGCCCCATATTGCCCACGAGCACGGGCGAAATGAAAGGAATGACCAGCATGCCGGCCGTCATGTTGACAATCGACAAGGAAAACGCTTTCAGGTGGCGCCGCTCGCGGAACAGCGCCAGCAGGTTCGGCAGCACCTGGCGCAGCGGCGTGGCAGCGGCCCCCATGTGCGCCGTCAGCGAGGGCAGCACGCGCGCCGCGCCCAGCCAGACCAGCAGCGACAGCACGACCAGCAGGAAAAACGGCGAGGCCCAGCCAAAGTGCGCGGCCAGCACTACGCCGATGGGCACGCCGCCCACGGCCGCCATGGCAAACGAGGTCATGACGATGCCGGTGGCCGCGCCGCGCCGTTCGGAAGGAATCACGTCGCCGATGATGGCCATGACCATGGCGCCCAGCACGCCGCCCGTCAGCCCCGCAAACGCGCGCGACCACAGCAGCACATGGAAGTTCGGCGCCAGCGCGCAAGCGAGGTTCGACAAGGTGAACAGGCAAAACATGGTCAGCAGCAGCTTCTTGCGGTCGAAGCGGTCGATATACGTGGCCGCCAGCAAGCCGGACAGACCCGCGCACCAGGCGTAGGCGGAAACGGCGCCGGAAACGGCGGCCGGGCCGATATGAAACGCCTGCATCAGCTGGGGCGCCAGCGGCATCATCACCATGAAATCCATGATGACGGTAAATTGCGTCAGCGCAAGCAACCACAGCATCGCGCGCTCGCGCGCCGGCGTCAGCACGGGAACAGGCGCGGCCGTCATGCCAGCGCCTCGACAGCGCTGCGGGCCTGGCGCAGGATGGCGCGGATGGCGTCCAGGCGCACGGCATCCGCATCGCCCGCGCGTCCGCGCGCCAGCACGGCCGCCTTCAGTTCATGCATCAGGTGGCGCAGGTCGTCGTCCGCGCCGGCCGGCGCCTCGACCCTGGCGGCAATCGCGTCGACATAGGCGCGGTTCGCCGCCAGGAAAGCCCGTCCCTCGGGCGTGATGCTGTGCAGCTTCTTGTTGCCATCGAGGCTGACGGCCACATAGCCGTGGCCCACGAGGCCGTGCATGAGCGGATAGATGGCGCCGGGACTCGGGGCATACGCGCCGCCGGCGCGCTGCTCGATGGCCTTGATGATGTCGTAGCCGTGGCGTGGCTTGTCGGCGATTAATTGCAGCACCAGATAGCGCAAGGTGCCCGCGTCAAACATTTTCGGCCCGCGGGCAACGGGATGGCCAGGCGTGCCTGGCGCATCGCCCTGGCCATGGGCTGCCGCGCGCACGGGGTGCATTCCGCGCAGAAGATGGAACATGATGATTCCTTAAGATATATCGCAATAAGATATATCTTATGATCGAAACCACCGCAACGCAAGGTTTACTTTCTGGCATCGAAGCCCGATACTCGCCCAAATGCCCGCCACCACCGTCCGCCCCCTCACGCCCGACGACGTTGCCGCCTACCGCGCGCTGCGCCTGGCCGGCATCGCCGAACTGCCCGCCGCCTTCTGCACGACGCATGCGGCGGAAAGCGGCTTGCCGCTGGCACAGATAGCCGAGCGCTTGCGCGCCACTTCCCACCAAATAATATTTGGCGCTTTCGACAAGGAACGATTGATCGGCATTGCCGGCCTGCGCCGCGAACCGATCGCCGTCGTGCATGACAAGGCCAGCCTGTGGGGCGTGTACGTGGCGCCGCAGGCGCGCGGCCATGGCGCGGGACGGCAACTGGCGCAGGCTGCCATCGCCCATGCCTGCGCCATTCCCGAGCTGGGCCGCGTGCGCCTGGCCGTGGCGCAGGACAACCACGCGGCATTGACCCTGTACCTGGGCTGCGGCTTTACCGTGGCGAACAGCCCCGCGCCGGACGGCATGCTGCAACTGCAGCTGTTGCTGCCCCGCCCCGCTCGTGCCAGTGTCAGTGCAAGTGCCGAAAGTAATGTCTTTATGAAAATCAATACCTTACAAATCCCTGCGAAATAGCGGACAGGCCGTTTTTTCTGTTGCAAGCAAACGCGGCAGGCCTTAGCATCGCGGCTTACAAAAAAAACTTGGGGGAGAGCCAATGTCATCGGCCGAGACACAAACCGCCACGGGCAAAATGCCGCGGCAAATACCGTACATCATCGCCAACGAAGGCTGCGAACGCTTCAGCTTTTACGGCATGCGCAACATCCTGACGCCATTCCTCATCAGCACCCTGCTGCTGATGATCCCGATCGACCAGCGCACGGGCGAAGCCAAGCACGTGTTCCACACCTTCGTCATCGGCGTGTATTTCTTCCCGCTGCTGGGCGGCTGGCTGGCCGACCGCTTCTTCGGCAAGTACAACACCATCTTCTGGCTCAGCCTCGTGTATTGCGCGGGCCACGCCTGCCTGGCCCTGTTTGAAAACAGCGTCAACGGCTTCTATTTCGGCCTGTTCCTGATCGCCTTCGGTTCCGGCGGCATCAAGCCGCTCGTCGCCTCGTTCGTCGGCGACCAGTTCGACCAGACCAACAAGCACAAGGCCAAGCTGGTCTTCGACTTGTTCTACTGGATCATCAACTTCGGCTCCTTCTTCGCCTCGCTGCTGATGCCGATGTTCCTGCGCGACTTCGGCCCGTCGATCGCCTTCGGCATCCCCGGCCTGATGATGCTGGCCGCCACCGTCGTCTTCTGGATGGGCGCCAAGAAATACGTGCACGTGCCGCCGGCGCCGCCAAATCCCGACTCGTTCACCCGCGTGGCCCGCACGGCCCTGCTGGCCCGCGTCGACGGCGGTTCGCGTCCCGGCCTGTACGTCGCCTACGTGGGCGTGATCGGCGCGCTGTACGCGTTCTACAGCATCCCGGAATGGGGCTTCGTGATTGCCGCGTGTACCGCGCTGGTCCTGCTGCTGGCCTTCGGCAGCATCGGCACGGCCATGCAGCTGGAACGCGCGCGCGGCATCCATCCGGACGAAGCCGTCGAAGGCGTGCGCGCCGTGCTGCGCATCCTCGTCATCTTTGCCCTCGTCACGCCGTTCTTCTCGCTGTTCGACCAGAAGGCCTCGACCTGGATCGTGCAGGCGAACACCATGGAAAAACCAAGCTGGTTCCTGCCGGCGCAGATGCAGGCGCTGAACCCGATGCTGGTGATGCTCCTGATCCCGTTCAACAACCTGGTGCTGTACCCGATGCTCAACCGCTTCGGCCTGGAAGCGACGGCCCTGCGCCGCATGACGGCCGGTATCGGCTTTTCCTCGCTGGCCTGGATCGTCATCGGCTTGCTGCAGCTGGCCCTCGACAGCGGCAACGCCGTCTCCATCATGTGGCAGATCCTGCCGTATGCCCTGCTGACGTTCGGCGAAGTGCTGGTTTCGGCCACGGGCCTGGAGTTTGCCTACAGCCAGGCGCCCGTCTCGATGAAGGGCGCCATCATGAGCTTCTGGAATCTGTCGACCACGGTGGGCAACCTGTGGGTGCTGATCGTCAACCGCAGCGTCATGAACGAAGGCGTGATCGGCAAGATCGCCGAGAGCGGCATCAGCGTGACGGCTTTCCAGATGTTCTTCTTCGCCGCCTTTGCCGCCGTCGCCATGCTGGCCTTCGGCCTGTATGCGAAGCGCTACAAGATGGTGGACAACTACCGCCAGGCGGCCATCCCGGCAAAAGCGTGATGGCAGTTTAATCAGCCGCAATGAAGAAGGGCGCCCGAGGGCGCCCTTTTTTTACGTCGTCACCGTCGGCGCGTCGCGCCCCGTGCGTGCGCGGATCTGCGCCACTTGCTCGGCCACGGCGATCAGTCCCGCCAGCGCTTGCTGGGTCGGGATGGCGTGTTGTGACGGATCGGCCTCGTAGCGCTCCAGGTACAGACGCAGGGTGGCGCCCTCGGTGCCCGTGCCGGACAGGCGCAGCACGATGCGCGCGCCGTCCGTCATGATGATGCGGATGCCCTGCTGCGTCGCCACGGAACCGTCGACGGGGTCCGTGTAGCTGAAATCGTCGGCCAGCGCCACCGTGTAGCCATCGAACTGCTGGCCCGGCAAGGCGGCCAGCCGGCCGCGCACGGCGTCCATCAGCTGCGCCGCGCAAGCGCCGTCGATGTCTTCATAGTCGTGGCGCGAATAGTAGTTGCGGCCATAGGTGGCCCAATGCGCGCGCACGATGTCTTCCACCGATTGTTTTTTCTCCGCCAGCAGGTTGAGCCAGAACAGCACGGCCCACAGGCCATCCTTTTCGCGCACGTGGTTCGAACCCGTGCCGTAGCTTTCCTCGCCGCACAGGGTGGCCATGCCGGCGTCGAGCAGGGTGCCGAAGAACTTCCAGCCCGTCGGCGCCTCGTGGCAGGGGATGCCCAGCGCGCTGGCGACCCGGTCGGCCGCGCCCGAGGTGGGCATGGAGCGGGCGATGCCTTTCAAGCCGGCGCAGTAGCCGGGCGCCACGCTGGCGTTGGCGGCCAGGATGGCCAGGCTGTCCGACGGCGTGACGTCGAAGCGCCGGCCGACGATCATGTTGCGGTCGCCGTCGCCGTCCGAGGCGGCGCCAAAATCGGGAGCATCATCGGACGCCATGATGGCGATCAATTCCCGCGCGTTGACGGGATTCGGGTCCGGGTGGCCGCCGCCGAAGTCTTCCAGCGGCACGCCGTTGATGACGCTGCCCTTGGGTGCCCCCAGCATGCCTTCCAGGATGGCCGTCGCATACGGGCCGGAAACGGCGTGCATGCCGTCAAAGCAGATGCGCAGGCCGCCCGCGAACAAGGCGCGGATGGCGTCGAAGTCGAACAGCTGCTGCATCAGTTCCGCGTAGTCGAGAACGGGATCGATCACTTCGACCGTCATCTGCTCGATGCGCACAGTGCCCAAGGCGTCGAGGTCGATGTCGGCCGCGTCGCTGATGCGGTATTCGGTGATCGTTTGCGTGCGTGCAAACATGGCTTCCGTGACCTTCTCGGGCGCCGGGCCGCCATTGGCGATGTTGTACTTGATGCCGAAATCGCCATCGGGGCCGCCCGGATTATGGCTGGCCGACAGGATGATGCCGCCGCTGGCGCCATGCTTGCGGATCACGCAGCTGACGGCCGGCGTCGACAGGATGCCGCCCTGTCCCAGCAGCACGCGCGCGTAGCCGTGCGCGGCCGCCATGCGCAGCACCGTCTGGATGGCTGCCCGGTTGTAGTAACGCCCGTCGCCGCCCAGCACCAGGGTCTGGCCGCGGCAGTCGCCGAGCGTGTCGAACACGCTTTGCACGAAGTTTTCCAGGTATTGCGGGCCGCTGAAGACCGCCACCTTCTTGCGCAAGCCCGAGGTGCCGGGCCGCTGGCCGGCCATCGGTGCCGTATTGATAATTTGAATAGCCATCTTGCCTCCCTGTTAACTTCCCATGTTAACGCATGCCAGGCACGCGGCAAAGCGTTGTACGTCTGCCACGGTACGGTAAACCGCTTAAGCCGGCTGCAGCAATGCCACCGCACTCTTGCATGTCTCGCAACCCCACACTATAATAAGAATAGTTCTCATTCACATTTGACTCGCTCCCGAGTCTACACGCAGTCGCCTGACTGATGCGCGGCTGGATGACATGCTGCGCCAGCCAGGCACCACCGCCAAGCAAGCCTTCCCCTACCAATAAAGCGTGCCGCACGACGGCAGGCGCACGAGAAGAAGGATGTTTCATGGCACGAACACGTTCGTTAGCCGGCAGCGTTGCCGCCACGATTTTCCCCGCCCTCCCTGCATTGCGCATCCGGCCACTGGTCATCGCCGTACATTCGGCCCTGCTGACGGCGGCGCTGGGCGCGGGCACGGCGCTGGCCGCCGATACGAGCGCCAAGCCCGAGGAAGCCACGCTGGGTGAAATCAAGGTGCTGGGCCAGCAGGACAAGGCATCGACCGAGCACACGGGTTCCTACACCACCAGACAGATGGCCACGGCCACGCGCATGGGCCTGTCGATGCGCGAAACGCCGCAATCGATTTCCGTGGTGACGCGCCAGCGCATGGACGACATGGGCTTGAACAGCCTGGCCGAGGTGCTGGTGCAATCGACGGGCGTGACGGTGCAGGAAAACGACAGCGAACGCACGAACTTTTCGGCACGCGGCTTTTCCATCGGCAATTACCAGATTGACGGCGTGGCCGTCAATTCCGGATCGAACGCGCTGTTCGACACGGCCATCTATGACCGCATCGAAATCGTGCGCGGCGCGACGGGCCTGGTCAGCGGCAATGGCGACCCCTCGGCCACCATCAACATGCTGCACAAGCGTCCCGGCAAGGAATTTTCCGCCTCGGCCGGCCTGACCGTCGGTTCCTGGAGCAAGGTGCGGCTCGAAGGCGACATCAGCGCACCGCTGAATGCGGACGGCAGCATCCGCGGGCGCGTCGTCGTGGCCGGCCAGAACCGCCATTCCTACATGGACCTGTACAAGGAACGCAAGCTGGCGGGCGCCGTCATCGTCGAGGCGGACCTGACGCCTGCAACGTTGCTCACGGCCGGCATCGACTATCAAAAGAACACGCCGAAAGGCACGAGCTGGGGCACCACGCCATTGTTCTTCGCGGACGGCACGCCGGCCAACATGCCCCGCTCGTTCAATATGGCGGCCAAGTGGAGCAGCTGGGAGCGCGAGTTCCAGAACAAGTACGTCTACCTCGAACACCGCTTCGCCAGCGACTGGAAGCTCAAGGCCGCCTACGGGCGCCTGGACAGCTCCTCGAACGGCAAGCTGTTCTACGGCGGCAGCGGCTATCCGAAACGCGACGGCAGCGGCCTGGAAGTCTGGAGCGGCGCCTTCCCCTACGAGGAAAAGCAGGACAACTTCGACCTGTCGGCCAATGGCAGCTTCGCCCTATTCGGCCGCCGGCACGACCTGGTGCTGGGCGTGAACGGCTGGAAGCGAAAGGGCACGACGAATGAAACCTTGCTGCCCGATCCGCTGCCATTCGCCACCACCATCCCCGACTTCCGCAACTGGACGGGCGACGTGCCCGAGCCGGTGCTCACGCGCACGGGTGCGCGCGACGTCGCCACCACCAGACAGTCGGGTGCCTTCATCGCCACGCGCATCAACGTCATGGATAACTTCAAGGTGCTGGCCGGCGCGCGCGTCTCCAAATGGGAAACGTATAACGACCGCTACGATACCCAGGGCCGTTTTGTGAAACGCAGCTCGGCCTACAAGACGGACGATGTCGTCACGCCATACGCGGGCCTGGTGCTCGACATGAGCAAGAGCACGTCGCTGTACGCCAGCTACACGGACCTGTTCAAGCCGCAGAACCTGAAGGACAAGGGCAATGCCTTCCTCGACCCGATCACGGGCAGCAACGTGGAAGCGGGCGTGAAGAGCGAATTTTTCGACGGCGCCGTGAATGCCTCGTTCGCCGTGTATGAAGCGAAGCAGGACAATCTGGGCGAGGAAGACAAGTCGGTGCCGCCGACCTTCGTGCTGCCGGATGGCAGCCGCCCTTATGTCTCGACGGGCAAGGGCACGAAGAGCAAAGGGTACGAAGCGGAAGTGTCGGGCAGCCCCTTGCGCGGCTGGCAGCTGTTCGCCGGCTACACGCACAGCAGCTCGAAGACGGGCAAGGGCGTGGTGACCAACACCATCCAGCCGACCAATATGCTGCGCGTTTCGACCACCTACCGCCTGCCGGGCGAGCTGCAGAACCTGACCATCGGCGGCGGCTTGAACTGGCAGAGCGAGATCTGGACGATGGCCACCCTGCCGAACAAGAGCAAGATCCGCGTCAGCCAGGGCAGCTACGTGCTGGCCAACCTGATGGCGCGCTACCAGATCAGCGCGAAACTGTCGGCCAGCCTGAACGTCAACAACCTGTTCGACAAGACGTATTTCCGCCGCGTGGGCTTCTATAACGGCGGCTATTACGGCGAGCCGCGCAACGTGGCGCTGAACCTGCGCTACCAGTACTGATGCACCGCCGGCCGTTTTTTCCACTCACATAACAAGATAAGGGATACACCATGCACATCGCTTCCATCGCGCGCCCCGGCGCCCTCGCCACTGCCCTGCTGGGCGCCGCCCTCGCCTGCGGCAGCGCCAGCGCGCACCAGATCTGGCTGCAGCAGGACGCCAAGGCGGCCAGCGTGTACTTCGGCGAATTCGGCGACAACCTGCGCGAAGCGTCGCCCGGCCTGCTGGACAAGTTCAGCATCAAGAACGTGACGTGGCTGTCGGCCAAGGGGGCGCAGCCGCTGCAGGCCAGCAAGACGGCCGGCGCCTTCCTCCTCAATGGCAAGGTGGGCGCCGGCGAAAGCATCATCGTCGAGGAAAACGCCTACCCGTCGTGGGAAGAGAAAAAAGAGGGCAAGACCACGCGCACCGTGTGGGTGCCGGCCGCGCGCCTGATCGCCGACGCCAGGGCGCAAGCGCCCGCGCTGACGCTGGACCTGGTACCGACCGGCACGCCGGGCCAGTTCCAGGTCAGCTACCAGGGCAAGCCGCTGGCGCAGGCCAAGGTCAACGCCGTGGTGCAGTCGGGCTGGGGCAAGGAAGCGTGGAGCGATGCGCAAGGCCTGGTCAGCTTCGCGCTGCCGTGGCAAGGCACGTATGTGCTGGAAGTGCAGCACACGGACAAGACGGCCGGCCAGCGCGGCGCGCAAGCGTATGACAAGGCCATGTTCGTGACCACCCTGAGCCTGGTGCAGCCGCAAGGCGTGACGCCGCTGCCGGCCGGCCCGGCCCAGCCGCCGAGCAAGGATCACGACTGACCATGCAAGCGCCTGCCATCATTAAAATGCCGCGCCTGCGGCTCTCCGCCGGGGTCATGTACCGCCTCGGCGTAGCGTCGCGCAGCGTGGCCGCCATCGCTGGCGGCTACGTGCTGGCCGCACTGGTCACCATGCTGCTGTCGGTGAGCCTGCCCATGGCCCGTTCCGAAGCCGTCATGACGGCCACCCTGCTGTCGTTTGCCATCTACACCTGCGCCGTGATGTGGGTCTTCGCCACGCGCAGCGCCCTGCGCGCCTGGCTGGGTCTCCTGATTCCGGCCGCCGTCATCGCCGCCATCCTGCAGTCGATGGGCGCACTATCCTGGAGTCTCGCATGAAAGAAGGTTTCCGCCAGTCGATGGCATGGCTGCACACCTGGTCCGGCCTGCTCGTCTGCTGGATCTTGCTGCTGGTGTTTTGCGCCGGCACGGCCAGTTACTACCGCAATGAAATCACCTTGTGGATGCAGCCCGAGCTGCACGGCGCCGCCGCCAGCGAAGTGAGCACCGAGGAAGCGGCCAAGGTCGCGCAGCAGGCGATGGAAGAGCGGGCCGACGGCGCCACGCGCTGGTTCATCAGCCTGCCCGGCGAGCGCAGCCCCGCCACGCAGCTGGGCTGGAGCAAGCCGTCGCAACCGGGCGAAAAGAAACGCGGACGGCGCGGCAATTTTCATAGCGAAAAAGCCGATCCGGCCACGGGCCAGGTGCTATCGAAGCCGCGCGAGACGCGTGGTGGCGAATTCCTCTACCGCCTGCATTTCGACCTGCACTACATGCCGGCCATCTGGGGCCGCTGGATCGTGGGTTTCTGCGCCATGTTCATGTTCGTCTCCATCATCAGCGGCATCGTCACGCACAAGCGCATCTTCAAGGACCTGTTTACCTTCCGGCCGAAAAAGGGTCAGCGCTCGTGGCTCGACGCGCACAATGTGACGGCCGTGCTGGCCCTGCCCTACCACATCATGATCACCTACACGGGCCTGGTCACCTTGATGTTCCTGTACATGCCGTCCGGCGCCACGGCCGCCTACAAGGGCGACCAGGACGCCTTCTTCGCCGAAGCCTTTCCGGGCCGCTCGGGCGACAGCAAGCCGGCCGGCGTGGCCGCGCCGCTGACGCCGATCGCGCCCCTCGTGCGCCAGGCGGAACAGCAATGGGGCGGCAAGGTCGAGCGCATCTCCGTCAACCACCCGGGCGACGCCAACGCCACCATCACGCTGACGCGCGCGGGCGGACGCGATATGTCGTCGAAGCAGCCATCGATGGAATTCGATGGCGTGTCCGGCAAGCTGCTGTCGACCGATGGCGAGGCGCAGCCCGGTGCAGCCGCCACGCACGGCGTGATGGTCGGCCTGCACGTCGCGCATTTCGGCGGCCCGCTGCTGCGCGCCCTGTTTTTCCTGTCAGGCCTGGCCGGCTGCGCCATGGTCGCCACGGGCGCCCTGCTGTGGGCCGTCAAGACGCGCCAGAAGCAGGCCAAGGCGCTGGCCGCCGGCAAGCGCGCCAGCTTCGGCCTGCGCCTGGTCGAAGCGCTCAACATCGGCGCCATCGCCGGCATCCCGATCGCCTTCGGCGCCTACTTCTGGGCCAACCGCCTGCTGCCGGCGGCGATGGAGGAACGCTCGAAAGAGGAAATCGCCTGCTTCTTCGGCGCCTGGGCCCTGGCCGCCATCATCGCCCAGCTGCGCCCGTCGCGCGCCATGTGGCGCATGCAGCTGGCCGCCGGCGCCTTCCTGCTGGCGGCGCTGCCCGTGCTGAACGTCTTCACCACCCATTCGCACCTGGGCGTGACCCTGTTCCTGGGGCGCGGCCCCGTGGCGGTGGCCGCCTTCGACCTGGTGGTGCTGGTGCTGGGCCTGGGCCTCGCGTATGCGGCGTTCAAATTGAAACCGCTGCCCGTGAAAACCTCCAAACCAGCACCGGCCAAGCCGGCGCCGACGACGATGGAGGTCGCGTGATGGAACTGTTAGCCAATTTCCTCGTCTTCGCGCTGTGCTACGCGGGCCTGTCCTCGCTGTGCCTGGCCATGGACCGCCACTACGCCGACCTGCACGGGCGCGGCACCGAACCGCCCGCCCCGCTGCGCCGCCGCCTGCAGTGGACGGGCTGGCTGGCGCTGGCGGCCGGCCTGGCCTGGGCCATGCACCTCGCCGGCGGCGGCTATGGCCTCGTCTACTGGGTCGGCAGCCTGACGGGCTGCGGCTTGCTGCTGATCTGGCTGCTGCCGTATGCGCCGCACCAGGCCATGCGCCTGGCGCGCGTGATCGGCGTGGCCGCCCTGCTGGCCGCCGTGCTGCTGGCGGCACTGTCCGTCAGGCCGGGCTAGGCGACTTGAGCAGCTCCTCGATGCCCTCGGGCGCCATGGCGCGGCCGAGAAAATAGCCGAACGCCTCGTCGCAGCCCATCTCGGCCAGCAGTTCCAGCTGCTCGCCGCTTTCCACGCCGCCGGCGATGGTGCGCAGCCCCAGCGTGCGCGCCATCGCCACGATGGCGCGCACCATGGCGCCGTCGCCGCCGGGCTTGCCCAGGTCGTCGACGAAGCACTTTTCGATCTTCACGGCATCCGTGGGAAAGCGTTTCAGGTAAGTGAGCGACGCGTCGCCCGTGCCGAAATCGCTGATGGCGATCGCCATGCCCAGCTGGCGGAACTGGCGCAGTATCAATTCGCAGTTCTGGTTGCTGTCGATCAGGATGCCGGCGGCGATTTCCAGCTCGATGCAATGGCCCGGCACGCCGGCCGCCTCCAGCGCCGCGGCGAAATTGCGCGCGATATCGCGCTGGTAGAACTGGCGCGCCGACAGGCTGACGGACACGGTCAGCATCTGCCCCTGCGCGATCCAGCTGCGCGCCTGTTCCACCGCCGTGGCCATCACCCACGCTCCCACCGGCAGGATCAGGGCGCTTTCCTCCAGCACCGGCAAGAAGTCGAGCGGCATCATCAAGCCCAGTTCCGGGTGCTTCCAGCGCAGCAGCGCCTTCACGCCCGTGATCCTGCGCTTCCTCAAGTCCATGCGCGGCTGGTAGAACAGGACGAATTCATCGCGTTCGAGCGCGTGGCGCAGGGCCGTCTCGAGGATGGTGCGCGAATACGTCTGCGTCTGCATGCGCGCGGCATAGCGCAGACAGGTACCGGGCGCGTGGCGCTTGGCCGCATACATGGCCAGGTCGGCCTTTTCGATCAGCGCATTGACGTCGTCGTCGTCGTCCGGGTACAGGGCCACGCCCACGCTGGCCGCCACCGACAGGCTGTACTCGCCGATGACGAAGGGCGCGGCGATGGCGGCGACGATTTTTTCGGCCACCCGCTCGGCATCGTGCGCCGTGCGCAGTTCCGTCAGCAGGATGATGAATTCGTCGCCGCCCTGGCGCGCCACCGTATCGACCTTGCGCACGCACTGCTGCACCCGGCGCGCGAACTCCGTCAGCACCTGGTCGCCCACGTCGTGCCCCAGGCTGTCATTGATGGATTTAAAACGGTCGATATCGACGAACAGCACGGCCAGCAAACCCTGGTGGCGGCGCGCGTAGGCGATGCCGTGCTCGAAGCGAATCTGGAAATGCAGGCGGTTCGGCAGTCCCGTCAAACCATCATGGTGGGCGATGAATTCCAGCTGCTGCTCGGCGCGCCGGCGGGCCGACACGTCGTGCAGCAGCAGCACCGCGCCGCCCTGCGCCAGCGGCGCGCAGCTGTACTGCACGTCGATGCGCTTGCCGTCGAGATGGCGCAGCAGCACGGCGCCGCGCGCCACCTCCAGCACTTCCTGGCGCGCCACGCAGTCGCGCACCTGGCGCGCCGCGTCGATGGGCGTGCCGTCATGGAACAGCGGCAGCAGCTCGGTCACGGGCTGGCCCAGGCCATCGTCGCCCAGCAAGCCCCCCATGGCGCTGGCACGGGGATTCAGGTACTGCACCACGCCGTCGTGGTCGGTGCCGACGATGGCCGCCGGCAATGCATGCAGCAGCGCCAGCGCATCCGCCATGCGCTGCGCCTGCGCCGCCTGCAGCACCGCGCCGGTCGCATGGCGCATGCGCCACATGCGCGCCGCCTGCCACTGGCTGGCCAGCAGCACGCTCAGCGTCACGGCCAGGCACAGGCACAGCGCCAGCAGCAGCGCCGTCATGCGTCACCCGGCAGGCGGAAAGGTCGGGACATGGTTTTCCTTTGCAACACGCGCCATGCGGCCGGGCGCAGATACATGCTGAAAGGAAATAGTATAAGAATTTCGGCGCGATATTTGCCTGATCAAGCGCCGCTTGACTGGCATCAAGCGGCGCAGGGCATGCCTGTTTCAGGCCAGCGACAGCGTGCGGGCCAGGGCGGCGCCGGCAGGTAGCGCCACACCGGGCGTCCCGTGCAGCTTGAAGATGCTGACGGCGTCGGCCAGGCTGGCCGCCTGCTGCTGCAGCGCGTCCGCGGCGGCGGCGGCCTGCTCCACCAGGGCCGCATTCTGCTGCGTCACGCCATCCATCTGGCTGATGGCGATGCTGATCTGCTCGATGCCGTCGCGCTGCTCCACGCTGGCCACGGCGATCTCGCCGATGATGGCGTTCACGCGCTGCACGCTGCTCACCACCTCATCCATCGTGCGCCCCGCCTGGCCGGCCAGCACGCTGCCCTCTTCCACCGTGCGCACGGATTCGCCGATCAGCTGCTTGATTTCCATGGCCGCCGCGGCCGAGCGGTGCGCCAGGCTGCGCACTTCGCTGGCCACGACGGCGAAGCCGCGTCCCTGCTCGCCCGCGCGCGCCGCTTCCACGGCCGCATTCAGGGCCAGGATATTCGTCTGGAAAGCGATGCCGTCGATGACGGCGATGATGTCGACGATGCGCTTCGAGGAGGCATTGATATGGTTCATGGTCTGCACCACCTGCGCCACGGCCGCGCCGCCGCGCTGCGCCACGTCGGACGCGCCGCCGGCCAGCTGGCGCGCCTGGTCGGCATTGTCGTTATTCTGCCGCACGGTGGTGGTCAGCTCGATCATCGAGGCGGCCGTCTCTTCCAGCGAACTGGCCTGTTCCTCCGTGCGCGACGACAGGTCCATATTGCCGCTGGCGATTTCACCGGACGCCGTGGCGATGGCGTCCGTGCCGGCGCGCACCCTGCCGACGATGGCGGCCAGGTTGCCGCTCATCGCTTTCAGGGCCCGCAGCAGGTCGCCGATTTCATCGCGGCTGCCATCGGCCACCACGTCGCGCAGGTCGCCGGCCGCCACTTGCTGGGCGATGCCGACGGCCGCACCCAGCGGCACGGTGATGCTGCGGATCAGCCACCACACGGTGACGCTGCCGACCACCAGGGTCACCAGCACGGTGGCCAGCATGACGATGCTGGCGCTGCGGTGCGCGGCGTCATCCTGCTCCTTCATCTGCGCCATCAGGCTGTGCGACTGCTTGCCGATGGCCGCGACGATGGCGTCGATCTGGCGCGTCGGTTCGCGGTCCATGCCCTTGACCAGCGCATCGACCGTCTGGGCGCTGTCGGCGCGCGCGCCATCATACTTTTGCAGCGCCGCCAGGTAGCTCACGCCGAGCGCGTCGTGCGCCTGCAGCGCATGCTCCACGGGCGCCGTATCGAGTTTCAACGCCTCCATCATGGCCTGCAGGCCTTTCAATTCCTTGCGCGTCTGCGCGCCGCTGGCGACGAACGCTTCGCGGTAGCGCTGGAAGGCGGCCGCATCGCCGCCGCGCAGCAGGATGTTTTTCCATTCCTGCACCTGGATCTTGAATTCCACCTGCGCGCTGCGCGCCGCGTCGACGGCTTCCGTCAGGGCCACGGAGCGCTGCATGGCTTCGTTGCCGCGCGCGCTGGCCGCGTCGAGCGCGCTCCAGCCGCGCGCGCCGACGAACACCAGCGCAAGAAAGAAGAAGGCGCCCAACAGACCCAGGCGGACGGAGATTTTCAGATTCGCGAGTTGCATGTGTTTCTCCCGGCGGCAAGAACAGGATGGCAACAAAGACGCCGCCAAATCTATCCAATTCTCACCGAATACGGAAATCATGCGGCGTGCCCCGTGAAAAACCAAGCGGCGCTTTCGCTAGAGAAACACTTTCAACATAGAAACAACAAATTACACGGGAAGATTGACTGTCTGGCCATATTCCCGCGCCCACAGCATAGTCCGGCAGGCAATCTTGCCGGCTCCGTCAGCGCGCCGCCGCGCCCGCGAACTCCTCGCGCAGCAGCGGATATAAACGCCGGTAGCGTGCCAGGCGCTCATCGAGCACGCCGCACGCCTGCGGCGCCACCGTTTCCTGCACGGCCGGGCGCGTGCACACCTGCGCGGGCGGCAAGCCCGTCGCCGCCATCTGCGCCAGGCGCGCCGCGCCCAGAGTGCCGCCGGCCACGCCATGGTCGTGGCGCAGCACCCGCAAGCCCGAGGCATTTGCGCACAGCTGGGCCCAGAAGCGGCTGCGCGAGCCGCCGCCCACGAACGACGCCTCTTCCAGATGCGTGCCGGCGCTGCGCAGGGCCGCATTGCCGTCGGCCATGGCAAAGGCCACGCCTTCCATCACGCTGTAGGCCAGTTCCGCGCGCCCGTGCTCCGTCGACAAACCGAAAAACACGCCGCGCGCCGTGGCGTCGTTGTGCGGCGTGCGCTCGCCGCTCAGGTAAGGCAGGAAGACGGGGGCCGTGCGCGCCTCGACGTTTTCCGCCAGCGTCACCAATTCGCCGATGTCGTTCGACTGCGTCAGCCGCGCCACCCAGCTGAGGCTGGACGCGGCGCTGAGGATCACGCTCATCTGGTGCCAGCGCTCGGGCAGGCAATGGCAGAACGCGTGCACTCCCTGGCCCGGATTGGGCGCGAAGCCGTCGCTGCCGGCGAACAGCACGCCCGAAGTCCCCAGCGACAGCAGGCCGGCGCCCGGCTCCACCACGCCCAGGCCGACAGCCGCCGCGGCGTTATCGCCCGCGCCGCCGGCCAGCACGACCGCATGCGCGATGCCCCATTCCTGGCACAGCGAGGGCCGCACCTGCGCGGCGGCATGGCTGCCTTCCACCAGGCGCGGCATGTGCTCGCGCGAGAGGCCCGTGGCCGCCAGCATGCGCTCGGACCAGTCGCGTTTGGCCACGTCCAGCCACAGGGTGCCGGAAGCGTCGGACATGTCGGACACATACTCGCCCGTCAGGCGCAGGGCCACGTAATCCTTGGGCAGCAGGACCTTGGCCGTGGCGCGGAACAGCGATGGCTCGTACTTTTGCAGCCACAGCAGCTTGGGCGCCGTGAAACCGGGCATGGCCTGGTTGCCCGTGATGGCGCGCGACTCGGGCACGAGCGCCTCGAGTTCCACGCATTCGGCAAAGGCGCGCGTGTCGTTCCACAGGATGGCCGCGCGCAGCACGTGCTGCTGCTTGTCGAGCAGGGTGGCGCCATGCATCTGGCCCGACAGGGCGATGCCGCGCAAGCCCGAAAACGCCACCGGCTGCGCGGCGCGGATGGCGGCGATCACGTCCAGGGTGGCGTGCCACCAGTCTTCGGGATTCTGTTCCGACCAGCCGGGATGGGGGCTGGAGACGCGCAGGACCACACCAGCGCTGGCAAGGATGGTCTGCGCGTCATCGGTGAGGATGGCCTTGACTTCGGAAGTGCCGATATCGATACCGAGATAAGTCATTTGATTCCAAAAGAGAGTTAAGGATGGCCGTCGCCGGACGGCTCGGGCATGTTCATCAGCAGGCAGGAGCGGAACTTCGACGGCGACATCTGCTTGTGCGCCAAAAACTGGCGGTTGAAATTGGAAAGGTTGTTGAATCCCGTGCGGTAGCAGATATCGGTGACCTTCATGTCCGTGTTCATCAGCAGCTCGCAGGCCAGCGCGATGCGCTCCTGGTTCACGTATTGAATGAAGGACGTGCCCGTATGCTTGCGGAAAAAACGCGTGAATTTCAAGGTGTTCATCTCCGCCACGTCGGCCACGTCCTGCTCGCAAAAATCGAGCGTGATGTTCTGCTTGATGTAGGCCAGCACCAGGTTGATGGTCGACGACATGTAGCGGCCCGCCTGCGCCAGGTAGCTGACGCTGGCCAGGGGCCGCCGCTCGCGGCAGTCGCACAGTTCGCCGAACAGGCGCGTAAACAGTTCGACGCGGCGCAAGCCCTGCGCCGTCGTCAATTCCTTCATCAGCGGCACCAGGCGCAGGCCCAGCGCATCGGGAAACTGCAAGCCCCTGGCGGCCTCGCCCAGCAGGGATTTCAGGGGCGCCATTTCCGGGAACAGCAGCGCGCAACGTTCGATGAAATCGCTGGAAAACTGCAGCACCAGGTCGCGCTCGGGCAGCACTACGCCTTCCGGCAGTTCGCTGACCCAGTTATGCGGCAGGTTCGGCCCCGTCAAGATCAGATTGCCCGCCCCGTAACTGCCGATATGGTCGCCGATAAAAAATTTGCCATTCGATGTGATGATGAAGTGCAGTTCGTACTCGGGATGAAAATGCCATTTCGCCACGGTGTGCGGAAAGCCGTGCGCCCACGCGCGAAACGATTCGTGGATCGGTTTGTGGATCAGTTCCAGGTCAGGCGTCACGGCAGTTCCCTTGCGCGGTCTCGTTGCCAGCTATTCTAACCACTTAGTGAGCACCGACCGCCACGGCTAGCCCGCTGTCGGCGTCGAACAGGTGCATGTGCTCTTCATCGAAGGCCAGCGCCAGGGTCTGGCCCACCTGCGCCGCGCTGTTGGCCGCATTCGCCGGCAGCAGGGCAGACAGGCTCAAGGCGCCGCACTGGAAGCTGATCAGCGCTTCGGCTCCCAGCAGCTCGACGAGGTCGATCACGCACGCCAGGCCATGCGTGCCTGACGGCTGCTGCGTTTGTGCCGGCACTTGCGCCGCCCGCAAATGATTCGGGCGCAGGCCGAAGACCACGCGCGCCCCCGCCTGCAGCGCCGCGAAGCGGGGCGACATCAATGGCCAGCGGTAGCCGGCGCACACGAGCAGCGTTTGCCCGCCGTCTTTTTCGACGACGCCATCGATGAAGTTCATGGCCGGGGTGCCGATGAACCCTGCCGCGAACAGGGTGCGCGGATGGTTGTACAGTTCCGCCGGCGTGCCGATCTGCTCGATATGTCCGCCCTTCATCAGCACCACGCGGTCGGCCAGGGTCATGGCTTCCAACTGGTCGTGCGTGACGTACAGGGTGGTGGTGCGCAGGCGCCGGTGCAATCGCTTGATGTCGGCGCGCAGCTGCGCGCGCAGCTTGGCATCGAGGTTCGACAGCGGTTCGTCGAACAGGAACACCTGCGGCGTCTTGATCATGGCGCGCGCGATGGCCGTGCGCTGCTGCTGGCCGCCCGACATGGCGCGCGGCTTGCGTTCCAGCAGGCTGTCCAGGCTGAGGATGGCCGCCACCTCGCGCACGCGGCGCTCGATCTCGTCGTTCGGCACCTTCAGGCGGCGCAAGCCGAAGGCGATATTGTCGTACACCGTCATGTGCGGATACAGCGCGTAGTTCTGGAACACCATCGCCACGTTGCGCGCGCGGGGCGGCAAATCGTTGACGATGGCACCGCCGATGTGCAGCTCGCCGCCACTGATGTCTTCCAGGCCCGCGATCATGCGCAGCAGGGTCGACTTGCCGCAGCCCGAAGGCCCCAGCAGGACGATGAACTCGCCGTCGGCGATTTCCAGGTCGAACGGCTGCAGCACGGCCGTCTTCTGGTCATAGGTCTTGTGCAGCTGCCTGCAGGCGATGTTTGCCATGATCAGTCTCCTGCCAGTTCGATTTGTATCTTGACGTCGCGCGGGTGGCCCTGGGCCGCTTCCTCGAACGCCCGCACGCCGTCGGCAAAGCCGAAGGTGCGCGAAATGAAGGGCTTCACGTCGATCTTGCCCGAGGCCAGCAAGGCGATGGCGCGCGGGAAGATGTTCGCGTAGCGGAAGACGGATTCGATGCGCACTTCCTTGGCCTGGATAGCGACGATATCGAAAGGCACCTTATCCGGCGGCATGCCGACCAGCACCAGGCAGCCGTTCGGGCACAGCAGGTCGACGATGTGGTCATAGGCGCGCATGCTGCCGCTGGCCTCGAAGACGATGTCGGCGCCCCAGCCATCGGTGGCCTCGCGCACCGTGTCGGCCAGGCTGGCCTGGCGCACGTCGACCGTGCTCACGGCGGCGTTATCGACGAACAGGGCCAGCTTTTCCGGCACCAGGTCGGCCAGGATCACGCGCGAGCAGCCGCCCGCCAGCGCGGCCAGCGCAGTCATGGCGCCGATGGTGCCGGCGCCGATGACCACCGCCACGTCGCCCGGCTTGATGGCCGCCTTCTTCGCCGCCTGCAGTCCGATGGCCAGCGGCTCGACGATGGCGCCTTCGCCGAAGCTGACGTTGTCGGGCAGCTTGAAGGTGAACGTGGCCGGATGCACGACGTACGGCGTGAGGCAGCCGTGGATGGGCGGCGTTGCCCAGAAACGCACGGCCGGATCGAGGTTGTACAGGCCGCGCATGGTGGCGGGCGAATCGAACTGCGGCACGCCCGGCTCCATGCAGACGCGGTCGCCCACTTTCAAATGCGTCACATCTTCTCCCACTTCCGCCACCACGCCGGACGCTTCGTGGCCGAGCACCATCGGCGCTTCGACGGCGAAGGGACCGATCTTGCCGTGCTTGAAGTAATGCACGTCGCTGCCGCAGATGCCGACAGTATGAATCTTGATCTTCACGTCGCGCGGGCCGACGGCGAGCGGCATGTCGATGTCGCGCAAGGTGATTTTTTCCGCCTGTTCCAAAACGAGTGCTTGCATGATGAATTCCTTATTTATGTTTGAGCATGGAGTTGAGCAGCCGTCCCAGGATGCCGACGAACAGCAGCGGCGGCAGCGCCAGCAGCACGGTGGAAGCGTTCACCACGCCCCACGGCACTTCCTGGCCCATCGAGGTAAACGCCGACGCCACCACGGGCAGGGTCATGCTTTTCGACGAGGTGAGCGCCAGCGCGATCATCAGTTCATTCCAGACCAGCACGAAACTGAAGACGATGCCGCCCATCAGGGTCTTCGACGCTACCGGCAGGGCCACGTGCCAGAACACCTGGTAGGGGCCATAGCCGTCCAGCGCGGCCGCTTCCTCGATCTCCTTCGGGATGCGGGCAAAGGCGGGAATCGACAGCCAGATGATGGTCGACAGGGTCACCAGCAGATACGTCACCACCATCGACAGGCGCGAGTCGTACAGGCCCAGATCGATCCAGATCGAGATCAGCGGAATGGCCACGGCCACCGGCGGCAAAAAGCGCAGGGACAGCAGGAAGAACTGGATATCCTTCTTCGCAGGAATCGGATAGCGGGCGATCGCATACGCGGCCGGCACGCCCAGCACGGCGCCCAGCAACACGGCCACGCCGACGATCGCCACGCTGTTGCCCAGCCCCGTCAGCACTTCCGGGCTGGCCAGCACCTGCTGGTAATTGGCCAGGGTCGGGCTGAAGAAAAAGCGCGGCACGGGCGTGACGATGTCCATCAGCTCCTTGAAGGAATTGAGCACGGCCCACAGGATGGGAAACAGCGCCACCAGGATAATCACGGTGGTGATGGCGGTGGTGGTGACGGCGCCAACGCCGCGCCGAATAGTCAGTTTTCCCATTTGGCGACCCGCTTCCAGAGTAGAGTGAAGATGACAGTCGTGGCCAGCATCATCAGCACGGCCATGCTCGATGCGTACGACACCTTGCCCATCAGGCCGATGCCTTGCGCATACGCGTACATGTCCAGCGTTTCGGTGGAGATGCCGGGGCCGCCCTTGGTCATCACGTAGATCAGGTCGAACGAGCGCAGCGACTCGACCATCTTGATGAACACGAGGCTCATGATCGGTACCTTGAGCATCGGCAGCGCGATGTAGGCATACACCTGGAGCGTGCTGGCGTAATCGAGGCGCGCCGCTTCCAGCGGTTCGGCGGGCAGGGTTTCCAGCAGCTTCAGGATGACGGCGCCGAAGAACAGCCCCCACTGCCAGATATCGACCAGCGCCACCGCGTACAGGGCCGTGGCGGGGTCGGACAGCAAGGCCGTGCCGCCCAGGCCCACGCATTCGAGCAGCCAGTTGAGGATGCCCATCAGCGGCGAGTACATGAACTTCCAGATGAAGGCGGCCGACACGCGCGGCAGCAGCACGGGCACGATCAAGAGCAGCGCGATGACGTCACGCGTGCGTCCCTTGACTTTCTCGAACAGGAACACGGCCAGCAGCACGCCGACGAGCAGCGAGCCGGCCACGGTGACCACTTCCCAGATGGCCGACACCTGCACGGCATTGAGGAAGCGGCGGTCGCCGAACAGGCGGAGAAAATTGGCAAAGCCGACGTAGTCGCTGTCGCTGTAGCGCAGCACGCGGTTTTGCAGGGCCAGGTTGATGGCGGCGATGCTGGGCACCAGGCCCAGGATCAGCAGGACCAGCAGCGGCAGCGTCAGAAAGACGGCCGGCAGCCAGGTGTGGCGTTTCTTGCGGATGGTATGCGGCATAGGAGAGACTCTCGCAACGGACTGTCAGGCACAGGGAAGCTGGCCGCCGTCTTGAAGAACGGCGGCCAAACGGCATGCGGTTTACTTTCTCTTCTGCGCCCGCTGCATTACCTCCGTCGCGTACTCGTTGGCTTCATCGAGCGCGCTTTGCACGTCGCCGCGCGTGCCCGTAAACACTTCTTCCAGCACGACGCCCAGGTTGTCGCCGATGTCCGGCCACTCGGGGCTGGGCCAGATGGTGACGCGCGAGACGGGCGTGGTGTCCGTCAGGCCCGCCTGGATCTGCGGCTTGACGTGCTTGCGGAAGTACTCGCTGGCGATGGTGCTGCTGCGGTTGTAGTCGCTGAAAACGTTGTCCTTCAGGCGCGCCTGTTCCTGCTCCTTGCCCGTGGCCCATGCGATGAACTTGCCGGCCGCCTGGCGCGTGCATTCATCCCTGGCGCCTGTGGCGGAGATAGCCAGGCCGTGGCCATACGCGGCCGATGGCAGCGGCGATGGCGGGCGCACATAGCCCACCTTGTCGACCACCGAGGATTTTTTCGGGTCTTCCATCCAGTCGGCGAACGGCGTCGATTCGATCATGAAGGCCACCTTGCCCGACCTGAATGCTTCGAGCGCATTGCTCCAGTCGTAGGTGGCGCCGCCCGGCGGCGAATACTTGAACAGCTCGCGGTACAGGGTGGTGGCTTTCACGGCCTGCGGCGAATTGAAGGCCGGCACGCCATTGTTTTCCCACTTGCCGCCGGCGGCCAGCATGAACGGCGCCCAGCGCCACACATTCATGCCCGAGCCGCGCTGGCCCCGCGCCGCCCAGCCATACACGTTCGGCGGGTTGTTGAGTTTTTTCACGGCGGCGACCAGTTCGTCGAGCGTCTTCGGCACGGCGATGCCGGCCTTTTCCAGCAGGTCGCGGCGGTAGAACAGGAAGTCGCTGCCGCCGATCAGGGGCGCGAAATACGCCACGCCCTTGTAAGAGGCGACGGCGCGGCGGCCCGGCAGGAAGTCGTCGTAATCGGCATCCTTGGGCAGGTATTTGAGCAGGGGGACGACCCAGCCGGCCGTGGCAAATTCAGCCACGTTGGCTTCGTCGATGTAATAGATCTGGTAGGAGCCGGCCTTGGTGGAGGCATCGAGCCTGGCCTTGGAGCGGCGGTCGTTTTCGCCGAAATAGCTGATCTGCACCTTGGTGCCGTTTTTCTTTTCATACTCGGCCAGGGTCTTTTCCATCACGGTCAGGCCCAGGCTTTTTTGCGCCAGCACCTTGAGGACGGGCACCGAGCAGCTTTGCGCCAATGCCGCCGGCATCGACGCGCAGGCGGCGGACATGATGCCGCCCCATGCAATAGCAGTAACGATTTTCATCACGAGTCTCCAGTTTTTATAGTCCGGCGGTCTTCCACCGGTATGCCAACTATAAAAACAAAGACTGCGCGCCACCACTACAAAAGCGGCCAGATTTTAAATACTATTTTTCAGCCTGACGATACGCCTTGTCCATTCAATCCAGACGAAAATCGCGGCGGTAGACATTCGTATCCTTGCCATCCGGCTGGCGGCGCGTAAAGCGCTCGAAGCGCAGCCCCAGCTTGTTGAGCAGATTGATCGACGCCTGGTTCTGCAGCGAGGTGATGCCGTACAGGGTGGGCAGGCGCAGCACATGCTGTGCATGCCGCACGATGGCGGCCGCCGCCTCCCAGGCATAGCCCTGGCCCCAGTAGGCGGGGCGCACGGCATAGCCGATATCGGGACCGGGCAGGCTGTCGCGGCGCACCAGGCCGGCCATGCCCACGGGCGCGCCATCGCTGCGGCGTTCGACGATGTACAGCGAATAACCGTGTTCGCGGAACTGCGCCATCGGTCCCGACTCCAGCGCGGCGCGGGCCGCTTCCAGCGTGTGGATGTTGCGCTGGCCGATGTTGGCGATCCACGACGGGTCGTTGACCAGCTCCATGTAGAAGGCAGCATCGTCCAGGGCGGCCGTGCGCAGGCGCAGACGGGGCGTCTCGATGACGGTGACCGGCGCTGTCATGGCGCCGCTCATGCCGGCCACTGCATCGGGTCGGTCAGCAGCTGGTACATCACGTAGGCGTCGACATAGCCCAGCTGCGCGTGGCGGTAGGCCAGCGGCAGGGTGGCGACCACCGTGAAGCCCAGTTTTTTCCACAGGGTGACGGCGGCCAGGTTGGTGCTGACGACGAAGTTGAACTGCATCGCCAGGTAGCCCGCGCGGCGCGCCTCTTCCATGCAGTGCACGCCCATCAGGCGGCCCACGCCCACGCCTTGCGCGGCGGGATCGACCATGAACGAGGCATTGGCCACGTGCGATCCATGACCCGGCTGGTTCGCCACCAGCTTGTACATGCCCAACAGGCGCTCGCTGCCCATCACGGCGACGAAGCTTTGCACGCCGGGACCGAACCAGTAGGCGTGGCACTCTTCGCGCGAGGTATCGGCGGGGAAGGTATAGGTGTCGCCAGCGGCCACCAGGACCTGGAAGATGGCCCACATGGCGTCGAAATCGGCTTCATTGGCCGGGCGGATATCAATTTCTTTCAAGGCGGTGCTCCCAATGACAAGTGATGGCCGATTGTATCAGCGCCCCAGGCGGAAGTTCACACTGTCGGGCCGCCCCGGCAGGTGCAGGCGCGATTGCGCGCGCGGCGCCTCGCTGACGACTTTCCCCCGGCGCAGCACCAGGCGCCGCGCCGCGCGCAGGCGCAGCGCTTCCACCGTGGAGCCGCAGTCGAGGATCAGCAAGTCCGCGTGGCAGCCGGGCGCGATGCCGTAGCCGTCCAGGCCCAGGATGGCGGCCGGCGTCTCGGTGACGGCCAGGAAGCACTCGTGCATCGCCTGCTGGCCCGTCATCTGCGCCACGTGCAAACCCATGTGCGCCACTTCCAGCATGTCGCCGGAACCGAGGCTGTACCACGGGTCCATCACGCAGTCGTGGCCGAAGGCGACGGGAATGCCGGCGGCCAGCATCTCGGGCACGCGCGTCATGCCGCGCCGCTTCGGATACGTATCGTGGCGCGCCTGCAGGGTGATGTTGATGAGGGGGTTGGCGATGGCCGCCACGCCCGCCTCGCGGATCAGGGGCAGCAGTTTGCTCACATAATAATTGTCCATCGAGTGCATGGAGGTCAGGTGCGAGCCCGTCACCCTGCCCTGCATGCCGAGGCGCTGGGCGTGGAAGGCCAGGGTTTCGATGTGGCGCGACAGCGGGTCGTCCGATTCGTCGCAATGCATGTCGACCATCAGGCCACGCTCACAGGCAAATTCGCACAGCAGGCGCACGGATTCCGCGCCGTCGGCCATGGTGCGCTCGAAATGCGGGATGCCGCCCACCACGTCGACGCCCATGGCGATCGCGCGCTTTAAATTATCGAAGGCGCCGGGACTGCGCAGGATGCCGTCCTGCGGAAAGGCCACCAGTTGCAAGTCCAGGTAAGGCGCGACCTGCCGCTTGACGTCGAGCAGCGCTTCGACGGCCAGCAGGCGCGGGTCGCAGATATCCACGTGCGAGCGGATCGCCAGCAAGCCACGCGCCACGGCCCAGTCGCAATACTGCAGGGCGCGTTCGACCAGCGCGTCCTGCGTCAGCTGCGGTTTCAGCTCGCCCCACAGGGCGATGCCTTCGAGCAGGGTGCCGGAGGCATTCACGCGCGGCAGGCCGTAGCTGAGCGTGGCGTCCATGTGGAAGTGGGCGTCGACGAAGGGCGGCGTGACGAGGTCGCCGGCGGCGTCGATCTCGCGCGCGCCCGTCAAGGGCAAGGCGGGGCCGACGGCGGCGATGCGGCCGCCCTCGATGGCGATATCGATGGCGCGGCGCCCGTCGGGCAGGCTGGCATTGCGGATGACTAGGTCCATGCGGACACTCCTTCGGTTGACGACTATGTCTGGTGCTTCCAGCTAATTGCCATTTTATATACTTCCCACGGATGCTGCAGTGCAAGAGACCAGCCACTGGCAAGAGCGTAGCCATAGATTCTCTGGCAACACCTTGCGCGCGCGCAAACTTCCCGCAAATGCCACCAGGCGCATGAATAGGGCAAGCACACGGCGCACGCCCTTGAGAAAATAACTTTCAACTAACTCGAATCACCGCTAGAATATTCATATTGCGTTGCATCATAAAAAGTCTATGATCAGCTATTCAGCACGCTACCCACTTTACAAAACGCGGCCAACTCTGGTTTTCGGGATTTTGCAGAGCGTTTTGCCAGCATTTTAATCCGTATAAAGGAGTAAATATGTTTCCGCTTCCTGAACACATTTCCAGCGCCGCCAAGTCGCAACTGGAAAACCAGCTGCAAATCTTCAGCCTCCTGACCAGTAAAGTCTTTGAAAGCGCCGAAAAAATCATCGCCCTGAACCTGAACGCCGGCAAGGCCGCCATCTCGCACACGGCGGAAACGGCGCAGCAGCTGCTGGTCACGCAGGACCCGCGCGACTTCTTCAGCTACAGCACCAGCCAGGCGCAGCCGAATATCGAAAGCGTGCTGGCCTACAGCCGCCAGCTGTTCGGCATCGCCTCGAGCACCCAGGCGGAATTGCTGGCCTCGGCCAAGGCCCGCCTCGATGCGGCCGCCCCTGCCGCCGCAACCGCTCCTGCTCCTGCCGCAGCCAAGCCCGCGCTGGCCGTCGTCGCACCTGCACCTGTGCCAGCACCTGCGCCGGCAGCGGCGCCCGCCCCAGTTGCCGCCAAGCCGGCCGAAGTGGCCAAACCTGCCGAAGTAGCCAAGGCCGCGCCAGCGCCAGCCGCTGTTGCCGCCCCGGCAGCCAAGCCGGCGGCAGCACCTGCCAAGGTTGCCGACAAGCCCGCCGTGAAAGCCGTCGAAGCGAAACCGGCAGCCAAGCCTGAAGCGGCCAAGCACGCACCTGCCCCCGCCGCGGCACCAGCGAAAGCCGCCGCGCCAGCACCGGCCAAGCCAGCCGCGAAACCATTTCCTTCGAGTAAACCGGCCGCCAAGCCAGCCAGCACCGCCGGCAAGACCGTGGCCAAGGCCGCCGTGAAGCACGCCGCTGCGCCGGCAGCCAAGGCTGCGCCCAAGGGCACGCCATCGAAACAGCTCGACATGCTGGGCGGCGGCAAAGGCAGCGGCCGCAAGTAAGCCGCGCGCGCGGCACTGACGCAGCAAAACAACGGGCTACGGCCCGTTTTTTGCGTGCTCGTCCACAGCGCGCTTTTCTACCTTGTTGTATCCTACGCGTACTTTCCGTCCGCGTGCCCGCCCTTCCGCCCCGCGACACCCCATTACTCAAAACAAAAGGTAACCATGAGTTTATCGAGGCTCATCGCCGGCTTCGTGCGTCAGCATTGGCCGGCGTATGCCGCCGCCGCCGTCATGCTGACAGGCGTGGCAACACTGACCGTCTGGATTCCGCGCCGCGTGGGCGCCATCATCGACGCGCTGGCCGCGCACCGCATGACGGCCGCCGAACTGTGGCTTGAGCTGCTGACCCTGCTCGCCGTCGGCGTCGTCATCTATTTCCTGCGCGTGGGCTGGCGCATCACCCTGTTCAAGGCCGCCTACCAGCTGGGCGTGATGCTGCGCACGCGCTTCTACACGCGCATGTCGCAGCAAGGCGCGTCGTTCTACCAGAACCAGCGCACGGGCGACCTGATGGCGCTGGCGACGAACGACATCGACGCCATCGAAATGGCCGCCGGCGAAGCCATGCTGGCCGGTTTCGACGGCACCCTGACCCTGCTGATGGTGCTCGGCATCATGCTGCTGGGCGTGGACTGGCGCCTGGCCTGCATCGCCCTCTTGCCCTTCCCCCTGATGGGACTGGCCTTCTGGCGCATTTCCAGCCATATCCATACGGCGTCCACGGATTCGCTGAAACGCTTTTCCGCGCTGAACGACCACGTGCAGGAATCGCTGTCGGGCGTGCGCACCCTGCGCGCGCTGGGCCTGGAAGAGCGCAGCAGCCAGCAGTTTTCCACCCTGGCCGGCCACGCGGCCAACGCCAGCCTGACGGCGCAGCGCTGGGAAGCGGCGTATGAACCGGCCGTCGGCCTGACCCTGACGGCGGCCACGGCGCTGACCCTGGGCCTGGGCGGCTACCTCGTGTGGCAAAACCAGCTGACCATCGGCGCGCTGACGAGCTTTTCCATGTACCTGGGCCAGCTGATCTGGCCCATGTTCGCCGCCGGCTGGGTGCTGTCATTGATCGAACGGGGCCGCGCCGCCTGGCAGCGCCTGCAGCCGATGCTCGACGCGCCGCTGGCCATCGACGACCATGGCAGCATCGCCACGCTGACGCCCGGCCCCCTGCAATTGCAGGACATCGGCTTTGCCTATGCGGGCCAGACGGCACCGGCCCTGTCCGGCATTTCGCTGCTGTTGCAGCCGGGCCAGACCCTGGGCCTGGTCGGTCCCACGGGCAGCGGCAAATCGACCCTGCTGCGCGTGCTGCTGCGCCAGGTCACGCCGCAATCGGGCACGGCCACGTGGAGCGGCCAGCCGCTGGCCGCCTATACCCTGCATGCGCTGCGCGCAGCCATCAGCTGGGTGCCGCAGGAGTCCTTTTTATTCTCCGCCACCATCGCCGACAATATCGCCCTGGCCCGCCCCGGCGCCACGCGCGAGGAAGTGGAACGGGCGGCGCAGCTGGCCGACATCCACGCCGACATCTTGCAGTTCCCGGACGGATATCAAACGCATGTGGGCGAAAAGGGCATCACCCTGTCCGGCGGCCAGCGCCAGCGCGTGGCGATTGCCCGCGCCCTCCTGGCCGACAACGGCTTGCTGCTGCTCGATGATGCGCTGTCCGCCGTCGACACGGGCACGGAAACGCGCATCCTGCAGCATCTGGAGGAATTGCGCCGCAAGCGCCCCGAGCGCAGCGCCATCATCGCCAGCCACCGCCTGAGCGCCGTCGTCAACGCGGACCTGATCCTGGTGCTGCGCGATGGCCACGTCACGGAAACGGGCAACCACGACGCGCTGATGCAGCGCGACGGCTGGTACGCCAGCCAGTGGCGCTATCAACAACTGGAGGCCAGCCTCGATGCCATCTAAGAACGACCAAGCCACCACCGCCACGCAATCCGTGCGCCGCCAGGCCGTGCAGGCGATCGGCCTGCTGCGCCGCGCCGCCGCACCGGACCTGCGCCATTTATACTGGGCCACGTTCTGGCTGATTATCGCCGCCGCCCTCGAAGTGACGGGACCGATCCTGGGCAAGGCCCTGATCGACCAGCACCTGCTGCCGCGCCACCTGGACTGGACGCGCATGTCGCTGCTGCTGGGCGGCTGCCTGCTGACGGGCTGGGTCGCTTCCGGCCTGCGCTATCTGCAGCTGGTGCGCCTGTCCGGCCTGGCCATGCGTTCGGTGCAGCGCCTGCGCGAAACCGTCTACCAGCACGTGCTGCGCCTGCCCATGGCCTTCTTCGACCGCGCCATCACGGGCCAGCTGGTCAGCCGCGTCACCAACGACACGGAAGCGGTGAAATCGCTGTACGTGCAGGTGCTGTTCGTCATCCTCGACAGCTCCATCGTCCTGATCGGCACCATGGCCGCCATGGCCTTCCTCGATTGGCGATTGATGCTGATCGTGCTGGCCCTGCTGCCGGCCGTGCTGCTCATCGTCTTCCTGTACCAGCGCTGGAGCGCGCCGGCCGTCACGCGCGCGCGCGCCCTGCGCAGCGAGATCAATGGCCAGATCGCCGAATCGATCGGCGGCATGAGCGTGCTGCAGGCGAATAACGCGGAAAAGCGCTTCGGCGCGCGCTTCACGGGCATCAACCAGGACCACTACACGGCGCGCATGCAGGAATTGCGCGCCAACGCCTGGCTGCTGCGCCCCGCGCTCGACATGCTCAACATCGTGCTGCTGGCCGTCGTCATCTTCAGCTTCGGCCGGCGCGAGATGGGCGCCGTGGAAGTGGGCGTGCTGTATGCGTTCATCAGCTACATCGCGCGCGTGATCGAACCGCTGATCCAGATCACGATGCAATTTAGCCAGCTGCAGCAGTCGGTGGTGGCCACGGCGCGCGTCTCGGCCCTGCTGGACGAAGCGCAGGCGCTGGAACACGCGCCGGGCAAAACCGCTCCGGCCGCGCGCCATGCCGTCAACGATGGCAACACGCCCGCCGTCGACATCGCCCGCCTGACCTTCGCCTATGTGGAAAACCAGCCCGTGCTGCACGACCTGTCGCTGACCATCCCGCAGGGCGCCTTCTTCGGCATCGTCGGCCACACGGGCAGCGGCAAGTCGACCCTGCTCTCCTTGCTGCTGCGCTTCTACCCCGTCACGCAGGGCAGCATCGCCATCAACGGCGTCGCCCTCGACAGCATCGACAACGAGCAGTTCCGCGCCGACGTGGGCCTGGTGCCGCAAGACCCCTTCCTGCTGGCCGCCTCGGCGCGCGAAAACATCGACATGGGCCGCGGTTACACGCAGCAGCAGATCGAGACGGCCGCGCGCGCCGCGCATGCGCACGACTTCATCGCGGCGCTGGAACACGGCTACGACACGCCGCTGGGCGAAGGCGGCTCGCGCCTGTCGTCGGGGCAGAAGCAGCTGATCGCGATTGCCCGCGCGCTGGCCGGCCAGCCGCGCATCTTGCTGCTCGACGAAGCGACGTCGCGCATCGATAGCCAGACGGAGCAGATCGTGCAGCTGGCCCTCAATGAATTGCGCGGCAAGGTCACCATCATCGCCATCGCCCACCGCCTGTCGACAATCCGCGAGGCCGACCGTATCATCGTGCTCAATCACGGCCGCATCACGGAAGCGGGGCCGCACGACGCCTTGATGCAGATCGAGGGCGGCTTGTACCAGCGCCTGTACCTGCTGCAACAGCTGGCGCAGTAATAATGTTTTGTCAATGCCTGCCGTGTGCACTTTCACAAATTTCCGCGCACCGTATGATATTTCTTGATTGCAACAGAATATAATCTGCTCCAGACAGGTGGTCATTGCGGGAGCGGGACGTTGGCAGGCAGACAGAGACGGGCATCATGGCGAAAGGCGCATTGGCTGCTGGTATTGGCCTGCCTGCTGCCGCCTGCCGTCCAGGCCGAGGTCGGCAACCTCGAGCAGTATCTTGCCGCCGTGCGCGACGATGGCCGCTTCGTGCCCGCGCGCGCCCTGGAACGCCTGCAAGAGGTGGAAACGCAGGCGCGCAGCGCCCCCTTGCCCTTGCGCGCGGAATTCCTTACCCAATTGAGCAACGCCCGCATGCGCCTGGGCCAGAACGACGTCGCCATGCAGCTGGCCGAGGAGCTGATCGCCTACGCCCGCATGAACAAGAGCGACGTGGCGCTGGCGAAGGGCATGCTCAACAAGGCCTACATCACGTTTGCCCGGAACGAGCGCCGCGCCTCGCACCTGCTGGCCTTTGACGCGGAGCGCATCGCCAACCGCACGGACGACTTGCCCGTGCGCGTGCAGGCGACCATCAGCGCGGGCCAGTCGTGGGCCGAGGAAGGCAATTTCCCGTTTGCGCTGGCCAAGCTGCAGGCGGCCGTCGACCTGGCGCGCCAGAGCAAATCCTCCTCCAGCCTGGCCGCCGCCCTGAATGCCCTCACCCTGCTGTACACGCAGATGCGCGAATACGACAAGGGCTTCGAGGTGCTCGACGAATTGCTGGCAGTCTCCGCGACACTGGCATCGCCGGGCCGCATGGCGCAGGCGAAGAACACGGAATACGGGCTGGCGCTCGACGCGCAGCAGCCGCAGCGGGGCCAGCGCGCCCTGCTGGCGGCCCTGGCGCTGGAACGCCAACTGGGCGCGCGCGGCATGGTCGCCGTGACCCTCGTCAATCTGTCGGACAGCTATCTGAAGGAAGGCGACTACGCGCGCGCCCTGCGCTACGCGAATGAAGCCATCACGGCGGCGCGCCTGCTCAACGATGAACAGGTGGAGGCGACGGCGCGGCTCAATATCGGCCAGGCGCTGATCGGCCAGGGACGGCTGCAGGAAGGCAAGCAAAGCGTGGCCACGGGCCTGGCCTACTACGAACGCACGGCCAACCAGCCGGACATGCAAGCCGTGCTGCTGGAATACGGCATGGCGCTGGAAAAGGCGGGCGATTTGCGCGGCGCCGTCACCGCGTATCACCGCGAGCGGGGCATTTCCAACCAGCTGTTCGAAAAGCAGCGGCAGAAAGCCGTGTATGAGCTGCAAGAAAAGTATGAGGCGGAAAAGAAACAGCGCCAGATCGAGCTGCTGAGCCGCGAAAATCAGCTCAAGAGCACGGAAATCGACAACCGCCGCCTGCAGCAGCGCGTGTGGTGGCTACTGGCGCTGGTGCTGGCCATGGCGTCCGCCATCGTTGGCTTGCTGTACCGCAAAGTGCGCCACGCGAACGTGCAGCTGAAGGTGAAAAACCAGGAACTCAAGCGCCAGAGCTCGCGCGACCCGCTGACGGCCCTGTACAACCGCCGCCACTTCCAGGAATTCATGCGCAGCCATGCGGGCAAGCCGCAGCAGTCCTACGGCGGCGCCGATGTCGTGGGCGCGCTATTCCTGCTCGACGTCGACCATTTCAAGCACATCAACGACCGTTACGGCCATGCGGCGGGCGACCTGGTGCTGACGACGATCGCCGAAACCTTGCATGACGTGTTGCGCGAAACGGACATGATCGTGCGCTGGGGCGGCGAGGAATTCCTCGCCTTCCTGCCTGCCGTCGCGCGCGACGGGCTCGACGATATCGCGCGGCGCATCCTCAACGGCATGGCCGCGCAAAGCATCGACTACCAGGGGCAGACCATCGAGGTGCACGTGTCCGTGGGCTTTGCGCCCTATCCGCTGGCGCCGCTGGGACGACCGCTCACGTGGGAACGCAGCGTCAACCTGATCGACATGGCGCTGTACCTGGCCAAGGCGCACGGGCGCAACCGGGCGTATGGCTTGCGCGGTTTTCACCATGTGGAAAGAACAACGCTGGAAGCGGTGGAGCAAGACCTGGAACGCGCATGGCGCGACGGCTTTGTCGATTTGAGCGTGGTGCTGGGGGGAACGGACGGGATCGATGCTGCAAGTACAGCGACGACGGCGCATGGCAGGCCGGCCGGCGATGGGGTCGCCGCAACCGCCATCACCTGACGGCAGTCGCGGGGACCGGACCGGCAGCGGCCGGCCCTGGCGCGGGTATTACTTGTGCGCGGCGTCCTGCATCTTTTCGCCGGCTTTTTCCACTTTCTTGCCGACGGCATCGGCCGCTTCGCTCATTTTCTTGTCGGCGTCAGCGGCGACCTGGTCCATCTTGGCGCTCGTATCGGAGGCAGCCTGGCTCACGGCAGCGTCGGCTTTGTTGGCAGCGGCCTTGATGTCGGCTTCAGCCTTGGCAGCAGCCGCATCGATCTTCTGGCCCGCTTGTTCAGCAGGACCGGCGGCGACATCGCTCTTCTTCTGGCAGGCAGCCAGTGCCACAACCATCATGCCAGCGGCGCACACGGTCATCCAATTTTTGCTTACTTTCATGATATTCCCTTTCATTGTTATCAAAAGACACAGATCAGTTCGCAATATACACCTGCCTAAAATTTTCTAGCGTGCGCTAACGCACATAAAAACACGCTTAAGCGGCGTATTTGTAAGCAATGGTATCTTGATATCTTTTCATTGTCTTGCTCAATGTGCGGCGGGGGCGGGCCGATAGCCGTCCGTCAAGGTGTGCAGGAAAACGATCACGTCGGCGATCTCCGCTTCGTTCAGGGCCGGCGCCTGGCCCGGCTGGCGGTCGAACGGTGCTTCCACGTTGACGTTCGCCTCCAGGCCCGGCGGCAAATCGTTGTATTTGCGCACCTTGCCGTTTTGATCTGCCGGATACCATTTTTGCGGCGCCGTATCGCGCTGCACGTAAAAACGCAGCACCTGCTCCAGGCTGGTAAAGCTGCCGTTGTGGAAGAACACCTTGCGCAGGGCCACGTTGCGCAGGGACGGCGTCTTGAAGCTGCCGCAATACTCCTTGTGCTCCATCAAGTCGGTGCGGTCCGGGCCGCACAATCCCATGTCGAAAAAGGCCGGGTCCGCGTTGGCCGGCAGCTTGCCATTGCGCGGCACGCCGATATTGATCAAGCCGTAATCGGTAAATTGGGGAAAGGCGCCGCCGGCGCTCACCTGGCTGATGTGGCAGGAGGCGCAATTGCCCTTGCGCTCATCGTTGAACAGGGCCAGGCCGCGCGCTTCCTGCGGACTCAAAACGGCCTGCTTGCGCAAGACGGCGTCGTATTTGCTCGTGTACGGATAGAAATCCAACGGGCTTTCCTGAAACACTTCCAGCGACATCAGCGCCCAGCGCAGCGCCTGGCCCGGCTGCTCGAAGATATCGGCGCCATACGTCTGACGGAACTGCGCCGCCAGGGGGCCGGCCCGCAATTTGGCGACGACGGCCGCCGCGTCGCGGTTGCCCATCTCGCGTTTGGAGAGCAACGGCGCCAGCGCCTGCTCATGGCCGGACTGGGCACGGCCATCCCAGTTGCGCCCGCCCGTGGGGCCCGCATCGACGCTGTCGTCGCCATCGTCGTCGTGATAGTGCTCGGTAAAGGCCGGTGCGGTCTGCAGGTAGCGCAGCGAGGGCGCCGCGCGCGTGCCCGCATCCTTCAGCTCCGGGCCGCCCAGCTGCACCGCCAGCGCGTTCGGCGGACCGTACGCGTGTTCGGGACTGTGGCAGCTGGCGCACGACATCTTCCCCGACACGGACAGGCTGGGCTCGAAAAACATGGCGCGGCCCATGGCCGTCATCTGGGCCACGGAAGGCTGGCGCGGCAGGGTGGGCGCGTAGGCGCCCGCCAGATAGGCGGGCTTGGCTGCGGCTTCTTTTTGCGCTGCCGGATGGCAGGCGGCCAGCAGGCCGGCGGCTACACAGGCAAGCAGCAGGGAGGGCATCGGTTTCATCATGGGCTGGCAGCGTAGCAACGGCATGTGACCGCTGCGTGACAAGACCCTGCGAAACGTAATGTATCAAGTCCGTACATTACGTCATGTAACAGGCGCTGACATGTCACGCAGCTGACATATTGCCTGCCTAGCATGCGACGTTTTCCACCCAGAAGGCATGAACAATGAAACCGCACGCTCGCCCTGTCTTACGTCCCCTACCAATCTTGCTGTCGCTGGGCCTGGCCGCCTGCGGCAGCAATTATGCGATCACGCCCAGCACCACGGGCCAGGTGATCGGCAGCTACTATGAAAACGCCCAGGTGTGCCTGGAAAGCGCCAAGGCCAAGCTGACCTGCGACAGCGCTTCGACTCCCGTGCGCACGGCCGCCGACGGCAGCTACACGCTCGACGGCCAGGGCGCCGTGCTGGTGACCGTCGGCACGGACGCCATCCGCCATGAAGCCATCGGCGACGCGGGCAGCAAGGTGACGCAAAAACTGCTGCTGCGCGCGCCCGCCGGGCACGGCGCCTTCGTCAGCGCCCTGTCGACGGAACTGGCGCAAGTCATGGACGGCAATGGCGGCGACTTTGCGGCCGCCAGCAGCAAGCTGGCCGCGCGCCTGGGCGTGTCCGAAGCGGGCCTGGCGTCCGACTTCAACAAGGCCAGCGGCGACGAGCTGGCGAAACTGAAGGCGGAAAACGCCAGCGTGACGGCCCTGATCGCCAGCGCCAGCGCGCAGGCGGCACCGGCCGACGCGCTGGCCGCCCTGAACGGCGCGCTGGCGCTGAACAATATCCAGACCATCGTCGTCATCTACGCGGAAAACCGCGGCTTCGACAACTTGTACGGCCTGTTCCCGGGCGCGAACGGCGTGCCGGGCGTCAATCCCACGTCGACTTCGGCCTATGTGCCGCAGAAAGACTATGACGGCAGCACCCTGCCCGTGCTGCCGCCCACCTGGGGCGGCATGACGGCGGCCGGCCAGAGCACCGTCATCACGCAGGCGCAATCGGCCAACCTGCCGAACAAGCCGTTCCAGATCGACGACGCGAGCAGCCCCCTGTACCTGCCGCAATCGGTGATCACGCGCGACTTGGTACACCGCTTCTACAACAACCAGATGCAGATCAACGGCGGCGCCAACGACAGGTTCGCGGCCTATTCCGATGCGGGCAGCCTGTCGATGGGCTATTACGACGGCAGCAAGATGCAGCTGTGGGACATCGCCAAACAATATGCGCTGGCCGACAACCTGTTCATCGGCGCCTTCGGCGGCTCCTTCCTCACGCACCAGTACCTGATCTGCGCCTGCGCGCCCACGTATCCGAACGCCGACACCTCGGTGGCCAAGGGCTCGATCGCGAAGATCGACGTCGACGCCAACGGCAACTTCGTGCGCCTGACGCCGTCCGCCACGGCACCGACCACGGTCCTGAACGGCGCGCCCGCCTACGCCAACGACGGCGCGCTGACGCCGGCCGACAGCACGGGCATGTTCTACGCCGTCAACACCATGCAGCCGCCGTTCCAGCCCAGCAGCAACGCCCCAGCATCGGCCGACAGCAGCAAGCTGTATGCGGACACGGGCAAGGCCAATACGCTGCCGCCGCAAACGCAGACGAATATCGGCGACTTGCTCTCAGGCAAAAATATCGACTGGGCCTGGTATGCGGGTGCCTGGAAGGATACGACGGCCCTGGCCACGGCCAGCGCGCGCGGCAACAGCTTCCAGAATCCGCCGAACTTCCAGTTCCACCACCAGCCATTCAACTACTTTGCCAACATGGACCCCGTAAAGGCGCCCGCCTACCGCGCCGCCCACCTGCGCGACTTCGACAGCCAGTTCCTGGCCGACGCGAGCGCCGGCAAGCTGCCGCCCGTGGCTTTCTACAAGCCGCAGGGCAATTTGAACCAGCATGCGGGCTACGCCAGCGTGGCCGACGGCGACGCGCACATCGCCAGCGTCATCGCCCAGCTGAAGAAAAGTCCGCAATGGAAAAACATGCTGGTCATCGTCACCTACGATGAAAACGGCGGCTTTTATGATCACGCCGCGCCGCCGAAGGGCGACCGCTGGGGTCCGGGCACGCGCGTGCCGGCCATCCTCGTCTCGCCGTACGTGAAAAAGGGACTAGTTGACCATACGCAATACGATTCTGCCTCCATCCTGCGCGCCATCACACACCGCTTCGGCCTGCCCGTGCTCGACGGCTTGAGCACGCGCGACAAGGCGCTGGTGGCCAATGGCGGCAAGCCGATGGGCGACTTCAGCGCGGCGCTGGCGCTGGTGCCGCAAGAGTAAGGCTGAGTAGCTGCGCCCGCCCGGCCTGGCCGCGGCGGGCATTTTAGTTGTTGGCGCTACTGGCCCGGGGCTGCATCGAGCAGCGAGCGTTCGAGCAATTGCGACAAGGCCGTGCGCAGCGCCTGCGTGCGCGCCGCCAGTTCCGGCCGCTTGTAGCGCTCGGCGGCGATCAGGCTGTTTTCCAGGCAGACCCGGTCCCCCTTGGCCAGGCAGGCGTCGGCCAGGTCGAGCTGGGCGCTGGCTTGCGCCACTTTCACTTTGGCGTCGAGTTCCAGCGTGTCGGGATCGTCGCCCCAGCGCTTCACATAGGCGGCCAGGCGCGTGGTGGCCAGCTCCGGCTTGCCCGCATCGAGCGCCTGCTGGACGCTGCCTTGCAGCGCCGTCCACGCCTGCGCCCGCTGCTGTTGCCTGTCGCACGCGGCTGCGGACTTGGTGATGCTTGCCTGCAAGCGTTTGATCTGCGCGGCGGGCGCCTTGGCGCTTTTCAGCACGGCCAGCGCGCTGCGCGCCCCGTCCAGGTCGCACTGCGCCGCCAATGCGGTGGCGGCCTCGACCTGTTCCGCCACGCTGGCCGGCTTGTCGGCCGGCTTGTTATAAAACCAGATACCGGTCAGCACCACGGCCGCCGCGATCCACGTGCGCAAGCGCACGGGCGGGCGCGGCGGCGGCACCGAGCCCCTGCCGGCAGGCTTGGCGGGCGGCGCCTTGGCCGGCGCGGCCGCCGGTGGCGGGGCCGGCTGGGGAGCGGAAACTGGCTGCGGCGCGGGTTGCGGCGTGGAAATCGGCGGGGCGACGGGCGTCGGCGGCGGCACGGGAGGCGCCACCGGGACCGGCGTGGCCACCTTCGTCAAAACAGGCGCTTGCGCCACCTGGCGCGCGCCGCAAAACGGGCAATGCACCACGCGCAGCGGCAAGGTCCGGCCGCAGGCGGCGTTGATGCATACTTCATTCACTTTTTCAGACACGTTCCTACCTTTTCCTGGATTTACTCTGCTGCGTTCTGCCGCAATATTACCCCACGCAGGCGCCGCCACGGCGCGCCCGCGCAGTCATCCGCAGGCTTGACACCGATCAATCCCCGTTCCACCCGCGCGGCCTAAGCTACAAGCACAGGCCACGGACAAGGAGATTGCCATGCCAGCCCACCTGATCATCGAAGACGGCCAGCCCTGGTGGTGGGACAGCGCCGATATCTGGGTCGTGCCCGGCAATGATCCGAATGGCCCGCCCGGTGCGCCCATTGCCGGCACCAGCAATTACCTGTGGGGGCGCGTGCACAACACGGGCAACAGCGCCTCGAACGGCGTGCGCGTGGACTTTTACTGGGCCGATCCTTCCGGCCAGATCGCCGTCGGCGCCGCCACGCAGATCGGTTCCGCGTTTGCCGACTTGCCGCCCGGCGCCACGCAGGAAGTGCTGTGCCTGGTGCCGTGGATCCCCGTCATCGTCAATGGCGGCCACGAATGTCTGCTGGCTGTGGCGCACGGCGCTGGCGACATCAACCCGCTGCCCGATCCCCTGCCGAACGGCTTCCTCTTCCAGCCCACGCAGCACGACCAGATCGCCCAGCGCAATGTCACCGTGGTGCTGGCGGCAAGGCGCGCGCAACTGCTGGCCATCAGGGTGGCGGCCCTGCCGCGCCAGGCCAGAACAGTGGCGCTGCACCTCGAATATGGCGGCGAGCTGCCGGAGCGCCTGCTGGCCACCCTGGGCCTGGGCAAGCTGCGTCCGGCCAAGGCGGGACTGGTGAAGGCGGGCCTGGCGCTGACGCCCCATTGCAACGGGACGGCGCCGGACGAGCAGAAACTGGAACTGAACGTGCCGCGCGGCCAGGCCGTGCCCGTGTACCTGAACCTGCACCCCGCGACGCTGCCCAAAGGCGAGTACGCGCTGCTGCGCGTGCTGGAAACGCAGGACGGCAAGGTGATGGGCGGCATCACTTACCTGGTCGTTGAGCAGGACGGTCATCACCATGCCGGTCAGGACAGCCAAGAGGAGCAAGCACCATGAGCGACACGCCCATGCAGGTGTTGACGCGGCCATTCGCGATCGAGCCCGTCACCAATATCATGCTGCCGGACGGCATCTTCGACAATGCCATTTACGGCTTGCGCATCGCGGCCCACGTCACGAACATGTCCGGCAGCCCGCTGACGAACGTCACGGTGTACCTGGAAAGCGTGGGCGACCCGGGCATCGCGCCGGTGGCGCGCACTTTCTTCTTCGCCAGCGTACCCGCCGGCGCGGCCATGCTGGTCATGTGGGATGCCGACTTCCAGCACGCCACGCCCGGCAAGAGACTCGTCAGCTTTGTCGCCAAGGCCGACGGCTACACGCCGCGCCGCTCGATCCAGCAGATCTTCGTGTCGCAGACGCGCTTTGACAGCAGCACCAATACCTATAACTGCACGGTCGAGGAAGGCACGCTGGAACTGTCCAAGCCGCAGGGCCACCTGCCGGGCAAGCGCTGGGGCAGCACGGGCGGCGACAATAAAGACTGCCGCTGCCCGCCCGGCTTCGGGCCGATCGTGCCGACCGGCATGACCCTCGTCTGGACACCGAATCCCGCCTACGCGGGCACGCATGGCGAACTGCCGTTTTCCGATCCCTGGTGGAAGATACTGGCCATTATCATCGCCATCATCGCCGCGCTGGTGGCCATCATTGCCGCCGCGCTCGGCGCCGGCAAGGCCAGCTTCAGCGTGGGCGGCACCGTCGAGGAAACGGATCCCAGCGTGCACTGCTGCACGCCCAAGGGCGCGGCCTCGGGCAAGCCGGAATTCACGGTGGCCGGGGTGGCCTCGGCCATCGCCTCGGGCGCCATCGTCGCCGCCTGCTCCGACGTGGCCGATCCATTCTGGCGTGGCCAGGAAGCAACACCACCGGCCGCCGGCGAGTTGACCCTGGCCGAACGCGTGGTGGCAAAGTGGGTCTTGCCCGAAGCGCCGAACGCGGGCCTGCCCTACACGGCCGACATCAGCTGGCAGTACGACCGTTTCACCACGGGCGCCAGCTACCAGCACGCCGTCAGCGAAACGCAAGTCAACGTGCACGTGGCCGGCCCCGTGGAAACGGACAGCCCGCCCGTGGTGCAGGCGTTCGAACCGCTGTGGCTGCGCGCCAGTTTCAGGCGCGACAATGGCAATGTCTTCCGCGGCACGGAGCTGTATGCCTTCGTGCTGTTCCAGGCGCCACAGGGTCTGTTCTTCGTGGAATCATTGACGGACGACGGCCTCGGTTTCGATCCGGGGGCCAACGACGGCGTGTACGCGGCCAGCCTGGACCTGAAGCGGGCATACCGCACCCTGCTGCAATTCGACCAGGAAGTCTATGGCACCTGGCGCGTGTTTGTCTTCGCGCAAGACGTCAACCTGACCAAGCCGGGCACGCCGCCGGAAATCGCGGCCCAGCACATCGGCGGCATGTTCGTCGCCAGCGCCATCGAGATCACCTTCGACGACACCCTGCCCTGCCCGCTCAAGGCGCAGGCGAATATCATCGTGGTGTGAGGGGGAAAATCGAAAACGGCCGGAAAAAACGCGCAGGGCCAAGCGCCGCCCCGAAGACAGTACGCCAGGACCGAGGGAAAGGCTACAAACTGTGGCCTTTCGTACAGCCATTCGTAAGCGCGCCAAGAGCGGCTGAGAAAATGCTCAGGGCTAGGCGCCGCCTCGAAGACAGTACGTCAGTACGGCGAGAGGCAGGCAACAACGCCTTGGGCGTTTTATCAGCCGCTCTTACACCTTGACAGCGTCGGCCTTGGCAATAACCGTGCGCGGAATGATATCCGTTGCCGGGCACGTATCCATCGCATCCGAATACGCAAGCCAGCGCTGCAGGCTTTCCATGCGGCGGAGGGTGATGCCCTTGCCATTGATATAGCCGATCTGCTCGAAATTGGCGGGGCTGGTGGTCAGCTTCGACACGGTGGGCGCATTGTCGACCAGGCGGTCGTAGGCCTTGCGCGCCTTGTGCTCCCACTTGGCCAGCGCGGGATCGTCAAAGCGGTTGCTTTCAAAATACACGGTGATGGTGCGGTCGTGGTTGGCAAAACCGACGATGGCCGCACCTTTGCGTATGGTCAACAGGACATCTTCCTTGACGCCCGTGACGGGAACGAACACGGCAGCACGGCCATCCGTATCCGGCCGCTCCATGGGAATATCTTGTCCGATTATGCTCATCACATCACACTCTTAGTCTTCGCCTGTTGGCTTGTTGTCCCTGCTTCACTGGAAGCGTACCACCGTGCGTCCAGGCTCGCTGCCATACCCTGCCATATCGTTTCATACCATTTTTCAAATAATACATTGCCCTAAAGCACTACACAAGATAATCAGGGACGCGGCAACCGCCTCTCCTCCGCCGGATGGGGAATAGTGTGCCCAGCAGCAATCGCCTTATAATGCTGCGATTACTTCACGCCCCCCACCTTTGCACCATGACGCTTCCCGAGAATGACACCAGCCGGCTCGACGCCATCAGCGCCGCCGCCACCGAAGTGGCCGCGCAAAACGTGGCCGACCTGCTGGCCATGGCCATCTGCCACCGCCCCGACGAACCGGCCCTGATCGTCTGCGACAAGCGCAGCTGGCTCAACGTGGTGCTGACGGAAGCGTATCGCCAGGCCTTGCCGGACGCCACCTTCATCGATTTCGACGAGGTCACGCCCGACGCCGTGCTGGCCGCGTTTGCCGACCTGCCGGCCGGCAGCCTCGTCGTGCTGATCCAGTCGACCAGCTTCCGCCTCGAAGCGTTCCGCATCCGCATCGAGCTGTTCAAGCGGGGCCTGAAGGTGATCGAGCACGTGCATCTGTCGCGCATGCCTGGCGTGCAGGGGCTGCACTACATCGCCTCGCTGGCCTACGATCCCGCCTACTACCGCGGCGTCGGCCATGCACTGAAGGCGCGCATAGACCGTGCGCGCCACGGCATGGTCGACAGCGGCGGCGAACAGCTGGTGTTTGCTTCCCCGTTCGAATCGGCCAAGCTCAATATCGGCGACTACAGCGGCATGAACAATATCGGCGGCCAGTTCCCGCTGGGCGAAGTGTTTACCGAAGCGCAGGACCTGGAAGCGGTGAACGGGCGCGTGCGCATCTTCGTCTTCGGCGATACGCACTTCATGGTCAACCGCCCCGACACGCCGATCACCCTGATCATCGACAAGGGCAGAGTCACGGGCACGGAGCACGCCACGCCGGAATTTACCGCCATGCTCGAGATCATCCGCGCGCACGAAGGCGAAGTGTGGGTGCGCGAACTGGGCTTCGGCATGAACCGCGCCTTTTCGCGCGAGCAGCTGGTCAACGACATCGGCACCTATGAACGCATGTGCGGCATCCATCTGTCGCTGGGCGCCAAGCACGGCGTGTATGCAAAACCGCAATTCAAGCGCAAGGATGCGCGCTACCACGTCGACATCTTCGCTGTCACCGAAGCCGTTTATCTCGACGACGAAAGAGTCTACGCCGATGGCGCGTGGACGGTGGAACCCGTCGCGTTCAATTGATCTTTAATTGAAAAATCCGGCCGCTGCCAGCTCGCGGTCCCACGGCGGCACGGGCTGATATTCGGCCACCAGGAAATCGATCAGCGCGCGCACCTTGGGCGACGGCTGGCGGCTGGCCGGATACAGGGCGCTCAAGTGATTCAGCGGCAGCTCCCAGCCGGACAGCACGGGCAGCAGGCTGCCATCGAGCAGATTGCGCCAGGCGAGAAACGTGGTGCTGTAGACGATGCCCAATCCCCGCTGCGCCGCCTGGTGCAGCACCAGCCCATTATTCGCCGTAAACCCCGCCTGCACGCGCACGCTCACCTCCTCGCGCTGCTCCCCTGCTCCACGCAGGAAATGCCAGTTCGTGCCATCGGTCAGGTGGCTGAAATGCAGGCACTGATGCTTCAATAAATCTTGCGGCGTCTGCGGCACGCCCCATTGCGCCAGATAGGCGGGACTGGCGCACAGCACCGCGCGGCACGGCGCCAGCGGCCGCATGGCCAGCGCGCTGCTGTCCGGGATGCCGCCCACGCGGATGGTCAGGTCAAAACCGTGGCGTATCGGGTCGAGCAGCGCATCGTCGACAAACAGCTCGGCCCGCACCTGCGGGTGCAGCAAACTGAAACGGGCGACGGCATCGGCCAGCCACGCGCTGCCGAAACTCGATGGCGCCTGAATGCGCAGCGGCCCGGCCAGCCCGGCGCCCGTCTGCGCCACGTGCGCCACCATGCGCGCCGCTTCCTGCGCCTGGACGACGGTGGCCATGCACGGCGCCAGATAGGCGCGGCCCGCGTCCGTCAAGCTCACTTCGCGCGTGGAGCGGTGCAGCAGGCGCGCGTTGAGGCGTTCTTCCAGCTGCATGATGGTCTTGCTGACCATGGCGCGCGTCAAACCCAGGCGCTGGCCGGCCACCGTAAAGCTGCGCTGGCGCGCCACCTCGACAAAGATTTCCATCGCTTTTAGTTGATCCATGTCAAAGATTGTCTGCGTTTTCGCGACAATCTGTCAACCGCCGGGCGATTGTTTGCGCACTGCCCCCATCCTACAATGGCGCTTTCCATTGACCTACGGAGCCGCCGCCATGCTGACAACTGAACAACAAGAACAATACCAACGCGACGGCTACATCATCCTGCCCGATTTCAAGGGAGCGGACGAAATCGCCGCCCTGCGCGCGCGCGCCGAACAGATTGTCAACGAATTCGATCCCAGCCAGAGTCAATCCATCTTCACCACGCGCGACCAGGCGAAGAACACCAACGATTATTTCCTGGCGTCGGACAACACCATCCGCTGCTTCTTCGAGGAAGAGGCTTTCGGCCCGGACGGCCAGCTGAAGCAGGCGAAATCGCTGTCGATCAACAAGATCGGCCACGCCATGCACGACCTGGATCCCGTCTTCCGCGCTTTTTCGGCCGACCCGAAACTGGCCGAAGTGGCGCGCGACCTGGGCCTGGCGGATGCGCAGGTGTGGCAATCGATGTACATCTTCAAGCAGCCCGGCATCGGCGGCGAAGTGCGCTGGCACCAGGACGCCACGTATTTCGAGACCACGCCGGTCAGCGTGACCACGTTCTGGTTCGCGCTGGAAGACGCGACCCTGGACAACGGCTGCCTGTGGGCCGAACCGGGCGGCCACCGCGGGCCCCTGCGCGAGCGCTTCATCCGCAACGGCGACCAGGTAAGAGTGGAAAAGCTCGATGCCATGCCGTGGCCCGACGACAGCACGGCCGTGCCGTTGGAAGTGAAGGCCGGCGCCCTCGTGTGCTTCCACGGCTTGCTTCCCCACTACAGCGCGCCGAACCGCTCGCCCGTCTCGCGCCACGCCTACACCTTGCACGCGACCGATGGCCAGACCGAGTACGCCGCGCACAACTGGATACAGCGCGACGCGGCGTTCCCCGTGCGGGGCTTCATCTGATGCGCATCGAGGTCTTCGCCGCCCACTGGGGCAATAACGACCTGCCGCCCGACGTCTTCATCGACAGGGTCGCGGCGGCCGGCTTCGACGGCATCGAGATGTCGCTGCCGCTGGACGCGGCCCTGCGCGAGGAGTGGACGGACCGCATCGCCAAGGCGGGCCTGCAGCTGATCGCCGCGCAATGGGAAACCGTGTTCCACAGCGACTTCGAACTGCACCACGCCGCCCTGGCGGAACTGCTGGAAAACGCCTGCCTGGCGCGCCCCGTGCTGGTCAACACCCACACGGGCAAGGATTACTATACCCAGGCGCAGAACGCGGCATTGATCGACCTGGCCGCCGCCATCTCGGCCAGGCACGGCGTGCCCATCGTGCACGAACTCCACCGCAGCCGATTTTCCGGCCACCCGATGCTGCTGCTGCCGTATCTGCAGCAGTATCCGGATTTGCCCCTGACGGCCGACCTGTCGCACTGGTGCTGCGCCTGCGAATCGCTGCTGGAAGACCAGCCGCACACACTGGCGCAAATACTGCCGCTGGTGCACCACGTGCATGCGCGCGTGGGCCATGCGCAGGGCCCGCAAGTGGCCGACTTCCGCGCACCGGAAGCCAAGCCGGCGCTCGACGCCCACCTGGCCTGGTGGGATGCCATCGTCGCCCTGCGCCGCGCGGCCGGCGCCGAACGCATGACGTTCACGCCGGAATTCGGCCCCGCGCCATACACGCAAACGCTGCCATACACGCAGCAGCCCGTGAGCGACGCATGGGAACAGAACGTGGCCATGCTGCAGCTTTTACGCCAGCGCTATCCGGCGGATTGAGGAAGCGGCGGAAACTGCGCAAAATTGGCCTGCACGAAATCGATGAAGGCGCGCAGCGGGGCTGGCAGGTGGCGCCGGCCCGCATAGTATAAAAACGGGCCGGGAAAGGGCATCGCCCAGTCTTCCAGCACGGGCTGCAGCTGGCCCGCATCGACATACGGCTGCAGCCACTCTTCAAACAGATACACCAGCCCATGGCCGGCGATGGCCATGCTGACCGCGAAGTCGGCCGCCGTCGGCGTGACGATCACGGGGCCGTCCGGCTCCACGCTCACTTTTTGTCCGTCGCGCTCGAACTCCCACGGCGGAATCGCGCCACTGAGGAATTTTCCCAGCAGGCAGGCGTGCTGCAGCAGGTCGCGCGGATGCACGGGCACGCCCCGCTGCGCCAGGTAGGACGGCGCACCCGCCACCGCGAAGCGCTGCGTGCGCGGGCCGATCGGGATGGCGATCATGTCCTGCTCCAGCCGCTCGCCATAGCGGATGCCGGCGTCGCAGCCACTGGCGACGACATCGACAAAATTATTATCGACCACCAGCTCGACCCTGATCTGCGGATAGGCGCGCAGGAACTGGTCGACCATGGGCTGCAAAAAGAAGCGCGCCGCGTTGACCGGCACGTTCAGGCGCAAGGTGCCGCGCGGGCTGTCGCGCAAGTCGTTCAGCACGTCGAGCGCGCCGCTCACTTCCTCGAGCGCCGGACGCAAACGCGTCAGCAGCAGCGCGCCGGCTGCCGTCGGCGTCACGCTGCGCGTGGTGCGTTCCAGCAGGCGGATGCCCAGTTGCTGCTCCAGCCGCCGCAGCGCCTCGCTCAGCGCCGACGCCGACTGTCCGCTGGCGCGCGCGGCCTGGCGAAAACCCCGATGCTGGGCCACCAGGGCAAAGGCGGACAGGTCGGCCATGGAAGGGTTGTCTGCATGCATGAGGGGAGCTTTCACTGTGCGTAATTGAGTACAGGGCGTACCGGATTGACCCGATTATCATACAGCGCATTGGCCATTACGATGGCTGCTCCCGTCCCCACCACCACACAGGAGCTTCCATGCACACGTATTGCCCCGCCCGCGACCAGTTCACGCCCGCCCATTGCGACATCGCATTCAACCGCATCGGCTACGGCGCCATGCAACTGGCCGGCCCGCACGTCTGGGGTCCGCCGAAGGACCGCGCCGCCGCCGTCGCCGTGCTGCGCGACGCCATTGAACTGGGCATCAACCATATCGACACGTCGGACTTTTACGGCCCCCACATCACCAACCAGATCATCCGCGAAGCGCTGCATCCGTATCGCGACGGCTTGACCATCGTCACCAAGATCGGCTTCGTGCGCGGCGCCGACCAATCCTGGCTGCCGGCCGCATCGCCGCAGCAGCTGCGCGACGCCGTGCACGACAACCTGCGCAACCTGAGCCTCGACGTGCTCGATGTGGTCAACCTGCGCGCGCCGGGCGTGGCCGGCCCGGACGGCTCGTCGCTTGCCGAGCCGCTGGCCACACTGGTGCAGCTGCAGCGGGAAGGCCTGGTGCGCCATATCGGCCTGTCCAATGTCGATGCAGGCCAGGTAGCCGAGGCGCAGCGCCTCAGCCCCATCGTCTGCGTGCAAAACCACTATAACCTGGCGCACCGCGCGGACGATGCGCTGATCGATACCCTGGCCGCGCAAGGCATCGCCTATGTGCCCTTCTTCCCCCTGGGCGGTTTTTCGCCGCTGCAGTCCGATACCTTGAACCAGGTGGCGGCCGCCATGCAGGCCACGCCGATGCAGGTGGCGCTGGCCTGGCTGCTGCAGCGCGCGCCGAATATGCTGGTCATTCCCGGCACCTCGTCCATGGCGCATCTGCGCGAGAATGTCGCCGCCGGCGCGCTCAGGCTCGACGCGCAGGCATTGGCGGCATTGAGGTCGCTTGCAACTAAGTAGCGCACTATATATACTGTCCCCATGGATACCACCACCGCCCCCAACCCCTTGCACCAGGTGCCGCGCCTGGACGGCCAGCTGTGCTTTGCGCTGTACTCGACCTCGCTTGCCATGAACAAGCTGTACCGCAAGCTCCTGCGCAAGCTGGGCCTGACCTATTCGCAATACCTGGTGATGATGGTGTTGTGGGAGCGCGACGGCCTGACGGTGTCGGAAGTGGGCGAGCGCCTGTTCCTGGACTCGGCCACCCTGACGCCCTTGCTCAAGCGCATGGAGCAATCGGGCCTGCTGACGCGCACGCGCGCCGCCAGCGACGAGCGCCAGGTCATCATTTCCCTCACGCAGCAAGGCGACCAGCTGCGCCATGAAGCGGCCCTGCTGCCCGAAGCCATCCTGACGGCCAGCCACTGCAGCGTGGAGCAGGTTGTGGACATGAAACAACAACTGAACCAGTTGCGCGACAGCCTGATGAAAAGTGAGTAAAGGCGCCGCTTTTCCGAGCAAAATCAGGTAAAGCATCGCCCGGACGGGGCCAGGCAAAAGCTGGTGCGAAATCCGCCTTTCTTTATTACAAATCGATACAAGACTGACGCCACCCTGCGTATAGAATAGTTGCCACTATTTCCTTACAACAACATCAGGGTGACCATGCGCATACCTTTCGGCTCCGTAGCCACGTTGGCTCTGTGCTTTACCGTGTCGGCCTTCGCTGCCGAACCATTCGACGACAAGTTCCGCCAGCTCGAAGAAGTGCTGCCCACCCCGAATACCTACCGCACCGCCTCCGGCGCGCCGGGCCACGCCTACTGGCAGCAGCGCGCCGACTACACGATCCGCGCCACCCTGGACGAAGCCAAACGCGAGATCGCCGGCAGCGGTACCATCACCTACCATAACCAGTCGCCCGACACCCTCGGCTACCTGTGGGTGCAGCTGGACCAGAATATCTACAAGCCCGACTCCGACGCGCGCCGCATGACCACGGCGCCCTCGCGCCAGGCCTGGGCCAAGACGGCGGGCGAAGACACGATGAAGTTCGAAGGCTTGCGCGGCATCCTGGCGCGCGGCGACTTCCAGGGCGGCTTCAATATCCGCCGTTTGACGGGCGCCGATGGCCAGCCGCTGAAATACGTCATCAACCGCACCATGATGCGCATCGACCTGCCGCAGCCCTTGAAACCGGGCCAGGACTTCGCCTTCCAGATCGACTGGGATTACCGCATCAACGAACAGAAGGTGCTGGGCGGGCGCGCCGGCTATGAGGTTTTCGATGACAAGAACGCCCTGTTCGAAGTGGCGCAGTGGTTCCCCCGCATGGCGGCCTATTACGACGCGGCCGGCTGGCAGCACAAGCAGTTCCTGGGCTCGGGCGAATTCACGCTGGAGTTCGGCGACTACGACGTGCAACTGACGGTTCCGGCCGACCATATCGTCGCCGCCACGGGCGCTCTGCAAAATCCGCAGGAGGTGCTGTCAAGCGCGCAGCGCGAGCGCCTGGACCAGGCCCGCGGCAGCGACAAGCCCGTCGTCATCGTCACGCAGAAGGAAGCGGAAGCGGCCGAAAAATCCGTCAGCCGCGCGCAAAAGACGTGGCACTTCAAGGCGGCCAACGTGCGCGACTTCGCCTGGGCCTCGAGCCGCAAGTTCATCTGGGATGCACAGGGCTACAAGAAGGGCGGCAGCGACGTGATGGCCATGTCCTACTATCCGAAAGAAGGCAATCCGCTGTGGGAAAAATACAGCACGCAAGCCATCGTGCACACGATCGAACAGTACAACAAGTACAGCATCGACTATCCATACCCGACGGCCATCTCCGTCAACGGCCCCGTGGGCGGCATGGAGTATCCGATGATCTCGTTCAACGGCCCGCGTCCCGTGAAGGACAAGAAGACGGGCGAGCTGACGTATTCGAAGCGCACCAAGTATGGCTTGATCGGCGTGATCATCCACGAGGTGGGCCACAATTACTACCCGATGATCATCAACTCGGACGAGCGCCAATGGACGTGGATGGACGAAGGCCTCAACACCTTCGTGCAATACCTGGCGCAGCAGGCGTGGGAAGAAAACTATCCGGCCTCGCGCGGCGAACCGCGCGAGATCGTCGACTACATGCGTAGCCGCGACCAGGTCCCCATCATGACCAATTCCGAATCCCTGCTGCAGTTCGGGAACAACGCCTATGCCAAGCCGGCGGCGGGCCTGAACATCCTGCGCGAGACCATCCTCGGGCGCGAGCTGTTCGACTACGCCTTCAAGGAGTATGCGCAGCGCTGGAAATTCAAGCGCCCCACGCCCGCTGACTTCTTCCGCACCATGGAAGACGCCTCCGGCACGGACCTCGACTGGTTCTGGCGCGGCTGGTTCTATACGACCGACCCGGTCGACATCAGCATCGACGGCATCAGCGAATACGGCGTGAGCTCGAAAGATCCGGCAACGGAAAAAGCCTGGAAAAAGGCGCAAAAGGACGCCCAGCCGGAATCGGTGACGAGCCGCGCCAACAAGGGCATGCCGCGCCGCGTCGACGCGCACCCTGAGCTGAAGGATTTCTACAACCAGCACGACGATTTCACGGTCACCAACAAGGACCGCAACGCCTATGCCGAAGCGCTGGCCGCGCTGGAACCGTGGGAAAAGGACTTGCTGAAACAGGGCAAGCACCTGTACCTGGTCGACCTGTCGAACCTGGGCGGCATGGTCATGCCGTTGATACTCGAGATCGAACTGAAAAGCGGCAAGAAGTACGTCGAGCGCGTGCCGGCCGAAGTATGGCGCTATTCGCCGAAGAAGATCACCAAGGTCGTCATCACGGACGAGCCGATGGTGGGCCTGGTGCAGGACCCGTACTGGGAAACGGCCGATATCGACACCAGCAACAATAGCTGGCCGCGCAAGATCACGCCATCGCGCCTGGAGCTGTTCAAGAGCGAAAAATCGCCGAAGGATAACCTGATGCGCGATTTTCATACGCCGTTGAAAGGCAAGAACGGCGGCGCGGACAAGGGCGACGAGGCGTGATGCGCTGGCGCCTCCTCGCGGCCAGCGTGCTGGCCAGCGCCAGCATGGCGGCCGGCGCGCATAACTTCCACATGGGTATCGCCGACATCAGCTACAACGCGGCCAGCGGCAGCACGGAAGTGGTGCACACCTACACGGGCCACGACGTCGAGGCGCTGCTGACGAATCTGTACCAGCGCCAGTTCGACCTGGGCCAGGAAGACAGCGAAGCGGCGCTGCGCCGCTACGTGGACAAGCAGTTTTATATCGTCGGCGCCGACGGCAAGCGCCTGCGCCTGAACTGGGTCGGCATGAAGGTCAACGCGGACAACGTGGTGATCTTCCAGGAAATCGAGCGCACGCGCCTGGCGCCCGCCACGCGCATCCATAACCAGTTGCTGACCGACTTCCTGCCCAGCCAGCGCAATACCCTCAACGTGCAGGACAGCGGCAACATCCAGACGCTGATCTTCGACCGCCAGAACACGGAATTGCCGATCCGCTAAGCCCCGGCACACCTATCCCCCATGACGCCACGCTCCCTTCCCTTCCTCCTCGCCGCCCTGTTTTCACCTGCGGCCCACGCCGACGACATCTTCCAGCGCGTGCTGGTCGACGGTTCGCGCCTGAACCAGCTGGGCGTGGCCGATTCGGCCAATGCGGGCAGCGTCACGCAACAGCAGCTCGACGCGCGCACCAGCTACCGGCCCGGCGAATTGCTCGAAGCCGTGCCGGGGCTGATCGTCAGCCAGCATAGCGGCGAGGGCAAGGCCAACCAGTTCTACCTGCGCGGCTTCAACCTCGATCACGGCACGGACTTGCGCACCACCGTCGACGAGATGCCCGTCAACCAGCGCAGCCATGGCCACGGACAAGGCTGGACGGACCTGAACTTTTTGATCCCCGAACTGGCCATGCGCCTCGATTACAAGAAGGGACCGTATTCGGCGGCGCAAGGCGATTTTTCCTCGGCGGGCGCGGCGTCCGTCGTCTACGCGAACCGCCTGACGCAAGGCATCGCCAGCGCGGGCATCGGGCAAAACGGCTTTCGCCGCGCCCTGCTGGCCGACTCCATCGATGCGGGCGACGGCAGCCTGCTGTACGCGCTCGAAGCGCAGCAGAACAATGGCCCGTTCACGCAGCCGGACCGCTACCGCAAGCGCAATGGCGTGCTGCGCTACAGCGAAGGCTATGCCAACAACGGCTTCAACGTTACGGCCATGGCGTACGACGCCAGCTGGAACGCCACCGACCAGATTCCGCTGCGCGCCGTGCGCGACAGCACCCTGGGCCGCTTCGACGCCGTCGATGCCAGCGACGGCGGCAAGGCGCAGCGCTACAGCCTGTCGGGCGCCTGGCGCCAGACGACGGACGACGTGTCGTCCAGGGTCAGCGCGTACGTGATCGCCAACCGCCTGGCCCTGTTCTCGAATTTTACGTATGCGATGGACGACCCGGTCAACGGCGACCAGTTCGCCCAGCCCGACCGGCGCGTGACGGCCGGCCTCGATGCCAGCCACACCTGGCACCGGCACACGGACAGGGGCAGCAGCGACACCACCATCGGCCTGCAGCTACAGAACGACAATATCCACAATGGCTTGTACAACACGCGCCAGCGCCAGGTCCTGTCGACCACGCGGCAAGACCATATCGTCGAAACGAGCATCGGCGTGTATGGCGAAAACAGCATGCGCTGGTCGCGATCGCTGCGCACCGTGGCCGGCCTGCGCGCCGACGCCTACCGCTTCGACGTGCGCAGCGACCGCGCCGCCAATTCGGGCACGGCCAGCGACCATTTGTTCAGCCCCAGCCTGAGCGTGATCGCGGGGCCGTGGCGCGACACGGAAGCGTATGTCAACATCGGCAACGGTTTTCACAGCAACGACGCGCGCGGTACGACCATCACGGTCGATCCGAAGACGGACGAAGCAGCCGGCAAGGTCACGCCCCTGGTGCGCTCGCGCGGCCTGGAACTGGGCTTGCGCAGCGCCGCCATCGCCGGCCTGCAAACCTCGCTGTCGCTGTACCGCCTGGACTTCGATTCCGAGCTGCTGTTCATCGGCGACGCGGGCGCCACGGAGGCGGGCCGCCCCAGCCGCCGCTACGGCATCGAAATTTCCAGCTACTACAAGCCGGCCAGATGGCTGTCGCTGGACCTGGATCTCGCGTATGCGCGGGCGCGCTCGCGCGGCAGCGACCCGGCGGGCGACTTCATCCCCGGCGCCATCGAAGGCGTGGCCCAGCTGGCCATGACGGTGACGCCGCCGGGGCCCTGGTCGGGCTCCTTGCGCCTGCGCTACTTCGGTCCGCGCCCCCTGGTGGAAGACAACAGCGTACGCTCCGCCGCCAGCGTGGGCTTGAACGGGCGCATCGCCTACCGGATCGACAAGACCTGGCGCATGGAACTGGAAGGCTACAACCTGGCCAACCGGCGCGACTCGGCCATCGACTACTACTATGCCTCGCGCCTGCCCGGCGAGGCGCAGCCCGTGGACGATATCCACTTCCATCCGGTGGAATCGCGCTCGCTGCGCCTGACCCTGGTAAAGAATTTTTAAGTAAACAAGAATAATTCCTGTCGTACTGCACAGGAAACGCCACGAAGTCGTAGAATGCCAGGCTGGATAAACTGATACAGGCCGCGTTCCGGCCGGCACCGCCATGAGCACTTCCGCACCGATCTTTACCGAACCGTCCCGCCTCAAGGAAGCCTTGCGCGACGACGGCTATGCCGTCCTGCGCCCGCAGGACGTGGCCGCGCTGGCCGGCTGCCCGCTGGCCGCGCTGCGCGCGCTGGAACCCAGCTGGAACACCCTGGCGCTGGACAATTACCTGAAGGATGGCGGCCGCTATCGCCGCCGGCGCCACTCGTGCTTCGTGCAGGATGGCGAGCGCCTGACGCAGACGGCGCACCGTCCGCACTGGCAGCCGGTGGAATACAACGCCCTGCACGGCGGCATGCACCGCCTGTTCGAACCCGTCGAAGCGGCTATCGTCGCGCAAGCGGCCTGGCAGCAGCTGATCCGCGCGCTGGGCGACGCCTGCTCGCAGGTCAAGGGGCGCCAGCCGTGGTTCATCGAGGCGCACCAGTTCCGCATCGATACGACCGATGGCATCGGCCGCCCGACGCCGGAAGGCGCGCACCGCGACGGCGTCGATTTCGTCGCCGTGCTGCTGATCGGGCGCGAGCAGATCAAGGGCGGCGAGACGCGCATCTTCGAAGCGGAGGGTCCCAACGGCAAGCGCTTTACCCTGACCGAGCCGTGGTCGCTGCTGCTGCTCGACGATGCCGCCGTGATCCATGAATCGACGCCGATCCAGCCCATCGGCGAACACGGCCACCGCGACACGCTCGTGCTGACCTATCGCGCCGGCCAGTTCCAGGGCGAGAACTGAGAGGCGGCCACAGCATTCCCTGTGGCCAAAATAGTTACTTGGAAGTTACTTTTGCAGACCTAAATCCGATATAGTCATACGATGTCGATATTGCGCGCGCACCGCGCCCAGCATCACCACACTGAAATTCTAGGAGAGGTCTGTGGACTCCAACAACCAAATCAAGCCTGACGAAATCGAGATCCTGATCGTCGAGGACAGCCCGACCCAGGCGGAGCGCTTGCGCCGCCTGATCCAGTCGCTGCACTATAACGCGCGCGTGGCGGCCAATGGCCAGCTGGCCCTGGCCGCCATCCGCGAGCGTAAGCCGCACCTGGTGCTGTCCGATATCGTCATGCCTGAAATGAATGGCTACGACCTGTGCCGCGCCATCAAGGCCGATCCGACCCTGCGCGACATCCCCGTGATCCTCGTCACCTCGCTCAACGACCCGAAGGACATCATCCGCGGCATCGAGTGCGGCGCCGACAATTTCATCCGCAAGCCCTACGCGGAAGACTACCTGCTCAACCGCATCAGCCACATGCTGATGAACCAGAAGCTGCGCAAGAACCAGAATGTGGAAATCGGCATCGCCCTGTACCTGGGCGACCAGAAGCATTTCATCAACGCGGAGCGCCAGCAAATCCTCGATTTGCTGATCTCCACCTATGAACAGGCGGTGCAGGTCAACGGCGAACTGCAGGCGCGCGAACGCCAGGTGATCGAGCTGAATATGCGCCTGGCACACCATGCGGCCGAACTGGAAACCATCAACCGCGAAATCGCCCTGAAAAACCTGGAACTGGCCGAAGCGAGCCGCATGAAGTCCGCCTTCATCGCCAATATGTCGCATGAACTGCGCACGCCGCTCAACGCCATCATCGGGTTTACAGGCGCGCTGCTGATGAAACTGCCCGGTCCCCTGACGTCGGACCAGGACAAGCAGCTCAATACCATCCGCGCCAGCGCGCGCCATCTGCTCTCGCTGATCAACGACATCCTCGACGTGGCGAAGATCGAGGCGGGCAAGCTGACCCTGTCGATCGAGCCCGTGCACTGCCAGGACCTGATGGCCGAAGTGGCCGACACCCTGCGCCCGCTGGCCCAGCAAAAGGGCCTGGCCCTGGAAATGGCGCTGGGAGAAGCGGACCAGCCGCCCGCCATCATCGAGACGGACCGCCGCGCGCTGACGCAAATCCTCATCAACCTGCTCAACAACGCCATCAAGTTCACGGAACAGGGCACGGTGCGCATCAGCCTGGCCCAGCGCGAAGAAGACGGCGTGCTGGTGACGGAAATGAGCATCGCCGACAGCGGCGCCGGCATCAAGGAAGAAGACCAGGCCAAGCTGTTCCAGGCCTTCTCGCAACTCGATTCCACCTCCACGCGCCACGTGGAAGGCGCGGGACTGGGCCTGTACCTGTGCCAGAACCTGGCCAACGCCATCGGCGGCGCCCTGTTCTTCAACAGCGACTACGGCTCGGGCAGCACGTTCACGCTGGCGCTGCGCAGCAAGGCCTGAACTCCTGTGCGCCGCAGCATGGAATGCTGACTTTTTGCCATCCACGAGAGACCGATACAGTAGTTCTACGGTATTGCACTGCACCATTTTCAGCGCTATAGTAGAACTGTCTCCTCCAATTCGTTCTCCGAACATTGGATTCAGCCCGCGCCAGTTCGCGGGCTTTTTTTTGCCCGCGTTTTACCGCATCTTCATCTTTCCTTAACTAAATCGATCGATTTAGTTATATCAATCGTTTGAGATATATGATTAAATCTCCGACATGATTGAAAAAAACATTTCCCACACACCAAATGCCGACGACGGGCGCAAACCCCGTTCCGACGGCGAACAGTCGCGCGAGCGCTTGCTGCTCAGCGCCATCCGCCTGTTTGCCGAACAAGGTTACGCCAAGACGTCCACGCGCGAACTGGCGCAGGCGGCCGGCACCAACGCGGCCGCCATCCGCTACTATTTTGGCGACAAGGCGGGCCTGTACCGCGCCGCCTTCTCCCATCAACTATCGAATCCACAAGACAATATCGCCCTGTACGAACAACCGCATTTCACCCTGCGCCAAAGCCTGGAAGGCTTTTATGCGCAATTGCTCGCGCCCATGCAGCAGGGCGAGATCGCGCGCGACTGCATGCGCCTGTGGTGCCGCGAGATGCTCGAACCGACGGGCCTGTGGGCGCGCGAGGTCGACCAGAACATCCGTGCCGAACACGAGGCGCTCACGCGCGTGCTGGCACGCCACCTGGGCGCGTCCGACGACAGCGACGACATGCACCGGCTGGCGTTCTCCATCGCCTCGCTGGCCCTGCAGCACATGGTGGGCGCCGACGTGCTGCACACCTTGCGCCCGCAACTGATGGAAACGCCGCACGCCATCGATACCTGGCTGGCGCGCATGACCGACTACGCGCTGGCCATGGCCGACGTGGAGCGCCGACGCCTGGCCACTCCCCCCTCTACCACTCAACGACAAGCAGAAGGACCAGCATGACGATTATTCGATGCACCGTTCAACGCGCCCTGGCCGCCGGCATCGTGCTGGCGCTGGGCGGTTGCGCCCTGCAGGGGCCGCCCGCGGCGGTGGCCGCCAAGGATCTCGCGCAGTGGCAGGCGCCGCTGCCGCACAACGGCAAGCTGACCGACCTGGCCAGCTGGTGGCAGGGCCAGGGCGACAGCCTGCTGGTGGAATTGATCAGCGACGCGCAACAGGTCAGCCCCACCATCGCCGCCGCCGGCACGCGCATCGTGCAGGCGCGCGCGGACAGCATCGCCAGCGGCGCCGCGCTGGCGCCCAAGCTCGACGCGACGGGCAGCGTGGTGCGCACCAGCCAGCAATCGGCCCAGCCCAGCGGCACCACCTCGCAGGCGGCGCTGCAGGCGTCGTGGGAAATCGACGTCTTTGGCGCCAACCGCGCCACGCGCGATGCGGCGCAGGAGCGCTACGACAGCGCCCGCGCGCTCTGGCACCACGCGCGCGTCTCGGTCGCCGCCGAAGTGGCGAACCAGTATTACGCCTTGCGCACCTGCCAGCAGTTGCAGGGCGTGGCCGAACAGGATGCCGTCTCGCGCCGCGACTCGGCACGCCTGACGGAACTGAGCGCCGGCGCCGGCTTCCAGCCGCCCGCCAACGCGGCGCTGGCCCGCGCCAGCGCCGCCGAAGGCGCCAGCCGCGCCATCGAGCAGCGCGCCGCTTGCGACGTGAACATCAAGGCGCTGGTGGCCCTGTCGGCCATGCCGGAAGCGTCGCTGCGCCAGAAGCTGGCGGCCAGCCCTGCCATCCTGCCCTCGCCCGTGGCGATTGCGCAATTGCCGGCACAAACCCTGGCCCAGCGTCCCGACATCTACAGCGCCGAACGCGAAGTGGCGGCCGCCAGCTTCGAAGTGCGCGGCGCGCAGGCGCAGCGCTATCCCCGCCTGAGCCTGGCAGGCTCCATCGGCAAGGGCAATATCCGCGCCGGCGGCACCAGCATCACGGCCAGCACCTGGAGCATTGGCCCGCTGGCCATCAGCCTGCCCATCTTCGACGGCGGCACTCGCCGCGCCCAGGTCGATGCGGCCACGGCGCGCTACGACGAAGCCGTGGTGAAATACCGCGCCGGCGTGCGCCAGGCCGTGCGCGAAGTGGAAGAAGCATTGGTCAACCTGGCCAGCACGGACGAGCGCAGCGAGCATGCCAAAACCGCGCTGGAAGGCTACCGCGTCTCGTTCGTCGCCACCGAAGACCGCTACAAGAACGGCCTGGCCAGCCTGATCGAACTGGAAGACGCCCGCCGCACGCGCCTGGCCGCCGAAAACACGGTGGTCAACCTCGAGCGCGAACGCAGTGCCGCCTGGGTAGCGCTGTACCGCGCCGCCGGCGGCGGCTGGAACAGCAGCAGCGCCATCGCCAACAACGCACCTTGACGGATACGACAACATGAAAAAATTGATTTTGACACCCACGGCATTCGCCCTTGCCGCCCTTTGCGTGATGCTGGGCGCGGGCGTGGCCCTGTACCCATCGGCTTCCACGGCGGCCGACGAGGCAAAGGACAAGAAGGCTGCGCAAAAACCCGCGCTGACCGTCACCACGGCCAAGCCGCAGACGGCCAGCCTGCCCATCAAGCTGAGCGCCAACGGCAACGTGGCCGCCTGGCAGGAAGCCGTCATCGGCAGCGAATCGAACGGCTTGCGCCTCACCGACGTGCGCGTGAATGTCGGCGACGTCGTGCGCGCCGGCCAGGTGCTGGCCGTATTCTCGAACGACACGGTGAACGCCGACGTGGCGCAGGCCAGGGCCTCCGTGCTGGAAGCGGAAGCGAATGCGGCCGAGGCGGCAGCCAACGCGCAGCGCGCCCGCTCGCTGCAAAGTACGGGCGCCATCAGCGCGCAGCAGATCAGCCAGTACCTGACGGCCGAACAGACGGCCAACGCGCGCATCGCCTCCGCCAAGGCGCAGCTGGCGTCGCAGCAGCTGCGCCTGAAATACACGCAGGTGGTGGCGCCCGACAGCGGCATCATCTCCTCGCGCTCGGCCACCGTCGGTTCCGTCGTGGGCGCCGGCACGGAACTGTTCCGCATGATCCGCCAGGGCCGCCTCGAATGGCGCGCCGAAGTGACGGCCACCGAGCTGCTGAACCTGAAGCCGGGCACCCTGGCGCAGGTGAAGGCGGCCAATGGCAGCGTGTTGACGGGCAAGGTGCGCATGATCGCCCCCACGGTCGACCCGCAGACGCGCTCCGCCCTCGTGTACGTGGACCTGCCGGCCAGCACAGGCAACAACGCGCCGTTCAAGGCCGGCATGTACGCCAGCGGCGAATTTGAACTGGGCACCTCGGGCGCGCTGACGGTGCCGCAGCAGGCGATTGCCGTGCGCGATGGCTTCAGCTATGTCTTCCGCCTCAATCCCGACCAGCGGGTCAGCCAGATCAAGGTGCAGGCCGGACGGCGCCTGAGCGACCGCATCGAGATTTTGAGCGGCATCACGGCCGACACGACGATTGTCGTCAGCGGCGCCGGCTTCCTCAATGACGGCGACCTGGTACGGAATGTTCAAAACCCGGTGGCAACCCCTGTCGCAACGGCTGCCAAACCGGCCGCAGCGAAAAAGTAAGGCAAGCCATGAATTTTTCCTCCCTCTCGATCAAGAACCCGATCCCGGCCATCATGCTGTTCGCGCTGCTGACCCTGGCCGGGCTGCTGGCCTACAAGGCCAATCCGGTGCAGGATTTCCCCGACATCGAACTGCCCATCGTCACCGTCAGCGCGGTGCTGCCCGGCGCCGCGCCGGCCCAGCTGGAAACGGAAGTGGCGCGCAAGATCGAAGACTCCGTCGCCACCCTGCAAGGCGTGAAAAACATCTACACCAAGGTGCTCGATGGCGTCGTCACGGTGACCGTCGAATTCATCCTGGAAAAGCAGATCGCCGAAGCCGTCAACGATGTGCGCGACGCCGTCGCGCGGGTCAAGGCGGACATGCCGGCCGAGCTGCGCGACCCCACCGTCACCAAGGCGTCCACGGCCGGGCGCGTGGTGCTGACCTTTATCGCCACGGCGAAACCCGGTGTCGATAATCCGCTCGACGCGCCCGACCTGTCCTGGTTCGTCGACAACACGGTGGCCAAGCGCCTCTTGACCGTGCCCGGCGTGGGCGCCGTCACCCGCGTGGGCGGCGTCTACCGCGAGATCCAGGTGGAGCTCGACGAGGCGCGCATGGCCGCATTGAAGGTCTCGGCCCTCGACGTCTCGCGCCAGCTGCGCCTGGTGCAGCGCGAAGCGCCGGGCGGCCGGGGCGACGTCAGCGGCGCCGAGCAATCGGTGCGCACCATCGCCACCGTGAAAACGGCCGATGAACTGTCGCGCGTGGAAGTGCCGCTGCCGGACGGCCGCCATGTGCGCCTGGACCAGGTGGCCTCCGTGCGCGACACCATTGCCGAACCGCGCGCGCTGGCCGAACAGGATGGCAAGACCGTCGTCGCCTTCGAGGTGTTCCGCACCAAGGGCGCCAGCGAAGTGGCCGTCGCCAAAGGCGCGCGCGACGCCATCGCCGACCTGCAAAAGGAAAACCCGAATGTGGTGCTGCAGCAGTCGATCGACAACGCCTTCCCCGTCGAGGAAAACTTCGACGGTTCGATGGAGCTGCTGTACGAAGGCGCGCTGCTGGCCGTGCTGGTGGTGTGGTGGTTCCTGCGCGACTGGCGCGCCACCCTGGTGGCAGCCGCCGCCCTGCCCCTGTCCGTGATGCCGGCCTTCCTCGGCATCTACTGGTTCGGCTACACGCTCAATACCGTCACCCTGCTGTCGCTGGCCCTGGTGGTCGGCGTGCTGGTCGACGACGCCATCGTGGAAATCGAAAACATCGAACGCCATCTGCGCATGGGCAAGTCGCCGATGGAAGCGGCCATGGAAGCGGCCGACGAAATCGGAATGGCGGTCATCGCCACCACCTTCGCGCTGGTGGCCGTGTTCCTGCCGACGGCCTTCATGAGCGGCATTCCCGGCCTGTTCTTCAAGCAGTTCGGCTGGACGGCCGTGCTGGCCGTGCTGGCCTCGCTGGTGGTGGCGCGCCTGCTCACGCCGATGATGGCCGCCTACATATTGAAACCGCTGCCGCACAAGGAGGAACAGGACGGCTGGCTGATGACGCGCTACCTGCGCGTGATGCGCTGGTGCCTGAACCACCGCGGCATCACGGCCATCGCCGCGGCCCTGTTCTTTGTCGGCGCCATCGCGCTCGTGCCGCTGCTGCCGACAGGTTTCGTGCCGGCCGCCGACCGCGCGCAGACGCAGATCAACCTGGAACTGCCGCCCGGCTCCACTTTGGGCGAAACGCAGGCCGTGGCAGCCATGGCACGCGACGCGGCCATGCGCACGCCGGGCATCCAGGGCGTCTTCAGTTCGATCGGCGGCGGCTCCAGCGGCGACGCCTTCGCCCCCGGCGCGGCGGCCGAGGCGCGCCGTGCCGTGCTGACCCTGACCACCGTGCACCGCACGGAGCGCAAGGAATCGATGGCGGACCTGGAAACACAGCTGCGCCACAAGCTCGACACGATTCCCGGCGCCCGCTTCACGGTGGGGCCGCCCGACACGGGCGTCAAGATGCAGCTGGTGCTGCGCTCGGAAGACCCGGTGGCGCTGATGGCCGCGGCGCAAAAGGTCGAGCGCGAACTGCGCGGCCTGAAAGGCATCGGCAACGTCAGTTCCAGCGCCTCGCTGGTGCGCCCGGAAATCATCGTGCGCCCCGATTTCGCCAAGGCGGCCGACCTGGGCGTGACGGCGGCAGCCATCGGCGAAACCGTGCGCGTGGCCACGGCCGGCGACTACGACACGGACCTGACGAAAATGAACCTGCCGGAACGGCAAGTGCCGATCCGCGTCAAGCTGCCCAACAGCGTGCGCGCCGACCTGGCCGCCATCGAGCGCCTGACCGTACCCGGCAAGAACGGCCCCGTGCGCCTGGCGAACGTGGCCACGGTGACGATGGAAAGCGGCCCGGCGCAAATCGACCGTTTGAACCGCAGCCGCAACGTCACCCTCGACGTGGAACTCGGTTCGCGCACCCTCGGCGAATTGAACGAGGAAGCGCGCGCGCTGCCGTCGATGAAGAATTTGCCGCCGTCCGTGAAAATCGCCGAACTGGGCGACGCACAGGAAATGGCCTCGCTGTTCGCCAGCTTCGGCCTGGCCATGCTGATCGGCGTGCTGTGCATCTACTGCGTGCTGGTGCTGCTGTTCAAGGACTTCATGCAGCCGGTGACCATCCTGGCGGCGCTGCCGCTGTCGATCGGCGGCGCCTTCGTGGCGCTCCTGATCACGGGCAGCGCCCTGTCGATGCCGTCGATGATCGGCCTGATCATGCTGATGGGGATCGTCACGAAGAACTCCATCCTGCTGGTCGACTATGCGATCCTGGCGCGCCAGGCCGGCATGAACCGCTTCGATGCGCTGGTCGATGCCTGCCACAAGCGCAGCCGCCCCATCCTGATGACGACGATTGCCATGGGCGCCGGCATGATGCCGCTGGCGCTGGGCTGGGGCGCCGACCCCAGCTTCCGTTCGCCGATGGCCATCACCGTCATCGGCGGCCTGATCACCTCGACCTTGTTGAGCCTGCTGGTCGTGCCGGCCGTGTTCACCTATATCGACGACCTGGAGCACCTGCTCAAGCGCGGCATGGCGAAACTGCGCCGCCAGAAGGCGCCGCTGCGGCGCGATGACAGGGTGGCGCTGGAAAAATAAGCGCCAGGCTGATTGCAAAAACGCCCCCTGCGGGCAAGGAAGCGGGGGAACGGCCGCCAGGCCGCGCTCCCTCGCTTTCATCTATCTGGCATACTGCGCCCATTCTCCATGAACGCAATCTGCCCTGCCTATGAATTACCGCACCCCGCTCGTCCTGCTGATGGCCTCCGCACTGCTCGGCGCCTGCTCGGACAAGACCGCCCCCGCCAGCGCCGACCTGGCAGCCGACGTGGCAGCCGCCGTCCCCGCCGCCGACGCAACGGCATCGGCCGAACCCGTGCCGCCGCCGTCCGCCACCGCGCCCAGGACGGAAGCGATGAACACGCCGCAGGCGCGCGAGCGCGAAGCAGGCATGATGCGCGCCGTCTTCGGCAAGGACTACCGCGGCGACAGCGACGACGCACTGGCCGACCTGCCCGATCCGGACAATCACGTCGACAAGCTCAGTTACGTCGTCAGCGCCGTCAGCCACAAGCTGCTGCCCGATGGCAGCGCCATCCTGGTGGCGAATGCGGAAACGGCCAACACGGAAGGCACGGCCGAATCGGCGCATGCCTCGCCGGGGCTGCTGAATGTCTTTTTCCTGGCGCCCAAGGGCACGCCGGAGGACGGCCAGTGGCAAGTCGTGAAACGTCTGGAAAACATCGCCGCCCTGGGCTCGTCGGGACAGCTCGGCGAAGTCCACTGGGTCATGCTGGGCACGAACAAGCCGGGACTGGCGATCCGCTACGGTTATACGGGCCAGGGCTACACCATCACGCAACTGGCCCTGTTTGAAATCGGCGACGGCAAGGTCACCTCGCTCGATGGCGCCATCGACCTGTACTCGGACAATATGGGCGCCTGCGGGCCTGAAACGGACGAGTGCTGGATGGTCAAGGGGAACTGGCGCTTCGCGCCAGCGCGCAATGGCGGCGCCTACGATGACTTGCTGATCGATTTCAAGGGCGCCTCCGAAAAGATCAAGCCGGGCGTCGCGGTCAAGCAGGACGAAGACCCGCCGCGCATCGCCACGCCGCTGAACGGCCACGCGCGCTATGGCTTCGATGGCAAAGGGTATAAACTGGTTGAAGGGAAGAATCCAGTGCCTGGCGTGTAAGCCGGCACCGGCAAGCCATCAGCGGCGCGCCGCCTCCAGGCGCGCCAGCAGCGGCGCATACATCGCCCGCGTATGGCTGCTCCAGCGGGCCATGGCGCTGTCGATATCGAGCAGCAGGCGCTCCGACAGCACCTTGTCGCCCTGCTGCAGCGCCCAGATCGCGCACTCGGCGCGGCACTCGAAGCTGTTGTAGCGCGTCAGCGCATCGTCGAATTCCGCCCTCGCTTCTTGCTGTCGCCCGCTTTGCGCCAGCGCGCGCGCCGTCAGCAGGGACACCATCTCGGGACGAAAATGGATATCCGTGCGGCGGATGAATTCCAGGTGCGTCAGCGCTTCGGCGCCGCGTGCACATTCCAGATAGGCGCGCGCCGCGCCCAGGCGAATTTCCAGGTCCGATGAAAACGCGCCCCGCAGGCAGGCTTCGTACGTCGCTGCCGCTTCCTGCGCATCGCCCGCCTCCAGCTGCGCGCTGGCCAGGCGCATCTGGTTTTGCGCCGTCGGCGTGTACTCGAAGGCGGCCTTCGCCTCGCGCAATTCGCGGTTCGGATCGAGCACCTGCACGGCCACCGAAGCGACCTTGCGCGCGCCTTGCGGCAGGCGCGAGTTGGGCAGGTAGATGGCGAAGAAATACACCACGCTGCCCAGCAAGGGGAACATGAATAAAATGAGCAGCCAGTACAGCTGCTGCCCGTTGCGCACCACGTGGATCGCAAAAAATACCGCGATCAGGATGTGGATGCCTATGCCAAAAATCGTCATGCTGCGACCTCGTTCGTTCGTGACGGGAGCAGCTGGCACCATGCCGCCGCTTTCCCTGCTCAGAATATTACACTGGCCGCGCCGTGCACACGCGTCTATTGCGCCTTGGCCGACCAGCCGCCGCCCATGGCCCGATACAAGTCGACGGAAGCGACGAGGATGCGCGTCTTCAGCTGCAGCAGTCCCACGTCGGCGCTGTACAGGGTGCGCTGGGCGTCGAGTTCCTCCAGGTAGGAGGCATAGCCATTGCGGTAGCGGTTGTGCGCGATGCGCAGGGTGTCCGCCGCCGCGGCGCGGCGCGCGTCGTTTTCCACGGCCTGCTGCTGGAGGCGGTAGATGGCGCCCAGGCTGTTCTCCGTTTCGGCGAAGGCGTTGCGCACCACGTTTTCATACGCGTACACGAGCTGGTCGCGCTGCGCGCCGGCCGCATCCGTCTGCGCCTGCACGCGCCCGCCATCGAACAGGGGGCCGGCCGCCAAAGCCGTCAGGCGCCACAGGGCGGTGGGCGCATGCAGGAAATCGGTGAGGGTCGTCGCCTGTCCGCCGCCGGCCGCCGTCAGCTTGAACGAGGGCAGCAGCTGGTCGCGCGTGGCGGCCAGGCTGGCGTTGGCGGCCGCCAGATTGTGTTCCGCGCGCGCGATATCGGGCCGCCGGCGCAGCAATTCGGACGGCAGGCCGGCCGGCACGCCTGGCGCCGCCAGCTCGGCCAGCGGCAAGCCGCGCGCGATGGGGCCGGGATTGCCGCCGACGAGGACGGCCAGCGCATTTTCCTGTTCGAAGATCTGCCGCTGCAGCTGCGGCACCTGCTCGGCCGCCGCATGGTATTCCGATTGCGCCTGCAGCCATTCCAGGCGCGAGCTGTAGCCCACCTCGAACTGCTTGCGCGCCAGCTCGCGCGACTGTTCGCGCAGCTGCAGGGTCGATTGCGTCAGCGCCAGCTGCGCGTCGAGTCCCCGCAGGTTCAGGTAACTCGTCGCCACGCTGGCGGCGATCGACAGGGCCGCCGCATCGAGGCTGGCCTGCTCGGCGCGGTAGCTCTCGCCGGCCGCGTCGCTCAGACTGGCCAGCCGGCCCCACACATCGATTTCATAGCTGGCCTGCAGTTCGGCCTGGAAGACATTCGTCACATACGGTTTGCCGCTGGAGGCCAAAGTGCGCGTGCGCGTGGGCGAACCGTCGAAAGCCAGATTGGGCGCGCGGTTCGCGTCGGCCTGCGCCAGGCGCGCGCGGTATTCCTGCACCCGGGCGCGCGCCACGCGCAAGTCGCCATTGCGCGCCAGCGCCTCGCCCACCAGGTCGCTCAAGACCGGGTCGCCGAAGGCTTGCCACCACAGTTGCTCGACCTGGGCACCCGTCGCCGCAGGTGCGCCGAGGGCTTGCGCGCGCCAGCCGGACGGCAGCTGCAGCGATGACGGGGGCTGTGAAGGCGCCTTGGCGGCGCAGCCGGCCAGCGCCAGCGCGGCGGCCATCAATAATGCGCGGCGTGTCATGGCTTGGCTTTCTTTTGCGCAGGCGGAGGCGCCGGATTGTCCGCCGAGTCGTTCAGCACGGCCGACGTGTCGACGCTGACCACCACCGACATGCCCGGCACGAGCCGGCGCGCATTCGCCTGGCCAGGATCGATGCGGATGCGCACGGGAATGCGCTGGGCAATTTTGAGGTAGTTGCCCGTCGCGTTATCGGCCGGCAGCACGGAAAACTCGGACCCGGTGGCCGGCGAAATGCGCTCCACCTGGCCCGTCAGCACGGCGCCGTCGAGCGCGTCGACGTGGAAGGTGGCGCTTTGCCCTTCCTGCACGCCGTTCATCTGCGTTTCCTTGAAATTGGCGATCACCCACATCTGGCGCGGCACCAGCGCCATCAGCTGCGCGCCCGAGTTCACGTACGCGCCCTGGCGCACCGTCACCTGGCCCAGCTGGCCGTCGGAGGGCGCCACGATGCGCGTGTTATCGAGGTCGATCTTCGCCGCCTTGACGGCCGCCTGCGCGTTGGCAACGGCAGCTTCCAGCGCCTGCTTGTTGACCACCACGGAATGCACGCTTTGCTGGGCGATGTCGAGATTGGCGCGGGCTTGCGCCAGCGCGGCCGCCATCTGCGCCTGCGTGGCGCGCGACTGGTCGTGTTCGCGCTGCGACAGCGAGCCGTCGGCCACCAGCTGCTCCACGCGATTAAGGTCGGCGCTGGCCTTGCGCGCCTGCGCTTCCGCGTTGGCCAGCGCCGCCTCGCTGACGGAAATGCCCGCCTGCGCGCTGGCCTTCTGCTGCGCCCAGTTCGACAGCGCCGCCTGCTGCGCGGCCAACTGGGCCTGCGCCTGCTCGTAGCGCTGCTGGTAGATGCGGTCATCGATGCGCACCAGCAGCTGGCCCTCCTTGACGTCCATGAAGTCCTGCACCGTCACTTCCACCACATAGCCCGACAGCTGCGTGCCGATGATGGTCACCTGCCCCCGCACGGTGGCGTTTTCCGTCGTCACGATGGGGCTGGTGAACGGCGGCAGACGCCACGCATACAGCACGATCAGCACGCCCACCAGGGCCACGGCGGCAAAGGCCAGCGCGGACAGCCACTGGTGGCGCCGGTCCGGCTGCGGCGGCGTACTGCTGGCCGCGGGCGCTGGCGCAACTGGCGTCGGTGCAGGGGTCGGTACTGGCGGCGGGGTGTTATTTTCTGTCATTGCTCGGTTCCGAATTGGTAATGGGGACGATGGCCATGGCCGTCTGCGCATCGCGCACGGGGCCGACCAGGCGGCGCGCGCCGGTGGTGATGCGGGTCCAGGACTGACTGACCAGCATCCAGATCAGGGTGGCGATGGCGACGCCGGCGATCATCAAGAAGACATCGTTGTAGGCGAGGACATTGGCTTCGCGCGTGGCGACGGCGCCCAGGCGGGCCACGCCCTGGGCGCTGCGCAGGGCCGGGTCCATCAGCACGCCGCCGTAGCTTGCGGCACCGGACTGCACGCGCGCGGCCACCTGCGGGTCGAGCATGGTGAGGTGCTCGACCAGATAGCTGGAATGGTATTTTTCGCGCGCCGTCTGGATGGTGCCGACGATGGCCGACCCGAGCAAGCCGCCCAGGTTCTGCGTCATGGTAAACATCACGGAAAAACTCACCAGGTTGCGCGGTTCGGCGATCACGGCGCCCATGCCGGCCACCATGGTGGGACCGAGGAAATACGTGCCGCCAAAGGCCAGCAGGAACTGGCTGACATACATGTTGACGGGGCGCGTCTGGCTGGTGGCGTGCGCGTCGATCAGGGCGCCGGCTGCGATCAGCAGCAGCGCGAACATCAGCGAACGGTTCAGGGTCGCCGGATTGATCGTCAGCGCGCTGACCACCAGGCCCGCCACGCTGCCCAGCAGGACCACGACGAACAGGTTCTGCATCTGGTCCGTGTTCAGGCCCAGCGCCTGCAGGAAGCCTACGGCGCCCGTCGATTCGGACAGCACGACGCGAAACAGCAGCACCGATAAAAACAGCTTGGCGATCTTGCCCGTGGTGAGCCAGCGCGTGTTGAGCAGCGGGCGCGCGCGGTTATGCTCGATGGCCAGCGAGGCGGCGATCAGCACGATGGAAGCCGCCAGGCACACGCCCACCCACTCCGATTCCATCCACCACGCCGTGCGCCCCTGCGCCAGCACGGCGCACAGCAGGGCCACGCCGGGAGCGAACAAAATAAAGGTGAGGAAATCGAGCGGCTCGAACGTCTGCACGCGGTCGCCGGGCGGCAGCTTCAGGGCCAGCACGCAGCCCAGCGCCAGCAGGGCCAGCCCCAGCTCGAACAGGTACAGGCCGTGCCATTCGCCGATCTGCAGCAGTTCGGACGTGAAGATGCGCGCCAGCGGCAGTGCCAGCTGGGCAAAGCCCAGGCCCAGCACCACGCCTTTCAGCCGGTGCCGCGCGGGAAACGCCTGCAGGGTGTAGTACAGCCCCAGCACGCCCAGCGCGCCGCCCACCATGCCATGCGCGGCGCGCACGGCGATCGCGGACGGCAAGGTATTGGCATACAAGTGGGCGAACGTCACCAGCGCGTACAGCACGAGAAAGAATTCCGTAAACAGGCGCAGGCCGAACTGCTGGCGAAACTTCACCAGCAGCAGATTCATGGACACGATGGTCATCACGTAGGCGGCCGGCAGCCACTGCATCTGGTAGGCATAGGCGGCCAGCGAACCTTGCAGGTTCAGCAAATTGGCCGTCACCAGGCCGTTACCGAGTCCCCCCGTCAGCGCGACGATCAGGCCGACGATGAAATACGCGACACGCTTGGGCGTCGAATGTTCTGGCGTCGATGGCGACCCGGGCAGGTTCGGGCGTTCGCCCGGCCCCCAGGTGCGAGGTGTGTACTTGTCCATGCGGTAATCGCGATCCGGTTTGCTGAAGCCGTTCTTTGCTGCAGTGATAGAAATAGTTGCAAATGAACAGTTCTAGTCAGCAGCATATCATCGCAGGACGTTTTTATTGTTTACATTGTTGCGCACTGTTGCGCCAGCGGGGCAAGCCAGGCCTGCCCCGCTGGCGCTCAAGCAGGCATCACACGCGCGGCGGGTCCGTCTCGCGCGCGAACGAGCGGTGGGCGGCCAGCAGCTTCTTGAAGGCAGCCACGGCTTTCACGACATCGGCGGACGGCGCTACGATGATGGCGGGATCGGGCTTTCCATCCGGCAATGTCGTCGGCACGCCGGCCTTGTCCAGCAAGCCCTTGCCGGCGCCGATGGCCAGTATCGGCTTGCAGTGGCGGTACTGCAGGCGCAGGAAGTCGAGCGCATTGGCGTCATTGCCCAGCTGCTGCACGGCGCCCTGGCCATCCGGGACCACGACGGCGTCGAACAGCACGGACGGTCCCGTTTCGAGCGAGATTTCCACTGCCAGCGGCGCGCCGCCGCTCGTGTCGACTTTCCCCAGGTGGCTGCCCACCAGGCGCGGCACGGCGCCGTCGGCCAGCAAGGATGCATAGATGTTGCGCACCTGCGCCCCATCGCTGCCCGGCCCGACGAGGATGGCCACGCGCAGGGTATGGATGCCCGTCTTGCCGGGACGGAAAAAGAGCGACAGCTCCGGCGACGGTGGATACGTAGGCATGGGCAACATGGAGGCGAGCGGCATGGCCGGCGGCAGGGCCAGGCCCAGCGCGTCGGCCAGGCGCTGCGCCAGCGTCTCATCGACATTGCGCAGCATGGCGACGATGCGCTTGCGGATGGCCACCGTCTGCACCTTGCTCAGTTCAAAGCGGAACGCATGCACGATATGGTCTTGCTCGACCGGCGTCTGGCTGACCCAGAACAGCCGCGCCTGCGCATAATGCTCGGCGAATTTCTCGGGCTTGCCGCGCACCTTGTCGCCCTCGACGGGAGCGGGAAAGCTGTTGAACCCCTTCGCCCCGGCCTGGAACGGGCAGCCGCCCGCCAGCGAATTGGGTTCGTAGGCGACCCGGCCCCGGTTGATGGCCTGGCGGTGGATGCCGTCGCGCTGGTTGTTGTGCAGCGGCGCCAACGGCGAATTGATGGGGATTTCATGGAAGTTGGCGCCGCCCAGGCGCGTGATCTGCGTGTCCACGTAGGAGTGAATGCGCCCCTGTAGCAGCGGGTCGTTGGAAAAATCGATGCCGGGCACGATGTGCGCCGTGCAGAACGCCACCTGCTCCGTCTCGGCAAAGAAATTATCGGGGTTGCGGTTCAAGACCATTTTCCCGACGGGGACCAGCGGCACCAGTTCTTCGGGAATCAGCTTGGTGGGGTCGAGCACGTCGAAGGGGAACGCTTCGGCCTGTTCTTCCGTGAAGACCTGGAAAGCCAGCTCGTATTCCGGATACTCGCCGCACTCGATGGCTTCCCACAGGTCGCGCCGGTGGAAGTCGGAATCGGCGCCGCTGATCTTGACGGCTTCATCCCACACGAGCGAATGCGTGCCGGCCATCGGCGACCAGTGGAATTTGCAGAACACGGACTGGCCCTTGGCATTGACGAGGCGGAAGGTGTGCACGCCGAAGCCCTGCATCATGCGAAAACTGCGCGGGATGGCGCGGTCGGACATGACCCACATCAGCATGTGCGTGATTTCCGGCGACAGCGAGGCGAAGTCCCAGAAGGTGTCGTGCGCGCTGGCTGCCTGCGGCATGCCATTGTGCGGCTCGGGCTTGACAGCGTGCACCAGGTCAGGGAACTTCATCGCATCCTGGATGAAGAAGACGGGGATGTTGTTGCCGACCAAGTCCCAGTTGCCCTCGTCCGTATAGAACTTCACGGCGAAGCCGCGCACATCGCGCGCCGTGTCGGTCGAGCCGCGCTCGCCGGCCACGGTGGAAAAGCGCACGAAGACGGGCGTGCGCTTGCCGGCCTTGGCGAACGGCGCGGCGCGCGTCAGCTTGCTTTGTTCCTTGTAGCATTCGAAGTAGCCGTGGGCGGCGGAGCCGCGCGCATGCACGACGCGCTCGGGGATGCGCTCATGGTCAAAATGCGTGAGCTTTTCACGCAGGATGAAATCTTCCATCAGGGTGGGGCCGCGCAAGCCCGCCTTCAGCGAGTTCTGGTTGTCTCCCACGGGCACACCCTGGTTGGTCGTCAGCACGCAGCCGCTGTCGTCGCTGCGGGCGCCATCGAGCGAGGCGTTACGCGCATTCTCGCCCAGCGCGGGCTGGCCATCGCCCGTCTTCGGCGACGCCAGCGTTTCGCCCGTGGTGCTGGCCGTGGCCAGCGGTTCGCCGGCTGCCACATGCACGCCTTCGATCAGCGTGCGCGCCGCCTCGCCATACTGGCCATCTTCCTTGGGATTGTCGGCCATGGCGGCGGACAGCTGCTGGCTGGCGGCCGTCTTTTGCAGCAGCGCGCGGGTCACCTCATTGTCCGCGCCCAGGCTGTGCGGCGCATTGCTGTCGGATGGGCCGGACATGCTGCTCAAAACGGAACCCGCACCGTCCGTGGACGGCGTTTTCTTGGTGGTAGCCATTACATCTCCTGTGAGTAGTCTGCCCCGGGAAGTAACGCTACAACTCCCTCATTCAGCGCACGAACAGGGCAATCAAAATAATGATGGGAATAGGTATGCCAAACAACCACAACAAAATGGAGCGCATCATCACTCTCCTTTACTGCTTGCTACTACCTTGTGTGCGTGGGCGCTGGCCCTCTCCGCCATGACGGCGAAGGGAACAGCGCCCACGACAAATACTTCCAGGAAGGCGTAAAACTTATTTACGCGAACCCAGCAGCTTCGACAGGCCATAGCCGGCCGCCGCCGCAATCAGCAGGGACACGGCCGGGCGCTCGCGCACATAGTCGCGGCCCGTTTCGCCAGCGCGCTGGCAGGCGGCGCCCAGTTGCTTGCCGCGCGCCATCAGGCGTTCCGAAGCCTTGCTGACGGTGTCGCTGACTTGCTCGATGCGGTCGCCCACCTGGTCCACGCCGTCATGGGCGCGCGTGGCGACCTTGTCGGCCAGAGGCTGGGCCTGGCTAGCCACCTTGTCGATGGTGCGGTGCAAATCCTGGCGGGTATCCTGGGCGGTGCCGTTCATCTCGGAGCTGGTTTTTTCAATCGCGTTCATGATGGTTTCCTTCAAAGGTGAATAAATCAACCATGCTCGATGCCGTGACCGAATCATGATTCTCCTCGCTTCTGGGAAAGTAGAAGCGGCTAAACGCTGCCGGGCTGAGCCATATCAAATGCTGGATCAGCAGCAAGCTGTTGGCACTACCTTAACCGCGCCCGCCGCGCGCCACCGTGCGCTGCCACACCTTGAAGCACAGACTTAAATTCCTGATGGAAATAACAATCCCCGCCAGCCGGGTGGCGCGGGCGGGGATCATGTGAGTTAGCCGCGCAACCGCGCATCGACCGCATACCTGCCCGCGCCGCTGATGGCGATGGTGCCGAAGACGATGATCAGCAGCCAGCCGAACTGGCCGTCGGCGATGCTCCAGTCGGGATGCACGAGCAGCATCGACACGCCCAGCAGGAACAGCAAGGGCAGGCAGGCCAGGCGCGTCAGCAAGCCGGCGGCGACCAGCAGCGGGCAGACGATTTCCGCGAACAGGGCGCAGTACAGGGTGACGGCGCGGCCCAGGTGCAGCGGGTCGTCGATGTGCGCCAGTTCCTCGGAAAAATGCAGCAGCTTGGGCAAGCCGTGCACGTGCAGCACCAGCAGCGCGCCCGCCACGCGCGCAAACAGCAGGCCGGCATCGGGTAAAAAGGGGCCGGCCAGCGCCGCCATCCAGTTTGTCTTCATCTTCGCTCCAGTGGGAAAGGCAGGCGGCGCGGCGCGCCGCCGCCAGCCATCATAGGCAGGCGGGAGACGCGGCGCGACTGGTCTTTTGGCAGAGGCGCCGGCGCGCGCGAAGGCCTAGACTGGCCGGTGCCATCACTGGTCCAGGCCATCACTGGCCCCTCCCCCATCCCCGAAGGAAAGCATCATGTCGAAGAAAATCGAAGCCGAAGAAGTCAATTCCCGCCGCAAGCTGCTCGTCAGCGTCGCCGGCGTCGCCGCCGGTGCGGGTCTGCTGGCCGCCGGTGGCGCCAGCGCCGCCGCCAAGCCTGCCGCTGCCGCCGCTGCGGCGCCGGGCAAGCTCACCGTCAATAGCGTCACCGTCAAGGACGGCACCGTCATCCATTTCAAGGACTGGGGCACGGGCACGCCCGTCGTCTTCAGCCACGGCTGGCCCTTGCAGGGCGACGCCTGGGAAGACCAGATGATGTTCCTGGCCAGCCACGGCTACCGCGTGATCGCGCACGACCGCCGCGGCCACGGCCTGTCCAGCCAGCCATGGCAGGGCAATGACATGGATACCTACGCCGACGACCTGGCCACCCTGCTCGACGCGCTCGACATCAAGGGCGCGACGCTGGTCGGCCATTCGACGGGCGGCGGCGAAGTGGCGCGCTATATCGGCCGCCATGGCGAAAAACGCGTGGCCAAGGCCGTGCTGGTGGGCGCCGTGCCGCCGCAGATGGTCAAGTCGGACACCAATCCCGGCGGCTTGCCGATGTCCGTCTTCGACGGCATCCGCGCCGGCGTGCTGGCCGACCGTTCGCAATTCTTCAAGGACCTGACCGTGCCGTTCTTCGGCGCCAACCGTCCCGGCAACAAGGTGTCGCAAGGCATGCGCGACACCTTCTGGCTGCAGGGCATGCAGTGCGGCATCAAGAACGCCTACGATTGCATCAAGCAGTTTTCCGAGACGGACTTCACGGCCGACCTGAAGAAAATCTCCGTGCCGACCCTGGTGGTGCACGGCGGCGACGACCAGATCGTGCCTATCGACGCTTCCGGCAAGGCGGCGGCCAAGCTCATCAAGAACGCCAGGCTGGTCATCTATGAAGGCGCCCCGCACGGCTTGCCGGCCACCCACAAGGACCGCCTGAACGAAGACTTGCTGGCCTTTATCAAGTCCTGATCCGCTCTTCGGCTCCTGCACCGCCGGCCCGCCCGGCGGTGTTTCCCGCCCCTGCCTTGCAAAAAAACCGCCCGCCTCCCCCATTCGTATAAGTGCCCTGGCAACAATGCCATGCATACTTGTTGCAATGCGGCATACGCCGCGACAGCGACAGGAGCACGGCAATGGCCAGCATGCATTATTTACCTCAGCAGCAAGACCCCGGCCTGGCGCAGGCCCAGCGCATGGGCGGCATGGGCGGCATGGGCGAATTTGCCGCATCGGTCGCGCACGAGGTGCGCCAGCCGCTGGCGGCCATCGCGCTCAATGCCGATGCCGCCTTGCGCTGGCTCGACCACGATCCGCCCCGCCTCGACGAGGCGCGCGCGGCGCTGGCCCTGGTCGCCAGCGCCGGCAGCCATGCCAGCGCCGTGCTGCGCAGCGTGCATGGCCTGGCTTGCCATGCGCCGGGCAGCCACGCGCATTTTGTCGCCGACGATGCCGTGCAGGACCTGCTGCCGCTGCTGCGCGCGCCACTGCAGCGCCACGCCATCGACCTGCAAACGCGGCTGGCGCCGGGCCGCCCGCTGCTGCATGCCGACCCGGTGCAATTCCGGCAAGTCCTCCTGAACCTGCTGATGAACGCCATCGAAGCCCTGCAGGGCACCAGCGGCCGGCCGCGCACGGTGCTGCTGTCCTCGCGCCTGGATGGCGGCGTGCAGCATTTCAGCATCGCCGACAACGGCGCCGGCATCGCGCCGCAGGCGGCCGGGCGCCTGTACCACGCTCTGTATTCCAGCAAGCCGGACGGCATGGGCATGGGCCTGGCCATCTGCCGCCGCATCCTCGACGCGCATGGCGGCCGCCTGTGGCATGCGCCCGGCGCGCCCCATGGCAGCGTCTTCCACTTCACCCTGCCAGCACCATGAGCACAAGCATGCACACGCCCCGCAACGACGACATCCCTATCTCGCTGCTGATCGCCGACGACCACCCGCTGATCCTGGCCGGCCTGGCCTCGCTGATCGCATCGCTGCCTGGTTTACGCCTGTTGGGCCAGGCCGGCACGGGCAGCGCCGCCGTGGCGCTGTACCGGGAGCTGCGGCCCGACGTGGTGCTGATGGATTTGAACATGCCGGAAATGCATGGCGTCGAGGCGATCGAGCGCATCTGCACGGACGACGCGCAAGCGAAGATCGTCATCCTCACCACCTACCAGGGCGAGGACAGCGTGCACCGGGCCCTGCGCGCCGGCGCGCGCGGCTACCTGCTGAAGGATTCCGGCTTCCTGCAACTGACGCAATGCATCGGCCAGGTGGCCGCCGGCAAGCACTACCTGCCGCCGGAACTGGCGGCGCAGCAGGCCGGCCGCATCGAGGCGAACCGCCTGTCGAAACGCGAGCACGACATCCTGCTGCACCTGTCTGCGGGCAAGAGCAACAAGATGATCGCGCGCAGCGCCGGCATCGAGGTGGGCACCGTCAAATTTCACGTAAACAATATTTTGACCAAGCTCAACGTATCAAGCCGCACCGAGGCGGCCACGGTGGCCGCCCGGCGCGGCTTGCTGGGCGCGTTCTAGCTGCCGGGAATATCAGGCGGCGCTGTCGTCCTGCTGCTGCTGCTGCGACTCGGCCTTGGCCAATGTCGGCTTCGCTTCCACGCCGCTGATCTTCGGCACGCATTCGCTGCGCAGCCACGACACAGTCACGGCTTCGCCCGCCATCAGGCGCTTGACGCTGGGGACGATCTGTTCGCCGATCAGCATGCCCAGCAGGCCGATCAGGGCAATGGCTGGCGGCGCCGGCGAGCGCACCTGCAGGACGGCATAGATGATGCCAACCAGCAGGCCCACGGCCAGCGAAATCACATATAACTTCATGGCGCATTCCTTTCGATAAAAAAAACGCCGCGCGCGGTCAGGCGCGCGGCGCATGGCATGGCCGTGCGGCGTTTACTTGGCCGGCACCGGCGCCAGGGTGGCGTGTTCGCCATGGATGCGCTGCGGCGCCTTGTGCACCATCGTGTAGGCGTAGTCGACGCCCATGCCGTAGGCGCCCGAATGTTCGCGCACGATGGCCATGACGGCGTCATAGGTTGCCTTGTGGGCCCAGTCGCGCTGCCATTCCAGCAGCACCTGCTGCCACGTCACGGGCACCACGCCGGCCTGGATCATGCGCTGCATGGCGTAGTCGTGCGCTTCCTTCGAGGTGCCGCCCGATGCGTCGGCCACCATGTAGATCTCGTAATCGCCTTCGAGCATCGCGCACAGGGCGAAGCTGTTGTTGCACACTTCCGTCCACAGGCCCGAGACGACGACTTTTTTCTTGCCGTTGGCGGCCAGCGCATCGCGCACCTTCTGGTCATCCCACGAATTCATCGAGCTGCGCTCGAGGATATCCTTGCCCGGGAAGACGTCCAGCAGTTCCGGATAGGTGTGGCCGGAGAAGCTTTCCGTTTCGACGGTGGTGATGATGGTGGGGATATTGAACACCTTGGCGGCCTTGGCCAGGCCCACGGTATTGTTTTTCAGCGCTTGGCGGTCCATCGACTGCACGCCGAAGGCCATCTGCGGCTGCTGGTCGATGAAGATGATCTGGCAATTGTCGGGGGTAAGGACTTCCAGTTTCGGATTGGTCATGATGTCATCCATGAAGAAAGGGTTGAGTGGGTACTGCCGTGCATCGTATGCCTGGCGGCGCGCCCGCGCCACTATCTAAATATAGGTTCTCCCGGGCAATCCCCCCTGCAGGCTGGCAGGCGCTGCGGTAAAATACCTTTTGCTCACCCTGTTCCGACGACTCTTGATCGATCACTCCTCTTTGCCAGGCAACGTCATGCGCAGCGATACGGCACCGATACGCGTCCTCATCGCCGACGACCACCAATTGCTGCTCGACGGCATCGCGGCCCTGCTGCGCGCCTTTCCCGGCGTGGCGCTGGTGGGCCAGGCCACCGATGGCCAGCAGGCGGTGCAGCAATTTGACGCGCTGCAGCCCGATGTCACGCTGATGGATTTGCAGATGCCGCGCATGAGCGGTCTCGACGCCATCGGCGCCATCCGCGCGCGCCATCCACAGGCGCGCATCATCGTGCTGACCACCTACAAGGGCGACACGCAGGTGCTGCGCGCCATCCGCGCGGGCGCGTGCGGCTATGTGCTGAAAAGCGCGCTGCGCCACGAATTGCTGGCGGCGATACAGAACGTGCACGCGGGACGGCGCCACATCACGCCCGAGATCGAGGCGGAGCTGGCCCTGTATGCCTGCAGCGACGTGCTGTCGAACCGCGAACTGGACGTGCTCAAGCAGGTCGCGCAAGGCAATTCCAACCGCGAAACGGGCGCCCTGCTGCAGATCAAGGAAGAAACCGTCAAAGCGCACATGAGCACCATCCTGGCCAAGCTGGGCGCCAGGGACCGCACCCACGCCGTCACCATCGCGCTACGGCGCGGCATCCTCGACGCCTGAACGGCGCCAGCGCTGCCACCAGCGTCGCAAGGGCCCGTGCGCCGCCGGCCAGGCGCGCCGCGCCGGCACCCGGAGGCGCCACTGCGTGCCGCCCCCGTCGCGCCCGCCCACGGACAGGCGCCCACCGAGCCTGGCGGCGCGCTCGCGCATGCCGGGCATGCCCCAGTGTCCGGGAATCTGTCCGTTCGCCGCCACCACCGGCGGCAAGCCCTGGCCATCGTCGCGCACGACCAGTTCGATGCCGCCGCGCGCATAGCGCACCGCCACCTCGACCACCTGCGCGCGCGCGTGCTGGAAGGCATTGCGCAGCGCTTCGCTGGCGATGCGGTAGATTTCGTGCGCGGCGCGCGCATGCAGCATGCGCGCCTCGCCCTCCTCCGCATAGCGGAACACGATGCCGTGCTGCGCCGCCAGCCGCTCGCCTTCGCGCCGCAGGATGGCGCTCCAGCGCGCGCCGCCATCGTCACCGGCGCGCAGGTCGTGCACATGGTCGCGCCCCTCGCCCAGCATGCGGTCGGCATCGTCGAGCGCGCGCAGCATGGCGGCACGCGCGGGATCATCCTCGGCGATGGCCATGCTGGCATTATGAAAATGCAGGATCATCGCCTGCGTGCCCTGCAGCAGGGTATCGTGCAGCTCGCGCGCGATGCGTTCGCGCTCGGCCTGCTGCGCCTCCATCCGCACCCGCAGGCGCGCGGCGTGCTGGCGCAGCCGCCAGCGGTAGGCGCCGTACGCGGCGGCCAGCAGCAGCGCCGCGCACAGGCTGCGGAACCACCAGGTCTGGTAGAAGGCGGGCAGCACGCGGAACGGCAGTTGCGCCACCGTGCTGTCCACGCCATCGCCATTGGCCGCGATTAGCTCGAAGCGGTAGCTGCCCGGACCCAGGCCCGTGTACTGCGCCAGGCGCCGGCCGCCCGCCTGCTGCCACTGCGTATCGTAGCCGTCGAGCCGGTAGCGGAACTGCAAACGCTCCGGCGTGCCCAGACTGGCGGCGTTGTAATGGAATTGCACGTCGCGCGTGCCGGCCGCCAGCTGCAGGCCCGCGCTTGCGGGCGGATCGACGCGCCGGCCGTCTGCCAGCAGCGCGCCGATTTCCACGCGCGGCGCCGGCAAGGCCGCAAGCGCCTCGCGCGGATCGATCCAGAACGTCGCGCTCTGGCGCGAAAACCAGATCCTGCCATCGTCCGCTTCGGCCACCGAGCGGTTGTGCAGCATGCCGATGCTGCCGTTCAAGCCATCGACGGCATCGTACGAGGTGGCGCGCATGGCATGGGCGGCGTCGCGCAGCGCCAGGTCCACTTCCGCGGCGGGAATGTGCGCGGCGCCGCTGCCGTGATTGAGCCACAGGCTGCCGTCGCGCGCGCGCAGCAGGCCCACCACGCCCTCGGTGGCGCTGGCCGGCTCGCTGCGCAGGGCGACGAAGCGGCCGCCGCGCCACAGCGCCACGCCACGCTGCCCGCCCGCCCACACCTGCCCGTGGTATTCGATCAGCATGGGAATCTTGCCCAGGTCCAGGCCCTGCGCGGGACCGAAGGCGTGCAGCCGCCCCTTTTCCAGCATGGCGACGCTGCCATCGGCATACGACAGCCACAGGCGCCCGGCCGCGTCGGCCAGCAGCGCCAGCGGCACTTTCGCGCCGCCATCGGGCAGCAGCGGTTCGCGCCGCCAGGCCCCGTCGCGGTACTGGAAAACGCCGGCGCCGCTGAACACGCCCCAGATGCTGCCATCGGGCGCGAGCACGCCGGCGCGCATGCGCTTGACCGCGGCCGCGCCGGATGGATAGGCGATCGTGCGCAGTACGCGTCCATCCTCGCCGGCCAGCTGCTGCAGGCCGGCGCGGGCCGCCACCCACAGGCCGCCCGGCGCTTCCAGGATGGCGCTGATGGGGCCCAGGCGCGGCGCGCGCAGCACCGTGCCGTCGGCCCGCGCCAGCAACAGCGGCCCCAGGACGTCATCGCGCGACAGCCACATCGCGCCTGCCGCTCCGGCCAGCATTTCCTGGGTACGGAACACTTCGGCCACGCCGGGCGCGGCACGCGTACGCAGGACCACGGGCGCGGCCTGGCGGAAACGGTCCAGGCCTCCGTACGTGGCAACCCAGACATTGCCTTCATTGTCGTCACACATGGAGGCGACGAGGACGTTGCTCAAGCCATCGCGCGGCAGGAACGATTCCGTGTCGCTGCTGATGCCCAGCTGCCCCGGCGCCAGCGCGCCGCCGCTGCGCGTGCGGTGCAAGCCGTACTGGCTGTCGAACCACAAGGTGCCCGCGCGGTCGACCAGCATGCTGCCGCTGGTGCCGCTGGTATCGCGGTAAATCCACCGGTGATCGAGCTGCTCGTAGCGTTCCAGCGACTCGATGATGCGGATGCCGCGCATCTCCAGCAAATAAATGCGGCCGTCGGGTCCCTGCTGCGGCGGCGCGCGCAGGTCGAGCCGGCCGATGGGCGGCGCGAAACGCGACTGCGTCGCCTGCCACATGAACAGGCCGTTTTCGCTGAACACGGCGATGCGGCCATCGCGGTCGGCAAACACGGCGGACGCCTTTTGCGCCGTGTAGCCCTGCGCCGGTCCCATCGCCTGCCAGCGCCGGCCATCGAAGCGCGAAATGCCGGACACGCCGGCCGCCCACACGGCGCCGTCGCCGCCGATGGCAAAGCCCCAGATGGCGCCCGCCTGCACGCCCTGCGGCTCGGCGTAATTGCGCACCACGCCATCCTTGACGTGGCTGATGCCGCCCACTTGCCAGCCTATCCACATGCCGCCGTCGGCGGCGCGCTTGAGCGCCAGCGCCACCGTGTCGGGAAAGCTGCCCTGGCGCGCGCGCACGGGCTCGAAGCGCAAGCCGTCGAAACGGCGCACGCCCGCATGCGTGCCCAGCCACAGGAAACCGTCATGGCCCTGTGTCATGACGATGATATCGTCGGGCGCGCCGTCGCTGGCCGTCCAGCGCGTGTGCTGCAGCTGATGGATGCCGCGTGCGGCATCGATGGCCATCCCGCAGGGACTGGCCAGCATGAGTATCAGACACAGCAGGAAGGCGCGCATGGCGGCTGTCAGGACACGGGCACGGCGGTCCGTCCGCTACGCTGCTCCACCACGATCAGGCCACCCAGCAGCACCAGCGGCACGGCCAGCGCCGCGAAACCGAAGACCAGGTAGCCAAAGCCGGCAGCGATGGCGCCCAGCGCAAAGGCCAGCAGCGGCCAGAAGAACTTCCCGCAGCGCGCGCGCGTGCCCCCGTCGGCCGCGCCGCGCAGCGCGTCGACGGTGTCGAGCACGATCTGCGTCACGTTCCCCGTCATCATCGAGGTGGGCGCCAGATGCGCCAGCAGCAGACGGCTGGTGGCGCTGTGCACGCCCATGGCGGCCGTGCCCAGCAAGCCGGCCAGCATCGCCAGCGTGCTCACCTCCTTGCCGAGCGGCTCGGCCAGCACGCCGAACACCATGAAACCGGCCAGCAAGATCCATTGCAGCAGGAAGGCCAGCGTCAGCGCCGGTCCGCCGCGGCGCTCGATGGCCAGCACCATCAGGCGCGTGACGACGATGCCGGCGATAAAGGCGGGAAAGGCGAGGATTTTCAGCAGGATGGGGATGCGCGTCGGTTCGGCCAGCGCGGCGCCGATCAGCACGAAGTTGCCCGTGACATGGGCGGTAAACAGGCCGAACAGGGCGATAAAGCCCAGCGTATCGACATACCCGGCCAAAAAGCCCAGGCTGGTGCCGTATAAACGGCTGTGTGGTGCTTGATCCATGAGGACTCCCTGCGATGCGGTAAACCGCGATAAAAAATGCATCCGGACGCATGCCCAGCCGCTACTGCCGGCATGGTAATCCATGTCGCGCGCCGCCGCACCCGCCCTTAGACCAGTCGGCGCGCCGCCATACCTGCCATACCTGATCTTTTGGCCCGTGTCCGCTCCCGGGCCCTGGGCTACACTGGCCGCAGATCCTGGCCGCGCCCCGGCCTCCCCCGCATTGCCACCATGGAGCCGCATCATGACCGAACCGACCCTTTCTTCCGCCGCGCCGCTGATACTGATCAACGGCTGCTTCCACACCGTCGACAAGGCGTGCCCGCAGGCGAGCGCCGTGGCCATCGCCGACGGCAAATTCCTCGCCGTCGGCGATGCCGACGACGTCATGCGCCACCGCAAGCCGGACAGCCGCGTGATCGACCTGGGCGGCCGCACCGTCATTCCCGGCCTGAACGACTCGCACCTGCACCTGATCCGCGGCGGCTTGAACTACAACCTGGAACTGCGCTGGGAAGGCGTGCCATCGCTGGCCGACGCCCTGCGCATGCTCAAGGAACAAGCCTTGCGCACGCCGAACCCGCAATGGGTGCGCGTGGTCGGCGGCTGGAACGAGTTCCAGTTCGCGGAAAAGCGCATGCCGACCCTCGACGAAATCAACGCGGCCGCGCCCGACACGCCCGTCTTCATCCTGCACCTGTACGACCGCGCCCTCTTGAACCGCGCGGCCTTGCGCGTGGTCGGCTACGACAAGAACACGCCGAACCCGCCCGGCGGCGAGATCGTGCGCGATGCGGCAGGCAACCCGACGGGCATGCTGATCGCGCGGCCGAACGCGATGATACTGTATGCGACCCTGGCCAAGGGCCCGACCCTGCCGCGCGAACTGCAAGTCAATTCCACGCGCCAGTTCATGCGCGAACTGAACCGCCTGGGGCTGACCAGCGCCATCGATGCGGGCGGCGGCTTCCAGAATTATCCGGAAGACTACGCGGTGGTCGAGGAACTGGCGCAAAAAGAGCAGCTGACCATCCGCATCGCCTACAACCTGTTCACGCAAAACAAGGGCCGCGAACTGGAGGATTTTGAAAAATGGACGGAGATGGTCACGCCGGGCCAGGGCGACGATTACTACCGCCATAACGGCGCCGGCGAAATGCTGGTGTTTTCCGCCGCCGACTTCGAGGATTTCCTCGAGCCGCGCCCCGAGCTGGCGCCCGGCATGGACGACGAACTGGAAAAGGTGGTGCGCCACCTGGTCTCCAAACGCTGGCCGTTCCGCCTGCATGCCACCTACGACGAATCGATCGACCGCATGCTGACGGTCTTTGAAAAGGTCAACCGCGATATCCCGTTCGACGGTCTGCACTGGATGTTCGACCACTGCGAAACCATCACGCCGAAAAACATCGACCGGGTCAAGGCGCTGGGCGGCGGCATCGCCATCCAGCACCGCATGGCCTTCCAGGGCGAATACTTCGTCGACCGCTACGGCGCGGAAGCGGCCAAGGCCACGCCGCCGATCGCCCGCATGCTTGCCTCGGGCGTACCGGTGGGCGGCGGCACGGATGCCACCCGGGTCGCCAGCTACAACCCGTGGACGGCGCTGTACTGGCTGGTATCGGGCCGCACCGTAGGCGGATTGCGCCTGTACGACGCGGGCAGCCGTTTGTCGCGCGACACGGCGCTGGAACTGTGGACGGCGGGCAGCGCCTGGTTCTCCAGCGAGCAAGGCAAGAAGGGCCGCATCCAGGAAGGCATGCTGGCCGACCTGGCCGTGCTGAGCGCGGATTTTTTCAGCATCGATGAAGAGGCGATCAAGTCGATCGAATCGGTGCTCACCGTCGTCGGCGGCAAGATCGTCTACGGCCAGGCGGAATTTTCCCATCTGGCGCCGCCAGCCATCCCCGTGCTGCCCGACTGGTCCCCCGTGAAAAACGTGGCCGGCCACTACCGCGCCGCGCCGCCGCAAAAGACCAGCGCCATGCAACAGCACCAGTGCCAGGGCGCCTGCGGCGTGCACGCCCACGCCCACGACGTGGCGCGCAAGAGTTCCGTGCCCGTCTCCAGCCACTCCGGCTTCTGGGGCGCGCTGGGATGCAGCTGCTTTGCGTTTTGAGGCGCGGGTGCAGCGACCGCCCCTGCTGACGGGCGCGGCGCCGGGGATCAGGCATCATTTCTGATTCGGCCATTTTCATGGACAGCGCTGCGCGCGGCGGGTACAGTCTGCGTTCAGCAACGAGGAATGCAGACGCGGACAACCATCATGAAGCGAGCATCAGCGCCAGCGCGCAGCGACTGGGTCAAGTGCGCCGAACCGGTACAAGGGGTCGAACGCATCGAGGCATGGTTCAAGGGCAAGGCCTATGCCATGCACCGCCACGACACTTACGCCATCGGCCGCACGCTGGCGGGCGTGCAGCGTTTCAGCTACCGCCGCGGCCAGCGCGACAGCCTGCCCGGCAATACCATGATCCTGCATCCCGACGAGGCGCACGATGGCCAGGCGGGCACCGACGCCGGCTTCCGCTACCGCATGCTGTATATCGAACCGGCGCTGTTCCAGGATGTGCTGGGCGGACGCGCGCTGCCCTTCATTGAAGGCGGCGTGTCGACCGATCCCCGCCTGGCGGCGGCCACGTCCGCCTTGCTGCCGCACGACGGCCGTCCGCTCGAAGCGCTGGAGCAGAGCGAGGCGCTGGCCGAGCTGGCGCATGCGCTGGCGGCGGCGGCCGGCACGCCGGCGCAGCGTCCAAAAGGCGACTTCCTGGCGGCGCGGCGCGCACGCGACTACTTGCAGGCGCACTGCACCCACGCGGTCACCCTGGCGCAGCTTGAAGCGGCAACGGGACGCGACCGCTGGAGCCTGTCGCACGACTTTCGCGTCTTCTACGGCACCAGCCCCTACCGCTATCTGACGATGCGGCGCCTGGAAATGGTGCGGCGCCTGCTGCTGGCAGGCAGCACGCTCGCCTCGGCCGCCATGGCCGCAGGCTTTGCCGACCAGAGCCACATGACGCGGCATTTCCTGAAGGCCCATGGACTGACGCCTGGCCGCTGGCTGCGCTACGCCAGCGGCATCGGCCAGGATTGAAAACACCCACGATCGTTCAATACGGCCGGCAAGCGCCTGCGTATTCTGGCTGCATCGCCACTTGAACGGAGCACAGCATGACTATCATCACCACCACGCGCGGCCAGGGCCGGTCCATCGACCTGGCAGGCAAGATCGACTTGATCGACGGGCACTGGCAGCCGCGCGTCATCGCCGAAATGAATGACTACCAATTCAAGGTCGTCAAGGTACTCGGCCAATTCCAGTGGCACCGGCACGCCGATACGGATGAAACCTTCATCGTGCTGGACGGCGAATTGCGCATCGCCCTGCGCGGCCCTGGCTACGCGGACGGACACGCCATCGTGCTGACTGCCGGCCAGATGGCCGTGGTGCCCAAGGGGGTCGAACATAGACCGTGCGCCCTCGCCGAAACCCGGCTGCTGCTGATCGAGCCGCGCGGCGTGGTCAACACGGGCGACGGCGACGCGGGCGAGCGCACGGTGGAAAACGATCAGTGGATTTGAAGCAGGAAAGATAACAGTGACAAAAACAAAAAACCCGCTGACTTTTGCAAGTCAGCGGGCTTTCTGATGAAACCTGGTGCCGTTGGCCGGAATCGAACTGGCGACCTTCACATTACGAATGTGCTGCTCTACCAACTGAGCTACAACGGCGAAGACCCACATTCTACAAACAATGCACAAAATTTGCTAGTGTCAACGCGAACTTTTTTGCATTTTTTTAGCGGCCCGGCTGCGGGCCGCTGAAAATCGTGGAAAAGTGCGGCTTTTTACTCGGCGTGGTAGGCCGTGACGCGGGCCACTTCGTCTTTCGATCCGAGGAAGACGGGCACGCGCTGGTGCAGCTTGTGCGGGGCGATGTCCATGATGCGCTGCTGGCCGTCGGTGGCTGCGCCGCCGGCTTGCTCGACGATGAAGGCCATCGGATTCGCTTCATACATCAGGCGCAGCTTGCCCGGCATCGAGGTGTCGCGCAGGTCGGCCGGGTACATGAAGATGCCGCCGCGGTTCAGGATGCGGTGCACGTCGGCCACCATCGAGGCGATCCAGCGCATGTTGAAATTGGTGCCGCGCGGACCCGTGTCGCCGGCCAGCAGTTCGTCGACATAGCGCTTCACGGGCGGATGCCAGTGGCGCGCGTTCGACATGTTGATGGCGAATTCCTTCGTCGTCGGCGGAATCTGCATATTGCTTTGCGTGAGGACCCACGAACCCATCTCGCGGTCCAGGGTGAAGCAGTTCACGCCATTGCCGAAGGTCAGCACCAGCATGGTTTGCGGGCCGTACACGGCGTAGCCGGCCGCCACTTGCTTGCTGCCCGCCTGCATGAAATCCTGCTCCGTCGGCTGCCCCATGCCGTCCGGCGCCTTCAGCACGGAAAAGATGGTGCCGATCGAGACGTTGACGTCGATGTTCGACGAGCCATCCAACGGGTCGAACAGCAGCATGTATTCGCCCTTCGGATAGCGGTTCGGGATCGGGTGGATCGATTCCATTTCTTCCGACGCCATGGCCGCCAGGTGGCCGCCCCATTCGTTCGCTTCCAGCAAAATCTCGTTGGAGATGATGTCGAGTTTTTTCTGTACTTCGCCCTGCACGTTTTCCGTGTCGGCCGTGCCCAGCACTTCACCGAGGGCGCCCTTGCCGACGGCGTGGCTGATGGTCTTGCAGGCGCGCGCGACGACTTCGATCAGCAGGCGCAGTTCGGCAGGAATGCTGTTGTTCGAGCGCTGCTCTTCAACCAGGTATTGCGTAAGACTGATGCGTTTCATGAAACCCCTTAGTTAGTGTTTTAAATACGTCTCGTGCGGTGATTGTCGGCTTACGCGCCGTTGGCGCCAAGCCGACCTGCGAAATCATGACGCCGTGTAGGTCGGATCAGCCCGCAGGGCGTAATCCGACACACCGTCAATTGGCCAATGCCTTGCTGACCACTTCCATCACGTCGTTCGACAGGCTGGCCTGGCCGGCGACTTGCTCCAGCGCCGTGCGCATATGGCTTTGCAGCGCCGGCACGTAACGGCGCCAGCGGTCCATGGAGCGCGCCAGGCGCGCGGCCACCTGCGGGTTCAGGGCGTCGAGCGCGATGACTTGCTCGGCCCAGAAGGCATAGCCGCTGCCGTCGGACGCATGGAATTGCGATGGATTGCCGTTGGTGAAATTGAAGATCAGGCTGCGCGCGCGGTTCGGATTCTTCAAGGTGAAGGCCGGATGCGTCATCAGCTGGCGCACGGCTTGCACGTCGGTCGTCGGCGCTGCCGCCTGCATGGCGAACCACTTGTCGACCACCAGCGCCTCGTTCTCGAAGTCGGTATAGAAACTGGTCAAGGCCGCCTGCGCATGCGGCTGCGAGCCGGAATGAATCAGCGCCGCCAGCGCCGCGGCGCGGTCCGTCATGTTGCCGGCATTGTCGAATTGCAGGCGCGCCAGGTCCAGCTCCGCCGCTTCGGGCGCGATCAGCAGATACGAAAGCGCCAGGTTTTTCAAGGCCCGCTTGCCGGCCGACAGGGCGTCGGGGCTGTAGTCGCCCGGCGTCTGGTTGGCGTGGTATTGCGCCAGCAATTCAGGTTTCAGGGCTGCCGCGATGGTGCGGCGCATGAACTGGCGCGCCGCATGGATCGCCTGCGGGTCGACTTGCGCCATGCGCTCGGCGATGATGGTTTCCGACGGCAGGATCAGGGCCAGTTCGCGAAAGGCAGGATCGAGCGTATCGTCGGCCAGCAGGGCGCGCTGCGCTGCGATGAAGGTGTCGTCCAGCGCCAGGGTCTCGCCGGCGGCGACGGCGGCGGTCAGTTTCAGCAGGCGCTCCATGGCCAGGCGCTGGCCCGCTTCCCAGCGGTTCACGGGATCGCTGTCGTGGCGGAACAGGTGCAGCAGCTCCGCATCGGTATAGCCGTATTCGAGCACCACGGGCGCGGAAAAATCGCGCAGCAGCGATGGGACGGGTTCTTCCGTCACATGGGTGAAGCGGAAGGTCTGCGACGCCTGCGTCAATTCCAGCACGACGCTGGCCGCGCCGTTCGACGCCACGCCATCCACGTGCAGCGGCAGGTCGCCGCCATCGGCAGCCAGCAAGCCGACGGTGACGGGAATGTGGAAAGGCAGTTTTTTCGGCTGGCCCGGCGTGGCGGGGCAGCTTTGCGCCAGGGTCAGCTCGAACGTCCGGCTGGCGGCGTCGTAGCGCGTGGAAGCGGTGACGACGGGCGTGCCGGCCTGGCTGTACCAGCGTTCGAACTGGCTGAAGTCGCGGCCATTCGCGTCCGCCATGGCGGCGCGGAAGTCGTCGCACTGCACGGCCTGGCCATCGTGGCGCTCGAAATACAGGTCCATGCCCTTGCGGAAACCGTCGCGGCCCACGAGGGTCTGGTACATGCGCACCACTTCGGCGCCCTTCTCGTAGATGGTGACCGTATAAAAGTTATTGATCTCGACGAAAGAGTCGGGACGCACGGGATGGGCCATCGGGCCCGCGTCTTCGGGGAACTGCGCCTGGCGCAGGGTACGCACCTGATCGATACGCGTGACGGCGCGGCCCGTGTCCGTGCCGATCATGTCGGCCGAGAATTCCTGGTCGCGGAATACCGTCAAGCCTTCCTTCAGCGACAGCTGGAACCAGTCGCGGCACGTCACGCGGTTGCCGGTCCAGTTATGGAAGTATTCGTGGCCCACCACCGCTTCGATGCCCGCGTAATCGACGTCGGTCGCCACGCGCGGATTGGCCAGCACGTACTTGGTGTTGAAGATATTTAAACCCTTGTTTTCCATGGCGCCCATGTTGAAGTCGCCCACGGCGACGATCATGAAGCGATCGAGGTCCAGCTCCAGGCCGAAGCGCTCCTCGTCCCAGCGGATCGAGTTTTTCAGCGACTGCATGGCGTAATCGGTCTTATCGAGGTTGCCCTCTTCCACCCACACCTGCAGCAGCACTTCGCGGCCCGATTTCAAGGTATAGCGCTCTTCCTGGCACACCAGGCGCGCGGCGACCAGCGCGAACAGGTAGGACGGCTTCTTGAACGGGTCTTCCCACTTGGCGTAATGGCGGCCATCGCCCAGGTCGCCCTCTTCGATCAGGTTGCCATTCGATAGCAGCACCGGATAGCGTTCCTTGTCCGCGCGCAGCATCACCGTGTACTTGGCCATCACGTCCGGGCGGTCCGGGAAGAAGGTGATGCGGCGGAAGCCTTCCGCTTCGCACTGCGTGAAGAAATTATGGTTCGACACGTACAGGCCGGACAGCGAGGTATTGTCCTGCGGCGCCAGCACGGTCTCGATATCGAGCAGCACCTCGTCCGGGGCCTTGGGGATGGTCAGCATGCCTGCCGTCAGCTTGTATTGCGACGGTTTCAGCTGCTTGCCGTTCAGGCGTACCAGCACCAGTTCGATGTGTTCACCGTGCAATTCGATGCTGCGGCTGGAGCTGGCCGGGTTGTGGCGCATGCGGATCCGGCTCGCCACCACTGTGCGGGCTGGATCAAGATCGAAACCAAGTTCGACGCTGTCGACCAGGAAGCTGGGCGGCGTGTAATCTTTGCGGTAAATCGTCTGAGGGCTGTCTGTGCGCATAGGGATTTGGGTGGGAGCGGAGGCAAAAGCCTATTTTACCAACACCAGCCGCCGATAGTCGCGATTCAGCTCAGGAATGTTGGATTCCCTTACACGCCGACATACCAGGTAACATTCTGTAATAATGAATAGAAACAAATAGAACTATTCTTATAATACTAAGCGATGAATTGCGTCTACTAATCAGGAGGTCATGCAATGAAACGATATCTCACCATCATGATGGCCGCATTGACCGTGTTGCTGACCGGATGCGCCACCACCATACGCAGCGATGTGACCGTCTTCCATGAGTGGCCCGCGCAATTGCAGGACAAATCGTATGCGTTTGAAGCGCCAGCGGCGGAAGACGACACGCTGGAATACCGCAGCTACCAGAACCTGGTGCGCGCGGAACTGGCCAAGCACGGCTTCGGCGAAGCTTCCGGCCCCGCGGCAGCCAATTTGCGCGTGGCGATGAATTTTTCCACCGTCGACTATCCTGAACGCGTGCTGCAGGCCACTGACCCGTTCTGGTATGGTCCCGGCTACTGGCCTGGCCGCTACGGCTACCGCTACGGCGCATGGCCAGGCTATGGCCGCTTCGGCTACAACCCCTACTGGTATGGCCCGATGGATGTGGAAGAAAGCGTACGCCACAAATACGAACGCGAATTGCGCATCACGATCAATGACCGCAACGGCAAGAAACTGTACGACGTGACCGTGCAATCGACCAGCAACAAGCGCGCCACGTCACAAGTAATGCCGGCCATGGTAGCGAGCGCCTTTGCCGACTTCCCCGGCCAGAGCGGCGTGCCACGCAAAGTCGAAGTGAAAATAGAATAATTGCGTGGCAAGAAAATAAAACCGGCTGGTGCAGCGATGCGCCAGCCGGTTTTTTCATGTCTGTTTTATGCCTTTGAGTAATACGCCTCGGCGGCAAAGGTGAGCGCGCCGATCAGGGCCACGGCCAACAACAGCACGATCAGCAGGCGGCCGAATTTCGGCGCGCCGTCTCTTTCGCTGCCGCCGCTCATGGCACGATGATGGTCGAACCGGTCGTCTTGCGCCCTTCCAGGTCCGTGTGCGCCTGGGCGATATTGGCCAGGCTGTAGCGCTGGTTGATCTCGATTTTGACTTCGCCGCTGCTGACGACGCCGAACAGCGACGTGGCCATCTCTTCCAGGTTGGCGCGGTTCGAGGCATAGCTGAACAGGGCCGGACGCGTGATGAACAGCGAGCCGCGCGAGGCCAGTTCGCTCAGCGTAAACGCCGGCACGGGTCCGGAGGCATTGCCGAAGCTGACCATCATGCCCAACGGCGCCAGGCAGTCGAGCGAACCCGTAAACGTATCCTTGCCGATGGAATCGTAGACCACGGAGACGCCCTTGCCGCCCGTGATCTCGCGCACGCGCTCGACGAAGTTTTCCGTGTTGTAGTTGATGACGTGGGCGGCGCCATGCGCCTTGGCCAGCGCCGCCTTTGCATCGGAACCGGCCGTGCCGATCAGGTTCACGCCCAGCACCTTGGCCCACTGGCAGGCGATCAGGCCCACGCCGCCTGCGGCCGCGTGGAACAGGATGGTATCGCCCGCCTTCAGCGCCACCGTGCGGTGGAACAGGTATTGCACCGTCAAGCCTTGCAGCATCATGGCGGCGGCCGTATCGAAACCGATGCGTTCGGGCAGCACCAGCAGCAGGGCCGCCGGCAGGTTGCGCTGCTGCGCATACGCGCCATTGATGCGCGCCGCGTAGGCCACCCGGTCGCCGACCTTCACTTCCGTGACGCCCTCGCCCACCGCCTCGACGATGCCCGCGCCCTCCACGCCGAGGCCATTCGGCAGCGGCTGCGGGTACAGGCCCGTGCGGAAATACACGTCGATGAAATTGAGGCCGATGGCCTCGTGTTTCACGCGCGCCTCGCCGGGTCCCGGCGGCAGCAGTTCCACATCCACGTATTCCATCACTTCCGGGCCGCCCACGCGCTGTACGCGGATGGCCTTGGTGGTAATCGTTGCGCTCATGCTCATCTCCTAGTCTGGGTAAATCAGGCGGCCGCGCTGGCACGCGCCTGCAGCTGCGACAGCACCAGGTGCGCCGACGACAGATTCGTCGCGCACGCCACGTTGTGCACGTCGCAGGCGCGCACCAGGGCGTTGATGTCCGGCTCGTGCGGCTGCGGCGTCATCGGGTCGCGCAGGAAGATCACGCAATCGATCAAGCCTTCCACCAGCAGCGAGCCGATCTGCAAGTCGCCGCCGAACGGGCCCGAATGCTTGCGCTCGACCGCCAGGCCCAGCTCGTTGATCAGGCGGCCGCCCGTCGTGCCCGTGGCCGACAGTTCACAGCCCTGCAAAAAGTCCAGGTATTCGCCCGCCAGGGTAATCATGTCATCTTTTTTCTTGTCGTGGGCAATCAGGGCGATGCGTGTTTTCATGGTGAGGACCATTTCAGTGGTTGGAGGAATTATTTCTTTTTCGACAGCAAGTAAATACCGGCCAATACCAGGCTGGTGCCAGCCAGTTGCCAGTTGGTGATCGGTTCATCGAGGATCATGGCGCCCAGGAACAGGGTCGACACGGGGCCGATCATGCCCGCCTGCGAAGCGACGGGCGCGCCGATGCGTTCGACGGCGATCATCGTCATAAAGACGGGCATCACCGTGCAAAAGATGCCATTGAGCAATGACAAGCCATACACGGGCATGGGCTGGATCAGCAATTCGACGGGGCGCAGGATGAAGAATTGGGCGATGCAGGCAAAGCTGGCCACGCACATCGCGTAGCTGACCAGGCGCATGGAGCCGATGCGTTTCACCAGTTCGCCCGAGCCCAGCAGATACACGGCATACGAGCAGGCCGAGCCCAGCACGAGAGTCGAACCCAGCGCCACATTGCTGGCGCCGCCCTGCAAGTCGTGCACGAACACCAGCACGATGCCGCAATACGAAGTCAGCAAGGCCAGCCATTGCAGGCGGCTGATGCGCTGCTTGAAGTACACGGTGGTAATCAGGAGCACGAAGGTGGGCGTGAGGAACAGGATCAGGCGCTCCAGCCCCACGGATATGTATTGCAGGCCCAGGAAGTCCAGGTAGCTGGACAGGTAATAGCCGACCAGGCCCAGCCCGACGAGGCGCCAGCGGTCGCTGTTTGATAACGGCGGCTCCGTGCGCATCTTCCACCAGGCGATGACGGCGAACACGGGCAGCGAAAAGATCATCCTGAAGGCGATCAGGGTGACGGCGTCGATCTGGTAGCGGTACAGCAGCTTGGCGACGATGGCCTTGGTGGAAAACAGCACCGCCCCGCCCACGGCGATGGCCAGGCCACCGAGGTAGACGGAACGGGGAATAGATGGAGGGGTTGCTTGCGGGGAACTGGAGCTCATGCCCAGATTGTAATGGCAAAAGCCAAAGGCGGCGTGGGTGGGGCGTAGGTCGGGCGTAGGTCGGCTTAGCCCAAAGGGCGTAAGCCGACGTCACCACCAGTGCAAACCATGTTGTCGGATTACGCGCGGCATGTCCGCGCTAATCCGACCTACCCTTTACGCCACCACCACCGCCGCCGCGCCCGCCGTCACTGTGGCCGTCGTCACGCGCGCAATCACGTTCGACGGCGCCGCCGTGCCGATCAGTTTATTCACTTGCTTGAACTGCGCCACCAGTTTGCCCGGCGTCAAGGTCACCACCGTGTAGCCCTGCGCATCCGTGTTCAGATGCTTGATCCACGGATTGTTGCCCAGGCCGGACAATTGCTGCGCCAGGCCCAGCAGGGTCGCGCTGAAGTAAGCGCTCGCTTTCAAGCCAGCCTGCACGGCAGCGACCGTCGCATCGAGCTGCGCTTCCGGCACGCCCTTGGCGGCCAGGGCGCCGCGCAGCTGCACGCGCAATTGCTCCAGCAGGCTGTCGACGGTGGGCGCCGCCTTGCCCATGGTGTAGTCGAGCAGGTTGACGTCGAGATTGACCGTGCCCAGGCCCGTGACGGGAATAGCCAGCGGATAGCTGACGAGGGTGCCGATGTCGCCCATGGCGCCGGCGGCCGACTTCAGGTAGCTGAAGAAGGAATCCGAACTGACGCCCGCCGACACGAGGTCCACCATGACGGGCGTGCCGCCGCCGGCCGCGTCGAAGTCGTCGCTGACCGTGCCGGCAAAAAACGAGTGGATATCGCCGGTCAGCGCCACCACATTGCCGATGGCGTTGTTTTTCAGGTGCGCCATCAAATTCTTGCGCTCGCTGTTGTAGCCGTCCCACTGGTCGCAATTGAGCAGGAAGCGCGTGAAGAACGGCGCCAGCGCCGCCTGCTGGCCCGACGCGGCGACAAAGCTTGAGGCGGCGCCCTTGGCCTGCACGTCGGGCTTGATCCAGCCAAAGGCGATCACTTGCGCGGCGGCGGCCGGCGAGCCGCTGTTGTAGGCGGCCACCGTGATGCCGGCCTGGGCCGCGCTCAAGCCCGCGCCCACGGCAGCGGCGCCCTGCGCGCCGGCGTTGGCGGCCGCGCCGGCGATCGCCATGGCCGCCGCCTGCGCCACGGACTGCGATGCGCCGGCCGTCGAGGCGGCCACGATGCTGGAGGCCAGCGGCACGCTGCCGCCCACCAGCGGCAAGGTGCTGGCGATGGCCTTGCCCACGTTGGCCATGGCGCTCAGGGCCAGCAAGGTGGCAATCGCATCCGTGCCATTCAAGCCCATGCGCAGCAGGGACACTTCATTGCCCCACAGCTTCCAGGTCGAGGTGGCCGCCTTCATCTTGCTTTTCCACCAGTCGCGCTGGGTGCTGCCCAGCATGCCGACGGCGGCCAGCGGGTCGGCGCCGGCCTTCGTGGCGGCCGCCATTTTCTGCCCTTCCACGCTGTCGAACAGCGCTTGCGGCACCAGGTAGCGGCTGCCGATGCTGCCCAGCGGCTTGCCCGTGGCCGGGTTGACGGTCGATTCGGCGATCGCATGGTCGGCGCGGTACAGGCGCTCGTCCGTCATCACCAGCTGCATCAGTTTGCCGAACTGGAAATCGCGGTAGATCTGGATATTCTGGAACGTTGTCGCGGCGGCATCGAACGTGACGTCGGCCGGCATGTATTCGAACCAGGCCTGATTGGCGCTGCGGCGGCGGGCCGGCTGGTGCAAATCGCTGCCGTCAAGCGCCACGATGCCCTCGTAGGTGGAGGCATCCTGCCAGGCGTCGTCCGTGAATTCATGGTCATCCCAGATGGCGATGAAGGCAAAGCGCTCGTGCACGGCTTGCAGGCGCGCATCGGTGCGGTATTTCTTGTACAGATAGCGGTAATCGGCCACCGTGGTCGCGTATTTCGCGCCGGAGGTGCCGCTTTTATACGTGCCGTCGGGTAGTTTGAGCTGGTCGTGGCGGCTTTCCACGGCGCCGCTCTGGAAGGCCTCGCCCACCGTTTCATAGATGTAATCGCCCAGGTGGACGATGAAATCGAGCGCTTCGTTGGCGGCGATGTGCGACAGCGCGCCCCAGTGGTTGATGCTCCAGTCCTGGCACGTCAGGTAGGCGAACTGCAGCTGCGACACGTCGGCAGTGGCGGCGGGCGCCGTCTTGAAACGGCCCACGTTCGAGCGCACGTCGCCGGCGATGAACTGGTAAAAATACACCTGGCCCGGCTGCAAGCCCGTCACCTTGTGGCGCAGCGTGTTGTCGAAATCGGCTTTCAGGGGCAGCTTGGCGTCGACGATGGGCGTGCCGGCCAGGGCCGTATTGCCGCCCAGGGCGGCCGTATTGTCGCTGGCGCTGACGATCAGGCGCACGGCCACGTCCGACTTGCCGGCCACGGCGGGCGCGACGGCGTCGAAACTGGCGGGCACGACGCGCGTCCACAGCATGGCGCTATCCGGACGCGGGTCGCCCGAAGCCACGCTCTGCGGGAATTTCCAGTCGCTGCCCGAGGCCAGCGGCACGCCCGGATCGCTGTAATCGGTGCTGCCGCAGGCGGCAAGGCCGACAGTAGCCACGGAGACGGTAATAAAGCCGCCCAATTTCAGAAATTGCCGCCTGTCCATTTGACTTGCCATGATGTCGCGCCCTCGATATGGTGAAAGCGCGTCACTTTAGCAACAGATTGTGTCATCCTGATGACGGGGCCATGCCGCTTCGCAGGGGGCCGATATGCTAAAATGTCGGCCACAATTGAACACCCGTCTAAGGAAGATTCGACATGGCAGGACATAGCAAATGGGCCAATATCAAGCATAAAAAGGCTGCCACCGATGCCAAGCGCGGCAAAATCTGGACGCGCCTGATCAAGGAAATCACGGTCGCGGCCCGCATGGGCGGCGCCGACGCCATCACCAATCCGCGCCTGCGCCTGGCCGTCGACAAGGCGGCTGACGCCAATATGCCGAAAGACAACGTCCAGCGCGCGATCAACCGCGGCAGCGGCGGCGTCGATGGCGCCAACTATGAAGAAGTGCGCTACGAAGGCTACGGCGTGGGCGGCGCGGCCGTCATCGTCGAATGCATGACCGACAACAAGGTGCGCACGGTGGCCGAGGTACGCAACGCCTTCAACAAGAATGGCGGCAACATGGGCAACGAAGGCTCCGTCGCCTTCATGTTCCAGCACTGCGGCCAGTTGCTGTTCGCGCCGGGCACCGACGAAGACAAGCTGATGGAAGCGGCCCTGGAAGCCGGTGCCGACGACGTCATCGCCGACGAAGAAGGCGGCTTCGAAGTGGTCACGCCCGTGCACGATTTCGCCGCCGTCAAGGAAGCGCTGGAAGCGGCCGGCTTCAAGGCCGAAGTGGCCGAAGTCATCATGAAACCGGCGACGGAAACCGTGTACACGGGCGACGACGCCATCAAGATGCAAAAGCTGATCGATGCGCTGGAATTGCTGGACGATGTCCAGGAAGTGTTCACCAACGCCCTCATCGAGAATTAATCACTCTGCACACAAGGGCGGCACCGCCGCCCTGCAACCCACACTGAACGAACGGTCCCTATGAAAATTCTGGTAGTCGGCTCTGGCGGCCGCGAACACGCCCTGGCCTGGAAACTGGCCCAGTCCGAACGCATACAGATGGTGTATGTCGCGCCGGGCAACGGCGGCACCGCGCGCGATGCGCGCCTGGTCAATCTCGACATCAGCGACCCGCAATTGCTGGCCGACTTCGTTCAGCAGGAACACATCGGCCTGACCGTCGTCGGCCCGGAAGTGCCGCTGGCGGCCGGTATCGTCAACCTGTTCCGCTCGCGCGGCCTGAAAATCTTCGGCCCCACGAAAGAAGCGGCGCAGCTGGAGTCGTCGAAGGACTTCGCCAAGGCCTTCATGCAGCGCCACGGCATCCCGACGGCCGCCTACCAGACGTTTTCCGACGTCGCTCCCGCGCATGCCTACGTCGACGCCATGGGCGCGCCGATCGTCATCAAGGCCGACGGCCTGGCCGCCGGCAAGGGCGTCGTCGTTGCCATGACCCTGGAAGAAGCCCACCAGGCGGTCGACATGATGCTGTCCGATAACCAGTTCGGCGACGCCGGCGCGCGCATCGTCATCGAGGAATTCCTCGCCGGCGAAGAAGCGAGCTTCATCGTCATGTGCGACGGCAAGAACATCCTGCCGCTGGCCACCAGCCAGGACCACAAGCGCCTGAAGGACCACGACCAGGGCCCGAACACGGGCGGCATGGGCGCGTATTCGCCGGCACCCATCGTCACGCCGGCCATGCATGCGCGCGTCATGCGCGAAATCATCGTGCCGACCATCCAGGGCATGGCCAAGGACGGCATCACGTTCACGGGCTTCCTGTACGCGGGCCTGATGATCGACGACAAGGGCACGCCGAAGACGCTGGAATTCAACTGCCGCATGGGCGACCCGGAAACGCAGCCCATCATGGCGCGCCTGAAGACCGACCTGGTCACCGTCATGGAACATGCCGTCAACGGCACGCTGGACGCCGTGGAACTGGAATGGGACCGCCGCACGGCCGTTGGCGTCGTGATGGCCGCCGCCGGCTACCCGGACGATCCCGTCAAGGGCACGCCGATCGGCGACATCCCGGCCGAAACGCCGGACTCCGTCACCTTCCATGCGGGCACCCGCATCGACGGCGAACGCCTGGTCACCAACGGCGGGCGCGTGCTGTGCGTGGTGGGCCTGGGCGACAGCATCAAGATGGCGCAGAAGCAGGCATATGAAACCGTGGAAAAAATCCATTTCGACGGCGCGCAGTACCGCCGCGACATCGGCTGGCGCGGTTTGAAGCACTGATCACGCCCCTGGCGGCGAACGGCGGGGCCGGCGCGGAGATTATCCGCCCCGGCCCCGTTTGCATAGGCGCGCCGGGAAACCGGCATCTGCGCTAAGATTTTGCTTTCCTGACAAAATTACAGCCCATGACCACACGCACCCATCCCTCGCTTGCCGAACTGCGCCAGCTCGGCCTGATCACGCCCCAGGAGCTCGGCGAGGCGATGGACGAACTGGACATCCTCGCCCAGCCAGACGAGGACGATGTCGACATGCCACGACTGGCCGAGGGCGCCGGTCTCGCCGACACCCTGGCATGGCTGCTGCGCACCGACCTGCTGCCGCAGGACGACTTTCTGCGGCGCGTACGCGACCTGCCGCGCCAGCATGACGGCGCGGCCCTGCTCGAGCGCCAGCAACTGGCCGCCGATGCGCTAACGCTGGTCAACCGCCAGGCCATCGACATCCTGTACGACGAAGACCTGCTCGACCAGTGGCAACGCGACGCCGCGCATGCCAGCTTGCCGGCGGACCGCCTGCTCGCCTCGCCGGTCGCCGCCCTGCGCGATATGCTCCGGCAAGGCACCCTGACGGCGCAACAATTCGAGGCGCTGCGCCTGCGCACCCGTCAGCGCGGCTCGGAACTGGCCGGCCTCATCGTCGACGCCGCCGCGCGGCAGGCCCGCCCCGCCTATGCCCGCCCGGGCACGTGGATGATGGCCGCGCTGCTACTGCTGGTACTGGCCTTTGCGGTCCGCACCATCGTCTCGAGACAGCCGTCCGCTCCCGCCGCCCCCGTCGCCGGGCAAGGCACCGAGCGGCCCGACCTGCAGCAGCGTGCCGCGCAGGCCGTGGAGAGTGCGCGCGTGCCCGGCGGGCCGGACCTGTCCATCACCGTGGTGCAGGAGGACGCCGCGCCGCCGGCGCGCTAATGTACGGCGCACTTCCCGCGCCGGCGGCCATGATGGCATACTGCCGTTTTGCCACCAATGCGGGGAAGCCATGGCCTGGAATGAAGGATACGTGTCGGATATCGAGTACACCAACGGTTTTTACAGCGACCTGAGTCCGCATCACCTCAATTTCAGCTGCATCCTCAACGGCATCGAACCGGTCCCCCTGGATCAGCCCTACACCTACTTTGAACTGGGCTTCGGGCGCGGCCAGACGCTCAACGTACTGGCCGCCGCCAACCCTAACGGCCAGTTCTACGGCAACGATTTCAATCCGGCCCATGTCGCCGGCGCACGCGCCCTGGCGGCAAAGGCACAGTTGGGCAATCTGACCCTGCTGGAAAACAGCTTTGAAGAATTGGCCCAGGGCCGCGTGCCCGATCTGCCGCAGTTCGACTTCATTACCTTGCACGGCATCTACACCTGGGTCAACCGGAAGAACCGCCAGCATATCGTCGACTTCATTGCACGCTATCTGAAACCGGGCGGCATCGTTTCACTCAGCTATAACGCCATGCCTGGATGGAGTTCCGCCCTGCCCCTGCAACGCCTGCTGCTGGAGTTTGCCGCCAGCTTTCCCGGCCGCAGCGACATGCAAATGCAAGCTGGCATCGCCTACGTGCAACAGCTGCAGAACCTGCAGGCCGGCTACATCACGGCCAATCCCGCACTCGCGCCGCGCCTCAATGCGCTCATCAACAGCGATCCCCATTACAGCGTGCATGAATACCTGAACCAGGACTGGGAACCGCTGTACCACGCCGACGTGATGCGCGATGTGGCGCGCGCCAAGCTCGATTTTGCAGGCTCCTCCGACCTGCCTTTTGCCTTTCCCGAGCTGTATCTGAACGCCGACCAGCAAGCCACCATCGACTTGCTACCCGACGCGGCCATGCGCGAAACGATGAAGGATTATTTTCTCGACACCAGCTTCCGCAAGGATGTGCTGGTACGGGGCGCGCGCCGCATGGGGGCCGTGCGCCAGGCCGAATGTTACGCCGAGGTGCACCTGGCCATGCTGGTGCCGCGCGCAAAAATGACTTTTACCTTCCAGACCAAGGCCGGCATCGTGACAGGCAACGAGCAGGTCTACGGCGCCGTGTGCGACGCGCTGGCCAACGGCCCACATAGCCTGGCCGAATTGGCCGCACTGCCCTCCTTGCCCGGACAGAGCGTGCAAAGCCTGGCGGAGGTGGCGGCCATGCTGGTCACCGGCAGCCAGGTCGTGATGTATTTTCCGAGTCAGGCGCACGCCGGCAGCGGCGACGCAGCCGCGCGCCGCCTGAACCAGACCATCGGCGCGCAGCTGCGCTACGGCGACGATTACCGCATCCTGTGCTCGCCATTGACAGGCAGCGGTATCGATACGGAATTCATCGACCGGCTGCTGTTTTCGCTGCTGACCCAGGAGCGGGAGCAGCCGGACCTGGCCACCCTGCAGGCGCAGGCGGCCACCGCGATGGCGCGCTGCGGGCGCCGCCTGCTCAAGGATGGCGCTGCATGCGCCGACGAGGCGGCGCACCAGCAGCTGCTCAACGCGGCCATCGATGAATTCATGCGGGACACGCTGCCCGTGCTGCAGCAATTGCGCGTGCTGTAGAAGGCGCTGGCCGCGGATGGTGCGCGCGGCCAGCCCAAAACCACAGCGCAAGCGCCGCCCTATCACAAAAACGCGTAACAGGGTACAATCCGTCCTTACTTTTTTATTTCGGCCTCGTCGGCCCACGCGATGTCGTCAACTCCCTCTCCTTCGGCCGTCAAGGCTTATTTGCTCGATTTGCAAAGCCGTATCGTGCAGGCGCTCGAAGCGCAGGACGGCAAGCCCTTCCTGACCGATGCCTGGCAGCGCCCCGAGGGCGGCGGCGGCATTTCGCGGCTGATCGAGGAAGGCAATGTGTTCGAGCGTGGCGGCGTGAATTTTTCGCACGTCACCGGCGCCGCACTGCCGCCATCGGCCGCGGCCGCGCGCCCTGAACTCGGTGGCAAGGCATGGGAAGCGATGGGCGTGTCGCTGGTGCTCCATCCGCGCAATCCCTACGCGCCCACGGTGCACATGAACGTGCGCTTTTTCAGCACCGTGAATGCCGATGGCGAACCCGTATGGTGGTTCGGCGGCGGCATGGACCTGACGCCGTATTATGGCGACGCGGGCGACGTGAAGCACTTCCACCAGGTGTGCCATGATGCGCTGGCGCCGTTTGGCGCGGAACTGCATCCGAAGTTCAAGCAGTGGTGCGACGATTATTTCTACCTGAAGCACCGGCGCGAAGCGCGCGGCGCCGGCGGCATCTTCTTCGACGACTTCAACGCCCTGGGCTTTGAAGACAGTTTCGCCATGCTGCGCAGCGCCGGCGACGCCTTCATCGACGCCTATGTGCCGATCCTGGCGCGCCGCAAGGATACGCCCTACGGCGAACGCGAACGCGATTTCCAGTGCTACCGGCGCGGGCGCTATGTCGAGTTCAACCTGGTGTTTGACCGCGGCACCCTGTTCGGCCTGCAGTCGGGCGGACGCACCGAGGCCATCCTGATGTCGATGCCGCCCGTGGTCAAGTGGCGCTACGACTGGCACCCGGAAGCGGGCAGTCCCGAAGCGGCGTTGTATACTGACTTCCTCGTGCATCGCGACTGGCTGCAGGCGTGACCGAAGGTAGTACGGCATGCGTGACGCTGTTAGGCGGCAGCTACGATCCGGTGCATATGGGCCATGTCGCGCTGGGCACGCATTTTTCCAGCCTGCTGCACGCCGATGAGCTGCGCGTGATTCCGGCCGGCGCGCCCTGGCAAAAGAGCAAGCTGGGCGCCACCGGCCAGCAGCGCGCCGAGATGGCCGGCCTGGCCTTCGCCGGCCTGCCCCTGCCCGTGGTGATCGACCGCCAGGAAATCGAGCGCAGCGAACATGGCCAGGCCAGCTACACCATCGATACCTTGCGCCAGGTACGCGCCGAGCTGGGACCGCGCGCTTCCATCGTTTTCCTGATGGGTGCCGACCAGCTGCAGCGGCTCGCGACATGGCGCGAATGGCAGCAATTATTTGAATACGCGCATATCTGCGTCGCGGCCCGCCCAGGCTTCGCGCTGAATGACACAGCAGTACCGCAAGTGGTCGCCGATGCATTTTCGCGCCGCCTGGGGTCTCTGGAAAGCATCCGCAACACGCCGCACGGTCTGACTTATCTGGCACAGGACTTCGCGGTGGATATCTCCGCCACCGAAATACGTGCGGCATTACAACGGGGGAATCGGGCAAACTCGCTTGTTTCCCCGCTAGTGCTAGACTATATTGAACAACATAATTTATACAAAAGCTAAATGGATATCAAAAAACTGCAAACCCTCGTCGTTGACGCCCTTGAAGACGTCAAAGGCCAAGACATCGCCGTCTTCGAAACGAGTCACCTGACCAGCCTGTTCGACCGCATCGCGATCGTCTCCGGCACCTCGAACCGTCAAACCAAGGCGCTGGCCGCCTCGGTGCGCGACAAGGTCAAGGACGCCGGCGGCCAAATCATCGGCATGGAAGGCGAGGAAACGGGTGAATGGGTGCTGGTCGATCTGGGCGACATGATCGTCCACATCATGCAAGCGCCTATCCGCGCCTACTACCGCCTGGAAGAAATCTGGGGCGACACTCCGGTCAAGCTGGGCGCCGCCAAGCGCGCGCCGAAAAAAGCGGCCGGCGACGAGCCGAAAAAGGTCAGCGGCCATCTGGCGGCAAGCAAGGCCAATGTGGAAGCTGCACCCGTGATCGAAAAGAAAACGCCAGCGAAGAAAGCCACCGCTGCCACCGCCGCCAAGAAAGCCCCGGCGAAAAAAGCCACCGCTTCCAAAGCCGTCGGCAAGACCGTGAAAGTCGCGCCCACCAAGACCGAAGCGGCTGCCGTGAAAGCGCTGAAAGCGCTGCCGGAGAAAAAAGTACGCGCCCCGCGCGCGGCCAAGCCGGCAGCCGATGCTGCACCGGCAAAAACCGTGATCAAGCGTATCAAAAAAGTCGAAGCGTAAGCCTCGATGCAGCTCATCATCGCTGCGGTCGGCCATAAAATGCCGGCCTGGATAGAGACGGGCTTCGCGGAATACGCGAAGCGCATGCCGCCGGAATTGCGCATCGTGCTGAAAGAAATCAAGCCGGTGGAGCGTTCCGGCAGCAAGACCGCCGCCACGGCGATGGCGCTCGAACGCGAGCGCATCGAAGCCGTCCTGCCCAAGGGCGTGCGCATCATCGCCCTCGACGAACGCGGCAAGGACCTGACCAGCGTCGGCCTGTCGCAGCAGTTGATGGCGTGGCAGCAGGATGGCCGCGACACGGCTTTCCTGATCGGCGGCGCCGACGGCCTCGATCCGCAACTCAAGGCGCGTGCCGAAGGCATGCTGCGCATTTCCAGCATGACCCTGCCGCACGGCGTGGTGCGCGTGATCCTCGCCGAGCAGCTCTATCGTGCCTGGTCGATCACGCAAAACCACCCCTACCACCGCGTCTGAACTCCCCCATGAAAACGGCTGATCACAAGATCTACCTTGCCTCCAAAAGCCCGCGCCGGCGCGAACTGCTGCGCCAGATCGGCATCGATTTCGAATTGCTGCTGCTGCGCAGCGACGGCCCGCGCGGCGCCGACGTCACCGAAGAAGTGCTTCCCGGCGAATCGGCGCTCGACTATGTCGCCCGCGTGTCGAATGAAAAAGCCGCCTTCGCGTGGGACCTAGTGCGCCGCCGCCACCTGACAGCGCGCCCCGTGCTGGCGGCCGACACCACCGTCACCATCGACGGCGTCATCCTCGGCAAGCCAGCCGACCGGGCGGAAGCTGTGGCGATGCTGCAGCAACTGTCGGGCCGCACGCACGAGGTACTGACCTCGATCGCCGTGCACTACAAGGATTTCGCCGAGCAGCGCACGCAGGTGTCGCAAGTGCGCTTCGGCGTGCTCTCGCCCGCCTCGATCGCCGCCTATTGCGCCACGCCGGAACCGTACGACAAGGCCGGCGGCTACGGCATCCAGGGCAGCGCCGCCCTGTTCGTCGAGCATATCGAAGGCAGCCATTCCGGCATCATGGGCCTGCCCCTGTACGAAACCGCACAGTTGCTACGGCTGGCAGGTTTGCCCCTGCCCTGATCCCGGGTATGATGTCATTCGTTGCCTCCACTCCCGCGCCCCCATGAACGAAGACATCCTGATCAATATCACGCCGCAAGAAACCCGCGTCGCCCTCATCCTGCAGGGCGCCGTGCAGGAATTGCACATCGAGCGCACGCTCACGCGCGGCCTGGCCGGCAATGTGTACTCCGGCAAAGTGGTGCGGGTGTTGCCGGGCATGCAGTCGGCCTTCATCGACATCGGCCTGGAACGTGCCGCCTTCCTGCACGTGGCCGACATCTGGGAAGCGCGCGGCCACGACGGCCAGAACGCGACGCCGGCGCCGATCGAGAAGATCCTCTTCGACGGCCAGGTGCTGACGGTGCAGGTGATCAAGGACCCGATCGGCACCAAGGGCGCGCGCCTGTCGACGCAGATCTCGATCGCCGGGCGCATGCTGGTGTATCTGCCGCAAGACAAGCACATCGGCATCTCGCAGAAAATCGAAAAGGAAGCGGAGCGCGAACAGCTGCGCGTGCGCCTGCAAAGCCTGCTGCCGCCCGATGAAAAAGGTGGCTACATCGTGCGTACCATGGCCGAGGACGCTTCCGACGCGGACCTGAAGGCGGACGTCGACTACCTGAGAAAAACCTGGAGCACGATCACGCACGGCGCGCGCACGCGTCCCGCCACCAGCCTGCTGCACCAGGACTTGAGCCTGGCGCAGCGCGTGCTGCGCGACTTCGTCGGCGATGAAACGGCCACCATCCAGGTCGATTCGCGCGAAAACTATGTGAAACTGCGCGAATTCGCGGAAATCTACACGCCCAGCGAACTGACGCGCCTGCAGCACTACACGGGCGAGCGCCCCCTGTTCGATTTATATGGCGTGGAAGAAGAAATTTTGCGCGCGCTGGGCCGCCGGGTCGATCTGAAATCGGGCGGCTACCTGATCGTCGACCAGACGGAAGCGATGACCACCATCGACGTCAACACGGGCGGTTTTGTGGGCGGGCGCAATTTCGCCGATACGATTTTCAAGACCAACCTGGAAGCGGCGCACGCCATCGCGCGCCAGCTGCGCCTGCGCAACCTGGGCGGCATCATCATCCTCGACTTCATCGACATGGACAATGCCGAGCACCGCAACGCCGTGCTGGCCGAACTGAAACGCACCCTGTCGCGCGACCGCACCAAGGTGTCGGTGAGCAATTTCTCGCCGCTGGGCCTGGTGGAAATGACGCGCAAGCGCACGCGCGAATCGCTGGCGCACATCCTGTGCGAACCGTGCCCCGCCTGCGCCGGCAAGGGTCAAGTCAAGACCTCGCGCACGATCTGCTACGAAATCCTGCGCGAACTGCTGCGCGAGGCAAAACAGTTCAACCCGCGCGAATTCCGCATCCTCGCGTCGCAGGAAGTGGTCGATCTGTTTTTGGAAGAAGAATCGCAGCACCTGGCCATGCTGGGCGACTTCATCGGCAAGAAAATCTCGCTGCAGGTGGAGAATGCCTACCACCAGGAGCAGTACGACGTGATCTTGATGTAGCCATGCCGGGCACCACCGCCTTCTGGCGCGACCCGGCCTTGCCCCACGTGGAGAGCCGGCGCGCCTGCCACAGCCGGGCCTGCTACAAGCCGCACAGCCATCCCACGTTTTCCATCGGTGCCGTCGACGAAGGCGGCAGCATCTTTACGGGCAGCAAAGAGGGCAAGGTGGCCCTCGGCAATGGCAGCCTGGTGCTGGTGCCGGCTGGCTGCGTGCACGCCTGCAATCCCCTGCCTGACGCCGTCTGGAGTTACCAGATGCTGCATCTCGATGCGCAATGGCTGCAAGCCCACGCGCCGGCGCTCGATGGCGACACGGCGACGGTGTTGCACTGCCCGCTGCTGTACGCGCAGTTTTGCGCCATGCATGCGCTGCTGTTTTCAACGGCGGGCGCAGGTGAAAAAAATGCGGCGCTGCTGGCGTTCCTGGGCGCTTGCGCCAGTGCCCGTACAGACCTGCTGCCCTCGGAACGCAAGCCGGTGCCGCAGCAGCTGGCGCCCGTGCTCGCAACGCTGCAGGCGCAGCCCTCGGCCAGCCTGCGGCAACTGGCCGATGCGGCAGGCCTGAGCCCTTATCAATTGATCCGCGCCTTTCGCGCCGCCACGGGCATGACACCGCATGCGTATCAGCTCAATGCCAATATCAACCGCGCGCGCAGCCGCTTGCAAGCGGGGACGGCGTTGGCGCAGCTGGCGCATGAGCTGGGCTTTGCGGACCAGAGCCATCTGCAGCGTGTCTTCAAGGCGCATGCGGGCATCACGCCGGGGCGCTATCGCGGCCAGGGCGGCTAGAGCGCCTGCAATTTTCTTCAATACGGGCTGCCGCCAGCCCTGCATACTCGCGCATCGCCATTGCCGGAGCCGACTTACATGCAGGATTTCCTCTTCATCGCCGCCGCCCACTTTCTATCCCTGCTGTCGCCCGGTCCCGATTTTTTCCTGATCGCGCGCACCTCGCTGGCCCACGGCTGGCGCGGCGCCGCCGGCACGTGCGTGGGCATTACCGTGGCCAATGCGGTGTTTATCGTGGCGGCATTTGGAGGATTATCGGTACTGCGGGCGGGCAGTACGGCATTCATGCTGGTGCGGCTGGCCGGATGCGCCTACCTGCTGTACCTGGGCTGGCTGTTCCTGCGCCATGCGGGCAAGAGCAGCCTGGATGCCAAGCCCGCCACCGGCAAGGCCCGCTGGCGCGGCGGGGTCGTGATGGGATTCATGTCCGCCATCCTGAATCCGAAGAATGCACTGTTCTACGTCAGCCTCGCCACCGTGCTGGCCGCCAGACAGACGAGCCCCGCTGCAATGGCGGCGTATGGCGCGTGGATGGTCTTTGCCGTGCTGGCATGGGATATGGCGGTGGCGCTGGCCATCGGCAGCACCGCCCTGCGCCAGCGCTTTGCGCAGGCGCTGCCGCTGCTGGAGCGGCTGTCGGGCGTGATGCTGATCGTGCTGGCGGTGCTACTGCTGGTTCAGGCCGGCAGCGGGTCCAGGTAAAACACGGCATACACTTTCAACGGCGACGTCTCTGTCGCTTTTTCCGAACGCACGACGGAGCAGTCGTCGGCGGCCAGGCTGCGCCAGTTCTGGATGCCGGCCTTGGCGAACATCGCGTGCGCGGGGGCATTCGCGGCCAGGTCCAGCACCAGGCAGGCGTTGCGCGGGCCGGCGCCGTAGTTGACGGCGCGGATCTCGATGCCGAAGGTCGTCATCCACGGTTCCCACAAGCCTTTTTCCTTGCCGGCGGCCATGCGCTCGAGCATCTCGCCGAAGGTCAGGCCTTTCTTGACGGTGCTGCGCAGGGCGGCCAGCGACGGCGCCAAGCGCGGATCGGGCTGCTTGTTGCCGGCGCGGATCTCGGCGATCGCCTTCAATTCCTTGATGATGGCCGCATCGCGCTCCGTATAGTCGCGCATGCGCGCATAGAATTCGGCGTCCAGGAAAGGATTGACGGTCAGCTTGGCAACGCCCTCTTCGCGGCGTTTCGGGGAAGGCGTGTTGGTTTTGGTCATGGCGATGAGGGCAAGAGAAACGATGAGGGGCGCCAGTTTAACACCATGCGGCCCCTGCGGCAGCGCGGCGGGCGCTTTAATGTTGCGCCTGGCGGGTGTCGGATGACGCGGCCGGGGCGCCGGCCGCGCCCGGTGGCAGGAAGAAACGCCGCGGTCCGAACAGGTGGACGGCGCCCGCATACAGGCCAGCCAGCGGGAAGCGCACTTCCTTGAGCAACTGGTGAAAAATGGCGATCGAGCGCGCGCGGGTGACGGGAATCTCGGCACGCCACTGGCACAGCACGTCATGCACGAGGCTGGCGTGATAGGTCGCAGGCAGGCCCAGGTGCTGCGCGCCATCGGGCGTGCCCACATAGAACAGGCCGAGCACGCTGATACAGGGCGAACAGCCATCCCAGGCGTAGCCGGCGCGGATGCGGATCGCCGATTCGCGTATCGTCACCCACTCGTTTTCAAATTCAATGCCTTCGAGTAGCGGCGAGCAATAACCATAGTCGCTGCCCAGTGCATAGCGCCAGGCGTTGCCGGGCATGCCGAAGTTTTTCGGCATCAGCGGCCTCCCTGCTGTGCTTGCTTTGCTCTCGTCGCCATGACGTTGCCTTGATAATTATCAATATCAAGATTTAAACATACTCGGACGAAAGAAGGGCAAGAAGGTATCAGGCGCGCGGCGCGGCCGTCGATTCGCGCACCACCAGTTCCGGTTTCAGGCGCACGTCGAGCACCGGGGAATCGGGCGAGGCGATGGTTTGCAGGATCAGCCGGGCCGCTTCCGTGCCGATGCCGTGGTGGCGGATGCGGATGGTGGTCAACGGCGGGCGGATCATGTCCATATAGGGCATGTCGTTGTGGCCCACCACGGAAATATCTGCGGGGCAGTTCAAGCCCAGCTCGCGGATGGCGTCGTAGCAGCCGAGGGCCACCAGGTCGCTGCCCGTCACCACGGCCGTTGTCCGCGGCGACTGGCGCAGCAGTTCCAGCAGGGCCGCCTTGCCGCATTCGCGCGAATAACCGCTGCTTTCAAAGACGAACGCCTGCGAAGGATCAAGTTCGCTGGCTTGGATGGCGGCCAGGAACCCGAGGCGGCGCACGTGGCCCGTGGACAGGTTTTCCGGGCCGGCAATGTGCGCGATATGGCGGTGGCCCAGCGCCAGCAAGTGTTCCACGGCCAGGCGCATACCGACCACGTCGTCGCTGACGACGCAGGAAGCGACGCCCGTCTCGTCGCTGCGGTTGACGGTGACGACGGGCACGTTCTGATCGATGCACATCTTGATGACGGGATCGTCACGGCGCGCCGTGGCCAGGATCAGGCCGTCGACCTGCTGCCCCAGCAGGCGGTTGATGACGAACAACTGCTCTTCCTCGTCGGCGCCCACGTTGGCGACGATGGCCAGGTAGCCATGCTTGCGCAAGCCTTCCTCGATGCCCAGCAAAATCGGCGGAAAAACAGCGTTGGTGATGTCGGGCAAGACCACGCCGATGATGCGCGACTTGCGCGTGACGAGGGTCGAGGCGGCGCGGTTCGGCCGGTAGCCGAGCCGGCCCGCTTCGGCCAGCACGCGCGCGGCCACCTCGGCGCTGACCATTTGCCGCGTTGCCGGGTTCATCACGCGCGACACGGTGGAAAAGTGCACGCCGCTGGCCCGCGCAACGTCGCTTAAGGTGGGGTTCTTGTTTGTCATGGGCTTCCCGGATCGCAATACCGTGATTTTATCGCAAAAATTCCCCTTTTCGTCAAAAACCGAGCAAACGCTTGCATTGAAATAAAGCCGTTGCCCAAAGCGGTTTTGGTACGCTTAAGTACATTCCAGCCTTGACAGCGTGCAAACGCTTGCATACCATGGCTCGGACTTACCACTCGGGCCTGGTTGCCCCTCCCAGAATTCCTATGTCTACTTCCCACAGCAAGCACGCCGAACAGAACGGCGAAACCTTCAACCTGAAAGAAGCCGCCCTCGCCTATCACGCACAACCCCGCGCAGGCAAGATTTCCGTCACGCCCACCAAACCGCTGGGCGACGCCCGCGCCCTGACCCTGGCGTATTCGCCGGGCGTGGCCTTCGCCTGCGAAGCCATCGTGGAAGATCCGCGCACGGCCGGCACCTACACGTCGCGCAGCAACCTGGTGGCCGTGATCACCAATGGCACCGCCGTGCTGGGCCTGGGCGATATCGGCCCGCTGGCCAGCAAACCGGTCATGGAAGGCAAGGCTTGCCTGTTCAAGCAGTTCGCCGACGTCGATGTGTTCGACATCGAACTGGCCGAGAACGATCCCGACCTGTTCATCGACACCGTGGTGCGCATGGAGCCGACCTTCGGCGGCATCAACCTGGAAGACATCAAGGCGCCCGACTGCTTCTACATCGAACAGCAATTGCGCAAGCGCATGAACATCCCCGTCTTCCACGACGACCAGCACGGCACGGCCATCATCGTCGCAGCCGGCATCCTGAACGGCCTGGAACTGGTGGGCAAGGATATCGGCAACGTCAAGGTGGCCGTCTCGGGCGCCGGCGCGGCATCGATCGCCTGCCTGGACTTGCTGGTCTCGCTGGGCCTGAACAAGTCGCTGCTGAAGGTCTGCGACAGCCAGGGCGTGATCTACCCAGGCCGCGATGCCAACATGGAAGAGAACAAGGCGCGCTACGCGAACGACACGAGCGACCGCGACCTGGCCGACGCCATGGTCGGCGCCGACATCTTCATCGGCGTCTCGAAGGGCGGCGTGGTCAGCGCGCAGATGGTCGAATCGATGGCCGCCAAGCCCTTGATCTTCGCCCTGGCCAATCCACATCCGGAAATCGCCCCGGAAAAAGTGCATGCCGTGCGCGACGACGCCATCGTGGCCACGGGCCGCTCGGATTATCCGAACCAGATTAACAACGTGCTGTGCTTCCCGTACATCTTCCGCGGCGCGCTCGACGTGGGCGCCACCACCATCAACGAAGAAATGAAGCTGGCCTGCGTGCGCGCCATCGCCGCGCTGGCCAAGGAGCCGCTGCCGGGCCACGAAACCAGTGCCCTGACGCCGCTGCAACTGATCCCGTCGCCGTTCGACGAGCGTCTGCGCAGCTGGGTCGCGCCTGCCGTGTCGCAAGCGGCGATCGCCACCGGCGTGGCGACGCGCGTACCGGCAGTGGCCTGATACGCACGGCAGGCTTGCCTGCCTTGACAAATCGACGGCAAGTTACCATTGCTTACAAAAAAACCATGGCTAAAAACCATGGTTTTTTTCATTCTTCCCCTTGAGACTGCCTATACAGTTATCGAAGAGCAAACTCCCCGAGGGCGTTTTTTCGGCCACCTTCGATTACAATGACGCCTACTTTATGTTGCTACAGTTGCCATAATGGCGATGACGTGCGTTACCAAGGATATTCATGCTCGGCCTGACCTCTGTTTGTGTTTTTCTCTTTTCGGCATTGGCGCTGGCTGTCAACAGTGGTTACTCCCTTGGCGCTCTGGTTCTGCTACTGACCAGCAGCTGGCTGCTATGGAAACGTCCCCGTCTGAACCTGCAACGCCGGGATTATCTGTTGATCGGTGTCCTACTGACGTATTTCCTGATCTTTACCGCCAACATGCTGTACCACGGCGATCCTCCGCGCGAGTTCGACATGCCACTGCGCGCCCTGCTGGCGGTCCCGGTGCTGCTGTTGCTGCTGGCGTACCCGCCACGGCCGACGTTCTGGTGGGCCGGCTTGTCCGTCGGCACTATTGCCGGCGCAGCGTATGCCTTGACGGAATTTGTTCCTGACAGCCTGATTCGTCCGCAAGCAGCCACCAGCAACCCCATACATTATGGCAATGTCAGCATGCTGCTGGGCATACTGGCGCTCTGCGGACTCGACTGGGCGCGCACGCAAGCACACCGTTATGCCTGGAGTGGCTTGTTGCTGGCAGGATGCCTCGCTGGCATCGCCGGTTCGGTCATCAGTGGTAGCCGCGGAGGCTGGCTGGCCTTGCCCGTCGCCCTCATCATAATGGCTGTACATCACGCAAAAAACCATGGCCGCCGCCATCTGGCCATCACTCTGTCGCTACTGTTTGCCTTCCTGAGCCTGGCCTATGCCATGCCGCATTCACCGGTACAGCAGCGTGTGGCCACGGTCATCTCCGAACTGGAAAAATACAAGAATGACGGAGATGTCAGCACCTCAGTTGGTCAGCGCCTGGTAATGTGGGATACCGCGACAGAGCTCGTAAAGGAGCATCTATGGCTGGGCATGGGCCGTACCGGCTATCTGCAACAGAAAAAAGTAATGCTTGCGGAAGGGAAAATTAGCAAACTCGTCAGTGACTATACGAATGCCCATAGCGATTACCTCGATGTGCTGGTCAAGCGCGGCATCACCGGCGTGCTGGCACTGCTGGCGCTGCTCCTGCTGCCCTTGGCGCTGTTTGCACGCACATCACACCGCGGCCCTGCCAGCGCCCGCCCGTTTGCTCTGGCTGGCATGCTACTGTGCACTTGTTATATGATTTTTGGCCTGACGACGAGCTCGCTCACTCTGAACATCGGCATCATCATGCTGGTCTTCCCGATGGTGATACTGTGGGCCCTGTTGCGCCAGCAAGAGCGCACTGCCTGAGCTCGTTTTCCGCCTGACCGTTTGCTGTCCCTGCAAGGAACCATACCGATGCTCACGCCCGACCTGAAGCGCCTCACCGCGCTGCACGCGCCCTACAAGAAACATCTTGCCCTGGCCCTGCTGGCGATGGTCGTCACGGCGGCGACGGAACCGCTGTTGCCGTATGCGCTCAAATTACTGCTCGACAACGGTTTCGGCGGCAAGGTCGAATTTTCCTACTGGCTGGTGCCGCTGATCGTCATCGGCATCTTTGCCATCCGCGGCGCCTCGACGTTTGCCAGCAGCTACCTGATGAGCTATGTCTCCACGCGCATCCTCAACGAATTGCGGCGCAGGATGTTTGCCAGCATGCTCAACCTGCCCATCGACTTCTACAACACGCACACCGTGGGCAAGGTCATCAACTCCATCATGTTTGAGGTGCAGCAGATCATCGAGATGGTGACCAAGGTGTTTACTTCGATCGTGCGCTCCTCGCTCACCGTGCTGGGCTTGCTCGCCTGGCTGCTGTACCTGAACTGGGCGCTGACCCTGGTCACCCTGGTGCTGCTGCCCGTGCTGACCATCGTCGTGCGCACCACGGGCAAGCGCCTGAAAAAACTCAACCGCGATTCGCTGGCCGTCAACGCCGAACTGACCCAGGTCATCGAGGAAACCACGCGCGCCCAGCAAGTGATCAAGATCTTCGGCGGACAACATTACGAGAAGGCGCGGTTCGAGGAGCGCGCCGAGCAATTGCGCCGCTACAGCATGCGCATGACCACCACCTTTTCCGCCACCGTGCCCATCACGCAGGTGATCACCGCCGCCGCCGTGGCCCTGGTCATCGTGATGGCCCTGTTCCAGTCGGAGCAGGGGCAGATCACGGTGGGCGGCTTCGTTTCCTTCATCACGGCCATGCTGATGCTGCTGACGCCCTTGAAGCAGCTGGCCGAAGTCAACGGCCCGCTGCAGCGCGGCATGGCGGCCGCCGAAGAAGTCTTTTTACTGATCGACAAGACGCCGGAACGCACGGGCGGCAAGCCGCTGGCGGGCCGCAGCAAAGGCCGCATCGAGTTCAAGGACGTCAGCTTTGCCTACCCCGGGCACCAGGAACTGGCCCTGCGACACATCGATCTGCGCATCGCGCCTGGACAAACGGTCGCCTTTGTCGGCATGTCCGGTGGCGGCAAATCGACCCTGGTCAGCCTGCTGCCCGGCTTTTACTCGGCCAGCAGCGGCCAGATTCTGCTCGATGGACAGAATATTGACGACATCGCCCTGACCAGCCTGCGCAGCCAGATCGCCATGGTCAGCCAGCAGGTGGTGCTGTTCGACGATACCCTGGCCGCCAACATCGCGTATGGCGATGCGGCCCCGGACCGGCAGCGCGTCGAAGCGGCCGCAGCGGCCGCCTTCCTGTCGGACGTCATCGACGGCTTGCCCGACGGCCTGGAAACGCGCCTGGGCGACAATGGCTCGCGCCTGTCCGGCGGCCAGCGCCAGCGCGTGGCCATCGCCCGCGCCATTTACAAGGATGCGCCCATCCTGATCCTCGATGAAGCCACTTCGGCACTGGATACGGAGGCGGAACGGGCCGTGCAAGCGGCACTGGAGCACCTGATGCAAGGTAAAACCACCTTAGTTATTGCTCATCGGCTATCAACAATTGAACGTGCGGACCGTATCGTGGTATTGTCACATGGGAAAATAATGGAAACCGGCAGTCACCAGCAATTATTGGATGCCGACGGCGCGTATGCCAATCTGCATCGCCTGCAATTTTCCCAGCAAGTGGCTTGACACCATCGAATGAATACCTGAAATCGTACTGATACATGACGCCTTTGATTCCCGCCGAACTTCTACAAAAGTCGGAAAAAATTCTGTTCATCGCCCATCTGGCGCTGGGAGACTTTACCTACCTGCAAAATGGTTTCCGCGCCTTTGCCGCGGCCTACCCCCATATCCAGATCCACCTGTGGGTCGACGAAGTACGGCGCACGTCCGACGCCAAGCAATGGGAAAGCTTGCGCACCTATTCGCTGTACGACTGGGTAGAACAGTCGGGCCTGTTTTCCAAGGTGTACCGCAAGACCTATAGCCCGGCGCTGTACGAAGAGTCACTGCGCGAAGCCAAGGCGGAGCACTATCCGGTCGTCGTGTCGCTGGCCCATGTACGGCCACAGCAATATGCGGACCTTGCCCGCGCGATCAGCCCGAACGGGCTGGTGATCGGCACGCGCAAGCCGTTCAGCCCGCTGCGCCCCTGGCATTACCTGGCCTACCGCAAGATCGATGCCGTGCTGGCCTCGTATGCGGGACAGGATGCCGGCGAACACCATATCAGCAGCGTGTATGCGGACTGGTTCCATCAATTGACGGGCCTCGATATTCCCGTGACCGAACGCTATCCCTTCGTGCACATTCCCGAGCACGCATTGCAGCAGGCGCAGGAGCAGCTGGCCGCCTGGGGTTTTGCCCCGCGCCAGGGGCCGCTCGTGCTGTTGAATCCGTTTGCCAAGTCGCACAAGCGCGGCTGGCCGCTGGAACGCATTGCCGAGCTGATCGTGCGCATGCAGGCGATGCCGAAATGGCAGCATGCCTGCTTCCTGATCAATGCCATGCCGCAGGAACTGGCCAAGGTGGATGCCGTCGTACGGGCGCACAACTTGCCGCGCACGCAGGCCTTCAGTGCCGTCGACAACTTTTTCCAGCTGCCGGCCATGCTGGCGCAATGCGACCTGATTATTTCGGTGGAAACATCGATCATGCATCTGGCGAACGCCGTGCATGTGCCCGTGGTGGCATTGATGCGCAAGAAAAATCCCGAATGGGCTCCCTTCGACAGCGCCAACAGCACCGTCATCACGGTGGCGCGGCGCAGCGACTGGGTCAAGGCGATTTCAAGCGATCAGGTATTGAAGGCCATCGCCTAGAGAGCTCTGCCTCGGCTAGCCGGTGCCCAGCATGCTGATGCGCACCAGGTCGGCCACATTATCGACGCCCAGCTTGTCCATCAGGCGCGCCTTGTGCACTTCCACGGTGCGCACGGAAATACCGAGCGCCGGGGCGATGTCGCGGTTGTGCTGGCCCGTCACCACCAGCTGCATCACTTCGCGCTCGCGCGGCGTCAAGGCGCGCAGCAAGGCGAGCCCTTCCACCTGGCGCTGCAGCTGGCCGCGCGCATGCTTCTCGCGCGAAAACGCTTCGTCTATGGCGGCCAGCAACTTGTCATGGTCAAATGGTTTTTCCAGGAAATCGCTGGCTTGCGCCTTGAATGCCTGGCGGGCCAGCGCCACGTCGCCGTGCCCCGTGATGATGATGATGGGCAGCATGCAGTTGAGCTCCAGCAGGCGGCGCTGCAGGCTCAGGCCATCCATGCCCGACATGCGGATATCGATCAACAGGCAACCGGCCCACTCGGGCCGCCAGCTGTGCAGGAAATCCTCGCCGCAGGAAAACAAGGCCGTGCGGTAGCCGCGTATGCCCAACAGCAAACCCAGCGCATCGCGTACGGCGGGATCGTCGTCCACGATAAACACCGTCAAATTACTTGTCACCATACTCTCCCTTGGCGGCCGCACTGGCGTGCGCCAGGGGCAGGATAAAACGAAAAATACCATGCTTGCCCACTTCGGCCCATAGCTGGCCGCCATGCGCTTCGACGATGCTGCGGCTGAGCACCAGCCCCAGCCCCAGGCCGCTGGCCTTGGTCGAGACAAACGGTTCGAACAGGCGCGCGGCCAGGCTATTGGAAATACCGGGCCCGCTGTCTTCCACGGACAGGCGCAGCCGGCCGCCCTCAAGCGGCTCGGCCGACACCGTGATGCGGCGCTGGCCGCGCGGCTGTCCCATCACCGCATCCTGTGCATTGGCCAGCAAGTTACGCAGTACCAGTTCGATTTGCAGGCGGTCCGCATTGACGGCCAGCGGCGACGGCGGCGCCAGCACCAGCTCGATGCCATGTTCATGGAACAGCGGCGTGAACTGGCGCGCCAAGCCCTCGATCAAGGCGCTCGCCTCCACCGCCTCGAGCTGCATCGCGCCGGTGCGGAAAAAATCGCGCAGGCGGCGCACCACGTCCGCGGCGCGTCCCGATTCAACGATCATGTGTCCGATGGCGCTTTGCAGCAAGGCGCCGTTCTCGCCCCGCTCCAGCAGGTATTCGCATGCCTTGCCGTAGGTCGACAAGGCCGTCAGCGGCTGGTTCAGCTCATGTGCGAGAGCGGCCGCCATTTCGCCGGCGGCCGCCAGGCGCATCGTGTGCTTCAGCTCGTCTGCCACCTGGCGCATTTCATCGACGACGATGCCGATAAAAAAGCCCACCAGCGCCAGCACGGCGTCGAGCAGTTGCAATTCATAAAACTGGATATCGACCGCATGCGTCCATTTCACCAGGGTGATGATGCATAGCTGCAATACAAAGACGGCCAGCACGGCGCCATGCAAGCCCTGGCGCGAGGCGGCCCAGATCACGGGGAGAAACAGGAAATAGAAATGCTTGTATTCGGAACGCACGATGGAACCGAAGACGCTCCACAGCACGAAACTGGCCAGGGCCAGGTACGCCAGGGTTTCCCAGCGCCAGACGGCGGCATGCAGGCGCTCACGCCCGCGTTTGCTGAACAGCACCCAGATCAGCGGCATCGACACCAGCATGCCGACCGTGTCGCCGATGCCGAAACGCCAGACTGCCGTGCCCCATTCGCTGGCCGGTATGCGTCCCGTGAGCGACAGCAATGAAATATAGCCGAGCGCATTGAGCGCGGTGCCCAGCAGAACGATGAGGACCCAGGCGCTCAGGCGGCGCCGGTTGTCGAAGATATCGCTGCTGCTGAAACTGCGGCGCAAGACTGCGCCGATACCGCCATAGCCGAGCACCAGCCACGCCGAACAGAGCAAGGTCAGGGGCAGGCCTGCCGGCATGCCGCGCACCAGCACCTCGCCGGCCACCAGGGCGATGAACCATGGCAGCGCCGCCTTGCGTCCATGGATCAGCCAAAATACCAGGCCCAGCGCGGGATCCGGGTTCCACGGGGTGATGTTCAGCCCATACATCGGGTCGATATAGGTCGCCCAGTCAAACAGCAGGTACAGGCCGACAAAGGCGGGATACGGCAGGTAGCGGGACAGGAATGGGCGCATAACGGTGTTTTTGAACTGTCCTGCATTATGCATCCCAAGCGTGCGCCACGCCATGCCATCTTGCGTTATATGCACATGAAATAATCTTCATGCAATATCGCAAGGCGCGCCAGCGCGGTCAGGCTTCGGCCAACGGCAAGCGCACCTCGACCAGCAAGCCCAGGCCACCGTTACCGCTGTGCAACTGAATCGTGCCGCCGTGCTGGCGCACGACGGAAGCGACGATGGACAAGCCCAGGCCGCTGCCTGGCTGCACCTGCTGCGGCGCGCGGAAAAAGCGGTCGAACACGCGGTCATACAACGCCGGGGCGATGCCCGGCCCCTGATCGGCCACATGCAACACGGCCTGGCCCCGCTCCGCATGCAGCGACACCGTCACGCTGCTGCCACGCGGGCTGTACTTGATGGCGTTTTCCACCAGGTTGTCGATCAGCGACACCAGGCTCTCGCGCTGGCCGGGCACGCTGAGCGAGACGCTCGCCTGCAATTCGAGCTCGATATCGCCCGCCTGGGCCAGGCCGGACAGGGCCGCCAGGCGGTCTTGCAGCAAGGTATCGAGCGCCTGCCGCTGCGGCAACTCGCCCGCGCCTGCCTGCACTTCGCTGCGCGTCAGCTGCAGCAGCTGACCCACCAGGCGCGCGGCCCGGTTGCCGCTGTTCAAGATACCGTCCAGCAACTCTTGCTGGCGTGCATCATGCGCCTGCCCCTGCAAGGCCTCGACATTCACCCGCATGGCCGCCAGCGGCGTGCGCAGCTCATGCGTGGCATCGGCGATGAAGCTGCGCTCGCGCGCGGCGCTGGCGTCGACCCGTTGCAGCAAGGCATTGATATTGTCGACCAAGGCCGCCAGTTCGCCATGCGGCGGCTTGAACGCCAGCGGACGCAAATCCTGCGGCCCGCGCGCCGCCACCTCCTGTGCCAGCCTGCGCCACGGGCGCATGGCAAGGCGGATCGACAGCCAGGCCGGCACCAGCAGGAACGGCAAGCTGATCAGCAGCGGCAGCAGGTAGTAACCGCGTGAATTGATCGTGATGAAAAATTGCCATGCGCCCCCCACTTCCAGCACCGTCACGCGCGTCGCTCCTTCGGTCAGGCTGCGGCTGCGCCAGGCCTGACCCTTGATGTACACCACTTCCATCTGTTCCGGGCCGGCGCTGCGGATACCGCTGGGCGCTGCGGGGGACTTGTAGACCAGCTTGCCCTCACGCCAGACCAGGATGCGCGGCGCCAGCTCTGGCACTTGCCCCGTTTCAAACTCCTCGCGCAAGGCTTCGTCGATCGCGCGCAAGCTTTGCTCCTGGCGCTGCGGCTGCTCGGCCAGGTTATCGGCCACGCTGATAATGGCGTGCAGGACGCCGCGGCTCACATTGCTCGCTTCGCCCGCGCCCTCGACCAGCACATACGCCACGGCCAGGCTCCACAGCACGGTCAGCATCAGCATTTGCGCGATCATCAGGCGGCGCACCAGGGTAGGCCGGCGCAGCATGGCCCAGAAACGCCCCATCATGCGCCGCTGCCCGGCGGGGTGGATGTCTCGCCCTGCTGGTCGATGACGTAGCCGACGCCGCGCACGGTACGGATATAGCCTTCGCCTATCTTGCGGCGCAAGTTGCCCATATGTACATCCAGGGTATTGCTGGCATTGGCCAGCCCGCCCGGCAGGATATGTTCTTCCAGCACGCGGCGCGTGATGACCCGGTTGGCGCGCATCAGCAAGGTCTTCAGCAAGGCATATTCACTGGCGGTCAGTTCCACGGGCCGGCCGTGCACGCTGACACGGCGCGTGGGCACCTGCAGCAGCAAACCGCGCAACTCGATGGTGTCGCCGTCGAAGCCATAGCTGCGGCGTGCCAGCGCGCGCACGCGCGACAGCAGCTCGGCCAGCACGAAGGGTTTCACCAGGTAGTCGTCGGCGCCGCCATCGAGGCCCCGCAAGCGCTGTTCCAGCGTGTCGCGGGCGCTGAGGATCAGCACCGGCAGGCGGGCCGCGCGCAAGCGGGCCAGCAAATCGAGGCCATCGCCATCGGGCAAGCCCAGGTCCAGCAGCACCAGTTCGCAACTGTCGTGCTCGATGCTGCGCGCCGCATCTTCCAGGCTGCGCACCCAGACCACTTGCATGCCCTGGTCGCGCAAGGCAATCCGCACGCCGTTGCCCAGGTCCATATCGTCTTCAATCAGCAGTATCTTCATGGTGAGTATTAAACCACCGCAAGCTGAAGAATGGGTAAAGAAGCGCTCTTCATGCAATCTTAATAAAAGGCTCATTTTTCCTTCATGGCAAGGACCGATACTGTCGGCAGTCAATCGAGCCACTCCGGACTCGGTTCTCCACCTGACGGAAACCTCCATGCACGCACCCACAACCCTGCTGACCTCGCTGGCACTCGCCAGCGGCATGATCCTCAACCCGCTGGCCGCCGCGGCGGCCGAACCGCCGGCGGAAAATGTCTTCACCATCGGCGGCGGCGTCGCCGCCGTGTCCAGCTATTCCGGCGCCGACAAGCTGTCGGCCTCGCCGCTGATCATCCTCGATTACGCCATGGCCAATGGCCTGTTCTTCAGCACCTCGCGCGGCATCGGCTATGGCGGCCAGGCCGGCCCCTTCAGCTACAGCGCCGCGCTGGGCTACCGCGGTAACCGCGAAGACCACAAGCGCAATGGCGCCAATGGCTGGGGCGGCAGCGATTACCTGAAGGGCATGGGCGAAGTCAAGGGCAATGCCAGCGCCCTGCTCAGTGCGGGTTATTCGCCCTTGCCGGGCCTGTCGCTGAGCGTCTCGAGCGACATCCCCTTGTCGAACCGCGAAAATGGCGCGAACGTGCATTTCGGCGCCACAGGACAGATCTATGGCCGGGCCGATGCCAGGGGCGTGCAGCAAGACAGCGTGACCATCGGCGGCCAATTGGGCTGGGGCGAGCGCAAGTACGTGCAGACCATGTATGGCGTGACGGCCACCCAGGCCGCCAATACCGCGTTCAAGCAATACACGCCCAAGGGCGGTTTCTATGAAGCGCAAGCCACCGTCAACTGGGAACACCGCTTCGATGCACGCTGGGGCATCAACACACTGGTCGGCGTCGAGAGCCGCCTGGGCGACGCGGCCAAGAGTCCCATCGTGCAGCGCAAGACCTCCCCGGTCGGCGCCGTGTATGTCACTTACCGCTATTAACAACATGCAAGCATAAGGGAAACCCGTACGCTGTTTCGCCAATTTACAGGGGGTACGGGCATGGATAAGATGACACGGTTTTCCCACCACCACGGCCATCTTTTCCATGCATGCATCGCGCCTTGCCCCGCAACGCCACCGCGCCCCCGACAGCGCCGCGGGCGCCTGCGACAAGCCAGGCCAGGATACCTTGCTGCTGCTCTTGCCCGTCAAGCGCGCCAGCGACATCATCTACGGTGCGCGCTACGCCAGGCGCCTGCAGGAATGGGGCATCAAAGTATCCGTCAGCCTGTTGCACGTGACACCGGCGCCGCGCCGCTGTGCCGATGGCCTGCCCCGGCACAGCGCCAGCGAATGCGATGCCCTTGACCCGGCCACGCAGCACATGATGCACGAGGCGGGACTCTACCTGAGCCGCTCTCATATTTCCTTCAGCACCCACATTTTTGCCGGCGAGCTGCTGTTTACGATACTCGATGCGGCTGAGCTGCTGGGTTGCCACGAAGTGGTCTTGCCAGCGCAGCGGCACAACGGCTGGCCGCGCCGTTTTTCGGGCGGACTGGCCGGCAAGCTGGCGCGTGGCAGCCGCGGCACCACCATCGTGCTGGCAAACCACGAGGGCGTCAGCAGCCCGGTACCCGTCTGAGCAGAAACGGCTTCGACGTTCCCCCTTTATCATGGACATGCGCACGATGATGCCAACTATTACCCTGTCTGACGGCTTGATGGCGATGCCGAGCGGCATGCGCCGCTGGCGCGAACTGCTCAAGCTGCATCTGCGCGCCCGCGTGCAACAGCGCCAAACCCGACTATGGCTACAACTGCTGAATTCGCATCCGGTGTTTCATGATCTGGTACACGCCTATCCGCACATGATCCACAAGGTCTACCGGCCTTACCTGAGCCTGACCTTGAATTGCCACCAGCGCGTGGAATTGCTGGCCGAGCACTATCACTTCATCTTGCAGCAAGGCTGGGGCAAGCTGATGAGCCAAGCGGCCCACGGCCCCGTGCGCCTGGGCACGGTGGCGGGCAAGTCGGGCGCGCCCTACCACCTGCAATTGTGTTCGCTGCACCCGATGGACCGCGAAGGCGAGATGGTGCTGCAACTGATGCACGACGACGACGTGCTCTATTCGATCGCCTTTTCCTTCTTCGGCAGCCAGCTGCGCGCCACCCTGGGCATGCGCATCGGCTGCCTGCAAGGTCCGAAAGGCCAGGAAAGCGCGCACCGCGTGCGCGAGGCAACACGCGACTTGCACGGCATGCGTCCCAAGACCCTGATGGTACGCCTGGTGCGCCAGCTGGGGTACGAACACGGCTGCCGCAAGATGCTTCTTGTCGGCAATATCAACCGCGCCGTGCACCACTCCGCGAAGAAAGGCCGTTTGTTCGCCGACTACAATGGACTATGGCAAGAACTGGGCGCACAAGCGCGCCAGGATGGCGATTTTGAGTTGATGTGCGAAAACCTGCCCTTGCCGGCACTGGAAGACATTCCTTCCAAAAAACGCTCGGAAGCCCGCAAGCGCCATGAACTGACACTGGCCATGATCGGCAGCCTGCGTAGCGGCCTCGACGCCCATCGCAGCCCGCTGCAGGCCGCCACGGCAAACGCCGCGGCCGCCGTCGGCGAGGTACGCCAATCGGCCATGCTCGATGAAGACGACGACTACGCTTCCGCTATCGCCTGAGCGCTCCTCCCTCTTGCGGCACACGCTACAACCCGTGCATGGCACAATCCTGTTACGCTAGCGTTATCGGCATGCACTGCGGTGCGCCGGTTCCCCCAACGTTTACTAGGAGGCATTCATGCGCGTAGACATCTACCGCCGGGCCGAACACGACGGCATTTTTTCCTACCTCGCCGTGCCGGAAGGAAAGCTCATTCCGGAAGAAGTGACCAATACCGACTGGCAACTCGAAGTGCGCGCCAGCGAAGTGGCCGACGATGCCGAGATCTTGCCCGATTACCATATCGAACAGCCGCACCAGCAGATCGCCGCCAAGGGCTATGCGATCACGGGCCTGAAAGACATGTAAACGTAAAAAAAGCCAAACCAGCATGTCTGCGGTTTGGCTTTGTCGTATGCCCCGAACGGTACCGGTCAGTATTCGACCGCCACCTCTTGCGCACCCAGCATTTGCTCCAGCGCCATCTGCAATTCATCCGATGGCGCCACTTTCCACTCGTCGCCAAACTGCAGCACGCAGCTGACGCCCTGCGGGCTGACCTTGGCGGTGATCGGCAATCCGTCCGCAGCCCGGTGCGGCATGATCACGTCGCGGATGCGCTTGGCGTCCAGGGTGGCCGGCAAGGTCAGGCCCAGCTGGCGTCCATACTGCACGCGCGCGGCGATGATGTCGAAGGCGCTCTCGGCCGTTATACGCAAGCCGCCCGAAAAACGGTCTTCCGACACCTTGCCCACGACGGCCAGGAATTCATCTTCCTTGAAGATTTTCCGGTTGGAATCGAACAATTCGCCGTACACCGTCACCTCGACGGTACCGCTCTTGTCGTCCAGGGTGACGATGAGAATCTTGCCGCGCTGCGTCATCTGCGTGCGCAAGCCCGTGATGACGCCGGCCATCATGCGCGGCTCGCGCGATGGCGACAGTTCCGACAGTTTCGTGCGCGCAAAACGGCGCGCCTCGGGCGCATACGAATCGAACAAATGGCCCGACAGGTAGAAGCCCAGCGCGATCTTTTCCTCCGTCAGGCGCTGCTTGTCCGTCCACACGGGCACCTTGACGTACTCGGGCGGCGCCACCATGTCGCTGTCGTCGCCGCCGAACAGGCTCACCTGGTTGGCCGCCTTGGCGGCCTGGTCCGCGCATTCCATGGCGAACGCCACGGACGCGAGCAGGATGGCGCGGTCGACCTTGAGGCAGTCGAAGGCGCCGCTGCGGATCAGCGACTCGATGGTGCGGCGGTTGATCTGCTTTTTATCCACGCGCTTGCAGAAATCGAACAGGCTCGTAAATGGCCCGCCCGCTTCGCGCGCGGCGATGATGGCTTCGATGGCGTTCTGGCCCGAGCCTTTCACGGCGCCCAGGCCATAGCGGATCTGCGTGACTTTCTTGCCGCTCACGGACGGCGGCGCGCCGCTCGGCGTGAAGCGGTAATCGGATTCGTTGATATCCGGCGGCAACAAGGTCAGCTTGCAGATTTCCAGCGAGTCTTCCACCAGGATCTTGATCTTGTCCGTGTCGTCCATGGCCAGCGACAAGTTGGCTGCCATGAAGGCGGCCGTGTGGTGCGCTTTCAGGTAAGCCGTGTGGTACGACAGCAGGGCGTACGCGGCGGCGTGCGATTTGTTGAAACCATAGCCGGCGAACTTTTCCATCAAGTCGAAGATCTCGTCGGCCTTTTCCGCCGTCAAGCCATCTTTCGCCGCACCGGCGCGGAAGATCTCGCGGTGCTCGGCCATCTCTTCGGCCTTCTTTTTACCCATGGCGCGGCGCAGCATGTCGGCGCCGCCCAGCGAGTAGCCGCCGACGATCTGCGCCATCTGCATCACCTGCTCCTGATACACCATGATGCCGTAGGTTTCGGACAGAATCGATTCCGTGCGCGGATCGGGATAATCGAAGCGTTCGCCGTGCTTGCGCTTGCAGAAATCCGGAATCAGGTCCATCGGACCCGGGCGGTACAGCGCTACCAGCGCGATAATGTCCTCAAAGCGGTCGGGACGCGCATCTTTCAGCATGCCCTGCATGCCGCGCGACTCCAGCTGGAACACGGCCACGGTCTTGGCCTTGGTTAGCAAGTCGTACGACGGCTTGTCGTTCAGCGGCAAGGTCGCCAGGTCGAAGTTCGCCTGCGCGGGATCGAGCTGCTTGATGTAGCGCACGGCGCGGTCGAGGATGGTCAGCGTGGTCAGACCCAAGAAGTCGAACTTCACGAGGCCGACGGCTTCCACGTCATCCTTGTCGTACTGCGACACGACGCCCGAGTCGCCGCCCTGCGTGTACAGCGGGCAGAAGTCCGTCAGCTTGCCCGGGGCGATCAGCACGCCCCCCGCGTGCATGCCGATATTGCGCGTGATACCTTCGACTTGCTGCGCCAGGTCCAGCAACTGCTTGACCTCTTCCTCGTTTTCCAGGCGCTCCTTGAGCAGCGGTTCCTCTTCGATGGCATCGGCGATCGACACGGGCTTGCCGGGCTTGAACGGAATCAGCTTCGAGATGCCGTCGCAGAAGTTGTAGCCGAAGTCCATCACGCGGCCCACGTCGCGGATCGCGCCCTTGGCCGCCATGGTACCGAAGGTGGCGATCTGCGAGACCGCCTCCTTGCCGTACAAATCCTTGACGTGCTGAATGACGCGGTCGCGCCCTTCCTGGCAAAAGTCGATATCGAAGTCGGGCATCGAGACGCGTTCGGGATTCAGGAAGCGTTCGAACAGCAGGTTGTATTGCAATGGATCAAGATCGGTAATCAGCAGCGAATACGCCACCAGCGAACCCGCGCCCGAACCGCGGCCCGGACCGACGGGCACGCCGTTTTCCTTGGCCCACTGGATAAACTCGGCCACGATGAGGAAGTAGCCGGGGAACTTCATGTTGCAAATCGTGTCTGTCTCGAATTTCAAACGCGATTCGTAGCGCGGACGCTCCTTTTCGCGACGCTCAGGGTCCGGATATAGCTGGATCAAACGCTTTTCCAGGCCCGCCTGCGATTCGGCGACGAGGAACTGGTCGATCGTCATGCCTGGCGGCGTGGGGAAGTTCGGCAGTTGCGGCTTGCCCAGGGTCAAGGTCAGATTGCAGCGCTTGGCGATTTCCACCGAATTGGCCAGCGCGGCCGGCAAGTCGGCGAACAATTCCGCCATGTCCGCCTGCGACAGGAAACGCTGGCTGTCATTGAAGCGTTTCACCCGCTTGGCGTTGGCCAGCATTTCGCCTTCGGCGATACAGGTGCGTGCTTCGTGGGCAATAAATTCTTCAGGGGAAATGAATTGCACGGGATGCGTGGCGACCACGGGCAAGCCCAGCTTGGCCGCCAGCGCCACCGCATGGCGCACCTGCGCCTCCTGGTTGGCCTGGCCGCCGCGCTGGATTTCAATATAGAAATGGCCGGGGAAAATATCGGCCCAGCGCTGCGCATTGCGCTCGGCCAGGGCCAGGTTGCCATTCTCGATAGCAGTACCGACGTCGCCGAAATGCGCGCCGGATAGCACGATCAAGCCATTCGCCGCGCTTTCGCCTGGGTACAGGTCGTAGGTATTCGTCGCCAGCGCCTGCAGCCACTCGATGCGCAGCTCGGCGCGCCCCTTGTACTGGTTGGTCAGCCAGGCCGTCGACAGCAGTTCGCACAGCTGCAGATAGCCCATGCGGTTCTTCGCCAGCAACAGCAGGCGCGACGGTTTTTCGCGGTTATCGTCATTCGTGATCCACACGTCGACCCCGACGATGGGCTTGATGCCCTTGCCGCGCGCTTCCTTGTAGAACTTGACCATGCCAAACAGGTTCGACAGGTCGGTGACGGCCAGCGCCACCTGCTTGTCCTTCGCGGCCGCCTTGACCACGTCGTCGATGCGCACCAGGCCATCGACGATCGAGTACTCCGAGTGCACGCGCAAATGGACGAAGGCAGGACCGGGCTGCATCGCTTGCTGTGGACTTGCCGGAGCGCCGGCCTCTTGCATTACCATTTCCATCCTGTGTACCGTTTCGTGCAAAATTCAATGGGGTCTATTCTACCGCGTCGCGCGTGCGGACCGGGTATCCTGGCTGGCCTGTCGGGCTTATAATATCGGCTGTTCAGTCTAACCCGATCGCCATCATGCAAGCCATCACCCCAGCAACATCCGCCGTTTCCGCCGCCGTCAGCCCGCCCGCCGCCACGTTCGTCAATATTGCCGCGTATAAATTCATTACGCTGGCCGATACGGAAGCCATGCGTCCCTTGTATCAGGAGCAATGCCTGGCGCTGGGCCTGAAAGGCACGATCCTGCTGACGCCGGAAGGCATCAACATGTTCCTGTCGGGCACGCGCGAGCATATCGACAGCTTCCTCGCCTGGGTGCGCAGCGATGAGCGTCTGGCGGACCTGGAATGGAAGGAAAGCTTATCAAATGAGCAATCGCACAAGCGCATGCTGGTCAAGCTGAAAAAAGAAATCATCACCATGCGCATGCCGCTGATCAAGCCGGAACTGGGCCGCGCCCCGTCCGTCGACGCGCAGACGCTCAAGCGCTGGCTCGATGCCGGCGTCGACGACGCGGGCAAGCCCGTGGTCATGATGGAAACGCGCAACGCCTTTGAAGTGGACGTGGGCACGTTCAACAACACGCTTGATTACCGTATCGACAAGTTCACGGAATTCCCGGCTGTTGCCGCCGCCCACAAGGACGAACTGGAAGGCAAGACCGTCGTCACCTTCTGCACGGGCGGCATCCGCTGCGAAAAGGCCGCCATCCACATGAAGGAAATCGGCTACGACAGCGTGTACCAGCTCGACGGCGGCATCCTGAAGTATTTCGAGGAAGTGGGCGGCGAGCACTACACGGGCGACTGCTTCGTCTTCGACTACCGCACGGCCCTGAACCCGAAACTGGAACCGACGGAAACCGTGCAATGCTTCGTCTGCCGCGCCGTCGTCACGCCGCGCCAGCAACTGGCGCCGGAATATGTGTATGAAGTGTCTTGTCCGCATTGCTACGGCAAGCAAGCAACCTAGACTACGTTCCCTGCGGCGCGATTTAAACTGGCGTCGAACGTTCCGCTCGCCATACCCGGCGGGCAGACCGCTGTCCGGCGCACGCACCGGCCATGACGGATGGCATGCGAACAGCAAGCAATCAATAATAAATTCCTACGAGAAAGCTATTTAAAAAGACAATATAATAAAATATGGCTTACAAATGATTACAATTATACGGGGCAAAATTAGCTTCCTTATGGCGTAAGAATTTGCCCAATTGCTATAATAAATATATCATCACCTGTTTGGATCGACAGTCGACCTCTGGCTGGTGACTTCGCGTTTATATTATTTCCTCCGATTTAGTCGATCAGCCCAACTCGCGGCCTCTATTTTTGACGCGAAATTATTGCTTTAATGCAAATAATTCACCTGCACTGAAAAATCTGCGCTACTCACCTCGGATTAATTGCCATATTTGCATGATTATCAAAAACACCGTTTACAATTTATTAGGATTGGGCTTGCCGCTATTGGTTGCGGTTGCTTCAATGCCGGTGCTGATACACAGCTTGGGGGATGCGCGATTTGGTGTGTTGACACTAATCTGGGCAGTAGTCAGCTATTTCGGCTTGTTCGATCTGGGCTTGGGACGCGCGCTCACGCAACAGCTGTCGGTATTAATCGCGGAAGAACGCCATGCGGATATTGCGCCCATGGTCTTTACCAGCCTGCTGATGATGACGGGTCTTGGCTTGCTTGCATCGGCCTTGCTATGGTTCGGTGCTGAGCTTGGTGCGCACAGCATTTCGCATGCTGGAGACAACGGGGAAATCGTCGGTTCAATCCGGGTGATGGCCATCGCCATGCCTTTCATCGTGCTGACCACAGGCCTGCGCGGTATTCTCGAGGCCAAATCGGCCTTTGGCGTGATCAATCTGATTCGGCTGCCCATGGGCATATTCACCTTCCTGGGTCCACTGGCCATCGTACTTTGGTACAGGAATGACCTGGTTGCCGTGACTGCCATGCTCACCGCTGGCAGGATCATCGCCTGTCTCGTGCATGGCTATTTCGCAGCACGCAGCCTGCCTGGCATGCTCAGCAGCAAGCATTTCAATGCCGGATTCATGAAACCCCTGCTGGTATCCGGTGGCTGGATGACCGTTACCAATATCGTCAGCCCCCTGATGTCTTATCTGGACCGTTTTCTGATCAGCACGACGATTTCGGCAGCAGCGGTGGCTTATTACGTGACACCCAATGAAATGATCACCAAGATCTGGATCATTCCCGGCGCCTTGACGGCGGTGCTGTTTCCTGCATTTTCCAGCCAGATCGGCGGTGGTCGCGGCCACGAACTGGTGGAGCTGTATCGCCGCAGCGTGCTGTATTTGCTGCTGGCGATCACGCCGATGACGCTGATCATCGCCTTTGCCAGCCAGGACATTCTTACGCTGTGGGTGGGCGCTGCGTTTTCAGCGCAAAGTACGAGCCTGCTGCGCATCTTTTCGTATGGCGTCCTGATCAGTAGCATCACGCAAATTCCGTTTTCCTTGCTCCAAGGCGCCGGCAAGGCAGCCTTGACGGCCAAGGTGCACGTCGTCGAGTTTCCCCTGTACTGCTTGTTTCTCTGGCTGGGGTGCAGCTACTACGGCCTGGAAGGTGCGGCGCTGGTGTGGCTTCTGAGAATCTGCGCCGATGCCTGGTTCATGTTCTATTTCTCCTTTGACATCCTGGAAATAAAATTCAAGGAAGTACTGGGCGGAAAATTCATCGTATTAATGGCATTGATCACACTTGCCTTCCTGATCTCGCTGAATCCACTGGCGACATTCAAGGTCTGGCAATTTGCGGCATGCTTCGGGATCATTGCTGCCTATACGTGGTTCAATTTCTTGAGCGGAGTTGAACGCCTATTTTTCAAAAGAAAAGTCTATGCAATTTTCGGTAAATAACAGCAGCCGGGTGTGGATGGACAGGGTAACCAGGATGCTGGTGCCGCTGTATTATGGCGTGCTCTTTTTCATCTTTGTTGGCGAATTCAAGATCTATATTGGCGCCAGCTCCGTCAGCCTTCCGATCAGTTTTGCGCTGATCGGCCTGATCTTCATGGTCAGGCTGCTGCGGGAAGACCTGATCCTCACGCGTAATGCGCTTATACTGTGCACTATCGCCGCGCTGGGCATCCTGACGACCTTGCTGCGAGATCCGGGGCAGCTCCAGCGGGCCGTTGCTGCGGTAATACCGCTGGTCGTCTCGGCTATGGCACTGGTCAGCCTGCGCGCATGGCCGGTCGACATGGACAAGGCACGGCAGGCCATCCTGTATGGTGGCGTTATCCTGGCATTATGGACCTATCTGGGATTCATTCAATCCTTTGGCGTCAATGGCGATTACTACGACAAGAAATTGATGGTCGAAACGCTGCTCGGACGTTCCAACTATTTGGCAGCCTTTCTCTTTTTCCTTGCCGCCACGTTTTTTTATCAAAACAAATACCTGTTCCTGTTCTTCGTCGGCGCTATTCTGGCGACCATGTCCAGGGGGGGCATCCTGATCATCAGTCTATTCATTTTGTACATTTTCTGGACAGACAAGAAATACGCGCCTATCAAATATTTCACGGTTTTTCTATCCGCCCTGTTCGCCCTATACCTGTTTTTTGAATATGGTTACAGCCTGTTTATGCTGCTCCACGACAATGAATACAAGATTCCTGATTCGTTCAACAATCGCATCATTCTGTGGGAATTTTCAGCCGACTTGATTGCCAAGTCGCCGTGGCTGGGCGTCGGACCGAATGGCTTTCGCTCCGCGATTGAAGCGGCCGGCAACATGGAGGATGTATGGGGGGCACATAATTCCATATTGCTGCTCTGGTTGAATTACGGCGTAATTGGCTTGCTGCTGTATTTGAAATACCTGCACAATATTTACCGCGAAATTAGCAAGGCGGCACGGACCACGCCAATTTTCCAATCGATCAAGGTTGCATTTTTATTCCTGCTGCTATTTTCGTTGTTTGAACCGCTGATTGGGTCCGTATCATTCGAATTGTTGTTGGTTATGTTGTACATTACGGCCAAGAATATTAACCGCCAGGACCATACTGGCGCCAGCCTGCCGCAGAATACCGCACCAGTCTAACTTTTTGTGAGTTTGCTTATGCCAATTTTATCCGTAGTAATTGCGACCCACAATCGCAGCGCGTATGCCGTGCATGCCGCAAAAAGTGTCTTGAGCATCAACTCGCCCTTAATCGAACTTGTCATGCATGACACCAGCACCGACGGCAAGTTGCAAAATGAGATCGTGCCGCTATTGGCCGATACGCGCCTGCACTACCAGCATTGCGCCACGCGCCTGTCGATGACAGAGAACCACAATCAGGCGTTGGCCATGGCCAGCGGCGACTATGTCTGCCTGGTCGGCGACGACGATACCGTTGCCGCCGAGATCCTGGACGCCGTGCAATGGGCGATCGACCACAAGGTGGATGCCATCTCGCCCAAGGTGGTGGCCAACTACGCCTGGCCAGACTTCCTGTCGAAAACTTTCGGCCGGGGCCACTCCAGCCGCCTGTATATCAACGATTTCTCGTCACGCATCTCCCGCGCCGATTGCGCCAAGGGCTTGCAGGATTCCCTGCACATGGCATGCCAGGGAGCCGATGGTTTGCCCAAGATTTACCACGGCATCGTCAAGCGCGCCGTCATGGAACAAGTCAAGGAAAAGACAGGCGCCTATTTCCACGGTGTCAGCCCGGACGTATCGGGCGCGCTCGGCATTGCCGCCACCACACCATCTTTTGCGGAAATCGATTATCCACTGACCATCCCTGGCGCTGCCGGCAACAGCAACACCGGGCGCAGCGCCATGAATGCCCACCGCGGCAACCTGGAAGACGATCCCCATATCAAGCCCTACAAGAATCTGGTGTGGCCACCGCTGATTCCACGCTTTTTCAGCGTAGAAACCGTCTGGGGTCAGGCCGCCTATGAAACCTTGAGCAAACTGAATGCCGCGCAACTGGATCGTTTCAACTTCATCCATTTGTACGCGATCTGCCTGGTCAGCCATCCGGATTACTACAAGGAAATTTTCAAGGCGGCGATGGCCTACAAGCAACAGTATGGCAAGAGTGCCGCTATTACCGTGACGCGCGTGCTGCTGGGTGCTGCGCGCATCGCCGTGGCCAAGATCATCCGCCTGGCCAAGCGCGCCACCCGCCCAAGCGCAGCGGGCGGACGGTTCTTCATCCCGGACATTCCCAACATTCATGCGGCAAGCGACGCCCTGAAGGCGTTCTTGGGAAAAAAATCGGCATCATTTAAAGGTACAAATAAAAATGTCTAAAAACGAAATCGTTGAATTGATTGTGGCGCGCCTGCAAGCGGAAAAAGCACGCGCCGCCGACATGTTTGCTGCCAGTGCTGGCAAGGTCGGCGTGCGCCATTGCTATATCGAGAATATGCTTCCCGAGGCACTGGCCATGGAAATCTACCACGCCTTCCCCAAGCTGGAGCAGATGCGCCTGATGTCGAGTTTTCGTGAGAGAAAATTTACCTCCAAACATTTTGATCAATTTAATCCGATTCTCAAGGATATTACCTTCGCGATGCAGGATGTCGCCGTGGTCAGCATTATCGAAGAAATCACCGGCATCACGCAGCAAATTCCCGATCCTACCCTATATGCCGGTGGCTTGAGCATGATGGGCAAAGGGCATTTTCTCAACCCCCATATCGACAACTCGCACGAGGCGACACGCCAGTTTTATCGCACGCTGAACCTGCTGTTCTATGTCACACCGGATTGGAAACTGAGCAATGGCGGCAACCTGGAATTGTGGGAACCATCCGTGCGCAAGAACGAGACCATCCATAGCAAATTCAACCGTCTGGTGCTGATGGAAACAACGCCAAGCTCCTGGCATTCGGTCAGTCCGGTCCAGATCGATCGCCTGCGCTGCTGCGTTTCGAACTATTACTTTTCGCCCGCGTCTCCAACTGGCGAGCAGTACTTCAACGTCACTTCATTCAGCGCCCGCCCCGAGCAAACGGCACGCAGGGCACTGGCATGGGCGGACAACAAACTGCGTCAAGGCGTACGTGCGCTCGTGCCTGGCGGTGTCGGCCCGAAAGACGTCTACAAGGCGGGAGACAAATAAGTGGGTCGTTTATTGCTACATGCGCCGAACGTTCACGTGGGCGGCGGACTGGTGCTGCTCAAGGAATTGCTGGCGGCCCAGGATGGCGCAACGCTTTGGGGCAACCTCGACCACAGGGCCAAGGAAATCCTGGACTTGCCGGCAGGAGCGGAAAGTTACTTTGTCAAGGCCTCGCCATTAGATCGCCTCAAGGCCGAACTGCGCCTGCAACGCGCAGCACGCGCCGATGACGTCATTCTGTGCTTCCATGGCATGCCACCGCTGCTGCCGCTGGCCGGCCATGTCGTCGTATTCCAGCAAAATCGGAACTACTTTGGCCTTACGCCCCTTTCCGAATTTTCCGGCAAGACGAAAATACGGGTAGCGTTCGAACGCATCATTTGCCGCGCCTTCAAGGGGAATGTCAATGAGTATGTCGTTCAGACCCCTTCCATGCGCTCGGCGCTGATAACCTGGCACGGCGCCAAGCCTCCGGTGCGTGTCATCCCGTTCATTGGGACCATGGCCAGCGCGTCGCATGACCAGGGCAGCGTGCGCGATGGCTTTGATTTTGTCTACGTGGCCGATGGCGAGGCGCACAAGAATCACCGCCGCCTGCTGGCCGCCTGGATTCTGCTGGCCGGGCAAAACATCTTTCCTTCGCTGGCACTTACCCTGCCCCCGCATTGCACCGCGCTCCGCGCGGAGTTCGACAGTGCGACTGCCCAGCATGGCCTGCGCATCGAGCAACTGGGCGTGTTACCTCATGCCGACATACTGGCGCTGTATCGCCATGCCAAGGCGCTGGTTTTCCCGTCGATGACGGAATCGTTTGGCTTGCCCTTGCTGGAAGCCAGCTGGGCCAACCTGCCCATCGTGGCATCGGAGCTGGACTATGTGCGCGATGTGTGCGTACCCGCCGAGACCTTCGACCCGACATCGCCCGTCTCCATTGCCCGGGCCATCCGTCGCTTCCTCGGTGTGGCGGAACCCGTTGCCCGTATCGGCTCGGCATCGGATTTTCTTACGGAGCTACGCTCTTGAACTTGCTCGTGGTGAGCCAGTACTTCTGGCCTGAAAATTTCCGCATCAACGATCTGGTACGTTCGCTCGTTAAGCAGGACGTGCATGTCGACGTCTTGACGGGCCAGCCCAATTATCCTGATGGCAAGGTTTTCCCCGGTTACACCGCCACCGGCCTTGGCGCGCAAGACTGGCATGGCGCTACCGTGCATCGCGTGCCGCTCATGCCGCGTGGACGGGGCTCCGCGCTCGGACTGATCGGGAATTACCTGTCCTTCGTCCTGAGCGGTATCCTGCTGGCACCATTCGCCCTGCGACGCAAGCGCGTCGACGTAATTTTCGTTTATGCGATTTCGCCGATCCTGCAAGTCATTCCGGCTATTTTCCTGAAGTGGATCAAGGGCGCAAAACTGATCATCTGGGTACAAGATCTTTGGCCCGAGAGCCTGGAAGCGACCGGTTTTGTTCGCAATCGGAAACTGCTCAAGCTGGTAGAAATACTGGTGCGCTGGATCTATCGCCACGCCGACCTGATCCTCGTGCAATCGGAAGCGTTCGTCGCTCCCGTCGCGGCGCTGGCCGAGCGCAGCAAAATATCCTATTATCCAAACTCAGCCGATAATGTCTTCTTTCAGGACACCCAGCACCAGCAGCCCAGCGCCGTGGCAGGCTTGCGCGACGGCTTTTCCATCGTCTTCGCCGGCAACCTGGGAACTGCCCAGTCCGTTGAAACCATCATCGCCGCCGCAGCGCTATTGCGAAACCAGCCACATATCCATCTGGTATTGGTAGGCAATGGCAGCCGTGCCGAGTGGCTGAGTGCAGAAATCGCCCGTTTAAAACTGCAGAATGTCATCATGGCGGGGCAGCATCCTCTCGAGGCCATGCCCGCCATCCTGCGGCAGGCTGGTGCCCTGCTGGTATCCCTGCGCGATGAACCTATCTTTCGCCAGACAGTACCCAGCAAGCTACAGGCTTATCTGGCCATGGGCCGTCCCATCATCGCCTGTCTGAACGGCGAAGGGGCACGCATCGTCAAGCATGCACAGGCTGGCATCGCCTGCGCGGCAGACGACGCAGCGGCGCTGGCAGCGGCCATACTCGAAATGTCGCGTCTCGGCGAAGCGGAACGGGAACAGCTGGGTCAGAATGGCCTGGCGTACTTCAAACAACACTATGACAGCGCCATGCTGACCCAAAACCTGATCACGCATTTTGACACTCTGTTGACGGGCAATAAGGATAATAAATAATAAATCGACAAGAAAAGGATAGTTTATGAAAATTTTAGTTTTGGGTGTGTCCGGGATGCTGGGCAATGCCGTCTTCCGGTATTGCTCCGAAGATAGCCAACACGATGTTGTTGGTTCGGCCCGCAGTGATGGCGTACGCCGCAACTTTTCCACGGAACTGGCACAACGCATCGTTGTCGGTACGGATGTCGACAATCAAGATTCCCTGGAGTTGCTGTTTGCCAGGGTCAAGCCGGATGTCGTCATTAACTGTGTCGGCCTGATCAAGCAGCTGGCCGATGCCAACGATCCCTTACAAGCCATTCCCATCAATTCCCTGCTGCCGCACCGCCTGGCCCGCCTGTGCGACATCGCCGGCGCGCGCCTGATACATGTCAGTACCGACTGCGTCTTCTCTGGCAGCAAGGGCAATTACCTGGAATCGGATGCTTCGGATGCCAAGGATCTGTACGGACGCTCGAAATTCCTGGGGGAAGTCGACTATCCGCACTGCATCACCCTGCGCACCTCGATCATCGGCCACGAGCTGAACAGCGCAAAAAGCCTGGTCGGCTGGTTCCTCGCGCAGCAAGGCACTGTCAAGGGCTATACGAAAGCGATCTTCTCGGGCTTGCCGACGATCGAACTGGCACACGTGATACGCGATGTCGTCCTGCCGCAACCCGCATTGCACGGCCTGTACCATGTGGCCGCCGAGCCTATCAACAAATTTGACCTGCTTACCCTGGTAGCGCAAGCCTATGGAAAACAGATCGAGATTGTTGCTGACGAACAACTTACAATCGACAGATCGCTGAATGCGGAACGCTTCCGCGCCGCCACTGGCTACGTGGCACCGGCATGGCCGGAACTCATCCAGAAAATGGCTAATTTTAAGTAATAAGGAGCAATAAATGTTTAAAGATAAAGTACTGATGATTACGGGTGGTACGGGCTCCTTCGGCAATGCCGTATTGAAGCGCTTCCTCTCCACCGATGTGGCAGAAATCCGGATTTTCAGCCGCGATGAAAAAAAACAGGAAGACATGCGCATTGCGTTGAACAATCCGAAACTGAAATTTTATATCGGCGACATCCGTAATTACGACAGCATCAATGAAGCAATGAAAGGCGTGAACTATGTTTTCCACGCTGCTGCCCTGAAGCAGGTGCCGTCGTGCGAGTTTTACCCGATGGAAGCGGTACGCACGAATGTGCTGGGTACTGAAAACGTCCTGAACGCAGCAGTCGCCAACAATGTCCAGCGCCTGGTTGTGTTGAGCACAGACAAGGCCGTCTATCCGATCAATGCCATGGGCATTTCCAAGGCAATGATGGAAAAACTCATGGTCGCCAAGTCACGCATGCGCACGGCAGGCGAAACGGTCATCTGCGCAACCCGCTATGGCAACGTCATGGCTTCGCGCGGTTCCGTGATTCCGCTGTTTATTCAACAACTGAAGGATGGCAAATCAATTACCATTACCGATCCCAACATGACACGCTTCCTGATGTCGCTGGACGATTCGGTCGACCTCGTTCTGCATGCCTTCGAACACGGCAAGCAAGGCGATATCTTCATTCAAAAAGCGCCTGCATCGACTGTCGGAGATCTTGCTGCCGCGTTGAAAGAACTGTTCGTCAAGGACAACGAAGTACGCGTGATCGGTACCCGTCACGGCGAAAAACTGTATGAATCGCTGGTCTCGCGTGAGGAAATGGCCAAGGCGGAAGATATGGGCCGCTACTACCGCGTTCCTGCCGACAATCGCGACTTGAACTATGACAAATACTTTGTCGAAGGCGAGACCAAGATTTCTGAAATCGATGACTACACCTCGCACAATACCGAGCGCCTGACGGTGGATCAAGTCAAGGATATCCTATTGAAACTGGAATTCGTAAAAGAGCAACTCGATGCGTAAAATCATGACCATCGTCGGTACACGCCCGGAACTCATCAAAATGAGCCGGGTGATCGCCGAACTGGAAAAACACAGCCAGCATATCCTGGTGCATACCGGTCAGAATTACGACTATGAATTGAATCAGGTCTTCTTCGACGATCTGGAAATTCGTAAACCAGACTATTTCCTCGATGCCGCCGGTACCAACGCGATCGACACGATCGCCCAGGTGCTGGTCAAGGCCGATATGGTATTCGAGAAGGAAAAACCGGATGCGCTGCTACTGTACGGCGACACCAATTCCTGTCTCGCCATCATTGCGGCCAAACGCCGCAAGATTCCGGTCTTCCATATGGAAGCGGGCAACCGCTGCTTTGACCAACGTGTTCCTGAAGAGCTGAACCGCAAGGTAGTCGACCACTTGGCCGACATTAATATGGTACTGACGGAACATGCGCGGCGCTATCTGCTGGCCGAAGGCGTGCGCCCTGAAACCATCATCAAGACCGGTTCCCACATGCGGGAAGTACTCGATTTTTACATGCCAAAAATCGAACGCTCGGACATCCTGGCGCGCCAACAGCTGACCAAGAACAAGTTTTTCCTGGTCAGCGCACATCGCGAGGAAAATGTCGACTCACCGGACGCGCTGCGCGACTTGCTGCGCACACTGGAAGCCCTGGCAGCAAAGTATGACTTCCCAGTACTCGTTTCGACGCATCCGCGCACCATGAAGCGCCTGCAGGAGATCGGCATTGATCATCTCGACAAGCGCATTGTCTTTTCCAAACCGTTTGGCTTTGTCGACTACATCAAATTGCAAATGGCAGCGTTCTGCGTACTGTCGGACAGTGGCACGATTACCGAAGAAACCTCGTTATTGAATTTATCGGCCATCACCATCCGCAATACGCACGAACGGCCAGAAGGAATGGATGCCGGCACGCTGATCATGTGCGGCCTGAAAATGGAACGCGTACTCGAAGCAGTCGATATCATTACGTCCCAGTATAACGAAAAGACCGCGCCGGTACTGGCTGTGGCGGATTATGAAAATCCATTTGTTTCAAAACAGGTTAGCCGGGTAGTCAGCAGCTATATTGATTACATTAATACCACTGTCTGGTCAAAATAGTTCCACAAAGCACATTGTCGGCCTACGTAATAGCAAAAGCATTTCAGAAAAGATGACGAAGATTCTAGTAACAGGAGCCAACGGTTTTGTCGGCAGTGGATTGTGCGCCGCCTTGGCCGAACGCGGTATAAGCTATGTTGCGGCAGTGCGTAATAGCAATGGGCCAGGCCAGGTTCCCGTTGGCTCGCTATCGGCAAAAACGGACTGGACGCAGGCCCTCTCCGGCTGCGACGCCGTGATCCATGCGGCGGCGCGCGTGCATGTCATGCAAGACACGTCCAGCGATCCGCTGGCAGAGTTTCGCTTGGTCAATGTGGAGGCGACGATCAATTTGGCCAGGCAAGCGGCAAATGCCGGTGTTCGGCGTTTTGTTTTTGTCAGCAGCATCAAGGTCAACGGCGAGGAAACTACCGATACCCCATTCCGCGCATCGGATACGCCAGCGCCGCGCGATGCGTACGGGCAGTCCAAGCTGGAGGCGGAGAATGCCCTGTTCGCACTGTCCCGGGAAACCGGCCTGGAGGTAACGGTGGTACGTCCTCCACTGGTATATGGCCCGGGAGTCCGCGCCAACTTCCACAGCCTGATGACACTGGTGGCCAAAGGCTTGCCGATGCCACTGGGATCCATTCACAACCGCCGCAGCATGGTGGCGCTGGATAATCTGGTGGACTTGCTCATCGCCTGCAGTACGCATCCGGCCGCAGCAGGACAAGTATTCCTGGTATCCGATAACCGTGATGTAGGCATCACTGAACTGCTGCGCATGCTCGCGGCCGCCATGGGGCGGCGCAATCTGCTGCTGCCCGTGCCCGCCAGCTGGATCGCCGCCACCGCCCGGCTGCTCGGCAAGTCTGCCGCGGCGGACCGACTGCTGGGTTCCTTGCAAGTGGATATCACATCCACGTGCCAAACGCTGTCCTGGCAACCTGTAATCAGCATGGAAAAGGCACTTGCCAAGACCGTCGCTCCATTTCGTCACACATGAATCGGTTCTGAATGAAAAAAATATTTGACTTCCTGCTGGCCTGCGTCGCGCTATGCATATTGTTAGTGCCAATCATGATTGTGGCCATTCTGGTGAAACTTACTTCCACAGGTCCCGTGGTGTACTGGTCCGATCGGGTCGGCCGCAACAACCGCATCTTCCGCATGCCGAAATTCCGTACCATGCGCGTCGGTACGCCAGCCGTGGCAACGCATTTATTGCCAGATCCCAAAAGTGTCCTGACACCGATCGGGTCATTCCTGCGAAAATCAAGTCTGGATGAATTACCCCAGTTATGGAGCATTCTTTGCGGCGACATGAGTTTTGTCGGCCCACGCCCCGCCCTGTTCAATCAGCAAGACCTGATTGCCTTGCGCACTCAGTATGGAGTCGAAAAAATTTCACCCGGATTGACAGGCTGGGCTCAGATAAATGGCCGTGATGAATTGCCTATTCCAGATAAAGTAAAGCTTGACGTGGAATACCTGCAGAAACGATCATTTATACTTGATATAAAAATTATATTTTTGACCTTCATCAAAGTAATACGCAAGGATAATGTAACACATTGATTCAGGGAGTCTTGTCTCGGCTATGCCAGAGTAATATACCGTGACCTTATTGCGTGTAGCGTTCGCAAGATTACCCATAATAAGAAAACAAAAATGAAATCTTTCCTTGATCTTTCGCGTTTCCATAAACAAATCATCGCAGCGACGACAGATTTGTTCATGTTGCCGCTACTTTTTGCTGTCGCCATATTGCTGCGTTACGACGTCGTCGATATTGTGATCCTGAAACAATACTCTTGGCTCATCCTGCTGGTACCGGTGATTTCCCTGCCCGTGTTCGTGCGCCTGGGCCTGTATCGAGCAGTCATCCGTTTCATCGACCAGAAAATTGTCTATGTAGTCATCCTGGGCGTGACCATTTCGGTAGCCGTTCTGGTGGCCATCGCCGCGTTTGCCATTCACATGAGCGGCCTGTCACGCGGCGTGTTCGGCATCTATTGGGTCAGTGCCATCATGTACATGGTCGCAAGCCGCTTTATCGCGCGCGGCTTCTTGCTGCACGCCAACGGGGAACGGGCGCCGGTACGGGTTGCCATCTATGGCGCTGGCAAGGCAGGCACCCAACTGGCCAGCGCACTGCGCGCCGGCCACGACTATCTGCCAGTCGCATTCATCGACGATAAAAAAGAGCTGAAAGGCGCCACCATTGCAGGCATTAAGGTCTATCCTTCAGCAGAACTGGGGGAACTGATTGCCAAGAGCAGTATCATGGAAGTGCTGCTGGCCATGCCATCGCTGTCTAAAAGCCAGCAGAAACATATCCTGGACAAGCTGGAAATCCACAAGGTCAAGATCAAGGTAACGCCGCCAGTTGGCAGCCTGGTGACGGGAGAGTTGCGGGTTCAGGATGTGCGCGACATTGAAATTGAAGACTTGCTGGGACGCGACCAAGTCGCTCCCAACCGCGAACTGCTGGCTAAATGCATCACCGGCAAGGCCGTCATGGTGACCGGTGCGGGAGGTTCCATCGGCTCCGAGCTATGCCGCCAGATCATCGGTCAGCGTCCTAGCCGCCTCATCCTGCTCGACATGTCGGAATTTGCCCTGTATACCATCAAACAGGAATTGAAGAGCACGATAAGCGCGCAAAACCTGCAAATTGAACTGCTGCCATTCCTCGGTTCCGTGCTCGATACCGAGAAATGCACCAGGATCATGCGCACCTTTGCCATCGATACGCTGTACCATGCGGCGGCCTACAAGCATGTTCCTCTCGTAGAACACAACCCGGTCGAAGGTGTCAGCAACAACGTCTTCGGCACGCTCAGCATCGCAAAGGCAGCCATGGCCGCTGGCGTGGGCTGTTTCGTGCTCATTTCCACCGACAAGGCGGTTCGGCCTACAAATGTCATGGGAGCAACCAAGCGCCTGGCCGAGCTGGTCCTGCAAGGTTTTGCGCGTGAACAAGACCACACGCGATTTTGCATGGTGCGCTTCGGTAATGTCCTGGGGTCCTCGGGCTCGGTCGTGCCCTTGTTTCGCAAACAGATCATGCTGGGCGGCCCTATCACCCTGACCCATCCGGAAATCACCCGCTACTTCATGACGATCCCCGAAGCGGCACAGCTGGTCCTGCAGACAGGTGCAATGGGTGAAGGCGGCGACGTCTTTGTCCTGGATATGGGCGAGCCAGTGAAGATCCTGGACTTGGCCAAGCGCATGGTCCACCTGAGCGGCCTGGCTGTGCGCAGTACAGCCTCGCCCGAAGGTATCGAGATTGAACACGTGGGCTTGCGGCCTGGAGAAAAACTGTATGAAGAGTTGCTGATCGGCGAAAAAGTCGAAGGCACGGAGCATCCTCTCATCATGCGCGCCCAGGAATCGCTGATCCCGTGGCCGGAACTGGAGCCATTGTTGTCCGAACTGCAAAAAGCATGCGTGGAATTCAAATATGACGAAGTCCGTAGCCTGCTGTTGCGTACGGTGAACGAATATACCCCCCAGTGCGGCATCGAAGACCTGATCTGGCTGGAACATGAAAAACATGCTTCACAAGCACACAACAAGGCGATACGTTCGGGTTCCCCTGCCGGAGAATATCTACAGTAATATCCTGCCGGCGTACGGCAGGAAAACATGTTTTAAACCAGCTACAACGAATCACATTCACATTTATGGAAGAACAGGCCAAATTCAATATGCAACAAATCAAAGATAATGAAGATGTCGCTTCCTTGACGGAACTGCTTGGAACGGCATGGCAGGCGCGTTGGCGCATCGTTCTGACGACATCATTGATCGTCATCGCCAGTGTCTCGTCTGCCCTGTATATGGCCCAGTACAAAAGCGAAGGTTTTTTCCAGTTTGGCGGCGCCATTCCCCTGCCAGCCGAGAAAAAACTGGATGCCAAGGAAAAAGATCCCGCCAGCGGTATCGCCTTGGCAGACTACAAGCGTTATGCGGCAGCCTTTGGCACCGCCGAGCGTTATGCTGACTTCATCAAATACAACCAACTGAATGACGCTCCGGGCGCAGACCAGTTGCGCAAGATTTTTATCATACGCGATGGCATCGACAAGGTTGTCGAGCCGGTTTACCCATTTTCCAAGCTTGACGCCAAGGAACTTGAGCAGCCACGCGATGGCAGTAATACCAATGTGATTGGCCTGCGCCTCAGTTTCGAGTCCGACAGCCCGCAAAATGCCCAGCGCACGGTTGGCTTACTGGGCCGCTTCGTCATGGACAGCATCATATACCTGAGCTATGAGGACTCATTGCGTGTCAAGGCAGCCGAGATGAATGCCAAGATCACCAAACTCGACAATCACATCATCGATAGCAATCAATCGCTGGAAGAGTATCAACGCAAGGGAGAAAGCCTGAAGCAGATCGTCTCCCGTTATCCCGAGTCGGCACAGAACGCGCGCCAACTGGTTACGGTGACGGAAGACAATGCCCGCTACCTGTCGCCCATCACGCAGTTGACGACCAGCGAAGTACGGATCGTCGACCTCAAGGAAATCATCACCAAAGCCAAACGCGACCGTCAACAGGCCGTACTGCTGCGCGACTACTACGACAAGGCCAGGGCTTTCATGAACCAGACACGCTCCGGTGAAATCATCGTGCGCGGCCTGGAAGCGGTCAAGGACGCAGCGTTCAAGAACAAGGATCTGAATGATGATACGATCAAGGAAGTCTACAACACCATCTCGATAGAAAACCAGAGTGCGCTGAGCCTGTACCTGGAAAAGAGCCGCTTCATTGCCGGCCCAAGCTTGCCTGAGCGACGTTCGTCGCGTCTGTCGTCCGTCATCCTGACGAGTGGCCTGCTGGGATTGCTGTTTTCCGTCATTCTGGTATTCGGTAGCAAATGGTGGCGCGAGAACCACCAGAAACTGAATTCCTGACCAAATCGTTGCTTGACCGCCCCATCCCTTCCGGGAACAACGCCCGATGCACAGCATTGGGCGTTTTGCATGCAAGACCGCCAACTCTGGCATTGCCAACTTCGCCATACCACAGAGCTGCTCGCTTGCTATCCCATCCGTCCAAAACTGTCGACCGACCTTGTATTACGTAGCGCGTTTGCGCCTGCTTGTACGTCATCTCGCCACTTTCAACCTGCTCGACAACGCTCAATTTAAAAGCCAGGCTGTAATCTCGCTGACTGCGTCGAAACTCTGGTTCCATCGGACACTCCTTCTCTGTAGCGAAAAAGTGTCAACTTATTCCAGGATGGGTCAAATCCCAAAAAAAAAGCCTGAAACAGAGTTTCAGGCTTTTTTACATCAAATAACGAGGAAAGAAAAACTGATATCTTTCTTATTACTGCTTCAACAACCCACCCAGCAACGCCGCCACCTTCTGCTTCGGCTTGGCCGCGGCAGGCGCCATGCTGGCGGCAGCGGGAGCCGCCGCCTTGGCGGGCTCATAGGGCTTCAGGAACCAGGGATCGGCCTTTTCACGGCGCGCGCCGGGACCGAAGGCGGGACGCGGGCTGCGCTCGGCGGAGCGGCTGTCGCGGCTGTCGCTGGCATGGCGGCTCTCGGGGGTGCGCGCGGGACGCGCCTCGCCACCTTCGCTGCGGCGCGGCGGACGGCGCTCGCTGTCGCTGCTGCGGGAAGGCGCCGGGTTGAAGCCCGTCAATTCACCGCGCTTGATGCTTTGCTTGATGAGTTTCTCGATATCGGCCAGCAAGCGCTCGTCTTTATCCGAGTAGATCGAAATGGCGTCGCCCGAGGCGCCGGCGCGGCCCGTGCGGCCGATGCGGTGCACATAGTCTTCCGCGTTGTACGGCAAGTCGAAGTTGATGACGCAAGGCAAGTCGGAAATATCCAGGCCGCGCGCCGCCACGTCGGTGGCCACCAGGACGTCAATCTCGCCCTTCTTGAACGATTCCAGCGCCGCCATGCGTTCCTGCTGGCTCTTGTCGCCGTGAATCGCCGTGGCGCTCATGCCTTCCTGCTCCAGCACGCGGGCCAGGCGCGAGGCGCCGATCTTGGTGTTCGAAAACACGATGACCTGCTTCAGGTCGCGCTGGCGCAGCAGATGGGCGACCAGGGCATGCTTCTGGTCTTCCGTCACCTTGTAGACCACTTGCGTGACCTTGTCGGCCGTCTGGTTGCTGCGCGCCACTTCGATCGTCAGCGGATCGTTGAGGAAGGTGGCGGCCAGCTTCTTGATTTCTGGCGAGAACGTGGCCGAGAACATCAGGTTCTGGCGCTGTTTCGGCAGCAAGTTGATGATGCGTTGCAAGTCGGGCAGGAAGCCCATGTCCAGCATGCGGTCCGCTTCATCCATGACCAGCATCTGCACCTGGCTCAGGCTGATGTTCTTTTGCTCGATATGGTCGAGCAGGCGGCCCGGCGTGGCGATGACGATTTCCACGCCACCGCGCAGGATGACGGTTTGCGGCTTCATGTCCATGCCGCCGAAGACGACGGTCGAACGCAGCGGCGTGTGCTTGGCGTAGGCCTTGACGTTTTCAGCCACCTGCACCGCCAGTTCGCGGGTCGGCGTGAGGATCAGCGCGCGCACCGGATGGCGTGCCGGCGACATGCTGCTGCTGGCATGCGCCATCAGCAACTGGATGATCGGCAAGGAAAAACCGGCCGTCTTGCCGGTGCCCGTTTGCGCGGCACCCATCACATCGCGGCCTTGCAGCACCACGGGGATCGCTTGTTCCTGGATCGGTGTCGGATGGGTGTAACCCTGGTCGGTCAATGCGCGCTGGATTTCAGGCGCGAGGCCAAAGTCGGCAAAGGTCAGGCTGGGAGCAGCGGATGCGGCAGGTGCAGCGGCGGCGGGCGCCGCGTCAGGGGCAATCGCCGGGCTGGGCGTAGGAGTCGATTCGGTTTCAGACATAAATTTTCTGGTGTGCCTCCGCACTGCGGAAGCCATGCTTTCTCAATAAACAACATTTCGGGGCACAGGCAGCTCCGTCTTGCAAGCCATGGATCATTGTTCTTGCGGCACCTCCGTGCTCCGGGACATGCTGTATGGCGTATGCGGGAGCGTCGAGGAGATGTGCTGCGATGGCGGCGGAGATCGCGCCGGCGGAACATCGCGCGCAGAAGATACAATATCAGTGCTGTAAACGATACCCTAATTCACCGCAACTGTACACGGAAACCGTGATTTTTGAGCAAAAAGCGTTCCAGCAATAGCCTGCCGGGATGCCGTATCATGGCAGCTCCGATGCCAGCTCCGCCGTCCCTGCCCTCACCATGCCCACCCCGCCTTTCCCCCACGATCCGCAACCGCAGCCGCCCAGCAAACCGGGCAATGACGAGTGCTGCCACAGCGGTTGCACTTTTTGCGTACTGGAAATGTACCAGGAAGACCTGGCCGCCTACGAAGATGCCCTGAGGGCGTGGCAACAGCGCCAGCAAGCCGCTGCCGCGCCCGCCATCCAGGGCGTCAGGAAACCGCGCAAGCGCGCTTAATTAAAAGCTTTCCCACTCATCCACTGGCGCCGCGCGGCGCGCCGTGCTGGCCAGTTGACGCGGCGCAGGTGCCGGCACCGCCGCTGCAGGCGCCTTGACAGCCTTGACAGGCGCGCGCGGCCGGCTCGCGGCGACGCTGGCCCCGTCGAGCTTGAAGATGCTGACCACGTCGCTCAGGCTGGCGGCCTGCTCCTGCATCGATTCGGCCGCTGCCGCCGCCTCTTCCACCAAAGCCGCATTTTGCTGCGTCACCTGGTCCATCTGGGCAATGGCCTGGTTAACCTGTTCGATACCGGCGCTCTGCTCGCTGCTGGCGGCCGTGATCTCGCTCATGATGTCCGTCACGCGGGTGATGCTGGCAACGATGTCATCCATCGTGCGGCCCGCCTGGTCCACCAGTTTCGAGCCCGCCTCGACTTTTTCGACCGAATCGCCGATCAGGACCTTGATATCCTTGGCCGCCGCGGCCGAGCGTTGCGCCAGGTTGCGCACTTCCGTGGCGACGACGGCAAAGCCGCGCCCCTGTTCGCCCGCCCGCGCGGCCTCGACGGCCGCATTCAGGGCCAGAATATTGGTCTGGAACGCAATGCCGTCGATGACGGCGATGATGTCGACGATCTTGTGCGACGAGGCGTTGATCGACGCCATCGTGCCCACCACTTCGCTGACGACCTTGCCGCCCTCGATAGCGATGCTCGACGAGGTCAGCGCCATGGTATTGGCCTGGCGCGCATTGTCCGCATTCTGCTTCACGGTCGAGGTCAGCTCCTCCATCGACGAGGCCGTTTCTTCCAGCGAACTGGCCTGCTCTTCCGTGCGCGACGACAGATCCTGGTTGCCGGCGGCAATCTGGCTCGACGCCGTGGCGATGGTATCGGTACCGCTGCGCACCTGGCCCACCAGGTTCTGCAGGCTGGCATTCATGTCCTTCAGCGCTTGCATCAACTGCCCCGTTTCGTCTTGCGATCGCACAACGATATGCGCCGTCAAGTCGCCAGCCGCCACCTGGCGCGCCACGCCGACGGCTTCGATCAGCGGCCGCGCCACGCTGCGCGCCACCCACAGCGCCAGCAGCATGCCGATGACGACAATGCCCACCACCAAGCCGATCAGGCTTACGCGCGAGGCGGCATATGTTGCATCGGCGCTGGCGCTCGAGCGCATGCCGCCGTCCGTATTAATCGACACCAGTTTATCGAGGGCCACCATCATGTCCGTCATGACCTTGGCAGACGGCCCGACGGCCAGCGCGCGCGCCTCTTCCTTCTTCATCTCGCGCGACAGGCTCAGCATGGTTGCGTGCAGGCGCATGAATTCATCGTTGAGCGCCAGGAAGCGCTCGAACACGTCCTTCTCGCCCGGTTCGGAAATCAGGCGGCGATAGTTGTCGGCATCCGTCTTCAGCTTGGCCTGCGTTTCCGTCATGCGCGTTTCGTTCTGCGCCATGTCGGCATCCTGCGCGGCCAGCATGTGCGCCAGTTCCCAGCGGCGGAAATCGCTGACATCGCTGCGCATGGACATGGCCGCCAGCACGCTGGGCATCCAGTTGGCGGACAGATCCGTCGACGCGGCGTTGATGCGCGCCATGGAAAAGATCGCCGACACGCCCAGCGCGGCCGTCAACAGCAGCACGGCGCCAAACGACAAGATCAGCTTGGTGGCAATTTTCAGATCAAAAAACCATTTCATGCGTTGCTTTCCTTCATTAAACGGGTAAGCGGGAGTAGACAGGCGCACGCCAATCAATGCACGGCGCGGTCAGTGAGGGCGGGTTGAAGCGGACGTTATCGGTAATGGAGAGCAAGGGCTCCTGCCGAAATACGATTAAATTTCAACAAGGCAACATTTTATCACCATCGCACTATGGCGTAGAGTGGTTTGACCGCGGCATGCGGCCAAAGTTCGCGTGTCGCGGGCAGCCTGCGTATTTTTTGCCACAGTGCCGTTGTGTCCGCAAAAAGAACGAAAAAACAGCGTAGGAGTCGGATGACACGAGGCAATGTTCCTAGCCTACATAAGCACGTCGGCTCATCCGATGCCCGGCGGCGCCCCCTGGCCCTATAGTGGATACAAGATTCAGCACAACGCTAGCAAGCCAGAAAAGCAGCGCCATCCAACAAAATCAGAAGACGAGGCCCTACCATGTACAAAGCTTATAGCAACCTGACACCAGCCACGAATACCCACGCCGCTGCCCAGCACAACTGGCAAGCCGCACCGGCCACGCCCATGATCAGCATCACGGGCGCGCAACAGAACGAATTGCTGCGCGCCTTGTCGCGCACCGATCTGGAGCGCCTGTTTTGCCAACTGGAACTGGTCGCTTTGCCAACCGGCAAGCACCTGTTCGATTGCGGCGGCAAGATTGAATACACGTACTTCCCCACCAACGCCATCGTTTCCCTGCTGTATGTGATGGAAGACGGCGCCACCACCGAGATCGCCGTCATCGGCCGCGAAGGTGTCGCCGGCGTGGTGCTGTATGAAGCCGAGCGCGCCACCTGCACCGCCATCGTGCAAACGGCCGGTTATGGTTATCGCCTGAAAACCGCCTTCCTGCGCGAAGTGTTCAATGAAGGCGGCGCGCTGGCGCAATTGCTGATGCGCTACACCAGCGCCATGTTTGCGCAAATGGCACAGAACGTGGTGGGCGGCCGTCATTGCAGCATCGAACAAAAACTGTGCCGCTGGCTGCTGGACCGCCTCGACCGTTCCCTGTCGAACGAACTGAAGGTGACGCAAGACACCATGGCCAACATGCTGGGCGTGCGCCGCGAAAGCGTCACCGTCACGGCCCGCAAGCTGCAGGACGAAGGTTTGATCCAGTATCGCCGCGGCACCGTCGAAGTGCTCGACCGCGAAGGCCTGGAAGCGGCCGCCGGCAATTGCTACAAGGCAGCGCGCGCCGGTTTCGAACAGTTCCGCAGCGGCATCAGCGCACATAACTAAGTAATCAGCGCCAGGTCATCAATACAAGCACGCTTCGGCGTGCTTTTTTCATTCCGGATCATGCGCCCTCGCCTGTCATGTCCAGGCGCACGGTGCACGTAAACAGCCGCCAGCCCGTAGCGCCCTCCCCATTGCCTCTACCCCGTTTGCACCGTTGCATCCCCAGCCAGATGGCACGTACCCGGTACAATATTGTCATCCCCCCATCCTGGCGCGACCCGCAACACATCGCGCCGGCACTACGAAAGAATAAATGGAAGACATCAATTGCGAAGGCTTGCCGCACATCCGCGTACTGGCAGGCGAAAACACCAGCGGCCCCGTGTATGAAACCCTGCCGGCGCGCCAGATTGACGAGCACGTCTACGAACTGCTGGCCTCGCCCGGCCTGACCCTGAACCTGGCGCGCGGCGACATCGTCAGCATCGCCGACCCGCTCGCCCCCGCCGAAGTATTAAAGCGCGGCGGCAACTTCTGCATCCAGATCTATGCCGACGATGTGCCGCAAGAAGCAGTGGACCAGCTCGCACGCGACGTACAAGACCAGCTGGGCGGCACCCTGGACGGCCAGTACAAGGGCAACCTCACCTTCAGCGTGCCGGGACACCACGGCATCTACAACGTCAACGGCCCCTTCGACGCCTTCCGCACGGCGACGGGCGTGGAATGGTACTTCGCCAACATCTACGCCAACCTCGATGACGACGATGATGAAACCTTGCTTAACTGGTGGGTGGATATGTAATCGCTGCGCAAGCAGTCACGGAGCGGCGGTGTCAGCGCATAGGCAAGCGTCCGGCTGGCCATGAAAAAGACGGGTGCGGCTTCTGCAGCATGAAAACGGCAAGAGAGAAACCTTGCCACGCGGCCATCCTGCGCCGTGTATCCGCTGGAAACGGCGTCGAAGAACGGCCAGTCCAGCTCAGGCTGCAGCGGCCGGCCAGCGTCCAATCCCCTACGATTGACAGATCTCAAGGTAGCGGCCCAGCACCGTGTCCATGCCCAGTTCCAGGCACTCGACCACCAATGCATGGCCGATCGACACTTCCAGGATGCCGGGAATGTCCAGGAAGCGCGCCAGGTTGTGCAAATCGAGGTCATGCCCGGCATTCACGCCCAGACCCAGCGCCTGCGCCCGCCGCGCCGCCTGCAGATAGGTATCAAACACGGCATCGGCCTGCGCGCCGCCATGACTCTCGGCAAACCGTTCCGTGTACAGCTCGACCCGCGCCGCGCCCACCTCGCGTGCCCATTCCAGCGCCGGATAGTCGGCATCGACGAACAGGCTGACGCGGATGCCCAGGTCATTCAATTCCGCAATGACGGGACGCAACAGCGCCGCATGCCGTTCGATGTCCCAGCCGTGATCGGACGTCAGTTGGCCCGGCATGTCGGGCACCAGGGTGCATTGCGCCGGGCGCGCGTCTTTCACGACCTGCAGAAATTCCGCCGCCGGATAGCCCTCCACATTCAGCTCGCGTCCCCGTTCCGCGCACAGGCGCTGCAACGGGGCAACATCATCGTAGCGCGCATGGCGCTGGTCCGGACGCGGGTGCAAGGTAATGCCGGCGGCGCCCAGGTCGAGAAAGCGCGCGGAAAAAGCGAGCAGATCGGGGAAATTGCGGCCGCGCGAATTGCGCAGCAGGGCGATTTTATTGACGTTGACGGAGAGCTGGGTCATGAAAGGAATGAAGTGAAAGTGACGGGTCTGGCAGGGATTGTAGCGGATCGCCCGTGCAGGGCATGGCCAACCTAACTCAGCGCTACGTGCTACGATGCAAGACAAGTTCCTTTCAATACATACCATGACCTACCAGCTATTCCTGTTTGACCTCGACGATACCCTGCTCGACTTCCGGGCGTCCGAAAAACGCTCCTTCCTGCACACCATGCACGAACTGGGCTTGCGCGACGGCATCGACACGCTGTTTACCCAGTACCAGGCGATCAATGTCGATCTGTGGAAACGTTTCGAGACGGGTAAGGTGAGCAAGGATTTCCTGAAGGTGGAGCGCTTCCGCAAGACGTTTGCACTGAGCGGCATCGCCATCGACCCGGAACTGGCCAGCCGCCTGTATCTGGAATCGCTGCCGGACACGGTCGTGCTCATCGATGGCGCAAAACAGGTGTGCGAAACGCTGTCGCGCATCGGCGAAGTGGGCATCATCACCAACGGCGTCGAGTCCATCCAGAACCGCCGCATCGCCGCATCGGGCCTGAGCGACTACATTTCCTTCGTCGCCACCTCCGAGGCGTGCGGTCACGCCAAGCCGGACGTGCGCTTCTTCGAATACGCGGCCAACATGGCGCGCGCATTCAGCAAGGATACGACCATCATCATCGGCGACCGGCTGGACGCCGACATCCTAGGCGCCAACCGCTACGGCATAGACAGCTGCTGGTTCAACCCGGACAGCATGGCCAACACCTCGGCCGCCATCCCTACCTTTGAAGTGACCAGCCTGCACGACATCGTGCCAGTCCTGGACATAATGCAAGTCAAGCTGAAGCAGGCTTGATCTTCCACAAGCGCACCACCTGAATATGCGGACAGGGGCGCGAAAACATGCCGCTGTTCGCGTAGAATGAAGGCAAGCGCCCTGCCCCCCTGATTGCGCGTCAAGCGATCAATCGCGCGTCAGCACTTCCAGCAATTCGATCTCGAAGATCAAATTGGAATTCGGCGGTATCAAGCCCACCTGCCGCTCGCCATACCCCAGCGCCGCCGGCACCCACAGCTTGCGCTTGCCACCGACCTGCATGCCGTGCAAACCCAGAATCCAGCCCTGGATGACCTTGTTATTGCTCAACACACAGCGGAACGGTTCGCCCCGCTTGTGCGACGAGTCAAACTCCGTGCCATCTTCCAGCCAACCCCGGTAATGCGCCGTGATCAGCGCTCCACGCGCAGCCGCCTTGCCGTCACCGACCACGATATCGTCAATCTTCACTTCAGCCGTCATCTCGTTTCATCCTTGATAAATCGCAATGCCGCGATTGTACGACAGCACGAAAAAAGCCCCGGCAGTGGCCCGCCGGGGCTCGTTCTATTATTGCTCAATTCTGGTGGGGCTTCCGTGAGTCGAACACGGCACTAATGGTTTATGAGACACATGCACTACCCGCCCGGCTCAGTATGGCCAAGTCCTAGCAAAATGCAGACCAAATTACCATATCGCAGACTAAAAGAAAAAGCCACCCGAAGGTGGCCTTTAGAATACATAGTTGGAACGGCGTGCGCAGCGTCAAAGTATTTTTTTGATTCGCCGAGCCATGCATATTTATCAATAATTTGCTTCAATATGCTAGGCACCACGTTCAATGGCAGTCATGATGAACATGAACTGAGCGGTCCATTCAGCCACAATGCCACACAACACTTCACCGCCTACTGTGGGCATATCGTCTTCTGACAACGTGAGGCAATCTTAACCTAATTTGAGTAATTATGCAACCAGCATTTTGCAATCTGGCCCCCACCCCCACCCCGCAGAGCTAGCATTCTAGCCCGTTCTAAGGTTCGCACCACCCACAATCTGTTGCAAAATATACACCCCACCGCATCGATCCTCCTGAGGGCCGCTGTAGCTATAGCGTAAAATCAATGCCTAGGAGAAAAAATGGCTACTTTTACAAAAACTGGGGAACAAGCGACAGACTTCTGGCTGGCTGATGGATCGAAAACATTTTCAATATTTCCAGCAAACACTGTTGAAGCGTTTCCACGCGACATCCCTATCCGATTGCATGTAGGCAACTCGTCATACGGCCAAATACATACAGAAAAACACTGGAAATTTAAAAGTGCTGGCAATCGAACAATACCGCAGTTAATTCATTTCAAGCTAGGACAGTCGGGTACCGTCTACATGACCGAAGCTCAGAAAAAAATGAAGATAACTTTGGGAGTAACTCCCGGCGGCCTCATGCTCCTAGAGTATCGGTACCAGCATGATGCTGGCAGGCTGATAGACGAATATTTCTCAGTTACAACTTTTTATGCAAATCGAGCACCGGTCGATGGCGATAAAATTGGCAGATACCTGGGTCGCCCTAGGATATTTCCACAGCCAAACCCAGCACCAGTCGCTCCAACGCAATCGATAGCATCTAACTCACAACAGCCGATATCAACCTTGGAAGATTAGCTGCATGGGCAGCCAAATGCCCCGCAGAAAAGTGTGCATAGCGCCTCACCATCTGCGCCGACTGCCACCCACCCAATTCCTGAAGAACATGCAATGGCGTACCGCGCTGCACATGCCAGCTGGCCCATGTGTGGCGCAGATCATGCCATCTAAAATCATCAATATCAGAACGCTCCAACGCCTTATACCAAGCCGCTGTAGTAGCCGCGATTACAGGCTCGCCGTTATAAGTGAAAACTCGTATGGAGTGGCGACCTCGCTGCAAAACCAGTACACGCATAGCGTCGTCATTAAGTGGTACAACGATAGCTTTACGAGTCTTACTCTGATCAGGATGTATCCAAGCAACACGTCTACTCAAATCGATCTGCGACCAAGATAGGCCAATGACATTGCCCTTGCGTAGACCAGTTGCAAGACTAAATGCCACCATGTGTGACAAGTGCTCCGGCAACTCGCGTAATAGAATCGCGGCCTCTTCCTGAGTCAGATATCGCACCCGGCGGTCCGGCTCTTTTAACAGCCGAACTTTTGGAATAGCATCAACCCACTCCCAATCTACACAAGCCCGGATCAAAACAGAGCGCAGCAAAGCTAACGTCCTATTGACAGTACCATTCGTCACACCTGTAGCACGCTTTTTCTTCGTGATGGCATCCACCACAGAACGATTTATATCGTTTAGCTCATAACCAGACAAAAGCGGCTCAAGCCACCGAAAAATGCATCTATCAGAATGCAAAGAAGCCTTATCAGCCTTCTCGATCAACCAGCGATCAACTGCCTCACACCATGTCTTACCAGACAGCGATTCCAACACCAATCCAGTAACTACCATCTTACGCCTCACAACAATGTTGCCATAAACCAACTATATCAGAACGGACATTCTTCCGTCGTGTCGGGCAAGCCGGGAGCCGTCGCAATGTAGACAACGCCCAGTCCGTTGTTACACCACGTCTGCAACCCATCCATACAATGCCCCTCAATCGCACGGAAAGCGGCCTGCGCGGCACCAAGCATCGAAGTACAACCCAATAAGCGCCAAGAGTGGACTTCGGGCACCACGATGCCCTTAGAGCGGAAATAACGTTTCTGATCGAGCGCCCTGCATTGCATTTCCTTGCCGCAGTACTTGGCAATGTAGCTGGCAATCTTGTGCGCTCCAGTAACGCCAAAGCCAAAACGATGCGGATCACGAACATTGACTTGTCCCATCTGCTCACCATTCGGGCCGCGACCCAAAACACTTTGCCAGATCGAACGCAAGAGCGCGTACATTTGCCGACCGGCGACAGCGACATGGAAATGCAGCGCGCCACGCTCCTGCTCCTCAATGACGGCGACATAGTGAAATTGTTTGTGCTTGCCGAGCTTGCGGCAAAATGCTTTCCAGTGCTTGAGTGCTGTTTCACGATCCACCATATTTTCTCGATACGTCAGCGTAACCATGCGATCAGCGCCGATCTGTTTGCAGCAATGTTTGACGTTCTTTTTCGCACGGCGGCCAGCATCATCATCGTTTGCCTCGCGATTTTCGGACTCGCCGCGCTTGGCCTTCGTTTTGAGCAGCCTAGCTGGGCCTACAAAGTGCCGTTCCTTGGTTACTGTCACTTCGCACTGTCCATCAGGAAAAACACGCTTACGGGCCGTGTAATTGTCATTCCATGTGTTCTTGATGCCTTCATCGTCCCACCACTCCGGGCGATGTTGCGCAGATGGCTCTACAGGCGAGAAATCAATTGACGCTAAAGCGTTTTCATAATCTAATTCGGTCATTCGGTAGTCCTGTAACGGCAGGTTTATCGAAGGCCCCGGACATTTAGTAGATGCCTGGGGCTTTTTTTTTGTCTATCAAAAACTGAGCTGAAATCCTGTACTGCACATGCCCGTAACTGCGATTTCTACTGCTGTGTTCTTAAGTGTCCCTAATACAAGTTTAGCGGCGCTTCGCGCCGCTCCCCGCGCTGCGCACAGGTAGCGTCACGAAGCTTTCCGCTACCGCTTACGCAACAACTGCTGCCGCAATAATTTCTCGATCACCTGATCCGGCGTAACGTCCTTAAAACGGACATATGCCTTCAATCCTTCCAGCACCTTCGCATCCACATGCACCGTAAGAAATGCCTTGCCATCGTCACGCAAGCGCTCCCTACGCTCCTTCTGCCTTTGCGCACTGGTCTTTGCCGCGCCAGTTGCCGGACGCCCCCTGCCCCGTTTAATCGGGCCGAGTAGATCAATCGTCTTGTCATCCTCAAGCTGTTTCATGTGCATACTTTCAAAACGGTTTTTCAGAGTGGGCTGTACTGGCCAACGTGCAGCGACGCGGTACTAAGCGTGGCGGCGGACTGCCCGCTAAAACTTTGAAAACGTGTCGCTCCTCGCTCCGATGCGCACGGGCCATCTGACGCCATTACTTCAAAATCCACAGCCGACTTCGATATGCCCTCAAAGATTTTGCCCTCCGGGCCGCTTGTGCCGTCACCCCAGAATTAACGTGACAAGTCACCGTTTTTCTGAGGTATGCGGAACTTGCGCGCTCAAGATCAGCACCAGATCGGTATGCAGCTTCGTCCCCGATCGAGCAGCCCACGATGACGGCAGAAACGAGAAGCCAGAGGAGCTATCGACGGTTTGCGCATCGTTCAGACCGCCAATCAACAGCACCTCACCATCGTTGACCGTCACCGCCGTTTTCACCTGGCGCTTAATCAGCGTGGGCGAACCAGTCACGCCACTAGAAGTAGGTTTGAAACTGGATATCTGCCCATCGATGGCAAGATTGATTTTGCCGTTGCCGAGCACCTTCGGCAGTACGTCGACAATGACGCCGGAAGGCCGATAGACGATGTTTTGAACACTGTTGCCGGAATTGTCTTTGCCCGTGCTGGCAATCGTCGGAGTTTCATCGCCCACCGTCAGCACCATCTTTTGATAGTCGTCGCCCACAATGCGGCTGTTCGACACCTGCTTAAACCGCCCATCGGTATTAAGCGCATCGACCACCAACTGGAAATTTGTTCCGCGCAAGCTGATCGCGGACGCTGAATTGACGCTGCCGAGCGAAGCGCCGAACTTGGCACCGAGCACGCTGGCCATGATGGAAATGCCGCGGCCCGAGCTGGCGTTATCCGTGACCTCAACCCAGGACGCAGACACGTCAACCATGCGCGGCAACTGATCGAGCGCACCGAGCAAGATACGCATTTTGTTCAACTCGGACGGGCTACCCGTCAGCACAATTTGACTGCCAGCCGCAACCGCACTATGTGGACCAAAAGCAGCCGCTACAACACCCGCCAAGAAATCAGCCGAACGACCAGCCGGCGCATATACTTCGGACTCAGCATCACGCCGCCGGCCAGAGGCAACAGACACTGGATCAACAGCACCATCCTCACCATCGGCACGCCCAGGGCGCAATATGGGCCTATTAAGGAACGCAGCACCGGCATCGCCCACCGGAACATCGACAGACGATAGACGTATGGCAGATGGAACAGAAGCGGCAGACTGCGCAGCACGCAGATAGTAGACGCCATCGCGCAATTCAGCCGCTATACCCTGGTCCCGCAAAATGCCTTCGACAAACATCGGCAACCGATCAGCATCGAGGGAACTCACCGACACCGTAATCTTGCGATCAAGGGCCAAAGCCTCCGGCGATATGACAAAATCACGCGCCAGCATATTCTTAAAGGTAGCCTGCGCAAACGCGACAAGCGACACGGAAGAAAGCTGTATCGAGACTGGCTGACCTGCCGCAAACGCAAAGCACGGCAACCAGAAAAACAGTATAAATAATTTTTTCACATCGAACCCTTCACCCAGGTATCACCATCGACCAGCGCAAGCCAACCACCATCAACAAAACGAAAACGGCGGGCAGTAACGCTGCGACCGTCCGACAGCGTCACGACATACACGGTGCCCCGAGCGATATAACCAACGCCAGTGAGATTTTTTGACGGGACGATTTCAGGCTGTTTTTGAACAGCGGCAGGCGCAAGGATCGGCTTACCGAAGTGATAGCCAAACACGCCCAGGACGGCGCCAAAGCAGAGAGCAACAAAGAGAAATTTAGTCATATGTTTGTGAGGTGGCTTAGGAGGAAGAGCGCGATAGCTCAACATCGGCAAAGCAGCAGGCGTCGCCTGCAATGGCCCGATGAAATCGGGAGGAACACCAGCAACGGCGGACAAGTGCCAAGACGAAAGCAGCGAGTGGGTACCGTGCGGATAGGTATCGGAAAAGACTTGCGTCGTGTTGTAAGCGTTGTTCAGATCATCGCCACGAAAATACCAGCGGTCAGCCACCAAAGCGTCAGGAGACGCGCCCAATCGCACCACACCGATATGTAAGCGCGGCATGCTACCGCTGGCAGCCCCTGCCGTCATAAAAGCAATGGCAGGGCTCAAAACAGGCACCCGCATCCGATCCAAACGATTCAGCCTGACAACATATTCAAGCAGAGAATCGCGCAACTGCTTATCGACCTGACTGATGTTCTGCATGATGAAAAACACATCCCACCCATACTTGCGCGCATGGATAGCCCATTCCAGCATTTCAGCGCGGCCCTTATCCTGAAAATTGCGGGTATTCAACCAGGAGCCGCACTCGTCAAGAATAAGCGCACCATTGTGATGCTCGTCAAATCCAGGCAGCAACTTAGGCGACGGCGCAATGGCCGTAATACCAGCACGGCCATGCTGCAAAATCGGCTCAAAATCGATGAAGCGATTACCGCTGCCGATCATGTACAGATCCACAGCGGAAGGCTTGTCAGGCACCCGAATAACTACACTCCTATCCCGGGCTGGCATCAGGTGTTCAAGGAACACATCGCAGTTTGTAGCCACCCTCTTACCGTCACGCAGATAACGCCTGATCTGGTCAATCGCCGCCTTACCTTTACCACTCCCGAGCTTGCCCGTAATTGCATAAACAGCCATATCAACCGCCTACTTGGTCACAAGGTTAATACCTTTTTTGTTAATCACATATATCTGACAAGCAAGCCATACCGTCGAATAACACGATGCAGCAGCCATCGTCGTCGAATTAAAAGCAATACCAAGTCCGACCGCAAAACTAGGATGGGAAGACGAAATACCGGAAATACCCTGCGCACAAACACCATGGGCACAAGAGAGTCCTGTCGCCAAAAGCGCCGAAGCCAGACCTACAAATATCAATACGGCCGAGACCCTAAACGCTTTCTCAGCCACCATAAATCTTCCAAAAATACTAATCAGAAATGTAATGATGGATACGAGCAATTGACCAAGAAGCGGCATGATTAAGCCTTATAAGCAGAAGAGATTTGTTGAATTGAACCAATGAGCGCGAAGAAGCAAATAACGCCTGAAATAAATCTTGCGAATATGTTCACATAAGTGCAGACATCTACCTCGTATGAACCACCAGTCACCGGATTAGATACAGTCGGATTCTTACAAACAGCGGTACTAATTGTCGGGAACCAATCACCGGCCCCGAATTTCTCCCGAACAAGAGAACCGATTCTTTCTAATCCCTTTTCGTTGGTATCGCTAAGCTCCTTAAGCCACGCATCCCCAACAGACCTTTCTATTTCCGGCATACCACTTTCATCAATGCGGCACGGAGCATCACCGGGTAAGCCGCAACCGCGCTTGCCACTCCCAGGATTATCACCAGGGGTGCCACCAGGGGTACCGCCAGGAGTTCCGCCAGGAGTACCGCCAGGAGTGCCGCCAGGAGTGCCGCCAGGGGTACCGCCAGGAGTGCCGCCAGGAGTTCCACCAGGGTCTCCGCCAGGGGTGCCACCAGGGGTTCCGCCTGGAGTACCGCCTGGAGTACCGCCAGGAGTTCCGCCCGGAGTGCCGCCAGGATTACTAGGATCAGTCGGCTTAGTCGGATCAGTCGGCTTAGTCGGATCAGTCGGATCAGTCGGCTTAGTAGGATCGGTGGGCTTAGTCGGATCAGTCGGCTTAGTAGGATCGGTGGGCTTAGTCGGATCAGTCGGATCAGTCGGCTTAGGCGGATCACCCGACCCCGTATAAGGCGGAACAACCGTATCAGGTAATTTTTGAGAGCCACAGCGCGCACCGTTTTGCGTCAACCTCATATTCCAAGACATCAAGAACACGCCATTAGGATCGGAAGGCCCCTCAATCGTCTTACCTAAATCTTCTTTACCCCTAACCTTGGCTACACACTTATCAACGCAATATGAAGCACTCAATAAACTACCATCCTGAATAATTGCTTGAACTACTTTGCTGTCACCGTTAGGAAGTCGCTTGTAATAGGCAGATGGAATTCTATAAGTTCCCGCGCTATCACCATCTAGGCAATCACCGAGTTTAGTGACATATACCCCGCGTATAGTTGTAGCGCCGAATGGCTTAACCTCGCAATAAAATTTATCCTCCTCATATTCTTTGACGCTAACTACGGTGTTTGGATGTGCGGGCAAGGCTGCATATTTCTGGCAAGCCTCCTCAACGCTTGTATACACCAATCCATCAGCACCTTGGAAATAAATACCGCCCGCAAAAACTGGCTGAATATAAAAAGCCATCAAAAAGAGGAATAAAATATTTTTCATTTCTATCCAATAAAAAAGGGCGACATAAGCCGCCCTGTACGCCCGAACGCCGACGAATTAGCCAGCCTTCGAAAACGCTTTTTTCATCATCTTGATACCCCAGAAGCCACCGGCGACCAGAACGGCGACGGCGAAGGCAGCCGTGATGTAGGTTGTAGCCTGACCGGACAGGCCCTGGATCGCTGCGACACCCGGATCATCAGCGGCGGCAGCAACACCGGAAACGGCAACCGCGCCCACCAAAGCCAAACCACGCATGATATTTTTGTTCATTTGTACATCCTTAAAAAATGACGGTCTACATACGATTGACGACGACCCAGCGCCAAAAGACTGCTAATCCAAAATTTCTATCGAGCGCCGGATCACCCGCTGAATCGCACCAGCGGCATAGCCAATACCGAACGCACTCAAGACATAACCAACAGCAGCGCCAATGGTCATTATTTATGCTCCAAGAACCGGGCAATGATGTACTTCACCAGGTACACAGCGCAGACAAAGAGACCAGCCAAAAACAGAACCGGCCAGATATTTTTTAGCAACATCATCGTTGTGCCCCTGCGATCCAGCCCAAAGCGAAAACGACCACGACTGCGGCCGCAAAATAGATATCGATAGCCTTTTCCTGCGCCGCCACAGCAGCCACATACTCCGGGCCAGACTCAACCACATAGGCACATGTAGCCAACTCAGTAGGAGCGCTAGACACCGTGTACAGCACGGCACCAGACGGAGCATCTGGCCCCGTCATTTGTGTGGAATCAACGCAGGAAGGCATGGAAAATTACGAGGCGGTTTGTTGACCTGGGTTCGCCTTGACGGCGGGAGCCGCTGCAGCGGGTTTTGCTTGGGACGCGGCGGAAATTGGAGTGATGGAAAAGACCTGTGCGCCGACACGCTTATCTTGCGAGATCGATACTTCGAATTCGACCTCATACATGCCCGGCTGAGTGTCTTTGAAGCGCTCCGGCAACACCAGTTCACCGATTAACGGCTCAATGACACCGGTATCGCGGTTTGGCTTATGGACGATGCATTGCGCCATGCGCATATCGTAATCATTGCCGGTTTTTTTCGAACGGCCAGCCACTTGGGTGACGTGCAAAATTTGGATAGTGTTTTTCATTTTTCTTTCTTTCGTAAATTTGCCCACTAGAGCGATTAATCACGGCTGTGATATGTTTATTGCCAATTAAAAAATAATGGCTACTTTATGAACATCTTTATATTTTTTCTTTCACTAGCATTAGCGGCACTAGCAGTTCGAAAACTATTTGACCCGGAGATTCTTCGCCACGTACTGCGCAAAACACCGGAGTCACCGCAGATAAAACGAAAACCTATACTTACAACCCGAGAACAACAAATGTTCTCCCTTCTCACGACTGCGCTACCTGAATGCATCGTATTAACCCAAGTGGCGTTTTCCGCGCTCATCACCGCCGAAGGCTGGCAATCCCGAAATCGCTTCAACCGAAAAGTGGCCGACTTCGTTTTGTGTAGCAAACAAATGAACGTCATCGCAGTGATCGAGCTAGACGACCGCAGCCACATAGGCCGCGAACTATTCGACAGAGAGAGAGACGCCATGCTCAAACAAGCCGGGCACACCACAATTCGCTATCACAGCGTGCCGCCAGCAGAGATCATTCGACGTGACATTGAAAACTTACTCAGGTCTATGCAGAACGCTCGATATGGTTGACGGCAGACGCAACTGTGCTATCGTTAACTTCGTCCAATCGGACAAATTAAAATGTCCGTTTGGACTAGCTAAGTGCGATATTAATGTCCATTTGGACTAATTGCCAATGAGAAAATACTATGGAATATCAGGAATTGATAGCGAGAGCGTTGCAGGGTAGAAAAGTGTTGCCTGTAGCGAAGGCGTGGGGCGTGCCTCAGAAGACACTGGATCGCTATGTGAATGGAGAGAGAGTGCCCGACTTCCATACGACCATAAAGATCATCGAAGAGTCGGGCGTCCCTGCAGACGAGGTAGTGCGGATCATAGCTGCCCATGAGCAGCTACGTAAGAATGGTGGGCCTCCCGTGAGTCGAACACGGCACCAACGGATTATGAGTCCGCTGCTCTAACCAAGCATGAGCTAGAGGCCCGGGGACTGCGGCGTGGCGGCGCTGTTGATGCCCGCCTCGCGCGGCCGTTTTGGAAACGGACACGCGAGGATAGGGGTATCAGGGGCGCACGTCAAGCCCTATTGGCTTCTAGTTGCCTTCCAAGAAGCTTTTCAGCTTGTCGGAGCGCGATGGGTGGCGCAGCTTGCGCAGCGCCTTGGCTTCGATCTGGCGGATGCGTTCGCGCGTCACGTCAAATTGCTTGCCCACTTCTTCCAGCGTATGGTCGGTGGACATCTCGATGCCGAAACGCATGCGCAGCACTTTCGCTTCGCGTGGCGTCAGGGAATCGAGCACGTCCTTGACCACGCCGCGCATGGACGCGTGCAGCGCTGCGTCGGCCGGCGCCAGGGTGTTGTTGTCCTCGATGAAGTCGCCCAGGTGGGAATCGTCGTCGTCGCCGATCGGCGTTTCCATCGAGATCGGTTCCTTGGCGATTTTCATGATCTTGCGGATCTTGTCCTCGGGCATTTCCATCTTGATCGCCAGGGTGGCCGGATCGGGTTCCGCGCCCGTTTCCTGCAGGATTTGGCGGGAAATCCGGTTCATTTTGTTGATCGTCTCGATCATGTGCACGGGAATGCGGATCGTACGCGCCTGGTCGGCGATCGAGCGCGTGATGGCCTGGCGGATCCACCAGGTCGCATACGTCGAGAACTTGTAGCCGCGGCGGTACTCGAACTTGTCGACGGCCTTCATCAGGCCGATGTTGCCTTCCTGAATCAGGTCGAGGAATTGCAGGCCCCGGTTCGTGTATTTCTTGGCGATCGAAATAACCAGGCGCAAGTTGGCCTCCGTCATTTCGCGCTTGGCCTTGCGCGCCTTCATTTCACCGGCCGCCATCTGGCGGTTGATATTGCGCAAATCCGGCAACGGCAGAACGACACGCGCCTGCAGGTCGATCAGGCGCTGCTGCAGTTCCTTGACGGTCGGAATGTTGCGGCCCAGGATGGCGCTGTACGCGTGTCCTGCGTTGACTTCGCCATCGACCCAGTCGAGGTTGGTTTCATTGCCCGGAAAGACCTTGATGAAGTGGGCACGCGGCATGCCGCAGCGGTTCACGGCCACGTCGAGGATCTGTTTCTCGATATGGCGCACCTCATCCACCTGACCGCGCAGGGTGTCGCACAGCTTTTCGACGACCTTGGCCGTGAAGCGGATGCCCAGCAATTCTTGCGAAATGGCTTCCTGCGCCTTGGCGTACGGTTTCGAGTTATAGCCTTCTTTCTCGAAGGCGCGGCGCATCTTGTCGAATTGCTGCGAAATGACGGCGAATTTTTCCAGCGCCGTGCGTTTCAGGGTTTCCAGCTGTTCGGCCGAGAAACCGGCGGCGCCCGACGCGCTCGCTTCTTCCTCTTCTTCCTCTTCCTCTTCTTCCGCTTCGCCTTCTTCCTCGTCTTCTTCGACGGGAGCGGACACGACGGGAGCGGCAGCGACCGGTTCGTTTTCATCGACGAGACCGTCGACGATTTCGTCGATCTTGATCTCTTCGTTGGCGATGCGGTCGGCGGCGGCGATGATTTCGGCAATCGTCACGGGGCAGGCGGAAATGGCCTGGATCATGTCCTTCAAGCCATCTTCGATGCGCTTGGCAATCTCGATCTCGCCTTCGCGCGTCAGCAGCTCGACCGAGCCCATCTCGCGCATGTACATGCGCACGGGGTCGGTGGTGCGGCCGAAGTCGGAGTCGACGGTCGACAATGCGGCCTCGGCCGCCGCTTCCGCCTCGTCGTCGCTGGTGACGACGGCAACGTTATCGGACAACAACAAGGTTTCCGCATCGGGCGCGTGTTCGTAGACGGCGATGCCCATGTCATTGAAGGTACCGATGATGCCTTCGATGGCTTCCGGATCGACGATGTTTTCGGGCAAGTGATCGTTGATTTCCGCATACGTCAGGAAACCGCGTTCCTTGCCGAACTTGATCAGGGTCTTGAGTTTCTGGCGCCGGCGCTCGAGTTCTTCCTCGCTCGCTTCCGTGTCGGACGAGAACGCGTCCTTCAGCAGTGCGCGCTCTTTCGCCTTGCGGTCCTTGGCCTTGGCCTTGTCGACGGCCTTCAGTTCGGCCCGCTCGACGGCGTTCAAGGCGGCGACTTCATCATTTTCTGGCTGGAATTCTTTTGGCTTGCGGCCGCGGCGGCCTGGCACTTTTACCGACGGCAAGACATAACCGGACGTATCGATGGCCGCCAGGGTGGCGGCGTCGGTGGTCTGGCTGACCACGGGCGCGCTGGTCACGCGCGCTTCTGGCCGGTCGAGCGCCTTTTCGGCTTTCGTGGTAACTTTAGTGGGCTTTGCAGCCGCTTTGGATTCGGGTTTCTTGATTGGCACAGGCGCTTTCGATTACACAACGACTTGCTTTACGGTGGATTAGGATAAAGTTTGCTGCCAGTTCCCTGTCTATCTGCGGGAACCACCATCTTCGAACCTGCCGACTACGCAAATTCGACACTGTTACGTTACTTACACCTCATCGGCCACGATCCGCGGGAAGCGCAGCAATTCCTGTCCACCGGCTGTTGCCAGCCGTCTCGGCAAAAATTCCTGCATCGACCGCGTTGGGAGCGAGAGTCTGGCGCGGCTTGCCAGCGTCCGCAGGCCTTGCCCGCAACGCCGAAAGCGCCAGTTGGCCCTGGCTGCCGACACGATCCACCGCGCCGATCAAGAGCCTAACTTACTGAAAACAAATACTATTTACGAAACAGAACTAGCTTGCCAAAGCACACAATACTTAGCATTTAATTATAGCACGCGAAAAATGTTTTTCCAGTGCGCGCCATACCCTCAGGGCAAGGTTAGCGATTCACCAACTCGGCATCGCGTTCGCGTTCCAGCTCGCCCTGCTCCTGCATGATTTCGCGGTAGCGTACACCAATTTTCTCCGATGGCAAACCCGACGCAAACAATTGCTGCAATTCCGCCTTCAAGGCATTCAATTTGATCTCGCGGATGGTGCTCACCAGCCACGACAATTCGCTGTCGTAATCGGACTCCGTGCCGGCCGCGATCTCGCCGATGATCTCGTCGTATTCGCTGCCCAGCTCCTTCAACTGCTGCGCCAGCGCGGCAAAACTGCCATGCTCGCCCAGCGCCTGGCCCACGGCCACCAGCTGCCCCAGGCTGTGCGCCGCATCGGGCCCCAGGTGCTGGAAGGCGGTCAGGGCAGCCTCGTCGATGCGCAGGGTCAGCGGCGGATGCGCCACCAGCATGCGCATGATCTTCAATTCCAGGCCCACGGGAACGGGGCGGCCCGATTTCGGCGGCGCGCGGTGCGCCACGGCAACGGGTTTGGCCAGCTCGAACAGGGCTTCGATCTCGGCCGGCGTGGACTGCGTCAACTGCGCCAGCCCGCGCACGATCTGCAGGCGCAGCGACGACGGCGCCATCAGCTGCAGCAGAGGCTTGGCGTCGAACTGCACGCGGGCGCGCCCTTCCGGTTCCGATAAATCATGCTCGCCCGACACTTCTTTCAGCAAGAACTGTGACAGCGGCATCGCTTCATGCACCTGCTGCTCAAAACCTTCGGCGCCGAATGCGCGGATATAGCTGTCCGGATCGTGTTCCGACGGCAAGAACAGGAATTTGATCGTTTTATTGTCCGACACGTGGGCCAGGCTCGCTTCGAGCGCTCGGCGCGCGGCGCGGCGGCCGGCCTTGTCGCCGTCGAAGCTGAAAATCACGTTATCGGTCTGGCGCAGCAGTTTTTGCACGTGGGTGGGCGTACACGCCGTGCCCAGGGTAGCCACTGCCTGCGGGAAACCCATCTGCGCCAGCGCCACCACGTCCATATACCCCTCCGTCACCAGCACATAGCCGGCGTCGCGGATGGCCTGGCGCGCCTCGAACAAGCCATATAGTTCGAAACCCTTGGAAAACAAGGGGGTTTCCGGGGAATTCAGGTATTTCGGTTCGCCATGGTCGAGCACGCGGCCGCCGAAGGCGATGACCTGGCCCTTGGTATTACGAATCGGAAACATGATGCGTTCGCGGAAACGGTCGTAGCGCTTGCGGTTGTTGCCCTCTTCATCGACCTTGTCGATCACGAGACCGGCCTCGGCCAGGGCCACCACATCGTAATCGGGGAAGACGGAACGTAGATTGTCCCAGCCGCCGGGCGCGAAACCCATGCCGAAGCGAGCGGCCACTTCGCCCGTCAAGCCCCGATTTTTGAGGTAGGCGATGGCTTCCGGCGCGTGGCGCAATTGCCCGCGGTAATAATCGCAGGCCTGCGTCATGGCGTCGGACAAGGCCAGGCTTTGCGCCTGGATCTGCGCGCGCTGGGCCGGCGGGATCTTGTCGTCCGCTTCCGGCACGACCATGCCCACGTTCTGCGCCAGGTCCTTGACGGCATCGACAAAGCCCATGCCCGAGTATTCGATCAGGAAGCCGATCGAGGTGCCATGCGCGCCGCAGCCGAAGCAATGGTAGAACTGCTTGGTGGGGCTGACGGTAAAGCTGGGCGATTTTTCACTGTGGAACGGGCACAAGCCCATGAAATTGGCGCCGCCTTTTTTCAGTTGCACGTAGCGCCCCACGACATCGACGATATCGACGCGGTTGAGCAAATCGGAAATAAAGGATTGAGGTATCACTGGCTAGGGCGGGTCTTGTTATAGGTCAGACTATACTACCGCACGTGGCCGGAGGTTGAGCCAGGTCAACGTGTGGGCGATTGAGCGGCTGCCAGTGCGACGACTGGCAGCCCTTGCTACTATTGTTGCTTACGCGGCCGGCGTCAAGGCTTTCTTGACCAGCGCGGACACCACGGTCATGTCGGCGCGGCCAGCCAGCTTCGGCTTGACGATGGCCATGACCTTGCCCATGTCTTGCGGACCCGCGGCGCCCGAGGCGGCCACGGCGGCAGCCACTTCGGCCGCTACTTCTTCGTCCGACAGGCCGGCAGGCATGTAACCGATCAGGTGCACCAGCTCGGCTTTTTCGATGTCGGCCAGGTCGGCACGGCCACCGGCTTCGAACTGGGTGATCGAATCCTTGCGCTGCTTGATCATCTTTTCCACGATGGCCGTCACGTGGGCATCCGTCAATTCGATGCGCTCGTCGACTTCCTTGCGCTTGATTTCCGCCAGCAACAGGCGAATCGTGCCCAGCTTGCCCGCTTCCTTGGCGCGCATGGCGTTTTTCATGTCTTCGGTAATTTGTTCTTTCAAGCTCATGGCAATCCTCGTGTTGGTAAGTGGGGTTCGATGCTCGTGCAGGCACTCCAAGCAGGCGGCCACAAAAGCGAAAACCCGCTGCGGCGAACCGGAGCGGGTATGCGACTCATCTGAAGTATCACTCCAGGCGAATCAAAACAAAACCCGTGGCGAACAATGCGCCGAACTACCCGGGTTGGTTCTGACTGAACAGTCTTAGAATAATTTTTTCGGCAGTTGTTGGCTGCGGATGCGTTTGTAATGACGCTTGACAGCAGCTGCCAGCTTGCGCTTGCGCTCAGCTGTTGGCTTTTCGTAGAATTCGCGAGCGCGCAATTCGGTCAGCAGACCCGTTTTTTCGATGGTGCGTTTGAAGCGACGCATTGCGACTTCGAACGGCTCGTTTTCTTTAAGGCGAATAGTGGTCATGTAAAATTCAAACCGTTGAGGTGGTGTATAGGAAGAGATAGATAGTAGCAGCTTTTATTCGGAAAGGGAAGCCCCTCCCCACTTGCGTGCGGTATGCAGCCTGAGGTCGCTGCCGGAATGTGGCGTAAACCACGCACCGGTGCTCCCATCCTACAGAGTTGCTTACTGCAAGGCAATACCTGCCGCCACGCCGGAAGCCCAGGCCCACTGGAAGTTGTAGCCGCCCAGCCAGCCCGTCACGTCGACCGATTCACCGATGAAATACAGACCCGGCACCTTATTCGCCATCATGGTCTGCTGCGACAGTTCGCGCGTGTCGATGCCGCCCCGCGTCACTTCCGCCTTGCGGTAGCCTTCGGAACCGTTCGGCACGATGGACCAGGCATTGATGGCCAGCCCCAGCTTGCGCAGCTGCGCGTCGGGCATGTCGGCGATGCGCGCGTCCGGCGCCAGGCCGTTCGTGGCCAGCAGGCAGTCCGCCAGGCGCTGCGGCAGCCATTGGGCGACGATATTGCCCAGTTGCTTCTTCAGGGTGCCCTTGCCTTCGATGAGGGTTTGCGCCACGTCCACTTCCGGCAGCAGGTTGATGACAATGGGCTCGCCCGGCAGCCAGTAGCTGGAAATCTGCAGGATCGCCGGACCCGACAGGCCGCGATGCGTGAACAGCAAATCTTCGCGGAAACGCGCGCCAGTGGCCTTGCGGCCTTTCAGGCTGCCCGTTTCCACATCCACTTCCAGCGCGATGCCGGACAATTCGGCAAATGGCGCCCAGTTGGCCGGGTCGAACGTCAGCGGCACCAGGGCCGGACGCGGCTCGACCATCGCCAGACCGAATTGCTTGGCGATGCGATAGGCAAAGTCCGTGGCGCCGATCTTCGGGATCGACAGGCCGCCCGTGGCGATGACGATGCTGGCCGTCTCGATGTCGCCGCTGTCCGTCTGCAGCACGAAGCCGCCATCATCTTGCTGGACAACATTATCGATCTTGCACGGCATGCGCCAGTGCACGCCGCCAGCGGCGCACTCGTCCTTGAGCATGTCGATGATCTGCTCGGCTGATTCATTGCAGAATTGCTGGCCCTTGTGCTTTTCGTGATAGCCGATCCGGTATTTTTTCACCAGCGCGAGGAAATCCTGCGGCGTGTAGCGCGACAGCGCGCTCTTGCAGAAATGCGGGTTTTCCGAGAGGAAATTTTGCGGGGTGGCGTTGATATTGGTGAAGTTACAACGTCCACCACCCGAGATGCGGATCTTTTCGGCCAGCTTGGCCGCGTGATCGATCAACACCACGCGCTTGCCTTGCTGGGCGGCAACAGCCGCACACATCATGCCGGCCGCGCCCGCGCCGATCACTGCCACATCAAATTGTTTTGCCATAAGAATTCCGGTCACCGCTGATTACAAAGACGCCATTGTAAACTGCGGCGGCGCGGCTAGCGCGGCCGTGCTGCAATCTGCCGCGATGCCATCAGGCATTGCTCCACCTGCTCCGCGATCGATGGCGGCACGGGCACCTCGCCGCGCAGCACGGCGGCGATCCAGGCCGCCGTGGTGGCCGCGTCGCGCTCGGCCGGCAAATGCGGCAGTTCCTCTACCAGAAGTTGCCTTTCCACTAATACCGTGCGCTCGCCGCCGTGGAACCAGTCGATCTGCTGCGCCTTGTTGGCGTTGGCCACCGTTTCGCCTTCCGTGCCGCGCATCAGGAAGGCGTCGCCACGCCCAGGAGGGCATGCCGTCAGGAAATACTCACCGAGCATTTCCAGGTATTCGGGATGCGTGTACGACACCAGGCGCAGGGCGGGAGCGGCGAACGGCTGCATGATTTTCACCAGGGTATGCGTGGAATTGCGCACGCCCAGCACGCGCCGCAGCGACAGCAGGTGCGCCAGGCGGGGCGCCAGCGCTGCGATGGGCAGGAAGGCCGCTTCGCCGCGCGCCATGGCGGCCTCGGCTTGCGCATGGTCCGCCGAGGCGGGCACGCCCAGCGCGGCCAGCACTTCGGCCGTCGTGATGCGGCCCGGGTCGCTGGTCACGCCATGCACGAGCACGGGTGCGCCCGCGCGCGCCAGCAGCAGCGCCAGCAAGGCCGTCAGGTTCGCCATCTTGCGCGCGCCGTTGTAGCTGGGAATGATGATGGGTGCGAATTCGCCTGCCGGCGCGGCCAGAGGGGCGAACGAGGCTTCGGCCGCATCGAGGAAGCCGGCGATCTCGTCCACGGACTCGCCCTTGATGCGCATCGATAACAAAATGCCGCCCAGTTCCAGGTCCGACACGCGGCCCTCGAGCATGGCGCGGTACAGGGCGCGGGCGTCATCGCGCGTCATGCTGCGCGCGCCGTTCTTGCCGCGTCCTATTTCTTTAATGAAACGTGCTGCGGGGAATGGCTCACCGGCCACATCGGTATGGGGGATGGATACAGTCGTCATGACGCCAGCTTACACGGATTTTCTCCCTTGCAGACGGGCTGGAGGATGCCGTAGGTGCCAATGCAACAGTCTTCCAGGCTCTTTTACGAATTTGCTTCGCGCCTGCATCCAAACGCGCCGCCGCTGCGTATAAGACTGCACAGGGGGACTCATCATGAAAGACGCGATCAAACAGGAAACTGCCTTCGTCGGCATCGAAACGAGCAAGCTGCTGCTGAAAGCCGTGCTGCGCTCGGGCGGCGACGTGCTGTGCAAGGTGCTGGAAAACGACATGGCCGGCTACCGCTGGCTGCGCAGCTGGCTGCAGAGGAATGACGTGCCCGTCATGGGCTTGCGCGTCTGCATGCGCCTCGACGCCCCGTACAGCGAGGCGCCAGCCCGCGTGCTGGCCGACATGGGCATGCTGGTCTGCGATGCCCAGCCCGCGCAACTGGCAGACTATCTGCGCAGTCAAGGTTTGCCCGCGAACGCGGCGCTCAGCGCCGTGGTGCTGGCCAATTACTGCAAGGACGAACGCCCCGCGCGCTGGACGCCGCCCTCGCCCGCCTATGTGGAACTGCGCCTGTGGCTGCGCCGCCTGCACGCCATCGTAGGCGTGCGCAAGCAGGAGTCGGCGCGCCTCGACGCCCATCTGCAGGCTGGCCAGCATGCGCTGCACGCCCTGTTGCGCCAGCAAATCGCCTGCCTGGACGCGCAGATACGCCAGCATGAAACCGCCATCCTCGAGCATGTGCGGCGCCATCCCGGCCTGCCCCGGCCGCCCGAGCTGGCCGGCAACTACCAGCGCATCGCCCGCTACAGCGTTGGCGCCAGCCTGGCCGGCGGCCGCTGAGCGTCCGGCGGCAAGGGCCCGGCGGCGTGCCGGCCTTGCCATAAAAACAACTCATGCATTCCGTTTTGGCCCCAACCCCGCCGCCAGGCCGCATTTCCGCTACACTATTGCCTCTTAAAGAACGCAATAGCGAAAGCCGAGCCAGAATCATGAATACGCCAGACATCGAAAATATCAACGTCACCTCTTTCGCGCCCATGCCGACACCGGCCGAACTGCACGCCAAGCTGCCCCTGTCGGAAAGCGCCTTCGACACCGTCAGCCGCGGCCGCGAAGCGCTGCGCAACATCATCGACCGCAAGGACCAGCGCCTGTTCGTCGTCGTCGGTCCGTGCTCGATCCACGACCCCGTCGCCGGCCTCGATTACGCGCGCCGCCTGAAAGCGCTGCAAGAGGAAGTCAAGGATACGATGCTGCTGGTGATGCGCGTGTATTTCGAGAAACCGCGTACCACCACGGGCTGGAAGGGCTATATCAACGACCCGTACATGGACGATTCGTTCAAGGTCAACGAAGGCATGGAAAAGGCGCGCCAGTTCCTGCTCGACGTGTGCGAACTGGGCCTGCCCACCGCCACCGAAGCGCTGGACCCGATCTCGCCGCAATACCTGGGCGACCTGATCGCCTGGACCGCCATCGGCGCGCGCACGACGGAATCGCAGACGCACCGCGAAATGTCGTCGGGCCTGTCGACACCGGTCGGCTTCAAGAACGGCACCGATGGCGACATCAGCATCGCCGTCAACGCCATCCTGTCGTCGGCCCACCCGCACTCCTTCCTGGGCATTAACGCCGAAGGCAACGTGGCCATCGTGCGCACGCGCGGCAACGCCTACGGCCACGTGGTGCTGCGCGGCGGCGACGGCCGCCCGAACTACGATTCGGTCTCGATCGCCATCGCCGAACAGGCACTTGCCAAGGCCAAACTGCCCGCCAACCTGGTGGTCGACTGCTCGCACGCGAACAGCTATAAAAAGCCGGAACTGCAGCCGCTGGTGATGGGCGACGTGGTCAACCAGATCCGCCAGGGCAACCGCTCGCTGGTGGGCGTGATGATCGAATCGAACATCGTCGGCGGCAACCAGAAGATCCCGCAAGAACTGTCGCAACTGACCTACGGCTGCTCCGTCACGGACGGCTGCATCGACTGGGACACGACGGCCACCATGCTGCGCGACGCGCATGCGCATTTGCTCAATCGCCCAAAATAATGCCGGCGATGTTGTCGGATTACGGCCCTTCGGGCCTAATCCGACCTACGGTCGAAGGAGACCAAAGCACCACGCTGCGCGATGAACATGCGTATGCAACGTAGGTCGGCTTAGCGCGTAGCGCGTAAGCCGACACATCACTGCAGACAAAGAACGGCGCCCTGTGCGCCGTTTTTGCTTTTCCCTTCATCACGCCATCTGCACATGCGGCAGCACGGCGAACGATCCCGCCAGCGCCTGCTCCGCCTTGCTGGCCGGGATATTCAGTTCATTGATGTCCAGGTAGATGCGCCCGTCCAGGATGCGCACGGCGTACATGCGCGCCATGCCCTGCACGGGCGCCACCAGGCGGCCCGAATCGAGCTCGATGATCCAGCTACTTTTCGGCCCCATCAGATTTTTCTCCATCAGCACCCCGTGCGCCAGCGGGCCACCCAGGCAGGGCACCGCGTCGAGCAGCGCGTAGACCGTGTCGTCCGACGCGCGAAACAGCGCCACGCCGGGCAAGTCCTGCCATGCCAGGCCCCGCTGCACCATGCGCGCGCCCGCCAGCGGCATGTCCTTCAGGCGGCAAATCATTTTCCATTGTTCCGACATCGCAAGCTCCCTTGAGAAAGGCACACGCCTGTCTAAGCAAGAGCGGTGCCAGTGCCGTTCCAGGCGCAAAGCAGCCAGAATCCCGGGCAAAACCGGCCCGCGCCGCACTGCGCAAGTGCACACTGCCGCCGAAATGGTGCGCCGGCCGCACGGTGGACTGCGCGGCTTTCCTTTACAATGGCGGATTACTCCTCCCTATTCAGTACCTTCATGATTGTTCTTGGCGTCGAATCCTCCTGTGACGAAACCGGCCTGGCCTTGTACGACACGCAACGCGGCCTGCTGTCGCACGCCCTCTATTCGCAAGTCGCCATGCACGAGCAGTACGGCGGCGTGGTGCCGGAACTGGCGTCGCGCGACCATATCCGCCGCGCCATCCCGCTGCTCGAAGAGACCCTGACGAAGGCCGGCATCGGCCTGTCCGAAATCGACGCCATCGCCTACACGCAAGGCCCGGGACTGGCCGGCGCGCTGCTGGTAGGATCGTCCGTGGCGTGCAGCCTGGGCCTGGCCATCAACAAGCCGGTGCTGGGCATCCACCACCTGGAAGGCCATTTGCTGTCGCCGCTGCTGGCGTCCGAGCCGCCGCAATTCCCCTTCATCGCGCTGCTGGTGTCGGGCGGCCACACGCAGCTGATGCGCGTCGATGGCGTGGGCCAGTACACGATGCTGGGCGAAACGCTCGACGATGCGGCCGGCGAGGCATTCGACAAGTCGGCCAAGCTGCTGGGGCTCGGTTACCCGGGCGGCCCCGCCATTTCGCGCCTGGCCGAATTCGGCGACCCGCTGGCGTATAAACTGCCGCGCCCCATGCTGCACTCGAAGGATTTCAACTTCAGCTTTTCCGGCCTGAAGACGGCCGTGCTGACGGTGGTGAAAAATCATGAAGAAAAAGTCATCGCCAATATCTGCGAGCAGGACAAGGCGAACATCGCGCGGGGCTTCGTCGACGCCATCGTCGACGTGCTGACGGCCAAGTGCGTATCGGCCCTCAAGCACACGGGCTTGAAACGCCTGGTGATCGCCGGCGGCGTGGGCGCCAACGCGCAGCTGCGCGCCTCGCTCAATGCGGCCTCTGTCAAGAAGCGCTTCAAAGTGTATTACCCGGAGCTGGAATTCTGTACCGACAACGGCGCCATGATCGCCTTTGCCGGCGCCATGCGCCTGCAGATCAACCCCGACGCCGCCAAGCACGATTACTCGTTCAACGTGCGCCCGCGCTGGCCGCTGGATGAAATCCGCGAAGTCTGATCACGCCAGCAGGAAATTGCGCGCGCCTGCCAGGGCCGCGCCCTCTTCCACCGTTTCATCCTTCAAGTCCACGCCCGACAACTGCCGGCTGAACGCCTGCGACAGCAGGTAGTGCAGCCGGTATGCGGCCGGCGCATACGCCAGCCCCTCCGGGCGCACGTTCGAGATGCAGTTGCGGCGCTCGTCCAGCAAGCCTGCCTTGGGCGCCCACGTCAGGTACAGGCCCAGGCTGTCCGGGGAACTCAAGCCCGGCCGCTCGCCGATCAGCACCAGCACGGCCCGCGCTTTGATCAATTCCCCTACCTCGTCGCCGATAGCCACCCGCCCCTGCGCCACGATGTGCACGGGCGACAGCGTCCACGCTTCCAGCGCCAGCCGTGCGCGCAAAGCGGCCAGGAAGGGTGCCGCGTGGCGCTGCACGGCCAGCGCCGACAGGCCATCGGCCGCCACCAGCGCCAGGTCCACTCCCGTCGTACCAGCGGCCAGGCGTGCCCGTGAAACATCGTCGAGCCGGCGCCCCAGGTCGGGGCGTTGCAGATAGTCGGCACGCGTGGCGGCGGCGCTGTGCAGATGCACGCAGTCTTGCCCCTGCGCGGCCAGGGTGCTTGCCAGAGCCTCGCCATCGAGCGCCAGGTGCACGGCGTCGCGCGCTTGCGCGTGGGCCAGCTGGAATGCCAGCTGCGCACGGGTCGGCACGCTCACGCCGCGGCGCCCCAGCGCGATGCGCGCCGCCGTATGCGCGCGCAGCGTTTGCCACGGGTTTTTCTCGTCCATGTATCCTCCCTAATCGTCCAGGCGCAGCAGGGCCGCCTGGAAGGCCGGCGCCAGCGCCGCGTTCAGATTTCCCTGCGCATCGGTGATCCGCATGCGCGCCAGCCAGGCCGCGAATTCGGGCGCAGGGCGCAAACCCAGCACGCGGCGCGCATACAGGGCGTCGTGGAACGAGGTGCTCTGGTAGCCGAGCATGATGTCGTCCGCGCCCGGCACTCCCATGATGAAATTGCAGCCGGCCACGCCCAGCATGGTCAGCAAGGCATCCATGTCGTCCTGGTCCGCTTCCGCGTGGTTGGTGTAGCACACGTCGCAGCCCATGGGCAGTCCCAGCAGCTTGGCGCAGAAATGGTCTTCCAGCCCCGCGCGCATGATCTGCTTGCCGTCGTACAGGTATTCGGGGCCGATGAAACCCACCACCGAATTGACCAGCAGCGGTTGATACGCGCGCGCCACCGCATACGCGCGCGCCTCGCACGTCTGCTGGTCCATGCCGTGGTGGGCGCCGGCCGACAGGGCGCTGCCCTGCCCCGTTTCGAAATACATGACGTTGTTGCCCACCGTGCCGCGCCCCAGCGACAGGGCCGCCGCCTGCCCCTCGGCCAGCAGGGCCAGGTCGATGCCGAAGCTGCGGTTGGCCGCCTGCGTGCCCGCCACCGACTGGAATACCAGGTCGACGGGTGCGCCGCGGCGGATCGCCTCGAGCGTATTGGTGATGTGCGTGAGCACGCAGGACTGTGTGGGAATCTGGTACTGGCCGATGACGGCGTCGAGCAGGTGCAGCAGCGACACCACCTGCGCCACATTGTCGGTGGCGGGATTGATGCCGATCACGGCGTCGCCGCTGCCCAGCAGCAGGCCATCGAGCATCGACGCGGCAATCCCCGTGGCGTCATCCGTCGGGTGGTTCGGCTGCAGCCGCGTGGACAGGCGCCCTTCCAGGCCCAGGGTATTGCGGAAAGCCGTGACGACACGGCACTTGCTGGCCACCAGCACAAGGTCCTGCAGGCGCATGATTTTTGAGACGGCCGCCGCCATTTCCGGCGTGATGCCGGCGGCGACCTCGGACAGCGTTTGCGTGTCCGTCGCGTCATCGAGCAGCCAGTCGCGAAAATCGCCTACGCACAGGTGGGAAATCGGCGCGAACGCGGCGCGCGCGTGGGTGTCGATGATCAGGCGTGTGACTTCATCGTCTTCGTACGGCACCAGCGCTTCATTGAGGAAGGCCGACAGCGGCACCTCGGCCAGCGCCAGCTGCGCCGCCACCCGCTCGCGCGCGCTGACGGCCGCCACACCGGCCAGCACGTCGCCCGAACGCAGTGGCGTGGCCTTGGCCAGCAGCTCCTTCAGGCTGGCGAACTGGTAAACATGGCTGTCTATCGTATGGCTGAAGCGGGGCATGGTTCGGTTCCTCCCATGCCCCATTCTACGCCAGCCTACAGGCTGCGCAGCGCCCCTTCCAGCTGCGGATAGCGGAAGCTAAATCCGTCGTCCAGCAGGCGGCGCGGGGCGACCCGCTGGCCTTCCACCAGCAAGTCGGCCTGCTCGCCCAGCAAGGCGCGCATGACGAAGGCCGGCGTGGGCACGACGCTGGGGCGGTGCAGCACGGTGCCCGCCACCCGAGCAAAGCGGCGCTGCTCGATCGCTTCCGGCGCGCAGAAGTTATACGCGCCGCTCACCGCGCCCTGTTCGCTGCGGCGCGCCAGATGGGCGATGGCGCGGATGACGTCGCGCACGTGCACCCACGAAACCCACTGCTTGCCGCTGCCGAGCGGGCCGCCCGCGCCGAAGCGGATCGGCAGCAGCATCTGCGGCAGCGAACCCTGGTGGCCGAAGACGAGGCCGAAGCGCATGCCGCCCACCTGCACGCCAAATTTCTCCGCCTGGCGCGCGGCCGCTTCCCATTCCTGGCACAGCTGCGACATGAAGATGGCTTGCGGCGCGCTCTCCTCCGTCAATTCCGTCGCGTCGCCCTGCGGCTGCACGCCGTAGTAGCCGATGGCCGACGCCGACAGCAGCACGCGCGGCTTGTGCTGCGCGCGGGCGATCCACGCCACCAGGTCCTGCGTCAGCGCCACGCGGCTGCGGCGCAGGGCCGCCTTGCGCGCTGGCGTCCAGCGCCTGCCAACGATGCGCGCGCCGGCCAGGTTGAGCACCATGTCGATGCGCTGCGCATCCGCCAGCTCGTCGAACGACCGGATGCAGCGCACCTGGCCGTCGAAGGTCCACGCGGCCTGCTTCGGCTGGCGCGTCAGCACCGTCACCGCGTGGCCGTCGGCCAGCAAGGCGCTGACCAGCTGCTGGCCGATGAAACCTGTGGCGCCCGTCACCAGCACGGACTGCGGCGCGGCGGCAAAGCGCAGGTGTTCCTCCTGCTCTTCCTGCTCCTGCACCTTGCGCCGGCCCAGCTGCCACACGGCGTACGCGTCGCGCAGGCCGGACAGGCCCACGCCCACGCCGCACAGGGCGAGGAAGACGCTGAGCCAGCCATAGGGCTGCCATACGAGGGCCGTCGGCAAGGTCGCCCAGTCGCTGCTGTTCAGGGCCAGCAGGGCGATGAAGGCGCCCGCGTTGATCGCCAGCACCGTGTGCGTGACCCGCTCCGTGGCGGGCAGGAGGCGGGTCTGGTCTTCGACGACGAAATCCCACAGGGTCAGCACGATTTCCACGCCAAACACGATCACCAGCACCCAGGCCCAGGCGCCATGCCATTCCCAGGCCGCCAGGCCGACGAACAGCAGGCTGTAGATCAGGGCGCGCGTGGCATGGATGGTCAGTTCCAGGCGGGCCGAGGCCTTTTGCGGCAGCGCCTCCGTGATTTCATGGTGGTAGATGGTGTCGAAGGCGCCCAGGCAGCCTTGCGCCGCCATCAGTTGCAGGGCCAGCAAATGCGTATTCATGGTGTCTCCTTGTGGCTTTCTGGTGCGGCGGATTCGCGGAACACGCCGACCTGGGTAAACGTGGTGCCGAACAGCGCGTGGCGGATCTCGATGCGGATGTTGAATTGCTGCGGCGTGTCGTTGCGGTGGCACAGATACGTCTTGCCGGGCGTGAGCACGCCGGGCAGCGGCATGCGCCAGCCGAACAGATCCCAAAAATAGCCATCGCTGGTGAAATGCAGGTTGCCATCCTCGACGTGCAGCACGAGCTTCATGCCCAGGCCCATGCCCACGTATTCGAGCACTTCGCCTGTTGCGCTTTCGGCCATGTAGGAAGTAAAACGGATCGGCGCGCGGCCATGCAGGCGGTAGGTGCGCTGCTTGAAGATGAAGGGGCAGCCGGGGCGCGAATACACTTCGATATCGACGGGGAAGTCGTGATCGTCATGCGGGATCAGGGCGCCGTCGATGAAGGGACGCGTGAGCCAGCCCAGCACCTTGCCCAGGCGCGAACTGGTGAGCTCACTGAGCTCGCCCCGGTAATACAGGGGCTGGCCCGGCGCGGGATTTTTCTCGAAACGGCGGCGGATGTCCGGGTGCAGGGTGAGCCATCGCTCGCCCATGACCTTCTTGAACAGCTCTCCTTCGGAGGGGCCGTTCATGCTTTTCCCGGCTTGCCCGGCTTGTCGTCCGAGCTGAGGAACTTGGCCACCTTGCCGCCCATGGCCAGCATGCGCTGCAGGGTCGCCGGCGGCAGGTTTTTATAGTCGCTGTAGGTGGAGCTGAGCATTTCCAGGAAGGCCAGCACTTCGCCCATGCGCTCCAGGGTGGCCGGCGGTATCGCCGCATCGTGCTCGCCCTCGATCGCGCATTCGCGCAGCACCGTCAGCGTGGGGTCGATCTCGCGCCGCTTGCGCTCTTCCATGATGACCCGGAAGATTTCCCACACATCCTGCAGGGCGACGAAATGGTCGCGCCGGTCCCCCATCACGTGCGTGATGCGCGCCAGGCCCCAGCTTTGCAATTCCTTCAGGCTGTTGCTGACGTTCGAGCGGGCCACGTTCAGGCTGGCCGCAATGTCTTCCGCCGTCAGCGGTTCGTTGGCCAGGAACAGCAGCGCGTGGATCTGCGCCACCGTGCGGTTGACGCCCCAGCGGGTGCCCATTTCGCCCCAATGGAGAATGTACTTCTGCGTGGTCGGACTCAATTCCATGGTTTTCTCTTATTTCTGTCGTTACAGAAATGTAAGACGAAACAGAATCCCAGTCAAGCGCGATTCGTCAGGGCTGGGCGGGCGGCTGGCCCATGGCGCGCAGAAATTGCTGCTGCGAGGCGTGCAGCTGGCCGTAACCGAGTTCGCGGTAGACGAGGCCATGGCGGGGCGCCAGTTCGGCCAGGATGCGCGCCAGCGCCGGGTAGTGGCGGTGGTTCCAGGTGGGGAACAGATGGTGCGTCAGGTGCAGATTCAGGCCGCCGAGCCAGTAGCCGAGCCAGCGCAGCGCGCGCGGTTTCGGCGTCCAGTCGCAGGCCGTATAAAACGTGTGCTGGTACCAGTCGTGCGGCAGGGTGCCGTCCTGCCCCGGCTGGAAGAATTCCACTTCAGCCCAGTGCGTGCCGAGGATCAGCGCCACCAGCGCGCACGAGGCGAGCATCTGGCCCAGGAAATACGCGCCCAGCACCACGCCCCAGCCGATGCCGTGCTGCTGCAGCACCCACATGGGCAGCGCCAGCACCAGCGCCACGTGGCCCAGCTTCCAGCCCAGGAACGACAGCCAGCCGCGCCAGCCCTGCAAGCGGCTGTGCGCGGCCACGGGCGTCTTGCCGAAGCGGTCCAGCCAGTCGCCATACCAGTTCAGATACGGCAGCGACAGAGCCGCCACCACGGGCCAGTACAGGTATTGATAGCGGTACTGGGGGGACCAGCGTTGGAACGGCGTCTGGCGCAGGAAGGGGTTCGGTTCCGTGTCGAGGTCATAGCCTTCCACGTTCGCATACGTGTGATGGAAATGCACGTGGCGGATGGTCCAGAAATCCGTGTCCACGCCCACGGGCAAGCCCACCAGGCGGATCAGCACACGGTTCAGGCGCCCCTGGCGGAAGACGGCGCTGTGGGCCGCATCGTGCAGGGTATTCATGGCCAGCGCCATGGCCGCCACCAGGCAGGCGACATAGCTGGCGACAAACGGCCAGGTGCTGCCGGCGCTCAAGGCCAGCGCATACAGCCCCGCCGTCAGCGTGGCCAGGAAGACGGTTTTCGCGTGCAGGCGCCAGTCGCCGAAGCGGTGCTTTCCCTCGCTGGCGAGGTAGGCGTCGGCGCGCGCGCGCAGTTCGCGGCGGAAGGCGGAATCGCGGGCGGGCTGGAAGCGCAGCGGCGGCAAAGGGGGCACAGGCGTCACGCGCGCGTCCCCGCCGCGGCCGGCCACCACAGGCGGCGCGCGCCATCGAGGCCGTGCGCCAGCAGCGCGGCCAGGAACATCATGCCCCACGCATCGCGCGCGCCATACCAGCCCAGGTACAGGGCCGGCATGGCCAGCGCGATGACCACCCAGGCGATGGCGCCCCAGCGGCGCGCGTCCGACAGGCCGCCCAGCGCCAGGGTGCCGCCAAAGATCAGCGCGAACAGGATGGCTTGCTGCGCGCCGGCCAGCGCCGCTTCGTGGTTGACGTAATAGATCACCAGGCCAAACAGAATCACGCCGCCGATGCCGATGAACAGTTCGGGCACCTCAAAAGTGCCGCGCGACTGCCAATGGGGAAAGCGCGCGCGCAGCCACTTGAACAGCTTGCCATTGCTGGCCAGGAGCGGATTGTGCGTGGGTGTCATGCCCTTCACGCCATAGCGCATTTCCACGCCCTCGAGTTCCGGCTGGAAGCTGCCGAACAGCCTGTCCCACAGCAGCAGGGTACCGCCGAAATTGCGGTTGATATAGCGTTTATCGGTGCCGTGGTGCACGCGGTGGTGCGAGGGCGTGACCATGAATTTATCGAGGATGCCGGACTTGTTCACCAGCGCATTGTGGTTATAGAACTGCACCGTGTAATGCAGCGACGAGACGACGAGGAAGATTTCCAGCGGCACGCCCAGCACGGCCAGGATGGCGATGAACGGGAAATTCGTCAGCGACGAATACCAGGAATTGCGCACGCCCAGCGACAGGTTGAAATGCTCGCCCTGGTGGTGCACCACGTGCACGGCCCACAGCAGGGGAATCTTATGGTGCAGCCGGTGCATCCAGTAAAAGCACAGGTCCCAGGCAAAGAATGCGAAGACCCATTGCGCGGCCACGGGCCACTGGTCGACGATGTGCAGATTCACATGGCGCAGCAGCAGGGCGAACGCCGCCACTTCCACGCCGCGGAATACCCACATCAGGATGTGGCCGGAATTGAGGTTGAAGATCACGTCCTTCCACGGCACGGGGGTCTTGCGTACCCATTTGAGGATCAGCAATTCGGCGAGCACGAAGGCCAGCATGACAAGGAAAGAGAGGGCAAAGGGGTTCATCATGATGCGGTTTCAGTGGAAATGGCGCGGCGAGCCGTCCAGAATACCTGCATTTCCGCCAACATGCCGCCCGCCACGCCCACGGCCAGGCCGGCGGCCAGGTCGATGCTCACGTGGCGGCGCAGCGCGATGATGGCGTAGCAGATGGCCACGCCCAGCACCAGCGCCAGCGCGGAGCGCAGCAGATGGCGTTTGTCGCACAAGGCCCACACGCACAGCAAGGTCAGGGCGCCATGCAGCGAGGGCAGGCAGTTTTGCGCGGAATCCGCCGCCTGCAGCATGCGCAGCGCGTGCGTGCTCCAGGCACTGCCCTCGCCCACGGGCGGATACGCGAGCGTGGTCGGATACAGCAGGAAGACCACGCCGCAGGCCAGCGCGGAAAGCGCCATGGCGCGCGCCAGCCAGCGCACGCGGGCCGCATCGGCCACCAGGTAGGCGTACGGAATCAGGATGAAGAAGGACAGGTACAGCCAGATGGCGGCGTCCGTGTAGGGGATGGCGCGGTCGATGGCCGTCTCGGGCAGCAGCACGCCCTGGCCTTGCAGCAGGTCGCTGGAAAAATACACGAGGCCGACGCTGCCCCAGCCGGCCAGCAGGTGCAGCAGGCGGCAGCGTACGGTCATGGAAGAAGGATTCATGCGGTCGCAAGGCGCCGGATGCGGCGCCGTTTCATGGTGGGGTCAAAGGGAGGCAGTTCGCCGCTCGTCGTCCAGGCCAGGCCGTCCACGGCCACGCCCAGACCGCGCAGCACCGTTGCCAGGTGATCGCGCAAGGCGGCCAGGCCGGCGTCGTCGAGGGCCGCATGCAGCTGCAGGGCCGCGTCGCCCGACTGCAGCAGGCGGTAGTCGGCATCCGCCGGCAAGGCTTGCGCGAACGCGCGCGTCAGCACGTCGGCAAACACGGCGACAGGGGCGCCGCCGTCCGCCGACGGCAAGGATGGCAAGAACAGCATGTCGTCGCAGCGTCCTTCGATGCCGTCGATGGCGCGCGTGGCGCGGCCGCACGGGCACGGCGTGGCGCGCGCGAGCAAAATATCGTCGAGGCGATAGCGCACGATGGGCTGCGTGATGCGGGTAAAGTCCGTAATCACGGGCACGAAGCGACGTTGTTCGTCGTCCAGCCACTGCGGTTCGATGTGCACGTATTCCTCGTTCAAATGCAGCACGCCGTGTTCGCAGCTGCTGGCGAGGAAACCCTCGGTCGCCTGGTAGATTTCATGCACGGCGCCGAACGCCTGCACGATCAACGCGCGGTCCTGGGCTTCCAGCACTTCGGCCACCGAGATGACTTTTTTCGGCGCCAGCGCCAGGCGGCCGTCGATGACGCGCAAGGCCAGCTGGCGCAGCACCTGGGCCGGCGCGACGATCACGGACGGTTGATAGCGCGCCAGCTGCGCGCACAGGCTGTCGAACGGTGCGAACAGGTCGTAAAAGGCAAAGGTCAGCCATGGCGAGCGCACGGCCGTGTACAGATTGCTGTTCGCGCGCAGGAACAGGGCCACCTTTTCGCCGGAAAACAGGCCGTCGGGCAGCGCCTTGGCCAGCATCACGCCCGCCCATTGGGCCTTTTCGCGGGGGCTGACGGTAAACACGGCGCGCCGCGACGAGGTGCCCGACGACAGGCCCACGGTGATGTCGCCCACGGCCGGCGTGAAGTCGCGGCTATGCTCGGCCGCCATGGCCGCCTCCATCGCCTGCGCCAACGTGATTCCCTCGGTGTTCATGGCGTCGAAATGCTCGAGCATCAGCACCTTGTTCATCGTCGGCCACTGCGCCAGCGGCAGCTTGCGGTACGGCGCAAAATACGTGCTGCGCGCGCACAGCACGTCGATGAAATGCGCCAGCTGCGCCTGCTGATAACTTTCCAGCTGCGCGCGGCTTGTGAAACGCAGGCGGCGCGTGCGCCAGTACGACAGCAACAGCCAGAAAATTCGTTTCACGGGCGGCCCGCCACGGGCAAATAATCGTTGGTATCTTCATGCGTGATGCGGATCTGCGCATTGCCCGACTGGTGCAGCTGGTGCAGGCGGTTCAACGTCTCATAATACGGCGCGCGCTTGTGCTGGATGAGGAAGGACAGTTCCGACGGTCCGCGCAGCTGCTGAAAACTTTCCGGCACCCAGGCTGCGTCCGACGCCAGCAAGGTCCAGCCTTCGTCCTGCAGCACGAAGGCGCCCAGATGGCCGATGGCGTGGCCGGGCAGGTCGACGATGTAGATCTCGCCCGTGCCGCTGACGTCGCGCCCGTGCGTGAACGGCAGCAGGGCGGCCGGCAAGGCCGTCTCGGGCACGCTTTCGACAAACGCCAGGCGGTCAGAGATATCGGGCGGCAGCAGCTCGGGCACGAAGGCCTGGCGCACGGCGGCCACGCCGGACAAACCGCGCACGGCGTCCCAGCCCGTTTTCGAGGCCATCAGGCGCGCGCCGGGAAAGTCGCGCAGGCCGGCGATATGGTCGGCGTGGAAGTGCGACAGCAGCAAGGTATGGATATCGCCCGGCGATACGCCATGCGCGCGCAGCTGGCCGTGCAGCGACTCATTCTCGTCGAACGAGATGGGCGTGACCCACGCGTACATGCGGTACACGCCTTTCGACGTGGCGGCGCGGAAGTGTTCGGCATACCCCGTGTCCCACAGGTACAGACCCGCGCGCGTTTCGATCAGATAGGCGCGCGAAGGGAAGCAGCGGCTGGCCAGCCCGCTGCCTTTCAAGACCATGCACGAAGGATGGGTGCAGTGGCCGACGCGAAATGCGGTGATGCTAGCCATTGCGCTCCTTGCCCACCTTGTGCGCCGCCGCTTCCTGTCGCATCCACTGCGCCGTGCGGGCGATGCCGTCCTGCAGGCTGACGACGGGACGGTAGCCGAGCACCTTGCGGGCTTTGGCGTTATCGAGCGTCATGTCGAAACTGAGCGCGCCGATGCTGTAGGGCGTCAATGAGGGTTCGCGGTGCGTGAAGCGCGAAGCGAACTGCATCAGGCGCGCCGCCAGCGCCAGCACGCGGTAAGGCACGCTGACGATCTCGAACGGCTGCTGCAGATGGTCGCAGAACAAGGTGCGCAAAATGTCGCACAGGCGCGCCGGTTCGCCATTCGTGATGTTGAAGGCGGCGCCCGAAGCGATGGTCTTGTGCACGGTGGCCAGCCACATCGCGTGCACGACATTGTCGACATAGGTGACGTCGATGGTGGCCGCGCCGCCGTTGGGCAGCGGCAGCTTGCCGCCGCGCTCCTGCAGCACGCGCGCCAGGCGCGGGATCAGCACCTGGTCGTGCGGGCCGAAGATGGCGCGCGGACGCAGGATCACGCACGTCATGCCGCGGTGGCGGTCGACGCACTCCTGCACCAATTTTTCCGCCATCGCCTTGCTGCGCGCGTACGCGTTGACGAAGGCGTCGGGGCGGAAGGTTTCCGGCACCTCGTAGCGGTTGCGGTAATCGAAATAGATGGCCGGGGTCGAGATGTGCACGAAGCGCGCCACGTGCAGGCTGGCGGCCGCGCGCAGCAGCTGGGCCGTGGCCGTGACGTTGGCGGCGATGAAGTCGCGCTCCGCGCCCCACGGCGACGACAGCGCGGCGCAGTGCCAGACGGCGTCCATGCCGCGCACCAGCTCGTCGACCTGGCGCGGCGTGGCTTGCGCCAGGTCGAGCGCCACGAATTGCGCGCCCATGCGTTCGAGTTCGCGGCCCACGGCGGCGTTGCGGCCCGTGGCGCGCACTTCCACGCCTTGCGCCAGCAGGGTGCGCACGGCATTGCGCCCCAAGCCGCCCGTCGCTCCCGTGACCAGTATCCGCCTCATCGCCCCACCTTCACAGGTCAAGAATCATGCCGCCGATGGTCAGGCCCGCGGCCGTGCCCATCATCAGCAAACGCTGGCCTGCCACGGCCCGCCCCGTCATCACCGCCTCATGCAGGGCGGTGGGCAGGGATGCGGCCACCTGGTTGCCGTGCGTTTCAAAGATCTTGATGATTTTAGCATCGGGAACGTCGAGGATGCGCGCCGCATGCGCGAGGCCCAGCGGGCTGGCCTGGTGCGGCACGACCACGTCGACTTTTTCCAGTCCCGCGCCCGATTCGGCCATCAATTCCGCCAGGAAATCCGGCATCACCTTGACGGCCAGGCGGAACACGGCCTTGCCATCCATGCGGAACAGGTAGTCGCCCGGTTCGCAGCCGTTGCGGGGGTTGCGCTCGGTGCCGCCGCCGCGGATTTCGCAGTAGCGCCGCCCTTCCGGATACGTGCCCATCTTGTAGGCGCGGATGCCGGCGCTGCCGTCGCCCCGCTCGACGATGACGGCGGCGGCGCCGTCGCCAAAGATCATCGACGCTTCCGGCTCGCTCCAGTCGACGCCGCGCGAGGCCAGGTCCGACGAGACGATGGCGATGCGGCGGTAGGCGCCGCCGGCCAGCATGGACGCGGCCACGCGGAAGGCGGCCATGAAACTGAGGCAGCTGGCGTTGACGTCGAAGCTTTGCGTGCCTGGGGGCAAGCCTGCATGTTCGGCCACGAAGCAGGCCGTGTTCGGCAACGCTTGCTCGGGCACGCCGCAGGCGCAGATCAGGAGATCGATATCGGCCGGACGCAGGCTGGCATTCTTGAGCGCGTCGAGCAAGGCAGCGGCGCCCAGCTGGCTTTGCGATTCATCGGGTGCGGCGACAAAGCGCGACAGCACCCCGCTCTTGCGCAGGGTGTAGCCGTCCGGATGCCCCAATTTCAGGTCCAGGCTGGCGGAAGTCACACTATGCGACGGCACGGCCTTGCCCGTCGCGATCAGGCGAACTGGAATCATGTTGGCCTTAACAAAGTAAAGTAAATAGGGTTATGAATTAATCGCGTGCCAGCGGCGGCAATGCAACCCCGCAGTTCTTGCAGAAATTGGCATCGTCATCGAGCCCTTCTTTCAGGCACGTGGGGCAGGTACGCGTGGTGACCAGCTTGGAACTGCGCTGTACCGTCATCTCGGCGCTGATAATGCCGGTAGGCACTGCCAGGATGCCCCAGCCGAGCAGCATCATCAGCGAAGCAATGGTGCGCCCGATGTCGGTGCGCGGCGTGATATCGCCGAAACCGACCGTGGTCATGGTGCTGATGGCCCAGTAAATCGACGTGGGAATACTGCTGTAGCCGTTATCCGGCCCTTCCACGACATACATCACTGTACCCAACAGAAAGACCACCATCATGACAAAAGACAAGAAAATCAGGATCTTGCGCCGGCTGGCCAGCAAGGCCCGCCCCAGCACCGTGTACTCATGCACATACGAGGTGAGCTTGAGGATACGGAACATGCGCAGCAGCCGCAAAATGCGCACGTCGATCAGCACGTGCGCACCCGGCAGCAGCAAGCCGATATAGGTCGGCACGATGGCCAGCAAGTCGATAATGCCGAAAAAACTCTTGGCGTAGCGTACCGGATGCTGCAGGCACGACAGGCGGGCGAAATACTCGATGGTAAATAAAATGGTAAAAAACCATTCGAGCGCCGTCAGCCAGGTGCCGTAGCGCTCGGCCACGGAGGCGACACTGCTGAGCACGACCACCGTCACGCTGATCAGGATGGCGGCGATCAGCAGCAGGTCGAAAGCACGGCCCGTGCGCGTTTCCGCCTCGAAAATGACGGTGTACACCCGCTCGCGCCAGCCCCGCTCGGGCTTGCCAAATTTTTGCTGCGTTTCCTGCGCCGCCAGTTGCTGCGGCGTCAGGGGTGCCGCGCCGCTCTTCGTCGCGGCTTTCATGTGGATAGTGTGCTCATATACTATTATTGTATAGATAATTGACAAAGCACGGCGACACGCACGTTTGCGTGAAGGTTTTCCCTACGACAATTTTTTCGCCAGCAGCACGGCATTGCGCCGGTCGCGCTCCGCTTGCACGATGTCCGTCGTGCGCGCTTCCGACAGGCCCACCGTGTGCAGCACGGTAGCCGTCAGTTGCAGCGCCGATTCCAGCGCCTCGGGCACGACCAGGGTGGCGCCCGCCTGGATCAGGGCCACCGCATGCGCCTCGTCGCGGGCGCGCGCATACACGGGCAGCAGCGGATACTCGCGGCGGATCGATTTGACGGCATGCAGCACGGACGCCGCATGGTCCATCGTCAGCACGACGGCCGCGGCCCGGTCCGCATTCACTTTTTGCAACAGTTCCGCGCGCGACGCATCGCCGAAATACACGGGAAAGCCGCGCGGATGCAGGGTCGTCACCAGCCGTGCATCATTTTCAATCGCCACATACGCGATATCCTGCTCCGTCAGCACCTTGGCCAGCAACTGCCCCACCCGGCCGAAACCGGCGATGATGACGGTGCTGCCCTGCGGCGGCAACGCGCCGTGCGCCAGGTCGGCCAGCTGATGGTGGTGGCGCCGTTCCCACCAGTTGCCGAAGGCGCGCGCCGCCTTGGCCAGCGCCGGCGTGGCGAACAGGCTCAGGCCCACCACCAGCATGACGAACTGCGCCACCTGCGGGCCGATCAGCTTGGTGCCCAGCGCATACGCGACGACGATGAAGGCGAATTCGCCGCCCTGCCCCAGCAGCACGCCCGTTTCCACGGCACGCCCCCAGTGAAAGCCGCCGATGCGGAAAATCACGCTGATGACCAGCGTCTTCAGGAAAAACAGGCTCAGCACGGCCAGCGGGATCAGAATCGGCGACTTGAGGATTTCACGCACGTCAATCTGCATACCCACCGACATGAAGAACAAGCCCATCAGCAAACCCTTGAAGGGCTCGATCGTCACTTCCACTTCGTGGCGAAATTCCGTTTCCGCCAGCAGCAGGCCGGCCAGCAAGGCGCCCAGCGCCATCGACAGGCCAGCCAGATAGGTCAAACCCGCGATGCCCAGGGTGCTGAGCAGGGTCAATGCCATGAACACGTCGGGCTGGCGTTTCTTGACGAAAAACTGGAACAGGGGGCGAATCACGCGGCGTCCCAGCAGATAGATCAGCAGGATGGCGCCGGCCGATTTCACGGCCGCAAAGCTGAGCAGATACGCCAGATCGTCGCTGCGCCCGCTGGCGAACACGTCGATCAGGATGAACAGCGGCACCACCATCAGATCCTGGAACATCAGAATGGAAAAGCCCGCCTGGCCGGCTGGCGTCTGCAGGGAGCGCTGGTCCGTGAGCAGCTGCATCACCACGGCCGTGGACGACAGCGACAGCACCAGGCCCAGCACGATGGACGCTTCCAGCGACAGGCCGAAGTAATACGCGACGCCGCCGATCAGGCAGGCGCTGACGGCCACCTGCCCCACGCCCGCGCCGAATACCCAGCGCCGCAGCGCCCACAGCCGTTCCGTCGACAACTCCAGGCCGATCATGAACATCAGAAACATCACGCCCAGCTCGGCCAGGCCGCTGACCTGCTCGGTACGCACGAACGAAAAATACGTCAGCCACGTGAAGTCGCCGGCCCACAGGCCAAAGCCGAACGGGCCGAACAGGGCGCCGACGGCCAGGAAGCCGAGCACCTGATTGACTTTCAGGCGTTGCAATAACGGAATAAAAATCCCGGCCAGGGCCAGAAACAGCAGGGTTTCCCGCAAATACGGTAAGGCGTGTTGCTCTTCCAAAATAGTCCTAACTCAATGACATCCATGCCGAATTGATAATTGTCGCATGCTGTGCCATGGCGAAGTAAGCACACACGCGATATTTTTTGCCACAAGGCAATACATTTGCTCCCGGCGCCCTATTCCGGCAATGCCAGCATGTCGGCACGGGGGCGGTCCCAGCCCGGCACGTAGGCGGGACATGGGCGGCTACGGAACTGTTGCAGCTCCACGGTCGTAAAGTTGGGCAGCATGCCGGGATTGAAGCGCACGTCCGTCAGCTTGTCCGCATTCAATCGGGGCATGCGGGCAAAGCGGAACCAGGCGTCCGCATAGCAATTGTCTTCCTGCAGCGCACGCAAGGCGGCCAGGCTGCCGGCCGCCTGGGCGGAGACGGCGATGCCGGGCGCCAGTTGCCGGCCTTGCTTGCTGGTTTCCACCAGGCCGGCCGGGCAGGCGGCAGGCGCCAGCGACCCGGGAAGCAGGCTCAGGGTGCCGCGCCGCAGGGTGTACACGTCCGTCTTGCTGTCGAGCGAAACATAGATCCAGCATAAGGGATGGCTGGGAAACGCCGTCATCGCCACATCCCATACGCGCGTGCCGGGGTCGAGCCGCTGCACGGCCGCCTCGATGCGGCCGCGGCCGATGGCCGAGGCCACGCCTTGCGTGCCGATAAACGTGGCCGCCAGCGCAAAGGCCAGCAGCAACGCTCCCCGCCCTCGCTCGCCGGCGCGCCCTTGCAGCACGGCCAGCACCGCGCCCAGCCCCAGCAAGACGGCCAGCGCGGCGGGCGCCAGATAGGTTTTATAGGTGAAGAAACACAGGGCCGCCGTCAATCCCGCCAGCAGCACGCTTTTGACGATACCGTAGCGCAAGGACATGATCACGGGCACGCCCAGCAGCACCCAGAAAATGGGCTCGACAATGAAGACCATGTCGCCATACAGCCAGCGGCTGTTGAACGGATAAAACGGGTGCAAGCCATAGGAATTGAGGAAATCCATGCCCATGTGCAAGCAGAATCCCAGCAGCAAACAAGCCGCCAGGCCGATGCGAGCCGGCACGCTTTCCTTGAGCAGCCGGCGCGCGCCGGGCCACAGCAGCCACAGCAGGGCAAGCAACAGCAGCGCCTGCGGCAAGGCCAGCAGCAAGGTATGCGTGTGGCCACGGTGGTGCAGCATGTAGCCGAACGGACGCGGCAGCAGTTTCGTGAGGACCAGGTCCAGGTCGGGCGCGTTGCTGGCAAACCAGGCCGTAAACAGAAACAGCGCACGCCGGGTGCGCTGTGCGGGGGCTTGCGGCTCGGGCGGCAGGCTGCGGTGTACCAGTTCGCCGACCCCGAGGCCGATGACCGAATGCGTAATATTATCCATCGGGCAATTTTACAGGATGGCCGCCCCGGCGCGCTCTTGCACGATTACGTGCGCTACAGTTTCTCCAGTTGCTCGCCGCGCATGCCCACCAGCAAGGCGCGGCCATCGGGCAGCACGCGGAACTCGCCGTAACGGGCCTTTTCCCAGCGCGCCGCCTCGCCTTCCTTGAAGAACCAGGCATCGCTGACCAGCACCCAGTTGCCATCCTTCGGCGTCAGCTCGAGCAAAAATTCGCCGGGCGCCAGTGCCTCCCTGGTGTACGGGCGCAGCAGTTCGGCCACGCCCCGTGCATCGCGTCTGGCCACCACGAGGGGCCGGCCCGGCGCCCGCTCCACGCTGGCCAACGTGCTCAGGACGCCCAGGTTGACGAAATTGAGGCGCATGTAGTCGCCCTGCATCAGCGAACGGGGATCGACGGGTTCCAGCGCCACGAAGATGGCCTCGCCCTTGGCGATCAGCTGCTCTTTCTGCCAGATGCCGCCGTTGGCGACCAGCAACACCAGCAGCAAGCCCGCCAGCACGCCGAGACGGACATTGCGGCTCTGGGCCGCCACGCCCGCCGGCGTGCTTTCCACCAGGTGCAGCACGGCGCCGCGCGTGGCCAGCCACGACAGCGCGCACAGCACGGCGCCGGCCACGGCCAGCAGCGCCGCCTTGCTGGCCAGCGGCCAGGCCAGCTGGTAATAAAAGCTGCCGATGATCCACGTCGCCGCCAGCGCGGCCGCGACGGCCACGCGTGTACGCCCGCTCGTCACGCAATACGCGAGGATCAGCAGCACGGGCCCCAGCGCCGGCATGAACCATGCCAGCACGATCAGCACCAGCGCCACGCCGATGGCGGGCAACTGGCGCAGCGCCGGCCAGCGCCATCCCGTCCAGGCGGCAGCCGCCGTGGCCAGCACGAGCGAGACGCCATTCAACGCTTGCGCATACCAGGCGCCGGCATGGTGCCTGGTCACTTCGCGCGCCACCTCGCCCGTGAAGCCGCCGCCCAAGGCACCGCCCAGCATGAAGGTCATGCCGGACCAGAAGACCAGCCCCAGCAAGATGGCCAATACCCACCCCGTCGACAGCGATTCCAGGAAGGCGGCGATGGGCGCGCCGCGGCCATCGTTGAAGGCTTGCTTCTGCAGCCAGTGGGCCGCCAGCCAGAGTGCCAGGGCCAGCATCCAGGCCAGATACAGTTGGGTCGGATCGTTGTCGAAGATCCAGTCGCGCGTGCTGTCGACGATGCCCAGCCCCAGCAAGCCGCAGGCGACCAGGCCCAGCAGCACGCGCAGCCAGTCGCGCGGCAAGGCGGCGGCCACCACCAGGCTTGCCAGGCACAGCAGCAGCGACGCCGTCTGCGTGGAATAGTCGCGGTACAAGGCATAGCCGAGCAAGCCGCCGCCCACCAGCAGGCAGGGCACGGCCAGCTGCTCGACAAACAGCGCCACGCCGCGCGTGCGGATCAGCAGCACGGACACCACCAGCACGATGGCGGCCACGACATACGCGCCGGGGCCGTGGCGCACGACGCTTTCCAGGCCCACGCCCAGCGCGATCATCAGGGGGATGGCGGCAAGCCAGGCGCCGAAAGCCGTCATCAGCACCAGCGGCCACGGCCGTACATCCTGCACGGGACGGCTGGCGTTGGGCGGCAACAGGCCGGCGCGCGTGGCATCGTCGATCAGGGTGGCGAGCGCATCGTCGCGCTGAGTGTTCATCTTGCTCATGACGCCTCCTGGCGCGTGCGCCACAAAATGCCTTGCACGGTCAGCGCCAGCAGCACGGCCGCCAGCAAGCCCAGCATGGCCAGCGCGCCGACGCCATCGCCATGGCCGTTGAACAGCACGTGCGTCAGCCCTCCCACCAGCAAGGTATTGATACCGAGCGCGACGGCGCTCAGGCCGAACACGTCAAAGTAGCGGCGCGTGGCCAGCAGGACAGCGGCGACGGCCAGCAAGCCGAGACCGGCCCAGTACGGCGATTCGATCTCATTGCCGAACAGGGCACTGACGGCCGTGCCCGTGATGAGGATGGTGGCCAGCACCAGGCCCAGGCGCAAGGCCCAGCTGCCCGCGCCCGTCCAGCGCGCCAGCAGGGGCGAGACAAACGCACAGGCCAGCAGCACGGCCAGCCAGCCGCTGACGAAAATGCTCAGATCGGCCGAATCGATACGCCAGCTGTGGCGCGCATGCGCCTGCATCCACAGGGCAGCGGCCGTGGCCAGCACCAGCATCCACGGCGTCCACAGCACGTCGCTGCGCGCGACTAAACACAGGGGCAAGGCCAGCACAGCCCACAGGGCGAACAGCTGCCACGGATCGGCGCCCGTCTGGTAGGTCTGGCCGAAATACGCGAACAGGCCGCCGATGGCCAGCAAGGCCATCAGCAGCAGCGGTATGCGCGCCTTGGGCACGGCGAAGGCGCCCACGCAGGCGGCGGCAAACACGCCTTGCAGCAGGGCGAAGCGGCCCATGCGGCCCAGGTCTTCCCAGTTGGCGGCGACCCAGCAGATCAGGCCCATGCCTAGCAGCGCGGCGCCCAGCACGGCCACGCCGCGCGGCAGCCAGTAGGCCAGGCGCGCCGGTTCACGCTGGAAACCGGCCACCTCCTGCAACTGCCGGGTTTGCTGGGCATCGAGCGCATGGGCCGAGGCGAGTTGGTACACGGCGAGGCGTAAATCCATCGTCTGCTTTCTTTGTACGGAAATAGGGGGTGCCAGGTCAGCGCTCGACGCTCACGCCGCGCCAGAAGGCGACGTGGCCGGCAATTTGCTTGGCGGCATCCTTGGGCTGGGGGTAATACCAGGCCGCGTTGGCATTCGTCTGGCCATCGACGACGACATCGTAATAGCTGGCCGTGCCCTTCCACGGGCAGATGCTCGTGTGGCTGCTGGGACGCAGATACTCCTGCGTCACCGCCGACAAAGGAAAATATACATTGTTTTCAACGACTTGCACCTGATCGTCGGCAGCGTGCGCGATGACGGCGCCATTCCATCTGGCTGTTGGCATTTGACTATCCTCCTTCTGCGCCGAGTGTAGCGCAAAAAGTCCGCCATGGCGCGCGCCATTGGCGCCCCGTTCAGGCGCCGGCGATGATCTGGCGCAAGGCTTGCTCGAACACTTCGGGCGGCTGGCCACCGGAAATCAGGTGGCGCTCGTTGATGATGACGGCGGGCACGGAATTGATGCCGTTCTGCTGGTAGAAGCGCTCCTGCGCGCGCACCTCGTCCGCATAGGCATCGGAGGCCAGCACCTCGGCCGCTTTCACGGTATCGAGGCCCACGTCACCCGCGACTTTCAGCAGCACCTCGTGCGAGGACGGATCCTGGCCTTGCGTGAAATAGGCATCGAACAGCGCCATCTTGAGTGCCTTTTGGCGTCCTTCCAGCCCGGCCCAGTGCAGCAGACGGTGCGCATCGAAGGTGTTGTAGATGCGGCCGCGCTTATCCATGGCAAAGGTAAAGCCAAGCTGCTCGCCGCGCGCGCGGATCGCTTCGCGCGATTGCGCCATCTGTTCCGGGGTGGAGCCGTATTTGCGGGCAATGTGTTCGCCGATATCCTCGCCTTCGGGCGGCATATTGGCGTTCAGCTCGAAGGGCTGGAAGTGGATGTCGGCCTGGACGGTGCCGTCCAGCTTGGCCAGCGCCTGCTCCAGCGACTTCAGGCCGATCACGCACCAGGGGCAGGAAACGTCGGAAACGAAATCGATACGGATGGGGGTGGGGGTGACGGAGGTGGTGGAAACGGTCATGGTGGGCAGCCTTTGCGCGAGTCGGTGGCGGCCGCACCGCGCGGCGCCGCAAGCACAGCATATGCGTGCGGGCCGGGGGAAATCAAGCGCTTACTTTTTCTTGACGGGCGCCTTGGCCCCATCCTTCTTGCCGCCGATCTTGCTTTCTTTACCAGAGAGCAAGTTCGCGATGTTCTGGCTGTGGCGATACGCCAGCAGCACGCTCATGACGATCACGGCCAGCAAGATGGGATCGACGCCGAACAGCAAGCCGTAGTAGAACGGCGCGAACAGGGCCGCCACCAGCGCTGCCAGCGAGGAATAGCGGAAGGCGTAGGCGATGATCAGCCAGGTGGCCAGGGTCGCCAGGCCCAGCCAGGGATTAATGCCCAGCAACACGCCGAGGGCCGTGGCCACGCCCTTGCCGCCGACGAAACGGAAGAACACGGGCCACAGATGGCCGAGGAAGACGGCGATGGCCACCAGGGCCACGGCCGTGTCGCCCACGCCCAGCGCGCTGGCAAAATGGTCGGCCAGGAACACGGCCAGCCAGCCCTTGGCGCCATCGCCCAGCAGGGTCATGATGGCGGCGCCCTTGTTGCCACTGCGCAGCACGTTGGTGGCGCCCGGATTTTTCGAGCCATAGGTGCGCGGATCGGCAATGCCGTAGACCTTGCTCATCACCACGGCAAACGATATCGAGCCGAGCAAGTAAGCGGCCACTGTCATTGCCACGGTTGTGATTACTGGATTCATTTCTTCCCTTTATTGTGTTTATTGCACCAGCATCGAGGCTGGCGCAGCAGAATATACACCAGCGTCCAGTCCGGGAACAGGGCGGCGTCTGGTTTTCTTAATCTTGCAGCGCGCACTGCACCGGCTTGGCCTTGAGCAAGTCGAGCAAGACCTGCGGCGCCAGCGAGACGAGGAAACCGCGCCGCCCGCCATTGATGTAGATGCGCGGCAAGTCCAGGATCGATTGCTCCACGTACACGGGCATGGTCTTTTTGGTGCCGAAGGGCGAGGTGCCGCCGATCATGTAGCCGGAATGGCGCTGCGCCACCTCGGGCTTGCACGGCTCGACGGACTTGCAGCCGATGCCGCGCGCCAGATTCTTGGTCGACACCTTGCAATCGCCATGCATGAGCACGATCATCGGCTTGGCCGCCTCGTCCTGCATCACCAGGGTCTTGATCACCGCATGTTCCGGCACGCCCAGCTCGCGCGCCGAGACGCTGGTGCCGCCGTGCTCCTCGTACGGATACGGGTGTTCTTCGAAGGAAACTTGATGCTTGCGCAGCAACTGCGTCGCCTGGGTTTCGGAAATATGCTCTTTTTTAGCCATGCGTGATACGCTGATCGTTCAGTGAGGAGTGCTAATTATGCAGGAAGAAATCCGCTTTGCCACATTCAATGTCTGCAATCTGGCCCCCGCCGGGGCGAAATTGTATGACAACCTGGAACCGTTGAGCCCGGCGCAATACGAGGCCAAGGCGGAATGGACGGCGCGGCAGATCGACCTGCTCGACGCCGACGTGATCGGTTTCCAGGAAATTTTCTCGCAAGCGGCCCTGCGCGACGTGCTGTCGCGCACGCGCCACTACCGCGCAGCCACCCTGGCCGGCTACGATGCGACGGATATTGCCGGACGCATGCTGCCCACGGTGGCGCTGGTGTCGCGCCTGCCGCTGGCCGGCGACGGTGTTGCCTGGGCGAACTTCCCCGCCGGCGTGAGCGTGCCTGCCGAGGACAATGCCGACCGCTTCGCCCGCGCACCGCTGCACGTCCAGGTCATCTTGCCGGGAGGGCAACTCACGGATGTGGTCGTCGTGCATTTGAAATCGCGCCGGCCCGACTACCGCCATGGCGACGGCAACGATGCGGCCGCCTACGCGCTGGCCAACCTGCGCTCGCTGCAGCGGCGCGGCGCGGAAGCCGTGGCCCTGCGCGTGCTGGCAAGCGAGCTGGGCCACACTGGCCGTCCCCGCATCGTGCTGGGCGACTTCAACGACATCGCCAATGCCGTCACCACATCCATCGTCATGGGCGCCGGCGCGCCGTGCGAACCGGGCATGGAAATGCGCGCGCGCCTGTACGACGCCAATGCCATCCAGCAGCGCCAGGATGCCCTGCGCCATGTGGGCTACACGAATATCCACGACAGCGCCTACATGACGATCGACCATATCCTCGTGTCCGAGCATTTCCATCCCGCCTCGCCGCGCGCCATCGGCGTGCTGCAGGAAGTGACGTATCTGAACGACCATTTGCTGTTGGGCTTGCCGCATGCGTCCGACCATGGCCAGGTGCTGGCGCGCATCAAGCTGCTGGGAAACATTCATTAATTCAATAACTTCGCCAGAACACTGCCCGCGACTTGCGCGCTGGCATAGCGCCCCTGGTATTGCTGGCAGCCCTGCCCCCACAGATAGGCCAGCTGCTGCGCCGTTTCCACGCCTTCGGCAATCACCGTCAATTGCAGCTCGCGCGCCATGGCGATGATGGTGGCGGCCACTGCCGTGTCGGACTCACCTGCGGCGCCGTCCGCCGCGGCCGGCAGGAACGACGGGTCGATCTTGAGTTGATCCACCGGGTAATGGCGCAGATTGGCCAGGCGCGAATAGCCGGTGCCGAAATCGTCGATGGCCAGCCTGGCGCCCAGTGCGCGCAGCTGCGCCAGCACGCCGGCCAGGCGCGCGCCGCCCTTCATCAGCAAGGATTCCGTCACTTCCAGTTCCAGACAGGCGGCGGGCAAGCCCGACACGGCCAGCGCCTCTTGCACGCTGAGCAATAAGTTATTGTGCAGACATTGCGCCGGCGACAGGTTCACGGCCACGCGCCAGGCATGGCCCGCATCGTGCCAGGCGCGCGCGCGGCGGCAGGCTTGCTGCAACACCCAGTTGCCAATCGACACCATCAAGCCGCATTCTTCGGCCACGGCAATGAAACGCTCGGGCGGCAGCACGCCCAGTTGCGGGTGGCGCCAGCGCAACAGCGCCTCGGCGCCGAGGATTTGCCCACTGGCGACGTCGAGCGCGGGCTGGAATTCGAGCACGAATTCATCGCGCCCCAGCGCTTCGCGCAAGCCCTGCTCCAGGCTGGCCCGCTCGACGATTTGCGCATTCATCTCGGCATTGAAAAACTGAAAATTGTTACGCCCGCTTTCCTTGGCGTGGTACATGGCGATGTCGGCGTTATGCACGAGGGTATCGATGCTGTCGCCATCGCTGGGAAAGATGGCCACGCCGATCGAGGTCGACACATGCAATTCGTACTCGCCCAGCTGATAGGGCTGCGTGACAGCGTGCAGCAGGCTGGACGCCACGTGGGCCACCTGGTCGATGCCGCCCACCTCGGCCAGGATGATGACGAACTCGTCGCCGCCATGCCGGCTGACCGTATCGACGCCGCGCACGCAGCGTACGAGGCGCCGCGCGACCTCCTTGAGCAGCAGGTCGCCCACGTGGTGGCCCATGCTGTCGTTGATGTGCTTGAAATGGTCGAGGTCCAGGTACAGGATGGCCAGCATGCTCAGCTTGCGCCGCGCGGCCGCCAGCGCCAGCGACAGCCGGTCCAGCAGCAGCACGCGGTTCGGCAAGTCGGTGAGGAAATCGTGCTCGGCCAGGTGGCGCGTGTGCTCCTCGTTTTTCTTGCGTTCGCTGATATCGCTGAGGATGGCCAGGTAATTGCTCAATTGCCCCTGCGGGTCGCGGATGGCCGTCAGCGACAGCCAGGCCGGATAGCGCCCGCCCGCCTTGCGCTGGCCGACGATGTCGCCTTGCCAATAACCGTTGGCATCGACTTCGTCCCACACGTGGTCGAAAAACGCGGGCACGTCCGGCTCGACGCCGTGCGGGACGAAGGGCTTGCCCAGCATGTCGTCGAGGCTGTAGCCGCTGATCTCGCTGTACGCGGGATTCATGCTGACGACGCGCTGCTGCGGGTCCATCACGACGATGGCTTCGCGCGCATGCTCGACCACCTGCGCCGACAGGTACAGGGCCCGCTCGGCCAGTTTGCGCGAGGAAATATCGCGGATCACGGCGTAAAACAGATAGCTATGGTCGAGCGTGACGGACGTAAGCAGCACTTCGCCCCAGAACAGCTGGCCCGTGCACGTCTGGTAACGCCAGTCGTAGCGGCAGTTGCCGTCGGCGTGGGCCTGCGCCGCCAGCTGCGTGCCGCGCAACGAGGACAATGTGCCATCGGGCTGGCGCAAGGGCGAAAAGTCGCTGAGGCGGCGCCCCAGCAGGCGTGTCCGGTCTTCGCATTGGAACAGGGCGATGGCGGCCGGATTCGCTTCGGCGATGTGCTCGTCGCGCAGCAGCACGATGGCGTCGGCCGACTTTTCGTACAGTTGGCGGAAATTGTCGCCCATCAACAACAAAGCGCCCTGCGCCGCGCCATCCTGGCCGCTGGCCGTGATGTCGGCATCGATGCAGACCACTTGCCGCACACGTCCGGATTGCATGACCGGAAACACGGTGGAGCAGATGCAGCGCGGCGCGGCCCCGTCGGCATCGAGCTTCCACAGGCGCATGCCGCGCGCCTTGCCGCTCTCCCACACGGCCGCCAGTTCGCCGCTAACCTCCTCGCCAAGCGTGACGGCACCGGGCAACGAAGCGGCCACCCTGGCCCACGGCTGGCCCAGCGCCAGCTCGGCCGCCACGCCATACAGGCGCGCAGCACCCGCGCTCCAGTAGCGCACGATGCCGTCGCGGTCGATGCCCCGCACGGCCAGGCCGGGCGCCTGTTCGACGGCGGCAACGATGATGGACAACAAGTCGAGCGCCTTGCCGGCCGGCCCCGCCTGCGGTTCGGCCGCGGCCAGCAAACGGCCCGGCGACGGGGCGGCTCCGACAATCCGATCAGACATCAGGCCCCCCGTGGCGTGGCCGCGCGGCAACCGGCGGGCAGATGGCCTGTCCGGTGGCGCAACCATCCCGACCATTCTTGCGCGCCGGCGAATCGGCTTCTTGAGGAGGCGCAAGCATCGTGACGTGGACGGCGTGCATGCTGGCGATGGTCTTTGGTCGCCGTTTTTTGCATTCCAGCCCCGGTTTTGTGCAATCTGTCGCACGGCGATGGCGGCCGGACTTGAATCTTCCTAAAGTGGCAACATGCGCATCGCCGTGAACGGCCGCAGCGGCAGGCGTGTTGTCTGCGGCCGCCACGGTGATGCGCTACCCGAATTCCCCCGGCCCGCCGCAGGCCGGCCGCACCGAGACCTGGCGCCGAAGCCCTGCGCCGCTCCTGAAAAAAAACCTATGAAAAACGAGACCCTGCCCCCCGCCTCTCCCCTTGCCACCACGCGCCGCCGGCGCTGGCGCGCCCCCGTGCTGATCCTCGTCGTGCTGGGCCTGGCCGGCGGCGGCTGGACCGTGATGCAATCGAAGCAGCAAGCGGCCAAGGTTGCCGAACAGCAAGCGAGCAAGAAGAAGGAGCAGGCCAAGACGCCCGTGCATGAACTGGCCCAGGGCGACGTGGCCGCCATCGATGCGCGCGCCCTCAGCATCAGCCTGCCCCTGTCCGGTTCGCTGGCACCCGTGACCCAGGCCACCATCAAGGCCAAGGTTTCCGGCGTGATCCAGGAAACCACCTTGCAGGAAGGCCAGCAAGTAGCCAACGGGCAAGTTCTCGTGCGCCTGGATGCGGCCGACCTGCGCGCCCGCCTGACGCAGCAGCAAGCCATGCTGGACGAAGCGCAGGCGCGCCTGTCGATGGCGGCCAAGAATGAAGCGAACAGCCAGGCGCTGCTCAAGCAAAAATACATTTCGCAGACGGCCTACGACACGACGCAAAACTCGGTCGACCTGGCGCGCGCCAGCGTCAAGTCCGCCGCCGCCATGGTCGACATCGCCCGCATCGCGCTGGCCGACACGGTGATCCGCGCGCCGATGGCCGGCATCGTCAGCAAGCGCCACCTGCAGGCGGGCGAAAAAGTCGCGCCCGACATGCCCGTCTACACCATCGTCAACCTGGCCCAGCTGACCCTGGAAGCGCCCGTGCCCAGCGCGGACATTCCCCGCATCAAGCTGGGCCAGGACGTGCACTTCAAGGTCGACGGCTTCGGCGCGCGCGACTTCGCCGGCAAGGTCACGCGCATCAACCCCACCACCGAGAGCGGCTCGCGCGCCATGCTCGTCTACATCGCCGTCGACAATGGCGATGGCGCGCTGCGCGGCGGCATGTTCGCCAAGGGCAGCATCGTCACCGAACGATCAAACGTGGCGCCGCTGGTGCCGTTGACGGCCGTGCGCAACGAAAAGCAGGGCCCCGTCGTGTATGCGCTGGTGAACAACAAGGTCGTCGCGCAGCCCGTCACCCTGGGACTGCGCAACGAGGATGAAGGCTATGCCGAGGTCAAGTCGGGTCTGGTGCCGGGCGCGAAAGTCATCGTCGCCAAGCTCGATGGCGTGAAACCGGGCCACGGCGTGACCTTCGCCGCGCCCGCCACGGCCCCTGCCGCGCCGGCGGCCGTGCTGGCACGGAAGGATTAAGCCATGTGGATGACCAAAGTCAGCATTCAAAACCCCGTCTTCGCCACCATGGTCATGGTGGCGCTGGTGGTGCTGGGGATCTTCTCCTACCGTGGCCTGGGCGTGGAGAGCATGCCCAGCGTGCAGTTCCCGTTCGCCGCCATTGAAGTGAACTACCCGGGCGCCTCACCCGAAGCCGTGGAAAACGACATCACGCGCCCCATCGAGGACGCCGTCAACACCGTCAGCGGCATCAAGACCATCCGCGCCAATTCGTGGGAAGGACGCGCCGGCGTCTACCTGGAATTCGAGCTGTCGACCAATATGGACAAGGCCATGCAGGACTTGCGCGACAAGGTGGCCCTGGTGCGCCCGCGCTTCCCGAAGGAAGCCAAGGACCCGTTCATCGCGCGCGCCGAGGGCGACAACGAGCGCCCCATCGCCACCATCGTGCTGACCTCGACCGGGCATGACCTGCGCTCGCTGTCGACCATGACGGAGCAGATCATCAGCAAGCGCTTCCAGGGCGTGGCTGGCGTGGGGCAAGTCAAGCTGCGCGGCCTGCGCGCGCGCCAGATCCTCATCAGCATGAAGCCGATCGAACTCAATGCCCAGGGCATCGGCGTCGATGAAGTGATCCGCGCCATCCAGGCGACGAATACCAATTTGCCGGCCGGTTCGATCAGCCATGGCGCGGCCGAACAGCTGGTGCGCGTGGAAGGCAAGATCAAGGATGCGCGCGAATTCGGCAAGATCATCGTGGCGCGCCGCGCCATCGGTCCCGTCTACCTGGACCAGGTGGCCACCGTCGTCGACGGCGAGCAGGAAGAACTGTCGATTTCGCGCATGAACGGCCAGCAGGCCGTGACCATGGAAATCACCAAGGTGCAGGACGCCAACGTGGTCGAAGTGGGCACCGGCATCCTGAAAGTGGCGGCGGACCTGCAAAAGACGCTGCCGCCCGATATCACCCTGCGCGTGCTCGACGACGAGTCGGAGCGCGTGCAAAGCCAGCTCAATAACGTCAAGCGCACCATCATCGAAGGCGCCGTGCTGACCATGGTGATCGTCTTCCTGTTCCTGCACTCGTGGCGCTCGACCATCATCACGGGATTGACCCTGCCGATCTCCGTGCTGGCCAGCTTCATCGCCATGAAGGCCTTCGGCTTCACCCTGAACTTTTTGACTCTGATGGCGCTGTCCCTGTGCATCGGCCTGCTGATCGACGACGCCATCGTGGTGCGCGAAAACATCGTGCGCCACCTGGGCATGGGCAAGAACCACTACCAGGCGGCCAACGACGGCACCAATGAAATCGGCCTGGCCGTGATGGCCACCACGTTCGCCATCGTCGCCGTGTTCGTGCCCGTCGCCTTCATGGACGGCATCATCGGCCGCTTCTTCCTGCAGTTCGGCATCACTGTGGCCGTCGCCGTGCTCGTCTCGCTGTTCGTCAGCTTCACGCTCGACCCCATGCTGTCGTCCGTCTGGCGCGACCCCGTCAAGGACCGCTTCAAGTACGCGCCGTGGCTGGGCCGCTTCATGGCCTGGATCGAGACGGGCATCGACCGCCTGCACGTCTGGTACGGCAAGGTATTGAAATTGGCCCTGCGCTGGCGCAAGACCACGCTGGCCACGGCCGTGGCGCTGTTCGCGGGCAGCCTGATGCTCGTGCCCATGATCGGCGGCGAGATGTTCCCCGAGACGGACCAGGGCTGGGTCAACCTGCGCTTCAAGACGCCCGTCGGCTCCAGCCTCGAATACACGGACAGCAAAGTGCGCCAGATCGAAACGGCCTTGAAGGAATTTCCCGAGATCGACAGCCTGGTGGCCAATATCGGCACGCCCGATGGGCGCAACGCGGCCGAGGTGAACCTGAAGCTGACGGACATCAAGACGCACAAGCGCCGCTCGCAGCAGGAACTGGAAAAACTGATCCGCGAACGCCTGGCGCCGATCGCCGGCATCACCCTGTCCGTCGGCCAGCGTCCCATCTTCATCGCCATCCTCGGCACGGACGAAGGCAAGCTCGATGCGGTGGCGCACACCCTGATGGACAAGATGCGCAACATCAAGGGCCTGGCCGACATGGAATACAGCCAGGAAGGCGCCAATCCGTCGACCACCGTGAAGATCAACAACGAGCTGGCCAGCGACCTGGGATTGTCGGTGCAGCAGATCGGCAATGCCTTGCGGCCGTTCGTGGCCGGCGACACGGTCAGCCACTGGCTGGCGTCCGACGGGCAGAACTACGACGTCAACGTGCAGCTGCCCAAATCGGGCCGCCAGAAAGTGGCCGACCTGGCCGACCTGTCGCTCGCGTCGAGCAAGTTTGATGCAAATGGCAAGCCCGTCATGATCCCGCTGCGCCAGGTGGTCGAATTCGTGCCGTCATCGAGCCCGCAGGTGCTCAAACGCCAGGCCTTGCAGCGCCGGGTCGCCATCTATGCTGGCGTGCAGGGCCGCCCTGCCGGCGACGTCGACGCCGACGTGCAGAAGGCCATCAAGTCCATCGACCTGCCGCCCGGCGTGCGCTTCGACGTGGCCGGCAATGCGCAGCAGATGGCCGAAACCATGGGCGGCGCGATGATGGCGCTGGGGATCGCCGTGATCTTCATCTACCTGGTGCTGGCCTCGCAGTTCGGCAGCTTCCTGCAGCCGATCGCCATCATGGTGTCCTTGCCGCTCTCGCTGATCGGCGTGCTGGCCGCGCTGCTGATCACGGGCAGCACCCTGAACATCTTCTCCGTGATCGGCTTCATCATGCTCATGGGCTTAGTGACGAAGAACGCGATTCTGCTGGTCGACTTCACCAACCAGCGCCAGCGCGAAGGCCTGGGGCAGTTCGAGGCGCTGATGGAAGCGGGGCAGGTGCGTTTGCGCCCCATCCTGATGACGACCCTGGCGATGGTGTTCGGCATGCTGCCGATGGCCATCGGCATGGGCGACGGCGGCGAATCGCAGGCGCCGATGGGCCGCGCCGTCATCGGCGGCGTCATCACCTCGACCCTGTTGACCTTGGTGGTGGTGCCCGTCGCCTACACCTATCTCGACAGCCTGGGCAAGCGCGCCGCGCGCTTTTTCGGCGGCGGCGAGCATGCCGAATCCGCCGATGATGGCAAAGCACACGCCCACTGATTGACCGGTCGCCTTCACCGTCCCCGCATTGGCGGGGACGACGCGGCGGCTGCCTGAAGAGAGCTTCAGTTGACCAATACGGCACCACTGGCTAGACTGTCCCCGTTATCAATGATATGGAGTGACTCGTGGGTGCTTGTTCCAGTGACAGTAGTCGATTGACCATCGGCGATCGGCCTTAGGCAAGACGCGCGCATTCCGCCCGCCCTGCCCTCGGCAAGGTGCGGTTTTACCAGCGGCGATGCCCATTCGCCGCCACTTCCCTCCTCATCGTTCCACCGTGATCGTCTGCTGCCCCCTTGCGGGCGGATTTTCTTCGCCCTTGCACTCGCCTGTTCCTCCCCAGCCGGGAGAAACTGATGGTGGTATTTGACTTTGCGCTGCGCGTTGCCGCGGCATTGACCCTGGGCGCCATGATCGGCGCCGAACGCCAGCTGCGCCAGCGCATGGCGGGCCTGCGCACGAATGCGCTGGTGTCCGTCGGCGCCTCGCTGTTCGTGATGGTTTCCGTGCTCGAAGGCGATGCCTCGGGCCATATGCGCATCGCCGCGCAGGTGGTGTCGGGCATCGGTTTTCTCGGCGCCGGCGTCATCATGCGCGAAGGCATGACGGTGCGCGGCCTGAACACGGCCGCCACCCTGTGGTGCTCGGCCGCCATCGGCATCCTGTGCGGCCTGGGGTTTGCCCTGGAAGCGGCCATCGGCACGGGCTTCGTGCTGATCGCCAACCTGGTGCTGCGCCACCTGGCGCAACGCATCAACGCGCACGGCAGCGAAGCGGGCATCGAGACGGAAAGCATCTACCGCGTGACGGCCGTGTGCGAGGCGGAGCAGGAAGTGCAGGTGCGCAAGCTGATGCTGCGCCTGATCAGCGGCATGCCGGCGCTGATGCTGCAATCCTTGCACAGCGAAGACGCGGCGCAGGCCGGGCGCATCGAAGTGCGGGCCGACCTGCTCACGCCCGTCTCCAGCCTGGGATTGCTGGAGCAAATCGTCAGTCAGGTCAGCCTGGAAGGCAGCGTCTCGGCCGTGCGCTGGGCGCTCGTGAACAACGCGGAATTTGTCGCTGAACGGGGAGTGTGATGATGAAAAAATTCTTCCATTGGTTTGCCAGGCGCGGTCCCGTCGTCGCCACCTACCGCCTGACCGTCACCTGCCCCGCGGCGCAAGCCGACCACGTGGTGCGCCTGCTGCTGGCCGAACTCAAAGGCGCGGGCCTGGCGCCGTCGCAGATGCTGCGCAGCTGGGACGAAGCCAGGCAAGTGGTGCGGTTGATCGCCACGGTGCTGTGCCAGGCCGTGCAGCGCGCCGTGCTGGTGCGCTTCGTCAACCGCGCGGGCGCCTGGCCGCAAGTGCGGCAGGTGCGCTGGGAAGGCGTCGCCCCCTCAGCTTGACGCGGGCAGACGCATGGTAAACAGTGCGCCGCCTTGCGGGCGGTTGCGCGCCTCGATGCTGCCGCCGTACGCGTGCACAATGGCTTGCGACAGGGCCAGGCCCAGGCCGAAGCCGGGCGCCTCGCCCGCGCGCGCCTGCGCGCCACGGTAAAAGCGCTCGAACAGATGCGGCAAGTCTTCCACGCCGATGCCCGGTCCCGCGTCCGCCACGCCGACCAATGCATGCGCACCCTCGCGCGCCACGTGCACGGTGATGACGCTGTCTGGCGGCGAAAACTTCACGGCGTTATCGAGCAGATTGGCCAGCACCAGGTCCACGGGGCCGGCCGCCACGCGCGCGTGCACGGCCACACTGTCATCGAAGACGATGCGGATGCCGCGCTGCGCGGCCGGCTTTTCCAGCCGCTGCGCGGCCGCCCGCACGAGCGGATTGAGCGCGATGGTTTCCACGGCATTGCGCTCCTGCCCCACGTCCAGGCGCGTAAGCATCAGGAGTTCTTCCACCAGAGTCGTCAGACGCTGCACTTCATCGAGACAGGATGCCAGCGCATCGACATACTCGGGCGCTTCGCGCGGGCGGCGCAGGGTGATTTCGATTTCCGTGCGCAGGCGCGACAGGGGCGAGCGCAATTCGTGCGAAGCGTCGGCCGTGAAGCGGCGCTGCGCATCATAGCCGTGTTCCAGGCGGTCCAGCATGGCGTTCAGGGTATCGACCAGGCGGCCGATCTCGTCCTGCGTGCCGGGATGGGGCAGGCGCTGGTGCAGGCTGGCTTCGCCGATGGAATGCGCCTGGTCCACCACGTCGTCGATGGCGCCCAGCACGCGGCGCGTGAGCATTTCGCCGGCCAGCCCCACGGCCGCCAGCAAGGCCAGCGCCATGGCGCCAAACAGCACGGTGGCCGCGGCCAGCACGTGATTCGTGTCGTCGAGCGAACCGGCCACTTGCACCGCCAGGCGCGCGCCGGACGAGGGCACGGGGATCGAGACCATGCGCAGCGGTTCCTCGCCGAACTTGGGCAGGGTTTCGAAGACGGTCTCGCCGGCCGCCAGGCGCGCCAGCAGGGCGGGCGGCGCCGGCAGCTGCGCCGCCTCCAGGTTGCGGCTGCGCGCCAGCACGCGGCCTTCGCCATCGATGATCTGCACCAGGCGGTCCAGTCGCGTCAACGACGGCGGCGCCAGGCCCGGCGCCACCTCGTGCACCTGCACGGGCTGGCGCGGCGCGGCCGGTAGCATGGCCATTTCCGTCTCGGCCAGCGCCAGCAGGGCCGCATCGAGCTGGCCATGCACGGCGCGCGACAGGCCCCAGTAGCCGGCCAGCGCCGTGCAGGCGACGATGGCGAGGATGACGGCCAGGTGCACCAGCAGCAATCGCTTGCGAAAGCTAGCCACCATGGTTTTCCGCCAGGCGGAAGCCGCGTCCGCGCACCGTGTGGATCAGGGGCGGCAAGCCCGGCGCATCGACCTTGCCCCGCAGGTTGCGCACGTGGACGTCGATCAGGTTGTCGATGCCGATCAAATCCGCCTGCCAGATCTGCTCGGCCAGGCGCGCGCGGCTGACCACCTCGCCCGCCTGGCGCAGCAGGATCAGCAGAATCGCGTATTCCTTGGGCGTGAGCACCAGCGGCGCGCCGGCCCGCGTCGCCTGGTGGCTGACGGGATCGAGCGTCAGGTCGGCCAGCGCCAGCACCAGCGGACGGCTGATGTCCGAGCGGCGCAGCAAGGCGCGGATGCGCGCCAGCAGCTCCTCGAATTCGAACGGCTTGGTCAGGTAATCGTCGGCGCCCGTGTTCAGGCCCGCCACCCGGTCGGCCGTGGCGTCGCGCGCCGTAAGCATCAGCACGGGCGTCTGGATGCCACGCGCGCGCAAGTCGCGGCAAAAATCGATGCCCTGCTTGCCCGGCAACATCCAGTCCAGCACGATCGCGTCGTAGTCGATGGCGTAGCTTTCGTCCTCGCCCTCTTCCGCGCTGTGCGCCACGTCGACGACAAAGCCTTCTTCCTGCAAGCCACGGGCCAGCAGGCGCGCCGCTTTGCGGTCGTCTTCCACCAGGAGGATTCTCATGCTTGCCTTTCCCATTGTGCTGCGTTTTCCCGCATTTTCCATCCTTGCATTTTACCGCGCCACACTGCGCGCGCACGCAACCTGAAGAATGATTCAGGCGTTCTTGGGCGCTTCTTCAGGAGCACATTGCTATGCTTTTCCGGCGCTGTCATACCGCTGCCCGCGCTCCCCTCTGACCGCCCGCCTGGGCACGGCATCCACGCATGCCCCATCACCATCAATAACAAGGAAACACGGGATGAACACGACCACCCGCAACGCCCTGGGCGCCAGCTGCGCCCTCGCTCTCGCCTGCTCGGCCCTGGCCGGCTGCGCCAAACCGACGGCGGCCGCCACCCCGCCCGCCCAAGCGATGCATCTCGACGACGGCAGCATCGCCGTCGACAAGATGTCGCCGCTGCGCCAGCGCCTGCAGATCGCCGCCGTGCAGGAACAGGAGATCGCCACGCAGACGGAGGCGCCGGGCAGCATCGAAGCGATGCCGGAAAAACTGGTGAAGATCACGCCGCCCCTGGCCGGACGCATCACGCGCTTGCAGCGCGCCCTGGGCGACAGCGTGAAGGCGGGCGACCCGCTGTTCACCCTGGACTCGGCGGAACTCAGTGCCGCCTACGCGGACGACAGCAAGGCGAAGTCCGCCCTGCTGCAGGCGCGCCAGGAACTGGAGCGCCAGAAAACCCTGTTCGAGGCGGAAATCGCCGCGCGCAAGGAGTACGAGGCGGCCCAGGCGGCCTTTGCGCAGGCGGGCAGCGATGCCCAGGCCAGCGCCGACAAGCTGGCCCAGTACGGCGCCGGCGCGCGCGGTTCGCGCCGCGACTACGTCTTGCGTTCGCCCATCGCCGGTACCGTGATCGCCATGGACGGCGCCCAGGGCGGCTACTGGAACGATATCAACGCGCCCGTCATGACGGTGGCCGATCTCTCCACCGTCTGGCTGTCGGCCAACGTGGCCGAAAGGGACCTGGCGCAGGTGGCCGTGGGCCAGACGGCCCGCATCACCGTCGATGCCTGGCCCGGCAAGGCTTTCGAGGGCAAGGTCGCGTATGTGGGCGCCGTGCTCGATCCCGAGACGCGCACGGTGAAAGTGCGCGTGGCCATCGACAACCGCGCCGGCACCTTCAAGCCGGGCATGTTTGCCCACGCGGGATTCGCCGGCGCCAGCCGCCGCGCCCTCCTCGTGCCCGCGGCCGCCGTGCTGCAAAGCGGGCCATCGACGCGCGTGATGGTCGAGCGCAGCCCGCAGGTATTCACGCCGCGCACGGTGGAAGTGGGCGCCAGCCATGGAGAACAGGTGGAAATCCTCGCCGGCCTGAAAGCGGGCGAACGCATCGTCGTCAAGGAAGGAGTGCTGCTCAATGATTGACCGTTTCATCGCCACCTGCTGCCAGCGGCGCGGCATCGTCTGGCTGGTGCTGCTGTTCGTCGCCGTCTACGGCGTCTACTGCTGGAAGCAGCTGCCCATCGAAGCCTATCCCGACATCGCCGACGTCACTTCGCAGATCGTCACGCAGGTGCCGGGCCTGGGCGCCGAGGAAATCGAGCAGCAGATCACCATTCCGCTCGAACGCGCCCTGCTCGGCACGCCCGGCATGCACGTGCTGCGCACGCGCAGCCTGTTCGCGCTGTCGCTGATCACGGTGGTGTTCGAGGATGGCAGCGACGGCTATTTCACGCGCGAACGGCTGCAGGAGCGCCTGGCCAGCGTGAACCTGCCGTACGACGCCAAGCCGGGGCTCGATCGCTACACCTCGCCCACGGGCGAGATCTACCGCTACACGCTGGAATCGAAAACGCGCTCCCTGCGCGAACTGTCTGAGCTGCAGTTCTGGACCGTGATCCCGCGCCTGCAGCAGGTGCGCGGCGTGGCCGACGTCAGCAATTTCGGCGGCCTGACGACGCAATTCATGCTGGAACTCGATCCCGCAAAACTGGACAGCTACGGCTTCTCGCTGGCGCAGGTGAAGGACGCCATCAACGCCAACAACCTCAGCGGCGGCGGCAGCGTCATCGACCGCGGCCAGCAATCGTACGTGGTGCGCGGCGTGGGCTTGCTGCATTCGCTCGACGACATGGGCAATGTCGTCGTCAGCAGCAAGGACGGCGTGCCCGTGCTGGTGAAGGACCTGGGCAAGCTCGCCTACGGCAACGTGGAGCGGCGCGGCATCCTCGGCAAGGACGACAACCCCGACACCATCGAAGGCATCACCCTGCTGCTGAAGGATTTCAACCCGTCCGAAGCGCTGGCCGGCATCCATGCGGCCGTCGACGACCTGAATGCCAACGTGCTGCCGAAGGACGTCAAGGTCGTGCCCTACCTGGACCGCAGCTCGCTGATCGACGCCACCCTGCACACGGTCAGTTATACCCTGGGCGAAGGCATGCTGCTCGTCGCCCTCGTGCTGCTGCTGTATCTGGGCAGCCCGCGCGCGGCCGCCATCGTCGCGCTGACGATTCCGCTGGCCCTGCTGATCGCCTTTATCTTCATGCACCACTTTAAGATTCCCGCCAATTTGCTGTCCCTGGGGGCGATCGACTTCGGCATCCTCGTCGACGGTTCCGTGGTGGTGCTGGAAAACATGCTGCGCCGGCGCGAGCGCGAGCAGGACCGCCCGCTCACCCTGCAGGACGCCATCGACGCGACCTTGCAGGTGGCGCGTCCCATCATGTTCGGCATGGCCGTCATCATCGCCGCCTATTTACCCCTGTTCGCCTTCCAGCGCATCGAGTACAAGCTGTTCTCGCCCATGGCGTATGCGGTGGGCGCGGCGCTGGTGGGCGCGCTGGTGGTGGCGCTGGTGCTGATCCCGGGCCTGGCCTGGCTGGCCTTGCGCAAGCCGCGCCGCACCTTCCACAACCGCGTGCTGGACAAGTTGGCGTCCGCGTATGGCCGCTTCCTCGAACGCATGGTGGGCAAGAAGCGCTGGGTGGCGATGGTGTGCGCAGGATCGCTCGCAGCGCTTGCCATCCTGGGCGGCAGCATCGGCCGCGACTTCCTGCCCTATCTCGATGAGGGGTCGCTGTGGCTGCAAGTGCAGATGCCGCCGGGGATCACCCTGGACAAGGCGTCGGCGATGGCCGGCGAACTGCGGCGCGCCGCGCTGGAATTCCCGGAAGTGTCGACCATCGTCACGCAGACGGGACGCAACGACGACGGCACCGATTACTGGACGCCGTCGCACATCGAGGCAAGCGTGGGACTGCATCCCTATAAAAGCTGGAAGTCGGGCATGAGCAAGCAGCAGCTGATCGCAAAAATGAACGAGCGCTTCGCCCGCCTGCCCGGAGTCACAGTCGCCTTCATGCAGCCGATGATCGATGGCGTACAGGACAAATTGTCGGGCGCGCACAGCGACCTGACGGTGAAAATCTTCGGCAACGACCTCGATGAAGTGCGCGCCATCGCCGGCAAGGTGGCCAATGTGCTGAAGACTGTCCACGGCGCCTCCGACGTGGCGGTGGACGTGGAGCCGCCGCTGCCCAACCTGAAGGTGGAACTGGACCGCGCGAAGGCGGCCCGCTACGGCATCAATGCGGCCGACGTGGCCGACCTGATTGCCACCGGCATCGGCGGCGCGCCCATCGGCCAGGTCTACGTGGGCGAGAAAAGCTACGACATCGCCGTGCGCTTTCCGCCCGCCACGCGTTCCAGCCCGGACGCCATCGCCAGCCTGAAGCTCACGGCCGCCAACGGCGCGAGGATACCGCTGGCGCAGGTGGCCACCATCAGCACCACCTCGGGCGAAAGCGTGATCGTGCGCGAAATGGGGCGGCGCCACATCATCGTGCGCCTCAATGCCCGCGGACGCGATCTGGCCGGCTTCCTGGCCGAAGCGCGCCCGCTGGTGGCGCAAGCCGTGGCCGATGAACACCAGCGCATCAGCGTCGAGTGGGGCGGCCAGTTCGAAAACCTGCAGCGCGCGCAAAGCCGCCTGGCCCTGATCCTGCCGATGACCCTGGGCGCCATGTTTTTGCTGCTGTTTGGCCAGTTCCGCAACCTGCGCCAGCCGGCGCTGGTCTTGCTGGCCGTGCCGCTGGCCATGCTGGGCGGCCTGGCCGCGCTGCACCTGCGCGGCATGACCCTGAACGTGTCGAGCGCCGTCGGCTTCATCGCCCTGTTCGGCGTGGCCGTGCTCAATGCCGTGCTGATGCTGGCGCAGATCAACCGCTTGCGCGCGGACGAAGGCAGGAGCTTGCGCGACGCCGTGCTGGATGGCGCGCGCGACCGCATGCGCCCCGTGCTGATGACGGCCACCGTGGCCGCCCTGGGGCTGACGCCGGCCATGCTGGCGACGGGCCTGGGTAGCGACGTGCAGCGCCCACTGTCCACCGTGGTGGTGGGCGGGCTGGTGACGGCGACGGCACTGACCCTGCTGCTGTTGCCGGCCCTGTATTACCTGATCGAGGCGTATGTACAACAACGCCGGACCGATACCGAAGGAGTGAACCATGACACGTTTTAATGTATTGCTGGCGGCCTGGCTGATCGCACCCTGCGCCAGCGCCGCCCCGTTGACCTTCGAGACCTATTTGTCCGCCGTGGAAAGCCACAGCCTGGAATTGCAGGCGCAGCAGGAAGACATCGTCTCGGCCAAGGCGGGCATCGGCATCGCCGGCCTGCGTCCCGATCCCGAATTCACCCTGGGCGCCACGCGCGAAACCGTGCGCAGCGTCGAGCACCGCCCCGTCACGTGGAATCCGGCCATCAGCATGGCCGTCGAGACGGGCGGCAAGCGCGCCGCGCGCGTCAAAGCCGCACAGAGCCATGTCGCGCTGGCCGAGGAAACGGTGGCCGGCTTCAAAAGCGAACTGTATGGCACGGCCGCCGCCGCGTTCACGGAAGCGTGCCGCACGCGCGAGGTCCTCGCGCGCAAGCAGCAGACCATGGCGGCCCTGTCGAAAGTTGTCGACGCGAACGCCGTGCGGCGCAAGGCGGGCGACGTGGGCGGCATCGAGCTGCTGCAGTCGCGCGTGGAACGCGACCAGTTCCAGGCCGAGCTGGCGCAGGCGCGCAGCGAGGCCGACAGCGCCATGTTGAATTTGTCGCCGCCCTTGGGCCGCCAGTTCGACGGCCTGTTTCCGGACGCGCAGCTGGCCTGCGACTTTGCCGCGTATGAGAACAGGGATGCCACGGTGCTGGTGCCGCAGGCGCTCGAGGCGCGCAGCGACGTGCGCATCGCCCGCGCCACCGTGGACAATCTGCGCGACGGCGCGGCGCTCGTGCGCGCCAACCGCTCGGTCGACCCGACCGTCACCGTGGGCCTGGCCGCCGCGCGCGGCTACCATGACGGCTTTGACGCCAGCGGCAATCCCGTCGACGGGTCGCCGCGCTCGCGCGCCTTGAGCGTATCGCTGGCCATCCCCATTCCCCTGTCGCGGCGCGACAAGGGCGACATCGTGCAGGCAGAAGCGGGCGTGACGCAAGCGATGCTGGCCCTGCGCCAGGCGGAACTGACGGCGGAAACGCAGGTGCGCACGGCGCAGCGGCAGCTGCGTGCGGCGCAGGACAGGCTGGCGCGCTACCGCGACGGCGTGCTGGTCGATGCGCAAAAGGTGGTCGACGGCATGCGCCTGTCCTACTTCAGTGGCAATGCCTCGCTGCTGGAATGGCTGGCGGCGCAGCGTTCGGCCGATGAGGCGTATCAGGGTTATGTGCAGGCGCGCGCCGATGCGGCCATCGCCAGCACGCAGCTGCAACTGGCGATCGGCCAGCGGCCGCGCTTGTAGCGGGGGAAGGAAAAACGCGGGGAGACCGGCGCGGCCATGCCGCACCGGTCGTCAGGAACGGGGAATTACTGCGGCTGGGCGGGAGCGTCGCCAGCGGCGGCTGGATCAGCGTCGACGTCTGCGTCGTCCGCTTCCGGCTCATCGCCCTCGCTGCCGTCGGCCGGCTTCGGATTGTTCTTCGCTTCCAGCTTGCGCCTGGCTTTTTCCTCGGCTTTCTTCTTCTTTTCCAGCTCTTTTTGCCGTTTTTCGTATTGGAAATTTGTCTTGGCCATTTACTACCTCTTTAGTTTTTAGATGTTACAGATAAGCATATAAGGCACATTATGACGTAGTTGGAGCAAACTCCAAATGTTTAGCCTCGCGGATGATGCTGTGCATGCAGCAGTTTCAGCCGTTCACGGGCCACATGCGTGTAAATCTGCGTGGTGGAAATATCGGAGTGTCCCAGTAACAATTGCACAACACGCAAGTCCGCACCATGGTTGAGCAAATGCGTGGCGAACGCGTGGCGCAAGGTATGCGGCGACAGCGGCGCCGTGATGCCGGCGTTCAGCGCGTGTTTCTTGATGATGACCCAGAACATTTGCCGCGTCATGGCGCCGCCGCGCCGCGTGACGAACAGCGCATCGTCCATCTGCCCGTCGAGGATGACGCCGCGCGCTTCCTTCAGGTAGCGCTCGATCCACAGCCGCGCCTGTTCGCCGAACGGTACCAGGCGCGTCTTGCTGCCCTTGCCCGTGATGCGCAGCACGCCATCGTTCAGGCTCAGTTCCACCGATTGCAAGTCCACCAGTTCCGACACGCGCAAGCCGCTCGCGTACATGAGTTCGAGCATCGTGCGCTCGCGCAAGCCCAGCGGCGTGCTCACGTCGGGCGCCGCCAGCAAGGCTTCCACCTGCGCTTCGCTCAGGGTATGCACGAAGCGCGCCGGCTGCTTGGCCGACACCATCTTCAGGCACGGGTCGGCCGCGATATGCTTGTGCCGCAAGGCCAGCTGGTAAAACCGCTTGAGCACGGACAGCCGCCGGTTCGACGAGGTCGCCTTGCTCTCGTCGTGGCGGGCGGCGAAATACGCCTCGATATCGGCCGTGGTCACCTCGTACAGGCCCTCGCGCCCGGGCCGCGCCACTTCCAGCCAGCGGGCGAACAGCCGCATGTCGCGCCGGTAGGCATCGAGCGAGTTTTTCGACAGGCCGTCTTCCAGCCACAGGCTGTCGCAGAATTCATCGATCAGGGTGGCGTTGTCGGGCGCCAGCAGACTGTTCATCATCGGTAGGCCGCCACGCCTTCATGCGCCAGCAGCCAGCGCTTCACGCCCAGGTGGAAGCCCGTCGCATCGTCATGGTGGGCAAAGCCGCCCAGGCCGCCGGCGGCAGTGACCCGGTGGCAGGGGATCACCACGGGAAACCAGTTGGCGCCGCAGGCCTGACCGACGGCGCGCGGGGCCGAGCCGATCAGGCGCGCCACTTCGCCATACGTGCGCACCTGGCCGCGCGGAATGCCGGCGATTGCCGCCCATACCCGTTGCTGGTAAGCGCTGCCCAGGCCCGCCAGCGGCAGGTCGAACGGCGCATCGGGGTCGCGGAAATAGGCCGCCAGTTGCTGGCACGCCCGCTCGGAGACGGCATCCTGCGGCGCTTTCTCGTCGAAGTGCGGCGGCAAATACACGAGTTCGCGCACCTGGCCGTCCTGCGCGCGCACGCCCATGGCGCCGAACGGCGCGGCCACGATGGCACTGAACAGTTCACTGCCCTGTTGTTTTTTCATCTGCTGATCATTATTCAAGTGTGGCATATATGCAACCTGCCGGCGCCGGAAACCGCGCCACGGGAATTATGCACCGACTTTGGGCGTGCCGGCGGACGTTTCCCGCGCACGAAAAAAAAGCGCACCAGCCGGTGCGCTTCAAATATTGCTTCACGTTCCCGGTCGTTTGGGTCCGCCGGTGCCGGCTTGTGGCCGCAGACAGCTATGACTCAACAACTTCTGTGAAACGTGTGTCTCCTCAATATATCCCCGGTATCAATACCGTTTTTATAGACCACTCCCCCACTAACCTTGTTGCCAATTCTGTATTTCAGCCTTGCTACCGGGGCGCATATGCATATACGTGTTTCCCCTTAAGGCTGCCCATCATAGCGCATTTGTTCGGCAGGATCGACTTTTTTTGCACCATGACGGGGACAACTGTTTTAGTTGTAAATTAAATTTGGCAGCCACAGCGAGATTTGTGGTACGTAGGTAATCAAGCCCAGGAAGGCCAGCATCGTCAGCAGCCACGGCATCACGGCCACGGTCAGCTCCGAGATGCCCATCTTGGTGATACCGGACGCCACGTACAGGTTCAGGCCCACGGGCGGATGGCACATGCCCACTTCCATGTTAACCACGATCAAGATGCCGAAGTGCACGGGATCGATGCCCAGCTTCATGGCGACGGGGAACAAAATCGGCGCCATGATCAGCACGATGGACGACGGTTCCATGACGTTACCAGCCAACAACAGCAGTACGTTGACCACCAGCAAGAAGCTGATCACGCCAAGGCCCTTGCCCGTGATCCATTCGGCCATCGCTTGCGGGATGTTTTCGCTCGTCATCAGGAACGAGAACAGCACGGCATTCGTGATGATGTACAACAGCATCGCCGACATGGCGGCCGAGTCGAGCAAGACCTTGCCCACTTGCTTGATCTTCAAATCCTTGTAGACGAAGACGGCGATGATGAAGGCGTACACGGCAGCCATGGCGGCCGCTTCCGTGGGCGTAAACGCGCCCGAATAGATACCACCCATGACGATGACGATCAAGAGCAAGCCCCAGGCGCTCTTCTTGAACGTGACGAAGCGCTCCTTCCAGCTGGCCTTCTGCATGCGCGGATAGTTATTCTTGCGCGCCAAGAACCACGTGGTCAGGCCCAGCAGCATGGCCAGCATCATGCCGGGAATCACGCCCGCCATGAACAGCTTGCCCACGGACGTGTTCGTGCTGACGGAATACATCACCATCACGATCGATGGCGGGATCAGGATGCCCAGCGCGCCCGACGTCGTGATGACGCCGGCGCCGAAACCGCGCGGATAGCCCTGCTTGACCATGGCCGGCAGGATGATGGAACCGATCGCCACCACGGTGGCGGGGCTGGAGCCGGAGACGGCCGCAAACAGCGCGCACGCCATCACGCCGGCCAGCGCCAGGCCGCCATGCCAGTGGCCGACCATGGAGCTGGCGAAGTTGATCATGCGCCGCGCCACCCCGCCATGCGTGAGGAAGTTACCCGCCAAAATGAAGAAGGGGATGGCCATGATCTCGAACTTCTCGATGCCCGTGAAGATCTTCAGGGCCACCGATTCGATGGGCACGCTGGTCATGGTGAACAGGAACGTCAATACCGTCAGGCCCAGCGAGATGGAGATCGGCATGCCGGTCAGCATCAGCGCCAGCAGCAGCACAAAAATAATCAGCGCGTTCATGCCTTGGCTCCTTTTTCTTCCGCCGTCAGTTCGTCTTCCAGGCCCTCGACGTGCGAGTGGTCGTGTTTCGGCAAGGCGCCCGTCTTGATGAAATGCACCATTACCTGCAGGAAGCGGAAGCACATCAGGTAGGAACCGAGCGGCACGGCCAGATAGACCAGCCACATCGGCACTTCCATGTCGGCCGAAGTCTGGTCCGTGTGGCCGATCGACCACACGAAGCTGGCGCCCAGGGTCCCGACGATGCCCGTGAACAGGGCGCCGGCGGCCAGGCCGAAGACGATGAAACGGTCGCGCCAGCGCGGGTTCATGCGGTTGATCAGGACGTCGACGCCCACGTGGATGCCCGTGCGCACGCCATACGCGGCGCCGAACTTGGCCATCCAGACGAACATGTAGATGCACAGTTCCTGAGCCCAGCTGGTATTGATTTGTATCAGGAAGTCTTGCAGGCCCGGTATCGGCAAGCCTGCCAGGTAGCGGTGCACGACCGCGACGAAGATGATGAAGGTGGCGGCGCCCATCAGGGACGCGATCAGCCACTCTTCCAGGTGATCCAGAAATTTCATGGTGGACTTTCAAAGAATGCGGGTACACGGACTCCCGCGCAGGACGCGCAGGAGTCGTTCAAACGGACCGGCAGGGATGCCCTGCCTGCCGCGCCAGGCGGCGCGGCGCGCTAAAGGCTTACTTCGCGCTTTCCTTGTTGATGGCCGAGATCAGATCCTTGCCGATGCGCCCTTCCATGGCCTTCTGCACGGGCGCCAGCGCCTTGCGCCACTCGGCCTGTTCCTGCACCGTCAGCGTGTAGATCTGCGTCTTGCCCGCTTTCTTGATGGCGTCGAGGGCCTGATCGTTGTCGCGCTGGGCGATGGCTTTTTCAAACGTGGTCGCCTCGCGCATGGCTTTTTCCAGCTGGCCGCGTATATCGGGCGGCAAGCCATCCCAGAATTTCTTGTTGACGATGACGGCATAGCCCAGGTAGCCGTGGTTGGACACGGTCACATGCTTTTGCACTTCATGCATCTTTTGCGTGTACATATTCGATGGCGGATTTTCCGTGCCGTCGACCACGCCCGTCTGCAGCGCCTGATAGACTTCCGAGAAGGCCAGCACCTGCGGATTGGCACCCAGCGCGCGCATCTGCGCATCGAGCACCTTCGACGACTGGATGCGCATTTTCAGGCCCTTGAAGTCGGCCGGGGTATGCAGCGGCTTGTTGGCCGACATCACCTTGAAGCCGTTGTCCCAGTAGGCCAGGCCCGTGATACCCTTGGGTTCGAGTTTTTTCAGCAGGCTCTTGCCGATTTCGCCTTCGGTGACGTTGTACAACGCCGTCTTGGTGGGGAAGATGTAGGGCAGGTCGAACGCTTCGAATTCCTTCACACCCAGCGGGCCGAACTTGGCCAGCGATGGCGCCAGCATCTGCACGGCGCCCAGCTGCAGGGCTTCGAGTTCTTCCTTGTCCTTGTACAGCTGGCTGTTCGGGTACAGTTCGACCTTGACCTTGCCATTCGTGGCTTTCTCGGCCAACTGCTTGAAACGTTCGGCGGCCTGGCCTTTTGGCGTGTCCGTCGCCACGACGTGGCTGAACTTGATGACGATGGGCGCTTGCGCGTAAGCGTGGACGCCGGCGGTGGCGCCGATGGCCGCGCACAGCGCGACGAACAGGGTTTTCATTGGTGGCAGTTGCATTTTTGTCTCCTGAATGGTTTTTAGAAAAACTTTATTATTTGTCTACTTGAATATTGTGCCAAAGAAACTGCCTCGGCTATTGTGGTTAACCACAATAGCCGGTTCCCGATAAGCCGCTACCCTGCCAGCCATGCCGACTCCCCCCACCCTTGCGCGCCGCTTCAAGCTATCGAGCCCGATGCGCTGGCTGCTGCCCGTCATCCTGCTGCTGCTGTTCCTGTCCATCCTGTTCTGGCTGCCCTGGCAGGCGCGCCAGATGGAAAGCAACGAGCGCCAGGAGCAGCTGATCGCCGATACGCTGTGGGTGGAGCAGACCATCCGCTTCCAGCTGGCGCGCAACGAGGAAAGCCTGTTCAACCTGGGCGTGGACATCGCCAGCAGCTCCCTGTCGGCGGAAAAAGTGCACGAACGGCTGCAGCAGATGCTGCGCAATGGCCGCGAACTGCAGCGCGTGCTGTGGCTCGACACGAGCGGCAAGGTGCTGGCCACCAGCGACAACAATCTGCCGCACGCGCTGGCGTTTTCGCCCGCCTCGCTGACGGCGGCCGACAATGCGCGCCGCCTGCACCGGGGCCAATATGCCCAGCCTTCGCAGCAGACGGGCTTTCCCGACGCGCCGCCGGGCGCCATGCTGATGGATTACCACCAGCCCCTGTTCGACGGCCAGCGCTACGTGGGCAGCCTGGTGGCCACCTACCAGATCAGCAGCCTGCTCGATGAAATGGTGCCGTGGTGGTTTGCGCAGGATAACCAGATTTCGCTGATCGACCGCGACGACAAGGTGCTGGCGCGGCGCGCCGCCGCCGGCCCAGGCCACGGCGTGTACACGCACAAGCGCGCGCTCGACGTGCCGGGCGCCACCATCACCCTGTTTACCGACAGCGTGAAAAGCCAGCCCAAGCTGCTGCCCAATCTGCTGGTCGGCTCCGTCATCGCCCTGTCGCTGGGTTTATTATGGAGCCTGCTGGCCCTGTGGCGCCACATCTCGCGCCGCCTGGTGGCCGAAGGCGCGCTGCGCCAGCAGATGCTGTTTCGCACGGCGATGGAAAATTCGCTGGTGACGGGCATGCGCGCGCGCGACCTGGAAGGCCGCGTCACGTACGTGAATCCCGCGTTTTGCCAGATCGTCGGCTATCCGCCCGAGGAAATCCTGGGCCGTTTGCCGCCCATGCCCTACTGGGTGCCCGAGGCGCTGGAGGAATACCAGCAGCGCTTCGTCAAGGCCCTGGCCGGCAATCCCACGCCGCAGTTCGAAACCTATTTCCAGCGCCCGGACGGCACGCGCGTGGCCGTGCTGATCTTCGAAGCGCCGCTGGTGGACAAGAACGGCCAGCAGACGGGCTGGATGGGCTCCGTGCTCGATATCTCGGACCGCAAGCGCGTCGAGGAACTCAATCGCCAGCAGCAGGAAAAGCTGCAAACGAGCTCGCGCCTGGCCACCATGGGCGAGCTGGCGTCGATGCTGGCGCATGAATTGAACCAGCCGCTGGCGGCCATTTCCAGCTACACCACGGGCGCGCTGAATCTGATCCGCCGCGCCATCGAGCATGACGCCCCCGTCGATCCGGGCACCCTGAAGCCGGCGCTGGAACAGGCCAGCGCGCAGGCGCAGCGGGCCGGCCAGATCATCCGCAGCGTGCACGATTTCGTGCGCAAGAGCGAACCGCAGCGCCAGGATATCGCCATCCGCACCCTGATCGACGGCATCCGCGCGCTGATCGACCTGCAGGCGCGCAAATACTATGTCACCATCCAGGAAGAGCTGCCGCCGGACCTGCCGCTGCTGCGCGCCGATCCCGTGATGATCGAGCAAGTGCTGCTGAACCTGACGCGCAACGCCATCGAGGCGATGCAGGATGCGGCGCCCGGACGGCGTATCATGCGCCTGCGGGCCAGCCACGACGCGCAGCAAGGCATGGTGACGGTGGACGTGATCGACCATGGCCACGGTATCCCGGTGGACGTGGCCGAGCGCCTGTTTTCGCCGTTTTTCTCGACCAAGTCCGAAGGCATGGGCATGGGCCTGAACATCTGCCGCACCGCCATCGAATTTCACGGCGGCGCGCTGACCTTCGGCGCCAATCCCGCTGGCGGTACCATCTTTACCTTCAGCGTGCCGGCCGCCCCGCGCGCCGCACCAGGCAATAACGCATAACGAATAACGAAACGACAAGCCGGAGACACCATGCTACACATTATCGACGACGAAGAAGTCGTGCGCGACTCCCTGTCCTGGCTGGCCGCCTCGCGCAGCATCGAGGCGCGCAGCTACGCCAGCGCCCAGCAATTCCTCGATAGCCTCGACGGCGGCTTCGACGCCGCCGGCGACTGCGTGCTGCTCGACGTGCGCATGCCCGACATGAACGGCATCGCCCTGTTCGACCAGCTGGTCAAGCGCGACCTGACGGCGCGCCTGCCCGTGATTTTCCTTACCGGCCACGGCGACGTGCCGATGGCCGTCGACAGCCTGAAACGGGGCGCCTTCGATTTCTTTGAAAAGCCGTTCAACGACAACGACCTGATGGACCGCGTGCAGCAGGGCCTGGCCAACTCGCGCCAGGCCGGCGAACTGGCCGCCGTGCACGCGCGCCTGGCCACCCTGTCGACGCGCGAACGCGAAGTGCTGGACCTGATTTTGGCGGGCAAGATGAACAAGGTGGTGGCCGACAAGCTGGGCATCAGCATGCGCACCGTGGAAGTCCACCGCGCGCATATCTTCGACAAGATGCAGGTCAAGACGGCGGTGGAGCTGGCGGGGTTGTTGAAGTAATGGCGGTAACGTTGGATTACGCGGCGCTGGCGCGCCGCTAATCCAACCTACGCCATGATGCACAATGTAGGTCGGGTTAGCGCAAAGCGCGTAACCCGACACCACTCCCCCTATCACGCATCGTGATGCTCATGGTGCTCCGCCGCCCCATGCTTCCAGTAACTGGCCACATGCAGATGCTGCTTCGGCACGCCGGCGTCGATAAAGTGCCCGCGCAAGCCCTGCACCTGCGCATGCTCGCACGCCACCCACACGTAGCCGTCGCCCTCTGACGGCAGCGCGATCTGGCGCAAGGCGTCGAGCAGCAGCGGGCCCTGGCGGCCATTGCGCGCCACCCAGCGCAGGTCCAGCTGCGCCGCGCACTCGAGCGCGATCTGTTCGCCGTCTTCGACGATCTCGATCACGGCCATCGCCCGTGCCGTGGCCGGCAGCTGCTCCAGCCGGCGGGCGATGGCCGGCAAGGCCGTCTGGTCGCCCACCAGCACATACCAGTCGAAGTCGGGCGGCACCAGCATGGAGCCGCGCGGCCCGCCCACGCCCAGGGTCTGGCCGGGCGCCGCTTGCGCCGCCCAGCTGGCTGCGGGGCCGTCGCCATGCAGCACGAAGTCGATTTCCAGCTCGCGCCGCGCGGCATCGTAGCGGCGCGGCGTGTAGTTGCGGGCGATGGGGCGCGGCCCTTCCGCATACTCGATGGGATTGGCGCCATTGCCCAGTACGGGAAACACGGGTGTCGTCTGGCCCGGCGCGGGGAAGAACAGTTTCACGTGGTCGTCGTGCGCGGGCGAGACGAAGCCGTCCAGGTCGTCGCCCGCCAGCGTGATGCGGCGCATGTGCGGCGTCAGCTGCTCTGTGCGCACGACGGTGAGCACGCGCAGTTTCAAGTCATGCCGCACGCGCTCGATGGCGTGCGGACGTGATGTTGCAGGTGAGGCGATAGTCATTGCTTATCCTTGTAAAGTGGGCTCAGTGGCCGTCGACGATGGCGTTCGCCGCCTGTTCCAGCACGGCGGACACGCGTTCGGCTTCCGCTTCGCTCCAGTTGGTCTTGTTCAGCAACAGCGCATGCTTGAGCGTGTGCATGGCCTGGTGCACGCGCTCGGGCAAGGCCTTGCGCGCCTGGACGCGGGCAAACATGTCGAGGCGGGCCAGGATGCCGTCCACCTGGGCGCGGTTCTCGTCGAGATACGCGCGGCCCAGGTCCGTGATCGTGTAGAGCTTCTTGCCGCTGGCGCTTTCGGAGGACGTCACATGGTCCTGCTCTTCCAGCAAGGTCAATGTCGGATACACGGCGCCCGGGCTGGGGGCGTAGGCGCCGCCGCAACGCTCTTCGATGGCCTTGATGATTTCATAGCCGTGGCGGGGGCTGATTTCGATCAGCGCCAGCACGATCAGCGGCAGATCGCCGCGGCCGAAGACGCGCTCGGCCCGTTCGCCGCGCCCGCCGCGCCCGCCAGGACCGCCGCCCATGCCGTCGCCGCGCTCGTCAAATCCGCGCGGGCCGCGGCCGTGCATGAAGTAATCAGGGTTGTATTCGTGGCGATGCTCGCCGTGATGGTGGTGATGATGTTGGCCGCAATGGCCGTGTTCTGCGTGGTGTGAGTTTCTCATGTTTTCTCTTTAAAGATATATCGTTAGTAGGTATCGCCATTTTATAACGATATATCGATAAGTCAAGGAGAAATTTGCTATGCTCGTCTTTTCCCAACCGACACGCCTATGCCATGCCTGAAAAAACCGTTGCTGAAAAAATGTATGTGAAAAATGCAAAGGCCCTGGCCGTGCTCAATGACGGCGGCGAGCATGCCGCCCTGCTGGCGCAGTTGCCGGCCGAACGGCGGGTGAGCGAAGGAGAGAACGCCGACTGGATAGTGCTGTTCGCGCGCAGCCGCGCGGAACTGGAGCGGTTCCTGCCAGCGGCGCAGGCGCGCCTGGCGCCCGGCGGCGCGGTCTGGGTGGCCTACCGCAAGGGTGGCATAAAAGCGGGCAGCGACATCCACCGCGACGATATCCGCAGTTTTGCGCAAACAATGGGACTCGATAGCGTGGCGATGGTCGCCATCGACGCCGACTGGTCGGCGTTGCGCCTGAAACAGGCGTAAACCGGCGCTAATCGATGCCGTGCAGCGCCAGCGCCCATTCGACGTGTTCGCGCACGATGGCCGACGGGTGGTCGCGGCGCGACAGCAGCGCCGCGACGATGTCAGCCTGGCCCCGAGCCTTGACGGCCGCATTGCCCATGCCGACGGCCAGGTTGCGCAGCCAGCGTTCGTGGCCGATACGGCGGATCGCGCTGCCTTCCATGCGGCGGTTGAATTCCTCTTCCGTCCAGGCGAACAGTTCCACCATGCCGGCGCTGCCCAGGCTGTGCCGCTCGTCGAAGTCGGGCACGACGGCCCGCTGGGCGAACTTGTTCCACGGGCAGACGGTCTGGCAATCGTCGCAGCCGTACACCTTGTTGCCGATCAAGGGACGCATTTCGACGGGAATGGCGCCTTTCAGCTCGATCGTCAGGTAGGAGATGCAGCGCCGTGCGTCGAGCTGGTACGGCCCCAGGATCGCTTGCGTCGGGCACACCGTGATGCACGCCGAGCACTGGCCGCAACGCGGGGTCTCGGGCGGGTCGACGGGCAGCGGCACGTCGATGAGGATCTCGCCGAGGAAAAAGAAGGAACCGCCCTGGCGGTTGATCAGCAAGGTGTGCTTGCCGCGCCAGCCCAGGCCGCCCTTTTGCGCCAGCTCGACTTCCATCACGGGCGCCGAATCGCTGAAGACGCGGTAGCCGAAGTCGCCGATCTCGCCCTTGATGCGGTCGGCCAGCAGATGCAGGCGCGAACGCATCACCTTGTGATAGTCGCGGCCCCGCGCATACACGGAGATCACGGCCGCCGCGGGGTCGGCGTCGCGCGCCGCCTCGTGTGCGCGCCAGTCTGGCCCCAGCGCCGGGGGCAGGTAGTTCATGCGCGCGCTGATGGCGCGCACCGTGCCCGGCACCAGTTCGGCCGGGCGCGCGCGCTTCATGCCGTGGCTGGCCATGTAATCCATTTCGCCGTGATACCCTGCATCGAGCCAGGCCTGCAAGGGCGCTTCCATGTGCGACAGGTCCACGTCGGCGATGCGCACCTCGGCAAAACCCAGCTCGCGCCCCCATTCCTTGATGGTGCGCGCCAGGACGGCGAGATCGGTGACGGTGGCGGACATAGGGGACTTTACGGAAAACGGCAGGCGCGCGGGCGGTTACAATGACAGCAGCCTCCATTTTATGCGATACGGAAGATAATGACCGAACACTTCACAGCCCACCTCCACGACGAAGCCGGCACCGCCGCGCTGGGCGCCGCGCTGGCGCGCGCGCTGGCGCCGGGCCTGGCGATCTACCTGCACGGCGACCTGGGCGCCGGCAAGACGGCCCTCACGCGCGCCCTGCTGCACGCGGCCGGCCATGCGGGCCACGTCAAAAGCCCCACCTACACCTTGTCCGAACCGTACACGGTGCAGCTCGACGGCCAGAGCGTCAACGTCATCCACTTCGACCTGTACCGCATGGGCAGCGCCGAGGAATTCCTCGACGCGGGCTTTCGCGAAGACTTCGACGGGCGCAATATCTGCATCGTCGAATGGCCGGAGAAAGCCGAACCGGTGCTGCCGCCTGCCGACCTGAATATTTATTTGAACGTTGCGGGTACAGGACGTGATGTAGAATTGCAAGCGTCTTCTGAATTGGGTCTGTCATGCCTTCACCGTCTCAAATTCGCCCCGAACCTTTGATCTCCTCGCCCATCACCCGGCGCACGGTGCTCAAGGCCGGCGGCACCCTGCTGTTGTCCGTGTTCGCGCCCATGTCGGCGATGGCGGCGCAAATTCTCGCCGTGCGCGTCTGGCCGGCCGAGGACTACACGCGCGTCACGCTGGAAAACGACAGCATCCTCAAGGCGACCCACTTCATCGTCAAGGACCCGGAACGGCTGGTGGTCGACATCGAAGGGCTGGAACTCAATCCCACCTTGAAGGGCCTGGTGGCGAAGATCCAGTCGAACGACCCGTACATCAAGCAGGTGCGCGTGGGCCAGAACCGGCCCAACGTCGTGCGCCTGGTGTTCGACCTGAAGGAGGAAGTCACGCCGCAGCTGTTTACCCTGCCGCCGGCCGGCTCCTACAACCACCGCCTGATCTTCGACCTGTATCCCGTGCGCGAGCCGGACCTGATCGCGCAGATGATCGAAAAGGGCGACTGGTCGAGCGACCCGGCCAAGCCCCTGATGTCCGACACGCATACGCCGCCGCCCGCGCTGCCGCTGCCCGAGAGCGGCAAGCCGCCCGTGGCCGCCGTGACGCCGCCGGCGGCGCCCGCCGTGCCGCCCGTGCCCGAACTGCGTCCGGAACAGCGCCCCGAAGCGCGCCCCCTGCCAGGCCAGAAAGTGGTGCGCATGATTACCATCGCGCTCGATCCGGGCCACGGCGGCGAAGACCCGGGCGCCATGGGCAGCCGGGGCAGCCGCGAAAAAGACGTGGTGCTGGCCATCGCCAAGCGCCTCAAGACCAAGCTGGAACTGCAACCGAACATGCGCGTCATGCTCACGCGCGACGCCGATTTCTTCGTCCCGCTGGGCATGCGCGTGGAAAAGGCGCGCAAGGTTCAGGCCGACCTGTTCGTCTCCATCCACGCCGACGCCTTCATCCAGCCGACGGCGCGCGGCTCGTCCGTCTTCGTGCTGTCCGAAAAAGGCGCCACCTCGACGGCCGCGCGCTGGCTGGCCAACAAGGAAAACCAGGCCGACCTGATCGGCGGCGTAAACGTGAAGAACCACGACAAGCAGCTGGCCAGCGTGCTGCTCGACCTGTCGACGACGGCGCAGATCAATGACAGCATGAAGCTGGGCAAGGCCGTGCTGCGCGAAATCGGCGGCATCAACCGCCTGCACAAGGGTTCCGTCGAGCAGGCCGGCTTCGCCGTGCTCAAAGCCCCCGACATCCCTTCCATCCTGATCGAGACGGCCTTCATCTCGAATCCGGAGGAAGAAGCCAAGCTGACCGACAACGGCTACCAGGACCAGATGGCCGACGCCATCGTCACGGGCATCAAGAATTACTTTGCCAAGAATCCGCCGCTGGCGAAAAGCCGCCTGACCTGACATGAAAGCCTAGCATGAGCGAGAGTATCTTTGGCCAGCTGCCGGCCGTGACCATCCGCGCCGCCGACGGCGCGCAAGCGACCGTCACCCTGTACGGCGGCCACCTGGTCTCGTGGCAAACCAGCGATGGCCAGGAGCGCCTGTTCTGCAGCCGCGATTCCGCCCTCGACGGCAGCCGCGCCATCCGTGGCGGCGTGCCCGTGATCTTTCCCCAGTTCGGCGCGCGCGGCACGGGCATGCGCCACGGCTTTGCGCGCGTGGCGACCTGGCAGCTGGAATCGACGGGCGACGCCGATGGTGCCGCATGGGCGCAATTCATCCTGCGGCACACGGACCTGCCGGAGGCGATCGCCGCCAGCTGGCCCTGGGCCTTCACCCTGCGCCTGCGCGTGGCCGTCAAGGCGCAGGCGCAGGCGCTGGAGCTGGAGCTGTCCGTGCACAATACGGGCGAGCAGGCGTTTCCGTTCTCGGCCGCCCTGCACAGCTATTTTGCGATCGATCGATTGAGCGAGGCGCGCATTGGCGGCCTGCAGCGCGTGCGCTATTCGGACGAGACGCCGCAAGATGCCTTGCAGGCGGAAGAGGTGCTGCAATTTTCGGACAAGCTGGACCGCATCTACTACCAGCTGCCGGGCGCCCTGACCCTGCAGGCGGGCACCGCCACCCTGCGCCTGGAGCAGCAGGGCTTTACGGACGCCGTCGTGTGGAACCCGGGCGCGCAAGACGCGGCCGCCCTGCCCGACCTGGCCGACGACGAATACCAGCGCTTCATCTGCATCGAACCTGCCCTGATCCAGCCCGATACGCTGGCCGCCGGCGCCGCATGGACCGGCCGCCAGCGCCTGGAATGCGTTTAGTTGGATTCCTTGATGATGCGGCCATTACCGGGCTGAACCGGACGCGCATTTAACGGATACAAACGGCTGAACAGCGCCATCTGCGCCGGCGACGCCTGCACCGGCTGCTTCATCACCAGCCACAACACGCCTTCGCTGCAAGGCGGCTCCGTCATCGATCCCATATAGGTGTAGTAGTCGCGCCGCGCCGGCAGCATCTCGGCCGGGTCGAGCAGGATGGTCGGCTGCATGGTCTCGAATTTTTCCAGCGGCAGATTGTTCCACACGGTCTGGATGGTCGCTTGCGGCGCGCCCCGCTCCAGCAGCAGCGCCAGCACGGCTTGCCGCCCTTCCGCGTCGCGGTGCACCAGGTGCACCACCATCTCGAATGCCTTGCCATTGATGCGCTCTTCGGACGGGCGGTGGAAATGGAATTGCTGCAGCTCGAACATGCGGTTCTGCACCGTGATGTAATTGCCGCCGCTCACGCCCACCTGCACCGTGTGGCCATTGTCGACCACATTGAACGACGACGGGTGGTAGTCAAAGCTGATCTGCTCGAGTTCCACCTTCATGCCATCGCGGATATCGATCGGCGACTGGCGGCTGCCATTGCCGCACTTGGCCCAATCGACATTGATCTTGCTCCAGTTGGCCGGGCCGCTGTCGCCCTCGTACGACCAGTGCGTGCCGCGCGCCACAGGCGGCGGTGGCGGCGGCGCGGCCTTCACCACGGCGGCGCGCTTGGCGCGGGCGGCGGCGCGGGCCGCCTGGGTGGCGCGCATTTCCGCCAGGCGCGCCGCGATGCGTTCGGACAGGTCGACTTCGGCCGCTTCTTCCTTGTCGCGCGCCGTGGGCGCGACGACGACAGGCGCCTTGGCTTCCTTGCCCTTCACCGATTCGGTCAGGGTTTTCATGGCGGCCGCGCGCGCCGACGCCGACATGGGCGCGGATGCGGCGGCGCTCGCCGAAGCGGGGGCATCTTTGGCGCTTGCCATGGCCGCCATCGCGGCAAGGCTGCAAGCTAACAGGGCGCTCAAATGTCGCATGGAAATCCAGAAAGTGAGAATACCCTCTGGTTTACGGCTGGAAAGCAACAAAACTTGAATCAGCGCGGGAGTAAAACAGAAACAACACAGAGAAAAACAGGATCCGGGGCCGGCTGCGGGCTGTGCCGCAGCGCGCCTGCCCCGGATCCATGCGGCTTTACGCCGACTTGCCGACCATGCGCTTGTAGAGTTTCCACAAGCCGCCCAGTACCACCGGCACGACGGCGGCGCCGACACCGATCAGCACGATCAAGGTCAGGTGGTCGCGGATCCACGGGATATTGCCGAAGAAGTAGCCCGCCGTCACCAGACCGACCACCCACAATAGGGCGCCCGTCACGTTGTACATCTGGAAGCGCGCATGCGTCATGTCGGAAATGCCGGCCACGAACGGGGCGAAGGTGCGCACCACCGGCACGAAACGGGCCAGGATAATGGTCTTGCCGCCGTGCTTTTCAAAGAATTCATGCGTGCGGCGCATGGCATCCTTGTTGATCCAGCGGTAATCGTGGGTAAACACCCTTTGCCCGATGGCCTCGCCTATCCAGTAATTGAGCGTGTTGCCCGTGACGGCAGCCGTCACCAGCAAGGCGATCAGCAAGCCCAGGTGCATCTGTCCCGTCGCGCAAAACGCGCCGGCGATAAACAATAAGGTATCCCCAGGGAAGAAAAACAGCACCACGAGGCCTGTCTCGCAAAAAATAATGGCAAACAGCACTGCATACACGAGGGTACCGTACTGCTCGATCAAGAGACCCAGCGTCTTGTCGACATGCACGATCATGTCGAGGAATTGCACAAAATCCATATATTTTTCCCTAAAGGTAGCGGCGGAATCATACACCACCCGGCCAGCGCAACGGCAGTCCCCTGGCCGATATTTCGTGATTAATTCGGCAGCGCCCTTGGCGATGTGGCATTTTAAGTAAAGGTTAAGGAAACGCCGTCTCGGCAGGCAACGCTGAGGATTGCCATCTGCAATGTTTTTACAACGAAATATTGCCATTCCGGTATACACTTTCTGCACGGCGCAACCCGCGCCCACCAGGAGAAAACATGTATCGACATCCATTGAGCGGCCTGACCATGGCCACCGTACTGGGCCTTGCACATCTGACGGCCCACGCGGCCCCTGTCCAGATCAAGGCGCCCGCCGAACTGCCCGCCAAGGCGACCTTGGCCGACGTGATCAAGGCCTCGAAGCCGTCCGACTGGCGTGCGCTGGACCCGGACAACACCTTGTACCTGGACATTCCCGCCGGCCGCGTGGTGATCGAACTGGCGCCCGACTTCGCACCGAAGCACGTGGCCAACATCAAGGCCCTGGTGGCGGAACAGTATTACGACGGCCTGGCCATCACGCGCGCGCAGGACAACTGGGTGGCGCAGTGGGGCGATCCGAACGAGAAAAATCCCAAGCCGATCCAGCACGCCCAGCGCACCCTGCCCGGCGAATTCACCGTGCCATTGAAAAACATCAAGAGCTTCACGCGCCTGCCGGACGTTGACGGCTATGCGCCGCAGGTCGGCCATTCGAACGGCTTCCCGTCCGCGCGCGACCCGAAAACCGGCACGGCCTGGCTCACGCATTGCTATGCCACCGTGGGCGTGGGCCGCGACAGCGCCAGCGACAGCGGCGGCGGCACCGAGCTGTACGCCGTCATCGGCCAGTCGCCGCGCCACCTGGACCGCGACATCACCGTCGTCGGCAGGGTCGTCTCCGGCATGCCATTGCTGTCCACCCTGCCGCGCGGCACGGCGCCCATGGGCTTTTACGACAGCCCCGAGAAAAACGTGCCGATCAAGTCCATCCGCCTGGCCGCCAGCGTGCCACCCGAGCAGCGCAGCAATCTGGAAGTGATGCGCACCGACAGCGCCGCCTACCAGGCCGTGCTGGAAGCCCAGCGCCACCGCGGCGGCCCGTGGAGCAAGGTCACGGCCGGCCACGTCGACCTGTGCAATGCGCCGATACCGGTGCGGGAGGTGGCGAAGTAGCCGGTGCCCGACAATTCGCAACCCGCTATAATCAGGGCATGAACGCTCCCATCACGCCCCACCGCCCGATCCAGGCCCTGCCTGACCAGTTGATTTCGCAAATCGCCGCCGGCGAGGTGGTCGAGCGGCCGTCGGCCGTGGTGAAGGAATTGCTGGAAAACGCCCTCGACTCGGGCGCCACGCAGATCACCGTGCGGCTGGAAGAAGGGGGCGTGAAACGCATCGCGATCACCGACAACGGGCGCGGCATCGACAAAGACCAGCTGCCGCTGGCCCTGGCGCGCCACGCCACCTCGAAGATCGCATCGCTGCACGACCTGGAAAACGTCGGCACCCTGGGCTTCCGGGGCGAGGCGCTGGCCTCGATCGCCTCGGTGGCCGCCGTCACCGTGACCTCGCGCACGATGGATGCGGCCCATGCATGGGAAATCGTCGGCTCGCACAATGGCAGCGTTTCGCCGTCGTCGGGCGCGCACGGCACCACGGTCGACGTGCAGGACCTGTATTTCAATACGCCCGCGCGGCGCAAATTCCTCAAGTCAGAGCAGACGGAGTACGGCCACTGCGCCGAAGTCGTGCGCCGCATCGCGCTGGCGCGGCCCGACGTGTCGTTCTCGCTGTCGCACAACGGGCGCACCATCGACCAGTGGAATATCAGCGAACTGGCCAAGCGCAGCGCCCACATCCTCGGCAACGACTTCGCCGAAGCGCGCCTGGCGCTGGACGAATCGGCCGGCAGCCTGCGCATTCACGGCTTTGCCGGCTTGCCGACGGCATCGAAGGCGCGCGCCGACGGCCAGTTCTTTTACGTCAACGGACGCTTCGTGCGCGACAAGCTGCTCGTGCACGCCGTGCGCATGGCCTACCAGGACGTGCTGCATGGCGACCGCTTCCCGTCGTACGTGCTGGCGCTCGACCTCGACCCGGCCCTGGTCGACGTCAACGTGCACCCGTCGAAGATCGAAGTGCGCTTCCGCGACAGCCGTTCCGTGCACCAGTTCGTCTTCCACGCCGTGCAGCGCGCGCTGGCGCAAACGTCGGCCACGGCCTTCGGCAGCGTGCCGGCCCCGCTGCCGGCCGCCTCCAGCCTCGGCGGTGATACCGCAGGCGCGGGTTTGGGTGGATCTGGCATCTGGCGCCGCGAGCAGACGCAGACCTCGTTCGGCGCGCAATTTACGAATACCTTCGCGCCCGCCTCGCCCGGCGCGGCCCGCCCCTTCTTTGCCGACGCGCCAGGCGTGGCCCAGGACACGGCGGCCTACGGCGCCCTGTTCGGCGGCGGCGCAGGCGCCGCCAACTCGCCGGTCACGCAGGTCGAGCCCTACATCGCCTCGCCCGAAGCGATGGCGCGCGAAGAATATCCGCTGGGCTTTGCCCTGGCCCAGCTGCACGGCATCTACATCCTGGCGCAGAACACCAAGGGTCTGGTGCTGGTCGACATGCACGCGGCGCACGAGCGCATCCTGTACGAACAGCTGAAAAACGCGCTGCAGGCGCAGGTCTCCGGCCAGGACATGCAGGTGCAATCCTTGCTGATCCCCGTGACGTTCTACGCGGACGCCATCGAAGTGTCGACGGCGAATGAAAACCAGGACACCTTGAAAGCGCTGGGCTTCGACATCGCCGCCCTGTCGCCCACCACCCTGGCCGTGCGCTCGGTGCCGACCCTGCTCAAGAACGCGGACGCGCAAACCCTGGCGCGCGACGTGCTGCGCGACGTGCGCGAATACGGCGGCTCGCGCGTGCTGATCGAGCGCCAGAACGAATTGCTGGGTACCCTGGCCTGCCACACGGCCGTGCGCGCCAACAGGATCCTGTCAGTGCAGGAAATGAACGCCCTGCTGCGCCAGATGGAGAGCACGGAACGCGCCGACCAGTGCAACCACGGCCGGCCCACGTGGGTGCAGGTCGAGATCAACGCGCTCGATAAACTGTTCCTGCGCGGCCAGTAGGTCGGATTAGCGCAGCGTAATCCGACACTGCAGCGGCGGCATCACGTCGGCTTACGCTTGCGCTAAGCCGACCTACGCACCACCTTACACGAGTCAACATGCAAAACACCCCACACCTCCCCCTGGCCGTCGCCATCATGGGCCCCACGGCCAGCGGCAAGACGGCCAGCGCGCTGGCCATCGCGCAAGCGATCCCGTCCGAGATCATTTCCGTCGATTCCGCCCTCGTCTACCGGGGCATGGATATCGGCACGGCCAAGCCCTCGCAGGAAGAACTGGCCCAGGTACCGCATCATTTGATCGACATCATCGACCCGCTGGACGCGTATTCCGTGGCGCAGTTCCGCAACGATACCCTGCGTCTGGTGGCGGAAATTTCCGCGCGCGGCAAGCTGCCGCTGCTCGTCGGCGGCACCATGCTGTACTTCAAGGGCCTGGCCGACGGCCTCGACGACTTGCCGGGCGCCGATCCTGCCTTGCGCGCCCGGCTGGAAGAGGACGCGGCCGCCATCGGCTGGCCCGCCATGCATGCGCGCCTGGCGCAGCAGGACCCCGTCACGGCCGCGCGCCTGGCGCCGCAGGACGCGCAGCGCATCGGCCGCGCATTGGAAATCATCGCCCTGTCCGGCCAGCCCATGTCGGCCCTGCTGGCCCGCCGCGAAAAGACCGTGCTGCCGTTCCGGCTGCAATCGTTCGCGCTGGAGCCGTCCGACCGCGCCGTGCTGCACGCGCGCATCGCCACGCGCTTCGACCTCATGCTGAAGAACGACGCCCTGCTCGACGAAGTGGAGCAGCTGCGCCGGCGCGGCGACCTGCACCCTGGCCTGCCCTCGATGCGCTGCGTGGGCTACCGCCAGGCCTGGGAATACCTGGACGGCCGCATCGACCGCGCCGCCCTGCGCGAGACGGGCATCATCGCGACGCGCCAGCTGGCGAAACGACAACTGACCTGGCTGCGCGCCATGCCGGAACGCATCGTCATCGATTGCCTCGGTGCTGATCCGGCCGCGTCCATGCTGGCGCAAATCCAGCCTTTGCTGACGCCGTTACAAAAATAATCATGCCGGCGCCAACGCGTGAAAAAACCGCACATTTTTTTGCGCCGGCATTGACAAGGAAATGGGAAGACTGGATAATGCTCGGCTGTTGGGTGATATAGCTCAGTTGGTTAGAGCACAGCATTCATAATGCTGGGGTCGGTGGTTCAAGTCCACCTATCACCACCAAAGAACAAAGATCATGGTTTTGCCGTGGTCGCAACGAGCATCCGGTTTGACCGGTCTGTTTGGTGATATAGCTCAGTTGGTTAGAGCACAGCATTCATAATGCTGGGGTCGGTGGTTCAAGTCCACCTATCACCACCAAGAATCTGCAGCATTGATGAACCCGCCCCTGCCCCGTGCAGCGGCGGGTTTTTTCATTTCCGGCGCCGCCACGCATGCGGCCTGCGCGCAACACCTGCGCCACTCGCATGCAAGCGGGGATTGTGACAAACCGCCAGTGGCGCTTACAATGAGAATAATTCTCATTTATATTATTCATCGCCCATGTCCGCCATCCAGCCCAGCCTGCAACAGCAAGTGCAGTCGCTCTACAGCGAACATCACGGCTGGCTGGTCGGCTGGCTGCGCAAAAAACTCAGCTGCCCGCATGGCGCGGCCGACGTGGCGCAAGACACCTTCGTGCGCATCATCGCCTCGCGCGACGCTCTGTTCGGCATGCGCGAACCGCGCGCCTATCTGTCGACGACGGCAAAGCGCTTGCTGCTCGACCGCGCGCGCCGGCAAGTACTCGAGCGCAGCTACCTGGCGGAACTGGCCCTGCTGGCCGACAGCCTGCCCGGTGCGCCCTCGCCGGACGAGATCCTGATGGCCGTGCAGGCGCTCGGGCAGATCGCCACGGCGCTGGATGGATTGTCCAGCAAGGCGCGCGACGCCTTCTTGCTGCACTACCTGGAAGAACAGCCGCAGGCCGCCGTCGCCGCGCACCTGAACGTCTCCACGCGCATGGTGCAAAAATACCTGGTGCAAGCCTTGCTGGCCTGCCGCCACGCCTGTCCGGCCCTGGCGGCATGAAGACCGCCCGCCCCGACGTGGCGGCCGAGCAGGCCGCGCACTGGATCGTGCAGCTCAGCGCCGACGACCCGGCCGAGCGCGAACAGGCGCGCATCGGCTTCGCCGCATGGAAGGCGGCCGACCCGCTGCACGCGACGGTGGCCGCCGGCATGGAAAACCTGCTGCGTCAATTGCACGCCGTGCGCGAGCCGGCCGGCGGCGACCATCGTCCCGCGCGCGCCGCCCTGGCCGCCATCGCCCCCGACCGTCCCCGCCAGCGTCTGCGCCAGCTGGCCGCCGCCAGCACCGTGGCCGTGCTGGTGCTGACCGGGGCGCTGGCCCTCGGCGAGCGCCCCGCCTACCTGCTGGCCGACCTGCGCAGCCCCACGGGGCAATGGCGCACGCATACGCTGGACGACGGCAGCCGCCTGACCCTGGCCGGCGACAGCGCCGTCAACGTGCGTTTCAATGCGGGCGGGCGGCACGTGGAGCTGGTGCGTGGCGAGATCCTCGTCGACGTGGCCAGGGATGCGCAGCGCCCCTTCATCGTCGACAGCGGCCAGGCGGCGATCCGCGCCCTGGGCACGCGCTTCACGGTGCGCAGGGACGACGACGCCACGATATTGAGCATGCTGGAGTCCAAGGTGCTGGCGCAGGTGCCCCGGCATCCGGCCGTCGTGGTGCAGGCGGGCCAGCGCGCGCGCATCACGGGCGACGGCGTGGGACCAGTCACGGCCATCGATGCGGCCAGCGTGCAGGAAGCGTGGCGCGCGCACCAGCTGGTGGTCGACGACTTGCCGCTGGCCGACGTGCTCGACGAGCTGGCCCGCCACCGTCCCGGCCAGCTGCATTACGACCGCGCGCAGATCGCCGGCATCCGCGTGGCGGCCGTGCTGCCGCTGGACGACACGGACAAGGCGCTGCAGCTGTTGATCGACAATTTCCCGCAGCTGCGCATCCGCATGCTGACGCGCTACCTGGTGATGGTGGACGCACCCGCCAGCGATGCAGCAAAAAAATAAATGCCCGCGCAGGTTCGTGTTGGCGCATCTCGTGCGTCAAGGCAGCTGAGATCAATCAAAAAAGGCTGTCACCATGTCCGCTCCTGCCGTTCCCGTTTCATCCCCGAACATCCTGCGCACGCGTCTGCGCCCGCTGGCCCTGGCGGCCATGCTGCTGGCCGGCGCCGGCATGCACGCCCAGGCCGCCGCCCAGGCGCAAGCCAGCCCTGCCGCCATCAGCTACGCCATCCCCGCCGGTCCGCTGGCCGGCGCCCTGAACCGCTATGCGCAGCAGGCGGGCGTCTCCATCGTCATCGACTCGGCCAAGGTGCAGGGGCTGCAGACGGCCGGCCTGCAGGGCAGCTACGCCATCGATGACGGTTTCGCCGCGCTGCTGCGCGGCACCGGCTACGCCATCGGCAAGACGGCCACCGGCTATGTGCTGGTGGCCGCGCCGGCACCCGCACCTGCGGCGGCGGCCAGCGCCGCTTCGGCGGCCGAGCGCACCATGCCCTCGATTACCGTCGTCGGCGAGGCCGAGCAAGGCGCCACCACGGAAGGCAGCGGCTCCTATACGGCGCGCAGAATCACCATCGGCAAGGGCGAGCAAGCGATGAAGGACATCCCGCAGTCGGTGAGCGTGCTCACGCGCCAGCGCCTGGACGACCAGGGCATCTCGGACTTGCGCGAAGCCGTCAACAACGTCACCGGCGTGGTGGGCGTGCATGGCGTGGGCCCGGGCGTGGTGATCACGGCGCGCGGCTTCCAGATCGACCAGTGGCAGTACGATGGCGTGCCGATCGACCGCAACACCTATGCGCTGGGTAACTGGGGCCAGGAAAACATGGTCATCTACGACCGCCTGGAAGTGCTGCGCGGCGCTTCCAGCATGCTGGTGGGCACGGGCAGTCCGGGCGGCTCCGTCAACCTGGTGCGCAAGCGTCCGCTGGCCACGCGCGCGGTCACGCTGACGGGGCGCGCCGGCTCGTGGGACCACTACGGCGCCCAGGTCGACATCAGCGGCCCCCTGAACGCGGAAGGCACCCTGCGCGGACGCGCCATCGTCGATGAAGACGACAGCCACTCCTTCATCGACCGGGTGTGGAGCAAGAACCGCACCCTGTACGCGGCGCTCGACTACGACCTGGCGCCCGCCACCACCTTGGGACTGGCCGCCAGCCATGTGAAAGCCCATGGCCGCCCCACCTTCATCGGCCTGCCCCGCTACGCGGACGGCAGCGAACTGCCGCTGCCGCGCTCCACCTTCACGGGTGCCGACTGGAACCGCAGCCAGGTGGAACAGAGCACCGTCTACCTGGACCTGGAACACCACTTCAATACGCAATGGAGCCTGAAAGTGTCGGCGCTGGGCATGAATGAAAGCACCAGCTCCACGCACCAGCGCACGGCCTTCGCCATCAATCCCGACGGCAGCGGCGCGCGCTATGGCGACTTTTCCACCGATTTCGACAACCGCAAGCGCGGCATCGACGCCTTCGTGCGCGGCAAATTCGACGGCCTGGGCATCGCGCAGGAAGTCGTCGTCGGCGCCAGCTATGTCAGCATGACGTCGAACGACCGCTATGCGCGCGCGTGGGAAACGGGTGCGGATATCTTCCATATCAAGCACGATCGGCCATGGCAGGATTTCGACACCATCGCCGCGCGTCCAACGGGTGTGACCAGCTACAGCACCTACGACATGCGCCAGAAAGGCCTGTACGGCACCTGGAACGGCCAGCTGACGAGCAATCTGAAAGCCCTGCTGGGCGGGCGCTTCAACTGGTACGACTTCCTGTATGCCACGCCGGACGGCTACCGCGACGCCACCCGCACCACGGCCAAGTTCACGCCGTCGGTGGGCCTGATCTACGCACTGACGCCGCAATGGTCGGCCTACGCCAGCTATGCGGACGTGTTCCAGCCGCAGACGAACCACGATGTGGCCGGTCGCACCCTCAAGCCCATCACGGGCAGCAGCTACGAGGGCGGCATCAAGGGCGAACTGCTGGACGGCAAGGTCAACACCTCGCTGGCCGTCTTCCGCTATGACCACAAGGACCGCGCCGTCACCGATTACGCCGCCGGTTTCGCCTGCGACGGCTGGTACTGCTCGCGCGCCTCGGGCAAGGTGCGCAGCCAGGGCCTGGAAGCGGAAGTATCGGGCGAAGTGGCGCGCGGCCTGCAGCTGTCGGCCGGCTACGCCTACACGACGACGACCTATCTCGACGATCCGGACAACAAGGGCCAGGTCTTTTCCACCTGGACGCCGAAGCACATGCTGCGCCTTTGGTCGAGCTATACCCTGCCAGGCGCGTGGGACAAGTTCAGCGTGGGCGCCGGCGCCAGCCTGCAAAGCCATACGGTCGACACCGAGCGCACCTTCAAGGTTGCCGGCTTCTCGATCTGGAATGCACGCCTGGGCTGGCAAGCCACGCCGCAAGTGGCCCTGTCGCTGAACGTCAACAACGTCTTCGACAAGCGCTACATCATCCCGTCCTACAACACCACCGGTTCGAATAACTACTATGGCGATCCGCGCAACGTGCAGTTCACCCTGAAGTACACGCCGAAATGGTAGGACGACCGGGAGGCTGAGGGCCGGCGCGATTGCCGCGTCGCGTGACTGACGTGACGACCGGCATTCAGTTCGCGCCGCGGCCGGGATTTTCGGCTAAGATGATGGCGCGGCATTGCGCCGCACCGCATCGTGCATCGGCCTCTCATTCATCTACACCGTCAATGGAACAAAAAGACAAGTCCTGGGTCACTTCGGTGGACGTCGCCAAACGGGCCGGCGTCTCCCGCTCCGCCGTCTCGCGCACGTTCACGCCCGGCGCCAGCGTGGCGCCCGAAACGCGGGCCCGCGTGATGGAAGCGGCGCAGTCGCTGGGCTACCAGGTCAACATCCTGGCGCGCAGCATGAACCAGGGCCAGAGCAACCTGGTGGGCGTCGTCATCACGGGCTTCACGGACCCGTTCCGCGTGGCCCTGCTGGGCGAAATCACGCGCAGCCTGAGCGAACATGCGCTGGTGCCGCTGCTGATGAATGCGGAAGATCCCGAACGCCTCAGCGAATTGCTGCGCATCCTCCTCAGCTACAAGATTTCCGGCGTCATCATGACGTCCGGCTCGCCGCCGTCCGCCGTCGCCACGGAATACCTGCAGCGGCAAGTGCCGGTGGCCATGATCAACCGCGCGCGCGACCTGAAGGGCGTGGACGTGGTCAACAGCGACAACCGCCATGGCGGCGAACTGGCGGCCAGCACCCTGCTCGACAGCGGCGCCAGACGGCTGGCCTTCGTCAACACGCGCGCCAGCAGTTTCAGCGGCATCGCGCGCGGCAAGGCCTTCCTCGACCACCTGGCGCCGGCCGTGGCGAAGAAGCGCTGCACGGCCGGCGAATACCTGGCCGACGCCATCGGCTACCAGGCGGGCCAGGAAGCGGCCGACGCCCTGCTCGCATCAAGCAAGCTGCCCGACGGCGTCTTTTGCGCCACCGACCTGATCGCCTGCGGCTTCATCGATGCGGCGCGCCACAAGTACGGCATCGACGTGCCGGCGCAACTGCAGGTGATCGGCTTCGACGATATTCCCATGGCCGCGCTCGACGCCTATCAGCTGACCACCATCCGCCAGGATGCGGGCGAACTGGCGCGCCGCGCCGTCAAGAGCCTGGTCGAACGCATGGAAAAATTCGCCATGCCGGGCCGCCTGAAGGAAGTCCCAGTCACCCTGGTGCGGCGCGGCACGACGCGCTAAGCGCTTCGACACGGCAGATGGCGCAACGCCGTCGTCTGCCGCCCGCCACCGCCCCGCAGCGCCCGCCGTTCCCCGTTTTCCACACTTTTTCATCCCCCGCCTGTACTTGTTGACATCGAAAAAAATCCGGGTTACTGTTTGCACACGCGTGCTGCACACGTGTGCAATTTCTTCAAAAAGCCTGTTCTGGCCACACCACTAAAAAAAGCGCCCCGTCCACGGAGGCGCCATCAAGGAGACTGTTATGTTGAACCACGTTCTAAGAATCGCCCTGTTCGGCGCCGGGGCCATCGGCCTGGCCGCCTGCACCACCCCCGCCGGCTTGCAGCACAATACCGCTGCCACAGCCACCGCCGATCCGAAGCTGGCGAAGATCGGCCAGATCGTCGTCGTGTACATGGAAAACCGCAGCTTCGACCACCTGTTCGGCACCTTCCCCGGCGCCGACGGCATCGCCAATGGCCGCTCGCCCGACACCACCACGCAGACCGGCCCCGATGGCAAGCCCTATGCCATGCTGCCGGCCGTGGCACTCGACAAGGGAGGCCTGGACCAGCGCTTCAAGGGCGACATCGCCAACGCGCCCTTCCACATGGAGCCGAGCGTGTCGCTGGGCGACAAGACGGCCAGTCCCGTGCACGCATTCTGGACGCACAAGCGCCAGATCAACGACGGCAAGAACGACCGCTTCGTCGTCGAGGGCAACACGGGCGCCCTGCCCATGGGCTATTTCGACGGCAGCAAGCTCAAACTGTGGGCCCTGGCGCAGCGCTACACCCTGGCCGACCGCTTCTTCCAGTCCGCCTACGGCGGTTCCTTCCTCAACCACATGTGGCTGACCTGCGCCTGCACGCCCGTGTTCCCGAACGCGCCCAAGTCCATCGTCGCCCAGGATGAGCGGGGCACGGGGCACAAGAAGGGCGAGGAAGCGGAGGTGACGCAGGACGGCTACGCCGTCAACACCATGCAGGGCCCGCTGCTATTCGATCCGACCAAGAAACAGACCTTTTTGCCGCCGCAAACCATGCCCACCATCGGCGACCGCCTGACTGACAAGGGCATATCCTGGGTCTATTATGCGGACGGCTACGACATCGCCGTCGCCTCGACCAAGTCGGGCAAGAAGGCCGATGACTTCTCGTATCACCACCAGCCGTTCACCTACTTCAAGCGCTTCATCGACAGCCCGCAGCAGCGCGCCACGCACCTGAAGGACCGCTCCGACATGCTCGCCGACGTCCAGACGGGCAAGCTGCCGCCCGTCTCGTTCTACAAACCCATGGGCAAGAAGAACATGCATCCGGGGATGGACAAATCGAGCGTGGCGGCAGGCGACGACGAGGGCGTGGCCATCATCAGCGCCATCATGGAAGGTCCGCAATGGAAGGACACCGTCATCATCGTCACCACCGATGAAAACGGCGGTTTCTGGGACCACGTGGCGCCGCCCAAAGGCGACCGCTTCGGCCCGGCCACGCGCATCCCCGCCCTCGTCATCTCGCCCTTCAGCGAAGGCGGCCATATCGACCATACCGAATATGAAACCGTGTCGATCCTGAAGTTCATCGAGGAGCGCCATGGCCTGGCGCCATTGAGCGAGCGCGATGCGCGCGCCAACAGCCTGGCCAAGGCCCTCAAGCTGTAATTCTCCCCTCCTGCCTGCCCCGGGTGCGCCGTCCTGCGCGGCGCACCCGGGCTAACCACACCTGAAGGAAACGCCATGCTGCACGCACGCCATCTTCCCCTGTCCCTCCTGATGCTCTCCCTGGCCGCCTGTGGCGGCGGCGACGATACGCCGCCCGTCCCTGTCACGCCTCCTGTGACGCCGCCCGTCACGCCGGCGCCGCCCGCCACCTACTACCAGACCAAGACGCCGTACACGCCGCAGCAGGACGCGGCCACGTATGAAGCGGCACCGGCCGGCTACGCGCCCGTGTTCACCGAACTGGTGGCGCGCCACGGCTCGCGCGGCCTGTCGAGCATGAAGTACGACGCCGCCTTCTACAACGTCTGGCAAAGGGCCGCCGCCGACGATGCGCTCACGCCGCTGGGGCAAAAGCTGGGCGCCGACATATTGAAGCTGATGAAGGCCAACGCGCTGCTCGGCTACGGCGTGGACGGCATCACGGCGCCCGGCTACGGCAACCTGTCGCAGACGGGCATCAATGAACACAAGCAGCTGGCGGTGCGCATGCTGGCGCGCCTGCCCGCCCTGTTCACGCAACTGGGCGCGAACGCCGCCAGCGCGCCGCGCCAGATCGTCACCGTCAGTTCCGGCGTGGACCGCGCCAAGGACAGCGCCGCGTATTTTGCGCAGTCGCTGGCCGCCACGGCACCAAACGTCGCACCGCTGATTACCCTGCCGCCCGCACCGGCCGGCTACCCGGCCGGCAAGCCCGTGGCGCAGCCGAATGGCACCAACCGCTTCCTGCTGTATGCGCACAAACTGGTGCCCAAGACGGACCTGGTCACCGATGCCCTCGACCGCTACTACCAGACCTACCAGGACAGCCAGGCTTACCAGGCCTACCTGGAAAGCCCCGCTTTCCTGGCCAAGTACTCGGCCATCGACACGGATGCCACGGCCCGCACCCTGGGGCGCGAAGTGCTGGAACGCCTGTTCACCAAGGCCTTCGTCGACAAGATCGACAACGGCACCTACCGCTTCGCCAACACGGGCACCTACAGTTTCACCAGCGACGACGGCAAATTCACCAACACCGTCACCGGCGACGGCGGCACTACCATCAGGGGACTGGCCGACGCCGCATCGGTGCTGTACAACCTGTACGCCATCATGGCCGGCATGACGAACGAGGTCAAAGCCGACTTCGTGCAGTACATGCCGTCGGACGCGGCCAAATACCAGGCCTTCGTGCAGGATTACCAGGATTTCTACAACAAGGGTCCCGGTACCACGGAAAGCGCCGGCGTCACCTGGAACTACGTGCGCGCGCTGCGCGACGACTTCTTCACGGAAGTGGACGCCATCGCGCGCGGCGACCTGTCGCACGGCGCCAAGCTGCGCTTCACGCATGCGGAAGCCATCATCCCGCTGGCCACGGCCATGGGTCTGAAGACCGTCGTCGGCGCGCTGCCGGCGGCGCAGACCTACAGCTATGACAACAGCAGCTGGCGCGGCCTGTACGTGGCACCGATGGCTGCCAACATGCAATGGGACGTGTACCGCGACGCCAGCGGCAATGTGCTGGTCAAACTGCTGTACAACGAAAAGGAAACCGACTTCCAGGCCGCCTGCGATGGCGCGCGCTTTGCTGCCGGCAGCCATTTCTATGTGTATGCGAAGCTGAAAACCTGCTACGGACACGTGGCGCAGTAAGCGGGAAGCGTGGGCGGGCAGGCTCCCAGCCGTGCCCGCCTGTTTGACGTTTGATGCTAGGCTTGCGCCTAGATAATCACGTCACGGACTCCCATGCCTCCATCGCTTCCCCTGGCCAGCATCCCGCTGGCCCTGGCCCTCGCCATGTGCGCCGGTCCCACGCTGGCCGTCGACGGCCATTACCAGACCAAGACGCCGTATGCGCCGCAGCAGGACCCGGCCACCTATGCCGCGCCGCCGGACGGCTTCCAGCCCATTTTCACGCAGCTGGTGGCGCGCCACGGTTCGCGCGGGCTCACCAGCATGAAGAACGATGCGGCCCTGTATGCGATGTGGCAGCAGGCCGCCGCGCAGGATGCGCTCACGCCCCTGGGACGCGAACTGGGTCCCGACATCCTGGCGCTGATGAAGGCCAATGCCTTGCTCGGCTATGGCGTGGCTGGCATCGAGCGGCCCGGCTACGGCAATCTGTCGCAGACGGGCATCGACGAACACCGGCAGCTGGCGGTGCGCATGCTGGCGCGCCTGCCCGCCCTGTTTGCGCAGGTGGGCCAGGACGCCGCGACGGCGCCGCGCCAGCTCGTCACCATCAACTCGGGCGTGGACCGCGCGCGCGACAGTTCGCGCTTCTTCACGCAGTCGCTGCTCGCTCACGCGCCCGCGCTGACGCCCTTGCTGTACCTGCCGCCCGCGCCCGCGCAGTATCCGCAGGGACGCAAGCCCGGGGTGCAGCCAATATTGCAGCCCGATGGCGTCAACCGCTTCCTGCTGTACGCGCACAAGCTGGCGCCGCAGACGGACCGCGTCACCGATCGGGCCAACCCGTATTACGCCACCTATGCCGCCAGCCAGGCCTACCAGTACTATGAACGAACCAAGCAGCTGGATGCGCTGATGGGCACTCCGGCCAGGCTGCCTGCGGCGACCGCGCATGCGCGCCACGTGCTCGAACGACTGTTTTCTCCCGCCTTCCTCGACCAGTTTGAAGCCGGCCGCGCCAGCTATGCGGACACGGGCAGCTACACCTTCACCAGCGCCGACGGCAAGTTCACGCGCACCATGACGGGCAGCGGCAAGACCGTCATCCGCAGCCTGAATGCCGCCGCGACAAAACTGTATGAGTTGTATGCAATCGCCGCCGGCATGCGGCATGAAGTGCCGGCCGATTTCAGCCGCTACATGCCTGCCGAGGATGCGCGCTACTACGCCTATGTCGCCGACCATGAGGATTTTTACCAGAAGGGCCCCGCTACCACGGAAAGCAGCGGCGTGACGTGGCGCTTTGCGCTGGCCTTGCGCGACGATTTTTTCAATGAGGTCGATGCGCTGGCCAGGGGAGATGTGCGCCACGCGGCCAAGCTGCGCTTCACGCACGCCGAGATGATCATTCCGCTCGCGTCGGCCATGGGCTTGCAGCAGGCGCTGGCCCCCTTGCCGGCATCGGTCAGCTACAGTTATGAAAACAATCCATGGCGCGGCCAGAGCGTCTCGCCGCTGGCGGCCAATATGCAGTGGGATGTATACCGCAACGACGCAGGACAGCTCATCGTGCGCCTGCTGTACAACGAAAAGGAAACGGACTTCCAGGCCGCTTGCGACGGCGCCCGCATCGCGCCGGGCAGCGTCTTTTACGACTATGCGAAACTGAAAACCTGCTACGGCCACGTGGCGGCGCGCTGACGCGCTGATACTGCGCGCCGCCAGCGCGCTTTACTTCAGGGTCGGCATGGCAAACTCGGCCCCGGCCGCCGTCGAGGCCGGCCAGCGCTGCGTCACGGCCTTCTGCTTCGTGTAAAAACGCACCGATTCCGGGCCGTGCGCATGGTGGTCGCCGAACAGGCTGCGCTTCCAGCCGCCGAAGCTGTGGAAGGCCATCGGCACGGGAATCGGCACGTTCACCCCGACCATGCCGACCTGCACCCGGTGCGTGTATTCGCGCGCCGTGTTGCCGTCGCGCGTGTAGATCGCCGTGCCGTTGCCGTACTCATGCGCGTTGACCAGGTCCAGCGCCGCCGTGAAATCGGGCACGCGCACGATGCACAGCACGGGCCCGAAGATTTCCTCCTTGTAGATCGTCATGTCCGGCGTGACGTGGTCGAACAGGCTGCCGCCGAGGAAAAAGCCGTGCTCATGACCAGGCAGGACGAAGCCGCGCCCGTCGCAGATGAGCTTGGCGCCTTCCTTGACGCCCGTGGCGATGTATCCCGCGATCTTGTCCTTGTGCACCTGCGTCACCACGGGACCCATCTCGGCCGACAAATCCATGCCTTGCGTGATTTTCAAGGCGGCGATGCGCGGTACCAGGGCGTCCACCAATTGATCCGCCACATTGCCGACCGCCACGACGACGGAAATGGCCATGCAGCGCTCGCCGGCCGAGCCGAACGCGGCGCCCATCAGGGCGTCCACCGTCTGGGGAAGGTCCGCGTCCGGCATGACGACCATGTGATTCTTGGCGCCACCCAAGGCTTGGACGCGCTTGCCCTGCGCGCAGCCCGTCGCATAGATATACTCGGCAATCGGCGTGGAACCGACGAAGCTGACGGCGCGCACGTCCGGGTGGTGCAGCAAGCCGTCCACCGCTTCCTTGTCACCCTGCACCACGTTGAAGACGCCGTCGGGCAAGCCCGCGTCCGTCAGCAGCTGCGCCAAGAGCAGGCTGGCCGACGGGTCGCGTTCCGACGGCTTTAATACAAACGTATTGCCGCAGGCAATGGCCATCGGGAACATCCACATCGGCACCATCACGGGGAAATTGAACGGCGTGATG
>NZ_JBNYXN010000019.1:0-1423 GCF_051380695.1 Janthinobacterium goodfellowi | reverse complement strand
TGTATCAACACACACGCAACGTTGTACCGTCTTATCCTCTGTACCTGCTAAGGTTATAGGGACAAGCCGTACGGGCAATTAGTACTGGTTAGCTTAATGCATTACTGCACTTCCACACCCAGCCTATCAACGTCCTGGTCTCGAACGACCCTTCAAAGAGCTCAAGGCTCTGGGAAATCTCATCTCAAGGCAAGTTTCCCGCTTAGATGCTTTCAGCGGTTATCTCTTCCGAACTTAGCTACCCGGCAATGCCACTGGCGTGACAACCGGTACACCAGAGGTTCGTCCACTCCGGTCCTCTCGTACTAGGAGCAGCCCCCTTCAAATTTCCAACGCCCACGGCAGATAGGGACCAAACTGTCTCACGACGTTTTAAACCCAGCTCACGTACCACTTTAAATGGCGAACAGCCATACCCTTGGGACCGGCTACAGCCCCAGGATGTGATGAGCCGACATCGAGGTGCCAAACTCCCCCGTCGATATGAACTCTTGGGAGGAATCAGCCTGTTATCCCCAGAGTACCTTTTATCCGTTGAGCGATGGCCCTTCCATACAGAACCACCGGATCACTATGTCCTACTTTCGTACCTGCTCGACTTGTCAGTCTCGCAGTTAAGCACGCTTATGCCATTGCACTATCAACACGATGTCCGACCGTATCTAGCGTACCTTCGAACTCCTCCGTTACACTTTAGGAGGAGACCGCCCCAGTCAAACTGCCTACCATGCACTGTCCCCGATCCGGATAACGGACCAAGGTTAGAACCTCAAACAAACCAGGGTGGTATTTCAAGGTTGGCTCCACGAGAACTAGCGTCCCCGCTTCAAAGCCTCCCACCTATCCTACACAGATTGGTTCAAAGTCCAATGCAAAGCTACAGTAAAGGTTCATGGGGTCTTTCCGTCTAGCCGCGGGTAGATTGCATCATCACAAACATTTCAACTTCGCTGAGTCTCGGGAGGAGACAGTGTGGCCATCGTTACGCCATTCGTGCAGGTCGGAACTTACCCGACAAGGAATTTCGCTACCTTAGGACCGTTATAGTTACGGCCGCCGTTTACTGGGACTTCAATCAAGAGCTTGCACCCCATCATTTAATCTTCCAGCACCGGGCAGGCGTCACACCCTATACGTCCACTTTCGTGTTTGCAGAGTGCTGTGTTTTTATTAAACAGTCGCAGCCACCAGTTTATTGCAACCCTTTCACCCTCATGGAGTAAACCAATCAAGCTACCGGGGCGTACCTTTTCCCGAAGTTACGGTACCAATTTGCCGAGTTCCTTCTCCCGAGTTCTCTCAAGCGCCTTAGAATACTCATCTCGCCCACCTGTGTCGGTTTGCGGTACGGTCTCGTATGACTGAAGCTTAGAGGCTTTTCTTGGAACCACTTCCGATTGCTTCGTGAATAAATTCACTCGTC
>NZ_JBNYXN010000018.1:0-1494 GCF_051380695.1 Janthinobacterium goodfellowi | reverse complement strand
AATACGAATAGGTTTAATAGTACGAGTATAAGGGTCAAAATAATGATTATCTCTATACCATTGTTTATATTCAACACTATCAATACCATATTTGTCAAGAACTTCTCTTTCTTTCATATAATAATATTGAGTAGTAGTTTCTCTAGTTCTTTTTTGAAGAATATTAATTGCAGCAGTTTTATCAATGTCAGTCCATTTATCTAAATCTTTAGGTTTAATAATACCATAAATAGTTCGATTAGGTCTTTCCGCAATAGTTCCATTTTCTTCAACTTGTTCACTAAATACTTCTAACCATTTATCATAATACTTTTTACCTTTAGCAAAAGCTCTATTTTTATCAAGTTCATATTGTTTCCAATTATAAGTAACATCACATTCACTTTCAATAAATTCAGCAACACGTTTTGCTTTAGCTTTATCAGTACTCTTTTCTCCTCTAGTAATTTCATTAAATACCTCAAAACCAGTTTTAAGTTGTTCTAAATCCTCTTGACTAATATCAGCAGTATTAAGAGTTCTAGTAGCATTATCAAAATACTTCTCAAGTATTTTATTAATAGCTTCTCCTACATTAATTTCTTCTTCACTCTTAGATTTATTACCTGTAAGATAATTATAGAAATCAGCACGATAAATTCTAAGTTCATCTTCAGCAGAACGAATAATACCAACATAAGGCATACCATTGCCTTTAGTATATTTATATTTTCTAACTGTTTCAGCTTTTATAAGAGCTGCACGTTCTTCAGGTATTTTACGTCCATCAACTACATTAAATTCATCTTTAGCTTGAAATTCTTTGATGGCAAGATTAAGAACACTATTACCTTTATTAGCATCTTTAAGTTCTTCAAATGCCCAATTTAAATCTTCTATATCTTTAATATCAAGAATATATCTAGTATTCTTACGAATCCATTCTTTAGCTTCTTTATATTCAGGAACTTTCATAAGTTCTTCCATACTAATAAGAAGATTACCATTAGCATCACGTTGACTTTCATATTTACTAATAATAGAAAGTTGTTCTTTAAGTTTAGAATCAAATCCTTCTTTAGCTTGCTTATCATAGAACATTTCTTTAACTTTACGAATATTAGTTTGATAAGCACGAAGTCTTTCAGCTACATTTAAATCATGACCAATCTTTTTATTACCATCTTCATCGTAAAGACTAGTAAGACTATCCATTTGAGCATATATACGTCCAAGTTCTTCATCTTGACTTTGTGTAGTAACATTATCAGTAGCTTGGCTTAGAATATCTCGTATTCTACTATTAAGTCTTTTATATTCAGCAAATTCTTTAGGAATACCATCATCTCCTTTTTTAAGACCAAGAAGACTTCTTTCAAGATTTATAATATAAGTAGAATATTCAATAGTAACATCATTACCATCTTCATCTTGAACAGTAATTGGTTTAAGTTGATGAATAGTAGTCATATCAATAAACTTAGCTTTATTAGATAGAGCAATAAGATGGTCAAC
>NZ_JBNYXN010000017.1:0-2226 GCF_051380695.1 Janthinobacterium goodfellowi | reverse complement strand
TTGCTAATGACGGTACCTGAAGAATAAGCACCGGCTAACTACGTGCCAGCAGCCGCGGTAATACGTAGGGTGCAAGCGTTAATCGGAATTACTGGGCGTAAAGCGTGCGCAGGCGGTTTTGTAAGTCTGATGTGAAATCCCCGGGCTCAACCTGGGAATTGCATTGGAGACTGCAAGGCTAGAATCTGGCAGAGGGGGGTAGAATTCCACGTGTAGCAGTGAAATGCGTAGATATGTGGAGGAACACCGATGGCGAAGGCAGCCCCCTGGGTCAAGATTGACGCTCATGCACGAAAGCGTGGGGAGCAAACAGGATTAGATACCCTGGTAGTCCACGCCCTAAACGATGTCTACTAGTTGTCGGGTCTTAATTGACTTGGTAACGCAGCTAACGCGTGAAGTAGACCGCCTGGGGAGTACGGTCGCAAGATTAAAACTCAAAGGAATTGACGGGGACCCGCACAAGCGGTGGATGATGTGGATTAATTCGATGCAACGCGAAAAACCTTACCTACCCTTGACATGGCTGGAATCCCCGAGAGATTGGGGAGTGCTCGAAAGAGAACCAGTACACAGGTGCTGCATGGCTGTCGTCAGCTCGTGTCGTGAGATGTTGGGTTAAGTCCCGCAACGAGCGCAACCCTTGTCATTAGTTGCTACGAAAGGGCACTCTAATGAGACTGCCGGTGACAAACCGGAGGAAGGTGGGGATGACGTCAAGTCCTCATGGCCCTTATGGGTAGGGCTTCACACGTCATACAATGGTACATACAGAGCGCCGCCAACCCGCGAGGGGGAGCTAATCGCAGAAAGTGTATCGTAGTCCGGATTGTAGTCTGCAACTCGACTGCATGAAGTTGGAATCGCTAGTAATCGCGGATCAGCATGTCGCGGTGAATACGTTCCCGGGTCTTGTACACACCGCCCGTCACACCATGGGAGCGGGTTTTACCAGAAGTAGGTAGCTTAACCGCAAGGAGGGCGCTTACCACGGTAGGATTCGTGACTGGGGTGAAGTCGTAACAAGGTAGCCGTATCGGAAGGTGCGGCTGGATCACCTCCTTTCTAGAGTTTGCACGAATCAGTAATGATTCACGCATCAAATGTTCACACTTATCGGCTGTTAATATAAAGAACAGCATTTGGGGCTGTAGCTCAGCTGGTTAGAGCACCGTGTTGATAACGCGGGGGTCGTTGGTTCGAGTCCAACCAGCCCTACCAGAAAAAACTGGGGGTAAGGTGGACGCTAGTCCAAGCAGCCCTACCAGTTTCTGTAGTCTGTATTACCCATAGGGGGATTAGCTCAGCTGGGAGAGCACCTGCTTTGCAAGCAGGGGGTCGTCGGTTCGATCCCGTCATCCTCCACCAAAAGTTCAAACGTAAATCAGCGCAGATGGCGCCGGGATTTAGGTTTGGTCTTTTCGAGATCAAGTGCTGTATGTTCTTTAACAATCTGGAAGAAGTAAAGATTATTTATTGATCAAGTCTATGCGTGCAGAAATGCATGAGGCGACTTGATGGGTAATGATTGTATGTATCAACAAACAAGCAACAACGTTGTACTTTCTTATCCCTGTAGCGCTCTTTGATGGTTTCGACTATCAGAGGCTAACGTTATAGGGACAAGCGAATAAGTGCACATGGTGGATGCCTTGGCGATTACAGGCGATGAAGGACGTAGTAGCTTGCGATAAGCTGCGGGGAGTGAGCAAACACACTTTGATCCGCAGATTTCCGAATGGGGCAACCCACCCTTTTAGGGTATTGCATACTGAATACATAGGTATGCAAGGCGAACGCGGCGAACTGAAACATCTAAGTAGCTGCAGGAAAAGAAATCAACCGAGATTCCCAAAGTAGCGGCGAGCGAAATGGGAAGAGCCTGTACGTGATAGTCGGACCGATAACAGAATCCTCTGGAAATAGGAGCCATAGTGGGTGATAGCCCCGTATGTGAAATCGGACCGGTGGTACTAAGCGTACGACAAGTAGGGCGGGACACGTGACATCCTGTCTGAATATGGGGGGACCATCCTCCAAGGCTAAATACTCGTAATCGACCGATAGTGAACCAGTACCGTGAGGGAAAGGCGAAAAGAACCCCGGAAGGGGAGTGAAATAGATCCTGAAACCGTGTGCATACAAACAGTAGGAGCGGACTTGTTCCGTGACTGCGTACCTTTTGTATAATGGGTCAGCGACTTACATTCAGTGGCAAGGTTAACC
>NZ_JBNYXN010000016.1:0-2301 GCF_051380695.1 Janthinobacterium goodfellowi | reverse complement strand
GGGGATCATTTTCACGCAAAAATGGCGCCCCTCAAGGGCGCCATCCCGGAACATCAAAGCACCATTGTTTTAGTGCTTCAAGTCACAGTATTTATCGCGTCTTTATCAGTGCCCGAAGCCCTGATTTTTCGCTAGGCACATGGCCATCAAGAATAGCAGCCACATCGGCCAATGCGTCTGCTTTATCTTGGGCATTATGCCTAATTGCTTCGAGCAGAAGTAGCACAGCGATACACATAGCAGAATAGCGATTGGCAGATAAACTGACACGCCTTGCGATAGGCCGAATCTCTGCATTGAGTTCATCGAGCAGATCCATAATCAAACTCGATCGTTGATATGAGAAACAATCGGCACAACCTGTTTCAACAGGTAGGTATGCAGCTCGTCAAACAGAACATTATGTCGCTGTTGGCACCACTGAAATACATTGACGAATGACTCATGCGCACTGTACGTCGACAAGTCTGCGCCGAGGTTTGACAGGCCGTCCATGACCATGTGCAGTTCTGAGATTTCCTCAAGTTTTACCGCAAGATGTGTTCCAATGTTGTTAGCCATACTTGAACTCCTAGATAGTTCGTTTGTGGTTAGGCTCATTGAGTGTTCCCGCACTCTTTGAGCCGCTTTGGTTAAACGGTATAAACCGTTTATATCGTATCTGCTATCTACCCCCTTTCTCTGTTAGTTGCTGCAATCATTATTTCAACTCTCACAAAATGCACTCCGAGAGCATGTATTTCTTTCCGTACCTGATCGGCTGTAGAGCATCCAGAGACACCCGCGACGACGACGTCGTCGTCATCCATCACCGTACCCGACCACACGCCTGGAGAGGTCTGACGGATGCGTAACACGATATCCTGATACTCAGCCAATGCAAGCCTCTGATACGCTATTTTGAGATGTCTTGATCATTCCTTTTCGCCCTATCTTCGACACTAAGTTTACGCCGATATTCCTTCAGGAATAATACACGATCACCCTTGAAGAATAGAGTGGGATTAACCCAAAATTGATTAGGCATACGTGGTGCAATAAAGCCCTTCTCGAGCAACACATTCATGCCACGTTTAAAGGTGTATTCACTCATGCCGATATCCCGGCCAGACAGCCCACCATCAAACCACGACAGATACAAAGTGTCGGCAAAGCCGCCTGCCATTGGGGTGCGCTGGTACTCGTCCAATATGCATTGAAAAACACGCTGTGCTGTTCTGTTCAATTCATACGAGGCCACCACACCTGCAGCAAAGATTTTGACGAAGTGAGCATCATCAACATCCTCGATTGTATGGATCATGGCCCTATGAGTAATTTCACCGGTTTCGGTGTTCACAAGGTCTGTACTTACGCCAGTCCGAACATACTTTTGCCGTACCGCTACAGAACTTCCTCCGACCAACGGATTAACGTTTGGCGAAAAAGAGAGGTTAGCAATATACGCTATTTTTTTACCCATTTGGTTTAGCAAAAATAAGAGTTTAGTTGCTAAGGATAGTGACACCCCACTGTGGTGAAGTCAAGCAAAAAATACAGTTTTTTTGCAAAGGTACGTTCGCAAGGTTGCTAAGGTTTGAAGTAACAATTGCAAAGGGTAGTGGGGATATAGGCTACGCTTAGAGCAGCCTCTTCTCACTCTGTTTTTGCTGTTGCCTGTCCGGACAGATACTTGCCCTCTGCGGCCTGCCTAACCTGGTGCTGCATAAAACGCCTAATGCCCTCAGACACCGTAAAGCCGCGCTCCTCGCAAATTACCTTGAAACTGTCCAGCAGTTCCTTATCCGTCCTGACCTGCAATAAATGGGTTTTGACCTTGATTGCCACCGCTCGACTCCGAAAGTTTGTAATTACAAATGACATTACACTGTAATTACAAAACGGTCAATTTGTAATTACAAAACATAGCCAGAGGCCGCAATATCCCTATGTGATGCCTTAAGTGTCCCTAATACAAGTTTAGCGGCGCTGCGCGCCGCACTTGCTGCGCACGCACGGCACGCAGCGCCGCTAAACGGCCCAAGGATTAACGAGAAGGGGCATAGGAGGGGATCAAACGGATTAGCCTATGGACGTAGTCCGTAAACTGCCCGCGCGGCCCATAGGCCGTTTAAAGGTCTTTGCCAGTATGGCAACTGGACGGCGTGGAGCGCCGCCAGGACACAAGGTAGTGATCCCCTGAACGGGGATCATTTTCACGCAAAAATGGCGCCCCTCAAGGGCGCCATCCCGGAACATCAAAGCACCATTGTTTTAGTGCTTCAAGTCACAGTATTTATCGCGTCTTTATCAGTGCCCGAA
>NZ_JBNYXN010000015.1:0-6319 GCF_051380695.1 Janthinobacterium goodfellowi | reverse complement strand
ATGCCCACACTTATCGACTGTTAATTGTTAAAGAACTGTATTCGGTTACTGCTTTCGCGCTATCGACAAAGCGTTGTGTTTGTCAGCTGCGAAGAAGGAAGAGTATGAAGCATTTCACTACATTCGTCAACTCCTTCTTTTACTACTCATCGCCGTTTCCGGTGACCCTCAACTGCCGCAGTTGACTGCGTCTCATTGGGGAGGCGAACTATAGCAAAACCGCCCACGGGCGGCAAGCTTTATTTCAGCAATTCGGCAACCGCCATGCCCACATCGGTCGTACTGGCGCTGCCGCCCATATCCGGCGTACGCGGACCATGCTCGAGCACCCGCTCGATGGCGTGCACAATCGCGTCATGTGCTGCCGTGTACCGAGCGTCGCCATTGCCGAGGAAGTCCAGCATCATGGCGCCCGACCAGATCATGCCGATCGGGTTGGCAATATTCTGGCCATAGATATCAGGCGCGGAACCGTGCACCGGTTCAAAGACGGAGGGGAATGTGCGCTCCGGATTGATATTGGCCGACGGTGCGATCGCAATCGTTCCCGTGCACGCGGGGCCCAGGTCGGACAGGATATCGCCAAACAGGTTCGACGCCACCACCACATCGAAACGCTCGGGACTCAATACAAAGCGGGCCGCCAGGATGTCGATATGGTATTTATCCCAGTGCACATCGGGAAAGCTCGGCCCCATCGCTTCGACCCGCTCATCCCAGAATGGCATGCTGATGGCGATACCATTCGACTTGGTCGCCGATGTCAGGTGTTTTTTAGGCCGGCTTTGGGCCAGCTCAAACGCATACTTCAGGATGCGATCGACGCCTTTGCGTGTAAACACGGATTCCTGCAGCACCGTTTCGCGCTCCGTCCCCTCGAACATACGGCCGCCCACGGACGAATATTCTCCTTCCGTATTTTCACGCACGACATAAAAATCGATATCGCCCGGTTTCTTGTTCGCCAGCGGACAAGGCACGCCCGGCATCAGCCGCACGGGCCGCAAATTGACGTATTCATCGAACTCGCGCCGGAATTTCAACAAGGAGCCCCATAAGGAAATATGGTCGGGTACTTTGTCCGGCCAGCCCACCGCGCCAAAATAGATAGCGTCAAAATCCTTGAGCTGGGCAAACCAGTCCGAGGGCATCATCTGGCCATGCTCCAGGTAATAATCGCAATTCGCCCATGCCATCGTCGTAAACTGCAGGTCGATATTGAAGCGGCGCGCAGCGGCCTCGACAACACGCAGTCCTTCCGGCATGACTTCATTGCCTATGCCGTCGCCGGCGATGACTGCGATTCTGTGTGCGGGCATGACATTCTCCTGTGGATAGATGGATGCGTTGATGATACTGGTGCCGCATCAGAATACAATCAGGGAATTCATAACCCTAGCATCCACATTTCGTGATCAATCAATGAAGAATACGCCGCTGCTGGAAGACTTACGCCTGTTTTGCCAGGTCGCCCATAAAACCAGTTTCGCCGCCACGGCGCTGGAACTGGGCATTTCCAAGGCGGTCGTGAGCAAGCGCATCGGCATGCTGGAAGCGGCGCTACAAGTGCGTTTGCTGCACCGGACCACGCGCCGGGTCAGCGTCACCGATCACGGCGAGATCGTGCGGCAATGGGCGCAACGCATCCTGGAAGATGTCGAACAGATGGGTGAAGCGGTGACGCAATCGACATTGCAACCGCAAGGTGTGCTGCGCATCTGCTCCAGTTCCGGTTTCGGGCGCAACCGGCTCGGTCCTGCCCTATCCGAGCTGGCACAGCAATATCCAGGCCTGAAAATACAACTGGAATTGCTCGACCGCCCCGTTGACCTGCTGGGTGAGGGTTTCGACCTCGACATTCGCATCGGAGAGGTGCGCGAGCCAGACCTGATCGCCCACCGCATTGCCAGCAACCAGCGCGTACTGTGCGCCGCGCCCGCCTACCTGGCACAACATGGCACGCCCGCCACCCTGGCGCAATTGGGTGAGCATGACTGCATCGTCATCCGCGAGCGCGACCAGGATGGGCGGCGCTGGAAACTGCAAGGGCCGCACGGGCAGGAAACGGTGAAGGTCGATGGGCCGTTATCGGCCAACAATGGCGAGATCGTTCATCAATGGGCGCTGGATGGCCACGGCATCATCCTGCGCTCCGCATGGGATGTGGAAAGTAGCCTGGCACAAGGCAAGCTGGTGCGCATTTTGCCAGCGTATCAACAGCCCGCCGATGTGTGGGCGGTAACCACCTCGCGGCTGTCGAACTCGGCCAAGGTCAGGGCCTGCGTGCAATTTCTACAACAATGGCTGCAGGCCCGCGCCTGATTGGGCCTGATTCGCTACACGAGACGCGGCACATCCGGGTATAGACGCGCCAAGGTATCGGAAGTGATGGCGGTAATCACGGGGGCGACGCGATCGGCAGCTGGTTCAGGCGACTTTTCCCGGCGCACATCTTTCCACAACTCAAGTAAGGCAGCGTCATGGCGCGCGACCGCTTGCTCGACTTCATCTTGCCAGAATGCCGGCGCCTCGCCTTCCACGAAGTTGCCGCGGCCGCGGCCAAAGTGCGCCACCGCCAAGTAGCGCAGCACGCCCGCCACGACCAAGGTCCGCAGGAAAGCATCCGTAAATTGCATGATGGGCTCGTTGCGGTCCGTGCCGGAATTAAAACCCCAGGCTGCGCCCGCAAACGTCAGTGCACCGACCACGCCGCCAAGCAAGGCCCCCGTGCCCAGAGTCAAGCCACCGGAAATGAGGTCGGCCGACAGTCCCGTCGCCGCGCCGGAAATCATGGCCCCCAACAAGCCAGCTTGCGCCTTGTCGATCGGCGCGCGCACGGCGAAATTTTCCCGTATCCGGCTATTGATCTTATGCGCATCGGTCGGGTCGAGTTTGTGCAAGATCAACAGTTCACGCGTCGTTTGCCCACTGTGCGTATTGAGCCGCGCCACCAGGCTAGCCATCGCCTTTTCCTGGCGTTGTTGCTCTGCATTCTTGCCGATACCCACGACTTGCAAGGCCGATTTCAGCAAGCCCTTGGACGCCAACTCGATGGCCTCGCGATCCTGGGCGGCCACGGCCAGCTGCGTAGCCAGCAAACGCATGGCCTGCTGGAAACGCGCCGTATTTTGCGCTTGCCAGCTAGCAAACAAGCGCGCATAACCAGCTTGCTGCGATTGCGGCAACAACTTGCCCACGGCTTCGTAAAACACGCGCTCATGTACCCAACAGCGGGCAAAGGCATCGAGCGCCAAAACGTCGCGCACAATAGGATATTGCTGTAAATGTTCGCGCCAGCGCGCCTGCTCGCTGTGTTCCTCATTACCCGGACGTGGCGGCCCCATCTGATTGAGCAAGACCACAACGGGCTTGCCCAGCCATTCGAGGATTTTCATTTCCGCCGGCAAGTACCCCGCATCCCTGGGATGCTCCGAGGAGTTGACCAGGTACAGCACCACGTCGGCCGCGTCCTTGGCCGTGCGCAGCGCTTGCTGGCTGAGCCAGAACGGCCGGTCGCGATAACGGTCCAGCACCTCGCGCAGAAACCAGCCGATGGGATTGCCCGACTGGCCCAGGCGCTTGAGCAGGCGCACGGAGTCGCCAAAACCTGGCGTGTCCCACAGTTGCAGGGCATCGCCCTGCGGCGTGGCCAGCAAGGTATGCGATTCGGCAAACACAGTCACGTGGGCGGCGTCGCGCACTTCCCCAACATCCACGCCCACCAGGGTGCGCGCCAGTGTCGTCTTGCCATTATTCGTGTGCGAAATCAGCGCAAACTGAATCTGCACCGCATCATCGTGGACATCTTTATTCACATTCACACTCATGCTGCTGCCGATACTTTCAAGCCGACACCGGCATCAAGCGGGTGCAAGGCAGGATTGAGCAAATTGACCAGGGTGGCCGTGGTTTTATGGAACTGGCAGAACTGCTGCCACAAGGCGACTCTTTCCGCCAAACGGGCGGCATTGTCCGCCTGCTCGCCTGCGCGCTCCAGGTAGCTGGACTCGTCGATCAGGACAGCGATGCCGCGCGCCGACGATTGCACCAGATAATCGAGGAAGGCGCCGTGATTTTCCTTCTCCGGCGTCGCCGTCAGGTTGAACAGCACGGCCGTGATATTGACTTGCGGATCATTCAAGTCCGTGCCGCGCAAGACTTCCTGCGGCTCTTCGCCATATGACGTCGATGGACGCAGCATCATGCGGCCCTGTTCGCCAAACAGCATGATGGACAGTTGACCCAGTCCCTTGTGGCGTGCTTCATCGACCGTAAAGCTGTAAGGCAAGACGCGCAGCATGCCGCCCGTGGCCACGCCGATGCTTTCATTAAGCTTGCGGAAATACGGTTGATCGAGATCCAGCGGAAAGTGTCTGGCCAGGCGCGCGGCGCGCCAGTTGTTGAGCAGTGCCAGGATCAGGCGGGGAACGACGACCAGCAGGAAAATCGTCGCCGCATACAAATGTACCCAGCGCGCGCCGCCTTCGACGGTCGTCGTTTGCGGGAAGCGCAGCGCTTCGATTTCCGCCAGCGAAAAACCTTGCAAATGAAACAGGGCAATAGCCGGCGCAAACAAGGTCGACAGCAGGCTGTGCACTTGGCCGGCATTCAGAAACGTGCTTTCCCAGCCGGCCGCGTATTGCGACAGGAAACCGCGCGCATACAGCGAGGCAACGGCGCCGATGGCAAACATGGCAGCGCTCAGATGGATGGTGCGACCGAGGCGCGCGGCTGTCAGCTTGGCGCTCAGGTGCGCCCATTCCCCCATGAAACTGAGCAAGCCCGAGGACAATGCGTGCGGCAGTTTGCGCGGCAAGGCCAGCCGGCCCACGCTCAGGTGGCGCACCAATCCCGCCTTCGGCCAGCCCAGGGAATGCGAAGGGATGCATAGCCAGATCAGCAAGCCCAGGTAGACCAGTACATTCCAGGCGATGATCAGCAGCAAGGGTGCCGACAACAAGTCGACACGGTGCGGATCCGTGATGCGATCGAGCCCGGCGCCCAGCAGCAGTGCCAGCAGGGGCAAAGTCAGCGCCAGGGCTTTCATGCCGTTACGACGTTTCGCGAAAGCGGCGAAGGCAGGGGTGCGCTCGGTGATGCGTTTGATGATCAACTCGGAACGCTGCTGCAGGAAATCGTCACCCGTGACTTCGGCCTGCTTGCCCGAAGCTTGCCACTGCGCAAGCTCACGCGCGCTGCGGCTGGCATACATGCGGTCATCCTCGCTGAGGACTTCTTTTTTCTGGTCGGCCGTCTCGATAGCACGGACCAATACCACTTCTCTCGCAATCTGCTCGTTCATGGTGCTCCTGTTTTTGTATTAAACGACAACTTGACAGGCAGATTGTGACGTACTTTCGTGTTTCAGGCCAACGCGTCCTCGGCCCGGAACAAATTATGCAGCAGATAGATCAGGAAAGCAGCAATCCAGGCAGACCACAAGGTGTGCGTAAAGAATTGCGTACCTTGCAACTGCTGTTGCCAACCTGCCGCCAAACCGCACAGCAGCATGATGCCGGCGAGCAGCAGCGCCGTGCGGGGCCGTGCGGGCAGAAACAACAATGGCAAGGCCAGCATCCACCAGGCCGTGTTCGCCTGGGTCGCGGGCAGGCATACCATGGCAGATGCGCTGGCTGGCAACGTTTCCAGCAGGCGTGTGTACGGCTCCAGTCCGCCATAGCGCAACAAGTCCGTAGGGCACGGCACATCGCTGAAGGAAGAGAGCCAATAGATGCTTAGCGGCACGAAGATAGCCGACAGCGCCGCCACGCGCAAGGCACTGCGGCGTGAAGCAAGCCAGGCCAGCGGATGCAAGGTGTCCCAGACGGCCAATCCGATCACGACGGCGCCAAGCAAAATCATACCTAGCTGAAAACTGCCCGCCCACGCGCTGTCAGCGCCGACAAATTGCCCGCGCGCACCGTCGAACATACTGTCGGCGATCATGAGGTCGAGGTTGCTGTAATTGCCGATCCAGAGTATCAGCATGGCCGACAGCATCAGGATGCTATCGATGCCTTTGGGAGTTTTGACGAGTTTAAGCTTGGCCAGCATGGATGCACACGTTACTTGATGAGAATGGAAGTCATCGTACAGTGTCAATATGAAGAGAACATGACGGTGCCCGCCGTGCACAACATGTGGTGATCAATGACAAAGCGCCAGACGAAAAAAAACCCGACCATTGCTGATCGGGTTTTTTTCTACTGCGAATAACAAGCCTGACGATAACCTACTTTCACACTGGTTGCAGCACTATCATCGGCGCAAAGTTGTTTCACGGTCCTGTTCGGGATGGGAAGGGGTGGGACCAACTTGC
>NZ_JBNYXN010000014.1:0-8714 GCF_051380695.1 Janthinobacterium goodfellowi | reverse complement strand
TCGGCACTTCAACAGAGCATTTCTAGACTGCGCTTCGCGCACAAGGAAGACTAAAAAACAGAAACGCATCGGCCTGTATCCGGTCGCGCTGGAGGCGCGCCGGGCAGCGGGGGGCGATTTGCCCTCCGGGCCAAATCGTCGGCCATACCGCCAAATCGGCGCAGCCGCGCCTCCTTGGCGTGCCGATTGCCCCCCCTTGACCTGACTCTTTAACGCAGATGAAAACCGCCATCAGAAAGGAGATGTTTGAGGGCTGTGGCTTTGATTTTTAGCTTTTTGATTTATGGGGTTTCAAGTTAACCGAGCGCGACGACGGCTTTATCGTCGTTGTGCAAGCAAGCGGGGACGCCCGCGCGCTAAGGCATTGAGTTAGCTTAAATTATATGTGATGCATAGGTTGAAAATGCGTTGATATAGATAGTTTTGACTGTACAATTAAGCTACTTTAATATTAAAACGGATGAATAAATGATTATTACCGTGGGCAACACCAAGGGAGGCGTAGGTAAAACAACGCTTGCTGTGAATATTGCTATTGCGCGGGCGCTGGCCGGGCGCGATGTCTGGTTGATCGATGCAGACAGGCAAGGTACTGCCCAGATGGCAATTGGTATTCGGGCTGATGCCGGGCAAATGCCAGGTATTGCTTGTGCTCAGTATGCGGATGGGCCTCTGTTGAGGTCACAGGTGCAGCAGCAGGCGGGAAAATTTGACGACATCATCATCGATGCCGGTGGACGCGACTCGACAGCGCTGCGCGCTGCGCTGGTTCTTTCTGATGTGTTGCTAGTGCCATTCGCACCGCGTAGTTACGACGTGTGGGCGCTGAATGATATCGGGGCGTTGGTTGACGAGGTCCGCAGTATGCGCGATGGGCTACGTGCCTACGCGGTTTTGAACTGTGCAGATCCTGGGGCGACATCGAGCGATAACGCAGATGCTGCCGCCGCTGTGGCCGATGTTCCCCAGTTTGAGTATCTGCCTACGCCAATCCGTCGACGTAAGTCGTTTGCTAATGCAGCTGGCGCGGGACTGTCGGTTCTTGAACTTAATCCCAAAGACAGGAAGGCATCAGAAGAACTGAATGCACTTTTATCTGCACTATTTTAATATTAAAATAGTGGTATTTTGATTGTTGGAGAAGATGAAATGACTATTACAAAACCAAGTCGTAAAGCTACTATTGCTACTGCTGATGAATTTATTGCTGGTGCGCCAGATGCCGTCGTGGCTGCTCCGCCAGGGCCTAAGTACGTGCGCAAAGGGAAGAAGCTGCAAGTTACTCTGACTATCGCCCCCGAGCTGCTTGGTCGGGTGGATGAGCTGGCGGCCAAGTTGGGCCAGTCTCGCGCCGCCGTCATCAATATGGCCGTTTATCGCATGGTCGAACATGGCGTCACTATCGACGGTTTGGGGGGATAAATCTGCTGTGGCTTGGCTTCGCTCAGGCGAGGTCAGGCGGTTCTAACCTCGTTGAGCAAATCAGGATGATGATCCAGCAGTTTGAACTGCTTATTTTCACTCGTTCTGTGCTTGAATATCATCGAACTTACATCTAATTGTCGCTTGTCCAGTCATTGCGATATCTCCATCATTTACAAAAATATCGCCATCTTTCAACGCCATATCGCTTTGAGTGATGCTCACGAAATTGCTATCGCGAAAACCTTTTGGAAAAATGCCTGTGTATTGTACAAGCCATTCTTCACTATTCTTTCCAACTAATTTTCCTTCGAGAATTTTTCCTTCAAACTGGAATTTTACGAGATCGCCATTTTGAAAAGTCATATTATTTCTTTCTTTGATGTATATTTCGTTTATGAGGGAAATTCATATTCTACTCGCTTTTTTGAAAAAACGATTTTTACGCACATTCAGTTAAAGGGTTGAAAATGAAAACTTCCGTAATTATTGACAGCTGCGCATGGAACTATCTTTTTAAAGAGAACATTGACTTGGCTACGGCTCTACCAAAGGAGAGCTTCACCTTAACGATGCCAAGAGAGTTGGAAATTGAAATTTCAGCGATCCCAGACATCGGTAAGACCGGTAAGAATGGCGTGGTAGGTGAGGATAAGCGAGCGCTCAAGGCTTACATTGCTAGTAGTATTGCATCGAACAAGATTGTAACAAGTTCTGTATTTGGTTTTGCAACATGTGAGCCAGATGGTAGCTTATCTCCGGTTCAAGTTTATGGGGGATTTGACCAGGGAACATTTCAATCTGAGGCGGATCGAGATTTTTATAATAGGCCAGAGATACGAAATCAAATTGAGGGTAAGGAGCCGCGCCCAACAGGTCTATCTAAAAATCAGGGCGATGCCGCCGTTGCTGTTCGTTCTTTTTCTTCTGTTGTTTTGACGAATGAATCTAAAAATAAAGTTGGCCCAATAAAAATTGCTGCTGACATGAACGGGCGTATAGCGTACTTAGAAAATTTTGTATCCAGTGGTAAATCGTTAGCAGAGTATGTTCTTCAATTTTCCAATTTTGAAGACTCAGCTCCTGAAATATAGTAAAAATCCCACAGGGCCATTTCCGGCCTCTGTGTAGGGTTCGCTTAGTACCCCCCAGCCCAGCGCCCGTCTACCCATGTCTCCCAATCCCAAGCGAAGGCTAATGCATCTTCACCGTCGAGAACTGGACACGCAGAGCCATGCAGCGCCTCGATAAATTGGCCGCGCCAGGGATCAGGAATATCTGATATCCGAATAAAATATTGTCGGCCACGATGCATGCGCACTGGAACGACATGGATTAGCTCTTGCCGATGCATCGTAAATCTCCCTTGCTCGGCTATTTGAAATTCATCCATTTTTGCCATTTGGCGATTTCTGCCCGTGCGTGAGTACCTGGTAGGCCGTAAACTGACACTACTGCTATGCCCCACAGGAAGCCCAGCACGATGGCTAAGGTGGCGAGCTGACGCAATGAGCTGCCCTTGACGGAGAAAGCGCGCCAGTCTGCGACGTAGGTGCTTGCGGATTTAAACCATGCCATGTTGGGCCTTTCAGTTGTGTTCAGGGACGAATAGTGGTTGCAGCTCGATCACATCGTCGGCGGCTTTGTCGCCCACGTTGCCGACAAACAGCGCGAACTGCGCATCGAGCTTGCGGAAGTCGTTTGCATCGAACAGGGCTTGCCGCTGGATGCCAACGCTTTGGCCCGTGTTCTCGCCGTAGCTGGTTGTCCGGTGGCCGCCGCCCATGCTCGTGCCGGTGCTTTCGGCGTAGCTGGTGCTTTCGATGTGTACGTCCACTTGGCCGAGTAGGCGCTGAACCATTTCCAGCGTGGCGCCGTCTTCCGTTCGGAAAATGGCGCGCTGGCGCCAGTTCTGCATGATCGCGTCGGCGGTCTTGTTGCTGCCCACGGCCTCGACCAGTGAGCTATAGCCTTGCATCGAGAGGATGCCGAAGCATTTTGACGAGCGCGACTTGTCCCAGAAATCGGTATCGCTCACGCTGTCCACGATGCCCTGGTATTCGTCGCAGAGGAACGCGACATAACGCTCTTGGTTCACGTCCGGGCGCGACCGGCGTTCACTCATCATCGTGAAGAAGCGCAGTTTGATGAGCAGGTACGCGAAGCGCGCCCCTTGATTGCCGAACTTGTGGCGCGGCAGGTTGACGAGAAACACGGTCGGGCTGTTGAGCAGGTCGTAAAGGTCGGCTTCACCGTGCGCGCTCTCGACGGAGAAGGCGTCCACCAAGTCGGGCGACACGAACGGATTTAACACCGCCTCGCAAGTGCCCTGCACGTTGCCACGGAATTTGTCGTCCCACTTGTTCACGGTGTCCACCATGTAGCCCAGCACCGCATTCCACACGCGAATATCGCGGGCGGCGAGCTGGCCCGTTTGCTCGTATTCGCGCACGACCTTGAGCGCATCCATGCGGCGGGCGTCGGAAAACACCAAGTCGGCCAGACCGGCGATGCTGTAATCGCCTTTGGCCAGCCGCAGCAGCGTTAGCAGGTTGCGGCAGTAGTTGGTTGCCGTTTCGGCCCAAAACGAGCCGTCGCCGTTGGCCGAGCCGCCAGCGATGAAGCAGCTTTTCAGGTACGACGCGGCCACCTCCGGCGTGCAGCCCCGGAACAGGTTCAACGTCAGACCGCCATCGCCCACGACCTGATAGGTGCGGCCCACTTGGCCGGCGATGTAATCGACCTCGCGCCGGAAATCGCCCTTGATGTCGAACACCAGTGCCGAGCAGTCCTGTGCCAGCACCTGCTGCAAAAGCGGATTGATGGCGCGTGTGGTCTTGCCGCCGCCGATGCCGCCGAAGATGACGATGTTCTTGCATGCATCGGCTGGCGGGAGGTGCAGGCGCGTGCCGTTGCGCATACCGCTGTAGTGGCCGCGACCGGCCAGAAAGCCGGTGGACAGGCCGAGCGTCAAGCCGTTGAACCCGGCGCGGCGCACTGGCTGCATGTGGGCAGTCTTCGCCACCACGGCGGCGGCTTGCCGCTGCGTGCCTTGCTGGCGGAGTTGTTCGGTTTCTTTGTGCATATCGCGCCCGGTGCGTATCACGGTCAAGATGAAGGCCGGGATGATGCCAAAGAGCGCGGCAGTGAAGGCATACAAATCACGGCTTGCCGTGCTGCCGTCGCTGACGCCAGTGGAGCCGGGCTTTACGTCCCAGCACAGCCAAACAGCAAGCCATGTACCGAAGGCAAAGCACGCCCATGTAAACCCGACCATGCGGGTAATACTGCGGCCCACTTCGACGCTCTGCGCCTTGTTGTTACGGTCATAGGTTCCCATGAATTATTGACCTGTGCCGTTGTGCGGCTTGGGGGCGGCTGGGGCCGATGCGCCCATGTCAAACAGCGCACGATCATCGGGGCGGGTTAGGAAGGTATCGAGCTGGCCCATGATGTTCTTTTTCATGGCCTCGTTTTTCTCCATCTGATCGAGCAGCATTGCCCCGATTAGAATTTTCCGGCGCGTGTCATCGGCGCGGGACTTCTTCGTCTCTGCGGCTCGTTTCATGGCCTCTTGTTTTTGCTTGAGCGCCTTGAGCTGTTTTAGCTTTTCTTCCTGCGCCTTGATCCGTTCGTCTAACGCTGCCATGTTTTGCCCTAAATGTTAGTAATGAGTAACAATTTTACCCTTGATAACTGTTGCCGTAAAGCAGCTATAATGGCAGCGCGGACAGGCCCAGCGAAGAGCGAAAGCGAAGAGCAAGGGCGCACTTATGCAAACTTCGTTTGCGTGCGGTCTACGACGCTAAAAAAATCAAAGGCAACACCACTGTGGCGATCTATCATCTATCCGTTAAGACAATCAGCCGTTCAGCCGGTCGCTCTGCGACGGCTGCTGCTGCTTATCGTTCTGGTGTAGAGATTACAGATTTGCGCACTGGTGAAGTTCACGACTACACCCGAAAGGGAGGTGTGGAATCTGCCGATCTTGTCTTACCAGTTGGCGCGCCAGAGTGGGCATCTAACCGGGCAGAACTTTGGAACGCCGCCGAGCAGGCAGAGACACGCAAAAACTCGACCGTTGCACGCGAGTTTGAGATAGCTTTGCCGTCCGAGCTTTCGCCTGATGAGCGTAAGCGCTTGGCGATAGATTTTGCCCGTGAGATTGTGGAGCGTCACGGCTGCGCCGCTGACGTATCAATTCATGCGCCCGGAAAAGAGGGCGACAACCGTAATCACCATGCCCATATCCTGTGCAGCACGCGCCGTCTCATGTCCGAAGGTTTCGGCGAAAAGACCCGTGAGCTGGATGAGCGAAAAACCGGCCAAGTAGAGCATTGGCGTGAGCGTTTCGCCGGAATGCAGAACGAACGATTGCGAGACGCGGGCGTAGAGGCCCGCGTCGATCACCGCACATTGAAGGCGCAGGGAATCGACCGTGAGCCAACCCGGCACCTTGGCCCAGCGGCCATCGGCTACGAACGCCGAACCCGTGAGCCGAGTAACAAGCGGCTGGACTTCGAGGCCGAGGTGGCCGAGCGTCTGACCCGTGCCAAGGAGGCGGGCCAGCTGGCGCGTGAACACGCCGACGTGATCTGCTCGATCATCGACCTGTCGGCGGACATTAGCGCGGCCAAGTCCGAGCAAGAGCGCCAGAGGCGGGCCGCGAATCCTGGGAGCCGTTCCGATGGCCTGTGGGGACGACTGGAGACACAGATGCGCCCAACCGAGCGGCCAGCGCAGCACGATAGCGACATCGAGGCGGCAATCAAGTCCTATGGAGCGTGGGCTACACCTAAACCCCCGCAGAGGGAAATGGAGGCGCCACACGACCAGATAAATGTCGCTAATAAGCCGTTGCCTGAAATGCCCAAAGCGGCGCATGACTGGTCACAGTTCCGTTCCTTTGCCGGGGCTAAAGCCGAGCCGTTACCAACACAACCAGAAGGAGACAAAGCCGTGTACCCACCACCAAGCGGTCCGGGATATTTCCCGGAAACGATTGAAGAGCGTCAACGTAATGAGGAAGCGGCAGCCGGTGGACGGTTGCTACGGGAGCAGGACTCCACACGCACCGATGAGCTGTGGGAGCGTATGGAAAGAGAGAGGCAGGAACAGGAACGCCGGGAGCGCGATAGTGGCCCTGATATGCCCGGATTTTGAGGGATGAATCATTTTCTTTCCGCAACAAGTCTTTGAATTGTCTCGCGGAGACTCTGAATTAATGCCTTTTGCTCTTCGTTCTCTCGCGCTACTTCATTGACCTTATCTACATATAACCGAATGGCCCACTGGGCGTCTGTTAGCTGTTTTTGAAGCAAGTTCTTCTCTGAAATGTGCTGTTTTGTAAACTGCATTTGCTTACTCATTTCGCCATTTGCAACTTGCACGCAATCATTCCAACCCTTGTCGTAGCCAAGGGCATGGCCAGCCTCATAGCCCGCCTGATAGCCTTGCTCTTGGCCGTTGCGAAATCCCGCACGCTCACCCTCGATGCGGCCATGCTGGTATCCATTGGCTTGGGCCTGTGCATGAGGGTCAAAATAGCTCATGTTTCTTTCCTTAGCCAGTCAGGGCAAAAATAGTGTGTGATGTAATGTGGGTGCAATGTGCCGACAAAGCACCTATCTGCCGTTATAGCTGGCTTCCCGGCCAGTGCGCCGTATAGCCCGCAGGAGCGTGCGAGTTCATCCAGTCGAGGGCGTTGTCCATCGCGGCGTCATGTGCGGCCTGTAGCGCTTCCTCCGCATCGTCGATGCCTTCAACTGGCGGGAACACGCCGCCGCCCACTTCCTCCCCATCATCGAGCAGTCGAAGCCGCCAGCCGCCGCCGAGAGCATCCGGCCGCGACGTGATCGAGTAGGCGTAGCCCCTCCGCATCCGGGCCAGCAAAGCTATTTTCTGGCCATTCATGGGGGCGCTGTCGCCCTCGCGCCAATCGGGCATCAGCACCTGATCGGCGCTCACGCCCTCCATTTGCAGCAGCTCGGCCAGCCGCACCGCGTCAGTGTGGGCCAGCGTGCTGCCGTCAGGCAGCACGGCCACCAGTTCATCATCTTCCAGTGTCACCTTCACATAGTCCATCGTCATACCTCCCTGTTGTCATCCAGTGCAGCGACCGTATGTTGTGCTGCCCTCAAGCTTTGCAGCATCCATGCGATGAATGCTCCCCAGCCTGAAATTGTCAGTGCCTCCGGCACGCCATCCACGCAGTGCAGCGCATCGGCGCGCAGCTCGACCGGCAGGGCCAGCACCCAATTTTCGATGATGGGTTCCAGCTCGTAAGGCACGGCGGACAGCGGCAGCACGGTCATGCCGTCCACCTCCTGGAACTGCAAGCCAGCGGGCAAACCGCAGTACAGTGATCGTGCTTTTTGCTCGATCGCCATCATTCGTCGGATGTATGGCTAATCGCTGGCAAATCCGGCTCCATACCAGGAATGCTTGATTGACTTGGAGGATCGCCACCAGGGCCACTAGGCAACTGCAATTCGCCTGGGTAGAGAGTGGGAATACGCCGCAGATTGCTCATAACCAGCGTCTCTTTGTTCTGATCGTCAATGTCAGCAATAACTCGGGCGCTGAATGTCGATGTACGAGGCATGTTGCCTCGTTTTTCTCCCCAAGCCACTTGATCATTCACAACGTAGGCTTTGACCGTACCTGCACCGCCTACGTTGACAGCCTGAATCCAATGATCTGCGACCAGATGTTCAAGGGCTCGTTGGACGGTTTTAACGTGGCACTCCAACATCTTTGCCAGTGTCTTCTGGCTGACCACCACGGCATTCTGAGACCCCATGCTTGCAACTAAATTATGCATCAAGGCCGAGGCCATTGGATTATTCCTAGTCAGCTTAGACCACGCCTCATGTGCCGAACGTTCTGTTTGTACCCAAGTGCTGCGGGACGCATCCAGTGGCATGCCAATTTTCTTAACCAAAAGATATCTCCATTTGTCGTAGGGGTAGGACATTTAGTGACACAATGTAGACCACAATGTCCAATAATTGGACACAGAATACACTCCATTTAAGAGACAGGCAAGTCCAATTATCGGACACAACCTACGACATACAATGTCGTAGGGTTACGACATAGCTGATGTCGTAACCCCCCCTCCTAAGTTGTTGAAAAATAACGATTTTTAATTCCTCCCTCTATTTCTAGCGCCTTCGGCACTTCAACAGAGCATTTCTAGACTGCGCTTCGCGCACAAGGAAGACTAAAAAACAGAAACGCATCGGCCTGTATCCGGTCGCGCTGGAGGCGCGCCGGGCAGCGGGGGGCGA
>NZ_JBNYXN010000013.1:0-19238 GCF_051380695.1 Janthinobacterium goodfellowi | reverse complement strand
GCGTCCCGAGCTGCGCGCTTTCGTGACCTACGGCAAATGGAACGATGCGGCCACCGCCTCGGTCAATGCGTCGAACAACGGCGGCCCGATCTACAACAACAATACCAGCGGCACCTCGTATGGTTTCCAAGTGGAAACCTGGTTCTAAACATCGAACCAAACCTGCTGCACGGCGCGCTTTGCGGCCTGCGATGCTCACCGTGCTCTAGCACGGTTGCGCTTCTTAGCCACAAATCGCTGCCGCTCGCGACGGTTTTGTTCAGTGTTGATGTTTGTAATGCAGATCAACCTGGCGCATCCTTCGCGGATGCGTTTTTGGCGCCGTCCCGTGATATAAATGCAATGTAGTCATGTCATGGATCACGGCGCCGTCTTTTCACTGAAGATGATGCCCGTTTGCAAGCGGGTCTGAGCACAAGAGCGCCGGGACAGGCGCAGATTTCACCTTTTTCGGCCCCGTATGCCGAAGCCCCCTAAAAGCTTGATCAAAAAAGGAATGTGGAGATGAAACTGAAATTCAAGATTACCCAACTGGCCGCATTGACCACCCTGGCATTCGCCGGCAGCGCGTTTGCGACCGACGTGGAAGTGTTGCACTATTGGACCTCCGGCGGCGAAGCGAAGTCCGTGGGCCAGTTGCAGCAAATCGTGAAGGAAAGCGGCTTCGGCTGGAAAGATTTCGCCGTGGCTGGCGGCGCTGGCGAAAACGCCGCGACCGCGCTGAAGACCCGCGTCATTTCCGGCAACCCGCCAACGGCCGCGCAGATCAAGGGCCCATCGATCCAGGAGTGGGGCGCCGAAGGCGTGCTGGCCAATATCGATGATGCCGCCATTCCAGGCAAATGGGATGCCGTGCTGCCGAAAGTCGTCGCCGACATCATGAAATACAAGGGCCACTACGTTGCCGCTCCCGTCAACGTCCACCGCGTCAACTGGATGTGGGTCAATCCGGAAGTGCTGAAAAAAGCCGGCGTGGCCACCACCCCGACCACCTGGGATGCGTTCTTCGACGCGGCCGAGAAGATCAAGAAATCGGGCGGCATCGCGATCGCCCACGGCGGCCAGCCTTGGCAGGACGCCACCGTGTTTGAATCGGTCGCGCTGGGCGTGGGCGGCACGGAATTCTACAAAAAGGCTATCCTCAAGCTGGACCAGAAGGAATTGACCGGCCCGACCATGCTCAAGGTGTTCGACACCCTGGGCAAGGTGAAGACCTACATCGACAAGGATGCGGCCGGCCGCGACTGGAACCTGGCTACCGCCATGGTCATCAACAACAAGGCCGGCTTCCAGTTCATGGGCGACTGGGCCAAGGGCGAGTTCACGGCCGCCGGCAAGGTGCCGGGCAAGGACTACCTGTGCGTGGCCGCTCCTGGCACCGACAAGGCCTACACCTTCAACATCGATTCGTTTGCCATGTTCACGCAAAAGGATGCGAATGCGAAGAAAGGGCAGATCGCCCTGGCCAACGCCATCATGAATCCGAAGTTCCAGTCGATCTTCAACCTGAACAAGGGTTCCATCCCCGTGCGTTCCGGCGTATCGAAGGACAAGTTTGACGCTTGCGCCCTGAAATCGATGGAAGACATGGACGCCACCAACAAGACCGGCGGCCTGGTGCCATCGTTCGCCCACGGCATGGCGCTGCCATCGGCCACGCAAGGCGCCGTGACCGACGTCATCGCCAAGTTCATGAATACCAACATGAGCTCGAAAGACGCGGTTGCCGCCCTGGCCAAAGCGGCAAAAGTGAAGTAATCACGACGGCGCCGGCACTCCCGCCGGCGCCCGCTGCATCGCATGCATCGCAGGCGTCCGCCCTGGCTTTCGATCAGGCCGGCGCCACACGCAGTTTTCTCTACGGCTCTTCTATGTCCATACGCAAGCAATTCGACCGATGGATACCGCAGATGGTGCTGGGCCCCACGCTCATCGCCAGCTTGGTATTCGTCTATGGTTTTATCTTTTTGACCGGTTGGCTGTCGCTGACCGAATCGCGGCTGATGCCGAACTACGAGTTCGCCGGCCTGGTGCAATACGTCGAGCTGTTCGACAACGAGCGCTGGTGGACCTCGCTCAAGAACCTCGGCATCTTCGGTGTCCTGTTCATCGGTTGCAGCATCGCCATCGGCCTGTTCCTGGCCATCCTGCTGGACCAGAAAATCCGCGCCGAAGGCGCGCTGCGCGCCATCTACCTGTATCCGATGGCGTTGTCCTTCATCGTCACCGGCACGGCCTGGAAATGGATGCTCAATCCCAGCCTGGGCCTGGAAAAGGTCATGCACGATTGGGGCTGGACCTCGTTTACCTTCGACTGGCTGGTGAACTCCGACATGGCCATCTACACGGTGGTGATCGCCGGCGTCTGGCAGTCGTCGGGCTTTGTCATGGCCTTGTTCCTGGCCGGCCTGCGCGGCATCGATGACGAAATCATCAAGGCGGCGCAAGTCGATGGCGCGTCGCTGCCGACGATCTACTGGCGCATCGTGATTCCCGCCATGCGTCCCGTGTTCTTCAGCGTGCTGCTGATCCTCGCGCATATCGCCATCAAGAGCTTCGACCTGGTCATCGCACTGACGGCTGGCGGACCTGGCAACTCGTCGTCCGTGCCGGCCATCTTCATGTACCAGTTTTCCTTCACCCGCGGCCAACTGGGCCTGGGCTCGGCATCGGCAATGATGATGCTCGCCACCATCGTGGCCGTGCTCGTGCCGCTGATGTACCTGGAAACGCGCAGCGCAAAGGCGATGAGATGACACCTACACGAAATAATCGCCTCACCCTCGGACGGGTGGTGGTATACCTGCTGCTGATTTTGTTCGCGGTGTACTACATCGTGCCCCTGTACGTGACCCTGTCGACGTCGTTCAAGTCGCTCGACGAGATCCGCAGCGGCAACCTGCTGGCCTTGCCGCACGTGTGGCAGTTCGATTCCTGGGCCAAGGCCTGGTCCTCGGCCTGCACGGGCGTCACCTGCGACGGCATGCAGCCGTTCTTCTGGAACTCGATCAAGATGGTGATTCCCGCCGTGCTGATCTCGACCTTCCTGGGCGCCTTCAACGGCTATGTGTTCGCGCACTGGCGCTTCCGCGGTTCGGAAATCCTGTTCGCCGCCTTGCTGGTGGGCTGCTTCATTCCGTTCCAAGTGGTGATCCTGCCGATGGCGCGTTTGCTGGGCGAATTCGGCCTGGCCAACACGACTACCGGCCTGGTTTTCGTGCACGTGGTGTATGGCACGGCGTTCACGACCCTGTTCTTCCGCAATTACTATATCGGCGTGCCGGAAGAACTGATCAAGGCGGCGCGCATCGACGGCGCCGGCTTCTTCCTGATCTTCCGCAAGATCGTGCTGCCGATTTCGGGTCCGATTTTCGTCGTCTGCATCATCTGGCAATTTACGCAGATCTGGAACGACTTCTTGTTCGGCATCGTCTTCGCCAGCGGAGATTCGCAGCCGATCACGGTGGGCTTGAACAACCTGGTCAACACGTCCACGGGCGTGAAGGAATACAACGTCAACATGGCCGCCGCGGTGATTGCCGCGCTGCCGACCCTGCTGGTCTATCTGGTCGCAGGCCGTTATTTTGTGCGCGGTCTGACCGCAGGCGCAGTCAAAGGTTAAGGAAAGAATATGTCCAGTTTATCGATACGCAGCATCCGCAAGGTGTACACGAATGGCGTCGAAGTCCTCAAGGGCATCGACATCGAGATCAAGGATGGCCAGTTCCTGATTCTCGTCGGCGGCTCCGGCTCCGGCAAATCGACCCTGCTCAACATGGTGGCCGGTCTGGAAAGCGTCACGTCCGGCGAAATCCTCATCGACGGCAAGGTGGTCAACGACCTGCCGCCGAAGGACCGCGACATCGCCATGGTGTTCCAGTCCTATGCGCTGTACCCGTCGATGACGGTGCGCGAAAACATCGCGTTTGGTTTGAACGTGAAAAAGGTGCCGAAGGCGGAGCAGGAAGAAATCGTCTCGCGCGTGGCCGAAACTTTGCAGATCACGCATTTGCTGGACCGCCGCCCGGCGCAGCTGTCGGGCGGCCAGCGTCAACGCGTGGCCATGGGTCGCGCCATCTCGCGCAAGCCCTCGCTGTTCCTGTTCGACGAACCGCTGTCGAACCTGGACGCCAAGCTGCGCGTGGAAATGCGCGCCGAGATCAAGCTGCTGCACCAGCGCCTGAAGGCCACCATCGTCTACGTCACGCATGATCAGATCGAGGCGATGACGATGGGCGATCTGATCGCCGTCATGAAGGATGGGGTAGTGCAGCAACTGGGCACACCGCAGGAAATCTACGACAACCCGGCCAATCTGTTCGTGGCCGGTTTCATCGGCTCGCCGTCGATGAACTTCATCACCGTCAAGCCTGTCATCGAGGGCAACGAAGTGTTTGTCGCCATCGAGAACGCGGGCAAGAGCATGCGCCTGGCGCTGCCGTTTGCCGCCGACAAGCTGCGCAGCTATGCGGGCCGCGACGTGATCCTGGGCGTGCGCCCGGAGCAGATCACGGACATGAGCAGCGCACACGGCGACGTGGGCCAGGAACTCGGTTGCCTGATCGACCTCGTCGAGCCGACCGGTCCCGACACCCTGCTGACGACGCGCCTGAACGGCGCTGCCGTGACCTGCCGCACGCACCCGCGCGAAGCGGTGCTGCCGGGGCAGACCATGCAGCTGTCGTTCAACCTGTCGAAAGCGGCCCTGTTCGATCCGGCCAACGGCGAACGCATCGCGTAAGCGGCACCAGCAACAGAAAACGGCCCGCTTGTCGCATGACAGGCGGGCCGTTGTCGTTTATGCCGCCGCGCTTAATGCGGCAGCGATTTTTTATAGGCGATGGCGTGGCGCAGCTTGCCCTTGTCGTCGATCAGCTCATCGAATTCATTCCGGTTGACTTCCCCCAGGGCGCCCAGCTCGCGCGCGCTCTTGCCGCCGCTGACGATATCGCCGGGCCGCAGCGCCACCATCGCCTGCGCGGCCAGCAGGATCGCATTGGCATACGCGACAGGGTCGCGCAGGTCGACACGCGCCAGGTCCAGCGCCGGCATGCCGCGCAGCCAGTCGGCCCAGTAAAACTCGAGAAATTCCGTGGCGTGCTCCGGCGGCTCGTAGCCGATCTCGCGCGTAAAGTAGATGAGCGAGCGGTATGGGTCGTCGCCCAGGGATGCGAGGCCGATGGCGGGCGGCAGCTGCTGCGGCGCGATGGCCTGGTTGCGGCCGTTCTTCAGCCAGACCTTGTTTTCCGCGCGCATGCGGGCCCAGAAGGCCGCTTCGTCCAGCGCGCTGAAATTGTCGCTGACCTTGACCCAGACCTTCAATTGATGATTGCGCCCGCCATCGGCTTCCCAGAAGGTGGAAAACGTGTGGTGGCCATCGGTCAGGTACACGATGCCGCGCGGACCGATGACGACGCTCTTCATGTCGTCGGGACGGCTGCCCACGGCCGCCTTGCAGCGGTAGCCGGCCGGGGGCGCGGCCAGGGTGGCGCCGGCCACGTTGGCCGTGTTGGGCAAGACGTCGCCCTGGCCATTGGCCTCGCACAGGTCGGCGAATTTCCTGGGCTTGGCGATGTCGGCGATGCGCTTTTCTTCGGCCGCATAGCGTCCCAGCTTGTAGTACACCTGGTCGTAGCCGATGGCCGGCTGGGTCGGATGCAGTTCATCGAGGCGCACCTGCAGGATGCGCGGATGGGCGGCGCTGCCCACCACGGTGGACATCAGCGCCTGCTGGCGCGCGCTGAGTGCCGGTGCCGTGGCGACGGCGGCATCCCTGGCCCATGCCGCATTGCTGATGGAAAGCGCCAGCAGCAGGGCGCTGGCAGTGTGCGTGACGTGCATGCGACTCTCCTTTATCGTTTTCGCCTCATTCCAGCAGCGCGCTGGGCACGCGCGGCGAGGACATCAGGTCGCGGAAGGCGGCCCAATGCGCGGCACGCGTCGCGCCCTGGCGCTCGACATAGGCTTTCGCCATGTCCTGGCCCAGGTTGTAATTGATGACGTAGGCGCCCATGGCATCGTAGAACTGCAGGCGCTGCGCGGATTTCTCGGCCGGATACAGGCGCACGTTGACCAGCCATTCCAGCGCTTCTTCGCGCGTGATGCCGCCTTCGAGGTACTGGCGCGCGATGTCGTTGTCGGCGTAGCCGAGTTTGGCCAGCAGCGCATTGAGTTGCGCATAGCGGGGCGCCAGCTTTGGCTCGAGGCCGGCCAGCGGGTACAGCACCTGCTGTTCGAAGTCCAGCCGTTCCGCATCCGTGAAACTCAGTTCGATGCCGTAATTGGCCGTACCCTCGGCGATCAAGGATTGCGGCGAATACAGCGGATAGATACAGTATTCCATCCAACCCTTGCCGCGCACCAGGTCGCGTTCCAGCAGCACGTTGTAGACGTGGTGGCCTGGATACGCTTCGTGGCAACCAAGGTCGACGGCGCGATCGATGTACACGGGCAAGTCCGTATTGATCTGGATCACGCTCTGGTAGTTGCCCTTGTACCAGTTGTAGCCGCTCCACGGCTTGTCGGTGACGAATTCCAGCACGAAATCTTCGCCGTCGGGCAGGGCGATGTACTGCAAGGTGCGCTCGCGGCCCATGCGGATGGCCGCGTCCATGACGGCGCGCAGCTTGTCGGCGGGAATGATGAGTTGCGCGCGCAAGGCGTTGACACGCGCACTGACCGTGCCGGGACCGGGCAGCAGGGCGTCGATCTGCGCCACCAGTGCTTCGTAGTACGCACGGCTGTGACGGGGCGAGACGGCGTCGTACAGGCGCGCGCTTTCCGTATCGAAATCGAGGCGTGTGCCTTGCAGCATGTCCGCCTTGGCCAGCACGGCGTGCAATTGCTTGCGCAGGTTGAGGGCGCGCAGGCAAGGTTCGTCGGCCAGCAGGGCCAGCGCCGTGTCTGTCGCGGCCTTGATGTCGCTCAAACTCAATTGTTGTTCTACCGCTTCCTGTTGCCATGCGGGCGGGCCGTAATAGGCGTCCACGTACGAGGCATCGTGCTGGCCCATGGCCAGCACCAGCTTGACGTAGCGCTCGGCCGCGTCGGCAAGGGTAGGGGAGTTGCTATCGTTATTCGTCATGGCGGCAGGGTTTTTCGCGGTTGGGCAGCGCTTATTGTATAGCGCAATCGGAGGCGCGTGAGGCGTGTACGCGCCACATCATTTCTCTACAGTAACTGGAGAAACGCATCTTGATATACATCAGTGATCCCGGCATTCGGCACCTGCGTCACGCGGTTTGGCCGCAAGATGACGGGGTCTTCTTTTTTTATGAAACCGCGTGGATTTTCTCCTTGATCTTTCTTCGTTTATGGACGAATATGATGGTCGAGATCCGGCACTACCTGACGTCATCGGGCAGGGATTTATATACGGAATGGCTGAAACGCCAGCGCGATAATACGGCCAGGGTGGCCATCTTGCGGCGCGTGTTGCGTCTGATGGCGGGCAATTTTGGCGACCATAAATTTTGCCACGATGGCGTGTGGGAATTGCGCATCGACGTGGGGCCTGGTTACCGCGTGTATTACGCCATCGCCGGCGAACAGATCATTTTATTGCTGTGCGGCGGCGACAAGCGTACCCAATCGAAAGATATCGAATACGCCTGTGCCTGTTGGCATGACTGGAAGGAGAGGGGACATGAAAGAGGAACTAAGCAAACCACCGAGAGACCGCTCGCATGACGAGGCGATGGCCGAACTGTACCGCGACGATCCCGATCTGGCCCTTGAACTGATCAACAATATCCTCGTCGATGGCGACCATGGCGAACTGCTGGCCGTGCTGCGCCAGCTGACGCGCGCTTTTGGCGGCGTGCCCGCCGTGGCGCAAGCGGCCAAGCTCAATCCTACCCAGCTGTACCGTACCCTGTCGCCCGAGGGCAATCCCTCGCTGAGCACCTTGACGGCCATCCTCGATGCCATGGGTTTGCGGCTGGCCGTGGAGCCCAGGCAGCCGTTTTCCACGCCGGCTGTCTGAGTCCCTGCTTTGGTTTAAAACTCGACGGGCCGTGCCTCGCGCATCGCTTGCGTCATGGCCAGGCCGATGCGCGTCGCTTCCGTCGCGTCGTGCAAGGTCAGCGACAGAGTGCGCCGGCCCAGCGCCGCATCTGTAAATTCCTGCGCCTCGATCAAAAAGGCGTCGGCGAAGCGGGCATAGAAGTCCGGCGTGCACTCGTTGCGCACGCCATGCGCATCCGAGATTTCCACCCTGTTCAGGCGCGGATTGCTGCCCACGGCCAAGCGGCCGCCCGTGCCGAACACTTCCGTCAGGGTTTCATGGCCATGCGCCATCGTGCGCGAGGCCATGAAGCTGGCCATGCTGCCGTCGCTGAACTCGACCGTCGCCAGGCCGTTGTCGACATCGCCGAAGGCCTGCAAGCCCGTGTGGATGGCGTTGGTGCCGCTCGCATACACGCGTTTGGGCACGGGATTGCCCAGCAGCCAGCGTGCCAGGTCGATATCGTGCACGCTGCAATCGAGAAAGATGCCGCCGCTGGTGGGGGCGAAGCGCATGAAGGCGCCGCTGGGGTCGTTCTGGTCGCAGGTTTGCGAACGCACGAGATACGGCTTGCCGATGAGCCCTTGGGCGATCTTTTGCTGCGCGTCATGGTAGCTGGCGTCGAAACGCCGCACGAAACCGATCATGACGGTCAGTTGCGGATGGCGCGCCGCTTCCGCTTCCACCTTCAGGCAGTCGGCCAGGTCCAGGGACAGCGGCTTTTCGCAGAATACGTGCTTGCCGGCGCGCAAGGCGGCGATGATCTGGTCCGCATGCAGCGAGGTGGGCGTGACGAGAAACACGGCGTCCAGGCCAGGGTGGGCCAGCAAGGCGTCGTAATCGGCATAGCCGGTGGTGATGCCGAGCTGGCTGGCGGCCCAGTCCAGTTCCGCCGGCACGGGGCTGCAGGCGGCCACGACTTCGGCGTTGGGCACGCGCTGCGCCAGGTTGATGGCGTGGCGCTGGCCCAGCCGGCCCAGGCCGACGATGCCGACTTTTAATGTTGGGGATGACATGTGGTCTCCAGATATTTTTATTATTTGTTTATAAAGTGACGACGCGCTGTTCGCGCCACGACAGCGTGGCCGCCTCGGCCAATTCCAGCGCCTTCAAGCCATCGTGCACGGTGGTGCGCAGCGGCGTGCCGTGGCTGAGGGCGTCAAAGAAGTGCGCCATTTCCTGCGCGTAAGCCACGCGGTAACGTTCCAGGAAGAAGTCTTCCGGCTTGTCCACGCTGACGTTCACGGCGCCATAGGCGGTGACTTCCGTCGGCTTGTGGTTGCCCGCCTGCAGCATGCCGGCGCTGCCCAGCACTTCGAAGCGCTGGTCATAGCCGTAGGCGGCGCGGCGCGAGGCATTGATCTGGCACAAACGTCCCTTGGCCGTGCGGATGGTGACGACGGCCGTGTCGAGGTCGCCCGCCTCGCCGATGGCAGGATCGACCAGGCAGCTGCCCGTGGCGTGCACGCTGACGGCTTCATCGTCGAGTATCCAGCGGAAGATGTCGAAATCGTGGATCAGCATATCCTTGAAGATGCCGCCCGACACCTTGATGTAGCTCACGGGCGGCGGACCGGGATCGCGGCTGGTGACGACCAGCAATTCCGGCGTGCCGATTTCACCCGCTGCGATGCGCGTCTTGACGGCATTGAAGGTCGGGTCGTAACGGCGCTGGAAGCCCAGCATGCACAGCACTTTTGCCTCCTTGACGGCGGCGGCGCAGGCGCGTGCCCGGTCCAGCGTCAGATCGACGGGTTTTTCGCAAAAGATGGCCTTGCCGGCGGCGGCCGAGCGCAGGATCAGGTCCGCGTGCGTGTCCGTGCTCGAGGCGATGACGACGGCCTTGACGGCCGGGTCGGCCAATGCCGCTTCGACAGTCGCGCTGCTGCCGCCATGCAGGCCGGCCAGCGCGGCCGCCGCTTCCTGGTTGACGTCGACCACGTACTTGAACTGCACGCCGGGTTGGGCGGCCAGGTTGGCCGCGTGGATTTTGCCGATGCGTCCGGCGCCGAACAACGCTACTTCAATCATCATGTTCTCCTGGGGTGTGGATTTCTTCGATGTCGAGCTCTAATTTGTATGCCAGCGCGATGAACAGCGCCTGGCACAGGCAGATGGTGCTGGTCAGCGAGCGGAAGGCGAAAGCGCTGCCCTCGGTGACGGTGAGCAGCGCGTCGGCGGCCCGCGCGAGCGGGGCCAGCTTGCTGTCGGTAATCACCAGGACTTTGGCGCCCTTGTCTTGCGCCGCCTTGATGCACTGCTGGGTTTCCTTGCCGTAAGGCGAGAAACTGATGGCGATCGCCACATCGCGTTCGCGCACGCTGCGCATCTGTTCGCGGTGCATGCCGCCCAGTCCGCTAATCAGGTGCACGCGCTTGTCCGTGTGCTCGAGCGCGTAGGCGATGTAGGAGGCGATCGGAAAGGACCGGCGCACGCCGATCACATAGATGTTTTCCGCTTTCAGCAGCAGGTTGACGGCCGCTTCCAGCTGCACGTCGTCGAGCCCGGCGGCCAGATCGTCGAGGCCGGCGCGGCTGGCGCCGACGAATTCGCGCGTCAGGTCGCCCGCGCTGAGGGCCGCATCGCGCGTGGAAATGAGCTTGCGGATGCGCTGCTGGTAGTCGGGCGTGGCGCCGGCCTGGTCCGTGTACGCCTGGCGGAACACATCCTGCATTTCGGAAAAGCCCGTGTAGCCGAAGCGCTGCGCGAAGCGCACGATGGCCGACGGCTGCACGTCGCAGGCGGCAGCGATGTCGCTGATGCGCTCGAGCATCAGGCTGGCCCGGTGCTTTTCAATGTATTGCGCGATGACTTTCAGCTGGCGCGACAAGTTGTCGTACTCGGCGGCAATGTGCTGCATCAGCTGTTCGATGGGGGCGGTGGCTGCCATGGTTTTTTCCTCGGTTGCTTGCTGGGCCGCAATGGCATATCAAGTTGCGCTGCGGCTGGTTCTGGCGAGAATTATAGGAGGGAAATCCAAAAATAGAAACGAATTTCTATTTAAATTTATTTTGAAAATTTTATTGCATTTGTCTTTTTTGTGGCCTAAGCTGTGCGCAGTGCATCGGTTCGTGTGCCGCAAGGCCAGGCCGGTGACACCCTTCATAAAAGCTCGCAACTATAAAAATTAATCCGTCTAGGAGACATTCATGCATAGCAATAAAAGCAAGGGTTTGATGAAGTGCCTGGCCATCGCCAGCCTGGGCCTGAGCCTGGGATTGAGCACGGGCGCCAGCCATGCTGCCGGCGAGAAATTCGTCATGGTCAGCCACGCGCCGGACTCCGATTCCTGGTGGAACACCATCAAGAACGCCATCAAGCAAGCTGGCGAGGACTTCAACGTCACGGTCGACTACCGCAATCCGCCGAATGGCGACCTGGCCGACATGGCGCGCCTGATCGAGCAGTCGGCCGCGCGCAATTACGACGGCTTGATCGCCGACATCGCCGACTTCAGCGTGCTGCAAAAACCGCTGGGCACGGTGGTGGCCAAGAAAATCATGCTCGTGACCATCAATTCGGGCACCCTGGCGCAAAGCGAACAGTTGAAAGCCATCATGCACGTGGGCCAGCCCGAGTATGACGCGGGCCTGGGCGCCGGCAAGCGCGCCAAGGAAGCGGGCATCAAATCGTTCGTGTGCGTGAATCACTATGCGATGAATGCCTCCTCGTTCGAACGCTGCCGCGGTTTTGCCGACGCGCTGGGCGTCGATTTCAAATCGTCCACGCTCGACACGAATGGCGTCGATCCTGGCGTGATCGAGAGCAAGGTCAGCGCCTATCTGCGCAGCAATCCGAAGACCCAGGCCGTGCTGGCGCTGGGACCGGATTCGGCGCCGGCCGCCATGCGCGCCGTCGAAAAGCTGGGCCTGAAAGGCAAGATGTACTTCGCCAGCTTCGACTTGTCGGAGGAAATCGCCAAGGGCATCAAGGATGGCAGCATCCAGTTCGCCATCGACCAGCAGCCCTACCTGCAAGGCTACATTCCTGTCGCCGTGATGGCCATCATGAAACAGCAGAAGATCACGGACCTGGCCAAGGTCAAGGAAATCCTGATCGCCAATCCGAAATACCAGGCACGCCTGGCGGAATACGGCCTGACGCCCATCTACGGCCCGCGCCACATCAGCTCCGGCCCCGGTTTCGTGACCAAGGACAACATCGCCAAGGTCGAAAAATACGCCGGCCAGTACCGCTAATCCACACAGTCGCCACCGGGAGTTACCCAGCGCCGCACCGCCTCCCGCGGGCGGCGCATGGGAGGAACACGCCTGGCGCCAGCGATGCTGGTAGGAAAGTAATTGGAATTGGTAATAAGTATCACTGAAAGGACTTTGTATGACTGCGCTCAAATCCAGCCTGGCTAGCCCGGGCATGAATCCTCCTCCGCCTCCCGGCGCCTCCAGCAAGCCCCTGCCAGTCGCCGACGAGCGCGTGGGCACGACCAGCTGGGTCAAACGGCTCTTCGGCCGCCCCGAGTTCGCCTCGATTTCCGGCGCCGTGCTCGTGTTTGCCTTCTTCGTCATCACGGCCGGCGATTCCGGCATGTTCAACCTCGATGGCGTCGTCAACTGGATGCAAGTGGCGTCCTACCTAGGCATCATCGCCATCGGCGCCTGCCTGTTGATGATCGCCGGCGAATTCGACCTGTCGATCGGCTCCATGATCGGCTTTGCCGGCATGATGATTGCCATCCCGACGATCTATTTCCACTGGCCATTGTGGGCCGCTATTATTTTTGCCTTCGCCGGTTCCATGGCGCTGGGCTGGCTCAACGGCTACATCGTCATCAAGACGCGCCTGCCTTCGTTCATCGTCACACTGGCTTTCCTCTTCATCCTGCGCGGCCTGACCTTGGCCCTGTCGATCATGTTTGCCAACCGCACCATCGTCAGCGGCGTGGGCGACCTGGCGGCCAACGACTGGCTGGCCAGCCTGCTGTTCCATGGCAACGTCGCGACGGGCTTGTTCCAATGGATGGGCACGCATGGCTGGATCGCCGTGCTCGACGACGGTTCGCCGCTCGTCAAGGGCGTGCCGAAAGTCATCGCCTGGTGGCTGGTGCTGGCCGCTGGCGCCGCCTTCGTGCTGTCGCGTACCCGCTTCGGCAACTGGATGTTCGCCGTGGGCGGCGACGCCAACGCGGCCAAGAATGTGGGCGTGCCGGTACGCAAGGTCAAGATTTCGCTGTTCGTCTTCACGGCCTTCTGCGCCTGCCTGTTTGCTACCTTGCAAGTGTGCGATATCGGTTCGGCCGCCGCCGACCGCGGCATGCAAAAGGAATTCGAAGCCATCATCGCGGCCGTCATCGGCGGCGCCTTGCTGACGGGCGGCTACGGTTCCGTCGTCGGCGCCTGCTTCGGCGCGCTGATCTTCGGCGTGGTGCAGATCGGCATCACTTACACCAACATCAATTCGGACTGGTTCCGCGTCTTCCTCGGCGTCATGCTGCTGATCGCGGTGCTGTTCAATAACTTTGTACGCTCACGCGTCACGGAAGCGAGGTAAATCATGAGCGAGCATATTCTTGCCCTGGAAAATGTCAGCAAGCGTTTCGGCTCCGTGCTGGCCTTGCAAAACATCACCATGCGGCTGAAAGAGGGCGAAGTGCATTGTTTGCTGGGCGACAACGGCGCCGGCAAGTCCACCCTGATCAAGACCCTGGCCGGCGTGCACAAGCCGACCGATGGCCAATACCTGGTCGATGGCAAGCCCGTCGTCTTCAATTCGCCCAGCGAAGCGCTGGACATGGGCGTGGCCACCGTCTACCAGGACCTGGCGCTGGTGCCGCTGTTGTCCGTGGCGCGCAATTTCTTCATGGGCCGCGAGCCGATGAAAAAGCTGCTGGGCCTGGTGCCCGTGATGGATATCGACTATGCGGCCGAGACGGCGCGCGCCAAGCTGGCCGAGATGGGCATCATGGTGCGCGACCCGCACCAGGCCATCGGCACCATGTCGGGCGGCGAAAAACAGTGCCTGGCCATCGCCCGCGCCATCCATTTCGGCGCCCGCGTGCTGATTCTCGACGAGCCGACGGCGGCCCTGGGCGTGAAACAATCGTTCAATGTGCTGAAACTGATTTACAAGGCGCGCGAACGCGGTATTTCCGTGATCTTTATTACGCATAATGTGCACCATGCGTATCCGGTCGGCGACTCGTTCACTTTGTTGAACCGGGGCAAGTCGCTGGGCACCTTCACCAAGGATACGGTGACCAAGGATGCCTTGCTGGACATGATGGCGGGCGGTGCGGAAATGCAAACGCTGATGAGTGAACTCGACGGTGTCACGATTTAAGGATAGCCATGAATAATTCCACACAATTTGCCCAGGGTAGGGCGCTGGACGTGATCTGCCTGGGCCGCCTGGCGGTGGACCTGTACGCGCAGCAGATCGGCAGCACCCTGGAAGATGTCACCAGTTTCGCCAAGTACCTGGGCGGCTCGTCGGCCAATATCGCCTTCGGCACGGCCCGGCTGGGCTTGAAGTCGGCCATGCTGTCGAAGGTGGGCGACGACCACATGGGCCGCTTCTTGACGGACACCTTGGCGCAGGAGGGCTGCGACGTCAGCCATGTCGGCATCGACCGCGAGCGGCTCACCGCCCTCGTCATGCTGGGCATCAAGGACAAGAACACCTTCCCGCTGATCTTTTACCGTGAAAATTGCGCCGACATGGCCATCGACGCATCGTCGGTGGATGCGGCCTTCATTGCCTCGAGCAAGGCGCTGTTGATCACCGGCACGCATTTCTCGACTAGCGCCATGCACGCCGTCAGCACGCAGGCCCTCACATTGGCGCGCGCCAATAATGTGCGCACCGTGCTCGACATCGATTACCGGCCCGTGCTGTGGGGTTTGTCCGGCAAGGCGGACGGCGAAACGCGGTTCGTCTCGAACGACGGCGTCACGCAACATCTGCAAAGCATCCTGCCGCAGTTCGACCTGATCGTCGGCACGGAAGAGGAATTCATGATCGCCGGCGGCGGCGCCGATATCATGGCGTCCTTGCGCGCCGTGCGGGCCGCCACCCTGGCGACCCTCGTCGTCAAGCGGGGTCCGCTGGGCAGCGCCGTCATCGACAATGTGGTGCCGCACAGCCTCGACGATGCATATAACTACCGCGGCGTGCGGGTGGACGTGTTGAACGTGCTCGGCGCGGGCGACGCTTTTCTCTCCGGTTTCCTGAAAGGCTGGCTGCGCGGCGAGGATTACGAGGCGTGCTGCCGCTATGCGAATGGCTGCGGCGCCCTCGTCGTGTCGCGCCACGGCTGCGCGCCGGCCATGCCGTCGCCCGTCGAGCTCGACTATTTCCTGGCCAACGCGGCCAAGCTCACGCAGCCGGACCAGGACGCGACCTTGTCGCGCCTGCACCGCACGACGGTCGCGCGCAAGCAGTGGAATGAGCTGTGCGTGTTTGCGTTCGACCACCGCACGCAATTTTTTGAGCTGGCGCAACAAACCGGCGCGCCCGAAGCGGCCATTGCGGCCTTGAAGCAATTGATGGTGCAAGCCGTGGCGCAGACGGAAACGGCCTTGCAGCTGGCCGGCAAGACTGGCGTGCTGATCGATGGCCGCTATGGCGTCGATGCGCTCAACGATGCGACGGGGCGCGGCTGGTGGATAGGCCGTCCCGTGGAATTGCCGGGATCGAACCCGCTGCAGTTCGACTGGGGCCGCTCCATCGGCTCGCACCTGCTCAGCTGGCCGAAGGAACATGTGATCAAGTGCCTGGTGCAGCTGCATCCGGACGACGCCGTGGAAAACCGCCTGGAACAGGAAGCGCAGATCAAGGCCCTGTACGACGCGGCGCAAGTGAGCGGTCACGAACTGTTGCTCGAAGTCATACCGTCGGAAGCCTTGCCGCACAGTGAAGACACGGTCTTGCGCGCCGTCAAGCGCCTGTACAACCTGGGCATCTACCCCGAATGGTGGAAACTGGAAAGCATGTCGGCCCAGCAATGGCAAGCCATCGATGCCCTCGTGCACGAGCGCGATCCGTATTGCCGTGGCGTCGTATTACTGGGCTTGAACGCGCCCATCGCCGCCCTGGCCGACAGTTTTGAACAGGCCAGTGCCAGCACCACCTGCCGCGGCTTCATGGTGGGCCGCACCATCTTCCAGGAACCGAGCCGCCGCTGGCTGGCCGGCGAACTCGACGATGCGGGCCTGATCGCCGCCGTGCGCGCCAACTTCGAGCAGCTGATTGCCCTGTGGCAGCGCACGCGCAACCGCCTGGAGCGTGCGGCATGACCACCACCACGATCCGTTTGACCATGGCGCAAGCGCTGGTGCGCTATCTGTCCGTGCTGCGCACCGAGGAGGGCCAGCCTTTGTTCGGCGGCGCCTTCGCCATCTTTGGCCATGGCAACGTGGCCGGCATGGGCGAGGCGCTGTACCAGTACAAGGATGTGTTCCCCACCTACCGCGCCCACAACGAACAGGCGATGGCGCACTCGGCCATTGCCTATGCGAAAGCGCACATGCGCCGGCGCATGATGGCCGTCACCAGCTCCATCGGCCCCGGTGCCACCAACCTGCTGACGGCGGCTGCCTTGGCGCACGTGAATCGCCTGCCCGTCTTGCTCCTGCCCGGCGACGTGTTCGTCTCGCGCGCACCGGACCCGGTCTTGCAGCAGCTGGAAGATGGCACGGACGGCAGCGTATCGGTGAATGACGCTTTTAAACCTTTATCGCGCTATTTCGACCGCATCGTCTATCCGGAGCAATTGCTGACGGCCTTGCCGCGCGCGATCGCCGCCTTGACGGACCCGGCCGCCTGCGGTCCCGTCACCTTGTCCCTGCCGCAAGACGTGCAGACGATGGCGTATGACTATCCGGCCGACTTTTTCGAACCGAGAGTCGTGCGTTTCCGCGCCGTGCCGCCCGTCGAGCAGGAACTGGAAGAGGCCGCGTTGCTGTTGAAAAATGCAAAACAGCCGCTGATCGTCGCCGGCGGCGGCGTGCTGTACGGCCAGGCCGGCGCCTCCTTGCGGGCATTTGCCGAACGGCATGGCATTCCCGTGGCGGAAACCCAGGCCGGCAAGAGCAGCTTGCCGTGGGACCATCCCTTGCAGCTGGGCGCCATCGGCGTCACCGGTTCGCCCGCCGCGAATGCGCTGGCGGCGGACGCGGACGTGGTGCTGGCCGTCGGCACGCGCCTGCAGGATTTTACGACCGGGTCCAACTCCCTGTTTGCGCAGGCGCAATTGCTCAGCCTGAACGTCAACAGTTTTGATGCGCTGAAACGCCGGGGCCTGGGCCTGCAGGCGGACGCGACGCTTGGCTTGCAGGGCCTGTCGCGGCGGCTTGCTACCTGGCACAGTGCGGGCCAGTGGCTGGAGCGCGCGCAGCAGGCGGCGCATGCCTGGCGCGCCACCGTGGCATCCATTACCGGCAAGCGCGAGGTCGCCGGCTTGCCGTACGACGGCGAAGTCATCGGCGCCGTGCAGCGTTCCGCACCGGATTCTACTGTGCGCGACATCGTCGTCTGCGCGGCCGGTACCTTGCCGGCCGAGCTGCATAAACTGTGGAGAACATCGACGCCGGGCGGCTACCACATGGAATACGGCTACTCGTGCATGGGCTATGAAATCGCCGGCGGCCTCGGCGTCAAGATGGCCAAACCGGAAGCGGAAGTCATCGTCATGGTGGGCGACGGCAGCTATCTGATGATGAATTCGGAAATCGCCACCTCCGTCATGCTGGACAAAAAACTCATCATCGTCGTGCTCGACAACCGGGGTTACGGCTGCATCAACCGCCTGCAGCAGGCCTGCGGCAATGCCTCGTTCAACAATATGCTGCCCGACAGCGCCCCGCGCATCGACTTCGCCCTGCATGCGCAATCCTTGGGCGCGCTGTCCGAACACGTGGCCAACATCGCCGAGCTGGAACAGGCGATGCTGCGCGCCCGGGCCGCCTCCCGCACCTACCTGATCTGCATCGACACGGACGACACGCGCACGACGCAAGAGGGCGGCTGCTGGTGGGAAGTGGCCGTACCGGAAGTGTCGACCCAGCCCGGCGTGCAAGCTGCGCGTGCCCGTTATGAAAACGATCGCCTGAAACAAAGGAATTGAAATGACTACCTGGAATGTACGTATCGGCATCAACCCGATCTCGTGGATGAACGACGATTTGCCGAGCCTGGGCGGCGAAACGCCCCTGGAAACGGCGCTGAAGGAAGGCGCCGAGATCGGCTACGTGGGTTTTGAACTGGGCAACAAGTTTCCGAAAGATGCCCCGTCCCTGAACGCCGTGCTGGGCAAGTATGGCCTGGCGTGCGTCTCCGGCTGGTATTCGGGACGGCTGGCGCACCGCTCGGTGGAAGAAGAGATCGCCTCCGTCGGTCCGCATTTACGGCTGCTGGCCGACAGCGGCGCCAGCGTCATGGTGTATGGCGAAGTGGCCGACGCCATCCAGGGCGAAGCGCGCCCCTTGTATAAGCGCCCCCGTTTCCAGTCGCAGCAGCAATGGCAGGACTACGCCGATAAACTCACGGTGTTTGCGCAGCACTTGCTGGCGCACGGCGTGCGCCTGGCCTACCACCACCACATGGGCGCCTACGTGGAAACGCCGGCGGACGTGGATCAATTGATGGCCCTGACGGGTCCCGAGGTCGGCTTGCTGTTCGATACCGGTCACATCACCTTTGCCGGCGGCGACGCGCTGGCGGTCCTGAATAAACATATCGATCGCATCTGCCACGTGCATTGCAAGGACGTGCGCCCGAACGTGGTGAAACTGGCCCGCAATGGCCACTGGAGTTTTTTGCAGGCCGTCATCAATGGCGCGTTCAGCGTGCCGGGCGACGGCAGCATCGATTTCCCAGCCATTTTGACGCGCTTGTATCTGCACGGCTACGAAGGCTGGCTGGTGGTGGAGGCGGAGCAAGACCCGGCCGTCGCGCCCAGCTATCAGTATGCGAAGATGGGCCACGATTACCTGGCAAATCTCGTCGCGGCGATCCCGCGCCTGGGTCGGGAGGCGGCATGAGCCCGCTGCTGGTGAAAGCGGGGCAGGGACAGACCATCGTCGAAGTCACGCCGGCATCGGCCGGCTGGACGCATGTGGGCTTTGCCGCGCATCGTCTGGCGGCCGGCGAGGGCTTGACGCTGGAGACGGGCAAGCGCGAGCTGTGCCTCGTCGTGCTGACGGGCACGGTCACGGTGCGGGCGGGCGATCACGTCTGGGAAGCCATCGGCAAGCGCACCAGCGTCTTCGAGGATGTC
>NZ_JBNYXN010000012.1:0-22823 GCF_051380695.1 Janthinobacterium goodfellowi | reverse complement strand
TTTGCGCCGATGATAGTGCTGCAACCAGTGTGAAAGTAGGTTATCGTCAGGCTTGTTATACGCAGTAGAAAAAAACCCGATCAGCAATGGTCGGGTTTTTTTTCGTCTGGCGGTTTTAGTGTTAGCCTCAAGCGAAGGCTGGGGTCAGTCACTTCGTGATCGGGATGTGCCCCACTGGGGTGCATCCCCCCGCCTCGTCCATTAGCAATGACCTTTGCGTTAGCGGCATTGAGGGTCTGACCCCGGCTGTTCAGTAGACGAAAAAAGCAGCGCTGTGCGCTGCCTTTACTTATTGATGCTCAGTTTTCCTGCAAAACTTGGCGGAACAACTCGTTCAACCTTTCCATGCCCCCGGATTTTTCTTCCTTTTCCACGCTGAAGTGCTCCAGCCTGGCCAATTCTGCTTCAATGAAGGCATTGAGTTTATCGATGCGTGGTGCCAGCTCTTTTTCCAGCGCGACCTTTTTACGCTCGAGCAGGATATGGATCTCTTCCAGCAAGCCGTCTTCCTTGGGCAGCAGGTGCAGCAGGGCGGCAAATTCGATGGGCGGCGCGCTGTGATAGGTTTCGATCCATCGCGTGGCGAGCAGGGGACGCAGGACATAAAAATACTTCTTCAAGGGAACCATGTCCGTCATCAGATAGCCGCGGTAATTCGTCTTGGCCATGCTACGGTAATGATAAATCCCCTTTTCCAATGTGTAGACGGGATCGAGCAAGGCATGGATGTCCGTCCTGAAGCTGCCCTTTTCCATATATTGGATTGGCGACTGTATCCATTCGATGACGGCAGGATTGGAGCGCCAGAAGAGCTGTAGCGCCTTGCGCACATCCCAGCCGTTCAAGTCGATATCATCGACGATCGGATATTCGATGACGTCGCGCTTGTCTTCCAGGTCGACGCTCAGATACCAGTCCTGTGGGCGCGCATAGATGAAGCGCACATCGAAATCGCTGTTCGGCGAGGCAAATCCCCAGGCACGGCTGCCCGATTCAATCGCCATTAAAATCCGCACGCCTTCCTTCTCTTCCACGGCCGCCAGGCGGCGCATGATCTCTACTCGTATTTCTTCTTGAATCATCGTTCTCTCTTCTTAGTTGCTTGAGGACACTTTATCCCAGTCCAGGGCAAAGCGGGTCAGGTATTTCTTGAGCCTGTCGGCATCGTTCGGTTTGGCTTTCGCCGCGCGCGACACGGCATACAGGGTACGGCCGGCATCGGACATATTGTTCGACTGCCGGCATACCTGGATGACTGCCTGCAGCTGCAGCGCATCGAACAGGTCGAGTTGGGCTGCCGCCTGCTCTCCCATGATCGCTGCCAGATCCACTTCCGGACTATCGCTCCGTCCACCATGGTGCCGCCACATCCGGTTCAGGCGCCTGATCTCTTCGTCTACCACGCTATCCGTGATGCGGCCCGCTTCTGACAAGGTGGCAAGACGCGTGACGGCGGCGGACAGGTCGCGGAAATTTCCCTTCCATGCGGAGGTGGGCAAGGTGGCAAAGCGCAAGAAATGCTCGCGTGCCTCCTTGTTGAAGCGCACGCGTTCGCCCGTTTCGGCACCATATTGAGCCAGCAGGTATTCCAGGTTCGGTTCGATGTCTTCCGGCCGCTGCGCCAGGCCCGGTAATTCATAGGTCCACAGATTGATGCGCGCATACAGGTCTTCGCGGAAGCGGCCGGACACCACCTCCTTGCCCAGGTCGCGGTTGGTGCCGGCGATCAGTTGGAAGTCGCTTTGCACCTCCGTGTCGGCGCCGACGGGGAAAAAGCGCTTCTCTTCGATGGCTTTCAGCAGCATCGCCTGTTCATCGAGTCCCAGTTCTCCGATTTCATCGAGAAACAGCAAGCCCTTGTGCGCGCTGCGCAGCAAGCCGGGACGGTCGGAACCCGCCCCCGTGAAGGCGCCCTTGATATGGCCGAACAGGGTGGACGCGGCACCGTCGCCGTGCAGGGTGGCGCAATTGAGGTCAATGAATTTGCCGTCGATCTGGTGGCGCGATTTTTTCAGTTCATACACGCGGCGCGCAAGGAAGGATTTGCCCGCGCCCGTTGGGCCCATCAGCAGCATCGGCGCCCTGGACTTGATGGCGACGCGCTCGATTTCCTCGATCATGCCGTTGAACTTTGCATTGCGCGTGGCGATGCCGGACTTCAGGAAGGCCACGCCCGCTGCCTGCTCGCGCGTAAAACGCTGGGCGATCTGGTCGTAGCGCGACAGATCGAGGTCGATCAGCGTGTAGCTACCCGGATTGCCGGCGGCCTGCCGCTTCGGTGGCGACGTTTGCACCAGGCGGCCCGGAAAATAGCGGGCTTCCGTCATCAGGAACATGCAGATTTGCGTGACGTGGCTGCCGGTGGTGATGTGGATCCAGTACTCCTCCTTGTCCGGATCGAAGGCGTAGTTGTTGGCAAAATCGTAGAGCGCGCCGTACACGTCTTCAAAATCCCAGGCATCGCTGATGGGCAGTTCATGGGCCTCCAGCCTGGTTTCAGGCGAGACGCTGGCGATATCCTGCGATACCTGGCGCACCAGGCTGGCAAACTGCTCGCCGGCGTATAGCAGCTCGAAGCGGTCGATGATCTTGTCTTCATGCTGGGTCAGGGCGACGCTGGGGCGCCACTTTTCCCAGCGGGCGGCTCCCCTGCCATTGTCGAGCTGCGTGCCGAGAAAGCCGATGACGACAGTGCGTTTTGCTTGCATATATTGGATAAAAATTTATCTTAAAAGATAATTGTATTCGAAATCGCATTCTCTGGGCTATTTTCAATACAAAGTATGTATAAGAATATTATTAAATAAAATCAATGACTTACATTTATTTTCGGCGGAATTATTAAAGCTGGCACAGCGTTTGCAATAGAGGAGGTAGCAACGAGATAAACGTAGAGAGCAGAGAGGAACGAAAAATGGCCAACGCCCACTTATTCCAGAGCGCACAACAGACCGCGACCTTGCCTTCGGCGCTGGCGCGCAATGCCGAAGGCGCGCCAGCCTATGCGCTGACGCCACGCCATCAGCTGGCGCAATATGCGGCCACCGGTTGCCTGAACACGACGTTTTATGCCAGCGCCGAAGCGCAGCTGGCGACGGTACTGGAACTGTGCCAGGCGGTCGAACCAGCCTTCATCGCACAAACGGCCGTGTACTGCCGCGAACGCGGCTACATGAAAGACATGCCGGCCTTGCTGGTGGCCGTGCTGGCGGGGCAGGGCGCTGCGGAATTTACGCAGACCTTCCAGCGCGTGATTAACAACGGCAAGATGCTGCGCAACTTCGTGCAGATCGTGCGTTCGGGCGCCGTGGGCCGCAAGTCGCTGGGATCGCGTCCGAAAAAGCTCGTGCAGGCATGGCTGAACACCGCTTCGGAACAGGCCTTGCTTGCCGCCGCCGTGGGCAATGCGCCGTCGCTGGCCGACGTGGTGAAGATGGTGCATCCAAAACCGCTGGCAGCGTGGCGGGAGGCATTCTTTGCCTGGCTGATCGGCAAGGAATATAAACGCGATGCCTTGCCGCCGGCGCTGGCCGCGTTCGAGGCCTACAAGGCAGATACCTCGCAAGCGATACCGGAGGTGCCGTTCCAGATGCTGACGGCGCTGCCCTTGAGCGCGCACTCCTGGGCGCAGATCGCGCGCCAGGGCAGCTGGCAGATGGTGCGCATGAATCTGAATACCTTTGCCCGCCACGGCGTGTACGCGATAGCCGGCATGCCGGAACTGATCGCGGCCAAGCTGCGCGATCCTGAGGCGATTGGCCGGGCACGGGTGTTTCCGTACCAGCTGATGTCGGCGTACATGGCGGCCGGCGAGAACGTGCCGGACGTCGTGCGCGATGCGCTGGAACAGGCGCTGGAAATATCGCTGGCGAACGTGCCGCGGATTGCCGGCAAGGTGGTAGTGTGTCCTGACGTTTCCGGCTCGATGGCCTCGCCCGTCAGCGGTTTTCGCGGCAGCGCCACCTCGAACGTGCGCTGCATCGACGTCGCTGCCCTGGTGGCGGCAGCCATGTTGCGCAAGAATCCGGACGCTGTGGTGCTGCCGTTCGAGCACAACGTGGTGCAGTGCGCACTTGGCGCGGACGGCAGCGTGATGGCGAATGCGGCCAGGCTGGCGGCCATCGGCGGTGGCGGCACCAATTGCAGCGCGCCCCTGCTGCGGATGAACAGCAAGCAGGAGCTGGCGGACCTGGTGATCTATGTATCCGATAACGAATCGTGGATCGACGCAAAGCGCAGCGGCGCCACGGCGACGATGGGACAGTGGAATGTCTTCAAGCTGCGCAATCCGCAGGCGAAACTGGTGTGCATCGATATTTCGCCGCATGCCACGACGCAGGCGATGGAGCGTGAGGATATCCTGAATATTGGCGGTTTTTCTGACGACGTCTTCAGGATCATCGCCGCCTTTGCCGCCGGCCAGCTGGACCCGGCCCACTGGGCGGGAGAAATCGCCGGCATCGATATCGCGGCACCAGCTTGTTGAAGTAAAGCGCATGAATGCGGACAAGACTACATAAGAGACGTCCTGTCCAGACTTGTCATGCGCTGCAGTACCCCGAATGCCGACAGGATTACATCGATCAGCCGCGTCAAACCGGCCTGGCGTGCGCAGTACGCCGCCAGAAAATCCTGTCCCGCCTTGTCGGGTTGTCGTACTGATGAATGCCGGTGGAACTACATCCTGGGCCGATGCGTCGGCAACGTTTCACCAACCCTTGTCATCACCCCCTATACAATAGAAGAAGAGAATAGCGATGAAAAACGAAGAATACGAAGTCCTGCATACCGAAGGCAGCCGTCCCGTGAAGATGTGGACGCGTGGCGTGCCTGTCGAAGAAGCGGCCAAAAAACAATTGCGCAACACGGCGACCCTGCCGTTCATCTATAAGCACATCGCCGTCATGCCCGACGTCCACCTGGGCAAAGGGTCGACCATCGGCAGCGTGATCCCTACCCTGGGCGCGGTGATTCCGGCGGCGGTGGGCGTGGATATCGGTTGCGGCATGATGGCGGCGAAGACCACGTTGACGGCGAACGACTTGCCCGATAACCTGGGACCGCTGCGCAGCGCCATCGAGCGCGCTATTCCGCACGGGATGTCGCCGAAGACGCGCGGCCACCGCGGCCGCGATGAAGGTTCCTGGCATACCCCGCCATCGGTGGTCGATGCGGCCTGGCTGCAATTGAAGGACGAATTCGATGCGATCTGCCTGAAAACGCCGAAGCTGAAAAATACGAATAATTATCGCCACCTGGGAACGCTGGGCAGCGGTAACCACTTCGTCGAAGTCTGCCTCGATGAACAGGGTTCCGTATGGTTCATGCTGCATTCCGGTTCGCGCGGCGTGGGCAATGCCATCGGCACGCATTTCATCGAACTGGCCAAGCAGGATATGCGCACCCACTTCATCAACCTGCCCGACCAGGATCTGGCCTATCTGGCCGAAGGCACGCAGCATTACGACGATTATGTGGAAGCGGTGGGTTGGGCCCAGCGTTTCGCCCGCAATAACCGCGAAGTGATGATGCAAAACCTGATCGCTGCCGTGCGCACGGTCATCCATAAACCGTTCCAGACGCATGTGGAGGCCGTCAACTGCCACCATAACTATGTGCAGAAGGAGCACCACTTCGGCAAGGATGTATTGATCACGCGCAAGGGGGCCGTGTCGGCCCGCGCGGGCGAGCTGGGGATCATTCCGGGCTCCATGGGCGCCAAGAGTTTTATCGTGCGCGGTAAAGGCAATGCGGACAGTTTCCATAGCTGCAGCCACGGTGCGGGACGCACGATGAGCCGCACGGAAGCGAAGCGGCGCTTCAACCTGGACGACCAGATCCGCGCCACGCAAGGCGTGGAGTGCCGCAAGGATGAAAACGTGATCGATGAAATTCCAATGGCCTACAAGGATATCGATGCGGTGATGCTGGCGCAGCGCGAACTGGTCGATGTTGTGCATATTCTGAAGCAGGTCGTTTGCGTCAAAGGTTAAAAGAGAGAAAGCAGAGATGATAGAAATAGATGGAGCGCAAGGTGAAGGCGGCGGGCAGATTTTACGTTCGGCGCTGAGCCTGTCGATGATCACGGGGCAACCGTTCCGGCTGATTAACATTCGCGCGGGGCGGGACAAGCCCGGCTTGCTGCGCCAGCATCTGGTGGCCGTGCAGGCGGCAGCCGCCATTTGCGGGGCGCGCACGACGCCGGTGGCGCTGCGCGCAGCTAGCCTGGAGTTCGTGCCCGGGCCCGTGCGCGGTGGCGATTACCGTTTTGCCATCGGCAGCGCCGGCAGCTGCACCCTGGTCTTGCAAACCTTGCTGCCGGCCCTGCTGCATGCGGATGGGCCGTCTACCGTGCGCATCAGTGGCGGCACGCACAATGCCATGGCGCCGCCCGTGCATTTCCTGCAGCGCGCGTATGGCCGCATCCTGGGGCAGATGGGCGCCGATGTGGAGATCGCGCTGCAACGCTATGGCTTTCACCCCGCGGGCGGCGGCGAAGTGATTGCTACCGTGCAACCGTGCCCGCGCTTGCTGCCCATTGCCTTGTTGCAACGCGGCGAACGGCAGGCCGGTTTTGCGGAAAGCATGGTGGCTGGCGTGCCCGTGAACGTGGCGCAGCGCGAGCTCGAGCGTGTTGCCGGCGGCATGGGCTGGAGCGGCAAACAGCTGCGCATCGTCGGCTTGCCGGCGGACCAGGGACCGGGCAATGTCCTGTTGCTGACCCTGGAGCACGAACACGTCACGGAAGTGTTTACTTCCTTTGGCGAAAAGTCCTTGCTGGCCGAATCTGTGGCCAAGCGCATGTTGAACGAGGTGCGCGCCTATCTCAAGACGGACGCGGCCGTGGGCGAGCACCTGGCCGACCAGCTCTTGCTGCCGATGGCGCTGGCGGGCGGCGGTGTCTTCAGTTGCAGCAAGGTGTCGCAGCATGCGCTGACGAATGCCGAGGTGATTTCCCGGTTTTTACCCGTGCGTATCACTTTCGAACAGCAGGAGCGGGCCAGCATCTGCACGGTTGCCGCCGCCTGACGCGTGCGGTGACACAGGTCACTGTTGCAGCTGTTCCAAATTGATACATGGGTGGCCGGCCGTGGGGCATATACGCATGGCATGGCATTTGCTCTTCTTGGATATTCACTAAAAAAACCAAGGAGACCAGCATGACCTATTCCATCCGTACCCTGCTCGGCGTGGCCGCCGCCGGCGCCGTTGCCCTCACCTCCCTGCTGACCTTGCCGCAAGCCTATGCGCACGGCAATGTCACGCCGCAAGGCGTCGACACCACGGGCTTGCCCAAGGTGGGCGACAAGTGGCTCGAACAAAACCCGTATCGGGGCAACAAGCTGGCCTTGACGGTAGGCACGTCGGCCTACAACCAGAATTGCGCGCGCTGCCACGGCATCGAAGCCATTTCAGGCGGCATCGCGCCGGACTTGCGCCAGCTGGACCGCGATTGCTTCGGTATCAAGAATGAGACAAAGAAACAGGCGTGCTATAAGGAAACGGACAATTACTACCTCACCACCATCCGCCACGGTAAAGTACGCAATGGCGCCGTGTACATGCCGCCGTTCGAGGGCGTGTTCAACCAGGAAGCCATGTGGGCCATCAAGACCTATCTGGAAACGCGCCGCGAATCGAATTAAGTCGAACTGATCACGAAGGAGTCCCATGCGTTCATTTCAATTCCGGGGCGCGCGCGCGATGCTCTCGCTCGCCTGCCTGGCGCTGTGCGCGGCCGCGCCGGCGCACGCCGACTGGCAGAAAGTACAGCAGTCGGGCAGCCTGAAAGTGGCCGTCTATAACGAGTTCGCGCCGTTTTCAGACAAGGGCACGGGCATCGATATCGACATCGCCGAAGCGCTGGCGAAAAAGCTGGGTTTAAAACTGAGCTTGCTGCCATTTCCCGCCGGCGAAAACCTCAATGACGATTTGCGCAATATGGTGTGGAAGGGGCATTACCTCGGCTATGGTCCCGCCGACGTGATGCTGCACGTGCCGGTCGACAAGAAGTTGATGGCGGATAACGACAAGGTCGAGATCTTCGCGCCTTACTACGTGGAAACCGTGCGCCTGGCGCGCAGCGCGCAAGCCGTGCCGCAATTCGATGGTGTCGCCTCGCTGGCGGGCAAGCGTATCGGCGTGGAAAAAGTGTCGATCGCGGCCATGCTGATGCTGGGGGAAGACAATGGCAAATACCGTGACGACGTGCGCATCTTCGATACGGCGGCCGAAGCCTTGCAGCAATTGCAGGCGGGCCAGCTCGATGCCGTGCTGGCGAACCGTTCGGAAATCGAATCGGTGCTGAAAAGCGATCCCGCTTTCCCCTTGAGCGAAGTGGCGTTCGCCCGCTTGCCGCGTGCTGGCTGGGCTGTGGGCCTGGCCGTCAGCAAGCAACAGCTCGACGTGGCGAAATTGCTGCAGGCGGCCATGAACGAGATGACGGCCAGCGGCGAATTGAAAACCATCTTTGAGAAGTATGGCGTGAAGGAAGCACGGCCCTGAAGTAGCCTGCTTGAGTTGAAAAGCCCGCGTATCTTCCGATGCGCGGGCTTTTTAATTAGAAGGAATACATGGCACTGACACCCAGCAACCAGTTGCGTCCCGGCGCCGCTTCATAGTAGCGCTTGTTGCTGTCGCCGACGATGACGGAGCCCACATAGGTCTTGTCAAAAAGATTGTTCAGGCGGGCAAACTCCTTGAAGCGCCAGTTCCCCACGTTTTGCCTGGCATTGAAGCGCGCATTGAAGACCGTGTAGCCGGGCGCCGGCTTTTCGCTGTTGCTGTCTTCCGCGTAGACCTGGTTGCTGGCCACGCTTTCCAGCGCTGCGCCAAAACGGTCGAGCGTATCTTTCCAGGCCAGTTCCGCGAACAGGTTGGCGCTGGGCACGCCTGGCAAGCGGCTGCCTTCGCGCACGTTGCCAAAAGCCTGGTCATACACTGCGTGCAGGCTGGTCAGCGCCACTTTTGTCGTGAAACCATACGGCAAGCTGGAGTCCAGCGACACTTCCATGCCCTGGCGCAAGGTTTTACCTGCATTGCGGTAGCTGGTGCGCCCGCCGCTGGAACTGTCGACCACCAGTTCGTCGTTGGTCTTGATCTGGAAGACGGCCGCGTTCACGTGCGTGTTGTTGGCGATCCTGGCCTTGATACCCGCCTCCAGGTTGGTGCTGGTGGCCGGTTTCAGCTGGTAATTGAAGCCGCCGCCCGTGCCCGAGTAAAACAGTTCGTTCAAGGTGGGTGCTTCGAAACCGCGCGCGGCACTGGCGTACACGTTGACGTTGGGCGTCAGTTTATACAGCAGGCCCAGCACCGGTGTCGTGTGGCTGTATTCCAGGCTGCCGCTGTCATCGCCATTGCCGAGGAAATGGTCGTTGACCGACACTTTCATCTTGCTGTAGCGCACACCTGCGCTGAGCAGCCATGGCCCGCTTTGCCATTCCGTCTGGATATACGGATCGAGGCTGGAAACGACATCCTGCTCGTCACGGCGCAGCTTGCCCTTCACGCCAAACGTGTTGCCGATGTAATTTTCATAGCCGGTGCGGTCATCGCTGGAGCGGCCGTAATCGATGCCGATGGTGGTGCTCAGCTTGCCGCCCGCCAGCTGGTTCACGTGCAGCCAGTTGGTGTCGATGCCGTAGAACTCACGCTGGAAGTCGACCACGCCGCCCGAATGGCTGGCCGGTGCCTGGAAACCCTTGGTGAATGCCTGGTACTGGATCACGTCGCGGTTGCCGCCGTAGGCCGTCACGTGCAGGCGGTCTTCGCCAAACGACTGCTCGTAGGTGGCGCCGATTTGCTGGTGGTCGATGCTCTTGCGCGTGTTGTAGCGCTCGGCCAGGGTGCGCTTCGGGTTTTGCGTATCGGTGGCGTCGATTTCGCCGGCGCGCGGGTCGCGGGCGAAAGTGGCCCAGGTGGCGCCCAGCGGATCTTGCGTGTTGCCCTGGTGCAGGCTGTTGGCGACGATGGTCAGCTTGCTGTCCGCATTCGGCTTGACGGTGATCTTGCCGAACGCCTGTTCGCGCGTGGCGGCGCTGTGGTCGCGGAAACCGTCCGTGCGGAAGCGGGAGCCGTCGAGCACGTAGCCGATGCCGCCAGCCTGGCCTTGCGCCGACAAGTCCACCTTGCTGGTGCCGTAGCTGCCGCCCGTCACGTTCAGTTCGACGGACGGGGGATTTTGCCCCTCCTTGGAAAACAGCTGGATCACGCCGCCCGAATGGTTGCCGTAGATGGCGGAAAACGGCCCGCGCAGCACTTCGATGCGCTCGGCCGTATCGAGATTGAAGGTGGCGGCCTGGCCTTGCCCATTGGGCATGCTGGCGGGAATGCCATCGCTGATCAGCTTGACGCCGCGCACGCCGAAGGCCGAGCGGGCGCCAAAGCCGCGCGACGAGATTTGCAAGTCTTGCGCGTAATTCTGGCGGTTTTGCACGACCAGGCCCGGCACGGCGGCCAGCGCTTCCGAGGCATTGACGCGGATTTGGCCGTCCTGGATGCGGGCGCTGTCGATGACATCGATCGAGGCCGGCACTTCCTGGCTCGGGTGGGCGATGCGGCTGCCGCTGATGACCACCGTATCCATGAGTTGCCCGGCGGCCAAGTCAGCGGGCTCGGCGGCAAAGACGTGGGGGGCGAGGGTGGCGCTGCCGGCGACAAACAGGCTGGCGATGGTGTTCAGGCGGAAACGATGCTGCATGCGGATTCTCCAATGTGAATAAAAGCCTGCTTGAGCGCGTGCGCGGCGCAGGTCTGCATAGTTGTATCAAGCAATATGCCTGCCATGTCTCCATTGGTGGGCGGAAATTATACGCGTGTCAGTGGCACGGCGTTTGCATGCAGCAATTATCAGAGGCGCCGCTACCGCGCGCTTTTCCTGTGTTTTTCATTGAAAAGGTGATTATGCCCAACTTCTTCTCGCGCTTGCGCCAGGTGTGCTGGCTGCTGCCCGCGCTTGCCAGTACTGCCCTCCAGGCCGCTCCGTTTGCCTATGTCCCCAATGAAAAATCGGGCACCGTGAGCGTGATCGACACGGCGACCGACCAGGTGGTGCGCCGGATCGCGGCAGGCAAGCGTCCGCGCGGCATTGCCGCCGATCCCGCCGGACGACAGTTGTTTGTCACGGACGCGGCCAGCAGCGCCTTGCTGCTGATCGATAACGTGACCGGCACGCCCGTGCGCACGGTGGCGCTGGGCAAGTCGCCCGAAGGCGTCAGCGCTTCCCTGGACGGTCATTACGTGGCCGTGGCCGTCGAGGAAAACAATAGCGTGGCCTTGCTCGATGGCCAGACGGGCGCCTTGCTCGCCGATATCAAGGTGCAGGGACGCAACCCGGAACATGCCGTCTTCAGCCCCGATGGGCGCTGGCTGCTGGTCAGCGCGGAAGAGGCCGAGCAAGTCGACGTCATCGACGTGGCGCAACGCCGTCAGGTGGCGTCCGTCGCCGTGGGACTGCGTCCGCGCGGTATCGGTTTCAGTCCCGACTCGGGCCGCGCCTACGTGGCGTGCGAACTGGTCAATGCCGTCTATGTCATTGACATGGCCGCGCGCAAGGCGATTGCCACCATTCCAGCAGGCAAGAATGCCAATGGCATCGTGGTCCATCCCGGCGGCAAGCATGTATATGTCTCGAACGGCATCGACGGCACGGTAATGGTGATCGATACGGCCAGCAACCAGGTCACGGCGACCATTCCCGTCGGCAAGCGCCCGTGGAACATGGCTATCACCCCCGATGGCGCCAAGCTGTACGTGGCCAATGGCCGCTCGAACAGCGTTTCCGTCATCGATACGGCCAGCGCGCGCAAGGTGGCCGATATTGCCGTCGGTGAATTGCCATGGGGTGTGGTGATTCGGTAGCGGTACAGGAACAGGTGTTCCAGTCTGGTACACCTGTTCCATTGTGCAGCGGCGATGGCGTGCTACGGCAGCAATTGAACCCGCCGATATCGCCACCAGGCCCTTGCAACAGAGGTAAAACCCGCTAAGTTGGGTAGGGGGATGGCGAGCTGGCACGGCATTTGCGGAAGACTCCGTGTACTCACCCCATCTGTACCAGGACGTTTGATTTTAATTAAGTAATTCCATTCTAATTAACCCGATAGAGGACGACATGAATCTCGCAGACATCAGCAAACTGGGCGTAGCCAATCCCTTCAAACAACGCTATGACAATTACATCGGCGGCAAATTCGTTGCCCCGGTAAAAGGTGAATACTTTCCTAACATCACGCCGATCACCGGCTTGCCGTTTTGCGAAATCGCCCGTTCCACGACGGAAGACGTTGAGCTGGCGCTGGACGCCGCGCATGCCGCCAAGGAGGCCTGGGGCAAGACGTCGCCTGCCGAGCGGGCCAATATCCTGAACCGCATCGCCGACCGCATCGAACAGAACCTGAGCCTGATCGCCACGGCGGAAACCATCGATAACGGCAAGCCGATCCGCGAAACGATGAATGCGGACATTCCCCTGGCCATCGACCATTTCCGTTATTTTGCCGGCTGCATCCGCGCGCAGGAAGGTTCCGTTGCGCAAATCGACGCGGAAACCTATGCCTACCACTACCATGAGCCGCTGGGCGTCGTGGGCCAGATCATCCCGTGGAATTTCCCGATACTGATGGCCGTGTGGAAACTGGCGCCAGCCCTGGCCGCCGGCAATTGCGTCGTCCTGAAACCGGCCGAGCAGACGCCGGCGTCCATCATGGTATTGATCGAGCTGATCGGCGACTTGCTGCCGCCGGGCGTGTTGAACATCATCAACGGTTTCGGCCTGGAAGCGGGCAAGCCGCTGGCGTCGAGCAAGCGCATCGCCAAGATCGCCTTTACGGGCGAAACGGGCACGGGCCGCCTGATCATGGGTTACGCCGCGCAAAACCTGATTCCCGTCACCCTGGAGCTGGGCGGCAAGTCGCCGAACATCTTCTTTGAAGACGTGATGGATGCGGACGACGAGTATTTCGACAAATGCCTGGAAGGCTTTGCGATGTTTGCGCTGAATCAAGGCGAGGTATGCACCTGCCCATCGCGCGTGCTGATCCAGGAATCGATCTACGAGAAATTCATCGAACGGGCCCTGAAACGCGTGGCCGCCATCAAGCAGGGCAATCCGCTCGATGCTTCCACCATGATCGGCGCGCAGGCGTCGCAGGAACAGCTGGAAAAAATTCTGTCCTACCTCGACATCGGCCGCCAGGAAGGCGCGCAAGTGCTAGCCGGCGGCGAGCGCCACACGCAGGCGGGCGACTTGGAAGGCGGCTATTACGTGCGTCCGACCGTGTTCAAGGGCAACAACAAGATGCGCATCTTCCAGGAAGAAATTTTCGGACCGGTCGTGTCCGTGACCACCTTCAAGGATGAGGCCGACGCGCTGGCGATCGCCAACGATACCTTGTATGGCCTGGGCGCCGGCCTGTGGACGCGCGACGGTTCGCGCGCCTTCCGCATGGGCCGCGCCATCCAGGCGGGTCGCGTGTGGACCAATTGCTACCACCTGTATCCAGCCCACGCCGCGTTCGGCGGCTACAAGCAATCGGGTATCGGCCGCGAAAACCACAAGATGATGCTCGACCACTACCAGCAAACGAAGAACTTGCTGGTGAGCTATAGCCCGAAAGCGCTGGGCTTCTTCTAAACCGGCAACAGGCGCCGCGCCCGTAGTCCAGGCGCGGCGCGCAGAAAGGGATGCCATGAGTGCAGCAATTGCCAGGGTGGTCGCCACCGATGCGGCGCTGGAAATGATGGACAAGTTGCGCCAGCGTCACGGCCCGCTGATGTTTTTCCAATCCGGTGGCTGCTGCGACGGCAGTGCGCCCATGTGCTACGCGCTGGGCGAGTTCGATGTCAGCGATACCGACATTTATCTCGGCAATTTGAATGGCACACCGTTCTACATGGGACTCGAGCAATTCGAGTACTGGGAGCATACCCAGTTGATTATCGATGTGGTCGATGGCAATGGCGGCATGTTTTCACTCGACAACGGCACGGGCAAGCGCTTTTTGACGCGTTCGCGCCTGTTCACCGATGAAGAGTGTGCGCTGTTGCATGCCCAGCCGCATGAGCACGACAGAAAAAGTACCTGAGAGTTACACACATACTAATAAAACAGAGGGAGATGATTGTGCAGAAAAAAATCATGGGGATACTCATCGGTTTGGGTTTGGCATCGCTGGCCCAGGCGGCCGACGTGGGTAATGTCACCACCGCCATGCTCGACAGCACGGCAAAAAATCCATCCAGCGTGCTGTCGTTCGGCATGGGCACGCAGGGTCAGCGCTATTCGCCGTTGACGCAGATCAATGACAAGACCGTGGCCAAGCTGGTGCCGGCCTGGTCGTTCTCGTTCGGCGGCGAAAAACAGCGGGGCCAGGAATCGCAGCCCTTGATTCATAACGGCAAGATGTTCGTCACGGCATCGTATTCGCGCATCTTTGCCGTCGACTTGAAAACGGGCGCCAAACTGTGGAAATATGAGCATCGCTTGCCGGACGGCATCATGCCCTGCTGCGACGTGGTCAACCGCGGTGCCGCCCTGTACGGCAACCTGGTGATCTTCGGCACGCTCGACGCCTACCTGGTGGCGCTGGACCAGAACACGGGCAAGATCGTCTGGAAGGAGAAAGTCGACGACTATGCGGCCGGTTACTCGATGACGGCGGCGCCGCTGATCGCCGAAGGCTTGCTGCTGACGGGCGTGTCGGGCGGCGAATTCGGTATCGTGGGCCGGGTCGAGGCGCGCAACCCGATGACGGGCGACCTCGTGTGGAGCCGTCCGACGGTGGAAGGCCATATGGGCCACCGCTACGACAAGGATGGCAAGGCCATCGATAACGGCGTATCCGGCACCGTGAACAAGACCTGGCCGGGCGACCTGTGGAAAACGGGCGGCGCCTCGACCTGGATGGGCGGCACCTACGATCCGCAAACCAAGCTCGCGTATTTCGGCACCGGTAACCCGGCGCCGTGGAACAGCCATTTGCGTCCCGGCGACAATCTGTACTCGTCGTCCACCGTGGCGCTGGACGTGAAAACGGGGCAGATCAAGTGGGCGTACCAGAATACGCCGAACGATGCCTGGGATTTCGATGGCGCCAACGAGTTCGTCACCTTCGACATGGATGGCAAGCGCTACGGTGGCAAGGCCGACCGCAACGGTTTCTTCTACGTCATCGACGCCAATACGGGCAAGCTGCAGAATGCCTTTCCGTTCGTCAAGAAAATCACCTGGGCCAGCAGCATCGACCTGAAGACGGGCCGGCCGAACTTCATTCCCGCCGGCCGCCCTGGCGACCCGACCAAGGGAGAGGAAGGCAAGAAGGGCACGACCGTGTTTGCCGCCCCCGCTTTCCTCGGGGCAAAAAACCAGATGCCGATGGCGTACTCGCCGCAGACCAAGCTGTTCTACGTTCCCGCAAATGAATGGGGCATGGACATCTGGAACGAGCCGATCAGCTACAAGAAGGGCGGCGCCTTCCTCGGCGCCGGTTTCACCATCAAGCCTTTGTTTGACGACTACATCGGCGCCATGCGCGCCGTCGATCCGAAGACGGGCAAGATCGTCTGGGAAATCAAGAACAACGCGCCGCTGTGGGGCGGCGTGATGAGTACGGCCGGCAACCTGGTGTTCTACGGCACGCCGGAAGGCTTCCTGAAAGCCGTCGACGCGAAGACGGGCAAGGAGCTGTGGAAATTCCAGACGGGCTCCGGCGTCGTGGCGCCGCCCGTCACCTGGCAGGATGGCGACACGCAATACGTGGCCGTCGTTTCCGGCTGGGGCGGCGCCGTGCCGCTGTGGGGCGGCGAAGTGGCGAAGAAGGTCAACTTCCTGGAACAGGGCGGGTCCGTGTGGGTCTTCAAACTGGCATCGAAGTAACGGGGTGAAACGCCCGGGCACTCGGATGGGTGTCTCCCTGTCCGCCGGGCGTTTTCTTTTTGCTGACGGCCCAGGCCGTCAGTTTTTTGTTTACGCAGTTGCGCGATCAGCGTGCTGGCGGTCAAAAAAGGAACACCGTGCGGGGCGATTGATCCGCTGCTGCACACGTCAAACACGTCATTTCTCTTTCTCCCTCTGAGCCGTTCTGGGCACGCTTATTGCGAAAGCTTGAGGTACATCAATCACTGGTGTGCACACTAAAAACAGAGAAGAAAGAGGAGACGCAATGAACACATTGAGCAAGCTGGGGAGCGTGGGTGTCATGACAATCGCAGCGATGGGGCAGGCGCAAGCCGTCGACATCAAGGCGGGCGACTGGACCGTGTCGGTGGGCGGCATCGTCAACGCCTATTACACGCAAGTATCGTGTTCCGGCGATGCGGTGGGCGGGCTGGCGCTGGGTGGCCAGGCGCTCGGTTGCGGCGGAGAAAAGGACCGCACCACCATCGGCAACGGCTTGCTGCCGAACGGCTTGATCACCTCGGCAAGCTCGCGGCTGGGCGAGTACGACGTGAAAGCCTTGATCGGCATCTACAACTCGACGGCCACCGACAGCGCCATCAGCCAGAACAGCGTGGTCGATGTGCGCCAGGCCTTCTTTACGTTTGGCAATGCGGAAATGGGCACCTTCAAGCTGGGCCGCGACTATGGCATCTTCGGCGCGAACGCGATCCTGTCCGACATGACCTTGCTGGGCTCGGGCGCACCGGTGCAGGCCACGCAACGGGGCCGGGTGACCCTGGGCCATATCGGCGCCGGCTATACCTATCTGGGCAACTATGGCCAGATCATGTACAGCACGCCGAAGTCGGGCGGCTTTGGTGCCGACGTGGCGCTGGTCAGCCCCGTTTCCGATACGCCCATCGTTGCAGGCTCGACCTATTCCTCAAAGTCGAGTCCGCAAGTGCAGGCGCAAGTGACGTATGCGCAGGACGGCTTGAAAGCCTGGCTCGGCGTGAAGTCGCAAAAGTTCACGTCGAAAACACCGGGTGTCGATGATCTGACCATGCGCGGCGTGGAAGTGGGCGGCTCCTACCAGATGGGGTCGGCTGGCGTGCTGCTCAACTTCCAGGGCGGCAAGGGACTGGGTATCTTGTCCGATGCGGACCAGGGCGATACGAAGTCGAAGAACTGGCTGCTGCAAGGCACGTATAAAACGACGGACAAGCTGAAGCTGGGCTTGTCTTACGGCATCAGCAAGAACGACGACAACACGGCCGGCACGGGCGGCTTGAAGTCGAACGCCAACCTGACCCTGGGCGCGTACTACTCGCTCAACAGCGCGATCACCCTGGTAGGCGAGCTTGGCCAGACGCGCTCGAAAGGCTTTACGGGCGGCGAAGCGAAGATGAATGGCGTGTCCCTGGGCGGCATTATTTTCTTCTAACCAATCAATGCGGCGCCGGAAGCTGCGGCGCCGCACGGAGTGCAATGCATGCGGATAATGCGGTTATTCATTGGATGCTGGCTATTCCTGTTTATCCTGGGACAGGCGTGGGCAGGGATACTCACCAAGGCCGAGCTGGCGCGACGCTTCCCTGCGCCCCTCGTCGTGGGCGAGAAGGAAGCCGACTTGCCCGTCTGGCCCCTGTTCAAGCAAAATGCCACGGCCACCGAACTGGTCGGCTATGCCTTTGAGTCGGTGGACCTGGCACCGATTCCCGGCTTTTCCGGCGTGCCCGTCAATCTGCTGATCGCCGTCGATCCGCAAGGCAGTTTTCTCGACGTCGCCGTGCTGTCGCAGCACGAACCCGTGTTTCTCGATGGCCTGGGCGAAGCGCCCTTGTTTCAGTTCGTCAAACAGTACCAGGGCTTGTCGCTGAAACAGAACATCGCCATCGATGCCAGGAAGAAACGCGCGCCAGATGCGACCCACGCCGATATCGATGGCGTGTCGAAGGCAACGGCTTCCGTGCGCATCATCAACCAGAGCGTGCTGGCCTCGGCCTTGAAAGTGTCGCGCAAAAAACTGGGTTTCGCGCAAGGCCGCGACCCGGACCAGATCGCCCGCATCCGCATGGAGGTATTCGAGCAACTCAGCGTGGCGCAGATGCTCGAGCAAGGCTTGATCCAGCATGTGCGCCTGAGGAACAGGGACGTCGAAACCCTGTTTGCGGGCAGTCCCGGCGCCGGACTCGATGCGCAGGCGCAGCGCGAGCCGGACAGCGTGTTCATCGACCTGTACCTGGCCTATGTCTCCGTGCCCAGTGTGGGGCGCAATCTGTTGACGGAACGCAGCTGGAACAAATTGCGCAACCGGCTCGACGAGGGCGACCACGCCATCCTCGTCATGTCGCGCGGGCGCTACAGCGTGCTGGGCGACGATTTCGTGCGCGGCACCGTGCCGGACAGGTTGTTGCTGAAGCAGGATGGCTTGCCCATCGACATGCGCGACCTGGACCTGGAATTGAACCTGTCCAATGCGGGACCATTGCCAACGGAAAATATCGCCGTCTTTCGCGTCATCAGCCAGGCGGGACTCGATGCGGCCAGCCTGCTGGCATTTTCTCTCCCTATCACGCGCAGCAAGGGCATCGTGTATCCGGAACGCATCGCGCGCAACGTGGATTTCAATTACCGCCTGCCGGCCGGGTTCTATACGGCGCCACAAGGCGACGATGCCAGCTGGCGCGGTACGTGGAAGGCGCGCCAGACTGAGCTGTTGATCTTGCTGGCCGGGCTGGCGCTGCTGGCCGGCGCCTTGGCCTGGCAGAAACGCCTGGTGCGTAATGGCCGGCAATTTGCGTGGTTCCGCCGCCTGTTCCTGTTGTTGACCATTGGCTTCATCGGTTATTACGCACAGGGGCAGTTATCGATCGTCAATATCACGGGCGTCATCCAGGCACTGCTGGCGGGACGCAGCCTGGGCTTTTTCCTGTTCGATCCGATGACGGTGATCCTGTGGGCGTTCGTATTGCTTACTTTGTTCATCTGGGGGCGTGGCACCTTTTGCGGCTGGCTGTGTCCGTTTGGCGCCCTGCAGGAATTCACGGGCAAGCTGGGCCAGTGGCTGCGCTTGCCGCAGTGGAAGATCAAGCCGCGCCTGGACGGGCGCTTGAAGTGGATCAAGTATGGCTTGCTGGTGGCCATACTTGGCAGCAGTATGTTTTCCAGTCAGATCACGGACAAGCTGCTGGAGCTGGAACCGTTCAAGACGGCCATCACCCTGAACTTCGTGCGCGCCTGGCCCTTCGTCGCGTATGCCGTGGGCTTGCTGTTGCTCAGCAGTGTTTCCTATAAATTTTTTTGCCGCTATCTGTGCCCGTTTGGTGCGGCGCTGGCGCTGCTGGGGCGCTTTCGCTTGTTCAACTGGATTCCGCGCCGCAAGGAATGCGGCACACCGTGCCAGACTTGCCGCCACCGCTGTGAGTATCACGCCATCGCGCCGAGCGGGAAAGTCGATTATGGCGAATGTTTCCAATGCATGGATTGCGTGGTGATCTATGCCAGCGATGAAAAATGCGCGCCTTTGATGCTGGAAATCAAGCGTGCCCGTACCATTCCCATCGTCCGGGCCACGGCAGAGGAGAGCAGCAATGCAGCGTAGAACCTTTATTTCCGCAGCGATCGGCAGCGTGGCCGGCATGGCGGGTGCGATCTTGCCTGGCAGCATGGCGCGCGGCACGGCCACGGCATCCGGCGTGCGCCCTTATCAAGGCGCCGCGCTGGCGTTTGGCACGACGGTCGCCGTCACCGTATTGCACCACGATCAGCGCCAGGCCGAACTGGCCATCGAAGACGCCCTCCATGCTGCCAGGAATATCGACCGCCTGATGAGCATTTATAGTCCGAGCAGCCAGGTCTTCCAGCTGAACCGCGATGGCCGCCTGGCCCGGCCGGACGCGCACCTGCTGGCGGTGCTGGCGCAGGCGCGAGCCTTGTCGCAATGGAGCGATGGGGCGTTTGATATCACCGTGCAACCGTTATGGCAGCTGTTTCGCGCGGCGGCAGATCAGGCAAGTTTGCCGGCGGAAGCATTGCGCCGCGAAGCGCAGGCGCGGGTAGGCTGGCGGCAACTGGCGTGGGATCGCCGCGAAGTGCGTTTTCTTCAGCCCGGCATGGCGCTGACCTTGAATGGCCTGGCGCAAGGCTATGCGGCCGACATGGCACTGGCGGCCGTGCAGGCGCGCGGCGTGCGGCACGCGCTGCTCGACACGGGCGAGTTCGTCGCGCGCGGGCAGCGTGCCGTACGGCGCCCGTGGACTTTGGGCATCCAGGACCCGCGCGACGCGGAAATCCTGGCAGCCACCTTGAAAGTGGAGGGGCGCAGCGTGGCCACGTCAGGCGATTACGAATGCACGTTCACGCCCGACTTCGTGCATCACCATATCTTCGATCCTGCGAAAGGCGATTCGCCGCGCGAACTGGCCAGCGTGACGGTGCTGGCGCCCACGGGTTTGCTTGCCGATGGCTTGTCGACAACCTTCATGGTGACGGGGGCGGCGCGTGCGCATGCCATGGCCGCGCGGATGGACGGGGTCGATCTGATGACCATCGACAAGCAGGGCCGGCGCCAGATGTCGCCCGGCTTTTCCCGTCTACTCTAGGCTATTTCAGGTGCGGCACCTTGCGATAGATCGTGTTGCGCGACACGCCCAGGGCCCGCGCCGTGGCCGAAACGTTGCCGCCGTGGGCATCGAGCGATTTGAGGATCACGCTTTGCTCCATCTCTTCCAGATTGGCGCCGGCCGCGATCATGCGGTCCGTGCTGGCGCTGGCGGCAGTCGCCTGCGTCATCTCAATATCGTCGAGGAAATCATCGGGCATGTGGCGCAAACAGATTTCATGCTCGTCGCCGGCCATGACGATGGCTGTGCGCAACAGGTTAGTCAGCTGGCGGAAGTTGCCTGGCCACTTATGCTGGTGGAAAAGGCGCAGGATGTCGGGCGCCACCGTGTAACGCGTGTCGGGTGCTTCCGTCGCGAGGATTTTCTTCACCACGGTGTCGAGGTCCGTGCGCTCGCGCAGGGGCGGCAGTTTCACCACCAGGCCATTGAGGCGGTAATACAGGTCTTCGCGGAACAGTCCCTTGGCCATGCGTTCGCGCAAGTTGTGATTCGTGGCGCAAATGAGTTCTACATTGACCGTGATCGATTTGCTGCTGCCCAGCGGCGTGACCATGCGTTCCTGCAGCACGCGCAACAGCCGCGCCTGCAAGCCGAATGGCATGTCGCCGATTTCGTCGAGGAACAGGGTACCGCCATTGGCTTGCAGGATCTTGCCGATGGCCCCTTTCTTGCGTGCGCCCGTGAATGCTCCGTCTTCATAGCCGAATAGTTCGGATTCGATCAGAGTTTCCGGGATGGATGCGCAATTGACGGCAATAAACGGTCCCATGGCCCGTGGCGAATCGTTATGGATGGCTTGCGCCAGCAATTCCTTGCCGGTCCCCGTTTCGCCCATGACAAGGATGGGAATATCGCGCCCCAATACTTTGTTGACCTTTTCAATCACCAGTTCCAGCTGCGGATCGCCCGTGCGCAGGTAGCGCAAACCGGACAGGCGGCGCGCCGCATTGGCCGCATGGCTGGCCGGGGCGGGAACCTGGGCCGGCACCGCGTTGATGTCGCTGTGATCTGTGCTGGTGGTAAAGCCGTGCTGGAAGACGCTATTGGACAGGCGCAACTGCGCGCGCCCGTACACGCGTACGCCGCTGTGCATGCACAGGTTCAGTAAACCGGGTGAGGCCGTGCGGTAATGGTCGTACAGGGCAGAAACGGGCAAGCCGAACAGGGAGCTGAACGTGTGCGATTGCAGCGCAGCAAATGACAGGCCCAACTGGAACAAGCCATTCTTGTTGGCCGATAAAAACCGCCCACCCGGCGTGAACGAGGCGATGCCTTCCATCAAGGTGCCGATGAATTCGGGGCGCGCGTGGAAGTGCACGGTGATGGCATCTTCGAAGGTGGCGGAAAACAACTGATTTTCGATCATCAGCGCTGACATGCGCACGAGGGCCATCGTATGCTTGTGAAAACTGCGCTGGTCGCTCGAGACGTCCAGCACGCCGATGACATTTCCGCGATGGTCAGTGATCGGTGCCGCGGAGCATGTCAGGAAATGATTGGCAGCCAGGTAATGCTGGTCCGCATGGACCAAAGTCGGTACTTTTTCCGTGATGGCCGTGCCGATGGCATTCGTGCCGCGGCTTTGTTCCGACCACGCTACGCCTGGTTGCAAGGCGACGCGGTTGGCTTTCTCCAGGAAATCATCGTCGCCCAGCGAATGCACGATCACGCCATTGGCATCCGTCAAGATCACCATATTGTGCGTGTTGACGATTTGCTGGTACAGGGTTTCCATCGCGGGCAGCGCGTGCGTGTGCAGCATGCGGTTTTGCTCGATCAGCAATGACAGATCGGATTTGCCGGCTGGCGTAAAGTCTGGCGTGGCCGTGGGCGACAGGCCAAAAGCGACGGAACGCTGATGGGAAGTTTCGATGATGACGGGGACGTTGTCCTGTCCTGCCGGCAAGGTGTTCGCGTCCGCGATGGACGAAAACGGGGCGCTACAGTAAGTAGCTGACGGTTGATACATGATCTCGTTGCCTCCGTTGGGCCCTGTACTGCGGCGCTCTTTTGAATATCGAGAGTGTTCCATAATGTAGCACCTGTCACAGATGGGAGCAAAGCAAAGCGAACCGGGCTATCCCCAGTGTTGCTGCCAGGCCCAGAGTTCCTCCCTCAGTGGACAGTGCATAGGGTGGTATAAGCAAGTGCGGTGCCAGGGCCGTTTCATGGCGCGGGAAAATAGCGCTTGCAAGGCGTTTGGGGCAGGGCTATAATTCGCCCCCTCGCTGAACGACGCATGCAAATGCCGAGTGAGACGAGAAAAAGAAGGAGTTGACGGATGTAGTGAAATGCTTCATACTCTTCCTTCTTCGCAGCTG
>NZ_JBNYXN010000011.1:0-36426 GCF_051380695.1 Janthinobacterium goodfellowi | reverse complement strand
ATCTGCCGAATTACCTGGGGTGGCGCTGGATACTGGACGCCGGGCGCATCCGCTCCCCAGAAACATTATTGAAGGCAACGCTGGGCGAGTTCCCACATTTGACGGTGACATAGCCAATCCGTAAGATGCTGCTGTCGCCATCCACTTCCGGAGTTTCCTTGATAAAAACCGCCGCCCGGCTGATCAGCTATGCCCTGCTGGGCAAATCCGGCAAGCAGCCCCTCGATATCGCCAAGGTGCGCAAGGTATTGATTTTGCGCAATGACAAGATCGGCGACATGATCGTCACCTCGGCCCTGCTGCGCGAGCTGAAGAAAAACTATCCACACTGGCAGATCGACGTGGCCGCCAGCAGCGCCAACCGCGATGTCATCGCCGATAACCCGCATGTGAACGAGATCCTCATCTGGGACAAGCAGCCGCTGCTGCGCGATTTGCGCACCACCATCGCCGACCTGCGCCGGCGCCGCTACGACGTCATCTTCAATCCCTACAACCGCTTTTCGATCCCCTTGCTGCTGCGCATCAAATGGCTGGGCGCGCGATACCTGACGGGCTTTGCCATTCCCAAGTACGGTACCTCGACGGCGAAGCTGGGCATGTTCGACCATACCGTGCCCTGCGACCGCAGCCGCCACATCCTGCACAGCTTTTTCGCCACCTTCGAACAATTTTGCTTGCGCGACATCGATACGCGCTATGAACTGTTCGGCGTGGATGCGCACGCGGCCCAGGTCGACGCCGCCTGCGACACCCTGCTGGGCACGCATGAGGGCTTGTTCTGCCTCAATTTCCAGGGCAGCAATGCGCAGCGCACGGTCAGCGTGGCCGACGCCCAACGCTGCTGCGCCGCCCTGGCGGCGCGCTATCCGCGCCATGCGCTGCTGGTCATCGCCGCGCCGGGCACCGAGGCGCGCGCCGCCGAGATCGTGCGCGGTGCCGGCCATGCCAACGTGATGAGCGCTCCCCCTACCGGCCACATCCTAGAACTGGCGGCCCTGATCCGCCGCTGCGAACTGGTGCTGTCGCCCGACACGTCGGTGATCCACATCGCCTCGGCGTACGACAAGAAAATCGTCGGCTACTACATCCGCACCGACAACTACCGCTGGTTCTATCCGGCCAGCCGCCATTACCGCGTCATCCTGGCGCCGGGCCTGACCCTGGCCTCGGTCAGCGATGCCGAGACGCTGGCCGCCGTGGAAGAGCTGATGGAAGGCGCCGGGCAGGCGCAGGAGACGCTTCAGGCCGCCGGCTGAGACGCCAGCAGGCGGCCCATCTGGCCCGCCGGCAGCGCGCGCGAAAAGAAATACCCCTGCGCATAGTCGCAGCCGGCGGCGCGCAGCAGGTCGCGCTGCGACGCCGTCTCCACGCCTTCGGCCACGACTTTCAACCCCAGCCGCTGCGCCAGCGCGATGATCGCCTCGCACAGGCCTTGCCCGGCGCCATCGCGCCCCAGCTCGCCGACCAGGGAACGGCCGATCTTGAGAAAGTCGATATCGGCCGTTTTCAAGCACGCGAGCGACACCTGGCCGCTGCCGAAATCGTCGAGCGCCAGGGCCAGGCCCATGGCACGGAACTGGCGCAGGCGGTCGACCACCTGGCGCCCCTCGTCGAGCAGCACCGCTTCCCTGGTCTCGATGACGATGGCGCCCGGCGCCAGTCCCTGGCGCGCCAGATGCCCGCCCCAGTCCTGATACAGCGCGGCGTCGCAGTGAAATTCCATCGCCGACTTGTTGATGCTGATCTGAAACCCGGCGCCATGTTCATCTTGCCACAGCCGCGCCTGGCGCACGACCTGGCGAAACACCCACTCGCCGATATCGATGATCAGGCCGTTCGCCTCGGCAAAGGCGATGAAATCGGCGGGCACCAGCAAGCCGCGCAGCGGATGGCGCCAGCGCAGCAACGCCTCGGCCCGCTCGATGCTGCCATCGGACAGGCGGATGATGGGCTGGTAATGCATTTCGAACTGGTCCTGCGCCAGCGCCAGGCGCATCTCGCGCACCGTGCTGCGGCGCAATTCGGCCGCCTGCTGCAAGGCCGGCGTGAAATAGCTGTAGCCGTTGCGCCCCGCACTCTTGGCCGCGTACATGGCCTGGTCGGCATGCCGCAGCAAGGTGTCCGGCGCCTCGGCGTCGGCCGGATACAGGGCCACACCCACGCTGGCCGACACTTGCGCCGTGTCGCCGTCGAGCACGAACGGCAGGGCCAGCGCGGCCGTCAGCTCCTGCAGCACGCGCTCGATGCCGCCCAGTTGCCCCACGCCGGCGAGGATGACGGTAAATTCGTCGCCGCCCAGGCGCGCCACCGTATCCGTGGCGCGCACGCGCTCGCTGATGCGGCGCGCCGCCTGGCGCAGCAGCATGTCGCCCTTCTCGTGCCCGAGACGGTCATTCACCTGCTTGAAATGGTCGAGATCGATGAACAGCAGGGCCAGGCAAGCGCCTTCGCGTTTGGCGTGGGCCGCCTCGTGCTGCAAGCGGTCGAGAAACATGTGGCGGTTCGGCAAGCCCGTCAGCTGGTCGAAATTGGCTTGCCGCCAGATACGCTCGGACGCCGCGCGCTGCGCCGTGATGTCGCTGACCAGCGCCAGCGCACCCAGGTAGGTGCCGCTAGAATCGAAGATGGGATTGGTGGCCAGGGTGGCCCACAAGGTGCTGCCGTCCCGCCGCAGGAACTTGAATTCGTGGCGCTCGACGATGCCGTCCTGGCGCCGCGCAATGTTGCGCTCCAGGATGGCGCGCCCCTCTTCATCCATGAAGGCGGCCAGCGGCTGGCCCAGCATATCCTCGATCTGGCAATCGAGCATCTGCGCCATCTTCGGATTGACAAAGCTGGTCAGCGCCTGCGCATCGATTTCCCAGATACCCTCCTCGGCGCTGTGGACGATGCGCCGGAAACGCTCTTCGCTGCGTTCGAGCGCGGCCAGCTTCCCCTCGGCCTGCTCCAGCACCAGGCGCAGCGCCTGGCCATTCGGGTCGGCGCTGCCCAGCAGACTGACGGGCAAGCCGGCCTCGCGCGCGCCGGGACGCGGCGGCGGCAGCTGCACCTGCAGCTGGATGCGCTCGGGCTCGCTGCTATTGAGCACGCGCTGCACGAACTGGTCGTAATCGTGGCGGAATGCCTCGTGCACATAGGAGCGGAACAGCACGTGGCCCGGATGCCCCCGCGCCAGGCCGAACAGTTCGGCCGCCACCAGGTTGACCTGCAGGATCACGCCATCGAGACCGAGCACGAAATAGGCGACGGGCGCCAGCAGGTATAAATCGTTGAAATAGGCTTGCTCGCGTTCGGCCTTCATCCGTTCCGGGCTGAAGACGCCATCGTCAAGCAGGGGCGCGACATGGCGCGGCACGCCGTCGTGGACGCGCGGGGAGGAATCCGGAGCAGGTACCGCTTGCGGTGGTGTGTCCATGGCTGTCCTTTGCACCGCCGCCCTGGCAAACAGGTCGGTGCAGTAGCGAGACTAGCACGCGTCACGCGCAGTGTCGAGCCATGCCTGCCGCAGATAAGGTTTCTGCCACAAGGCCTATCCGCGGCCCTGCCCCATACTGCGCCGGCGCAAGCCGAAGTCGTGGCCCACCACCAGCAAGGTGCTGGCCACCAGGCTGGACAGACCCACGATCAGCTGGATCAGCTTATCGTCAGGCAATATCCACAAGGACGAAGCGGGCGTCTCGCAGCCCGTGGCCGCGCTGATCAGGGGAGAGACCCAGGCCGCGTCCGGCGTCACGTCGAGCACGACGGCGCCGTCGGCGCTCGTCTGCATATAGATATCGCCCCCTTCGGCCAGGGTAAAGCAGATGCCCACGCCCGTTTCCGTGGCGCGGATATTGTCCTGCATGCTGCGGTTATGTTCCTCGATCCACACTTCCACGTCGTACGGCGTTTCCAGGTGCTCCCACGGACGGGGGCGGAAACGGGGACGTTCTTCCGCGCTTGCGGGGGAATCCGGGGTGTCGGGGATGTTGCTGTCTGCTGCGCCTTGCATGCTCGTTGACCTCTTCTGCGGTAATGCGGCGGGAGCGTTTGCCCGCCAGCCGCCATTATCGCTCGTTCGCGGTGCGCATGGTATTGCCCTGCTGGATTCATCAGAAAAACTGACAGCTATTAACTTTTAACATCAGCATGACTGACTTAAAATAGGCGCCATCTCTTCTTTACAGGCTTTACATGCAAGGCATCAAACGCAAAATCGTCTACGTCACGGCCTTTGAAATCATCGGCATGGCCATTTCCACGGCCTGGCTGACCCTGCTTTCGGGCGAGTCGCCCACCAGCACGGGGCCGCTGGCGATCATGATCACCACCATCGCCGTGATCTGGAACCTGCTCTACAACACGGCGTTCGAATACTGGGAAATCCGGCAAGTATCGCGCACGCGCACCGTCTGGCGCCGCATCCTGCACGCGATCGGCTTCCAGATCACGCTCGTCATCTACCTGATCCCGCTGATCGCCTGGTGGCTCGATATCAGCCTGTGGCAAGCGTTCGTGCTGGACTTCGCGCTGATGCTGATCATCCCCTGCTACAGCTTCATCTTCAACTACTTCTTCGACGGCCTGTTCGGCGTGCCCCTGTCGGCGCAGCAGCCGAAGGAAGAGCCCAGCGACGTTCAGGCCGCTTCGCTGAGCAACTGAAGAAAGGACCGCGCCGCCATGCCCAGCGGCCGGTCCTTCATCCACACGAGGTGGATGGGCACGACCAGGCCATTGCCCGTATTCTTGAATGCCACGCGGCGCACCCGCCCCGCCGCCAGCGAGTCCTTGATGGCCGAGGCGGCGAAGTTGCCCCAGCCCAGTCCCGCCTCCACCATCGCCAGCGCCATCGGCAAACTGTCGGTGCGCCAGTAGGACAGCCCCACCACGGGGCGCGCATCGGCCAGGTCGAGTTCGCGGCTGGCGACGATGATCTGGCGCAAGTTCACCAATTCCTCGATATACAGGGGCCGGCCCGCCACATCGGGCGGATGCTGGGTGGAGATAATCGCCAGCAAGGCATCGCTGCCCACCAGCTGGAACTGTTCCTCGTGATTGATGCGCCCGCCCGCGAAAGCCATGCACGCGCTGATGCGGCCCCGGTGCAGCATGTCGAGCACGTCGTCCTGCGGCGCCGTCAGCACCTCGATGTCGAGCAGCGGATGGCGCTGCGACAGCGCGCGCACGGCGGCGAGAAAAAGCGCATGGTCGAGTTCGGCCGCGATACCGAGCGAAATACGGCTTTCCAGCCCCTGCGACAATTCCTGCACGTGCAGGTGCAACTGCTTCAACTGCTCGGCGATCAGACGCGCGTGGGGCAGCAGCGCCATCGCGGCCGGCGTGGGCACGGCTTCGCGCGCGCCCCGGTCGAACAGGGCGATGCCCAGTTCCGCCTCGATATTGGCCATCGCCATGCTGACGGCCGACGGCGCCCGGCGCAAGGTACGCGCGGCGGCCGAGAACGAGCCGCCGTCAACGACGGCCAGGAACAGTTCAATGTTATGGCTGGAGAGTTTCATGGGAAGCTGGAAACGGGCGGCGCTTTTCCGCCGCTGGCGATAGAATGAAAGAAATGTCAACAGCAGGAGGAGCCATGACTCGTCCACTTCCCTACCGCCGCGGCGGCTATGTCTCGGAATTCACGCGCTTTATCGACGGCTATCTGCGCGAGCATCCCGAGGCCCAAACGAGCCAGCGCCTGGGCTGGCGCATTTACTGGGAACGCCCCGTGAATTTCGACGCATGGCGGCGCGCCGGCAACGACAGCGTGCCGGAACCGCCGTATCACTATGACTAGCGCTCAGTGCTAACGCTTAACCCTTCCAAACGCGCTGCAATCCCGTATCCGCATGGATCCAGCCGCCGCGGGGACCGGAGCGGTAATAGAAGCCCACGCCGCCCTGCTTGAAGCTGCGCACGAGCGAGCCGAGCACTTCCGCGTTCAAATTCGCCACGCGGATGTCGGCGGCGCGGCCCGAGATGTGCAGCGACTGGCGCGCGGCCGGCACGCCCGCTTCGCGCAGCTTGCCGTTCGACTCGGCCGTGCGGTAGCCCGACAGGATTTCCAGCGGCTGCTCGATGCCGTAGCGGGCCACGAACGCTTGCGTGCCCCACAGGGTTTCCAGCAGTTTCGGGTCGATGGGCGCCGTTTTCTTGCCGTTCACGTCACGCAGCAAGTGGCACAGTTCCTGGTAAGCCGAATCGATGACTTCGCCATCTTTCCAGTACAGCAGTTTCGCCTTTTCATTGCTGGCCGGGCGCACCACTTCCAGGGTACGGGGCTTGAGCCAGAATTCCAGGTCCAGCGCCTGCGCGTCGAAGATGTCCGGAGGCGGTTCCATCTCCGTGATCGCCTGGCGCGACTGCGAGGTGATCGAGCGGTCGACGCTGGCCAGCTGCGTCGGCTGGGGCGGCACGCCCGTGCGCGGCGCGCGCGGCTTGGCGCTGGCCGAAGCCGAGGCGGGAGCGGCCGTGCGCGAGGCGCAGCCGATGAGTGGGGTGGCTACCAGGCCCAGCGCGGCCAGGCCCATACCGTGATGTAGAAAATTTCTGCGCGATGCCATAGTCAGTCCAATGTAACGATGGGAATACTATAGCGTATTGTGCTGCGAAGAAAAACCCTCAATGCTATCGTGCCCCCCTCATTTCAGGATTGGACGCCCTAGGCGGCGGCCGCGACGTCGCGGTTTGCCAGCGCCAGCGCCGTCAGGGGCTTGTCCAGCAGATATCCCTGGGCGACGATGGGCAAACCCGTGATGGCGGCGACGCGCTGCAGCGCGGCCAGCGCCGCCGGCGTGTCGAGGCGCTTGAAGATGACGCGTATCTTCGCCGCATGGCATACGGTGACAAAGCTGGCGACGGCCTGCTCGTCGCTGAGGTTGCCCGCGTCCAGCTTGAACGCATGCGGGTGCAGCCGCTCCAGCATGCCCGTGGCCTCGTGTACATTGGCCACGTTGATGGCCAGGCGGAAGCCGTTGCGCCGGTAATTGTCGGCCACGTAGTTGAGCAGCCAGCCCTGGTTCGGCGTGACCGTCGGCAATTGCAGCACGATGCGCTCGATGGGCAAGCCCAGCGCGTCGAGGATGCGCTGGAAGGCGTGGCCGTGATTGCTGCTGACGGCGCTGAGCAGACGGTCATGCACGTTCAGGTACAGGTCGGACTGCTCCGCTTCGCTCTGGCGGAAGAAATTAATGGCGTGCAGCATGCGGCACAGCCGGTCCAGCTCCACCGATTCATCGTCGCTGGCCGCATGGTCGAGCAAGCGCCACAGCGACAAGCCCTCGTCCGCCTTCGACACGCTGCGCGCCAGGCCCTCGAACGCCACCAGCTTGCCGCTGTCGAGTTCGCGCAGCGGCTGGAAGGCACTGGTCATGGTGCAATTGAAAAAGCGCCCCAGCGCCCTGCCCTCCCCGTCGAGCCAGACGCTGGTGCCGGCCTGGGTCTGATGCGACAGGCGGGCCAGGTAGTTTTTCAGGACGGGAAATGGCATACATGCTCCTTCATCGGGCTGCGCCGGCATCCCGCATGGGAAAGACGGCGCCAAAGTGTGCAGAGTAAGGCCGCGTCAACCAAAGGAGAACGAATGGTTTCGCCATTTGATATGCGCGCAGCAAATATGGACGACACAACGGACGGCGCATATCGATAGTCGGAAACATTCGTTCCAGCGCCCGGCCCCGGCCTTTACTGTGGGCGTGTACCGATACCATCAGGAAGGGCCGTCATGTGCCAGTTACTCGCAATGAACAGCAGCAAGCCGGCCGCGCTGGGATTTTCCTTTGCCGGCTTTGCCGAGCGGGGCGGCCGCACGGACGAGCACCGCGACGGCTGGGGCATCGCCTATCATGCCAGTAGCGGCTGCACCTTGCTGACCGATCACCTGGCGGCCATCGATTCGCCGCTGGCCGCGCAGGTGCAGCAGCATCCCGTGAAGGCGAAAAACATCGTCGCGCACATTCGCAAGGCCACGCAGGGCCGCATCGCGCCGGAAAACACCCACCCGTTCGCCCGCGACCTGTGGGGCAAGACCTGGTCCTTCGCCCACAACGGCGACCTCAAAACGTGGCGCGCGCCCGCCAATGCCCACTACCAGGCCAGCGGCGACACGGACAGCGAACAGGCGTTCTGCCACCTGCTGGCCCGCTTGCGCGCGCAGTTTCCCGCAGGCGAACCCACGCGCGCCGTCCTGCGCGCCGCCATCGCCGAGGTCGCTACGGACATCGCCGCGCACGGCACCTTCAATTTCATCCTGTCGGACGGCGAACTGCTGTTTGCCCACTGTTCCACGCATCTGCACTATGTGATCCGCGAATACCCGTTTTCCGTGGCGCAGCTGATCGACTGCGAGCGCAGCATCGATTTTCGCCAGCACAACCACCTGGACGACCGCATCGCCGTCATCGCCACGCATCCGCTGACGCAGAACGAGGACTGGCTGGCGTTCGCGCCCGGCGAACTGAAACTGTTTGCCGGCGGCACCTTGCTGCCAGCAAATGATGCCGTATCGCAAGGCGTGTATATCCAGATCAGTTACTGAAGGAAAATATTCAAAGGAAGGGAAAGGCCCGCCGCCGGATGGGCGGGCTGAAATGCTGGCGGGCCGTCAGGCCGAATTGCAGTTGCAGAAGCGCTTGCGCTTGGGGTCGCCGCTGGCGATGCCTGCGGGATCAATCTGTTTCCAGCAAAAAATCGTTTCCACGCCATACGGCGAACGCACATTGCCCGCCTCGATGTAGCCCTGCTTGACGAAAAAGGCCTGGCTGCTGGCCGTGCTGTGCAGTTGCAGGGCCTTGATGCCCCACTCGCGCGCCTGCGCTTCCAGCTGCTCCACCAGCGCCTTGCCGGCGCCGCGGCCTTGCGCCTCGGGCAGCAGGTAGCACAGGGCCAGCTTGCCGGCGCGCGTCAGCAGGCCGACGCCGACGACGGCACCCTGCTCGACTGCGACCAGCGAAAAATTGGTAGGCGACGCGAACCAGCACGCCACCATCTGCGGTGTTTTATTGCCCAGCCAGGCTTCCAGGATGGCCGGATCGTCCCGATGATCGAGGCTGCAGCATTCGACGATGGAGCGTCGTAATACGTTGCACGCCTCGAAAGCGTCGGTCGATGTTGCAATACGAATTTCAAGACTCATGTACGCTCACAAAATATTCCAGTTGCCGATGCAGATGGTTTTACCCCTGTATCGTGCGATTCGACTATACACCAAGCGGCGCAATCGGGTTTTTTGCCGCACGCCACGCGCTGATTTTGCCTATGGCGCCATGCCTGCAGACTAAGTGCTGATGCGCGCCTTGCCCACGAATGTTTCCAAAAATCGATATCTGTTTTTTAGCGCAAACGGGAATCGTATCTAAGCATATTACGAAAAATTCGTTTCTTTTCCGGCCGGAATTTTAGACTATGTCTGTCTATTCTCACAACAAGAGTTCAACATGACCCATTCCAACGCCGTATCGACTGCCGCAGCGACACTCACCCAACGCTCGCGCCGCTGGTTCCTGGCAAGCGCCCTGGCCGCTTCCGCTGCCGCCATGAGCCTGCCCATGAGCGTGTCCGCCGCCGAACCCGTGGTCTTGCTGAACGCCTCATACGACGTGATGCGCGAACTGTTCAAGGATGTGAATCCCGCGTTTATTGCTGACTGGAAAGCCAAAACGGGCGAAACCATCACCATCAAGCAATCGCACGGCGGCTCAAGCAAGCAGGCGCGCTCCGTGGCCGACGGCCTGGAAGCGTCCGTCGTGACCATGAACCAGGCCAATGACATCGATATCCTCGTCGACCGCGGCCTCGTGGTGGCCGACTGGGCCAAGAAATTCCCGAACAATGCGGCGCCGTTCTATTCCACCATGGTATATCTGGTGCGCAAAGGCAACCCGAAACACATCAAGGATTGGGACGACCTGGCCAAGCCCGGCATCAAGGTCATCGTGCCGAACCCGAAAACCTCGGGCAACGGCCGCTACACCTACCTGGCAGCCTGGGGCTACGCCGTGAAAAAAGGCGGCAGCGAAGCGCAGGCGCGCGACCTGGTGGCCAAGCTGTTCAAGAACGTGCCCGTGCTCGACGGCGGCGGCCGCGGCGCCACCACCACCTTCACGCAGCGCGAAATCGGCGACGTGCTGGTGACGTTTGAAAATGAAGTACAACTGGTGCGCGCCGAATTCGGCGACAACTTCGAAGTGGTCTACCCAAGCATCTCCATCCTGGCCGAGTCGCCCGTGGCCGTCGTCGACAAGGTGGTCGACCGCCGCGGCATCCGCAAGGAAGCCACGGCCTACCTGCAATACCTGTACTCGGAACCGGGCCAGGAACTGGTCGCCAAACACTACCTGCGCCCCCGTTCGGCCGCGGTGGCGAAGAAATACGCGGCCAGCTTCAAGCCGATCACCCTGTTTACCATCGATGAGGTGTTTGGCGGCTGGAAACAGGCACAAAAGAAACACTTTGACGATGGCGGCGAGTTCGACAAGATTTATCAGAAGTAATCTGATCTGCATCAACAAAAAACCGGGACTTGTCCCGGTTTTTTTATGTCCGCAGCTGTTTGCGCATATCGATATGCGCATCGATTCGTGGTCAAAAGCGTGCGCGCGCCGTACTCTGGCCCTGTCGCGCCGCACGGCGTATTACGGGCACAAAGGAAATATCATGGCTATCTCGGAAGTGAATGTACGCAACCAGTTTCGCGGCAAGATCAAGGAAATCATCTTTGGCCCCGTCGTGTCGGAAGTGGACGTGGAAACGCCGCACGGCATCGTCACCTCGGTGATCACCTCGCGCTCGATCAAGGACCTGGACCTGAAAGTGGGCAGCGAAGTCATCGCGCTGGTCAAATCGACGGAAGTATCGATCGCCAAGATCCAGTAAGCGTTGCGCCACCGCTGGTCGCCACGCCCCGCCACGTGCGGGGCGTTTGTCTTGTCGGCTAATCGCGAAACAGATACGTAAACGTGCGGCTGACGGGCAGCTTTTCCGTGCTGCCACGCACCAGTACCTGCATGCGCTCGGCGTCGATGCGTTCGGCCGCCTCGATGGCTTTCACGTTGACCATGGTGCCGCGGTGGATTTGCCAGAACTGCTCCGGATCGAGGCCGCCCAGCAAATCCTTCAGCGGTGTGCGCACCAGCGCTTCCGAACCGGCCAGCACCACGCGCGTGTATTTGGTGTCGGCCTGGAAGAACAGCACGTCGTCAATATCGATCAGGCGGATCTGCTTGCCCACGCTGGCCTTGATCCATTTTATTTTTTCGCGCGGGGGCGCCGGCAAGGCGGCGCGCAGCGACTGCAATAATTTGGCCATGTCGGCCGGCTGCGCACCGAGCTTGTCGCGCAGCCGGGCCAGCGCCCGCTGCAGCCGCTCGGCCTGCACGGGTTTCAACAGATAGTCGACGGCGCCCGCGTCGAAGGCATCGACGGCGTACTGGTCGTAGGCCGTGACGAACACCACGTGGGCGCGCTTGCCGATGCGCTCGGCCACTTCCAGGCCCGACAGGCCAGGCATGCGGATGTCGAGGAAGACCACGTCCGGCTCGTGCTCAAGGAAACCGTCCCAGGCGTCGTTGCCGTTTTCCGCCACCAGCACGACTTGCGCCTCGGGCCAGGCTTGCGCCAGCAGCATTTGCAGGCGCTCGCGCATCAAGGGTTCGTCTTCGGCGATCAGGATGGAGGTGTTCATGCGGCAGGCTCTTTCAGGCTGGATGCAATGGTAATAGGCAGCACTATTTCAGCGATCACGCCGCCCTCGTCGCCGTCGCGCAGGCTCAGGCTGGCGGACGGATCGGACAGCAACAGCCGGCTGCGCACGTTTTCCAGGCCCAGGCCGCTTCCCGGCGCGCTGCCCGCGCCGCAGGCCGGCAAGCCCATGCCCGTGTCCTGCACGCGCAGGCGCAGCATGCCGTCCACCCGCAGCGCCGACAGGCGGATCTCGCCGCCGCGCAACGATGGTTCAATACCGTGCTTGATGGCATTTTCCGCCAGGGTCAGCAAGATCATGCTGGGGATCGTCGCGTGCGCCAGCTCGGCCGGCAAGTCCAGCGCATAGCGCAGGCGCGAACCCATGCGCGCCTGCATCACGCGCAAATATGCGGCAACCATGTCGAACTCGCTTTGCAAGGGCACTTGCTCGCTGCGCATCTCCGCCAGGCTGGCACGCAGGAAGGCGATCAGGTCGGCCGTCAATGCCGCGGCCCTGCCCGCGCCTTGCGCGCCCTGCTCGGCCAACTGCTGCACGGCGCCCAGGGTATTGAACAGGAAATGCGGTTCGATCTGCGCACGCAGCAGGCGCAGCTGCGATTCGCTCAGTTCGCGCGCCAGGCGGTCGCGCTCGGCATCCTGCTGCAGCTGCACCGTCAGCGCTTCGTATTGCCGGTTGCGCCAGGTGGTGACGATCGCCAGCGGCACCATATAAAACAAACCGGCCACCAGCAAGGCGATGCCGCCCACCCGCAGCAAGCGTTCGAAGGCCATGCCCATGGAACCGGTATCGCTCAAGCCGGCCAGCAGCACGCCGGCCGCGACCCCTGCCGTACAGGTCGACACGATCAGCAAGAGTCTCTTGAACTTGTGGCGCACGGAACTGCGGTAATTGAACCAGACGCCCACCAGACCCCACGCCAGCGCAAAACCCAGGCCGTTGCTGAAGACCAGGGCCTTGAGCAATTCGAACCGGGCCGGCAGCAGCAGGTGCAGGGCGACGCCGATGGCGCTGAACAGCAGCATCAGCTTGAACGCGGCGATGTAAAAACCGGCGCCACGGTACTTGAGCAGGAAAGCGTGCAATTGCTGGCGCTCGATCGGCGTCAGCTTGACCAGCTTCATGGCGATGTAGCGGCGCGCCCGTCCCTGGACCTGCTCGGCCAGCTCGGGATGTTGCAGCACCCGCAGCGTTTCTTCGTCGATGCTGCGATACCATTGCGTATATATTCTTAACACGAGGCGTTCTCCATGGTCTGTGATTCAGGCATGAACGCAGTCTACGGCGCCCCTGTGGCGGGGCATAGCGCGGGGCGACGAAACACGAAGCGGCAGGCATCAACGACGAAGCGCGCGGCGCCTGCCTAACCCTCGCTGCCAATATTGCTGAATTCACACGAAGTTTCCAAGATGAAATCAATAATCGCGTAACAATTTTCACTACGGCAAGAATAGCGCCATTTATTTGCCAAATTGGCCGCAACGCCGCCTGTGGCACCCTTATCCCGTAGACATCGCTTGATCTTTAATGGTATTGTTTAAACTTGGCAAATATTGCCTCTGAGATACACGTCGCGTCCCCGCGCGGCCCCGTTCCGGATTTGCGCGCAGCGCCCACGATGGCGCCCCAAAACTGCTTTCCCACATACAATCCCATGCTCAAAAAAATGTTCGCCGCGGTGCTGATGACGCTTTCGACAGCGGCCATCGCCGTGCCCTTCGGTTCCCAGTCGATTCTGGTGGTCGAAGACGGCACAGGCAAAGTCTTGCTTGAAAAAAATTCCAACGTGGTGGTACCGATCGCCTCGCTGACCAAACTCATGACAGCCATGGTCGTGCTCGACTCCAAGGCGAATATGCAGGAAGAGATCAGCATCGACCGCGAGGACGTCGACACCCTGAAACACAGCACCTCGCGCGTGCCCGTGGGCGCCACCCTGAGCCGCCACGACGTGCTGCAGCTGGCGCTGATGTCGTCCGATAACCGCGCCGCCGCCTCGCTGGCGCGCACTTTCCCCGGCGGCCCGACGGCCTTCGCCGTGGCCGTCAACGCCAAGATCAAGGCCCTGGGCATGCACCAGACCGTGATCGAGGAACCGACGGGCTTGTCGCCGAACAACCAGTCGACGGCAGCCGACCTGGTCAAGATGGCCGTGGCCGCCTCGCGCTACCCGGAAATCAGCCGCATCACCACCGATTCGAAGGACGTCATCCAGATCAAGGGCCGCGACGTGGAATACCACAACACGAACCGCCTGGTGGGCGCCAAGGGCTGGGATATCGGCCTATCGAAGACGGGCTACACGAATGAAGCGGGCCGCTGCCTGATCATGCGCATCAAGTCGGCCGGCAAGTTCGCCACCATGATCCTGCTCAACGCGCGCGCCAATTCCGTGCGCGCCATGGACGCCGTCAACATCCGCCGCATGCTGGCGGCCGAAAACGGCATCGAAGAGCCGAAAGTGATGCGCGCTTCCGTCAGCCGGCACAAGAAGGCGCCGGCGAAGCCATCGAAGCGCCGCCGCGCCAAATAATTATTTCGCTTGCCGGTTGGTCATCACCACGCCGGCAATCGTCACCGCGCCGCCCACCAGCATGGAAGCGAGCACCGGCTCGCCCAGCAGTCCCGCCGCCAGCACGATGCCGAACACGGGCACGAGGTTGTTGAACACGGCCGTGCGCGACGGCCCCAGCGCCTTGACGCCCTCGTAATACCAGACAAAGCCGATCACCGTGCCGAACACGCCCAGGTAGCCGATGGCGGCCCACACTTGCCAGCCGAAGCTGTGCCACGGCACCGTGGGAAACTCCACCACCGCCCCCACCAGCAGGAAGGCCAGGCCCCACATCGAGGCATACGTGGTGGCGGCGATGGGCGACAAGCCCTTCAGTGCGACCCGGCCGATCAGGGTGTAGGCGGCCCAGCTGGAAATGCCGCAGAACATGAACACTTCGCCCATGCCGATGCCGCCGCCCGTGCCGTGCAGCACGCCGGACAGATCGCCGCGCGTGATGACGATGGCCGTGCCGCAAAACGCCAGCATGATGCCCAGCCACTTGAACGATCCCAGCCGTTCGCGGAACAGCATGGCCGAGGCCAGCGCCGTGACGATGGGATTCAACGCCACGAACAGGGCCGTGCGCCCCGCCGGCATGCGCGATAGCGCCGCCAGGAAGCACAGGTTATATAAAAAGATGCCCGTCAGGCCCAGCGCCGCCGTCGTCGCCAGCTGCTTGCGGTCCAGGCGCGGCAAGCCCCCTTCCAGCTTCCACGCCAGCACGAGCAGCAGGATCACGGCCACGCCGAAGCGCCCGCTGGCAGCCGTCATGGGCGGCATCTGCTGCGCCAGCACGCGGCCAGCGATAAAGGTGCCGCCCCAGAACAGGGCGACGAAAATCAGTTTCAGGTAGACGAGCGGCGATTGCACGGCAGGCAAGGCGGCTGAAGGTACGGCGGAAGTGCGCATGGAAAGTCCTATGATGTCGCTTGTGCGGCGGACGCTGCACGTGCGGTATACTTATATATTAATACTAATATCAACTCATGAAATAATGAGTAAATACTCATAGCACAGGAAAGCCACAGCATGACCTTCACGCAACTGGAAATCTTTACCCTGGTGGCCGAGCTGCACGGCTTTTCCGCCGCCGCCGCGCAGCTGGGCATCAGCCAGTCGGCCGTCTCGCATGCGTTAAAAGCGCTGGAAAAGGAGATGGGCGTGGACCTGATCGTGCGCCACCAGGCGTCGGCCGAGCTGACGGACGTGGGCCGCCAGCTGCTCGTGCGCGCGCGCGAAATCCTCGGTTTGTCCGAAGCCATGCGCCAGGAGGCGGCCGATGTGCTGGGCCAGCGCCAGGGCAGCCTGCGCATCGGCTCCTTCGGTCCCACCTCGTCGTTGAACCTGCTGCCGGCCATCACGGCGCAATTCCGCCTGCGCTATCCGGGCATCGCCCTGCGCATCGACGAAGGCGCCGACCATGAAGTGGTGCAGTGGATACGCGAACGTCGCGTGGATGTGGGTTTCGTCGTGCTGCCCGACGAGCGTTTCGATACGGCGCCGCTGGTGGAAGACCAGATGATGGCGCTGGTGCCGCGCAGCCACCCGCTGGCCAGCGAAACGGCCATCACCCTGGCGCAGCTGTGCGAAGGGCCGTTCATCATGTCCGAGGCGGGCTGCGCCTGCCTGATCGAGCCGCTGTTCGCCAACGCGGGCTTGCAGCCGAATGTCCCCTACCGCATCAGCCAGGTGATCACCATCCTCGACATGGTCAGCCGCGGCGACGGCGTCTCCATCGTCGCCGAACTGGCCCTGCCGCAGCGCTTGCGGGAACAGTATCCGGAGCTGGTGGCCCTGCCCTTGAATCCGCCCGTCAGCCGCAAGGTGGGCCTGGCCGTGCGCGACCGGCGCCAGAACACGCCGGCCACCAATGCTTTTTTCGAGGTGGCGAAACAGATGGCGCCGACGCTGGCGCCCCGGCGCGCCTGAGCGCTGCTTAGAACGTTTCCCACTCCTCGCTGCGTTCCGGCTTGGCGGCGGCCGTCGCTGCGGGGCGGCTGGCGATGCGCGGCACACTGGCCGCGCGCACCACGGGCCTGGCCGGCGGCTGCACGGCGACCGGCCCGTCATCGAGCTTGAACACCCCCACCACCTGCGCCAGGGTGCTGGCCTGGTCCTGCAGGCTTTCGGCGGCGGCCGCCGCCTCTTCCACCAGGGCCGCATTCTGCTGCGTCACCTGGTCCATCTGCGCAATCGCCTGGTTCACCTGCTCGATGCCCGAACTCTGCTCGACGCTGGCGGCCGTGATCTCGCCCATGATGTCGGTGACGCGGCGCACGCTGTCGACGATTTCCTGCATCGTCGCCCCCGCCTCGTCGACCAGGCGCGCACCCGAATCGACCTTGCCCACCGAATCGTCGATCAGCAGCTTGATTTCCTTCGCCGCCCCCGCGGAGCGCTGGGCGAGGCTGCGCACTTCCGTCGCCACCACGGCAAAGCCGCGCCCTTGTTCTCCCGCGCGCGCCGCTTCGACTGCCGCATTCAGGGCCAGGATATTCGTCTGGAAGGCGATGCCGTCGATGACGCTGATGATGTCGACGATCTTCTTCGACGAATCGTTGATCGAGGCCATGGTGTCGACCACCTGCGCCACCACTTGCCCGCCCTTGCTGGCCACGCCGGACGCCGATTGCGCCATCTGGTTGGCCTGGCGCGCATTGTCCGCGTTCTGCTTGACGGTGGAAGTCAGCTCCTCCATCGAGGCGGCCGTTTCTTCCAGCGAGCTCGCTTGCTGTTCCGTGCGCGAGGACAGGTCCTGGTTGCCGGCGGCGATTTCCGACGACGATACCTTGACCGATTCGCTGGCCGTGCGGATTTTCACCAGCACGGCGGCGATCTTGTCGATGAAGCGGTTGAAGGCGCCGGCGATCTGCGCCAGTTCATCCACGCCGGAAGCGTCGAGGCGGCGCGTCAGGTCGCCTTCGCCCGAGGCGATGTCGTCGAGCGCGTCGCGCACCAGTTCCAGGCGCTTGAGCATCTTGAACACCAGCGCCGACAGCAGCACCGCGGCCAGCCCCGTCAGCAGCACGGCCGTGACGGTGGCCGTCGTCAGCATCGTCTGCAAGGCTTGCATGGCTTCCTGCTGGTCCAGCACCACGGCCAGCAGCCAGTCGGTGCCCGCCACGCGCGTGACATACAGCTTGCCGTCGCGGTCATTGAGGCGCACGGCCTCGCTGGCCTGCGTGTTCTCCAGCCGGTTCACCTGCGCGGCCGACAGCGCCGCATCGAGTTTCGCCACCGGCTGCAGGCTCAGGTCCTTGTCCGCATGCGCGATGATGGTGCCGCTCTGGTCGACCAGGAAGGCAAAGCTGTGCGGCGTCGGCTTGATCGCCACCACGTTGGCGATCACCGTATCGAGCAGCACGTCCGCGCCGGCCACGCCCAGCAACGCCTCTTTCGGGCCGACGGGCGCCGTGAACGACACCACCAGCTTGTGGCTGGCCGCGTCCACGTACGGCGGCGTGAGCATGGGTACGCCCGCCTTGACGGTGTCCGTGTACCAGGCGCGCGCCGTCGGGTCGAAATCGGCCGGGCGCCCCGGATGGGTAAACACGGAGCGCTTGTCCGCGTAGCCGATGAACACCTCCGCAAAATCGCCGGCCTTTTCCGCGATCTGAAAGGCGCGCAGCGGATCAGGCGTCTCGGCCGACATCACGACGGATGCCATGACCTTTTTCTTGCCGTCGACCCATTGCGCCAGCACGGCCGACTGGCTGTGCAGCAGCTGCTGCATCTGCTGGTCGGACGACGCCAGCATGCTGCTGCGCGTGGTGACGTAATTGGCGACCGACAAGGCCAGCATGGACAGGACGACGATGGCCACGCAAATGAGCACCAGCCGCGTGCGAAGGGAAGACAACATGATGGACTCCTCGTTTCGATTTTATTGGCGTGAAACAGTGCTTTTGCACTACTTCATCTATGCAAGCATTCTCACACAAAAATCGGAACAATTATCATCAATATTCGGAATACAACACATATATTTCCGTAAAGAAATGCGTCGAACCCTGTCAAGCCATTAGCCGATCAACCCTCTCAGCCCGCTGGCGCGCTGCGTGCGGCGCAAAATCGCGTCGAACAGCACGGCCTGCGTGGGCGAGACGAGGGTAAAGAAATCGCGCGCGCGCGTGATGCCCGTGTAGACCAGCTCGCGCGCCAGCATGGCGCCGCCTTCCTGCGGCAGCACCAGCACCGTGTGGCGAAATTCCGAGCCCTGCGACTTGTGCACGGTCATGGCGAACGCCGTTTCCACGTGGCGCAAACGCGTGGCCAGCACGCTGCGCACATTGTCCCCTTCCAGGAAGTACACGCGCAGGGAGCCGGGCCGCGCAGGGTCGCGCAGGGTCAGGCCGATGTCGCCATTGAACACGCCCGTGCCGTAATCGTTGCGCGTGACCATCACGGGACGGCCCACATACCATTCGCTGCGGCGTATCAGCCCTTCCTTTTCCAGCCGCAGTTCGATGGCCGTGTTCAGGCCCGCCACGCCCCACTCGCCTTCGCGCACGGCGCACAGGATGCGGAACGCTTCAAAGGCGTGCAGCACGGCGCGCACCCAGTCGTCATGCCACGCGTACGCCGCTTCGCCCGCGTTCACCAGCGCCAGGTAGGGCTGGTAGCCGCCCGGCGCATCTGCGCGCCCGCGCAAGGCCAGGCGCAGCACGTCCTCCTGCTGCGCCGGCACCGTCCACGCCAGCTGGCCGCCGCTGTCGGCGGCGAAGCAGGCCCTGGCCAGGTCGGGCCTGCCGGCATTCACGGCCAGCGCCAGTTCGCCGATCGGGCCGCTGAAACGGTGGCTGTGGCGCAGCATCACCGTCTGCTGCGCCAGCGCGCCGGCCGCACCCGCAAAATCGGCAGGAATGGCCACGCCGCTGGCCGCCTGCGCATAGGCGATGGTGGCGTCCGTGTAGCCGCCCGCCTGCGCGTCGTGGCACAAGTCGCCCAGCACGGCGCCCGCTTCCACGGACGCCAATTGATCCTTGTCGCCCAGCAGAATCAGGATGGCGGTGGAAGGCAAGGCGTCGAGCACGGAGGCCATCATTTCCAGGTGCACCATCGACGCTTCATCGACGATCAGCACGTCGACGTCGAGCGGATTGCCCGCATGGTGGGCAAAGGCGCGCGTATCGGGCCGCGCGCCCAGCAAGCTATGCAGGGTGCGCGCCGCGCCCATGCGCCGCGCCAGTTCCAGCAGGGGCAAAGCTGCCCCGACCTTTTCCGCCAGGCCGCTCAAGGCCTTGTCGATCGACTGTTTTAATCGCGCGGCCGCCTTGCCCGTCGGCGCGGCCAGCGCGATGCGCAGCTGCTCCGGCTGCGGCGAGACGGCAAACAGCAAGGTCAACAGGCTCGCCACCGTGTACGTCTTGCCCGTGCCCGGGCCGCCCGTGATGATGGCGACCTTGCCGCGCAGCGCGACGGCGCAGGCCACCTTTTGCCAGTCCGGGCCACCGTCCTGCGTCGGCTGGTCGAACAGGATGTCGAGCCATTGCCGCACCTGCGCCAGCGGCGGATCAGTCAAATCCTGCGCGCGCACGGCGATCTTTTCACCGACCAGGGTTTCGTCGCGCCAGTAGCGGCGCAGGTACAAACGGTCGCCATCGAGCACCAGCGGCTGGCGCACATCGGCTGATCCCACCTGCCACACCTGCGGCGCGCCGGCCAGCAGCGCGCGCCAGCCGTCAAGCGATCCGGGCAGCGGGCCGGAAACGGCCAGCACGGCATGCCACAGTTCCTCGCTCCATCCCAGCAGCTGCGACGGTTCGCCCGCCAGGTCCGCCAGCATCAGGCAGCTGTGGCCCCGCCCTTCCAGCTCGGACAGCACCACGCATGCCACGGCCACGGCGGGCGCATGCGGCGCCTCCCCGTCCAGGCTGGCGATGAAGCGGGCAAAGGCGGCGCTCAGGCGGCGCAGATGACCATCCCCGGCGACGCCGTCGACGTGGCTGAACAAGGCATTCATTTGCTCACTATGCTGCATGATGTTCCGCTTCTTCTGACAATAATTGATCGAGGCCGTCCAGCAGTTCCAGCTGCGGCGCCAGCCAGTAGCAGCCATGCGTGTCCGCATTCGCGATGCCGCGCAGGAACAGGAAGATGGCGCCGCCCAGGTGTTCGGCCGGGTCGTAGGCGTCGCCAAGCCGGCTTTTCAGCAGCCGGTGCAGGGCCAGCATATAGATGGCGCCCTGGATATCATAGCGGTGCTGCGCCATGCCGGCCGCCAGCGCGGCCGTGTGGTAGGCGGCGTCGTTGGCGCCCAGCGCATTCGACTTGTAGTCGAGCACCCAGTAGCGCCCATCCTGTTCGATGACCAGATCGGCAAAGCCTTTCAGCATGCCGTGCAGCTGGCGTCGCGGCAGCACGGGACGCGGCGCGCCGCCCAGCAGCAAGCGCGTGCACAGCTGATCGAGCGCGCCCGTGGACAAATGCTCGCTGGGGAACCAGAACTCCATCTCGGACAGCGTGCTGTCCAGTTGCGACAGCGAGGCATCGAGCAGCGGCAGCGGCGTAACGGCGATTTCCCTGAGCCAGGCGATGGCGTCTTCCTGGCGGTGGCCCCAGCCCGCACGTTCGCAGCGCGCGGCCAGGCGCGTGTTGAAATTGTCGTCGTGGACACTGTCAAAGCCTTCGCCGCCCATCCACTCGAGCTGCTCGTGCAGGAAGTTACCGGGCACGGAACCGCGCGGGAAGCGGTGCCATGGCGCGTCACCCATTTGCGTCGGCGCGGCCACGGCCACAGCCGTGCCGTCTTCCAGCAAGGTCTCTTCCAGCGCCCGCTGCGGCACGTGCGCGGCCGCCACGGCGCCGATCTGGCGCGTCAGCGACGTAAAGCTGCCCACCGACCAGTCTCGCTCGAATTCGCCCGCGAACACGGGTGCGGGGCGCAGCTCGGGACGGCGCTCGATGCGGTCCAGCACCGTGCAGGCGTCGGGCTGCGCCAGGGAACTCACATAGATGGCGTCGCAGCTGCCCGCCACCTGCTGCCAGCGCAGCAGCAGTTGTTCCGCCGGCAGCTTGTCGCCGCCCGTCAGCAGGTAGCCGAGCGCCGATTCATGCAGGGTGTTCTCGCCCGCCTTGCGCGCCGCCTGGGCGGCCACGCCCAGCCACAGGAAGTGGCGCGCGCGCGTCAGGGCCACGTACAGCAGGCGCAAGTCTTCCTCGATGCGCGCCTCTTCCACAAACGCCATGGCCTCATCGGACAGGGACAGGTCGAGGCGGCGTTCGCCATCGTCGCCCGCATAGTCGAAGAAGCTGCGGTTGCGTTTATCCACCTTGCGCGCCGTGACGGCGAACGGCAGATACACGAGCGGATATTCGAGCCCCTTGGATTTGTGCACGGTGATGACCTTGACCAGCTCCGCATCGCTTTCCAGGCGCAGCACGCGCTCGTCGCCGCTGTCGCCCTCGCCGGCGATCTGCTCGGCCAGCCAGCGTATCAGCGCCTGCTCGCCATCGAGCTGGCGGCTGGCCGATTGCAGCAGTTCGGCCAGGTGCAGCAGATTCGTCAGGCGCCGCTCGCCGCCCGTCTGCTGCAGCAGCATGGCGGGCAATTGCAGTTCGTGGATGAAGCGGCGCAGCATGGCCAGCACGCCCTGGCGCTGCCAGATCAGGTGCAGGGCCTTCAGCTGCTCGACCCGGCGTTCCCATTCCAGTTCGTCGCTCGACAGGCGCGCCAGCTCGCCCAGCGACAGGCCGATGGTGCGCGTGGCAAGCGCGGCGCGCGCCAGTCCCCCGTCGAGCGGATTGGCCAGCGCCGCCAGCCAGCGCAGCACGTCTTGCGCTTCCTCGCTGTCGATGACGGAATCCTTGTCGGACAGGTAGACGCTGGCGACCCGACGGCGCGCCAGCGCGCGGCGGATGGCCGCCGCTTCCTTGCGGTCGCGCACGAGCACGGCGATATCGGCCGGCTGCAAGCGCGTAAAACCGCCGGGGCCAGCGAAACCGGCTTGCGCATCGCCCAGCATGGCGACGATGTGCTCCGCGCAGTGCTGCGCGAAATACTCGCGGTAGCCGTCGCCGCGCAGCCCTTCATCGCTGGCGCAGGCGGCCAGCAGGGCCGGCAGCGGGCCGCCCGCATTCACCAGGTACTCGTCGCGCCCCTTGGCGTCGACGGCCTCGAACGGCAGCGGATTCTCGCCGTTTTTGCGGTAGCGGAAGGCGCCTGCCGGCACCTCGTCGCGCTCGGCGTGCAGGAACAGCTGGTTGACGGCCGCGACCAATGGCGCCGTCGAGCGGTAGTTGGTGCCCAGCTGGTAGTGGCGGCCCGTGGTGGCGCGCCGCGCCGCCAGGTAGCTTTGAATGTCGGCGCCGCGAAAACCGTAGATCGACTGTTTCGGGTCGCCGATCAGGAACAGGCCCAGCGCCGGATCATTGTCGGCGATGCGGTACAGCGAATTGAAGATCTGGTACTGCGCGGGCGCCGTATCCTGGAATTCATCGACCATGGCCAGCGGGTACTGATCGATGATGCGCTGGCGCAAGGCCGGGCCATTCTCGCCGGCCAGCGCGTCGTGCAGGCGTTGCAGCATGTCGGCAAAGCCGAACTGGCGCGACTGACGCTTCAATTGATCCATGCGCCGCGCGATGGCCGCCGCCGCATGCAGGTGCAGCTTGTGCGCCAGCGGCGTCAATGCCGCCAGGGCGATGCCCAGCGCTTCCGTATGCTCGAAGCACTCGGGCACCTGGGCCGTAAAACTCTTGGCGAACGCATCCTCGATGCCGAACGGCGTCAATCGTTCCCACGCCTTGGCCGTGATGGCAGGCAGCAGCAACAGTGGATCCTGCGCCCAGCGGCGCAAGCCGTCGAACCACTTCGCCAGGTTCTCCGGCTTCATCTTGACGCCGTTAAAACACTTGGGATTGGCGGCGCGGTGGTCGTTGATCCAGGCGGCCATCTGATCCACGCGCTCGACCCAGCCCGCCTTCAGGGTGGCCAGCTGCGCGGCCAGCGCCCGCTGTTCGCGCGCGATCAGGGTGGACAACGGTTCCTCGTCCGCCATGCCCATGATGTCGGCGCGGCGCGCCAGCGCGCGCGCGCCCTTCTTCAACGCGCCCACGTCGGGCCAGCAGGCCAGCAGCACGTCGAGCGCCTGCGGCGGCAAGGGATAAACTTGCTGGCGCCAGTAATCGTGGGCCGCATCCTCGAACAGCGCTTGCTCGTCGCTGACCAGTTCCTCATCGAACAGGCTGCCGCTGTCGAACGCGTGCTCGCGCAGCATGCGCTGGCACCAGGCGTCGATGGTGAAGATGGCCGCTTCATCCATCGTCTCGGCGGCCAGCATCAGCCGGTGCGCGGCCTTTTGCCGTTCGCCCTCGTCAGGATAGGACTCGAGCAAGGCGTCGAGAAACGGGTCGCTGCCGCCGGATTCCATGCCAAATTCGTGCCGAAAATAAGCGGCCGCCTCGATCAGGCGCTCGCGCACGCGGTTCGACAATTCGCGCGTGGCGGCGCGGGTAAACGTCATCACGAGGATATCGGCCGGCAGCAGCGGGCGCTTAAAGCGGCTGTCGTCGTCGCCGTGACCCAGCACGAGCCGTACGTACAGCGCGGCGATGGTCCAGGTCTTGCCGGTGCCGGCGGACGCCTCGATCAGGCGCGAGCCGTGCAGCGGAAACGCCAGGGGGTTGAGCAGATGGCTCGTCATGGTTCTTCTCCCGCGCCATCGTCGGGCGCGCTGATCGGGTCGATCGTGATGTGTTGCTGCAGCCAGTCGGCCAGCGGGCCATACAGCTCGCGCGTGCAGTCCTGCCACGCTTCCTCGGCGGCCAGCGCGGAAAACTCGGGCCACAGGCGCGCCAGGCACAGTTCTTCGCGCTCGCCCGAGATGTCGAAGCCGCCGTCATACACGGCGCGCGGGTCGCCCTGCTGCACCAGCGCCAGTCCCGTCTTGCAAGCCGTGGGCAGCGGATGGTTCATGCCTTCGCGCCACAGCGCCAGCAGGGTCGCCAGGGCGTCGCGCGAACTGGCCGGATCGAGCGGCGCCATGCTGACGATGGCATCGCGCGCCACCAGGTAGCCGGTGACGGGGAAGCCGAGGGTGGCGGCGGCCAGCTGGCGCAGCCACATCAGCATCAGCTTGTCGCCGCGCGCCTGGCCGCCCTTGTCCGTCACCTTCGAGGAAATCTGCATCAGCCAGGCCGTCTCCCGCCCGTTGCTGCACAATCTGTCGAGCCAGTCGTCGATCTGCACTTCGCCGAAGGGCAAGTTGATGGCGCGCTTGTCGGCCGCCAGCGGGAACGAAGCGCGCAAGGACAGCCACGCGCTGCGCACGGGCACGAGCGCCTCGACCAGCTGCGCCTGCACCTGCCGGCCGATCAGGCCGATGGGCAGCACACCTTCGCGCGCCAGGCGTGCCGCGCGCGCCTCCAGGCTGGCGCGCACGTCGCCGATATCTTCCACGGCGCCGCCGTCATCGAGCATGGTGTCTTCCAGCAGATAGCGCTCGAGCGCATTCAGGCCGAACGGCTCTTCATCCTCGCCCAGCATGGCCGCATCGGCGAAATGGACGCTGAGGCGGCGGCGGAAAAAGTATTTGACGGGCTGGCGCAGGAAACTGGCCAGCTCGCCCAGCTTCAGGCGCGTGCCGGGATCGAGTTCGTAGGGGCCCAGCGGCAACGCGGCGGCCTGCGCATCGGCATCGGTATGGACTACGCGCCATTCGCGCGCATAGGTCAGCAAGCCATCGGCCTCGAAATAGCGGCGGCTGAACGGCTGCAGCGCGTGCTCGGTGGTCAGCGACACCAGGTGCCGGTCCAGCGACCAGCCGGCGGCCAGGTAGTCGCGCAGCTGCGACACCAGCACGGACGGCGGCTGCTCGGAATTGTCGCGCACATTGCGCCCCACCCAGCTCACGTACAGCTTGTCGCGCGCGGCCAGCAAGGCTTCGAGCATCAGGTAGCGGTCGTCGTCGCGGCGCGAGCGGTCGCCCGGGCGCGCCATGCCGGGCAGCGCCAGCAGGTCGAAATCGGCCTTCTGCGCGCGGCGCGGGAAGTCGCCATCGTTCATGCCCAGCAGGCACACGACGCGGAACGGCACGGCGCGCATCGGCATCAGGGTACAGAAGGTCACGCCGCCGGAGACGAATTGGTGGTTCAGGGTCGGCTCGTCCAGCGCGCCCAGCCACGCCACGCGCAGCACGGACAGCGGCACCTGCTCGACAAAGCCCGCATGCTCGCAGGTTTCCAGCCAGCCCTGCAAGGCGCCCTCGAGCTGCGCCAGGGTCAGGCGGTCGCCCTCGTCGTCGGCATCAAAGAAGGCGGCCAGCAGCGCGCGCGCCTGCACGCCCCACTCGGCGGGCGTGCAGGCGCCGGCCAGCACGGTGCGCCAGTGCAGCAGCGCCTCGACCAGCTGCGCCAGCGAACCCGCCAGCGCCGCATCGAGGCCGCCCACTTCCGCATACGGCTCGATGCCGCCGAAGCTGGCGCCGCTGCCGCTGGCGTAACCGAGCAGCATGCGCCGCACGCCGAAGATCCACGCATTCTGCTCGCCGGCCGCGCCCAGTCCCAGGCCGCTGCGGTGATGCTGGTCCAGACCCCAGCGCACGCCGGCCCCTTCGATCCAGGCGCCCAGCGTGACCAGGTCGCCCGGCTGCAGGCCAAAACGTGCCGCCAGCGCCGGCACGTCGAGCAGGTCGCGCACTTCGCTCTGGCGGCAGCGCTGCTGCGGCAGCTGCAGCAGCCACTCGAGCGCGACGAGCAGCGGGTTAACGCTGCGGTCCTTCACGTCGCCGATCTCGAACGGAATGAAACGCTCGTCGTTGCGCCGGTACTGGCCGAAAACGGCGTGGATGGCGGCCGTAAACGTGTCGATGTCGGGCACCATCACGACCACGTCGCGCGGACGCAAGCCCGTCTCGGCGCTGTGCGCGAACATGGCCAGCAGCTGGTCGTGCAGCACTTCCACCTCGCGCTGCACGCTGTGCGCCACGTGGAATTCGATCGAGCGGTCGCCGGCGTCGGGCGGCGTTTGCTCATGTTCGGCCAGCGGGCGCAGTTCGCGGATGGCCACCTGCACCTGCTGCAGCAGCGTTTCGCCCGTCTCCTCGCCAAACAGGTCGATGCGCAGGCTGTCGTCGCGCCCCTCGGCCTGCGCGTGTTCGTCGAATTCGTCGAGCATGCGGATGAAATCGCGCCCTTGCCTGCCCCAGCTGGCCAGCAGCGGGTGGCTGTGCGCATGCAGTTCTTCCAGCGGAATGTGCGCCAGATCGGTGCCGTTGCGCTGCCGCTGGCGCTTGTTTTCGGCGCGCAGCAAGTCGCGCCCGTCGATGATGTCGCCCCAGTAGAACTGGCATGGATTGGGCACGGCCAGCACCACCTGCGTGTGGCGCGCCAGCGCAGCGAGCGCCTGCAAGGTCTGGTAGGGCAAGGCCGACACGCCGAACAGCACCACGCGGCGCGGCAGCTTGCCGGCGGGCGCATCGCCGGCGGCGATCGCCGCCAAAAAGGCGTCGTGGATGTCGGCGCGGCCCGTGTCGCGCTCCGAGGCCTCGACGTCCTGGCCCACGGCGCGCCACAACTGCGCCTGCCAGCGCTGGTCGTCCTTCAAGGCGAGGGACTCGCCGCGGGCCGTGCGCAACTGGTCGCGTCCGGCCGCCCAGTCGGCCAGCCAGTCGGCGCGGTAGACCTGGTACTGGTCGAACAAGTCGGCCAGGCGCTCGGCCAGCTGCAGCCGGCGTTCGCAATCGCCATCGGCCAGGAAGTAGCGCAGCGGCGCGAACACGGGGTCGGCCAGCAGCGACGGCAGCAATCGCATCAGACGCCAGGTCAGCGGGGACTTATCGAACGGCGAGACGCGCGGGACGCGCTCGCGCCCCAGCATGCCCCGGTAGCTTTCCCACAGCAGGCGCGCCGGCAGCGCGATGCGCGTGGCGGCACACACGCCCATTTCCTCGGCCAGGGCGATCTTCAGCCATTCGGCCACGCCGTTCGACTGCACCAGGAAGATATCCGTTTCCAGCGGCGCCAGCGGATGCTGGCGCAGCCACTGGAAAACGGCGGCGCGCAGCTGTTCCAGCTGGTTGCCATGCAGGATGAGGAGGCCGGGCGTGACGGGTGTATGCATGCTGATCCGATGGGTTGCCGCGTCTGCGGCCGGGTGACCGCAGACGTCAAACGCCTATTATCGCCGCTGCCTGCCTCAAGGGGCGCCGCTGGCGGCAAATTCCATGGAAATTTGTTCCGCCACCTGCGCCAGCGCCGGCCCGAGCGCCGTCAGCAAGGCGCGCGCCTGCAGCAGGTCGCCGCCCAGGCGCAAGCCTTCGATCGACGTGCACAGGCTGGCGAAGGCATGCGCGCCCACGGCCAGCGCCGACGATTTGCTGCGGTGTCCCAGGTCGGCCAGGCGTCCCAGGTCTTCCAGCGCCAGAGCCTGCTCCATTTCGGCGATGCCGTCGCGCGCCGTGTCGAGAAACAGCTGGGTGTACTTGCGCATCTTCACGGCGTCATTGCTGAACGTGAGCGCCAGGGTGGCCAGGTCGAGGATGGCCGTGTCGCGCAGCTCCGGCGCGGCGCCCGCCGGCGGCGCTTTCGGCACCGCCGCCAGCCTGTCGCGGCCGATGCTGCCGATGCCGCCACGCAGGCGGAACCATTTCGCCAGCAGGTGAAACAGCAGATTCGGGGCGATCGGCTTGGTCACGAATTCATCCATGCCCGCCTCCAGGCAGCGGGCGCGGTCTTCGCTGCCCGCATTGGCCGTCATGGCGATCACCAGCAGGCCGGCAAGTTTCGGGTCGGCGCGGATGCGGCGCGTCGCCTCGAAGCCGTCCATCTCCGGCATCTGCACGTCCATCAGCACGCAGTCGTAGCGCTGGCGAGCCAGCAATTCCAGCGCCTCGCGGCCATTGCTGGCGACGCAGACGGTGGCGCCGGCGTCTTCCAGCAGTTCGCAGCCGACCTGCTGGCTGAAGATGTTGTCTTCCACCAGCAGGATGGAGGCGCCGCGGATCACTCCCAGTACTTCCGGCTCCACTTCCGCGATGCGCTCGTCGGCCCCCTGCGCGCTTTTTTCCAGGCGCGCCGTGAACCAGAAAGTGCTGCCCAGGCCCGGCTGGCTGTACACGCCCACCTTGCCGCCCATGAGCTCCACCAGCTGCTTGCTGATCACCAGTCCCAGGCCGCTGCCGCCATACTTGCGCGTGGTCGACGGGTCGGCCTGGTGGAAGGAGCGGAACAGCTGCGCCACTTCTTGCTGGTTCATGCCGATGCCGCGGTCCTGCACCTCGAAGCGCAGCATGCCGTAGCTGCCGCGCTCCTCGGACTGGCGCACGCGCACGAAGATGCTGCCATTGTCGGAAAACTTGATGGCATTGCTGGTCAGGTTCAGCAAGACCTGTTCCAGGCGCAGCGGGTCGCCGCGCCAGCGCTGCGGCAGCTCGGGCGCGATATCGAACTGCAGCGCCAGGCCCTTGACGGCGGCCGCGTCGCCCAGCTGGCTGGCGATGTTCGCCAGCAGGGTGTCGAGACGGAAGTCCAGCACTTCCAGCTCCAGCTTGCCCGCCTCGATCTTGGAAAAGTCGAGGATATCGTTGATCAGGCCCAGCAAGTGCTGGCCCGAATGGAAGATTTTCTGCAGATAGTCGCGCTGGCGCGCGTCGGCCACCGATTTCAGCGCCAGGTGGGCCATGCCGATGATGCTGTTCATCGGCGTGCGGATTTCATGGCTCATGTTCGACAGGAAGTCGCTCTTGGCCTGGCTGGCCGCGTCGGCCTGCTCTTTCAGCCGGTGCAGTTCCGTCACGTCGGTGGACAGGCCGATCAGCCCCGTGACGGGACCGGGCAAGCCCAGCGGCACCTTCACGCTCCACAGGTGATGCACCTGGCCCTGCGCATCGACGAAGCGTTCCTCGCCGACGAACTTGGCGCCGCTGTCGAAGACCTGGCGTTCGGTCAGCTGCGCGGCGGCGGCCGCATCGCCGAGCATCAGCTCGCCGTCCTGGCGGCCGATCAGCTGCTCCGGAGGACGGCCCAGTATCTTCGCCGTGCGCGCATTCACGTAGCGGTAGCGCAGGTCGGCATCCTTCATGTAGACATAGGCGTCGACGCTGTCGAGCACCGTATCGAGCAGGGTGCGCTGCGCCACCGCGTTGCGGCGCGAGCGGTACAGGGTAAAGATATAGCCATAAATGAGCAGCGTGCCGGCCACGCCGACGGCCAGCGCCAGCCATGGAAAATAGCGGTCGAAGGGGCTGTACAGCTCCGCCTTGCGCACGCGGAAATGGGCTTTCCACAGGCCGCCCTGATAAGCCACGGGCAGCACCTGGTCGAAATAGTCGGCATCGCTGCCAGGTTGCGGCGGCGCCGCCGCCAGGTCGGCATCATCGTTGAACAGCAGGCGGTCCTGCGGCGTGATGGCCAGGGTCCCGCTGGCCGGCAACGGCTCGGCCGCGCTGTACAGGGTCAGGTGCAGCGGTTCCAGGGCGCTGCGTTCGAGCGCGCTGTGGACCAGTTGCGCCACGCCAAAGCCGATGCCCACGGAGCCCTGGTAGGCGGCGCGGCGCTCGGCCACGCTCCCCTGCGGCATGCCATTGCGGTACACGGGCAGGCGCATGCCCAGGCCCACGTGCGCGGGCGGCCCCTTGATCATGATGACCTGCCCCGACGCGCTGACTTCGCCGCTGTCGCGCGCCTGCGCCAGGGCTTGCGCCACCAGCGGGTTGGCGCCGATATCGACGCCCATGCGTTCGGACAGCAGGGAATCGGGCTCCAGGTAGGTAAGCACCGTGTATTCCGGCCGCTCTCCGGGCGGGCGGATGGTGAAAGCGGGATAGCCGCGCGGCGCCAGGCTGGTGTCGCGGCGCACGTCGGCGACATAGGCCGCGCGCTGCGCCTGCGTCAGCGCCACCGCATAATTGACCGATTCGATGGCCGGGAACTGGCGCGCGATATCGAGGCCGGCCACGTAATCGTGGAACTGGCGGCGCGTCAGCTGCTCGCTGGTGCGGAACAGGGCCTCGAGGCCGCGCAGCAGGTCGGAATAGCTTTTTACGCGCGTGATCAGGCTGTGCTGGGCGCCATGCGTGAGATTGTCGAAACGCTGTTCGGCGTCGTCATTGACCGTGCGCACCGCCCCCGCGTACAGGGCGCCGCCCACCGCCAATGCCAGCAGCACGCCACCTGCCCAGATTCTGACGCCTGATCCCGCTCCGCCCTTGCTCAAAGTGTGCATTGTCGATCGCTTATTCCGGTTTCCTCGAATGTGCGGCGCTGCGGCCGCCCAGCAAGCACGAGGATACTATCAAAGCTCACGCCCGACGCGCTTGTGCAAGAAAAAAAGCGCGCATGATGGTTGCACTGGAAAACATCGTGCGCCTAGCCCCCCTGCAGCGCGCCGGCCAGGAAGTCGCAAAAGGCGCGCACCTTTTCCTGCACGTGGCGCCCATCGGGCGTCAAGGCATACACTCCCCGCCTGGCCATGCCGTGCGACGGCAGCACGCGCACCAGGGCGCCGCTGGCCAGCAGCGGCGCGGCGACGAACGACGGCAGCGCCCCCACGCCGATGCCCGCCACCAGCATATCGGCCAGCAGCAGGCTGCTGTCGGCAGAAAAGCGCACGGGCAGCACGATGCTGCTCGCCCCTTCCGGCCCGGCCAGCTGCCAGACGCCAGGACTGTCGGCCAGGCGGTAGGCCAGGCAATCGTGACCGTGCAAGTCCTGCGCCTGCCGGGGCGTGCCGCGCCGCGCCAGGTAGGCCGGCGCTGCGCAAATCATTTGCTCGACGTCGCCCAGGCGGCGCGCCACCAGGGTCGAATCGGCCAGCGCGGCGCGGATGCGCAGCGACACGTCATAACCCTCGCCCACCACATCGCGCAGGCGGTCGTCCAGGGTCATCTCGATCTTGACGTCCGGATAACGTGCCATGAAGTCCGGCAGCAAGGGGGACAGCACTTTCAGGCCAAACGACAGCGGCGCATTCACGCGCAGCCGCCCCGCCACCTTGCCGGCGCAGCCGCGCGTGGCCAGTTCCAGCGCATCGATTTCATCGAGCAGGCGGCAGCATTCAAGATAGTAGGCACGCCCGCCATCCGACAAGCTCATGCGCCGCGTCGTGCGAACCAGCAGCACGGTGCCCAGATGCGCCTCCAGCTGGCGCACCTGCTTGCTGATGGCGGCCGCCGACTGATTCAGATCCTGCGCCGCCTTGCTGAAGCTGTCGCGCTCGACCACCTTGCGAAACACGCGCATGTGCGCCAGGACATCCATCATTCTTTCCCTGTGGTTGAATATCTTATTATTTTATCGCTGATTATCATTGAAATGAAAAACAATATGATGGTGGCTTCTTTATTCATGTCACGCAAGGAGTACCCCATGTTCAAACCATCCGCCACCCTGACTGCCCTGCTGCTGGCCCTGCTGGGAGGGACAGTGCAGGCCGCCCTGCCAGAAGTGGGCATCAGCCCCTGGGGCCCGAAAGACGAGATCGGCCGCCTGAACCTGATGACGCCAGCCTCGCGCGCCGCCATCCTGGCCCGCATCGACGGCGGCAAGAGCTACGACCTGGCCGTCGATTTCTATATCGGCATGCCCAGCTGGCAAGCGGCCGGCGACCCGCCCTACCAGATGTGGATGACGCACACGCCGAAAGGCAACGTGGTGGCCGATTCCATGCAGGTGGGCGAACAGATGAACCGCCACGTCAGCTATACGGGCTCAGCCGTCTCCATGTATGCGCACATGGGCACGCATATCGACGCCCTGAACCACTTCGGCCTGAACGGCAAGATCTGGAACGGTTTTACGGAGGAGCAGCACCTGGGTGACCGAGGCTGGACCGTGACGGGCGCGGAAAAGCTGCCGCCCATCGTGGCGCGCGGCGTGCTGATCGACGTGGCCGTGGCCAAGGGCTTGTCGCAACTGCCCGACAATTACCGGGTGACGCGGCAGGATTTGCGCGCGGCGCTAGCGCAACAGAAGGTCACCTTGGAAAAGGGCGACGTGGTGCTGATACGCACGGGCCGCATGCAGCGCTATGAGCAGGCGCAAGCGTACATGGCCAATCCGCCCGGCCTGTCGCTCGATGCGGCGAAATTCCTCGTGGAAGATGGCGGCGCCATGGTGGTGGGCGCGGACAACCTCAGTTTCGAAGCGTTTCCCTCCGAAGTGGCGAACAATTACCTGCCCGTGCACACCTATCTGCTGGCGCAGCAGGGCACGCCCATCCTGGAACTGGTCGACCTGGAAGCCCTGTCGCGCGACAAGGTGTACCAATTTGCCTTCATCGGCGCCTCATTGAAATTCCGCGGCGGCGACGCGGCGCCCATCCGCCCCGTGGCCCTGCCGATCCGCTAAATTCCGCCGGATCACACGGTCGCGGCCAGCAAGCCCGGTGCGCCATGCTCATCCCAGGCATCGGCGCAGCGCACCACGTCGCCCACGACGATGATGCTGGGACTGCCCAGGCCGCTGGCCTGCAAGTCGCCGGGCAAGCGCTGCAAGGTGCTCAGCAACTGGCGCTGCGCCGGCAGGCTGGCCGATTGCACCACGGCCACGGGCGTGCCGGGCGCCATGCCGCCGGCCAGCAAGCCGGCCTGGATGGCGGCCACCCTGGCCACGCCCATGTAGATGACGAGAGTCAGGCCGCTTTGCGCCAGGGCCGCCCAGTTCGGTTCCGACGCGCCATCCTTGCCGTGACCCGTGACGAAGATGGCGCCCTGGCTCCAGGCGCGGTGCGTGAGCGGCACACCGATGCCGGACGGCGCGGCCAAACCGCTGCTGATGCCGGGGATCACCTCGACGGCCACGCCGTGGCTGCGCAAATAGGCGCGCTCTTCGCCGCCGCGCCCGAACAGATACGGGTCGCCCCCTTTCAGGCGCACCACGTGCAGGCCGGCGCGCGCCTCGGCCAGCATCAGGCGCTCGATGAACGCTTGCGGCGTCGAGGCGCAACCGCCCCGCTTGCCCACTTCGACCACGCGCACGCCTTGTGCCGCATGCGCGAGGATGGCCGGATTGACGAGGTCGTCGATCAGCACCACGTCGGCCCGTGCGATGGCCTTCACCGCCTTGATCGTCAGCAGATCCGGATCGCCGGGACCGGCGCCGACCAGGGTTACGCTTCCACATTGCGCCATGATGCAGTCTCCAGTCAGAAAAAATGGCCGATGGCAAACGCTGCCGCATACGCTTCCGGCGCGCTGCCGTCCCACACGACGCCGTCGCACAGGGTCGAACTGCGCATGGGGGCTTTTGGCACGGGCGTGGCCGTCATTTCCGCCGCCTGGCGGTACAGGTCGATGCGGTTGACTTGCCTTGCCACCGCCAGGTAATCGGGTTCGTCGCGCAGCAAGCCCCAGCGCCGGTGCTGGGTCATGAACCACATGCCGTCGGACAGATACGGGAAATTGACGGCGCCATCGCCGTAGAACTGCAAGCCGTGCGCCTCGTCCCAGGTCTTGCCCAGCCCATCCTGGTAGTGGCCGAGGATGCGCGGCGCCAAGGTTTCCTGCGGCGTGTTCAGGTAAGCGGGCTCGGCCAGCGTGGCCGCCATGGCCAGGCGGTTGGCATCGCTGGCATCGATCCAGCGTCCCGCCTCGAGCACGGCAGCGATCAGGGCGCGGCAGCTGTTCGGATGCTGCTGCGCAAACGCGGCGCTGGTGCCCAGCACCTTGCCCGGATGGTCGGGCCAGATGGCGCCGCTGGCGGCGGCCGTCACGCCCACGCCATCGACGATGGCCTTGTAGCCCCACGGTTCGCCCGCGCAAAAACCATCCATCTGGCCCGCGCGCAAGGCGGCCACCATCTGCGACGGCGGCACCGTCATCACGCGCGCGTCGCGCAACGGGTCGATGCCATGCGCCGCCAGCCAGTATTGCAGCAGCATCGCGTGATTGCCAGTCGGGAAAGTATGCGCAAACGCAAACGGCCGCGATGCGGCCCGCATGTAGCGCGCCAGGGTGGGGCCATCGTGGGCACCCTCGCGCGCCAGCGCCGCCGACAGGGTGACAGCCTGGCCGCTGTGGTTGAGATTCATCAATACAGCCATGTCGCGCTGCTGCCCGCCGATGCCCATCTGCACGCCATACACAAGGCCGTACAGCACATGGGCCGCGTCGAGTTCGCCATTATTCAGTTTGTCGCGCACGCCGGCCCACGACATCTCGCGGCTCAGTTCGATCTTGATGCCGTATTTTTCATCGAGCCCCAGCTTTGACGCCATCACCAGCGAGGCGCAATCGGTCAGCGGCAGGTAGCCGATGCGTATCGTCTGTTTTTCCGGCTGCAGGGGCCGCGCCATCTGGGCGCCGTCTCCCATTTTCTCTGTCATACCATTCCTTGCTGATAACTACTGTTTTGCCGTGCCGCCGTGGACAAGGTCATGCTGATCCAGCAGCAAGGAGCGTGCCCGCGCATCTCCTGTCCAGGGCAGCTGGAAACGCACTGCGATGGTGCACTGCACCAGCATGTATCAGGAAATGGACGTTTCATCCCAGCAAGTCCTCCACGTCGAGGATGCGCTGGGCGATCTCTGCCAGCTTGAGTTTCTTGTTCATGGCCATGCTGCGCAGGCGCTGGTATGCCTGCTCTTCCGTCAAGCCGTGATGCGTCATCAACAGGCCCTTGGCCCGTTCGATCACCTTGCGTTCCAGCAATTTATGGCGCGACTCGAGCAATTCGGCACGGAGTTTTTCTTCCTGGCGAAAGCGCGCCAGCGCCACGTTCAGCACGGGCAAGATGCGCTCGGCATGCAAGCCGGCCACGATATAGGCGGACACGCCGGCCGCCATGGCCGCGTCGATGCTGGCCGTGGCGCCGTCTTCGGTAAATAATACGATGGGGCGGCGCTCATCGCGCGTGGCGATGACGATATGCTCGAGCACGTCGCGCGCATCCGATTCGGCGTCGATGATGATGAGATCAGGCTGCAGCTGCGCGATGCGCTCGGGAAGGTAGAGGTCGGCTGGCAGGGAGGCGACGATGTCGAAACCCGATTCCAGCAAGCCGATGCGCAAGGCATTGCCGCGCTGCACTTGGGCAGCCAAGGCCGCATTCTCGTGCACACCGTGCTCGACAATAGTGTTGACGACGACGATGCGCAAAGGCTGGGTACGGCTGGACGTCATGGGAGCGATCTGCAATGGCTAAACACAACCATTGCAGTAAGCAAGAAGCGAACCAGCCGGTTTTACAGCGGAATTACTTCAGGGTCGGCATGGCAAACTCGGCCCCGGCCGCCGTCGAGGCCGGCCAGCGCTGCGTCACCGCCTTCTGCTTGGTATAGAAACGCACCGATTCCGGGCCATGCGCATGGTGGTCGCCGAACAGGCTGCGCTTCCAGCCGCCGAAGCTGTGGAAGGCCATCGGCACGGGAATCGGCACGTTCACGCCCACCATCCCGACCTGCACGCGGTGCGTGTATTCGCGCGCCGTGTTGCCGTCGCGCGTGTAGATGGCCGTGCCGTTGCCGTATTCATGCGCGTTGACCAGGTCCAGCGCCGCCGTGAAATCGTGCACGCGCACGATGCACAGCACCGGGCCGAAGATTTCCTCCTTGTAGATCGTCATCTCGGGCGTGACGTGATCGAACAGGCTGCCGCCGAGGAAAAAGCCGTGCTCATGGCCGGGCAAGACGAAACCGCGCCCATCGGCCACCAGCTTGGCGCCTTCCTCCACGCCCGTGGCGATGTAGCCGGCAATCTTGTCCTTGTGCACCTGCGTCACCACCGGCCCCATCTCGGCCGACAGGTCCATGCCCTGCGTGATCTTTAACGCCGCGATACGGGGCACCAGGGCTTCCACCAACTGGTCCGCCACATTGCCCACCGCCACGACGACGGAAATGGCCATGCAGCGCTCGCCGGCCGAGCCAAACGCGGCGCCCATCAGGGCGTCGACCGTCTGGGGAATGTCCGCGTCCGGCATGACGACCATGTGGTTCTTGGCGCCGCCCAAGGCTTGGACGCGCTTGCCCTGCGCGCAGCCCGTCGCATAGATATATTCGGCGATCGGCGTGGAACCGACGAAGCTGACGGCGCGCACGTCCGGGTGGTGCAGCAAGCCGTCCACGGCTTCCTTGTCACCCTGCACCACGTTGAAGACGCCGTCGGGCAAGCCCGCGTCCGTCAGCAACTGCGCCAGCAGCAGGCTGGCCGACGGGTCGCGTTCCGACGGCTTTAATACAAACGTATTGCCGCAGGCAATGGCCATCGGGAACATCCACATCGGCACCATCACGGGGAAATTGAACGGCGTGATG
>NZ_JBNYXN010000010.1:0-185305 GCF_051380695.1 Janthinobacterium goodfellowi | reverse complement strand
GTAGACCCGTTGATACGCAAAACCCTGTTCGGGATTCAGGCGGTGGTAATACGTTTCCTCGAGCGAGCTTTCCAGCGGAATATTGTCGCTGTCGTGTTTATGGGGCGGATAGCTCGACGAGTGGCCGGACGGCGTGACGACTTCCACCACCAGCAAGCCGTCCGCCTCGGCCGTCTGCGGCAGGATGTCGCACACATAGCGGGTATTGGCGCCCTTGCCGCGCACGGAGCGCGTCATGGCACTCGGCTCGATCAGGCGCGCCGGACGGTGCGTCGTGGCCGGCGCGCTGCACAGGGCGACCTCGGCGGCGTTCACGGCCGTGATGCGCACCGTGGTTTCCAGCGGCACATACACGGCGTAGGGCGAGACATCCTCGAAGACGCTGGTGCGCTTGCCGATGGCTTCCCAGACGTGATCGCCCGCCCGCACCGTGACCGTGCCCGTCAGCACGACGAGGCACAGCTCGCGCTTGCCCGTCTCCAGGCTGATGTGTTCGCCCGCTTGCAACCTGTGCGCGGCAAAGCCCACATGCGTCCAGCCGGCCGATGCCGGTGTCACCTCGACGATGGTAGAACCGGACTTGGCTTTCACCAGCAGCGGGCTCATGCCGCCTCCCGACCCAGGCGCGGGATCGCCGCGACGAGATTTGCCAGGTAATCGTGGCCCATCTTCGCATACTGATAGCTGGGGGCGACGGCCGGGTCCTGCTCCGCCTCCACCACCAGCCAGCCTTCGTAGCCGTGCAGATACAAGCGCGTCAAAATGGCGGGGAAATCGATGCAGCCGTCGCCCGGTACGCTGAAGGCGCCATTGATCACCGCCTGCAAAAAACTCCAGTGGCCATTGCGGGCCAGTTTCACCACGTTCGGGCGCACGTCCTTGCAATGCACGTGGCAGATGCGATCGATATGTTTATTCAGTACCGCCAGCGCGTCGCCGCCGGCGAAGGTGATGTGGCCGGTGTCGAACAGTAAGCCGACCTCGGGACCCGTCAGGGCCATCAATTGATCCACGTCGGCCGGCGTTTCCACGTAGGCGCCCATGTGGTGGTGGTAGGCCAGGCGCACGCCGTGCGCCAGCAAGTGCTGCGCAAACACCGTGAGTTTATCGGCGTAGTCCTGCCATTGCTGCTGCGACTGGAAACGCGGACGTTTATACAAGGGGCGCGCTTCGCCCTGGATGGCGTCGGCCACTTCGCCATACACCATGACGCTGGCGCCGCTGTCGGCCAGCAGCCGCAAGTGCGGGCCGACGGAGGCGATCTCTTCTTCCACCGAGCGGTGCGCCAGCCGTCCCGAATACCAGCCGGAGACGCACGCCAGGCCATACTTGCCCAGCACGGCGTTCAGGGACGGGGCATCCTTGGGAAACTTGTTGCCCAGTTCAAAACCCACATAGCCGATCTCGGCGCCTTCCTTCAGCGCCGTTTCCAGCGGCGTTTCGCCGCCCAGGCTCGGTAAATCGTCGTTCATCCACGAGATCGGGTTGATGCCGATACGTACATTCCAGGTAGTCATTTCAATTCCTTTGTTTCAGGCGATCGTTTTCATAACGGGCGCGCGCAGCTTGCACGCCGGACTGAGTGGACACTTCCGGTACGGCCACTTCCCACCAGCAGCCGCCCTCTTGCGTCGTGCGCGTGTCGTCCGTGTCGATGCAGATCAGGTAGGTGCGGGAAGCTGCCCGGGCACGCAGCATCGCTTGTTCCAGTTCGGCAATCGAGCCCACATGTTCGGACAGCGCGCCCAGCGATTGCGCATGCAGGGCGAAGTCGATGCGCGGGGCGCTGTCGGGCAGCATATTGTTGAACGAGGCATTGCCGCAGGCCTGCTGCAGGCGGTTGATGCAGCCATAGCCCCGGTTGTCGAGCACGACGATGATGAGTTTTTTGTCCAGCATGACGGAGGTGGCGATTTCCGAATTCATCATCAGATAGCTGCCGTCGCCCACCATGACGATGACTTCGGCTTCCGGTTTGGCCATCTTGACGCCCAGGCCGCCGGCGATTTCATAGCCCATGCACGAGTAGCCGTATTCCATGTGGTAGCCGCCCGGCGTCGATGTTCTCCACAGTTTATGCAGCTCGGCCGGCAAGGTACCGGCCGCGCAGACGACGATGTCGCGCACAGTAGAATCCGTTGCCGAGCGCTGCACGGCGCCGATGACTTCGCCGTCGTACGGCAAGCCGGCCACCTCGCGTTTGCCGGTAATGGCCAGCACGGTGGCGCGCCAGGCATGCGCCGCCTGCTGCGCGCGCTCCAGCCACTGGCCCGCGCTGTGCCAGGTAGCAAGCCGCCGCGACAGGCCCTGCAAGCCGAGGGTCGCGTCCGCCTGCAGGCCCAGGCCCCGGCGTTTCAGCGCGTCAAAGCTGTTGACGTTCAGGCTGAGCAATTGCGCCTGCGCAAACAGGGAGTTGGACCCCGTCGTGAAATCCTGCAGGCGCGTGCCGACGGCCAGCACCACGTCGGCCTGCGCCGCCAGCGCATTCGCGGCGGGCGAGCCGGTGACGCCGATGGCGCCCAGCTGCAAGGGATGGTCCCACGGCAAGCTGCTCTTGCCGGCCTGGGTTTCCGCCACGGGAATGCCGTGCCGTTCGGCAAACGCCCGCAAGGCGGCGCCGGCCTGGCCGTACAGCACGCCGCCACCGGCGACGATCAACGGCTGTTTTGCATTTTTCAACAGCAACGCGGCCTCTTCCAGTTCCTGCTCGACGGGCGGCACGGCGCGGAAACGCACGACTCTCGGTTCGAAAAAGTCGGCCGGATAGTCATACGCCATCGTCTGCACATCCTGCGGCAGGGACAAGGTGACGGGGCCGCAGGCGGCCGGGTCCGTCAAGGCGGCGATCGCGCGCGGCAAGGCCGTCAGCAATTGCTCCGGATAGACGATGCGGTCGAAATAGCGCGATAAAGGTTTAAAAGCGTCATTCACCGAGACGCTGCCGTCAGAAGCATCTTCCAGCTGCTGCAAGACCGGGTCCGGTGCGCGCGAGACGAACACGTCGCCGGGCAGGAGCAAGACGGGCAGGCGATTCACGTGCGCCAAGGCAGCCGCCGTCAGCAGGTTGGTGGCGCCCGGCCCGATGGAGCTGGTGACGGCCAGCATGCGCCGGCGCATGTGCGCTTTCGCATAGGCGATGGCCGAGTGCGCCATCGCCTGTTCGTTATGGGCGCGGTAGGTGGGGAACACATCCTTGTATTGGTACAGCGCCTCGCCCATGCCGGCCACGTTGCCGTGGCCAAAGATGGCGAAGGCGCCGCCGAACAAAGGCTGGCCCTCCTCGGTGCGCAAGGCCGACAGGTAGCGCACCAGCGCTTGCGCCATGGTCAAACGGATCGTAGTGGTGGTCATGCCGCACGCTCCAGGCGGTTGCGCGTGCGCTGCCACAGGACAATCAGCTGCTCGAAGTTGGCGCGCACGGCGGCGATCAGGCCCGCATCGTCGAGTTCGCCAGCCAGCCAGCGGCGGCTCGGTTCCTGGAAGATGGTGCGGCCCACCATGAAGCCCCGGCACGTGGTGCTGGCACTGGCTTGCTCGAAACTGGCCGCCAGCGCATCGATGGGCGCGTTCAAGCCCAGCAGGACGACGCCACGGCAATACGGATCGCGCTCGTGCACCAGGGCATCGATGGCTTGCCATTGCTGGGCCGACATGCTTTCCAGTTTCCACCATTCGGGGTAGATGCCCAGGTTGTACAGGCGCTTGACGGCGCGATACACGGTATCGTCGTGCTGGGGCAGCGACTTGGCAGGAATAATTTCCAGCAGCAATTCATGGCCCGTGATTTGCGCGGCGTCGTACAAGCCCTTGATTTGCGCTTCCTGTTCCAGCCGGTTTTCCGGCGTATCGTCGGGATGCAGCTGCACCAGGCACTTGATCACGTGCTCCTTCGGCCACTGCGTCAAGCGCGACGCCAGCGAACGGCCCCAGTCGAACTGCAGCGGGTTCGAGCCCGGCAATTCCACGGGACGGCCGATCCACCAGCCGCGCCCCGTGGCATCGTTGAGCGCGTCGACGCCATAGCGGTCATCGATCAGCACGCCCGTGCCGCCCTGCAAGCCGCGCGCCCCCTCCGTCTGGCCTACGGCTTGCACGAACAGTTGCTTGAGCTTTGAAATCCGCGCTTCGTCGCTCACGCCCTGCTGGGCCAGCTCAAAGAATTGCGTGCGATGATCGAACGCAAATACGCACAGTTCATTCCACTGCTTGCGCGCCACCGTCGTGCGGTGCAGGCGCGCCAGGGTGGCATCCTGGTCAGGACGGGTCAGTTTGGCCGCGTTGGCCAGGAAATAGTCGAGCTCGACGGGCGATGGCATGGCTGGCGCGCAGCCGTGGCGCGACACGACGAGGGCGCCGCAGCCGTTCGCATAGCGGCAGCACGCCTCGTAATCCTCGCCGCGCAGCCAGCCTTTCAGGAAGCCCGACAGGAAAGCGTCGCCCGCACCGAGCACGTTCAATACTTCCACGCGCACGCCCTGATAGTTGAATGCCGCATCGAGACCGGCAGGAATGGCCGCCTCGATGACGGCGCAGCCCAGCGGCCCGCGCTTGACCACCAGGGTTGCACTGCTCACGGCCCGCACGGCGCGCAAGGACGCCATGATGTCCGCGCCGCCGCCGGCGATCATGAATTCCTCTTCCGTGCCAACGATCAGGTCGAACTGCGGCAGGATCGCCTGCAAATGGCTGGTCACGCCGTCGTTCGAGACGAACCGCGTTTCGCCGTCCGCCTTGCCCGACAAACCCCACAGCACGGGCCGGTAATCGATGTCGAGCACGGTGCGCACCTTATTGGCACGCGCCAGTTGCAATGCCTGCGTGCTGACGGCGTGCATGGCGCTAGTCGAGAAATGCGTGCCGGTGATCAAGAGCGCTTTGCTCGAGGCAATGAAGGCCGCATCCACCGACGATGCGTCGATGGCCATGTCGGCGCAATTTTCGCGATAAAAGATCAGCGGGAAGGTGTTCTTGTCCTTGATGCCCAGCATGACGAGGGCGGTGAGCCGCTCGCGGTCGATGCCGACGTGGCTGACGTCGCAGCCCTCATGCGCCAAGGTGTCGGTGAGGAAACGGCCCATGTGGTCGTCGCCCACTTTCGACAGCATGGCCGACTTCAAGCCCAGCCGGGCCGTGCCGAAGGCGATATTCGCCGACGAGCCGCCCAGGTATTTGGCAAAGCTCGTCGCGTCTTCCAGGGTGCTGCCGATCTGCTGCGCGTACAGGTCCACCGCCAGGCGGCCCAGGCAGATCACGTCGAGCGCGCGGCCCTGGGCAAATTCAGTCGTATTCTTCATGGCATTGTTTCCTTATGACAGTTGCACGATGCGCTGCTCGCGCCACGACACGGTGGCCGCTTCGGCCAGTTCCAGCGCCTTCAAGCCATCGTGGACGGTGGTGCGCAGCGCTGCGCCATTGGCAAAGGCGTCGAAAAAGTGCGCCATTTCGCTGGCGTAGGCGGCGCGGTAGCGTTCCAGGAAAAAATCTTCCGGCTTGTCCACGCTGACGTTCACGGTGCCATAGGCCGTCACTTCCGTCGGCTTGTGGTTGCCCGCCTGCAGCATGCCGGCGCTGCCCAGCACTTCGAAGCGCTGGTCGTAGCCGTAGGCGGCGCGGCGCGTGGTGTTGATCTGGCACAAACGTCCCTTCGCCGTGCGGATGGTCACAGCCGTGCAATCGAGGTCGCCCGCCGCGCCGATGGCCGGGTCGACGAGGCAGCTGCCCGTGGCATGCACGCTGACGGCTTCATCGTCGAGTATCCAGCGGAAGATGTCGAAATCGTGGATCAGCATATCCTTGAAGATGCCGCCCGAGACCTGGATATAGCTGACGGGCGGCGGGCCCGGATCGCGGCTGGTGACGATGAGCAACTCGGGCGTGCCGATCTCGCCCGCTGCGATGCGCTGCTTGACGGCGGCAAACGTGGGGTCATAGCGGCGCTGGAAGCCAATCATGCACAGCACGCCCGCGTCCTTGACGGCAGCGGCGGCGGCGCGCGCGCGCTCCAGGGTCAGGTCGACGGGCTTTTCGCAAAAGATGGCCTTGCCGGCGGCGGCCGCGCGCACGATCAGGTCCGCATGCGTATCCGTACTCGACGCGATCAGCACGGCCTTGACTGCCGGGTCGGCCAGCACAGTGTCCACGCTGGCGACGCTGGCGCCATGCAGGGCCGCCACTTCCGCCGCCGCGCCCGCATGCACGTCGACCACGTATTTCAGGCGCACGCCAGGCTGGCGTACCAGATTGCCGGCATGAATGCGGCCGATGCGCCCGGCGCCGAACAATGCCACTTGAATCATTTCCATCTCCTTGATAGTCGGTATCGCTTGGCCCGGAAATGCACACGTGTGCAAAACCGGGCTAAAAAAGTTAAAACAGGTGGATGACGCCCAGCATTACACCGCTGAGCTTGGCACCCTTCTTGGTGGCGGCGAAGGCATTGCCGCCAAACGTGTAGTTGGCGTTCTTGTCATTATTGGTTTGCGTGTAGTAGGCATACACGGTGCTGCGCTTGGACAAGTAATACTCGTAGCCCAGGGTCGCCTGCTTGGCGCCGCTGTCGTCGCCGCGCACCAGGGTGGTCGCCTTGATGGTCACGCTGCTGCCGTTGGGCGCGCTGCCCGACACGTCGCCTGCCACGCCGAAACGGCCGATGAAGGCACCGCCGCCCGCCTTGTAGGCACCCGTGATGGTGAAGTAGTCGCGCTGCAAGTCGCCGCCGGCCACGTCATACACCATGCGGTTCCAGGCCACGCCCACGTCGCCGCCGCCGAAGTTGTAATTGCCTACGGCGCGGAACATCTTTTCGCTGAAGCCGGGACGCAAGTCCTTGTGCTTTTCATAGCCGACGGCGCCCTTCACGGGACCGTTTACGTATTGCACGATGCCCGAATAGATGCGGTCGCCGTTCGATGCCTCGTTTTCGCTGGCGCGGTAAATCGTGGCGCTGAATCCCTGCACCACGGGCGTGCGATAGCTGACGGCGTTCGAACTGCGGCGGTTGAAGCCTTCGCCGCCCAGCTGCGAAATATTGGCGTCATCCTGGATGCCTTCGCCCACGAAACGGTTGGTGTAGCCGTTGATCTGGCGGATCGGCGTGGCGAAGCGGCCCAGCGCGATGCGGCCATAGGCGGGGTTTTCCAGCCCGACAAAGGTATCCTTGCTATTGATGGCACCCGTGCCATCGTCGAGCTTGGCATTGCCTTCGATCTGGAAGAAGGCCGTGTTGCCATTGCCTAAGTCTTCTCTTCCCCGGAAGCCGATCTTCGAGGAATTGTCCGACACGCGCGACACCGACTCGCCATTCGGCGCCGTGGCCGAGCTCGACGTTTCGATACGGTCGAAGCCCGCGTGGATGCGGCCGTACACGACGACGCTCGATTCGGCCAGCACGCAGCCTGGCGCGACCAGCAACAGTACGGCGGCGATCTTGTTCAACTGCATGGTGCTCATCCCGTTTTTCATTTTGTCTCCTGCTTGTTTTTATGGTGGTGGATTACTCATGATGCTCAACAGCGTGTTACCACTACATGCGTCCCTCGCCGGACGCCTGCCCTCCCTTTCCAGTCAATGTGTTCAGGTACAGCGCGGCAAGGCCAGCGCCGCCAGTTGCGGATACAAGCGGGGGCCGCCCACCAGGATGGGGTTGCCCTTTTCCAGGCCGTTATCGGCCAGGAAATCATTGCAGCGCCCGCCCGCCTCGTTGACGAGCACGATGCCCGCCAGGCAATCCCAGGAATTGATGTGCGGCTCGAAATAGCCGATCAGGCGCCCGGCCGCCACGTAGGCGATCATCAGCGCGCCGGAACCGTTGCGGATGAACATGCCGCCCTCTTCCAGCACGTCGAGCAGAAACGGTAAAAAGGTATCGGTGCCCACGCGGTGCGAAAAGCCCACGCCCAGCACGCCGCCCTGCAGGCTGGCCACGTCGTTGATGCGCAGCCGCGTTTCGCCGGCCTTCGCCGTCACATGCGCGCCCTGCCCCAGGCAGGCGTGGAACAGCTCGTCCGCATTCGGGTCATACACGGCGCCGATGGCGGGCTGGCCGTCGACCAGCACGCCGATCGACACGCACCAGGCCAGCATGCCGTTGACGAAACAGGCCGTGCCGTCGATGGGATCGATGACCCACACGCAGCGCGCGTCGGACGCGCCGCCGCCCCGCTCCTCGCCCACCACGGCGTCTTCCGGGAAGCGCTCGGCGATCTGCGCGCGCAGGAAATCCTCCACCATGCGGTCGGCGATGCTGACCATGTCCTGCAAGCCCTTTTCCTCGATCACCAGTTCCGTGCGGCGCTGGAACATGCCCAGCGCGATCTCGCCCGCCTGGCCGATGATGTGCCGGGCGTAGGCATAGCGTTCCAGGGTCGCCGCGTCGGCCAGTACCGCTGCCTGTGTCATATCTGTCATGCTTGTCCTCCAATGATGGCTGCGCCATGTTCGTGTACGGTCATGGCGACCGATGTGCCTTGCGTGAAAACCTGGCTCAAGTCATGCGAGACGGCAAACAGTTCGCCCACCGGTGTCTCGAGCGTGTATTGCATTTCGCGTCCCAGGTAAGTGGCGCGCGCCACGCGCACCACCATGGCGCTGTCGGGCTGCGCGGGCGACAGCAGGATCGCTTCCGGACGCACGGCGAAACTCGCTTCGCCGCTGCGCTGGCTGCGACATGGCAGGCGCAGCCGCAGCTTGCCCATGACGCAGACGGCCTTGCCGTCGGCCACCGATTCGATCACGCCGTCGACGATGTTCGCGTTGCAGATGAAGTCGGCGACGAACTTGTCGGCCGGCGACTCGAACAGCTCGTGCGGCGTGCCCTTTTGCGCGATCACCTGGCGGTTCATCACGATGATCTGGTCGGAAATGGCCAGCGCCTCTTCCTGGTCATGCGTGACGTACACGGCCGTCAAGCCCAGCTTGACCTGGATGTCGCGGATCTCGTCGCGCACGCGGCGGCGCAGTTTCGTGTCGAGGTTCGACAGCGGCTCGTCCAGCAGCAAGACCTTGGGCTGCAGCACCAGCGAACGTGCCACGGCCACGCGCTGCTGCTGGCCGCCCGACAACTCGTTGGGGAAGCGCGCGGCAAAGTCGGCCAGGCCCACCAGGCGCAGGCTTTCCTGAGCCCGTTCCACGGCGCGCGGCTTGGTCTCGCCCGAGACGGTCAAGCCGTAGCACACGTTGTCGAGCACCGTCATGTGCGGAAACAGCGCATACGACTGGAACACCATGCTGACGTCGCGCTCGGCGGCGGAGGTCAGGGTGACGTCCTCGCCGGCCAGCAGGATGCGCCCGGCGCTGACGCGTTCCAGGCCCGCGATCAGGCGCAGGGTGGACGTCTTGCCGCAGCCGCTGGGGCCCAGCAGGGTGACCATGGTGCGCGGCGCGATCGTGAACGATACATCGTTCACGGCCAGGGCCTTGCCGTAGCGCTTGGTAACACCATCGAATTCCAGCGCGGCAAGCTCTGTTGCTTGGGTAGTAAAGTGGTTCATGCGTAGCTCTTTTCCAGGTTGGGAACGGCGGCCGGCAGCGTTTTTTCGGCGCTGACGCGGCGAAGGCGGCGCTTGCCGACCAGCAAATGGATCAATTGGATGCACAGCAGGATGATGACGATCAGCACCGTGGCATAGGCGATCGCCGTGCCGTAGTTACCGTTCGACACCAGGCCGATGATGTAGGACGTGGCCATGTCGTAATCGGCGCTGACGAGGAAGACGACGGCCGAGATCGACGTGATCGAACGCACGAAGCCATACACGAGGGCCGAGGCGATGGCCGGGCGCAGCAGCGGCAGGATGACCTTGCGCATGGTGGTCCAGCTGCTGGCGCCCAAGGTGATCGACGCCTCGTCCAGGCTGCCGTCGAGCTGGCGCATGGCGGCGATGCCCGTGCGCAAGCCCATCGGCATGTTGCGGAAGACAAAGCACAGGATCAGAATCGTCGCCGTGCCCGTCAACTCGATCGGCGCCGAGTTGAACGCCAGAATGTAGCTGATGCCGATGACGGTGCCGGGAATGGCAAAGCTGAGCATGGTGCCGAACTCGAACGCGCTCTTCAGGGCGAATTGCTGGCGCACCAGCAGCCAGGCCGAGAGGATGCCGACAAAGGCCGTCAAGGGCGCGGCGATGGCCGAAATCGTCAGGGTGGTGAACAGCGACGGCCAGGCCTGGCCCGTCCAGTGCCAGCCGGAAGCGCCCGCCGTGATGCCGAAAGCGTCGATGTAATGGCGCAAGGTGAAGGCATTGTCCTGGCCCCAGTTATTCACGAAGCCGCCCGCCACCACCGTGCCGTAGATCAGGGCCGTGAAGGCGAACCATGGCAGGGCGATGGTCCACAAAGTGGTTTTCAGGCGCGGGTTGAGCGAAGCGTGGCCGCCGTGGTCGGCCTTGCCCGTCACCGTCACGTACGATTTCTTGCCCAGCCACAGATTCTGGATGAAGAAGGCGCCCACGGCAAAGGTCAGCAGCACGATGGCCAACGTCGCCGCGCGGCCCTGGTCGTTCGAGGCGCCCACCACGGAAAAGAAGATCTCCGTCGACAGCACGTGGAAGTTGCCGCCCAAGACCATCGGGTTGCCGAAGTCGGCCATGCTTTCGATAAAGCACAGCAAGAAGGCGTTGGCGATGCCGGGGCGCATCAAGGGCAAGGAGACCTTGACGAAGGTTTGCCAGCTGCTGGCGCCCAGGGTGCCCGACGCTTCTTCCAGCGAGGGGCTAACGCCTTCGACCACACCGATCAATGTCATGAAGGCGATCGGCGCAAAGGCCAGCATCTGCGACAGCCACACGCCCGTCATGCCGTACAGCCAGCGGCTTTGCTCGACGCCAAACAGGTCGCCGACGAGGCCCGTGATGGCGCCGTTGCGGCCGAACAGCAAAATCAGGGCCAGGCCCAGCACGAACGGCGGCGTGACGATGGGGAGAATCGTGATGGCGCGCATGGGGCGTACCCAGCGGCCATTCGTGCGCGTGACCAGCAGGGCGAACACGAGACCGAGGAAGGTGGCCGATACGCCCGTCAGCAAGGCCAGCGCCAGGGTGTTCCAGGCCACGCCGCAGCGGCCGGGACCGGCCACGCAATTGAGGCTCCAGATGCCGGGGTCGGCCAGGCGGCGCGCCAGGGCGGCGGCGCCCGTGCCGCCATCGTCCATGGGCTGGCCGGCGCTCACCAAGATCAGCGCGACGGGGAACAGCACGAACAGGGAGATGAGGCAGATGATGAGGCCGATGGCGCCGGCCACGAAGGCGTCGCCGCGGCACACGCCGCAGGCGGCGGCGCCCGAGGTGAGCAGGAACAGCAGGCACAGCGCCAGCAGCAGCGCGCCGAAACCGAGGCCGGTGCCGGCGGCCAGCGGCCCCCAGCCCAGCCATGCCAGCCACAGCAGGCCCGCGCCGCCGAGGGCGATCTGGCCCAGGCCCAGGGTCTTGCGGTGGGGATTGCCGGCCACCAGCGCGGCGCTGGCGGCGATCAGGGCAAAGAACACGCCCAGCGGCCAGGCGCCGAACGACAGTACGTGCAGCACGGCCGGCGCGCCACGTTCACTGAAGAACTGGCCGTCGCGCAGCCATTCGCCGGCGAACAGTCCCGCTTCCTGCTGCTGCCAGGGCAACAGGCACAACGCTGCCAAAGCGGCCAGCAGCCAGCCGTAAAATATCTTTTTCATGAGGTCTCTATCCAGCTAAGTAGGCCTGCCGACATGGCCGTTGCGGCATGCGGCAGGCTCGGTACGGTGACAGTCTTGACGCCTTAATTGCCGGCAGAATAAATTTGTGTCGTCCAGCGCTGCAGCAGGCGCTTGCGCGTGTCCGACGCGCCATACTTGGCGAAGTCGTAGTTGATGGTCTTGATGTTTTCCAGGCGCGGCGAGGCGGCGGGTATGGTGGCGGCCGCGTTGGACGGGATCTGGAAAGCCAGCGCCTTGACGGCTTCGCTCTGCACGTCGGGACGCAGGGCGAATTCATAGAATTTCTTTGCCTGTTCCATGTTTTTCGCGCCCTTGACGATGCTCATCGAACCGATCTCGTAGCCCGTGCCTTCGCAGGGCGGCAAGACCTTCACGGGAAAGCCGGCCACGGTGAGTTTCATCAAGTCATGCATGAAGCCGATGGCCACGCCCGCTTCGCCGCGGCCCACGTCCTCGCCCGGCGCCACGCCCGCGTTCGGGTATTTGCTGACGTTCTGGCCCATTTTCGCCAGGAAATCGAAGGCTTCCTCTTCGCCGAACAGCTGCACCACGGTGGCCAGCGCGTTGTAGGCGGCGCCCGAGGAATTCGGGTTGGCCATCTCGATCTCGCCCTTGTAGGCGGGCTTGACGAGGTCTTTCCAGCATTGCGGCGGTGGCAGGTTTTTCTTCTTCAGCACGTTTTCATTGTAGGCCAGGCCCAGGATGCCGATGTAGATGCCGACGGTGCGGTACTTGGCCGTCTCGGCCTGCTTGAGCGCCCACGGCTGCAGCTTGGGCAGGGTGGGCGACTTGTATTCTTCCGTATAGCCTTCGGCGGCGGCCTGCAGGTGGGGGTCGCCCGTGCCGCCCCACCAGATGTCCGATTTCGGGTTCGACGCTTCGGCACGGATCTTCGCGTAGGCTTCCCCCGCGCTCTTCCTGATCATCGATACCTTGATCTTGCTTTCCGCCTCGAAGCGGTTCTTCATCAGCTGGCACCATTCCATATCGGCCGAGCACAGCACGGACAGGCGTTCCTCGGCGGCCATGGCCGTCATCGGCAGGGCCAGGCTTATAGCAATCGCAACATTGCGCATCTTCATCGTCTCACTCCAAGTTCGTTGTCGTTGTGGTACTTCAGACCGCACCGCTATCTTGCGGTGTCACTGTCCCGGGATGTGCTTTTTCAAGGCTTGCACTGCATTGCACACGTGTGCACACCTTACCACCAGCCGATTTTGACTGTCAACAAGAATCTCGGCAGGCGTGCGGCGTGGCGTTTTACCGACAAAAAAAGCCGCCAGCTGGTTGCAGCTGGCGGCTTTCGGATGCTCCGGGATCAGAGGTGTGTTACTGCCAGGCTTCCTTGCCCGCGCGCGGCTTGCCCACCATCAGCAAGGCACCCAGGGTCAGCACGGCCGCCAGCGACAGGTAATAACCCACGTATTGCAGACCGTAGTTGGTCGCGAGCCAGGTGGCGATGTACGGCGCCAGCGAGGCACCCAGGATGCCCGCCAGGTTGAAGGTCAGCGAGGCGCCCGTGTAGCGCACTTCGGGCGGGAACAGCTCGGACAACATCGTGCCCAGCGGTCCGTAGGTCATGCCCATCAGGCCCAGGCCGACAGCCATGAAGACGGTCACTTCCCACGTCACGCCCGAGCCGAACATCGGCGCGAGCACCAGGCCGAAGATGGCGATGGCGACGGAAACCCAGATCAGGGTAGCGCGGCGGCCGCGGCGGTCGGCCAGCACGGCCGAAAAGGGAATCGTCAGGGCGAAGAACAGCACGGCAAACAGTTGCACGACGAGGAATTCCTTGCGCGTGAAGCCCAGCTTGGTCGTACCCCAGCTCAGCGCGAACACCGTCATCAGGTAGAACAGCACGAAGGTAGCCAGGGCGATGATGGTGCCCAGGAACAACATGCGGCCATGCTGGCGGAACACGGTGGCCACGGGCAGCTTGACGACTTCGTTCTTGTCGATGACTTTCTGGAAGTCCGGCGTTTCCGTGATCTTCAGGCGCACGTACAGGCCGACGATGACCAGCAGCGCGCTGGCCAGGAACGGGATGCGCCAGCCGTAGCTGAAGAACTGCTCATCGGTCATGGTTTCGCTGAGCAGCAGGAAGATGCCACCCGACAGGAAGAAGCCGATCGGCGCGCCCAGCTGCGGGAACATGCCGTACCAGGCGCGTTTGCCCGGTGGCGCGTTCTCGGTTGCCAGCAGCACCGCGCCGCCCCACTCGCCGCCCAGGCCCAGGCCCTGGCCGAAACGGCACAGCGCCAGCAGCAACGGCGCCAGGGTGCCGATGGCGGCATACGTCGGCAGCAAGCCGATGATGACGGTGGAGATCCCCATGGTCAGCAGGGCGGCCACGAGAGTGGCCTTGCGGCCGATGCGGTCGCCGAAGTGGCCGAACACGGCCGAACCGATGGGGCGGGCGAAGAAGGCGATGGCGAACGTGGCCAACGACTGCAGCACGGCGGCCGACGGGTCGCCGGCGGGGAAGAACAGTTTCGGGAACACCAGCACGGCGGCGGTGGCGTAGATATAAAAGTCAAAGAACTCGATGGTGGTGCCGATCAGGCTGGCGAACAGCACCGTGCCGGGGGAATTTTTCTTGGGGGGGGTGCTCATTTACTGCGCTCCTTGGGGAGGGTGTCTAAAGGCCATTCTCTGGATGTTTTTTCAGGCAGCAGCACAGCACGTTGTATAAAGTAATCGCCAGTAAATTCTTGTTATTTCTGACTTCCATAAGCGGCGCGCTGCTGCGTTGGCAGCCGCTCGCAGTGCTCGCACTGCGTCGCGACAGCCGCCTTGCATCGCATCCACTTCTGTTCGTCATAAATTTACAATAATTTCCCGACGGTTACTTAGGCGCATTGTCCACATATCATAGCCGTGCGCGGACGTATTTGCTGTGAATTTGCTATTAAATTCGCAAACAAATTCCACGCAGCAACACGCCGTTGTTAACGGCAGGCAACGGTGAACAAACGCGCGCTATCGCGCCGTGATCAGTGCTGATCAGAGAAACAACGGTCGTGCGCCATCCGGTTACCCGGGGCACGGCAGGAAAGGCGTCAGGGGATGGGCGACGTGTATCAGGCCCGGCGTATCGCCAGGCATTCCGTACCAGACCCGCGCGTCGGCATCGCGGCATCGGTCATTTGTGGTGAATCCTTGCCTGCGGCCCCTCCGGGTGGAGCGGGCCGGCGATGATCGCGCTGCATCACGAAGGATGCGGTTGATCTTGCTGTAAGCGGCTTATCATACGCGCAGTGCTGCGGTGCGGCAAGAAGTTGTGATGGAGCATGTACGGTGGTGTCGGCTTACGCTGCGCTAAGCCGACCTACGCCGACCTATGCATCAATCAATGCAAAAGTCTGCTCGATCTCGCGACTGTCGAGCGGACGCACGAGGCGCGCCACTTCCTGGCCATCTTTCAAAAAAATCAGGGTCGGCCACAGTTTCACGCGGAAGTAGCGCCCCAGCGCACGGCCGGGGCCGTCTTCCACGCGCAGATGCGGCACCCCCGGGTGCTGCGCCAACGCGGCGGCCAGCGGCGCCTGGGTAGCGCGGCAGTGACCGCACCAGCCCGTGCCGAATTCCAGCAGGGCCGGGCCCGCCAGCGCGTCGATCTCGGCGCGCGTCGGTTGTGCTACGGAATATGTGTCGTTCATCATGCCGCCCTCCTTGTCCGCTCAGACCACTTTCACGCGCAGTTCGCCCAGGCCATCGATGGCGCCCACCAGCGCGTCGCCGCGCTGCACGGCCGCCACGCCGGCCGGCGTACCCGTGTAGATCAGGTCGCCCGGCTGCAAGGTGAAATAGGTCGACAGGTCGGCGATGGTTTCGGCCACGTTCCAGATCAGCATATCGATGCTGCTGCTTTGACGCAGCTCGCCATTCACGTGCAGGGTGATGGCGGCATGGCCGATATCGCCCGCCTGCGCGGCCGGGGTAATCGGGCCGATGGGCGCCGAGTGCTCGAAGGCCTTGCCCGTGTCCCATGGACGCCCCAGTTTTTTTGCCGCGCCCTGCACGTCGCGGCGCGTCATGTCCAGGCCGATCGCATAACCCCACACGTGGCTCAGCGCATCGGCCACGCCGATATCGCTGCCGCCCTTGCCGATGGCCACCACCAATTCCATCTCGTGCTGGAAATCCTGCGTCTGCGCCGGATACGGCAGCTCGCCCGTTGTGCCGGCTGGCACGGGCAGCACGGCATCGGCTGGCTTCATGAAGAAAAACGGCGCCTCGCGGCCCGTATGGCCCATTTCCTTGGCGTGGTCGACATAGTTGCGGCCTACGCAATAGATGCGGTGGACGGGGAAAGTATCAACGCTGCCCGTGACGGGAACGCTGGGCTGGATCGGTGCGGGAATGACATACGACATGAAAACTCCTGATCGGCACGATAAAAAGGCGGCGATGAAAAAGGGACACCGCAGTGTCCCCCATTTTACGACAACGTTACTTGAGCAGTCCCGAGCGGCTCGGGTCCGGCATGCGGATGGCGACGATGAAGGAAATCAGGCACATGACGGTGACGTACCAATAGAAATACTCTTCCACGTGCCAGGCCTTGAACTGCAGCGCCACGTATTCGGCCGAACCGCCGAACATGGCGTTGGCCACCGCGTACGACAGGCCCACGCCCAGCGCGCGCACTTCGACGGGGAACATTTCCGCCTTGATCAGGCCGCTGATCGACGTGTAGAAGCTGATGATGGCCAGCGCGATGATGATCAGGCCGAACGCCGCGTACGGGCTGGAAATATCCTTCAAGGCATGCATGATGGGCAGCACGCACAGGGTGGCCAGGCCGCCGAAGAACAGCATCGAGGTGCGGCGGCCGATGCGGTCGGACAAGGCGCCGAACACCGGCTGCAGAATCATGTACACCAACAGCGCGCAGGTCATGACGGCGCTGGCCGTCTTGGTATCCATGCCGGCCGTGTTGACCAGGTATTTCTGCATGTAGGTGGTGAACGTGTAGAACACGAGCGAACCGCCAGCCGTAAAGCCCAGTACCGTGATGAAGGCGCGCTTATGCTTGAGCAAGCCGCGCAGGCTGCCCGCGTCCTTGTCCTTGCGCTCGCTGGCGGTGGTCGTTTCCGTCAGCGATTTACGCAGGTTCAGCGAGACGAGGGCCGCCAGGGCGCCAAAGACGAACGGGATGCGCCAGCCCCAGGCGCGCAGCTCTTCCAGGGTCAGGAGTTGCTGCAAGACCACCAGCACCAGCAAGGCCAGCAGCTGGCCGCCGATCAGGGTCACGTACTGGAACGAGGCGAAGAAGCCGCGCTTGCCCGATTCCGACACTTCACTCATGTAGGTGGCGCTGGTGCCGTATTCGCCGCCCACGGACAGGCCCTGGAACAGACGCGCCACGAGCAGCAGGAACGGCGCGAAGGCGCCGATGGTGTCATAGGTCGGCATGACGGCGATCATCAAGGAGCCGCCGCACATCATCAGCACGGAAATCATCATCGACTGGCGCCGGCCGTATTTGTCGGCGATGCGGCCGAACAGCCAGCCGCCCACGGGGCGCATGAGGAAGCCGGCGGCAAAGATGCCGGCCGTTTGCAGCAGCTGCGTGGTCGAGTTACCGGAAGGGAAGAAGGCGTGCGAGAAATACAGCGCGCAGAACGAGTAAATGTAGAAGTCGAACCATTCGACCAGGTTACCGGAAGAAGCGCCAATGATGGCCTTGATGCGCTGCTGGGAAGTCAGCTGCGCAACGTCATGCGGAGTATCGTGGGATGTCATATCAGTCTTCTTGTTCGTGTGAAAGAGCCAACGCCAGCCGGATTGCCCCGGCTGGTTTTGCATCATACGCCCTTGATCAAGGTCAAAAAGCCGCCCGGCATACGGGTTAATACGTACTGCCGGCAATTTTTTTCGCCTGCGGGCGCGTGGAATCAGACCCGTTCCAGCACCAGCGCGATGCCCTGGCCCACGCCGATGCACATCGTACAGAGCGCATAGCGCCCGCCCGTGCGGTGCAGCTGGTTGACGGCCGTCATGGCCAGGCGCGCACCGGACGCGCCCAGCGGGTGACCGAGGGCGATGGCGCCGCCGTTCGGGTTGACGCGCGGGTCGTCGTCGCGCACACCCAGCTGGCGCAGCACGGCCAGGCCCTGGGCGGCAAACGCTTCGTTCAATTCGATGACGTCGAAGTCGGCCAGGGTCAAGCCCGTCATGGCCAGCACTTTCAGGGTGGCGGGCGCGGGGCCGATGCCCATGATACGGGGCGCCACGCCGGCCGTCGCCATGGCCACGACACGGGCGCGCGGCGTCAGGCCAAAGCGGGCCGCGTTCGCCTCGTCGGCCAGCAGCAGGGCCGCCGCGCCATCGTTGACGCCGGACGCGTTGCCGGCTGTAATCGTGCCGTCCGCGCGCACGACGGGTTTCAGTTTGGCCAGGGTGTCCAGCGTGGTGGCGCGCGGATGCTCGTCGCGGGCAACGATAATTGGCTCGCCCTTCTTCTGCGCGATGCTGACGGGACAGATTTCGCTGTCGAACACGCCCGCCTGCTGCGCCGCCAGGGCTTTTACCTGGCTGGCCAGGGCGAACGCATCCTGGTCAACGCGGCTGATGCCGAAGTCGCTGGCCACGTTTTCCGCCGTTTCCGGCATCGAATCGACGCCGTACTGCGCCTTCATCAGCGGATTGATGAAGCGCCAGCCGATGGTCGTGTCTTCCATTTTCATGCCGCGTGAAAAGGCGCTGTCGGCCTTGCCCATGACGAAGGGCGCGCGGCTCATGCTTTCCACGCCGCCGGCGACCAGCAAGCCCGCTTCGCCGCTCTTGATGAAGCGCGCGGCGCTGCCGATGGCGTCCAGGCCCGAACCGCACAGGCGGTTCAGGGTGGCGCCCGGCACGCTGTCGGGCAAGCCCGCCAGCAAGGCGGCCATGCGCGCCACGTTGCGGTTGTCCTCGCCCGCCTGGTTGGCGCAGCCGTACAGCACGTCCGTGACGGCCGTCCAGTCCACGTTGGGGTTGCGCGCCATCAAGGCACGGATGGGCACAGCGCCCAGGTCGTCGGCGCGCACGCCGGAGAGGCCGCCGCCATAGCGGCCGAATGGGGTGCGCTGGGCATCGCAGATAAACGCTGCAGTCATATTTTTTTCCTCCAAGAAATATTTATGTAGGTCGGGTTAGTGCGCAAGCACGTAAGCCGACATTGCTGGCTGCTAACGTCCATCCAGCAGTGAAACCGGCGTCAACGCTTGCAGCTGCTCAAAACGCAAGCCATCGACCAGTTTGACGACAGTGGCACCGGCGGGCCCCAGGTCGAACACGGCCAGGTCGCTGTAGATGCGGCTCACGCACCCGATGCCCGTGAGCGGATAGGTGCAGGCCTGCACCAGCTTGCTTTCACCGCCCTTGGTCAGCAATTCCATCATGACCCAGGTTTTTTTCGCGCCGATGGCCAGGTCCATGGCCCCGCCCACGGCGGGAATGGCATCGGGCGCGCCCGTGTGCCAGTTGGCCAGGTCGCCCGTGGCGGACACCTGAAACGCCCCCAGCACGCAAATGTCCAGGTGGCCGCCGCGCATCATGGCGAAGCTGTCGGCGTGGTGGAAATAGCTGCCGCCCGCCAGCAGGGTGACGGGCTGCTTGCCCGCGTTGATCAGGTCGTAATCTTCTTCGCCCGGCGCGGGCGCGGGGCCCATGCCGATCACGCCGTTTTCGCTGTGCAGGATGATCTCCGCGCCGACCGGCAAGTGATTCGCCACCAGGGTCGGCAAGCCGATGCCCAGGTTCACGACGGCACCTTCATGGATGTCGGCCGCCACGCGGGCCGCCATCTGGTCTCGATTCCATTTATGCATTTGATACTCCTCAAGCAGCTTTGAAGCCGGCGGGGCCGGTGGCCGTGCGCGGCACTTGCACGATGCGCTGCACGAACAGGCCCGGCGTGATGACGTGTTCGGGGTCGATGCTGCCCAGCTCAGCAACTTCATGCACGGAGGCAATGCTGACCTTGGCGGCCATCGCCATGATGGGGCCGAAGTTGCGCGCCGTCTTGCGGTAAGTCAGGTTGCCCCAGCGGTCGCCCTGCTCCGCCTTGATCAGGGCGAAGTCGGCGTGGATGGGCGACTCGAACACATACATGCGCCCGTCGATCTCGCGCGTTTCCTTGCCCTTGGCCAGGTCCGTGCCATAGCCCGTGGGCGTGAAAAAGCCGCCGATGCCGGCGCCGGCGGCGCGGATGCGCTCGGCCAGGTTGCCCTGCGGCACCAATTCGAGCTCCAGCTTGCCCGCGCGGTACAGGGCGTCGAAGACGTGGGAATCGGCCTGGCGCGGGAACGAGCAGATGATCTTGCGCACCTGCCCGTTTTTCAGCAGGGCGGCCAGGCCCGTGTCGCCATTGCCCGCATTGTTGTTGACGATGACGAGGTCGCGCGCGCCCTGGGCGATCAGGCCGTCGATCAGCTCGGCCGGCTGGCCTGCGCCGCCGAAGCCGCCAATCATGACGGTGGCGCCATCGTGGATATCGGCCAACGCCTCTAGGACGCTGGAACGCAGTTTGTCGATCATTGCTGTCTCCTCCCAATCACACACTGGTTATTTGTTCGTATATCGAACAAATATTCGTATTTAGAACTTATCGTGAGAATATGCCTGTTCGGGGCGCTTGTCAATTTGCCGTTTTCGCCACCGCCATGGCTATAATTGCCACCTTGCCCCATTGGAATTGCCATGACCGCACGCAGCAGCACTTCTCTTTCCACCGACGACACCGTCGATGCCGACGGCGCGCCGCGTCCCGGCGACAGCTATGTGCAATCGTTCGCGCGGGGCCTGGCCGTCTTGCGCAGCTTTGGCGCGGACGCGCCGCAGCAGACCTTGAGCGAAGTGGCGGAACGGGCGCAGCTGACGCGCGCGGGCGCGCGGCGCATCCTGCACACCTTGCTGCATCTCGGTTATGTGGAAGCGGATGGACGGCTGTTCCGTCTGACGCCCAAGGTGCTCGACCTCGGTTACGCGTATCTGTCGTCTCTGCCCGTGTGGACGCAGGCGCAGCCGTTGCTGGAAGAATTGATGCAGACCTTGCGCCAGTCGTGCTCGGCCACCGTGCTCGACGGCGACGACATTGTGTATGTCGTGCGCCTGTCCGCGCACCGCACCATGTCGATCAACCTGGGCATCGGCAGCCGCCTGCCCGCCTACTGCACCTCGATGGGCAGGGTGTTGCTGTCGGGCCTGGCGCCCGACGCGCTGCGCGAACGGCTGTCGAAGATGGCGCTGCTGAAAATCACGCCGGCGACCAAGGTCGATATCGACGTCTTGATGGAAGAGATTGCGCAAGTGCGGCGCCAGGGCTGGTGCCTGGTGCAGGAAGAGCTGGAACAGGGCTTGATCGCCCTGGCCGCGCCCGTCTTCGACCGGGCGGGCAAGGTGGTGGCGGCGATCAACGTCAGCGGCCAGACGGCGGGGCCGTCCGTGGCGCACCTGCTGGAACACAGCCTGCCGAAACTGCTCGATACGGCCAGCCGGGTCAGCGCCCTGGTGCGGGTACAGCAGTAATTATTTTTTAAACTTCGCGCACAGGTCCGGGCGCGGCTGCGCCGGCATCGTTTGCGTCAGGTCGAACGTACCCTGGTAGCCGGCGACGCCCTGCTCCAGGTAGCCGATGCTGCGCACGTTCAGCTGCGGGTCGGCCAGCTTCAGCCAGCGGGGCACGCCGATATCCTTGCGCACATGCGCATTGCCGGCGATCAGCACCACGTCGCGCGGCGCCTGGTCGCGGATCAGCTTGGCCATCCAGATATCGCGCGCCACCTGGGCGTTGACGACACCGGTCATCATCATGTCGGGCAGCATATTGCAGCGGGCCGCCTGGACTTCCTTCTTTTGCCCTTCCAGAATGTCGGCCGGCACGGGCGCGGCCAGGTACGTGGCCACCATGGCGGGCGGCATGGCCCACTGGATGCCGTCGCGCGCGATGCGCGAGGCGTCGGCCGGCGACAGGTTGCCGGCGATCAAGGTCAGCTGGTAGCTGATGACGAGGTCCAGCACGGGCCGGTACAAGCTCCAGTCCCAGCGCGGCTGCTCCATCACGCGGATGATGCAATCGGGGTCGGCGCAATCGCGCGCGGCGCGCGTCAGCAAGGCCTGGTTTTCGCGGTCGAACTGCTCCATGACGATCACGGGACGCCAGCCGGCGGCCAGGCGGCGCTGCAATTCCGCGACGCGCAGGCGCTGGCCTTGCGCATTGTCATGCACTTCGCCGAGCAGCAGCACTTGCGGATTGGGCAAGGCGTCGGCCACGGGGACGGGAGCGGGCGGGGCTTCCTTCTTCAGCAAACTGCCGCAGGCGGCCAGCGCCAGCACGCTGCACAGCAGGGCGGCGCGCGCGCCGGCACGGAAAATCACGGTCTTCATGTAAGCGGTATCCAAAGTGGCGATGCGCCAGATTGTACCGTCTCAGGCCGGCGCGGGTGCCTTGCGGCGCTCCAGGACTTCAAACACGGCCATGCCGGCCAGCATGGCACCGACAAATATCCACGCCTTCGGCTGGCCCGCCAGCAGCGACACGAGGGCGGGGCCGGGACAGAAACCGGCGATGCCCCAGCCCGCGCCAAAGGCCAGGCTGCCCAGCAGCAAGCGCCGGTCGATCCGGCGCGACGCGGGCAATTGCATGGGGTCGCCCAGCAGCGACTTGCTGCGCCGCCGCGCCAGCCAGAAGGCCGGCAGGGCCACGCCGATGGCGCCGCCCATCACCAGCATCAGCGACGGGTCCCAGGCGCCGGCCAGGTCAAGGAAACCGAGCACCTTGGCCGGGTTGGCCATGCCGGAGACGATCAGGCCCAGTCCAAAGACGAGGCCGCTCAACAGGGAAAAGATCAACTTGCTCATAAGCTTGCTCACAGATGGCGCAACAGATAGACGGTGAGGAAACCGGCCGCCATGAAGGCGCAGGTGGCCGCCAATGAACGGGGCGACAAGCGCGACAGGCCGCACACGCCGTGGCCGCTGGTGCAGCCGGCGCCATAGCGCACGCCCACGCCCACCAGCAAGCCCGCCACGATCAGGGCGGGCGTACCCGCGTCGATCCGCACCGCCGGCAGGGCTTGCCACAGCCGGTACAGCAGGGGCGTGCCGATCAGGCCGGCAAGAAAGGCGATGCGCCAGCCCAGGTCGCCACTGCGCGGGCGCAGCAAGCCGCCGAGAATGCCGCTGATGCCGGCGATGCGTCCATTGAACAAGATCAATAGCGCAGCCGCCAGGCCGATCAGCATACCGCCGGCCAGCGAGGCCCATGGCGTGAAGTGCAGCCAGTCGATGTGCATGGCAGTATCAGTCCGCTTCGTCGTTGAACGGGGGGCGCGGCGCGCAAAATTGCGCGTACAGCACTTGCAGCACGGCCAGCACGGGCGCGCTGGCGACGCGGTAATAGATCTGCTTGCCGTCGCGCCGCGTGGCCACCAGCATCTCTTCGCGCAGCACGCCCAGCTGCTGCGACAGGGTCGGCTGGCCGATGCCCACTTTTTGCTCGAGGTCGCTGACGCAATGCTCGCCCTGCGATAGCTGGCACAGCAGCATCAATCGGTCGGCATTGCCCATGGCCTTGAGCAGCGAGCTGGCCTTGTAGGCCGAACCCCGCATGGCGTCGAGGTTGTATTCGGCGTGTTGTGTTGCGACTGTCTCCATCGTGCCCTCCCACAGGCGATCATGTTGTATAGCGTGCGATAAACAATATACTAATCAATATATTGTTTTCCTGCTGGCGATTCGCACAAAAAAACAACAGTGTTTTTGGGCGATAGCGTACTCATGCAAAGTGTGCGGCAACGATCATGTTTACGCTATCAAAATGACAAATATTCGTAATAAACAGGAAATAAACGTATCAAAATTGTCACGATGTGTGCTGTAATGGGAGGTCAGCAGAAAAACCATGATACGCCCCCGTACAGGCGAATTGTCCGTCCATGCGCAAGCCGGTTTCGGCTGCGCCACGCGGTGAACAACAAGGGAGAGCAAGATGAGAATCTATCAGCCGCTGTGCGTGGCCGTGCTGGCGCTGTCGGCCAGCACGGGAAGCGTGGCGGCAGTCAGCGACACGACGGCCGGCAAGTTGCAGGAAGCCGGCGAACGCGTGACGATCGATGAAAGCATCAGCTTGAATAATAATCCCGGCTGGGAAACGCCGGACTTGCCGTATGCACGCCTGCTGGCCAGCAGCGCGACGGCGGCACCGCACTGGAGCACCAGTGGCGCGCGTCATGCGGCCCTGGCGCCGCCCAAGCCCATGACGGCTGCGCCCGCACAGCAAGCCAGCGTGCCGGCCCCCGTGCCGGAAGCGAGCATGTACTCGATGCTGCTGGTGGGATTGGGCCTGGTGGCCTTGAGCCTGCACGGCGAAAAACAGGAAAAATTCGATAACTGAAGGCGCCGGCACTGGCAAGGCGCAGCTGAAAAACATTCCGCCTCGTGCGGAATGTTGTTTATGGCGCCATCATTTGTCCAGCAGGCGGCAGACCCGTTCGATATTACCCACCGGAATGCCCGACTTCAGGGCGCGCGCGATGCAGCTCGCCTTGTCCGGACCCGAGGCGGACATGAGCACGAAGGCCGTCACCACCACGCTGATGGCGACGAGCACGATCAAGATACCCTTGACGATATCCCAGTTCATGGCGTTTCAATGGAAGGCATCAGTGCTCCTTGGCCGATGTGGCTGCCGCATCCGCTCCATTCAGCAGCGCATGTAATTTTTGCATGGTGGCCCAGTTGCGCGAGGTGACGCCGTCGCCCAGCAGCACGCCGAGCGCCGCCACCACCTTGCTGGCCAGCACGCCATCGGGACACCAGGCATAGGCGGCCCATCGTCCCAGCGCCAGCGCTTCCGGCTGCCACGGTTGTTGCAACAGGGGCGCCAGGCGCTGGACGTCGGCAGGATTGTTCAGCACCAAGGTCAGCAAGCGGGCCGCATCGGCCGCCGGCGCCAGCGTGTTTTGCTCCACCAGCTCGGCAAACTGGCTGGCCGACAACACCGTCACTCTGGCCGCCACGCCCAGCTTCAGCACCAGCGCTTCCTCGATGCGGGCAGCGGCCTCGGCCGGCGCCACGGCTCCTCCGTCATACACGACGTTGCCGCTGTTGAGCACGGTACGCACGTCCGCAAAGCCCAGGTCGCCCAGCAGCTTGCGCAGGTCGGCCATGGCCACGCGCTTGGCGCGGCCCACATTAATCCCGCGCAAAAGCGCCACTTGCTGACTGTTTTCGATCGCTGCCATGTCTTGTCTCCTTGCCTATGCCTGGCTGCTGGTGCTTTCCGGCAACGGCGTCACCGTGGGCAGGCGCAGCAGGAACGTCGCGCCCTGTCCCAGCGTGCTGCTGACCGTGATGGTGCCGCCAAACTGCTTGGCAATCAAGTTGAATACGATATTCAAGCCCAGGCCCGTGCCGCCCTGCCCGCGGCGCGTGGTGACAAAGGGATCGAACACGCGGTCGAGCATGTCGGGCGCGATGCCGCGGCCGTTGTCGCGCACCTGCATGGCGATCGAATCGCCATCGCGGCGCACGCCGATATGGATATTGCCGGCCGTGTCCGCATCGAAGGCGTGCTCGACGCAATTCAACACCAGGTTGGTCAGCACCTGCGCCAGCGCGCCCGGATAGCTGTCGAGCATGATGCCGGGCGGGCAATCGATATCGATGCTGATGCGCGTCTTTTTCAGGGTCGGCTGCAGGCTCGAGATCACTTCGCCGATATAGTCGCGCAATTCGAACAAACGGCGCGCCTCGCTGACCTGGTCGACGGCGATCTGCTTGAAGCTGTGGATCAGGTGCGCGGCGCGGTAGGCATTGTTCATGATCAGCCGCGCGCTCTCGCCGGCCGTTTCCAGGTAGCGCACGATGTCGGTCTTCTTCACGCTGCCGCCCGCCACCGCCGTGCTGATGGCATCGGTGGCTTCCTTCAGCACGGAAGCGCTGGTCAGCGCGATGCCGACCGGGGTGTTGATTTCATGGGCCACGCCGGCCACCAGGCTGCCCAGCGAGGCCAGGCGTTCCGATTGCAGCAGGGACTCTTGCGCGCGGCGCAGCTCGTCCATGGCCTGCGCCGTTGCCTGCTGCGAGCGGCGCGCCATGTCTTCCGCCTCACGGCTGCCCTCGATGATGGACTTGAGCTTGCGCTGCACGGCATTGAAGCCGCGGATCACGTCGCCCAGTTCGTCGCGCCGGCTTTCCGGCAGTTCTTCGACGTCATCGCTGCCGCGCGTGGCCAGGTCGAACAAGCCGTCGCGCAACTGTTTCAGGGGGTCGAAGACGATGCGCAGGCTCAATGCCAGCGCCCCGACGAGAATGATGTCAAGCAGCAACACTTCCACCACCTTGCGCCGTACTTCGCTGCGCAGGGCCGCATCGATCTGCTCGCGGCTAAAATTGACGATGACCTTGCCCACGATCACGGGCTTGCCGCCCGTGGCGGCCGCCACGGCGTCGCGGAACACGAGCGGCGCCTCGACGGGCGTGCCGCCCATGGCCACGTCCGCCTCAAGCGGCACCAGGGTGCCGGCCGCGTCGCGCACTTCGCCGGCGAACAGGCCGACCGAGGCGTCGTAGACGCGGATGCCGACCAGTTCCGGCGGCAGCATTTCGGCCGCGACGATGCTGTCGACCTTGGATTTATCGAGGTCCCACAGGGCGGACGGCAAGCTGGTCTGCAAGCGCGTGAGCACGCCGCTGCGCAGGCGCGCGCTGCCCGATTCGAGTTCCTTGCTCAAGGTATATTGGGTATAGCTGCCGGAAATGCCCAGCACCAGGGTGACGATCACGACAAAAAGCAGAGTCAGCCGGACTTGGATACTCACCATCAATCATCACTCCCCGGGCCAGGCCAGCCGCCGGCCCGCGGCGCGGGCGCAGATACGTCAGCAAGACAACAGCCTGATTCAAATGTACGGTATGACATGCTTATTGGCAAGATTTACAGCATCCCCACTTTCAATAGGGACTTTGATGCAGGTTGAGACATTGCGTCATGGCAATGGTAATATCCCGCAATCATCTAAGGAGTCGTCATGGCGGTCACGCATCAACATCTACCCCTGGAACAAGTTCGTCCCGGCATGATTTTGTCGGATGTCTTGCTCGATGCGCATGGACAAGTACTGCTGCCGCAAGGCGCGGTATTGACGGAAAACATGCTGGCCCTGATGCCCCGCCACAACATCGACATGCTGCCGATCCAGGCGCCGCCCCCGTCGCCGGAAGCAATCGCCGCACAGCAGGCGGCCGACAGCGAACGGCTGGCTTATCTGTTCCGCAAGCATGACCCCGACGATCCCCTCGATGCGGCCACCACCTTGCTGCGCGACTATGTCACGGCTTATCGCCTGGGCACGGGAGAGGCAGCATGAGCACCCAGCTGACGCTCGACGATATCGTCGCCCACCTCGATGACTTGCCTTCGCTGCCCGCCGTCGTCATGGAGCTGCTCAACAGCATAGACCAGGAAGACGTCGATATTTCCGTACTGGCCAAAAAAGTGTCGTACGACCAGGCGTTGACGGCCAAAACCCTGCGCCTGGCCAACTCGTCGCAATATGGCTTGCAAGTGAAGGCCACCACCATCCAGCAGGCGATCACTTACCTGGGCTTCCAGACCACGCGCAGCCTGATCACCTCGGCCGCCATCACGGGCTGCTTCCCGGAAGGACGCTGCCCCGGTTTCGACGACAAGGCCTTCTGGCGCCATTCGGTGGCGACGGCCGCCTGCGCCAAGGTGCTGGCGCGCCAGCTCCGCTTCAACCAGGATTACGCATTCACGGCCGGCTTGCTGCACAACATCGGCCGCCTGGTGCTGGTCAGCAGCTTTCCCGCGCACTACGCGCAAGTCATCGCGCACCAGGCCGCGCACGATTGCAGCCTGCTCGAAGCGGAGCAGGCCGTGCTGGGCGTGGACCACGTGCAGGCAGGCGTGGCCCTGGCCGAGCACTGGAATTTTTCCGACACCATGCGCCTGGCGCTGGGCAACTACCTGCAGCCGGAAGCGCCGGGCGCCGGTTTCCTGGCGGCACTGATCCACGTGGCCAATGCCGTCGTCTGTGCGCTCGACCTGGCGCAGGCGGGCGACGACATGGTACCGCGCGTCTCGCCGGTGGCCTGGGATGCGCTGGGACTGGGCGAAGACGCGTATCTGCAGCTGTTCCGCGAAACGGAGCTGCGCTACGATGAAATCACCTCGGCACTGCTGAGCTAAGCAGCTCCGCAAACGCAAACGGCTCTCGCTGCGAAGCGAAAGCCGTTATGGGTACTGCGATACATCCATGTTACCCGGTCCATGCTGCCCGGTCCACGCCAGCCTGTTGCCGCCAGCAGCTACGCAAGCGGCACAGTCAGCGTACAACCGCCACATCAGTGCGCGTAATTCGATTCTTGCGCATCGCCGCGGTCTTCCGCTTTTGGACGGCCCTGGGCGTCGGACAAACGATACTTGGTGCGGCGGTCGCCCATCAAATCGCGCAGGTCGCGGATGCTCATGCCCGTCACTTCGTGCATGCGGATCAGCAGCGAGGCACCGACCGGCAAGCGGTGGTGACGGATCTTGCTGATGACGGGTGGCGCCACTTCAAGCAGACGCGACAGGGCTGCATCGTTCTTCAGCTGCATCTTGCTCAGCAGAATATCCAGCAGGTGGTTCGGGTTGTAACTCTCTTGCGATGCTAATGCATGATGTGCCATGATTTTTCCTCGTCTGGTGAATGTAGAAAATAATGCCGATACGAACTTAAGGCTGGCTTAGAGTGTTCAAATAAACGTCTTTGCATCGGATTCGGCCCTCCCCTCCGCCTTCCGTCCTTATCGCACTGCCTGCACAGGACTTGCACAGCCACGTCCAACCAACGTGCGCAGCTTGCCGCGTGAGTAAAAAGTACTGCAACCCACAAAAATGAATTGCATATAAAACAATATACTAGTCCAAACACGCTGCATCTGCGCCTCGCGCAAACTTCCTGATTGTTAAATATCAATCAAGCTGCTGGTTGGCTTGGCAACGATGCTATTTCAACACATTAGGATGCCAGCGGGCGCACACAAGGCTTTGCAGCAACTTGTTACAAATCAATGGTGTCGTACGGCAATAAATGCTTTTCAGCATCATCGTTCCGGGCGCCTTGTTAGCACCGCAACCTTGTCGGCAAGGTCAGCACAACATGGCCCGTCCCGGCGATTTACGCTAAACTATGGCCTGAACTTGCAGCGAGCCTGCCACCGGGCAGCCAGGGGCGCCCGGCCGGTCATCCACCGCCTCCCGCCCCGGGCGGCGCGCAGCGCAAGCCCCCTGCCCGGCTGATTTGCCGCCACACTTAGTTGTCCCACTTATTTGCCGCTACATTTACCGATAAGCATCCGACTCCATGCAGAAAAAAGTATTCATTAAAACCTTCGGCTGCCAGATGAACGAGTACGACTCGGACAAGATGGCCGACGTGCTGGGCGCCTCCGATGGCCTGGTGCGCACCGACACGCCGGAAGATGCCGATGTGATCCTGCTTAACACTTGCTCCGTGCGCGAAAAGGCGCAGGAAAAGGTGTTTTCCGACCTGGGCCGTCTGCGCGAGCTGAAACTGGCCAAGCCGCACCTCCTGATCGGCGTGGGCGGCTGCGTGGCCTCGCAGGAAGGCGACGCCATCGTCAAGCGCGCGCCGTATGTCGACATGGTGTTCGGCCCGCAAACGCTGCACCGCCTGCCGCAGATGATCGAACTGCGCCGCGCCAGCGGCGATGCGCAAGTGGACATCAGCTTCCCGGAAATCGAAAAGTTCGACCACATGCCGCCGGCCAAGGTGGACGGCGCCTCGGCGTTCGTTTCCATCATGGAAGGCTGCAGCAAATATTGCAGCTACTGCGTCGTGCCCTACACGCGCGGCGAGGAAGTGTCGCGCCGCTTCGAGGACGTACTGACGGAAGTGGCGGGCCTGGCCGCCCAGGGCGTCAAGGAAATCACCCTGCTGGGGCAAAACGTCAACGCCTACCGGGGCGCGATGGAAGGCGGAGAGATCGCCGACTTCGCCCTGCTGCTCGAATACGTGGCCGACATTCCCGGCATCGAGCGCATGCGCTTCGTCACCAGCCACCCGAAGGAATTCACGCAGCGCCTGATCGACGCCTACGCGAAGATCCCGCAGCTGGTCGACCACCTGTACCTGCCGGCGCAGCACGGTTCCGACAAGATCCTCGGCGCCATGAAGCGCGGCTACACGGGCCTCGAATACAAGTCCATCATCCGTCGCATCCGCGCCGTGCGCCCGAACATGGCCATTTCGTCCGACTTCATCGTCGGTTTCCCCGGCGAGACGCAAGCCGACTTCGACGCCATGATGAAGCTGATCGCGGACGTCGGCTTCGACAACAGCTACAGCTTCATCTTCAGCAAGCGCCCCGGCACGCCGGCCGCCAATCTGGAAGACAACACGCCGCACGAGGTCAAGCTGGCCCGGCTGCAGCAACTGCAGGCGGCCATCGACGCCAACACGCGCAAATACAGCCTGGCCATGGTGGGCACGGTGCAAACCATCCTCGTCGAAGGCCGCTCGAAGAAGGACACGGACGATAGCGAACTGCAAGGCCGCACGGAAAACAACCGCGTGGTCAATTTCGACGCCGGTCCCGACGGATTGCAATTGATCGGCCAGCTGGTCGACGTGCGCATCACCGAAAGCCATTCCTACACCCTGCGCGGCGAACTCGTCGCCAGCGCACCCGCATTGAAAAGAGCCAGTTGAAAACCAAAGCCCCGATACAGCCGCATTATTTCATCCCCGAGCCGCTCGACAACACGCGCCTGGCGCATCTGTGCGGACCGCTCGATGAAAACCTGCGCCAGATTTCCGCCGCCCTCGACGTGACGATCTTCCGCCGCGGCGAGAAATTCATCGTCGGCGGCAGCAATGCCGAACGCGCCGTGGAAATCCTCGAGCAGTTCTACGCCATCGCCAACAAGGTCGTTCCCCTGGAAGAAGTGCAGCTGGCCCTGGTGGAACAGCGCGCGGGCCTGTCCGCCGCCTCGGAACACCACGCCAACGCGCCCGCCAGCACTTTTGTGGAACCGGACATCGCCAGCCCCGTGCTGAAAACGCGGCGCTCCGACCTGCGCGGACGCACGCCGCACCAGATCGCCTATTTGCGCGACATCCTCGAACACGACATCAGCTTCGGCGTGGGTCCGGCCGGCACCGGCAAGACCTACCTGGCCGTCGCCTGCGCCGTCGACGCGCTCGAACGCGACGCCGTCAAGCGCATCATCTTGACGCGCCCCGCTGTCGAAGCGGGCGAGCGCCTGGGCTTTTTGCCGGGCGACCTGGCGCAAAAGGTCGATCCCTACCTGCGTCCCCTCTACGATGCGCTGTACGACTTGCTGGGCTTTGACCGCACGCAAAAACTGTTTGAAAAACAGGTCATCGAAATCGCCCCGCTGGCCTACATGCGCGGACGCACCCTGAACCACGCCTTCGTCATCCTCGACGAGGCGCAAAACACCACCGTCGAACAGATGAAGATGTTCCTGACGCGCATCGGCTTTGGCAGCAAGGCCGTGGTGACGGGCGACGTCACGCAAGTCGACCTGCACAAGAGCCAGACGAGCGGCCTGATCGACGCCGTGCACGTATTGAAAGACGTGCGCGGCATCGGCTTCACGCAATTTAACAGCACCGACGTGGTGCGCCATCCGCTCGTCGCGCGCATCGTCGATGCCTATGAAACGGCGCAGGCGGCCGGTGCCGACGCCGCCCAGTTACTTCCCTTATTGAAACCAGCTGCCGCCAAAAATGTCCGAAAAAAATAAACTGTCCTTGTCCGTGCAATACCCGGATGCCCGCCTGGAAGCCCTGATCACGCGCCCGAAAGTGCGCCGCTGGGTCAAGGCGGCCCTGTTCGCGCCCGCCGAATTCACCATCCGCTTCGTCGACGCGGAAGAAGGCCGCAGCCTGAACCGCGACTACCGCGAAAAGGACTACGCCACCAACGTGCTGACCTTCGCCTACAACGAAGGCGAAGAATTGGCCGAGGACGAGCCGACGCGCGCCGACATCATCCTGTGCACGGACGTGCTGGAAAAGGAAGCGGCCGAGCAAAAGAAGAGCGTGGAAGAGCACACGGCCCATCTGATCGTGCACGGCGTGCTGCATGCGCAGGGCTACGACCACATGGATGACGAGGAAGCGGCCGAGATGGAGGGCCTGGAAACGGACATCCTCGCCAAACTCGGCATTGCCGACCCGTACAAGGAGTAAGCACATGGGCACCTGGGCCACCGACGCCTTCGGCAACGACTACGCCATGGATTGGGCGCAGGATTTGCACGAATATAAAACACTGGAACTGGTCGAGACGACGCTCGACAACGTCATCGACAGCACGGAAGCGGAACTGGAAGCGCCGTTCGCCGCCGAGGCGCTGGCCGCGCTGGAAGTCATCGCGCGCCTGCTGGGCAAGCCCGGCGAGGACGACCCGGCCACGTTGGACGTGGACGAATGGGTGGCCGCCTGCAGGAAGAAGGTCACGCCGCCGCTGCTGGACAAGGCGCGCCTGGCCTTCGACAAGATCACGGCCGAAGCGTCGGAACTGCGCCAGCTGTGGCAGGACAGCGAGCACTTTGCCGACTGGCAGGCCGACGTGGCGCACTTGCGCGCGCGCGTGCTGGGCCCGGAAGCGGCGTAAAAGATCGCGCAACGGCGCACTTCAACGTATTAAATTTGCATCAAAAGCGGGGAAATCCGGTATTCCCCCACTTTTGGTGTATCCTATATCCCTTCGCAACAACGGCTCACGCCTCCTATGCCCGAGCACCCTAGTGGCGTCAGAACTGACGTCAAGCCCCACCGGTCACTGTTTGAACGCCTGACCGCACTCATTTCCCCCGAGCCAGAGAACCGTGCAGAATTGCTCGAAGTTCTACACGATGCGCATGAACGCAAGCTGATCGACGCCGACGCCCTGTCGATGATCGAAGGCGTGTTCCAGGTGTCGGATCTCTGTGCGCGCGACATCATGATTCCCCGTTCGCAAATGGATGTCATCGACATCAGCAAGCCGATCGAGGAATGGATGCCGGAAGTCCTGTCGACCGCCCACTCGCGCTTCCCCGCGATCGAAGGCGAGCGCGACAAGGTCATCGGCATCCTGCTGGCGAAAGACTTGCTGCGTTATTACGCAGAAGAAACTTTCGACGTCCGCGACATGTTGCGCCCCGCCATCTTCATCCCCGAATCGAAACGCCTGAATGTGCTGCTGCGCGATTTCCGCGCCAACCACAATCACATGGCCATCGTCGTCGATGAATACAGCGGCGTCGCCGGCCTGATCACCATCGAAGACGTGCTGGAACAGATCGTCGGCGATATCGAGGACGAATACGACTTCGACGAAGCCGAGGACAATATCCTCTCGCTCAAGGAAGGCCAGTTCGGCCCCCGCTGGCGCGTCAAGGCGCTGACCGAGATTGAACAGTTCAACGAAGAAGTGGGCAGCCACCTGGTGGACGACGACGTCGACACCATCGGCGGCCTCGTGTCGAAGTACCTGGGCCGCATGGCGCACAAGGGCGACATCTTCGACCTGGGCAATCTGCGCTTCGAGGTGCTGCGCGCCGATGCGCGCCAGGTGCACGTGCTGCTCGTCGAGCGCCTGCCCAACGTGCCGGAACTGGAACTCTGACATGCGCGTGCTGTAAATGCGTTTCAGACGCGCCGACCCCAACGCCCCCGCCAAACCGCCCCGCAGCACGTGGGCGCGCATGCTGACTGCCGCCGTCGCCGGCGCCGTCGCCGTGCTGGCGTTCGCCCCTTTCGGCTACTGGCCGCTGCAAATCCTCAGCCTGGGCGTGCTGTTCTACCAGGTGCTGCGCGCGGCAAACGTCAAGGCCGGCGCGCTGATCGGCTGGGCCTACGGCTTCGGCTGGTGCGCGGCCGGCACGCACTGGCTGTATATCTCGATGCACCGCTATGGCGACATGGCCGCGCCGATCGCCGCCATCGCCGTGGCCCTGCTGGCCCTCTTGATGGCCATCTACGTGGCCCTGGCCATGGGCACGGCCGCCTGGCTGCGCCAGCGCTGGGTGCTGTCCCTGCCCGCCATGACCTTGCTGGTGCTGCCTGCCACGTGGACCCTGTTCGAATGGACGCGCGGCTGGCTGTTTACGGGTTTTCCGTGGCTGGCCACCGGCTATGCCCACAATACCAGCCCGCTGGGCGGCTTTGCCCCCATCGTCGGATCGTACGGCCTGGGCTGGCTGGCGGCGCTGTCCGCCGGCGCCCTGCTGCTGCTGATCCACCCCTTGCATCGCACGCGCTGGAGCGCGCTGGGCGGCGTGATCGCCCTGTATGCGGCCGGCGTTGGGCTGCAATACGTGAACTGGACCCACCCGGTCGGGCGCCCCATCACCGTGCGCCTGCTGCAGGGGAACGTGCCGCAGCAGCAGAAATTCGACCCCGGCTTCGTGCTGGGCGCCCTGCAGATGTACCAGAGCGCCATCACCAGCGCGCCGGCCGACCTGATCGCCACGCCGGAAACGGCCGTCACCGTGCTGCCGCACCAGCTGCCGCCCGGCTATCTGGATGGTCTGGCGACGTATTCGCAGCAGACCGGCAGCACGATCCTGGTCGGCATGCCCGTGCTCGACGAGCAGCAGCGCTTCTACAATGCGGCCGTGGGCATCACGCCCAGCGGCACGCCGGGACCGTACTACCAGTACCGCAAGCACCATCTGGTGCCGTTCGGCGAATTCGTGCCGCCCGGCCTGCACTGGTTTGTCGCCATGATGGCCATCCCGCTCGGCGACATGGGCCGCGGCGCCGACGTGCAGGCGCCGCTGCAGGTGCGCGACCAGCTGGTGCTGCCGAATATCTGCTACGAAGACTTGTTTGGCGAAGAAATCGCCGGCCAGCTGGCCAGCGCCCACCGCCACGGCAAGCAGTCGGCGTCCGTGCTGCTCAATATCTCGAACCTGGCCTGGTTCGGCGACTCGATCGCCATCCCCCAGCATCTGCAGATTTCGCAGATGCGCAGCCTGGAAACGGGCCGCCCGATGCTGCGCTCGACGAACACGGGCGCCACCGCCGTCATCGACGGCAAGGGCGTGGTGCAAAGCCTGCTGCCGCCGGAACAGCAAGCGACCCTGGCGGCCAAGGTGCAGGGCATGGGCGGCATGACGCCATACATTCTGTACGGCAACAAACTGGTGCTGGCCCTGGCCGCGCTGGCCCTGCTGACGGCCTTCCTGCTGTCGCGCGCCGCCCGCCGTGGCCGCGCCGCGCAGCAATAAGCGGCCGATATTGCCCGAAGAGTCACAGTGGGCCCGTAAAAACCGCTAAAATTAGCAAAACCCCGGCCTGGACGCTAGACCAACAGCGTGCGGGCTTCAAGCAAACCTTAACAGCGCGCAGTCTCCCGCGCGGCGAACTCATACGATGCTCACATTTCAACAAATTATCCTGACCTTGCAAACCTATTGGGACAAGCAAGGTTGCGCCCTGCTCCAGCCATACGACATGGAAGTCGGCGCCGGCACCTTCCACACCGGTACCTTCCTGCGCGCGATCGGCCCGGAACCGTGGCGCGCCGCGTATGTGCAGCCGTCGCGCCGCCCGAAGGATGGCCGCTATGGCGAAAACCCGAACCGCATGCAGCACTACTACCAGTACCAGGTGGTGTTGAAGCCGGCGCCGGAAAACATCCTCGACCTGTATCTGGGCTCGCTGGCCGCGCTAGGCCTGGACCTGAAGCAGAATGACGTGCGCTTCGTCGAAGACGACTGGGAAAGTCCGACCCTGGGCGCCTGGGGCCTGGGCTGGGAAGTCTGGCTGAACGGCATGGAAGTGACCCAATTTACCTACTTCCAGCAAGTGGGCGGCCTCGATTGCAAGCCCGTGCTGGGCGAGATCACCTACGGCATCGAACGCCTGGCCATGTACCTGCAGGGCGTGGAAAACGTGTATGACCTGGTGTGGACCGAGTGGGAAGAAAAGGGCGCGGCCGGCGAAACGGTTACGAAAAAACTGACCTACGGCGACGTCTTCCACCAGAACGAGGTGGAGCAATCGACCTACAACTTCGAGCACGCGAATACGGACCTGCTGTTCGAACAGTTCGGCAACTACGAAGCGGAAGCGAAGCGTTTGATCGAGCTGCAACTGACCCTGCCCGCCTACGAGAAGATCATGAAGGCCTCGCACAGCTTCAATATGCTCGATGCGCGCGGCGCCATCTCGGTGACGGAACGCGCCGCCTACATCGGCCGCGTGCGCACCCTGTCGCGCCTGGTGGCGCAAGCGTATTACGACTCGCGCGAGCGCCTCGGTTTCCCGATGCTGCCCGCCGCAGACCAACCCGCCGCCGCTTGATCGCCTAGCTCATACACCGCCGTACCAGACAAGAACACCATGAACCAAACACTGCTCATCGAACTGCTGACCGAAGAACTGCCGCCGAAAGCGCTGGCCAAACTGGGCGCCGCCTTCACGGCCGGCATCGTCAACGGCCTGAAAGCGCGCGACTTCCTCGAAGCCGACAGCGTCGCCACCAGCTACGCCTCGCCGCGCCGCCTGGCCGTCTCCATTACCAACGTGCGCGAAGTCTCGCCCGACAAATCGATCCGCGAAAAAGTCTTGCCCGTCTCCGTGGCGCTGGACGCGAACGGCAACGGCACGCCGCCGCTGGCCAAGAAACTGGCCGCGCTGGGCTTTCCCGATCTGACGGTGGCCGAGCTGGAACGCGCCGCCGACGGCAAGGCGGAAAGCTTCTTCTACACCTACACGGCGCCGGGCAGCCAGCTCGCCACGGGCGCGCAGGCCGCATTGACGGAATCGGCCGCCAAGCTGCCGATTCCAAAACTGATGAGCTATCAGCGCCCGGACGGCACCACCGTGCAATTCGTGCGCCCAGCCCACAGCCTGATCGCCCTGCACGGCATCAATATCCTGCCATTGACCCTGCTGGGCTTGACGGCCGGCCGCACCACCCTGGGCCACCGCTTCCTCACCGACGGCGAACCGATCACCATCGCGCACGCGGAAAACTATGCGCCGTCGCTGATCCTCAACGCCAGCGTCATCGCCAGCAACGAGGAACGCAAGGAGCGCATCCGCGCCCAGCTGCTGGACAAGGCCGGCTTTGATCAGGTGCTGATGCCCGAAGCGCTGCTCGACGAAGTCACGGCCCTGGTCGAATGGCCGGTCGTGTATGAGTGCCACTTCGAGGAAGAATTCCTGGCCGTGCCGCAGGAATGCCTGATCCTCACCATGCAGACGAACCAGAAATATTTTGCGCTGACCGACAGCGAAGGCAAGCTGCGCTCGCGCTTTTTGATCGTCTCGAACATCGAGACGGACACGCCAGAGCACATCATCGGCGGCAACGAGCGCGTCGTGCGCCCGCGCCTGTCCGACGCCAAGTTCTTCTTCGAGCAAGACAAGAAGAAGACGCTGGCATCGCGTCTGCCGCTGCTGGCCAACGTCGTCTACCACAACAAGCTGGGCACGCAAGCTGCCCGCACAGAGCGCGTCAAGTCGCTGGCCGGCGCCATCGCCGCCAAGCTGCAGTACGACGTGGCCCTGGCCGAACGTGGCGCCCTGCTGGCCAAGGCCGATTTGCTGACCGACATGGTGGGCGAATTCCCCGAACTGCAAGGCATCATGGGCACGTACTACGCGCGCCATGACGGCGAACCGGAAGAAGTGGCGCTGGCCGCCTCCGAACACTACCAGCCGCGCTTTGCGGGCGACAGCCTGCCGTCGACCGCCACCGGCACCGCCGTGGCCCTGGCCGACAAGCTGGAAACCCTGGTCGGCATCTGGGCCATCGGCCTGGCGCCCACGGGCGACAAGGACCCGTTCGCGCTGCGCCGCCACGCCCTGGGCGTGCTGCGCATGCTGCTGGAAAAACGCCTGCCATTGTCGATCCAGGGCTTGCTGGCGGACGCCGCCGCGCAGTTTGCGTCGGTGCCCGGCTTCAAGGACCCGGTCGCGGATGTGACCACCTTCATGCTCGACCGCCTGCGCGGCATCCTGCGCGAGCGCGGTTTCTCGCCGAATGAAATCGAAGCCGTCGTGGCGCAGAACCCGGACCGCCTGGACGACATCGTGCAGCGCCTGGAAGCCGTGCAGGCGTTTGCCGCGCTGCCGGAAAGCGCCTCGCTGGCAGCGGCCAACAAGCGCATCACGAATATCCTGAAAAAGAACGAGGAAGCCGTGAGCCAGGTCGCCGCCGGCGGCGTCAACGTGGCGCTGCTGCAGGACGAAGCGGAGAAAAGACTGGCCGCCGCCGTCTCGCGCGTGCAGCCGGAAGTCGACGCGGCCTTTGCCAAGGGCGATTTCACCAGCACCCTGCAAACCCTGGCGCAGCTGCGCGACGACGTCGACGGCTTCTTCAACGACGTGATGGTGATGGCCGAGGATGTCGCCCTGCGCAACAACCGTCTGGCACTGCTGTCGTCCTTGCACGGCATGATGAACCGCGTGGCCGACATTTCCAAGCTGGCGGCATAATGGGCACTCCGGCGCTGAAACTGATTATTCTCGACCGCGACGGCGTCATTAATCATGACTCGCCGGACTTCATCAAGTCGCCGGCCGAATGGCTGCCAATCCCCGGTTCGCTCGAAGCGATCGCCCGCCTGAACCAGGCCGGCTATCGCGTGGTGATCGCCTCGAACCAGTCGGGCATCGCGCGCGAGTATTTCGACATGACGGTGCTGAACGCGATCCACCAGAAGATGCACACGCTGGCGCAGCAGGTGGGCGCCGATATCGACGCCATCTTCTTTTGCCCGCATGCGGGCGCGGACAATTGCGACTGCCGCAAGCCGAAACCGGGCATGTTCCATGAAATCTCGCAGCGCTACAACACCAGCCTGAAAGGCGTGCCCACCGTCGGCGATTCCCTGCGCGACCTGCAGGCCGGTTTCATCAGCGGCTGCGTGCCCTACCTGGTCCTGACGGGCAAGGGCGAAAAAACCAACGAGACGGGTGGCCTGCCGCCTGGCACCCAGGTCTTCCCCGACCTGGCCGCCGTCGTCAGCCACCTGCTCAAGGCGCCCGCCGCACCGGCGCCCACCGTGGCATCGAGTATCTAATCTTCGGAGAACCGCATTGCGTAATATTTCCCTGTTCCTGCGATCCCTGCTGTTCATGATCATCATGATCGTCGCTACCATCGTCTGGGCCTGCGTGTGCTTTTTTGCCGCGCCATTGAGCTACAACAAGCGCTATTGGGTCACCTCGCGCTGGAACGTGTTTATCCTGTGGTGTGCCAAGGTCATTTGCGGTATCCGCTATGAAGTCAAGGGTGCCGAGAACTTCCCGGACGCGCCGGCCATCGTGCTGTCGAAGCACCAGTCAGCATGGGAAACCATCTTCTTGCTGCCCAGCCTGCCCCGCCCGCTCGTATATGTTTTCAAGAAGGAGATTTTGTACATCCCCTTCTTCGGCTGGGCCATGGCGCTGCTGCGCATGATACCCATCGACCGCAAACAGGGTAAGCATGCGTTCAAGAGCGTGGTCGCGCATGGCAAGCGCCGGCTGGCCGACGGCCAATGGATTATCATGTTCCCGGAAGGTACCCGCATTCCCGTGGGCCAGGCGGGCAAGTACAAAAGCGGCGGCACGCGTCTGGCCATCGCCACCGGTGCCGTGGTGGTGCCGATTGCGCATAATTCAGGCGAGTGCTGGCCCAAGCAGTCATTCCTCAAACGCCCGGGACTGATCACCGTCTCGATAGGCAAACCGATTTCGCCGGAAGGGCAAACCCCGGACAGCATGATGCAACAGGTGGAAAATTGGATAGAATCAGAAATGCGCGTCATTTCGCCTCACGCCTACAACGCTGGCTAGACGGCATCAGCGCGGTCATCCAGGAGCCGACCCTGCGCCAGCAGATGAAGACCATCAAGGTCGGCGACCAGCAACTGGATTTGTTTGCGCATGACGTCTCGACCAGCACGCCCCCGGCGGTGCGCCCCACGGCACCGCCAGCGCCGCCCGTGGCCCCACCGGTAGTGGCGCCCGCGCCGCCCATCGTCCGCCCCGCCCCGCCTCCCCTGCCTTCCCCGCCACGCACCGCCGATGGCCCGCCACTGCGCCAGCTGCAGCTGGGCAGCCACCTCGTCGAATTCGCCCTGCGCCGCTCCACGCGCCGTTCCATCGGCTTCATGATCGACGACAACGGTTTGCGCGTCACCGCGCCCAAGCGCGTCACGCTGGCCGAAATCGACAACGCCATCCGCGCCAAGCAAGGCTGGATCGTCTCGAAGCTGCTGGAGCGGGGCGAGCGCAAGGTGCAGCGCCAGCAGCGCCCGCCCGTTGCCTGGATCGATGGCGCCGTGCTGCCGTATCTGGGCGGCGAGATCACCCTGCGATTGCACCAGGCGCCGCGCCACCGCGCCAGCTTCCAGCGCGAGACGAATGAACTGCACGTCTGGGTCACGCCCACGGGCAGCGAGCAGCAATTGAAGGAAAAAGTGAAAGGCTGGTTCCAGCACGAGGCGCGCCAGCTGTTCGAAGCACGGCTGGATCTGTATGCGGACAAGCTGGGCGTGCGCTACGATTCGCTGTCGCTATCGTCGGCCGGCACGCGCTGGGGCAGCTGCACCATCGAGCGCAAGATCCGCCTGAACTGGCGCCTGATCCACTTCGCCCTGCCGCTGATCGACTATGTGGTGGCGCACGAGCTGTCGCACCTGCTGGAAATGAACCACAGCCCCCGCTTCTGGGCCACCGTGGAATCGATCTATCCCGATTACGACGGGGCCAAGCAGGCGCTCAGGAAACGCTCGCAGGAGCTGCCGGTGTTGTTCGCGTAAGCGATATGTTGGCGGCTGTCGGATTACGCGCTAGCGCGCTAATCCGACAACATTGTTGGCCGCGCCGCCGTCACCGCAGCAGCGGTTGAATCGCTGCGATGGTCCTCGGCGTGGCGCCCCGGTGCTGGTTCGCAAACGCCAGCGCCTTTTGACCCATCGACGCCAGTTGCGCGGGATCCTGCAGCAGCACTGCCGCCTGCGCCATCAGCGCATCGGCATCCGCCACCAGCGCGGCGCCGCCGGCGGCAATCGCCTGCTCGGTCACCAGCGCAAAATTGAAGGTGTGGGGGCCGATCAGCACGGGCTTGCCCAGCGCTGCCGGCTCGATCAGGTTCTGTCCGCCCAGCGGCAGCAGGCTGCCGCCGACGAAGGCGCAATCGCAGGCCACGTAATACGCGAACATCTCGCCCATGGTATCGCCCAGCAGCACCTGCGTGCCCGCCGCCACAACATCGTCCTGCGCCAGGCCGGACCTGCGCTGCACGGCCAGGCCCTGCGCCGCGATCAATTTTTCCACCTCATCGAAGCGCTGCGGATGGCGCGGCACGATCAGCAGCAGCGCATGCGCGGGCAGGCTGGCACGGGCCAAGGCATCGAATATCAGCTGCTCTTCTCCTTCGCGCGTGCTGGCGCACAGCAGCACGGGGCGCTGGCCGATGGCGCCGCGCAGCCAGGCGCCTGTCGCCAGCGCCGCCTCGGGCACGACGACGTCGAACTTGATGCTGCCCGTGACGACCACGTGCTGCACACCCAGCTGGCGCACGCGATCGGCGTCGTCCTGCGTCTGCGCCGCCACCAGGGTGATGCCGCGCGCCGCGTCGGCAATGAGCTTGCCAAGACGCTGCGCCTTGCCCAGCGAACGCTGCGACAAGCGCGCATTGGCCAGCACCACGGGCACTTTGTAGCGATTGCATTGGTGGATCAGATTCGGCCACACTTCCGTCTCCATCAGGATGCAGATGCGCGGCGAGAAATGGCGGATGAAACGGGCCGGCATGGCGCCCGTGTCATACGGCAGATAGCTTTGCACGAGGCGCGCGCCGTGTTTGGCGAACAGGGACTTGCCCGTGGCGCGTCCCGTGGGCGTCATGTGCGTGAGGACGATGCGGCACCTGGGCCATGCAGCCAGCAGCGCATCGATCAGCGGCTCGGCCGCGCGCGTCTCGCCGACGGAGACGGCGTGCAGCCAGATGGTGTCTGTAGCCGTTGTCGGCTGGCGGCCGTAAAAGCCCAGGCGCTCGCCCCAGTGCTGGCGGTAGCCGGGTTCCTGGCGTCCGCGCAGCCACAGCCGCGCCAGCACCAGGGGCAAGGCCAGCCACCAGGCGAGGGTATAAAGAAGTCGCATGATTGTTTGATGTTGAAGTCAGGCAGGGGGATGTTCGGTCAGCAGGCGCCGTGCCGCGGCCAGTACTTCCGGCACGCCGGGTGGCGCGCCTTTGTCGCCCAGGTTGATGATTTTCGGCGACCAGTTGCCTTCCGTTTTCCACAGCGGCGAGTCGGCATAGATTTCCACCGTCGGGCGCACGAAGGCGGCGGCGATATGCGTGAGACCCGTATCGACGCCGATCACCAGCGCCGCGTGGCGCGCCAGCAGGGTGGCGTCGCCCATCGACAGCTTGGGCAGCACGCGCGCATTCGGCAGGCTGGCCGCCAGTTGCTCGGCTTCCGCCTTTTCCCTGGGCGAACCCCAGGGCAGCAAAATCGGCATGGGCGCGAGCGCATGGCCGAGGGCGATCCAGTTTTCCGGCGCCCATTTCTTGGCGTCGCGCGCCGTACCGTGGAAATACACGCAGTAGGGCGCCTCGCCCATCCAGTCCGGGCGCGGCTCGCTGCCGGAGACTTCCGGCAAGCCGAAATCGGCCGGCGTGTCGACCGTGTAGCCCAGTGCGGCGGCGGCCACCAGGCGGCCGCGCGCTACCGCATGCGTGCGCGGGTCGAGCGGAATGCTTTTGGTGTGGAACAGGCGCGAGATGCCTTCGTAACCTGAGCCTTCGCTGCCATTGGCCAGGCCGACCTTCTGTCCGCCCGGCGCCAGGCGCGCGGCGCCCATGATGATGCCCGTCTTGAGCAAGCCCTGGGTATCGAAGACATAATCGTAGCGCGTCTGGCGCAGGCTGCGGAAGAAGGCGGCGATTTCCGCGCGCGTCTCCTTCTTGCCCAGGCTCTTGCGCCAGCGCCGCAGCGCGAACGGAAAGATGGCATTCACGCGCGGGTTCAGGCGCACCAGGCTGGTGTAGCCCTCTTCGACCACCCAGTCGATGGTCGCGTCCGGATAGTGGCGGGCGATGTCCGCCACTATCGGCAGGTTATGCAGAACGTCGCCCAGCGAGGACACCCTCACCAGCAGGATTTTCAAGGGCGCCTGTGCGCCAGCTTGAGCGGCCATGCTGTCAGAACGGCAGGACCGCGTCTGGCTTGGCGGCCAGGATCACGCTCTTGAATTGTCCCTGGATGCGCGCCAGGGCTTCCGGCGTTTCCGCTTCGAAGCGCATGACGATCACCGGCGTGGTGTTCGACGAGCGGGCCAGGCCGAAACCGTCCGCGTATTCCACGCGCAAGCCGTCGATGGTGATGATCTGTTCATTGCCTGGGAAGACGGCATCGCGGCGCAGCATGTCCATCAGCGCGACGTTCTCGCCTTCCTTCAGTTCCAGGTGCAGTTCCGGCGTGCTGTCGGACTGCGGCAGGGAGTTCAGCAGGGCCGAGGGATCGGCTTCGCGCGTGAGGATTTCCAGCAGGCGCGCGGCCGAATACATGCCGTCGTCGAAACCGTACCAGCGGTCCTTGAAGAAGATATGGCCGCTCATTTCGCCGCCCAGCGGCGCACCCGTCTCGCGCAGCTTGGCTTTCACCAGCGAGTGGCCCGTCTTGTACATCAGCGGCACGCCGCCATGCTTGCTGATCCACGGCGCCAGGTGGCGCGTGCATTTCACGTCGTACAAAATCTGCGCGCCAGGGTGGCGGGTCAGCACGTCGGCCGCGAACAGCATCATCTGGCGGTCAGGGTAGATGATCTGGCCATCCTTGGTGACCACGCCCAGGCGGTCGCCGTCGCCGTCGAAGGCGATGCCGATTTCGGCATCCGTCTCGGCCAGGCAGCGGATCAGGTCTTGCAGGTTTTCCGGATGCGCCGGGTCCGGATGGTGGTTCGGGAAGTTGCCATCGACTTCGCAGAACAGTTCGATGACTTCGCAGCCCATGCCGCGGAACAGGTCGCCCGCGAATGCGCCGGCCACGCCGTTGCCGCAATCGACGGCGATCTTGATCGGGCGCGCCAGCTTGACGTCGCCCAGGATGCGCTCCAGGTAGGCGGCGCGGATATCGTGCGTGGCGTAGCTGCCCGGCGTTGCGCTGGCGCTGCCGTCGTGGGCCACGATGCTGTGGTACAGCGCCTGGATCGCTTCGCCGTGGATCGCCTCACCGGCCAGCACCATCTTGAAACCGTTGTAGTCGGGTGGATTGTGGCTGCCCGTGACCATGATGCCGGAGCGCGTATCGAGCACATTCGTGCCGAAATAGACCATCGGCGTGGCCACCACGCCCAGGTCGATCACGTCGACGCCCGCCGCTTGCAAGCCCTGCGCCAGCGCCGCCGTCAATTCAGGTCCGGACAGGCGGCCATCGCGGCCGATCACGACGCGCTGCTCGCCCTTGGCCAGGGCGGCCTGGCCAAATGCCTGACCGATCTTGTGGGCCACGCTGGCATCGAGGGTTTTGGCGATGATGCCGCGAATATCGTAGGCCTTGAAGATCGTTCTGGACAATGGAAGCATGGTGTGGGCGGTATATAAGAAGAAGTAAGGGTCTAAATAAGGTGCCAGGCAAGGTGCAGCGCGCGGCTGCCGGCTTGCTGCTGCGCCAAGAGTATACCGAATTATACGCGCAGCAGATCGATCGACTTGCCCGATTCCACCCACTGCCTGACCCACAGCGGCTGGCGGCCACGGCCTGTCCATTGTTCATTGGTATTGTCAGGATGGCGGTAACGCACCGCGACTTTGCCCGTGCGCGGGTGCAAACCATCGAGTATCAGCTGTTTCAGCGGAATGCCCGCCTGTTGCGCGATGGCCATGATCTGTTCGCGCGCCTTGTTCAAGTCCGCGCGCTCGCGGCTGTTCAACTCCTGCTTCACGTTCTCTTCCAGTTTGCGTAATTCCAGCATCGTCATCGTTGACAGATCCATTGCTACATCCTTTATATTAATTTAAATAATAAAATCACGTGGAATATACTACATCGGATAAACATCTGCGCACCATTGCATAATCCATCGCCAATTGAATCACGGCCATCGTTTTATTTAACGGCCCAACATTAAGATTAAATGAAGAATATTCAGCAAGCACGCGTGGAAATTGAATAAACATGAATGAAAAGGCATTCGGCATGTCTGAGCGGCGTGCCGGCAAGGCTGGCGTGGCGCGGCCATCCATTCCGCAGCCGTGCCGCCGGATTATTATCGAGATACGGCAGCATGACATGAAGTGAAATCAAATCCTCCATGCGGCATAATCGGCGCCCGCTTTTTCTTCCCGCCGGCCGTGTGCGCAATCAGGCACCTGCCGGAAATGCTCCCAACGCCAAAGGGCCGGCATGCTTATAATGCAGGCGCGTAGTTCACTTCACCCCGGCACATATGAAAACTTACTTTATCGGCGATCTGCAAGGCTGCCATGCACAAACCGTCGAATTGATCGAGCGTATCCAGGCGGCAGCGGATGGCCCGTACCGCCTGCTGTTCGCGGGCGACTTGATCAATCGCGGCCCGGCCTCGCTGGCCACCCTGCGCCACGTACATGCGCTGGCCCGGCAAGGCCTGGCCGACAGCGTCCTGGGCAACCATGACTTGCACTTGCTGGCCGTGGCCAACGGCATCCGGCCCGAGCACGCGTCCGACACCCTTGCAGAAATCCTCGATGCGCCCGACCGCGAGGAGTTGCTCACCTGGCTGCGCCAGCGGCCGCTGGCACTGGAACACGACGGCCACGTGCTCGTGCATGCAGGCTTGCTGCCGCAATGGAGCGCGGCCCAGGCCCTGTCCCTGAGCGGGGAGGTATCGGCCATGCTGCGCAGCGACGGCTGGGTGGCATTCCTGCGCACCATGTACGGCAACGAGCCGGCCGCCTGGCGCGACGACCTGCAGGGCGCCGACCGGCTGCGCTGCATCGTCAACGCCATGACGCGGCTGCGCTTTTGCACGCCGGACGGCGTGATGGACTTCAAGATGAAGGAAAGCGGCAGCCCGCCGCCAGGCTCCGGCCTGCTGCCCTGGTTCGACGTGCCGGGCCGGCGCAGCGCCGGCGACACCATCGTCTTCGGCCACTGGTCGGCGCTGGGACTGCAATTGCGGGAGCACCTGATCGGCCTCGATAGCGGCTGCGTCTGGGGCGGAAAATTGTCGGCCGTGTGCCTGGAAGACCGCTCGCTGCTGCAGGTCGACTGTCCCGCCTTCCAGCGGCACAGCGGCAAGCAGTAAGCGGCATCGCGCATATGCTTAGTCGAAATCGGTCGTTGGCCATGCGGCGCGCGGCCCGTATGATGCAGCTTTTGCCTTTGCGATCCCATGCATCCTGATACCGACAAGCTGGCGCGCTGGCTGCTCGGCAGCCTGGAACTCGACACCGCCGTCCTGCATGTGGGCCAGTACTGCGGCCGCTGGCGCGCTTCCACGGCGGGCCGGGAACTGGGCAGCTTCCACCTCGTGCTCGATGGCCACTGCTATTTGCACCTCGACGGCGCGGCGCCGATTGCGCTCGGCCCGCGCGACGGCGTCTTCCTGCTGCGCGACTTGCCGCACTTTCTCAGCCCCCACAGCGACCCGCTGCAAGCGATGAGCGCGCAAGCCATGCTGCCGCTGCAATCGCCCACGGATGGCCCGGCGACGGCGCTGGCCTGCGGCTTCTTTCAATTTCGCGGCGCCCTCTCCGCGCTGATCGTCGACTCGTTTCCGCCGTATCTGCTGATACGCGGCGACGCGCCCGCCTTCAGCGCCGCCGCCGCGCTGTTCGACCTGATCCTGGCGGAGGCCGGCGGCGACCCGGAACAGCCGTCGCCGCTCATCGCGCGCCTGGTCGAACTGCTGTTCTTTTACCTGATCCGCCATGTGGCGCAGGGCGAGCAGGTGGCGGCCGGCCTGCTGTCGCTGCTGCACCAGCCCGCATTTTCGCCGCTGCTCGAACGCATGCTCGACGCCCCCGCCGACGACTGGTCGATCGAAAACATGGCCAAGGCAGCGTGCATGTCGCGCGCCAGCTTCTGCAAGCATTTCGCCAGCGCCAGCGGCCACTCTCCGGCCCAGTTCCTGCTCCTGCTGCGCATGAAGATCGCCGCGCGGCGCCTGCACGACGGCGTCTCCGTCGAACGCGCCGCCGAACTGGTGGGCTACCGCTCGCACGCCGCCTTTACGCGCGCCTTCAAGCGGGTCACGGGCGAGCAGCCGGGCGCCTACCGGCGCGACCAGCGATTGCGCCAGCTGGCCAGCTAAGAGCCTGCCGGGATCAAGGATCACACAATCGCAGACGAACGAGCACAAAAGGACGACGCTGACGTCTGTTGCGTGCGCGATATGGCCGATATAATGCCCGGGTGACTTACTAACTTAGCAAGGTACCCCATGTCCCGTCTGACGCTGCACACTCTCGATTCCGCACCGGCCGACAGCCGTCCCTTCGTGGAAAAGGCCATCGCCAACAACGGCTTCCTGCCCAACCTGATCGGCGTGCTGGCCAATGCCCCGCTGGCGCTGGAAACCTATCTGACCGTGTCCGGCATCAATGCGCGCGCCAGCCTGACGTTAATGGAACGCGAAGTGGTGCAGATCACGGCCGCGCGCATCCATGGCTGCGACTTCTGCATCGCCGGCCATAGCGCCATCTCGCTGAAAAAAGCGGGCCAGACACCCGATACCGTGCGCGCCCTGCAGCACGGCCAGCCGACGGGCGATACGCAGCTCGACGCCGTCGCCGCCTTTGCCACGGCCGTCATCGCCACGCGCGGCGCCGTCAGCGACGCCGAATATCAAGCCTTCCTGGCCGCTGGCTACAACGAACAGCAGGCGCTGGAAGTCGTGCTGGGCATCAGCCTGGCCACCCTGTGCAATTTCTCCAACAGCCTGGCCGGCACGCCCGTCAATCCGCAATTGACGCCCTACCTGCCTGGCGCCGTCTGACATGGGCCGCCTCAATCACTGGCTGCACATGCACGCCGACCAGCTCGACCAATCGCCGGAACTGGCTGAAACCGTTTTGCCTGCCCTCGCTGGCGACAAGCTGCTGGCCATCGGCGTGCCGCAGGAACACGGCGGCGCGGGAGGCGACGTGCGCGACGCCATCGAGGCCATCGCCAAAGTGGCCGAGCAATCGGTGACGGCGGCCTTTGTCTTCTGGGGCCAGCGCTGCTTCATCGAATTCCTGCTGCAAAGCGAGAACCGCGCGCTGGCCGAACGCCGCTTGCCCGGCCTGCTGGCCGGCACGCAGGCGGGCGCCAGCGGCCTGTCGAACGCCATGAAATTCTTGTCCGGCATCGAGCAGCTGCAAATCACGGGCGCGCGCCACGGCGACGGCTTGCTCGTCGACGGCGGCCTGGCCTGGGTGACGAACTTGCGCAAGGCGGGCTTTGTCGCGGCAGCCGCCGTGGCGCCCGACGATGGCGCGCCCCCCCTCATCGTCGCCTTCGACAGCGGCACGGCAGGCGTCAAGCGCAGCGACGACCTGGACCTGATCGCCCTGCGCGGCAGCAATACGGCTTCCGTCAAGCTGGCGCAGGTACACATCCCCGCCGCGGACATCATCAGCAACAACGCGCCGACCTGGCTGCCGCAGGTGCGCCCATCGTTCCTCGGCATGCAGTGCGGCCTGTCGATCGGCCTGGCACGCGCCAGCCTGGCGCAGGCGGCGCAAATCTCGGCCGGCTCGCGCAACCAGCTCACGCCGCGCATCGAAGCGCTGCAGGCGACCCTGGAAGGCGCCGTCGCTACCCTGCTGGCCGGCGTGCACGATGGCCGCTTCAAGACACAGGCGCCGGCCATGTTCCGCCTGCGCATACAGCTGGCCGACGTGCTGCAGCAGGCGCTGATGCTGGAACTGCAAGCCATGGGCGGGCGCGCCTATCTGAACGCCGAGCAGCAGGGCTTTGCCCGCCGCTGGCGCGAATCGTCGTTCATCCCCATCGTCACCCCCAGCCTGACGCAATTGCAGGCGGCCTTGCAGCTGTTCGACAGCCAGCAGGCGGCCAAGGCGGGAGCATCGGCATGAGCGTTGCTGATTGGGCCTTGCAGGCGCAGGATCTGAGTTTTTCCTATGCGGGCAGCGCGCCCGTATTCCAGCACGTCTCGCTGGGCGTGCGCAAGCGCGAAATCGTCTGCCTGCTGGGCGGCAGCGGCTGCGGCAAATCGAGCCTGCTGCGCGTGCTGGCCGGCCTGCAGCCGCCGTCCACGGGCGCCATTCAATTCCTGGACGCGCCCATGCGCGAACCGGATCCGCGCAGCGCCCTCGTGTTCCAGCAGGCGAGCCTTTTGCCCTGGCTGAACGTCACGGGCAACGCCGGTTTCGGCCTGGACTTCAAGCACCAGCCGCAGCTCACGCGCACAGCGCACGAGGCGCGCGTGGCGCAAGCCATCGAAGCCGTCGGTTTGAAGGGGCGCGAAAAACTGTATCCGTCCGCGCTGTCGGGCGGCATGGCGCAGCGGGTGGCCCTGGCCCGCGCGCTGGCGCGCGAACCGGAACTGCTGTTCGCCGACGAACCGTTTTCCGCCCTCGACGCCATCACCCGCGCCGAGATGCAGTCGCTGCTGGTCGACGTGGTGCACCGCTGGCACACGGCCGTGCTGCTGGTCACGCACGATATCGACGAAGCCATCCTCGTGGCCGACCGCATCCTGCTCATGGGAGGCAAGCCGGGCAACATCGTGCGCGAATGGCCCGTCGCCATCGAGCAGCCGCGCATCGGCCACAGCGCCGACGTCATCGCCCTCAAGATGGACATCCTCGACGCCCTGCAGGCGCTGCAAAAGCAGGATCAAACGCCCGCCTTTGCTCCCACCGCCTTCGCTCCCAATTAATCGACCGGAACTTTCCCATGACATTCGAAGACCAAAACAAACCCCTGCATATCTGCGCCTCGTCCGATTGCGACTGCGGCCTGACGCGGCGCGACTTCCTGCGCATGTCGGCCCTGGCCACGGCCAGCGTCGCCTCGCCGCTGCTGTTTGCCGGCGACGCCATGGCCCAGCAAGGCCCGAAGGGCGACGACCAGCCCGTAAAAATCGGCTACCTGCCGATTACCGACGCCACTCCGCTGCTCGTCGCCCACGCGCGCAAGCTGTTCGAGGCGGAAGGCTTGCAGGCGGAAACGCCGCGCCTGTTCCGCAGCTGGGCGCAGATCATCGAAGCCTTCGTCGCCGGCCAGGTCAACGTCATCCACCTGCTCTCGCCGGCCACCCTGTGGGTGCGCTACGGCGCCAAGTTCCCCGCGAAAGTCGTCGCCTGGAACCACGTCAACGGCTCCGCGCTGACGGTGGCCAACGAGATCAACAAGGTCTCCGACCTGGGCGGACGCACGGTCGCGATCCCGTTCTGGTATTCGATCCACAACATCCTGCTGCAGCAGATCCTGTCCGCCAATGGCCTGACGCCGGTCACGCGCGCGCGCAACGCGGCCATCAAGCCGAATGAAGTCAACCTGATCGTGCTGGCGCCGGCCGAAATGGTCTCGGCCCTGGCCAGCAAGTCGATTGCCGGCTACATCGTGGCCGAGCCGTTCAATGCGGCGGCGGAAAACGCCGGTATCGGCAAAATCCTGCGCTTTTCGGGCGACGTGTGGAAAAACCATGCGTGCTGCGTCACATTCCTGTCCGAGCGCGACATCAACACGCGCCCGGAATGGGCGCAGAAGGTCACCAACGCCATCGTCAAGGCGCAGCTGTGGACGCGCTCGAACCAGGTCGACACGGCCAAGCTGCTGTCGAACGTGGGCGAGCACCGCTACACGCCGCATCCGCTGCAAGTGCTGACCAAGGTGCTGGCCACCACCGATTACGCCGGCTATGAAAAACAGGGACTGATCGTGCACAAGAACTGGCAGCAGCGCCGCATCGACTTCCAGCCGTATCCATTTGCCTCGTACACGGAAGAACTGGTGCGCGCCATCGGCCGCACCAAGGTCGAAGGCGATACGCGCTTCCTGGCCAATCTCGATCCGAAGTTCGCCGCGCGCGACCTGGTCGATGACCGCTTCGTGCGCAAGGCCATCACGGCGGTCGGCGGCCCGGCCGCCTTCGGCTTGCCGGCCAACCTGCTGCGCAGCGAAACCGTGGCGGTCTGACGATGGCGAGCAAGTTGTTCACGAAGTTCGGCCTGCCCCTGGTGGGGCTGGCCTGTGCCTTGCTGTTGTGGTCCATGGGCGTGACGGCGCTGGAAAAGTCCACGCCGGTCGCCACCGCCTTTGCGCCCCTGCCCACGGCGCTGGCGTTCAAGGAAATGCTGGGCGGCTCCGATATCTGGCTGCACGTGGTATTGAGCCTGCAAAGGGTGGCCGTGGGCCTGGGGCTGGCGATCGTCATCGGCGTGCCGCTGGGCGTGCTGGTGGCCATGTCGAAGCGCTTTTCCGGTGCGGCCATGCCGCTGTTCCAGCTGCTGCGCATGATTTCGCCGCTGTCGTGGATGCCGATCGCCGTGATGGTGCTCGGTGTCGGCGACGCGCCCGTGTACTTCCTGCTGGCGTTTGCGGCCGTCTGGCCAATTTTGCTCAATACGGCGGCCGGCGTGGCGCGGCTCGATCCGAACTGGCTGCTGCTGGCGCGCAGCCTGTCGGCCACGCGCAGCGAGATCGTCTTCAAGGTGATTTTGCCGGGCATCACGGCCGATATTTTGACGGGCGTGCGCCTGGCCATCGGCATCATCTGGATCGTGCTGGTGCCGGCCGAAATGCTGGGCGTGTCGGCCGGCCTCGGCTACTTCATCCTCGACACGCGCGACCGCCTCGCGTATTCGGAGCTGATGGCCGCCATCGTGCTGATCGGGATGTTAGGCTTCATCCTCGACTACCTGGCCCGCGCCGCGCATGCGCGCTGGCTGCACGTCAAAAACTAGGCGGCCTTTTCCAGCGGCAGCGCAGCGGCCACCGCCGCCTGCGTTGCCGCCGCCAGTTCGCGCCGGTGCGCGTCGGACGTCGCCACTGGCGCCAGGCAGGTCAGGCGCGCCGTGATCGGCGGGCCGCTCAAAATCGCCACCATGCTTTGCGCAAAGCTCATCTCGCCGATGAAGTCGACGGCGTGATGCAAGGCCCCCTTGTCATCCACGTACACGAGCGCGAACGGCTGCACCGGCACTTGCGCGTCGATGGCCGCCTCGAACAGGTTGGCGTGAAACGGCAGGATCTGCCCTTGCGCGGCGGTCGTGCCTTCGGGGAAGAACGCGATGCGTTCGCCCGCCGTCAATTTGTCCACCAGGCCCTGGAAGATCAGGCGCAAGTCGCGCTTGCTGCCGCGCGAAATGAAGATGGTGCCGGCGCGTCCCGCCAGCCAGCCCAGGATCGGCCAGGCGCGGATTTCCGCCTTGGCGACGAAACGGCAGGGGTGGACGGCATTGATGACGAAGATGTCGAGCCACGAGACGTGGTTCGCCACCACCATCGCATGGTCGAGGGCCGGCACGCTGTCCGCCGGCTGCGCCACATGCACGCCGCAGATGTCGAGCAGCTGCGTCGACCAGCGGCGGATGCGCCGGTTGCGCCCTTCCAGGTCCAGCCAGGGAAAGAGCACGGCGCTCTTGGCCATGCCGCAGCTCAGGTGAATGGCGATGCGCGCGAGGCGGTAGGTAAGCAGAAGTTTCAAATGACACCAAGGTTGGAAGCAAAGCCATACAGCCGCGTAGGTCCGCTTGGCAGCGCCCGCGAGGCGCTGCCAAGCCGACAGGAGCCGCCATGGACTTGTCGGATTACGCGTACCGCTAATCCGACCTACGGCTCCGATACAAAAATTAGCGCTGAAACGCCACCTGTCCGGCAACGATGGTCGCCTTGACGATGCCGCTCAGCTCATAGCCGAGGAAAGGCGTGTGCTTGCCCTGGCTGGCCAGCGACGCCGACGACACGGTCCAGCGCGCGGCGGGATCGAAGACGCAGATGTCGGCCGCTTCGCCCACGGCCAGGCTGCCGGCCGGGATGCCGGCGACACGGGCAGCATCGGACGTGACCTTGGCCACGGCGCGTGCCAGCGGACGGGCGCCCGCTTGCGGCTGGCCCAGCGCATAGTCGTCGGCCCATTTCAGGGCCAAGGAGAGCAGCAGTTCCAGGCCCGTGGCGCCGGGCGACGCTTCGCCGAACGGCAGCAGTTTTTCATCGTCGTCGACGGGCGTGTGGTCCGAGCACATGGCGTCGACCGTGCCGTCGAGCAGGCCGGCGCGGATCGCATCGCGGTCGCGCTGGCTGCGGAACGGCGGCGTAACGCGCGCGTTAGGATCGAAGAAGCCGATGTCGGCGTCCGTCAGGTGCACATGGTGCACGCCCACGTCGCAAGTAACGGGCAAGCCTTCGGCCTTGGCAGCGCGGATCAGTTCCAGGCCCGCCGCCGACGAGATGCGGCACAGGTGCACGCGCGCGCGGCTGGCGCGCATCAATTCAAAGATCGTGTGCAGCGCGATGGTTTCGGACATCACGGGCACGCCGGACAAGCCCAGGCGCGACGCCAGCGGGCCGCTGTGGGCGATGCCGCCACGGCCGATGTGCGGGTCTTGCGGGCGCAGCCAGACCGTGTAGCCGAAGGTATTCGCGTACTGCATGGCGCGCAGCAGCACGGTGGTGTCCTCGATCGGCTCTTCCGCCTGCGCGAAGCCGATGCAGCCCGCTTCCGTCAGTTCCGCCATTTCTGTCAGCGACTGGCCTTTCAAGCCCATGGTCAGCGCGCCCAGCGGGTGCACGTGGGCCTTGTTCTGCGTCTTGGCGCGGTATTTCAGCATCTCCACCAGGCCCGGCTCATCGAGCACGGGATCGGTGTCGGGCGGGCAGACCAGGCTCGTGACGCCGCCTTGCAGCGCCGCCTGCAGTTCCGATTCCAGGGTCGCCTTGTATTCGTAGCCCGGCTCGCGCAGGCGCGCGGACAGGTCGACCAGGCCAGGGGAAACCACCAGGCCGGCCGCGTCAAACGTGGTGTCGGCCTTGAAGCCGGCCGGCGCGCTGCCCACGGCCAGCACCTTGCCGTCGGCGATAAACAGGTCTTGCAAGCCATCGATGCCGTTGGCAGGGTCGATCAGGTGGCCGTTCTTGATATGTAGTGTCGTCATGCTCGCTTACTCGTCCTTGGGCTATCAGCCCTGATTACCAGCCAAAATACTCATTACCGCCATGCGCACGGCGATACCGAAGGTCACCTGCGGCAGGATCACCGCCTGCGGACCGTCGGCCACGGCCGAATCGATTTCCACGCCGCGGTTCATCGGGCCCGGATGCATGACGATGGCATCCGGTTTCGCCAGCGCCAGGCGCTCGGGCGTGAGGCCATAGCTCTTGAAGTATTCCTGCGCCGACGGCAGCAGCGCGCCGCTCATGCGTTCATTCTGCAGGCGCAGCATGATGATCACGTCCACGCCCTTGAGGCCTTCATCCATGTTGGTGAAGGTGCGCACGCCCATCTGTTCCAGGCCGCCCGGCAGCAGGGTGTGCGGGCCGATGGCGCGCACTTCCGGCACGCCCAGCGTGGTCAGCGCATGGATGTCGGAACGGGCCACGCGGCTATGCAAAATGTCGCCCACGATGGCCACCGTCAGGTTGGTGAAATCCTTCTTGTAGTGGCGGATCGTGTACATGTCGAGCAAGCCCTGGGTCGGGTGCGCGTGGCGACCGTCGCCCGCGTTGACCACGTGGACGTGCGGCTGCTTGGTGTCGATCAGGTGCTTGGCGATCAGGTAGGGCGCGCCCGACTGCGCGTGGCGCACGACGAACATGTCGGCATGCATGGCCGACAGGTTGTCGATGGTGTCGAGCAGCGATTCGCCCTTGCTGGCCGACGAGGCCTGGATGTTCAGGTTGATGACGTCGGCCGACAGGCGCTTCGAGGCGATTTCGAAGGTGGTGCGGGTGCGCGTGGAGTTTTCAAAGAACAGGTTGAAAACGCTCTTGCCGCGCATCAGCGGCACCTTTTTCACGTCGCGGTCGGAAATGCCGACGAACGAGGAAGCGGTGTCGAGAATGTGGTTGACGATAGACTTCGGCAAGCCTTCGATCGTCAGCAGATGTTGCAGTTCGCCGTGTTTATTCAGTTGCGGATTAAGCATGGTGGGTATCTATGGTGAGCGTGAATTTTCCATCGTCGGCTTGTTTCAGGACCAGGGCCTGGCCCGGCGGCACGGCTGTGAAGGCGGCCACGAAATCGGCGGCCACCGGCAGCTGGCGTTCGCCGCGGTCGACCAGGGCGGCCAGCATGATCTTGGCAGGGCGGCCATAGTCGAACAATTCGTTGATGGCCGCGCGCGTGGTGCGGCCCGTGTACAGCACGTCGTCGACCAGCAGGATGGTGGCGCCGGCCACATCGAAGGCGATTTGCGTCGGCTTGACGTCCGCATGCAAGCCCTTCTGCGCGAAGTCGTCGCGGTAGAACGAGACGTCTAGCACGCCCAGGCGGTCGAGCAGGTTCAGGTCGCGCGCCAGGCGTTCAGCCAGCCAGGCGCCGCCCGAATGGATGCCGACGATGGCCACGTTGGGGATGCCCGCCAGGCCGCTCTGCACCTGTTGCAGCAAGACCCCGTACAGGGCCTCGGCGTCGAGTTGGGAAGGATTCGTAGGATGCGGCATAGGGTTCTTGATCATTCAGGAATGGGTCAAAGGTCAGATTAATAATTCGCGTCGAAATACTGTTGCAGGATGATGGCGGCGGCGCGGTCGTCGATGACTTCGCCGCGCTTGGCGGCGATGACGGCCGAGGAATAACGCTCGTCGACCAGTTCCACCGGCAGGTTGAAGCGGCCATGCACCTGGTTGGCGAAACGGCGGCAGCGCGCGCTCATCTCGTGCTCGGTGCCGTCCGGGTGGCTGGGCAAGCCCACCACGATGCGGCTGGCGCCCCACTCCCTGATCAGACTATCGATGGCGGCAAACTTCGGCTCGTTCGCCGTGGCCGTGATCACGCTGAGCGGCTTGGCCTGGCAAATCATGGTATTGCCGATGGCCACGCCGATGCGTTTCAAGCCGAAATCGAAGGCGAGGATAGTGTCGATGGCGTCACCGCTCATGCGTGGCCAGCCTCGCTCGCCAGCATGAGGGGATCGATACCGAGCAACTTGATGGCCGCCACGTAGCGCTGCTCGATGGGAAAATCGAACAGGATGTCGGCCGAGGCGCCCACCGTCAGCCAGCCGTTGCGGCCGATCTCGTCTTCCAGCTGGCCCGGGCTCCAGCCCGAGTAGCCGATCGAGACGAGCATGCGCTCGGGACCATCGCCCTTGGCGACGGCTTCGAGCACGTCGATCGAGGTGGTAAACGCCACTTCATCGGTCACCGTCAGCGACGAGGAATAGCGCGCTCCCGGCGTATGCAGCACGAAGCCGCGGTCGTCCTGCACGGGGCCGCCGAACATGATCGGTTCGTTGATGATGGGCGTGTCGCTGCCGGCCGCCAGTTTCAGGTCGATACGGTCGAACAGCACTTCCATGGTCATGTCGGTGGGTTTGTTGATGACGACGCCCAGCACGCCGTTTTCATTGTGTTCACACACGTACACGACCGTGCCGCCGAAGATCGGATCTTGCATGGCCGGCATCGCAATCAGGAAATGGTTGGCCAGATTCAGGGTGGAGGAACCGGTCGCGGCCGGTTCTCCCACACCCTGCATCAGACGATGTCCTGGTAGAGTCTGGTCGATTTTACTCTTTTTCATACGCGATGCTCTCTCTGTGGGCTTGCTGGCAAGTCTCGCTTACCCCGCTATCGTACGCCTGGTGCCAGCGGCCGCACATCCTGGGCGGCGCGCACCGTGTTGCCAGGCGCTATTCTTGTTATGTTGTAAATTAATGGTCAATTCGCTATGCCTGCGGACGCATTCCAATGCCAATTGTAAAATTGATTGTAAAATCGCTGTCGCACATAAAGCACCACGAACATACCCTGTAGTTTACACTGAATTGCCACCGCAGCGACGCCAAAGGCACGACGCGAGCGGCCATAAAGCCCTGTTGGCGGCAAAAAATCGCCTATCTTTGACCCTAAACACGCGAAATAATGACAATCAAGACTTCCCTGGTGTGGTTCCGGCGCGATCTGCGCGCGTTTGACCATGCTGCACTGCATCACGCCCTGCGCCAGAGCCAAGCCGTGCATTGCGTCTTCGTCTACGACACCGCCATCCTGGCAGCACTGCCGCGCCGCGACCGGCGTGTCGATTTCATCCATGCCAGCGTGGCCGAGCTGGCCAAGGAGCTGCGCCAGCTGGGCGGCGACCTGATCGTGCTGCACGCGGACGCGGCCGAGGCCATCCCGCGCCTGGCCGCCGAATTGAACGCCGACGCCGTCTTTGCCAACCACGACTACGAACCGCAGGCGATCGCCCGCGACGCCACCGTGGCCGCCGCGCTCACGCACGACGCGCGCCTGTGGTTCAGCTTCAAGGACCAGGTCATCTTTGAAAAGGACGAGGTGCTGACGCTCTCGGCCAAGCCGTACACCGTCTACACGCCGTACAAGAATGCCTGGCTGAAGAAAATGCGCGCCGAACCCGGCTGCCTGGCGCCGTTCGCTATCGAACCGCATGCGGCCAGCCTGGCGCCGCCGCGCAATGGCACGCCGGCGCCCCTGCCCACCTTGGGCGAGCTGGGGTTCGAGGCCAGCAACCTGGCCGAACTGGCCATCCCCACCGGCATGTCGGGCGCCAGCGCGCTGTTCGAGGATTTTTTGCCGCGCGTGGCCCGCTATGACGTGGCGCGCGACTTTCCCGCCCTGAAGGGGCCGTCCTACCTGTCCATGCATCTGCGCTTCGGCACCGTGTCGCTGCGCTACCTGGTGCGCACCGTGGTCGACCTGATGGACCGGGGCGGCGGCGGCGATGGCGCGCCTGTGTGGCTGGCCGAACTGATCTGGCGCGATTTCTACGCCATGATCCTGTACCAGAACCCGCACGTAGAAGGCGGCGCCTTCAAACCGGCCTACGACGCCATCGCCTGGGAAACGGGAGCCCAGGCCGATGCCGCCTTTGCCGCCTGGTGCGAGGGCCGCACCGGTTATCCGCTGGTCGACGCGGCCATGGCGCAGCTGAACCAGACGGGCTATATGCACAACCGCCTGCGCATGGTCACGGCCTGCTTCCTGATCAAGGACCTGGGCATCGACTGGCGCCGCGGCGAAGCGTATTTCGCGCTGCACCTGAATGACTTCGACCTGGCGTCGAACAACGGCGGCTGGCAATGGGCGTCCTCGTCCGGCTGCGATGCCCAGCCCTACTTCCGCATCTTCAATCCCATCACGCAGTCGGAAAAATTCGATGCCGGCGGGCGCTTCATCCGCCGCTACCTGCCGCAGCTCAAGGCGCTGGGCGACAAGGAAATCCACGCGCCCTGGCTGGTGCCGCGCATGCTGCTCGAGCAAAAAAACATCGTGCTGGGACGCGACTATCCGGAACCCATCGTGCAGCACGACGAGGCGCGCAAGGAGACCCTGGAACGCTATGCGGTGGTGAAGGTGGCGGCGTAAGTGGTGGTGCCGGGTTACGCTGTCGTAAAGAGCGTAGGTCGGATTAGCGGGCCAAGGCCCCGCTAATCCGACGATATTGTTATGTTGGCCGGTGGAAGTGTCGGGTTACGCCACGCCACCAGCTAGCAAGCGTCCCACTTCGGCCAGCAATTCCTCTTCCTGGAACGGCTTGCCGAAATACGCATTCACGCCCAGCTCGAATGCATGCGCGCGGTGCTTCTCGGCGCTGCGCGAAGTGATCATGATGACGGGGATGGCGCGCGTCTTGTCATCGCTGCGCACATTGCGCGTCAAATCAAAACCGTCCATGCGCGGCATTTCCACGTCGACCAGCAACAGCGCCGGCATGGCAGCCGGTTCCAGCGCATGCAGCTGCTCCAGCGCATCGAGGCCATCCTTGGCCAGCAGCACCTGGTAGCCTTCGCGCTCGAACAAACGCTGCATCACGCGGCGCACCGTCAGCGAATCGTCTACCGCCATCACGCGGATAGCTGGCGCAGCCAGTGCGCTGGTGGCCGCATGCTGCTCGCTGCTGGCCAGCGCATACTGCGACAGCAGTTCCGGATGATGCTCGAGATGCTGCGCCAGCGCCACCGGATTGAGGATCAGCACGATGTCGCCCGTACCCAGCACCGTGGCGCCGGCGATGCCCGGCATGCGCGCCAGTTGCGGACCCACGTGCTTGACCACGACTTCGCGGTTGCCCACCACATCATCGACCAGCAAGGCCAGCCTGTCGTTGCCATTGCGGAGCAGCAGCACGGGCGCATGGCGCTGCGTGGCCTGCACCGCCGGCGTTTCGCCCAGCATGGCCGACAGGTGGTGCAGCGCCAGCGACTGCCCGTGCAACTCCATGCGCCCGGCCGCCCGCACCAGCTCCAGCTGTTCGCCTTTCAGGTGCAGCACCTGCTCGACCAGCACCGATGGCAAGGCATACGTCTTGCCGTTCGCCGCCAGCAGCACCACTTGCGTAACGGCCAGGGTCAGCGGCAGGTGGATGGTGAAGCGCATGCCCAGGCCCGCCTGCGTCAGCGTTTCCACGCGCCCGCCCAGGGCCAGCGCTTCGGAACGCACGATGTCCATGCCAACACCGCGTCCGGCCAGTTCCGTCAGGCTGTCGGCGGTGGAAAACCCTGGCGTGAAAATCAGTTCAGTCGCCTGCGCGTCGGTCAGCGGCGCTTCCGTCGCCACCAGGCCGGCGCCGTGCGCCTTGGCGCGGATGCGCTCCAGGTCCAGTCCCGCGCCATCGTCGGAAAAAGCGATCGCCACTTCATTGCCCTGCTGGCTGACCTGCACCAGCAGCTCGCCCGTCTCGCTCTTGCCAGCAAGCAGGCGCGCGTCGCGCGGCTCGACGCCGTGCACGATGGCGTTGCGCAGCAGGTGCTCGAAGGGCGCGGCCATGCGTTCGAGCACGCTGCGGTCGATTTCCACGCCACCGCCGCGGATGTCGAGGTTGACGCGCTTGTCGACTTCCTTGGCGCTTTGCCGCGCCACGCGGAACAGGCGTTCGGCGATGCTGGCAAACGGCACCATGCGGATCTGCATCAGGTCGCGCTGCAGCTCGCGCGTCAGCCGCGCCTGCAGCACCAGGTCGTCCGTCACCGCATCGACGCTGTGGCTGAGGTTTTCGTGGAACGAGGCCACGTCGTTGACGCTTTCGGCCATCATGCGCGTGAGTTCCTGCAGGCGCGTAAAGCGGTCGAATTCGAGCGGGTCGAATTCGCGCTCGCTGCCGACGGCCATGCGCGAGGCGATCTGCGATTCGGCCTGCATTTCCACTTCGCGCAGCTGGCGCCGCAGGCGCGCCAGGTTGTCGGAAAACTCGGACAGCGAAGCGCCCAGCACGCCCACTTCGTTTTCCATCTTCGAGCGCGTGATCGACACTTCGCCGGCCTGGTTCACCAGGCGGTCGAGGATATCGGCGCGCACGCGCACCAGCGCCGCCTTCGGTTCGGCCACCGGCGTGTCTTCCATCCCCGGCAAGGGCAGCAAGGGCTGCTGCAGCTGCTCGAACAGGTGCAGCGCATGGTCATAGTGGGCCAGCAATTCCTCGAAGGCTTGCGGCGTGGCGGTGCCCGCGTGCAGCATGTTTTCGATATGCGTCTCGATTTCATGCGCATGCTGGCCCAGGCGCATGGCGCCGGCCATGCGCGCGCTGCCTTTGACCGTATGCAGGGTGCGCAGCAGCATCTGCGCCTGGCCGCTGTCGTGCGGCTGCTGCTGCCAGCTGCGCAGCGCTTCGCCGATCTGCGGCAGCAGGTCGGCGCCCTCTTCCAGGAAGACGGACAATAAATCGAGGTCGAGTTCATCGCTGATGCCGGCGCTCGCCGCCAGCAGCGCGGCCGCATCGGCCGGCATGATGGCGGGCGCCGGCGCTTCCGGCGCCGCGTGCTCCAGCGGCGGTGCGTGTTCGAAGCCGGCATCGAACAGGTCGTCGCTGGCGCCGCTGTCCTGCGCCGGTTGCGGCGCCGGCACTTCAGCGGCCTCCGGCTGCAGCGCATCGGCGACGATGCTCGCATACGTCGCCTCGAACAGGGTCTCGAGCTGCGGCGCAGGCATCTCGGCCAACGCGCCGGCCAGCGGCTCGGCCGGCTGCGCGGGCGCGCCGACGATGCTGGCGTAAGCGTCCGCAAACAGGGCGTCGAGCCGGTCTTCCTGGCTCTCGCCGGGCGGCGCTGTCAAGGCGCGCCACAGGGTGTTGAGCGCTTCGATCATGTCCGGCTGCGATGGCGCCAGGTCGCCCAGCGCGAACGCCTGCAGCATCTGTCCGATGCGCTGCGTGGCCTGCTCCAGCACGTCGTGCTGGGCTTCCTGCAGGCCGGCCAGCGGCGGCACCACCGTTTCGATCACCGTCTCGAGAGCGTGCGCCAGGTCGCGCAGCGACTGGAAGCCCACCGTGCCGGACGTCCCCGCCAGCGTATGCACGGCTTGCAGCGCCTCCGCGCTGACGGCGCGCTGCTCATGGCGCCATTCGCCGAAGTCGCGCGTGAGCACGCGCAGCAATTCATCCGTCTCGGCCAGATAGATGTTGTACAAGGGAAGGCTGATGCGCAGTTCGCCCACGTGCTTGAGGTGATCGTCCGGCGCTTCGTGGAGCGCGGGCGCCGTGGCCAAAGGAAGTCCGATCACATTGCCATTGCTGGCCACCGGTGCAGCCGATGCCGGGCGAGGCTTGCGCAGTTCGAACGGCCCCCCTTCGCGCACGCGCTCGGCCGCCGCCAGCAGCATGCCGGGCTCGCGCTCGCGCCCCGCGCCGCCTTCCAGTTCGGCCACCCATTCGCTGAGCTGGTACCAGCCGTAATTAAGCAAGGTAAACAAGTCGTCGCTGACGGGGCGCGCTTCGGCCAGCCAGGTATTCATGACGCGCTCGATGGCGCCGGCCGCTTCGGCAAACTGCGCCAGGCCGATCATGCGGCTGCTGCCTTTCAGGGTATGAAACGAGCGGCGCAGCATGGCCAGGTGGTCACCGCTGGCGGCCTGCTCGCGCGGCAAGGCCAGCGTGGTGTCGATAAAGGCCAGCACTTCGCGCGCTTCGGCGATGAAAATGTCGAGCATCTCCGCGTCGACGTCGGTCACGGCCGGTGCGGCATCCATGCCGGCGGGCACGGCGGGCGCCAGCGCCTGGTCGAGCAAGGGCACGGGCACGGCGCCGGCGGCGGCGACTTTTTCAAATGGCAGGGCGCGGAAGGTGCCGGCGGCGGCATCGAAATGGAAACGCCCGCTGGCCGCCTGCGCGTTGCGGCCCAGCATATCGACAAAAAAGCCCAGCGCGCTGACATTTTGCGCGATCTCGTCAAGCGCTTCGGCGTGCGCATTGGCGTCGCCACCGGCCAGTTGCCGCACGGCGGCGTCGACCTGCAGCACGGCGGCGCGCGCGTCGTCCTGTCCCAGCCCGGCCAGCTGCTGCTGCAACTGCTCCAGCACGGGCGCGACGCCATCGAGTGCCCCCGCCGTCCCCGCACCCGCTGCATCCGCGTAGTAGGCGTTGAGCACCTTTTCCACCTGGCGCAGCCCCGTCTTCATGTCCTCGGCCAGCGCGGCCACGGTCTGGCCCTGCTCGATCTGGCGCGACAGCTCGCCCGCCGTGACGGGCGGCGGCGCTTCGCCAGCCAGCAGCGCCTGCAGGCGCGCGGCGATGGTTTCCGCATTGCCGGCGAAATCGTCGGGCAGGCGGCGCAGCTGCTCCAGGCCCGTGTCGGCAAACAGCAGCGCCATGCCGATTTCATTCTCCAGGGCCGCGCTGCGCCCGCTGGTGACGGCTTGCCGCGCCACGGCCGCGCATTCGCGCAGCAGGCTGGCCAGGGCCGGCTGCTTCAGGGTCTCCACGTGTGCCGCCACTTCTTGCAGCGATGCGTCGAAATCCGTGCCCAGGACTGGATCGAGGTCGGCTTGCGCCAGGCGGCTCCAGCTGGCGCGCGCCTGCGCCAGGGCAGTGCGGGCGCCTTGCAAGGCATCCTGGTCGATCTGGCCGTAGCGCCGCGTTTCCACGTCGGCGGGCAGCATGCCGTCCAGGGCGAAAGCGGCGCGCAACTGGCGTGCCTCCGGCGTCGGTTCCTGTGCCGCGGCGATGAAGAACAGGGCGTCGCGCAGCATCGTTTCGGGCAGGCTGGCCGTGCCCTGCGCCAGGCGGCGCAATTGCAGGTTGATCAGGCCGAACAGCTGTTTGACGTTGAGCGTGCCCATGCCTTCGCCGCTGGCCGCCAGCCCGGCGAACGCCTGCATGGCGAACCAGAAGGTGCGCGCCGGCGCTTCCTGCTGCGCGTCGGCCACCAGGGTCAAGGTGGCGTGCAGCTCGCCCGCGTGCTGGCGCCGCGCCGCGTCATCCTGCGCCTTCAGGAAGGGCAGCAGGGATTTTTCAAAGCGCCCGCGCCAGGCAGGATAGTCCGCCACGGGCGGCATGTCGGCCAGCGCGATGGCCTGCCCTTCCAGCACCGATGAAGGCGGAAAAAACAGGTCGGCCGGGTGGATGCGCTCGGCACCCAGCATGACTTGCAGGTCGCGGTAGTAGGGGAACAAGCGCGCCGGCTGCGGCGGCGAGCCGGCCACCAGGTCTTCCAGGTATTCGGTCAATGCCTGATACAGTGCGGCGACGACTTGCGCATGGTCGAGCGTGTATTCGAGGCTGCCGTCGCGAAAGCGCGCCAGCGCCCGTTCCGCGCCGTCCGTCAGCAGGCTGGCGCCGGCCACGTCCACCATCACCAGCGCGCCATGCGCCTGGTGCAGGTGCGAGCGCGCATGCTGCAGGGCCGTGGCGCGTTCCTCGCGCTCGCGGCCGCCCGCCTCGAACAGGGCAGTTTTCGAGCGGCCCAGCGCTTCGCGGATTTCCACCATCACCCACGACAAAGGCTCGCTGTCGAACGGCTTGGACTGCTGTGGACTATCAGGTGTGCTCATGCATGCCTCGGTAAGGAAATCGCCCTGGCTTGGCGCGACATTCAGGCGGCGACGCGGAAGCGCGACACCGAATTTTTCAGTTCCTGCGCCAGCATCGACAGTTTATGGATCGATTGCGCCGTTTGCTGCGTGCCATCCTGGGTCTGCTCCGTCACGCTCAGGATATGCTGGATATTCAAGGCCACGCCGCTGGCCGAGCCGGCCTGCGTGCCGGTGGCGAACGAGATGCCCTGGATCAGTTCGGCCAGGTGTTTCGACACCTGGCTGATGTCGTTCAAGGCGGCGCCGGCCGCATCGGACAGGCGCGCGCCCTCGACCACGCCCTGCGTGGACGTTTCCATCGCCCGCGTCGCATCCTGGGTGTCGGCCTGGATGGTGCGCACCAGCGCGCCGATCTGCTTGGCGGCGGCCGCCGAGCGTTCGGCCAGGCGCTGCACTTCCTCGGCGACGACGGAAAAGCCGCGCCCCGCCTCGCCGGCCGATGCGGCCTGGATGGCGGCGTTCAGCGCCAGCACGTTGGTCTGCTCGGTGATGTCGGAAATGAGCTCGGTGATTTCGCCGATTTCCTGCGACGATTCGCCCAGGCGCTTGATGCGCTTGGACGTATCCTGGATCTGCTCGCGGATTTCATGCATGCCCTTGATGGCGTTTTCCACCGCCGTCGACCCCTGCTGCGCCGCCGCCACCGACTGGCGCGCCACGTCGGCCGAGACGCTGGCCGACTTCGACACGTCGGTGATCGCATTGGCCATCTTGACCACGGTGGCGCTGACGCCCTGGATTTCGCGCGACTGCTGCTGCGATGCGATCAGCAGCTTGCTGGAGATGCTTTGCGCCTGCGTCGAGGCGCGGTTGACCTGTTCGGCCGTCGCCGTCACCCGTCCCACCAGCCCGCGCAATTCCTCGACCGTGTAGTTGACGGAATCGGCGATGGCGCCCGTGATGTCTTCCGACACGGTGGCCTGCACCGTCAGGTCGCCATCGGCGACCTTCTGCAATTCGTTCATCAGGCGCAGGATGGCCGCCTGGTTCTGGTCATTCCTGGCTTTCGCCTCTTCCTCTTTTCCCTGCGACTGGAGCCGCAGGATTTCCGCTTCCTGGCGCCGCCGCTCGGCGTCGCGCGTGCGGTTGACTGAGTCCTGCAGCAGCACGCGGCCGATGCCGGCCGCCGCGATCAGGGTCAGCAACACGCCGCCGACCATCATCCAGAAGGCGACGCCCAGGGTTTCCTGGTTCACGTGGTACATCTGCTGCAGCAGGGTCAAACGCTGGCGCAGGTCTTCGTTCTCGTTGAAGATCAGCTGTTCGGCGCTTTTCGCCGAGCTGAATTTGTCGAGCCGGTCGAGTATCGACGACACCAGCTTCTGGTAATTATCGAAACTGGCTTTCAGCGCCACCAGCCGGTCGCGCAATTCGGCATCGCGCGTGGGCGCCAATTGCAGCGACACGCTGCCGTTCAACAGGCCTTCGACGGCGGTACGGAAATACGTCGTGTCGCGTCCCAGCGAAAACGCCGTTTCCGAGCTGATGCTGCCCGACGACAGGAACTCGCTGGCGCTGCGGCTCATGCGCTGGCTCAGCATCATCAGGCGGCCGATGACGGCCAGGTCGCGCGCATTGCCGCCGCGCTGCACCTTAAGGGCCGCGACTTCCTCGGTCTGCGCCAGCAGCGCCGGCGACAGCGCGTTCAATTGCTGCAAGGTCTTGTCGAATTCGCCCAGTTCCGTTTTCAGGCGCAGGATGGTGCTGGCCGCGCGGTCGCTGCTGGCCCACTTCTTGCGCGCGTCAGCCACGGCCGCCAGCAGGGCGGAACGCGACTCGCCGATATCGCGCCCGTGATACGTCCCGCCGCGCAGCATCAGGCGGAAATCCTGGTTCAGTTCATTGCGGCTTTCCTCGAGCTGGCGGAACGCTTCCGGATTGCCTTGCACGGCATTCGGCGCGGCCTTGCCGATGCGCTGCGAGTGCATCAGCGCATCGCTGGCCAGCTGCGTCTGCGCCGAGGCGATATTGCCGCTGCGCGTATTGAGGCCGACGAACAGCAGGCTGGCGGCCAGGCTCAGGGCCATCACCGTCGACAGGATGCTCAGCTGCTTTTGCAGCGGAAAGTGGCCGATCAGCGGCAGCTTCAAGTCGCGCACCGGCGCATTGGCCAGCGACTTGCGCCGTCCCAGCGCGTCGCGCAGGCGCAGCGGCAGGTCGGCCGCCGATGCCGGCTCGCCGGGCGCGTGCTCCGCTTCGGGCATGCCGGCCGCCAGGATGGGGGAATGGGCGCCCATCAGCAGATGTCCTTGTGGGCGGCAAGGCCGCCAAAGCCGGCATCGAGGAAGCGTTCCGCTTGCGCCAGCTGCGCCAGGTCCAGGCGCAGCCATTGCTGCCCTTCGCTGTCGCGCAGCGCCTGCGCCGCCCACGACGGCGGGGCATCCGGCAAGGAGACGGGCTGCATCGCGCGCAGCTGGCGCAAGCCCAGTACGCGCTCGACCAGCAGCGCGCAATTGAGGCCCAGGCGTGGAGAAAAAGTGATGATGCGGCAGTGATTGCCGGGCGCGCAAGCCGGCTCGCCCATGTAGCGGGCCAGGTCGACGACGCCCGTCAGGCGTCCGCGCATGGCCGCCAGGCCCAGGTACCAGTCCTGCGCCAGCGGCACGCCCTGGATCTGCACACCGGCAGCAATGACGATTTCACCGAGCTGCGTCAGGTCGAGCAGGCAGGGGCGGCCACCGAGCATCACGCCCAGTTCCTTGCGCGCCGCCAGCGCGCCGCTGCGCGCAGCCTGTATCCGCTCGATCAATTGCAGCTGATACTGGCGCAAGCGCCCCTGCCGCGCGCCCGCCTCGAAGGATGGCACGGCGGCAGCGGCAGGCGGAAAGGCCGTTGTGGATACGCCGTGACCTGGCATCGTGTGCATGCTCAGGAAAGCGCGGCGATCTTGGCCAGCAGCTCGGCTTCGACCACCGGCTTGACCAGGTAATCGCGCGCGCCCTGGCGCAAGCCCCAGATGCGGTCCGTTTCCTGGCTCTTGCTGGAGCAGATAATCACCGGCACGTCCTGCAGTTCGGGATCGCGCGCGATGGCGCGCGTGATCTGGAAGCCATTCGCACCGGGCATCACCACGTCCATCAGGATCAGGTCGGGCCTGGCCTCTTTGAGTTGCGCCAGCGCGTCGGCGCCGTCCTGCGCCGTGAGGACGGCATAACCGGCACGCACCAGCATCTCGCTCAGGTAGTAGCGTTCTGTCGGCGAGTCATCGACGATCAGAATTGTGTGTATGGCCATCTGCTTCCTTGCTGCGTTGTCAATCAATAAAACCACTTACTCAAAATGCCCGGCCAGGTGCAGCCGCACGGCCTCCAGCAGCGCCTCGCGCGCCAGCGGCTTGGCCAGGCAGGCGCTGGCGCCCGCCATGGCGCCGCGCGCGCGGTCGAACAAGCCTTCCTTCGACGACAGCATCAGCACCGGCGTGGCGTGATACGCGGCGCTGGCCTTGATCAGCGCACAGGTGCGGTAGCCGTCCAGGCGCGGCATCAGAATGTCGCACACGATCAGCGCCGGCTGGCAGTCGGCGATCTTGGCCAGGGCCTCGAAGCCGTTTTCCGCCACCACCACGCGATAACCGGCCTCGCCGAGGATCTTCGCGGCCGCGCTGCGTATCGTCGCGCTGTCGTCGATGACGAGTATCGTGGCGCTGGCGCACACGGCATCGGGCGGCACCTCGGGCGGGAAGGGACGCGTCATGTGATTATTCGACAATCTTTCATACCATAGCACAGGCGGCCGCGATACCAGCGTGCGGCAGCGGCATCCCGTGGACCTGATTGATTACAGCGCCACCATCTCGAAATCATCCTTGCGCGCACCGCATTCAGGACAGGTCCAGTTCATCGGAACATCGGCCCAACGCGTGCCGGGAGCGATGTCTTCGTCGGGCAAGCCGGCCGCTTCATCATAAACCCAGCCGCAAATAAGACACATCCACGTTTGGAATTGCTGCGTTGTTTCGTTGCTACTCACGTTCTGCCACCCTTCAATCAAGTAAAATGCTGAATTAGGTATCTTAATCTACCCGCCGTGCAAAACCAAACTTCTCCCCTCATATTAAGCTTCGGCGTGTCCGATCCGGTCGGCGCGATCGGCATTCAAGCCGATCTGGCCACGTTTTCAGCCTTCGGCTGCCATGGCCTGTCGGTCACCACGGGCCTGCTGATCAGCGATACGGCACGCGTGGAAGACGTGCAGGCGGTCGACCCGGACTGGGTTTCCGACCAGGCGCGCGTGCTGCTGGAAGACATGTCCGTCGCCGCCATCAAGATCGGCGCGCTGGGCAGCGTGGAAAACGTCACGGCCATCGCCGAAATCGTCTCCGACTATCCGAACGTGCCGCTGATCCTCGATCCCTTCATCTCGGCGCTGCCGGAACAGGGCATGGACGACGAAGACATCCTCACGGCCGTGCGCCAGCTGCTGATCCCGCAAACGACCCTGCTGGTGCTCTCGCCGGTGGAACTGGAGCGCCTGGCCGAGACCTGGCGCGACGCCGATCCGGACGACACCCTGCAAAACGACGTCGATTACCTGGTGGCGCTGGGCTGCGAATACGTGCTCGTCACCGGCATGCCGGCCGACGCCAGCAAGTCCGGCACGGGCGAAGGCAAGTTGCGCGCCAATACCCTGTTCGGCGAGGACGGCGTGGTGCGCCACGACGAATGGCAGCACTTGCCAGGCATCTTCAACGGCGCCGGCAGCACCCTGTCGGCGGCGGCCACCGCCCTGCTGGCCCTGGCGGAAAACGAAGACGACGTGCCGCAGGTGGTCGTGGCGGCGCAGGAATTCACGGCCGGCGCGCTGGCCCACGCGCAGCGCCACGGCATGGGCAAGCTGGTGCCGAACCGCCTGTTCCGGCAGCAGCGCCAGCGCGGCGCCCAATAATTCCGTCCACACAAACACAGACGACACAGACAACGATCCACTCTCAAGGCACGATTATCATGACGACGACTTCACAGAACGACATCCTGTTTGCCCGCGCACAAAAAACCACGCCCGGCGGCGTCAATTCGCCCGTACGCGCATTCCGCTCCGTGGGCGGCACGCCGCGCTTCATCACGCGCGCCGAAGGCCCGTACTTCTGGGACGCGGACGGCAAACGCTATATCGACTACATCGGCTCGTGGGGCCCGGCCATCGTCGGCCACGCCCATCCGGAAGTGGTAAAAGCGGTGCAGGATGCGGCCGCACTGGGCCTGTCGTTCGGCGCGCCGACCGAAGGCGAAGTGCTGATGGCCGAAGAAATCACGCGCCTGGTGCCGTCGATCGAGCAAGTGCGCCTGGTGTCGTCGGGCACGGAAGCGACCATGAGCGCCCTGCGCCTGGCGCGCGGCGCCACGGGACGCGACAAGATCGTCAAGTTCGAAGGCTGCTACCACGGCCACGCCGATTCGCTGCTGGTCAAGGCGGGCAGCGGCCTGCTCACCTTCGGCAATCCGACATCGGCCGGCGTGCCGGAAGATTTTGTCAAGCACACCCTGGTGCTCGACTATAACAACGTGGAACAGCTGAAGGACGCCTTCGACAGCTTCGGCGCGGAGATCGCCTGCGTCATCGTCGAACCGGTGGCCGGCAACATGAACCTGGTGAAAGCCACGCCAGAATTCCTGCAGGCGATGCGCGATCTGTGCACGCAGCACGGCGCCCTGCTCATTTTCGATGAAGTCATGTGTGGCTTGCGCGTGGCCCTGGGCGGCGCGCAGGCGCTGTACGGCATCCAGCCCGACCTCACCGCGCTGGGCAAGGTGATCGGCGGCGGCATGCCGGTGGCGGCCTTCGGCGGCAGCGCGGCGCTGATGCACAACATGGCGCCGCTGGGCGCCGTCTACCAGGCCGGTACCTTGTCCGGCAACCCGGTCGCCGTGGCGGCCGGCATGGCCACCTTGAAACTGATCCAGCAGCCCGGCTTCTACGAGCAGCTGGGCGCCACGGCCAAGCGCCTGGCCGAAGGCTTGACCGCCGCCGCCAAGGAAGCGGGCGTGGTGTTCTGCGCCGACTACATCGGCGGCATGTTCGGCATCTACTTCAGCGAAACGCCGCCGACCAGCTATGCGGAAATGATGGCGGGCGACCGCAGCAAGTTCAACGCCTTCTTCCACGCCATGCTGGACGAAGGCGTGTACTTCGCGCCCGCCGCGTTCGAGGCAGGCTTCGTCTCGGCGCAGCACGACGACGCCGTCATCGACGCCACCATCGCGGCCGCACGCAAGGTGTTCGCAAAACTCGCGTAAGCCTGTTATACGGTCGCGGTGTCCATCACCGCGGCCACCAGCGCCGGCAGCCTGGCCATGTCGTTGAACACGACATGCGCGCCGGCCGCCTTCAGGCGTGCTTCCTGGCCGGCGGCGATATGCCCGCCGCCGATGAATCCCAATACCGTCATGCCCGCCGCCACCGCGGCCGTCACGCCCGTGACGCTGTCTTCCAGCACCAGGCACTGGCTTGGCGGCACGCCGAAAGCGGCAGCCGCCGCCAGGTAGACGCCCGGATGCGGCTTGGCATGGCCCACCAGGTCCGGCGTAAACACGCGCTTGTCGAACAGCGGTGCCATGCCGGTCCGTTCGAGCGCCGACAGCACGCGTGCGCTGACGCTGTTCGAGGCTACGGCCTTGGGCAGCGCAATGGCGGCCAGCGCCTGCGCCACGCCGGGCACGGCGCGCAATTGCGCGTCGCAAGCGGCATCGACGGCGTTGCCGATGGCCATGATCTCGTCGGCCGGCAATTGCGGCAAACCCAGTTCCTTGTAGATATCCTGCATCAGCGGCACCAGGCGCTGGCCCAGGCGCGGCTCGATCAAGCCTTGCACGGTGATGCCCTCGGGCAAGCTCGGCAGGCGCGGCCCCAGCAACTCCAGCAGCGCTTGCAGGGCCACGGCTTCGCTGTCGATCAGCACGCCATCGCAGTCGCTGATCAGATGGGTGAAGCGCGGTGGGGTGATGGCGGTATCAGGCATGGACTCTCCAGAAGAACAACGGTGACGGGAAATGCGGCGGCCAGCCGGCCAAGGCTGGCATCGCAACGATCATAGGTGGAACAGGCGGACGCTGCCACGCAGAAAACGGCTCAATGACGATACTTTTCTGCAAAAGGCAGATTGCGGGGAAAAGACTGGCTCAACACAGACAACGTAGATACCAATTCAATACCACGCAATACCAGTGATTATCGCTGATTTTTGAATTTGCTGCGCTCGCCTTGAAACCGGGACGCGGGAGCGTCCCGGCAAGAGGGCTTATTTCAGCCAGCCGCGGTGGCGGAAGTACAGGAAGGGCGCGATGGCGCTGGTGATCATCAAGCCCCAGGCCCATGGATAGCCGAACGACCATTCCAGCTCCGGCATCAGCTTGAAGTTCATGCCGTACACGCTGGCGATCAGGGTGGGCGGCAGGAAGGCCACGCTGGCCACCGAGAAGATCTTGATGATCTTGTTCTGGTTGATGTTGATGAAGCCGACGGTGGCGTCCATCAGGAAGTTGATCTTGTCGAACAGGAACGAGGTGTGGCCATCGAGCGATTCGATGTCGCGCAAAATCTGCCGCGCTTCCTCGAACTGCTCGGAATTGAGCAAGCGGCCGCGCATCAGGAAGCTCACGGCGCGGCGCGTATCCATCATGTTGCGGCGAATACGGCCATTCAAATCTTCCTCGTGGGCAATGGCATTCAGCGCTTCGGCCGCGTGCGCATCGGTAAATTCCTTTTGCAGCACGCGCGTGCTGACTTCTTCCAGGTTCTGGTAGATGCCTTCGAGCACGTCGGCCGAATATTCGGCATCGGTGGCGTACAGGTCGAGCAGCACGTCCATGTAGTCGGCAATCGAGCCGGGCCGCGAACGGGCGCGCATGCGCACCAGGCGGAACACGGGCAAGTCGTCCGTATGCATGGAAAACAAAATCTTGCGGGCAAGAATGAAGGCCACGGTGATGACGCGCGACGGACCGTCGTCTTCTTCGCGCAGGAAATCCGTGCGCAGGTGCAAGTCGCCGTTTTCCGCTTCGTAATAGCGGGCCGACGCTTCAATATCCTTGACTTCGTCTTCACCCGGCAGGGTGACGTTGTAGATGGCTTTGACCCAGGCCCGTTCATCATCGGTGGGGTCGGTCAGGTCGACCCACACCGGTTCGGCATTTTCAAGGTCTGCGCGGCTGTCGATCGGCACCTGGTTGAGCCGGCCATTCTGTAATACAAAGACATTGATCATGCGCGCTCTCAGCCGGATGTTGGGTTATCGTAATGTGCTGGCGCTGGCGCCAAAAATGAAAACAGCGCAAGTGTACCCGCAAAGGCCTTTTCACGACCACCCCCGGCACGGCTTTTTCACGGAAAAAGTGCGGCGATGCACCAATGGCGCCGATTAAGATGCTGCGCCGCAATAGTGCCAATTCGACAGCCTTGATTTTATACAAAGAAAACTGGTCGCCGTTACGGCAATTCCGCCGCCCCCATGCGGCGCAGGATGACACTGGTGCGGCGGTTCAGGTAGCCCGTATCGCGGTGGCGGTCGTAATAGCGGGGATTGGGCAGCATCACGGCCAGTTTCGCCGCCTGTCCCGCGCTCAGGCCTGCCGCGCTGACATGGTAATAGTGGCGCGCAGCCGCTTCGGCACCGAAGATGCCCGTGCCAAACTCCACCACGTTCAGATAAATCTCGAAGATGCGCTGCTTCTCCATCAGGCTTTCCAGCATATACGTGATGATCAGTTCCTGGCCCTTGCGCACATAGCTGCGCGAACCGGACAGGAACAGATTCTTCGCCAACTGCTGCGTGATGGTGGAGCCGCCCGCCACGACCTTTTGTTTTTTACTATTCTTTTCATATGCCTTTTGCAAGGCTTCCCAGTCCACGCCTTCGTGCTCGGAAAAATTCGCGTCTTCCGAGGCGATGATGGCCCGTTTCAGGTTGTTCGAGATGCGGTTGTACGGCACCCACGTCTGCTGGATCGTGGCATTCGGATTCTTGTCCTGCAAGACCGACAACTGTTCGCGCATGAACGCCGTGCTGGACGGATTATGGTCGACCCACCACCAGATTTGCAGGAAGAAATACAGTTGCACGACGATGAAGGCCAGCACGGGCACGATGAACAGCCACTTGATCCAGCCGTAGCCACGGCCGCTCTTGCGCGCGCCCTTCTTGCCGGCGCTCACAGGCTGCCCCGCAATTGCGCCAGCAAGTCCTGCGTCCGCGGCCGCACGCCGCGCCACACGTAAAATGCTTCGGCCGCCTGCTCCACCAGCATGCCCAGGCCATCGCGCACCTGCGCGCCATGCTGGGCGGCAAAATCCATGAAGACGGTGGGCTGGGCGCCATACATCATGTCGAGCGCCAGGGTGTGGCTGCCGAAGATACCGGGCGGCACGGGCGGCAAGTCGCCCGCCAGGCTGGCCGAGGTGGCATTGATGACGATATCGAAGACGCCGTCGGGCTGCGTGAAGCCGCCGGCACGCAGCTGGCCGGGGTGCGCCAGCGCGTCGGCAAACTGCGCCACCAGCGCCTCGGCCGTGGTCACGGTGCGGTTGGCAATAAACATTTCCTGAGGTCCCTGTTCCAGCAAGGGCAGCACGACGCCGCGCGCCGCGCCGCCCGCGCCCAGCAGCAGGATGCGCTTGCCGGCGATGGACACGCCCGCGTTGCGCACGATGTCGGCCACCAGGCCCGCGCCATCGGTATTGTCGCCAAGAATGATGTCGCCATCAAAACGCAGGGTATTGACGGCGCCGGCGGCCCTGGCCCGCGGCGTCAGCGCGGTGGCCAGCGCGCACGCGTCGAGCTTGAAGGGCACCGTCACGTTCGCGCCCTTGCCGCCCTCGGCCGCAAACGTGCGGGCCGCCAGCGCAAAACCGTCGAGCGGCGCCAGCCGGCGATCATAGACGATGGGCTCGCCCGTCTGCAGGGCAAACGCGGCGTGGATCAGGGGGGACTTGCTGTGGGCGATGGGATTGCCGAAGACACAATATTGATCGGGATTCATCTCTTGCTTGTTCAATTGCTGCCGCCAGTCAGGTTAGCTTCCATTTTTTCTTCGCGGGTAAATTTGAAACGGGTGATGACGACCCACAGGTCATCTTTATCACTCGACAACATATTCGGTGGGAAACGGCCGAACGGTGCCGAACGGCGCACGATGGCCAGGGCCGCCGCGTCCAGCGCGGGATTGCCCGAACTTTTCTCCACGCGGGCGCCGCCCTCTTTCTGGTAAATCGTGCCGTCCTGGAAGATGGGGATGTAGACGACCAGTTCGCCATACATCTTGCGGCCATTCTTTTGCGGGAAATTCAGGGTGCCGATTTCCTCGATGCGCTTTTGCAAGGTCTTGTAATACATGGCATAGCCGACCTCCTGCGTGCTGGGCGTAATAAACGTCTTGCGCGGACGTTTATTCTGGTCTTCCACGGTCTGGCTGATCTCGGCCGCCATGCGCGCGATGGCCTTGCTGCTTTCCATCAAGTCCGAGCCGCTGGCCAGGGGATTGGGCTTGTCCTTTTCCGTGACGGGCGCGGCGCTGTAGGACGTCGCCTTGGCCGCCTGCGTCAGCAATTCCTGCTGCTTCTGCTCGAGTTCGGCGATGCGCCGGGCGCTGGCCTTGACGCTGTCGCCCTCTTCCAGCTTGCGCATGTCGGGCAAGGGCGACTTGGCGCGCCCCTTGTCCGCTTGTCCACCGCCATCGAGGTTGGCTTGCGCCAGCGCGTCCGCCTTCAGCGGCTTGTCCGCATGCTTGGCATTGACCAGTATCACTTCCAGGCCGGGATCGGTGGCGACGGCCCGCTGCGGGGCCGGGGCGACAAAATGCATCGCCAGCAAGGCGCCGTGCGCCAGCAACGATACCGCCACGGCGATCATCAGGAAACGATTCTCTCGGAAAGACTTCACGCGCAACCCAATTCCATACAGCACAAGATGTGCTGAATTCTACGTCAAAGGGCGGCGCGGGAAACAGTTTTAGTCCCGTTTTTCGCGCCGCCCCGCGGCCTTACTTGACCTCGGGCTCGCTGACCACGTCTTCGCTGGCCAGTTCCGCCACTTCCGCGTCGGCGTCGCTGACCTGGTTCGCCGCTTCCGGCGAGGCTTCCGGCGCCGCGTCGCCCTCGTCGGCCCCGTCGTCGCCCGATTCTTCTTCGTAGTCGAGCTCGGCATCGGCCGCCGCATCGGGCACGGCGGCAATTTCCAGCAAGCGCGCTTCGATGCTCAGGTCGACTTCATCCCAGCGCAGCAAATCCAGTTTCACCTGGGCACCGCGCGCCACCGATGGCATGCCCGGCAGCTTGATGACCAGCGGAATGTCGACCAGGCGCAAAATCTCGTCTTTCAGCACGACGGCATCGACCTGGCGCGCGTTTTCCTGGTGCAGCCAGCGCAAGCACCAGTAGCGTTCCATATTCGACTGGAAATCGCCATACGCGGCATAGGCCGCGTCGAAGGCCGAGACGATGGCGAACAGATTCGCATCGCGCGGCTTGAACGGGGCCACCAGCGGCGCCGTCACGCCATGCTCGGCGCAGGCGATGATTTGCCACTGGTTCACCAGGTCCGTATAGCGGCGCAAGGGCGAGGTGCTCCACGCGTATTGATCCACGCCCAGGCCCTGATGCGGCGCCGCATGGGTAACCATGCGCACCTGCATCTTTGCCGCCCAGCTATTGCCGCTGCCGCCGCCCTGGCTGCGGTAGATGCCGGGCACGCCATGGTCGTGCAGCATCTTGCCCCAGGTACTGTTGGCAAAGATCATCAATTCGGCGACGATCTTGTCCAGCGGCGCGCCACGCTTGCGGCGCGCCACGGTGACGATGTCGTTTTCCACATAGAAGTTGAAATCGACGCGGTTATTCTGTTCCGGCTTCAGGCCAAACGCTTCGCGCTTCTTCATGCGGCCCTGTTCCAGCTGCTGCGCCCATTGCCACAGCACAGCGAAATCGGCCTTGTGCGGATAGTCTCCCTCGCCGCTGGCCAGGGTTTCTTCGTTGACCAGGTCGTCGAGCTGGTTATGGCGCAAGTTGCTGGCGATCGGCACCAGTTCGGCGCGCGTCTGCGTGCTGATCACGGCCCAGTCGGCTTTCGGGTCCAGGGTCGCGTACAGCGACAGGGCCGGGCACGTCGTGCCTTCCGCCAGGGTAAACGCATTGACGATTTCGTCCGGCAGCATGGTGATCTTGTCGCCCGGCATGTAGACGGTCGACATGCGCTGGCGCGCCATCTTGTCGATCACGTCTTCCGGACGGATGCCCAGGCCCGGCGCGGCGATGTGTATACCCACTTTCACGGTACCATCGGGCAAGGGTTGCACGGAGAAGGCATCGTCGATCTCGGTCGTGGTCACGTCGTCGATCGAGAAGGCGGCCACGTCGGCCAGCGGCAGCTTGGCCGTCACGGCGGGCACGGGCACGGTGGGGAAACCGGCGCCTTTCGGGAAGTTCTCGAAGAGGAATTTCGACAGGTGCAAATCTTTTGGCGAAGCGATACCACCGACGGCCAGCATCAGGCGCGGCGGCGTCGTGTGCAATTCCGTGCACGCCGCTTCCAGCGCCTTGTATTCAATCGTGTTCTTGTCCGGCTTGAACAGCAGTTGCAGCACCATGGGCTGCATCGAGGCGGGCAAACGGTTCTGTTTCAGCTCTTCCACATAGCCTGCCTGCACCAGCGCCTGCTGCTTTTTCTTTTCGATGCCGGCCAGGGCCGCCTTCAGCGACGCTTCCGGCGCCGCCTTGTAGCGGCCACGGCCCTTCTTGTAGAAATACACGGGCGCCGAATGCAGGGCCAGGATCAGGCCGGCCGCTTCCGGCGGCAAGGGGGCGTGGCCGAAATACTCGGCGCCCAGCTCGGCAAAGCCGAACTCGTCTTCGCCCGCCACTTCCCACAGGAAATCGAGGTCGATCTCGGCGGCCACAGCTTTGGCCTGTTCCAGCAACTCGGCCGGGGCCGGCTTTTCATACTGCAGCAGCACGTCCTTGACCTTGACCTTGGTGCGCTTGCCGCTGGCCATTTCGACCTGATACGCTTCACCCGCTTGCGACAGGACCGTGCCGACCTTGAAATCGCCGGATTCTTCAAAAAATAGATTCATTGTTATGCTTTGTTTATTAGTGTGTCGGTTGCAGCGGTGCGAGCGACGGACGTCAACTCCAGCACCGCCGGCAAAAATACTTCGGTTACCAGCAGCAATCCCTGGTGACGCTGATACAGGCAGCGGCGGGCAAAAAACAGCGACTGGGCGTCAAAGCGCCGCCCTTCCAATGCCAGCGCCGCCTGCGCCCGCTGCACCAGCGGATGGCCGGCGCGCAAGCGGGCAAATTCCAGTGCACCGCGGCGTACCATGCGGTCGCCAAACAGGGTCGTGCCCAGCGAACGCTCGCCCAGCGCGGAAAACAGGGGCCAGTCCGTGGCCGTCGCCTGCATGGGCACGACGGTATGGCCAAACACGGCCGGTCTGTTATCACAACGCAACAGCACTTCGCGTTCCCATACCCGGCCCGCGCGGTGCAAACCAATGATGGCGGCCTCGTCGCTCAAGCAGCGTGCCGTTTCCTGATGCAAACATTGCACGCGGAATGCCTGGCTATGCGCTTTCAGCTTGGCCGTCAGCGAACCGCCGCCCGTGAGCCAGTGGCGCAAGGCCGGCGGTGCATTGACGGCATTGACGTGCGCATGCCATTGCGCCTGCCGCAGCGAACCCGGCCTCACTGGGCCGCGTCCGTCGGGATGTCGCAAAAGGCCAGCACAGGGGCCAGATATGCGGCAAATTCGCTGATGCCATGGTCGCTGCCGTCGATGACGCACTGCCGCGCCCCCTGATAATGCGCCACCATGTCGCGGTAGTCGAGCACTTCATCGCCCGTGGCGGCAATCAGGAAGTAACGTTGCGGTTCAGTAATTTGCTCTACAGCAAAGGTTCCAAGCTCGGCGATGTATTCGCGCTTGAACTCGAATGGCTTGTCAGAATGAAATTCCGTCGTCACGCCGACATGCTGTTCCAGGTCGATCAGGGGCACGATGGCGGGATTGAGCAAGACGGCGCGGCAACCGAGCCGCTCGGCCAGCCAGGTGGCGTAATAGCCGCCCAGCGAGGAGCCGATGATGGTCAGGTCGGCTGGCGCCACGTTGCTAACTAATGACAAGGCCAGTTCGATGGCCAGCTTGGGCGAGGCCGGCAATTGCGGGCACAGCCACTCTGCCTCGCGGCCCAGCGCCTGCATCTGCGCGGCCAGCAGGCGCGACTTCATCGACAGGGGTGACGAGCGGAATCCATGCAGGTACAGAATCATCGAGCTAGCGCCTCCAGCAATTTCTGGTGCACGCCGCCAAAGCCGCCGTTGCTCATGACCACGATCTGGTCGCCGGGACGGGCGCTGGCGGCCACGGCCGCCACGAGGGTATCGATGTCTTCATAGGCGCTGGCAATCTTGCCCAGCGGCGCCAGCGCGTCGCCCAGGCTCCAGCCCAGCGCGGCATGGCTGCCGTAACCGAAGACCAGGTCGGCATCCTTGAGGCTGCCCGGCAGCGCATCTTTCATGGCGCCCAGCTTCATGGTGTTCGAACGCGGCTCCAGCACGGCCAGGATGCGGCCGCTGCTGCCAATTTTTTGGCGCAGGCCGCCCACGGTGGTGGCAATGGCCGTCGGATGGTGCGCGAAATCGTCGTACACGGTGATGTCGTTGACGACGCCGCGCACTTCCATGCGGCGCTTGACGCTCTCGAACGTGGCCAGCGCGGCGCACGCCTGGGCAATGGGCACACCCACGTGGCGCGCGGCGGCGATGGCCGCCAGCGCATTGCTGCGGTTGTGCTTGCCCGTGAGCGCCCAGGCCACGTGGCCTTCCTGCTGGCCATTGAAGAACACGTCGAAGCTGCCGTCGGCCTGCTCTTGCAGTTGCCAGTTGGCATCTTGACCAAAACTTTCCTGTTCGCTCCAGCAACCGCGCGCCAGCACGCGCTGCAGCGACGCTTCGTCGCCGTTGAACACGAGGCGGCCGATGCCGGGCACGGTGCGCACCAGGTGGTGGAATTGCGTCTCGATCGCGTGCAGATCGGGGAAGATGTCGGCGTGATCGTATTCCAGGTTATTCATGACGGCCGTCTTCGCGTGGTAATGCACGAACTTGCTGCGCTTGTCGAAGAAGGCCGTATCGTATTCGTCCGCTTCGATGACGAAGAAATCCGACTCGGCGCTCTTGCCGTCGATCTTGCCGGACAGGCGCGCGGAAATGCCAAAGTTCATCGGCACGCCGCCGATCAGGAAGCCCGGCGCGTAGCCCGCGTCTTCGAGTATCCAGGCCAGCATGGCCGAGGTGGTCGTCTTGCCATGCGTGCCGGCCACGGCCAGTACCCACCGATCGCGCAGGATGTGTTCGCCGATCCACTGCGGGCCCGATACATAGGGCAGGCTGCGGTTGAGGATTTCTTCCACCAGCGGGTTGCCGCGCGAGACGACATTTCCAATCACATACAAATCCGGGTTCAGCTTGGTCTGTTCCGGATCGAACCCCTGGATCAGTTCGATTCCCTGCGATTCCAGCTGGGTGCTCATCGGCGGATAGACGTTGGCATCGCAACCGGTGACTTTATGGCCAGCTTCCTTGGCCAGGACAGCCAGGCCGCCCATGAAGGTACCGCAAATACCGAGAATATGAATATGCATGTGATCAGTGCGAAAGGCGCACGCTTAAGTAAGTAAGACGGTGAGATAAAAAACAGCAAGTGCAGGATTTTACCTGACGCCATGACTTTTTCCGCTTCGGAGTATCATCTCGCTCATGACGAACGATGCATTTGACGATAGCGCGCAGTTGCGCCTGGAAATCGCCGCCGCTGCCGCGCGCCTCGTGGCGCAGGATGGCGCCGACTATGGCAGCGCCAAGCGCAAGGCGGCGCGGCAAGTCCTGGGCGACGCGCCGAACCGGCCCACGAATCGGCCCAATATACTGCCGGACAACGACATGATCGAGGAGCAGGTGCGGCAATACAATGCCCTGTTCCTGGCTGACAGCCAGCCCGCGCGCCTGTTCCAGCTGCGCACGATTGCGCTGCAGGTCATGGAAGCGTTGCAACAATTTCATCCCCTGCTCAGCGGCCCCGTGCTCAACGGCACGGCCGGCCCCCATGACGAGATCTATTTGCAGCTGTTTGCCGAGAGCGCCAAGGAAATCCACATCTTCCTGCTGAATAAAAATGTCGTGCTCGACATGTCGGAAAGCCCGCATTTCAAGGGAGCGCGTTATGATGCGGTCGAGACAGCCAGTTTCTTGTGGAAAAATGAAGGCGTGCACGCCGCCATGTATGAGCTCGACGATATGCGCGGCGCGCTGAAAGCCAAGGCCGACGGCAAGGTGCTGCGCACCGATATCGCCGGGCTGCGCAGCCTGCTGGCCGCCAGCCTTGCCGATGGCGTGCCGGCTGCCGACTAACATTGATATAGATAAAGTTATGACAAAAAAGAATTGGATCGCCTGCGCCATCGTCGCGCTGATGTTTGGCGGCATGGGCGCCTACGTCGGTTTGAGCAAGGAAAAAGCGAAAGCAGCGGGACCGCTGACGAGCACGATCGCGCCAGGCGCGACGGGCCCCGTCAACGAGCTGTATGCGCTGTCCCTGCCGGACGCGGCGGGCGTCACACAAGCCTTGTCGCAATGGAAAGGAAAAAACCTGCTGGTGAATTTCTGGGCGCCGTGGTGCCCCCCTTGCGTGGAAGAAATGCCAGAGTTATCCGAAGTACAAGGCCACTATGCGGCGAAAAACCTGCAGGTGATCGGCATCGGCATCGATTCGGCCAGCAATATTGCCACTTTTGCCAGCAAATTCAAGATTGCCTATCCCGTGTATGTCTCCGGGATGAGCGGCACCGACCTGTCGCGCCATTTTGGCAATGCCACGGGCGGTTTACCCTTTACGGTGCTGATCGGCGCCGATGGCGAAGTCAAAAAGACCTATCTGGGCCGCTTGAAATTTGATCAGTTGCGCGCCGATCTGGATAAATTGTAAATTCGGAGCGTGCTTTTTTCTCTTGCCAATGCGTATCTTTGGCGGCAAAATGCGGAACTTTCGCTAAAACGGTCTTCCATACATGGCAAAAAACCTCCTTCTGCTCAACGGTCCCAACCTGAATTTGCTGGGAACGCGCGAGCCTGAGGTCTACGGCGCCAGCACCTTGGCCGATATCGAACAGGCAGCAATGGCGCAAGCCATGGCGGCCGGTGCCGACCTGGTCTGCTTTCAAAGCAACCACGAAGGCGCGCTGATCGACCGCATCCATGCCGCGCGAGCGGAAGGGATCGATGCCATCGTCATCAATCCGGGCGGCCTGACCCATACCAGCGTTGCCTTGCGCGATGCGCTGGCCGGGGTCGCCATCCCGTTCGTGGAAGTCCATATCTCGAATATTTATCAACGCGAAACGTTTCGACATCACTCATTTCTCAGCGCGATCGCGCAGGGGACGATCTGCGGGCTAGGTATCGATGGATATCGGTTTGCCATCGACTTTGCGCTTAAAAAACGTTAATCTACGCGATCTGCACGCATTTAGCGCGGCGATAGGCTCTTGGACATCACCGCATCACTCATAAAACAAACTACATTCCTAGGGGTTTTACATGGATCTACGAAAACTCAAGACCTTGATCGACCTGGTCGCCGAATCGGATATCGCAGAGCTGGAAGTTACCGAAGGCGAAAGCAAGGTTCGCATCGTCAAATCGTCGGCCATGCCGCAAAACCAGATGGTCATGATGCAGCCGCAAGGCATGCAAGCCCAATACCAGCCAGCCGCGCCAGCCGCCGCTCCCGCTGCGGCACCTGCCGTCGTGGTCGCCGCCGAGCCAACGGGCTATGTGGTCAAGTCGCCGATGGTCGGTACCTTCTACCGCTCCTCCGCTCCTGGCAGCGCCGCCTATGTTGAAGTGGGCTCGACCGTCAAGGAAGGTGATACCCTGTGCATCATCGAAGCGATGAAGCTCCTGAATGAAATCGACTCCGATAAAGCCGGTGTCGTGACCCAGATCCTGGTCGAAAACGGCCAACCGGTCGAATTCGGTCAACCCTTGTTTGTGATCGGCTAAAACCCAGTCCACACGGCCGGCAACGGCCGTTTGCAGTTTTAGCCCCTCACACTTGTTGTTTCGCCGGCTCGCCGGCTCTCACAGACATACGCGAACCTACCATGTTTGAAAAAATCCTGATTGCCAACCGTGGTGAAATTGCCCTCCGTATTCAGCGCGCCTGCCGCGAAATGGGCATTAAAACGGTTGTAGTCCACTCCGAAGCCGACAAGGACGCGAAATACGTCAAGCTGGCCGACGAATCCGTTTGTATCGGCCCGGCACAGTCGACCCTGAGCTACCTGAACATGCCCGCCATTATCAGCGCCGCTGAAGTGACGGATGCGCAAGCGATTCACCCAGGCTATGGCTTCCTGTCGGAAAATGCCGACTTTGCCGAACGCGTCGAGAAATCGGGCTTCGTCTTCATCGGCCCCCGCTCCGAATCGATCCGCTTGATGGGCGACAAAGTGTCGGCTAAGCAAACCATGATCAAGGCTGGCGTACCATGCGTACCCGGCTCGGAAGGCGCGTTGCCGGACGATCCGAAAGCGATCGTGCAAATTGCCCGCAAGATCGGCTACCCGGTCATCATCAAGGCCGCCGGCGGCGGTGGCGGACGCGGCATGCGCGTGGTGCACACGGAAGCGGCCCTGATCAACGCCGTGGCGATGACCAAGACGGAAGCGGGCACCGCTTTCGGCAACCCTGAAGTGTATATGGAGAAGTACCTGGAAAATCCGCGCCACGTGGAAATCCAGATCCTTGCCGACGAACACAAGAACGCCGTCTGGCTGGGCGAGCGCGACTGCTCCATGCAGCGCCGCCACCAGAAAGTGATCGAAGAAGCACCAGCGCCGGGCATCCCGCGCAAACTGATCGAGAAAATTGGCGACCGTTGCGCCGAAGCATGCCGCAAGATCGGCTACCGCGGCGCCGGCACGTTTGAATTCCTGTACGAAAACGGCGAGTTCTATTTCATTGAAATGAATACCCGCGTGCAGGTGGAGCATCCCGTCACCGAGATGATCACCGGCATCGACATCGTGCAAGAACAGATCCGCATCGCCGCCGGCGAAAAACTGCGTTTCCGCCAGCGCGACGTCTTGCTGTCGGGCCACGCCATCGAGTGCCGCATCAATGCGGAAGACCCGTTCAAGTTCACGCCATCGCCAGGCAAGATCGTGTCGTGGCATGCGCCGGGCGGCCCTGGCATCCGCGTCGATTCGCACGCCTACGCCGGCTACTACGTGCCGCCGCACTACGACTCGATGATCGGCAAAGTGATCGCTTACGGCGCCACGCGCGAACAAGCGATCCGCCGCATGCAGATCGCCCTGTCCGAAATGGTGGTCGAAGGCATCAACACGAATATCGCCCTGCACCGCGAACTGATGATCGACGCGCGCTTCATCGAAGGCGGCACCAACATTCACTATCTGGAACAGAAGCTGGCCGACATGCCGGACCTGGGCAAGAACCTGAATGGCGGCAGCCCCAGCATCGCCAAGAAATCCGAAATCAAGGCGGGCGCATGAGCTGGACGGAAATCGTCATCGAAATCGCCCGTGACAACGCCGAGGCCATGTCCGACGCGTTGATGGAAGCGGGCGCCCTGTCGGTATCGGTGGAAGACGCCGATGAAGGCACGGATGCCGAGCAGCCCTTGTTTGGCGAGCCCGGCATGGAACCGAAGGAAGCGGCGTGGGAACGCAGCCGCGTGGTGGCGCTGACCGACGTCGACGCCGACCAGGCCGCCATCGTGGCCGCCGCTGCGCAAGCGGTCGGCATGACGGAAGTGCCGGCCTTTACCATGCGCCCCGTGGAAGAGCAGGACTGGGTGCGTTTGACCCAGTCGCAATTCGCGCCGATTCACATCGGCAAGAATATCTGGGTCGTGCCCAGCTGGCACGAGGCACCGGATCCAAGCGGTCTGATCCTGGAACTGGACCCCGGCCTGGCCTTCGGCACGGGCAGCCACCCGACCACGCGTCTGTGCATGGAATGGCTGGAAGCCCATCCGGCCCCAGGCAAGACCGTGCTCGACTACGGTTGCGGTTCCGGCATCCTGGCCATGGTGGCCAAGAAACTCGGTGCGCAAACGGTGGCCGGCGTCGACATCGACCCGCAAGCGATCGAATCGGCGCGCGACAATGCCGAGCGCAACCAGTGCGAGATCGAATATTTCTTGCCAGACACGTTTGCCACCTCGGCACACGCCACGGCCAAGTTTGACATCGTCGTCGCCAATATCCTGTCGAGCCCATTGAAGCTGATGGCGCCGATGCTCTCGGGCCGTGTCGCCGATGGCGGCGCCCTGATCCTGTCCGGCGTGCTGGCACGCCAGGCGGAAGAAGTGGCCGCTGCCTACGCGCCATTCATCCAGTTGGGTGTATGGGCCGAGCAAGACGGCTGGGTGGCCCTGCATGGCCGCCTGGGTGCAACGCAAGCGCCTGCGCCCCGCGCGGAAGGTGCATAAGCACAGCAATGGCCCTCGCCACCAAATGCCCCCATTGCAACACGATATTTCGGGTCGCTGCTGACCAGTTGAAGTTACGTGGGGGCATCGTGCGCTGTGGCACATGCAGGGAAGTGTTTGACGGCAATGCCGCGCTGGTCGATCCGGCCGCGGCATCGCCGTTTTTAACATCCGCTCCCGGTACTGCCGCCCCGCCGTCAAGCAGTTATCCGGCCGACAACAGCCTGCCGTCCGCCACGGACGACGAACCTATTTATTCCCTCGACTTCGACACCTCGTTCGACCCGTTCGGCATCTTGCCGGAAACGGCGCAGCTCAAGGACGACGCGGACGATGGCGAACACATCGAGCTGGACCTCGACGTCAGCCTGCCTGCCGAGGTACCGGCCGACGCGCCGCTCGACCTGCCTGAAGAAACACCAGCAGACACCCCGGCAGAGCCGCCAGAAGCGCCGCTGCCCCAGCCGATGGCGCCCTTCAGGCGCCGCCAGGTCGATGACGTGCCCGCCTTCGCCACGTATCTGCGCGACAGCCGCCGCGAACCGAATCTGGACGCTGGCACAGCACCGGCGCTGCCGGCGACGGAAAAAGTCAGCCTGGACAAGCCCGTGCCGCCTGCGCCTGCCGCAGCCAGCCCTGCGCGCCGGGAACCGACGCTGGCCGACCATTCCTTCACGCCGCTGCCCGCCGCCCCCGTTGTACCGGCGCCAGCCGAAGAGCAGGAAGCACCGGTCCTGCCGCCGGCAGACGACGAACCGGCTTTCGTCACCCAGGGCCGGCGCCGCGAACAGAGCAGCAAAGCCCTGCGCATGGCCATGGCCATCGGCTCGCTGGTGCTGCTGCTTTTGCTATTCCTGCAGGTAATGACCACCTTCCGCAATCCGCTGGCGGCGCAATTTCCGCAGTGGAAGTCGACCCTGGTCGCGCTGTGCAAGCTCAGCGGCTGCCAGGTCGACTTGCCGGCGCAGATCGAGGCGCTGGCCATCGAGCAGGGCGAGTTGCAGACCCTGAAGGAACAAACCTTTTCCTATGTCTCGCTGCTGCGCAACCACAGCCGCAGCGTGCAAGCCTGGCCCAGCATCGAACTGATCCTCAACGACGCGAACGACAAGCCCCTCTTGCGCCGCGTGATCGCGCCGCGCGACTACCTGCCGGCCACTATCGACGTGAGCAAGGGGTTTGCACCGCGCTCGGAACAAACCATCAAACTGTATTTCGCATTAGACCAGCTCACGGCGTCTGGCTACCATATCGCCATCTTCTACCCTTAACAGACACTATCATGACCAAAACATCGCTGATCTGCGGCTCGCTTGCCACCGATACCATCATGCAATTCCCCGGCCGCTTCGGCGAATCGCTGCTGGCCGACCAGTTGCACAAGGTGAACGTCTCCTTCCTCGTGCCCACCATGCGCACGGAGTTCGGCGGCTGCTCGGGCAACATCGCCTACAGCCTGAAAATGCTGGGTGGCGACCCGCGCATCGTCGGCGTCATGGGGCAAGACAGCGCCGCCTACCTGGAACGCCTGCAAAAGCTGGGCATTTCCACCGCCAACATCCTGATCAAGGCCGACAGCTACAACGCGCAGTGCTTCGTCACGGCCGATGCGGACAATAACCAGATCAACGCCTTCCACCCGGGCGCCATGTCGTTTGCGCATGAAAACCCGATCGCCAATGCGGGCCCGGCCAAGGTCGCCATCATCTCGCCGGACGGCGACCAGGGCATGCTCAAGCACGCCGCCGACCTGGCCGAGCTGGGCATCCCCTTCATGTTCGACCCGGGCCAGCAGTTGCCACGTTTCAATGGTGAACAGTTGATCGACTTCATCAACAAGGCCACGTATGTGTCGGCCAACGATTATGAGATGGAAATGTTGATGGAACGCACGGGCTTGACCCTGCCGGACATCGCCAGCCGCCTGGAAGCGCTGATCGTCACGCGTGGCGAAAAGGGATCGGAGATCTATACGGATGGCAAGCGCATCGACATTCCTGTCGTGACCGCCAAGGAAGTACTGGACCCGACCGGTTGCGGCGACGCCTATCGTGCCGGCTTGCTGTTCGGCATCACCAACGACCTGGACTGGGAAACCAGCGGCCGCCTGGCCAGCCTGCTGGGCGCCATCAAGATCTCCACCCAGGGTGCGCAAAACCACGTGTTTACCCCGGAGAGCATCGCCGACCAGTTCGAAGCGGCGTTCGGTTACCGCTATTAATATGTAGGTCGGGTTCGTGGGGATGTCGGGTTACGCTACGCTAACCCGACCCACGCCCTCACATCACCATCATCGCAGCACAATAATCATTCCCACCAGCACTTGCGCGATCTGCAGCAGGATCAGCGCCACCAGCAGCGACAAGTCCAGGCTGCCCACCAGCGGCACCACCTTGCGGATCGGACGCAGCAGCGGCTCGTTCAGGGCCCGCACAAACGGCGCCAGCGGCGCATGCGGATTAACCCAGCTGAAGATGGCTTCGATGATCAGCAAGGCCATGAAACCGTAGAGTATCCATTGCAGGAAGCGTTGCAGCGACTTGAGCAGCACCACTTCGACGGGAGCGCCGGAAATAAACAGCACCGAGCTGGCCAGCAGCACGATCAGGAAGGCGCCGATCAGGCTGGCCCAGTCATACCCGCCCACGCCCGGCACCACGCGGCGCAGGGGACGCACCAGCCAGTCGGACAATTGAAACGTGAATTGCGCCACCGACGAGGGCGGCCGCACGCGCACCGCCTGCATCCAGAAGCGCAGCAGCAACACGCCGCCCAGCAAGGTGGCAATGGTATCAACGATCAATGTAAGGATAACGATCAGCACGACTAATTCTCCAAAAAAAAACCGCTGTGTGATTGAGTCACACAGCGGCGTGTTGCCTCATCCAGGCACCCGTATCGTTGGAATTACGATGGGCGGGTGCTGGTTGGGAATGGCCAGGCTGCAGCCGGTGCCAACACGGTTTTTGCTACAGGTGCGATAGGTGCCGATGGCTTGGCGACAGGCGCTGCCTTCTTCGGTGCGGCCTTTTTAGGCGCGGCCTTCTTGGCGGCTGGCTTGGCGGCCACGGCGGCTGGTGCCGCTGGAGCTGCTGCCGGCGCTGCTGCTGGTGCGGCTGCCACGACTGGCGCTGCGGCTGGCTTGGCGGCAGGTTTCGCTGCGGCTTTGGCTGCCGGCTTGGCTGCTACCTTGGCGGCTGGCTTGGCTGCAGCTTTTGCTGCTGGCTTCGCTGCTACCTTGGCCGCTGGCTTGGCTGCAGGTTTCGCTGCTGGCTTCGCTGCTGGCTTCGCTGCAACCTTGGCGGCAGGTTTCGCTGCTGCTTTGGCTGCTGGCTTGGCTGCTGGCTTGGCTGCAGCTTTTGCTGCCGGCTTCGCTGCTGCCTTGGCCGCTGGCTTGGCTGCAGCTTTTGCTGCTGGCTTGGCTGCTGGCTTCGCTGCGACCTTGGCCGCTGGCTTCGCTGCAGCCTTAGTTGCTGCCTTGGCTGCTGGCTTGGCTGCTGCTTTGGCGGCCGGCTTCGCTGCTGCCTTGGCGACGACTTTTTTCGCTGCTGGCTTGGCTGCCGCTTTGGCAGCCGGCTTGGCTGCTGCCTTGGCGGCTGGTTTCGCTACGGCTTTTTTCGCTGCCGGCTTCGCTGCTGCCTTGGCTGCTGGCTTGGCGGCAGCCTTGGCGGCTGGCTTCGCTGCTGCTTTGGCGGCTGGCTTGGCTGCTGCCTTGGCGACGACTTTTTTCGCTGCTGGCTTGGCTGCTGCCTTGGCTGCAGGTTTCGCTGCGGCTTTTTTCACTGCTGGCTTGGCTGTTGCCTTGGCGGCTGGTTTCGCCGCAGCTTTTGCTGCTGGCTTGGCAACGGCTTTTTTCGCCGCTGGCTTGGCCGCTGCCTTGGCGACAGGTTTCGCTGCCACTTTCGCTGCTGGCTTGGCTGCCGGCTTGGCTGCCGGTTTTGCTGCTGCCTTGGCCGCTGGTTTCGCTGCGGCTTTCGCTACTGGCTTGGCAGCCACTTTTGCTGCAGGCTTGGCTGCGGCTTTGGCGGCTGGTTTTGCTGCTGGTTTCGCTGCGGCTTTGGCAGCTGGTTTAGCGGCAACCGTCTTCGCTGCGGCTGCCGGCTTCTTCGCGGCAGGAGCAGCCTTGGCGGCTGGTTTCTTTACTTCTGATTTCTTAGCGGCTGTTGCCATTTGTCTCTCCTTCATCTGAGATGAGAAATTTAAGCTACAAGATTTAAACCCGTCCGACCCACCACAGGGATAGGCCAGGCGAATTATTCATCGGCACAAACGGTCGTTTGCGCTAATGAATTCGGCACCAGCTGAACTGCTGCAACTCCTCACGTTTGCAGCACTTCAGCCATCGTCGGTGCCACCCTGCTTTATCTCGCAGCTGGTGGCAAAGTCTGAATTCGGTCATTCGTTTCGATGCCGTGCGTTTTTTCGCTCCTCGCATCGCGCTCGCCACAACACCGATGCGTCAAATAAAAAACCGCCATGCCTGAAAAAAATTCGGGCACGGCGGCAGACGAAAACGGTGTGGTTTTGTGCATATCCGTGTAAATCTGTATCCCTGTTTTGCGAGGTTTTTTCGCTACCGCGCTGGTTAAAAAACCCCGCATTCTAACGCTCGCATTTGCAATCTCATAAAGTACACGAAAACCTTGTCAATGCGCAACCGGCACGACACGTTTTCGCCCCCTTTTTTGCACGATACGCGTGCTATCGCACAATCGCGCGGCAAATGCCGCCGCCAGCGTGTCCGGAAACGATATTTTCGGCCCGCGATGCGGCCGCGCTCAACATCCGAAAAGCTCGGCGCAGGCCACTTCGCAACGCCCGATGCGCGCGCATTTTTGCGCCCTGCCGATGGCGCTTTTCAGCACGCCGCGGCGACGCAATTTTTCTGCGCCAGCACGAGAAAAAAGCTCCGTCATGTGACGGCGTTTTGGGCTTGAGAGCGCGGGCTGATTCCCGCTTCGGCGCGCCGCCGGCCTGCTGTTCCATCACAGGCGTCTCGACGAAGTCGCGTCCCTTCGCCACGTCGATCATCTCGCTCGTCCACAACTGCGGGCTGCCATCTTGAGCGTGTTGGGCAAGCCGATGCCGAATCCGCCGTGCATCGATGCGTCGCGCAGGAAGTGCACTTTTGACGTAGCCACCATCGAGCTCTGTCGACCCAGTGCCAGGATCGGCGTGCAACCGAAGTGGAAGGACTGGCAGGGCATCAGGCTGGGGAAGACGGGCGGAGTGTCGGGCGGCGGCTGGCCGTTCGACACATTGACTGCGACGTAGGTTGGTCGGGATGTGGTCGAACCGGGAAAATGTTCCGCCACAAAAGAAAAACGCCGTCACATGACGGCGCTTCTGGCAAAACGGGATGCAACACCCGCCTTGTACATTGACTTCAATACTGGCTTATTCCCAGTTCAGCGCGCCGCCGGTCTGGTATTCCGTCACGCGCGTCTCGAAGAAGTTACGTTCCTTCTTCATGTCGATCATCTCGCTCATCCACGGGAACGGGTTTTCTTCCTGGGCGAACAGCGGCTCGATGCCGATCTGCTGCGCGCGGCGGTTGGCGATGAAGCGCAAATAGCCCTTGAACATTGGCGCGTTCAGACCCAGCACGCCGCGCGGCATGGTGTCTTCCGCATACGCGTATTCCAGTTCCACGGCCTTCATGAACAGGTCCTTGATCTCTTCGCGGAAAGCGGCCGTCCACAGCTGCGGGTTTTCCATCTTGATCGTGTTGATCAAGTCGATGCCGAAGTTGCAGTGCATCGATTCGTCGCGCAGGATGTACTGGTACTGCTCGGCCGCGCCCATCATCTTGTTCTGGCGGCCCAGCGCCAGGATCTGCGTGAAGCCGACGTAGAAAAACAAACCTTCCATCAGGCAGGCAAACACGATCAGCGATTTCAGCAGCTTCTGGTCGTTTTCCACCGTGCCGGTGACGAAGGCCGGGTCGGTCAGGGTGTTGATGAACGGGATCAGGAATTCATCCTTGTCGCGGATCGACTTGACTTCGTTGTAGGCGTTGAAGATCTCGCCTTCGTCCAGGCCCAGCGATTCGACGATGTACTGGTAGGCGTGCGTGTGGATCGCTTCCTCGAACGCCTGGCGCAGCAGGTACTGGCGGCACTCGGGCGCGGTGATGTGGCGGTAGGTGCCCAGCACGATGTTGTTGGCGGCCAGCGAGTCGGCCGTCACGAAGAAGCCCAGGTTGCGCTTGACCAGGCGGCGCTCGTCGTCCGTCAGGCCGTTCGGGTTCTTCCACAGCTCGATATCGCGCTGCATGTTTACTTCCTGCGGCATCCAGTGGTTGGCGCAGCCGGCCAGGTATTTGTCCCACGCCCATTTATATTTGAACGGCACCAGCTGGTTGACGTCCGTCTTGCCGTTGATGATGCGCTTGTCGTCGGCATTCACGCGGCGCGCCACTTGCTCGGCGTTCGCTTCGGACGGCTCGGCGCCGGCCGGCAGGTTCAAATCGGTATTTCCCAGTGGCGCTTGCTGCGCCGGACGCGGCACAGCTGCCGACGTAGTTTCATCATCCCAAGACAACGACATATTCTTCTTCCTTTCCATGCCGGCGAGCCGGCGGTCCGCAACAGGCCCGTTGTATCGGACAATGCGGACATTGACAACATTGAATCAGCCCAGAAGTTCTGGGCTGACAACTAAAATCTTACTGGCAGGCTTCGCATTCCTCGAAACCGTCATCCCCCGGGCGCAGGTAGCAGGCTTCGCCATCGGCGTCGTCCGCCGCCGCTGCCACGGCTGCCACCGGCGCCACGGCGGCAGCGGCTGCCGCCACGACGGCCGCCTGGGCGCTCTGTGCGCTGGCCGACATGCCGCCATCGACTGCCACGGCGTTCAGCGCGCCCGTCTTGGAGGTCGATTTCTCCATGTGGGTAGCGGCGATGGTACGCAGGTAGTAGGTGGTTTTCAGGCCACGCAGCCATGCCAGCTTGTAGGTCTCGTCGAGCTTCTTGCCCGAAGCGCCAGCCATGTAGATGTTCAGCGACTGGGCCTGGTCGATCCACTTCTGGCGACGCGAAGCCGCTTCCACCAGCCAGCTTGGCGACACTTCAAAGGCGGTGGCGTAGATGTCGCGCAGGTCTTGCGGGATGCGGTCGATCTTCACCAGCGAGCCGTCGAAGTATTTCAGGTCGGAGATCATGACTTCATCCCACAGGTCGCGCGCCTTCAGGTCGCGCACCAGGTAGCCGTTGATCTCGGTGAATTCGCCCGACAGGTTCGATTTCACGTACAGGTTCTGGAACGTCGGCTCGATACAGGCCGAGACGCCGATGATGTTCGAAATCGTCGCCGTCGGGGCGATCGCCACGCAGTTCGAGTTGCGCATGCCGAACTTGGCGATGCGTTCGCGCACCGGCGTCCAGTCCATGGCCGACGAGGAATCGACTTCCAGGTAGCCGCCGCGCTCTTCGGCCAGCAGTTTGACCGAGTCCTGCGGCAGGATGCCGCGGTCCCACAGCGAACCGGCGTACGACTCATAGCGGCCGCGCTCTTCGGCCAGTTCCGTCGACGCCAGGTAGGCGTAGTAGCAGACGGCTTCCATCGAGGTGTCGGCGAAGCTGACAGCCGCGTCCGAGGCGAACGGCACGCGCATCATGTGCAGGCAGTCCTGGAAGCCCATCACGCCCATGCCGACCGGACGGTGGCGCATGTTCGAATTGCGCGCCTTCTCGACGGCGTAGTAATTGATGTCGATGACGTTGTCGAGCATGCGCATGGCGGTGCGGATGGTCTTGGCCAGCTTGACGTGATCGAGCTTGCCTTCCTTCATGTGCGCCGGCATGTTGACGGAACCGAGGTTGCAGACGGCGATTTCGTCAGGGCCCGTGTTCAGCGTGATTTCCGTGCACAGGTTCGAGCTGTGGACGACGCCGACGTGCGACTGCGGGCTGCGGATGTTGCAAGGATCCTTGAACGTGATCCATGGGTGGCCCGTTTCAAACAGCATCGACAGCATCTTGCGCCACAGGTCCAGCGCCTGGACCTTCTTGAAGACGCGGATTTCGCCGGCGGCGGCCTTGGCTTCGTAGCCCAGGTAAGCCTGTTCAAAGGCCTTGCCGACCTTGTCGTGCAGGTCAGGCGTGTCCGACGGCGAGAACAGGGTCCACTCGCCTTTTTCCATGACGCGCTTCATGAACATGTCGGGAATCCAGTTCGCCGTGTTCATGTCGTGCGTGCGGCGGCGGTCGTCGCCCGTGTTCTTGCGCAGGTCGAGGAATTCCTCGATGTCCATGTGCCAGGTTTCCAGGTAGGCGCACACGGCGCCCTTGCGCTTGCCGCCCTGGTTGACTGCCACGGCCGTGTCGTTGACCACTTTCAGGAACGGCACCACGCCTTGCGACTTGCCGTTGGTGCCCTTGATGTGGGCGCCCAGGGCGCGCACCGGCGTCCAGTCGTTGCCCAGGCCGCCGGCGAACTTGGCCAGCAGCGCGTTGTCCTTGATGGCGTCGTAGATGCCTTCCAGGTCGTCGGAGACGGTGCTCAGGTAGCACGACGACAGCTGCGAGCGCAGGGTGCCCGAGTTGAACAGGGTCGGGGTCGAGCTCATGAAGTCGAACGAGGACAGCAGGCTGTAGAACTCGATGGCGCGCGCTTCGCGGTCCGCTTCGTTCAGCGCCAGGCCCATGGCCACGCGCATGTAGAACGCTTGCGGCATTTCGATGCGCACGTCCTGGATGTGCAGGAAGTAGCGGTCGTACAGGGTTTGCAGGCCGATGTAGCCGAATTGCAAGTCGCGGTCGGCAACGATGGCCTTCGCCAGGCGTTCCAGGTCGAAACTGGCGAGTACCGGGTTCAGCAGCTCGGCGGCGATGCCCTTGGCGATATATTGCGGGAAATACGTCAGATATTCTGCGGCAGCGGCCGCTTGCGGCACTTCCTTGCCGAACACTTCCTTGCGCACCGTGTGCAGCAAGATGCGGGCCGTGACCTGGCTGTAGGCCGGGTCTTTTTCCATCAGCGCGCGCGCCGCCAGGATGGCCGACTTGTGCAGCTCTTCGACGGGCACGCCGTCGTACAGGTTCTTCACCGTTTCAGCCAGGATGGCGTCGGCATCGACGTGCTTTTCCAGGCCGGCGCAGGCGGCGTTGATCAGGTCGCGCACTTCCTGCATGTCCAGCAGGCGGCGCACACCGTTGTCGGTGACATTTAATTGTGGTGCGGAAACTTGTGCGGACGCGCCTTGCGCTTCCTTCTGCAGGCGGCGCTCTTCCATGTGCTTGGCACGGTACAGCACGTAGGCACGCGCCACGTCGTGTTCGCCCGAACGCATCAGCGACAGTTCCACCTGGTCTTGCACGTCTTCGATATGGAAGGTGCCGCCGCCCGGATGGCGGCGCACCAGCGCGGCGACGACGCCGTCGGTCAGCTGTTCCACCAGTTCGCGGATGCGTGCCGAGGCTGCGCCCTGGCCGCCGTTAACGGCCAAAAACGCCTTGGTCATGGCGATGGCGATCTTCGAAGGCTCAAATGCCACCACCGCGCCGTTGCGGCGGATGATGCGATAGTCGCCCAATGCCGCGCCCGTGCTCGCCACGCTGTTGGCCGCGCCTGGCGCTGGCGATACTGGCGTTGGATGGATAGAAATATCTTGTGGTGATTGCATTGAAGCTCCCGTTGTCAGCTAAAGTCAGCCTGCAGTTTTGCCGCCGCGTGTGTTGTTGAATAGAACGCCCGATGGTCAGGGCTTCTTCAGGTATTTATTGCTAAATAGTAAATTTGTAATGCATAAAACAGCTCAGTATCCATAGCGCCACACCGTACTGCCCGGCTGGCGCGAAACACGATCAAGGGTGATAAACCGCCAGTTCCAGTGCTTTATCAGCAATCCGGGTAGCTTTGACAATAATTCTGAAAACGTCTGTGATGGCACTAGATATAGTCTTTACATCCAACTTCTGCACTAATTGTAGTGCCCATCGAAGGGCGATGCAATAGTTTTCCGGCATCCGTCGGCGTAATTTTTTGTATTTTCATATACGATTTCGGTTGACTTTTCAGGGTAGGGATGGAAAGCCCAATCCCCGCGAAGTAAGCGCTAACGCAGGCTGTCCGTGCAGGGTTTCCAGCCAGCATACTTGGTAAAAATGCCAGTCAAAAAACGGCCCCGGATCCGTCTTCCTCCCCGGCGCGATATGCTCGTGGCCGCGCACCTGGGACAGCCCGTGGCGTGCCACCAGCGCCGCCGTCAGCAGCGCCAGCACGCGGTATTGCTGCCGCTGAAAGGGCACAAAGTCCGAGCCTTCCATTTCGATACCGATCGAATAGCCATTGCACTGCGGGCGTCCTTCGAACATGGACGCGCCCGCATGCCAGGCACGTTGATCAGTAGAAACATATTGCAACAGCGTGCCATCGCGCCGCACAAAAAAGTGCGCCGACACCTGCAAGCCACGCAGGTCGGCGAAAGAAGGATCGGCATTATAATCTACGCGGCCCGTAAACAAGTCCGACACATGCGGTCCGCCGAAGTGTCCGCCCGGCAAGCTGATGTTATGGATCACCAGCAAGTCGACTTGCGCACCAGCCGGGCGCGCATCGTGGTACGGCGAGTCATAGCGCAGCGCGCCGTCGCACCAGCCGTCTTCATCTATCGTCCATGCGCTCATCAAGTAAGGCTTCCTGTATCGTCAATTTCTGCATGCGGTAACGCAACTGGCGCACGCTCAAGCCCAGCTGGCGCGCCGCCCGCGCACGGTGATAGCGCGCCTGCACCAGCGCCTGCATGATCATGGCGCGCTCGGCCTGGCGCAGATACACGTCCAGCGGCAGGACCGGGGCCACGCCATATGCCGCCATGCCGGGCAGGCACAGTTGCCGCTCCGACGCGGCCGGCAGAGCCGGCGCCGCCCGCAACGGCATGCTGCCCGGCCCGGACGGCAAGGCCAGCCCGTCGAGTTCGATCACGCCGCCGTCGGCAAAGGCCAGCGCCCGCTCCAGCACGTTTTCCAGTTCGCGCACATTGCCGGGAAATGCATACGCGGCCAGGGCCGCCAGCACGGGCGGCGCCAGGCTCACGGTCCGGCGTGGCGACAGGCGCGCGAGGATCACCTCACATAATACCTGCAGATCGCCGCGCCGCTCGCGCAGCGGCGGCAGCGCCAGCTCGATCACATTGAGCCGGTAAAACAGATCCTGGCGGAACGTGCCGGCGGCCACGCCGCGCGCCAGGCCATGCTGGCTGGCGCACAGGATGCGCACGTCGACGGCCTCGTCCGTACTGCCGCCCAGCTTGCGCACGCGGCGCTCCTGCAGCACGCGCAGCAGTTTTACCTGCATGGCCAGCGGCAGGTCGTCGACTTCGTCGAGCAGCAGGCTGCCGCCATGGGCCGCCTGGAACAAGCCCTGGCGTTCGTGCAGCGCGCCCGTATAGGCGCCCGGGCGGCAGCCGAAGAATTCCGCTTCCATCAGCGCGTCGGGTATGGCGCCGCAATTGACGGCGATAAACGGCAAGCCGGCGCGCGCACCCTGCGCATGGATGGCGCGCGCCGCCAATTCCTTGCCCGTGCCCGATTCGCCGCGAATGGCCACGGGCGCGCCGCAGCGGGCGATGCGGCTTATCTGCGCGCGCAGCGCCTGCATGGGCAGCGAATTACCGCTCAGTTGCGGCGCCGGCGGCATGCCGGCGGTGGTCACGGTCTGCTGGCTGGTGCGGGGACTGGACATGGGAGCGCGCCTTTCTGCAATGGCGGTGGCGAACCGCCTGCTGCAGATGCTACGCCGGATGGATGCCGGAGGTCGTTACGATACGGATGAGCAACGCGCGCGCACCTGCGGGCCTGCCCTTACAAGGTGGCGTGCGCGTGGCTGCAGTAATCGTGGCCCTTGGCCTGCACGTTTTCCGAAGCCGGGTAGTACACGCCGCAGTGGGCGCAGCACAGCATCAGCTCGGCATCGGGCAATTCCTGCGGCCGACCCGGCGGCACAAACGGATTCGGCTGCTGCTGCGCGCGGGCGCGCTGCTGCATGCCCCGGATCTTGCTGCGGATGGCAAACAGCACCAGGAACACCAGCGCCAGCCAGAATAAAACACGTGTCATGCGAATCCTCGGTGTAAAACCACTTCCAGTACAAAACGGCTGCCAACATAGGCCAGCAGCAAGGTGGCGAAACCGGCCAGGGTGAAGCTCAGGGCCGTCTTGCCGCGCCAGCCGCGAAAGCGGCGCCCTGCCAGCAGGGCGGCAAACAATAGCCACGACAGCATGGTAAACACCGATTTGTGATCCCAGTTGAGCGCCTTGCCAAATAATTGCTCGGAAAACACGATACCCGACAGCACGGTCAGGCTGAGCAAAATAAAGCCCAGGCCGATCATGCGGAACAGCAGCTTTTCCATCGTCAGCAGGGCTGGCAGCTGGTCCAGCGCGCTGCCGATAAAGCCGCGGCTTTCGCTGCGCGTATGCAGCCGCGATTCCTGCAGCGCCATCAGCACGGCGTGAAAGGCGGCGATCGTCAAGGTGCTGTACGCGAGCACGGCCACGGCGATATGCCAGCCGAAGACGGCCGACTTGCCTTCCATGCTGACCTGGCTGCCGGGAAAGGCCCAGGCCAGGCCGATGGCGATGACGGCGCTGGGCATGACCATGCGGCGCAGTCCGTCCAGGCTGAAATTGCGGTTCTCTATCCAGTAGGCACCGACCGAAACCCACAGCGCGGCCGACAGCATGGCGGAAAAACCGAAGCGCAAGGTACCCGGCGCCATCAGGTCGAACCACAGGGTGGCCGCGTGCGCCAGCCAGGCGACGCCGGTCAGGCCGGCAATGAGCCGGGCACGGGACGAGGGAAGCACCGCGCACGCCGCGTACAACAGGGCGGCGATGAAAAAGAAATAGATCTGCATAGTTTAAGTTTACACCATAGCCGGCAAGCGCGATTCAAGCGACAGTATGGGCTGCAGGCAATTCGCCGGCCGCCGATACCGCAAGCCTGCCATGATATCGCGCCTCGGGCGCGACGGGGTGGCGCACCCTCAAGATTTCGGCAATCTTTCCTTCCATGTACGGTCGCCGCGTCGGGGCCACGTTGCCATCCTGATTAGCCAGTCCTATAATTATGTCCATAGAGCAACAATCGTCCACCTTTCGCCACTCGTCCCCCGCCGCCGCCATGTTTTCTTTCAAAAAAATTTCCTGGACCTGCCTCCTGCTGGCCGTCTGCACTATATTAAGCGGCTGCATGAAAGATGCGCCGTCCCAATCCACCTACGAAGAGTATTTCCGTACCTCGATCCAGGGCTATGACTTGTACAAGGATTACTTCGACATCGCGAAGCTGGAAAAGCTCAATGGCTGGAAAGAAAACGAACAATATGAAATCAAGGGCTCGGCCGTGCTGCGCGCCAGGGTGGGCTACCTGGAATTGCTGGCCGACGTGGCCGACAAGCTCGAGGCGCAGGCCAAGACGGACGGCTCCGTGGGCATGACCATGGGCCTGGGCCTGATGGCGCGCGGCATGGGCGGCGAAAACAAGGTGTTCCGCGAATTCTGGACGCAGCAGCAGGAAAGGAAGGCGATTCCCGCGCCGCTGCTGGCGCGCCAGGCGGCGATGACGCCCGAGCGTTTCGAGAACCTGCTGCAATGGTCGGACCAGCTCGTGCAAGACAATTACGGCGCCATCATCAGCCGCCAGCTCAAGAAGGGCGATGAACTGACGCGCATCTACACCTTGAGCTTCCGGCAGACGGAAAAAGGCTGGATGGGTTTTAACGCCCGCTAAGGCCACGCCTCCACAAAAAAACCTCCGCGCCATCGCTGGCACGGAGGTTTTTTAATGGTTGCTTGATTTACTTCACGTTCAGGCTCTTTTTCGCCTGCTCCAGCAAGTCCGTCTTGACCCAGTCCTTGGCCACGGGCGGCTTCGTCATGCGGCCCACGCCCGTTTTCACCATCACGTCCGTGGTGACCTGGATATGTTCGGGCGAGATGTCGTACGAATACGGCGAATTGCTGATCGCGTCGTCGAAGTCATCCTTCGTGATCTGGCCGCGGAACACGACTTCACGCACATACTTTTCCGCCGTTGCCTTGTTGTCGATAAAAGTTTTCGTCGCTTCGACGAAGCAGCGCATGAATTTTTCCGCCACCGGACGGCGTTCCTTGTAGAACTTTTCCGTCATCACCATGGTCCGCACGGGTTCGCCGATCGGCGTATCGTACGGTTTCAGGATTTCCACGCCAAAACCCTTGTTGATCGCCTGCGACGATTGCGGTTCCGACTGCATCATGGCATCGATATTCTTGCCCATCAGCGCCTGGTTCAAGTCGGCGTAGGCCAGAAACACCAGCTGCACATCCTTGCCCTTGGTTTCGGAATACGTCAGGCCCGCCTGCGACAGCTCGGCCAGCAGCAGCACTTCCTGGATGCCGCCGCGCGTCACGCCCACGCGCTTGCCCTTGAGTTCCTTGACGCTGGCGATCTTTTGTCCCGCGCCCGCCACCAGGCGCGCGCCGCCCTTGGCAAAGCCGGCCACCACATAGATCGGCGCGCCGCCGGCGCGACCGGAAATGGCCGCTTCGGACGCCGTCGCGCCCACGTCCAGCTCGCCAGCGATAATCGCCTGCATCACGTCGAGGCCCTTGGCGAAGATATGCTCTTCGACCTTGATGCCGCACTTGGGCGCAATTTCCTTGATGTACGACACGGCGCCGTAATGGGCGAATTTCAAATTCCCCAGGCGCACGACTTCCTGCGCCTGCGCCTGCACGGCGCCCATGCCGAACGCCAGCATGAGGGCGGCGGCGATACCGGTCTTCAAAGTGGATTTTTTCTGCATCGGGTTCTCCTGTGGTGGTTGGTATGTGCCCGCCAGGGCATAAGACACGGCATTTTTATTATGGGGAGATAGTACCGCGTGTTAGAGCCAGGGCAACATTTTTTTTGCCGGCGGCCGGCCCTTGCCCGGAGGCGGCAAGGGCCGGCCGGCAGCTACTGTCCCGCCAGCGCCACCACCGGATCGAGTCCCGACGCCTTGCGCGCCGGCATGAAGCCAAACACCAGCCCCGTCACCACGGCGCAGGCAAAGGCGCCGGCGATGGCGCTGAGCGAAAAGATCACCGGCACGTCCCAGACCAGCAGCAGGCCGGCCACCGTCACGCCGACCACGATGCCGGCCACGCCGCCCACCACCGACACCAGCACGGCTTCGGTGAGGAACTGGCGCAGGATGTCGCGCCGGCGCGCGCCCGTCGCCATGCGGATGCCGATTTCACGCGTGCGCTCGCGCACCGTCATCAGCATCACGTTCATGACGCCGATGCCGCCCACCACCAGCGAGACGGCGGCGATCAGGCTGAGCATCATGGTCATGTTGTCCTGCGTCTTCGCTTCGGCGGCGATCGACGCGGCCGCGTTGCTGATGCCGTAGTCGCGGATGCGGTGGCGCTCGAACATGGTGGCGTCGACCGCTGCTTCCACCTCGGTCACGCGCTTGACGTCGGCCACCGCCATCACCGTGTACGTGGGCTCGCGCTGGCCGAAGACGCGGATGCCGGCAGTGGAAAACGGCAGCAGCAGCACATCGTCTTCATCCTTCTCGCCCGTCAGCGCGCCCTTCGCGCTCATCACGCCGATCACCTGGAACGGCACGTTGCCGATCAGGATGCTCTGCCCCACGGGATTGGGCACGTCGGGCATCAGCTTTTCGGCCAGGTGCGCGCCCAGCACGGCCACGGTGGCCATCTCGCGCTCGTCCTCCTCGGTAAAGAAGCCGCCCTTGGCCACGGGCCAGGTCTGGATCTGCGGCAGGGCCGGGCCCGTGCCGCGCACATAGGTCTGCACGTCGAGGTTAGCGTGGCGTATCACCTTGTTGCCCGTGACATTCGGCAGCACGTGGGAAATGCCCGGCACGTCCTTGAGCGCATCGAGGTCGGCCAGGGTGATGCTGCGCCCGGGGATGCGCGAGCTTTCGCCGCGCGAGGCCATGTACAGCAGGTTCGAGCCGAACGCGCCCAGTTGCGCCATCACCTGCTGGCGCGTGCCCAGGCCGATGGCCAGCATGACGATCACGGAAGCGACGCCGATGACGATGCCCAGCAGGGTCAAGCCCGTGCGGAAGCGGTTGATCCACAGCACGCGCCAGGCGGCGCGCGCCGCATCGAGCAATTCCGTGCCCAGCGAAGCGCCGGTATCGTGGGCGGCGCGCGACATGTCCAGCGGCGGCAGGGCCGTCGACGTGGCGGGAATGGCGATGGCGCCCGAGTCCGCGACGATTGCGCCATCGCTGATCTCGATCACGCGGCGCGCCTGGGCCGCCACCTTGCGGTCATGCGTGATCAGGATGATGGTGTGGCCCGCGTCGGCCAGTTCGCCCAGCAGGGCCATGACTTCGGCGCCGCTGCTGCTATCTAACGCCCCCGTCGGTTCATCGGCGAGGATGATGCGCCCGCCATTCATCAGGGCGCGCGCGATCGACACGCGCTGCTGCTGCCCGCCGGACAACTGATTCGGCCGGTGGTCGAGCCGGTCTTTCAATCCCAGGCGCTTGAGCAGCGCTTCGGAACGGGCGTGGCGGGCCGCGGCCGGCATGCCCGCGTACAGGGCCGGCACTTCCACGTTTTCGCGCGCCGATTCGGTGGCGATCAGGTGATAGCCCTGGAAGACGAAGCCGAACGCTTCGCGCCGCAGCCACGCCAGTTCATCGGGATTCAGGCTGGCCACGTCCTGGCCGGCGAAGCGGTAGCTGCCGTCGCTGGGCCTGTCGAGACAGCCCAGCAGATGCATCAGGGTCGACTTGCCGGAACCGGACGCGCCCACGATGGCGACGAATTCGCCGGCGCTGATAGCCAGGGTCAAGCCGCGCAACACTTCCACGGCCGGCGCGCCGTCATGGCCGCCGTAGCGCTTGCGGATGCCGGCAAGCTCGATCAGCGGCGCCGGCTGGCCAGGCTCTCCTGCTTCCCCCAGAGAGGCGGCCTCGCTCATCGCGCTCACAACTGGAACCTGCTGCTGCCGCTGCCGGCAGGCTGTTCGCCCGTGACCAGCAATTCGCCTTCGCGCAAGCCTTGCAGCACTTCCGCGCTGAGGCGGTTGCGCACGCCCACGGTGACGGTGCGCGTATCGACCTTGCCGTCCGCATCCAACACGCGGGCCGTGAACTGCCCCGGCTTAGCGCCTTCTTCCGTCGATGGTTTCAGGGCCGGCAAGGGCACGGCCAGCACATTGTTCGCCGCGGCCGTGACGAACACCACTTGCGCCGTCATCTGCGGCATCAGTTCGCCATCGGCGTTATCGACGTCGAACAGCACGGTATACAAGATCACCTTGCTGGTCGACGGCGCCAGGGCCGTGCCGGCGGCGGAACCACCGGGCACGGGCGGCGCGGGCAGCACTTGCCGCACCTTGCCGCTCCAGCGCCGCTGGTCGCCGCCCAGGGTGGTGAAGTAGACGGGCATGTCCGGGCGCACGCGGCGCACGTCCGCCTCCGACACTTCCGTCCATACCGTCATGGCCGACAGATCGGCGATGCGCAGGATGTTCGGCGTCTGGTAGGTCGCGTTCAGGGTTTGCCCCTCTTTCGCGTCCAGGCCCACGACCTTGCCGGCCATCGGCGCGTAGATGCGCGTATAGCCGAGGCGCGCTTCGTCCGCCTTCAGGCTGGCCTGGGTCTGGGCTATCTGCGCCTTCAGGTGATCGATCTTGGCGCCAGCCGAGGCCAGGGTGGCTTCGGCCGTCTCCAGGTCGGCCAAGGGTGTCGAATCGAACCTGGCCATCTGCTTCTGGCGCACGTGCTGCTGGCCCGCCAGGCGGTGCTGCGCCTGCTGGTCGGCCAGCTGCGCGCGCAAGCCCGCCAGGGCGGCGCGGCCCGCGTCGACCGTGGCCTGCTGCACGCTGGGGTCGATCTCGGCCAGCAACTGGCCTTTTTCCACGGCGCTGCCGGGCTGCACGTGCAAACGCGTGATCTGGCCCGACACCTGCGCGCCCACGTCGACATAGGTTTGCGGTTGCAAGGTGCCGATGGCCGTGACGCTTGCTTCGATGTTGCCGCGCTTGACGGGCGCCGTGTCGAACACGGTGGCCGGACCGCGCGTGGCCCACAGCGCGCCGGCGCCGAACAGCGCCAGCAAGACCGCGCCGCCGAGGATGCGGGCGCGGCGCGAAGGCAGGCGGGCCGCCATCAGGAAACCACTTTCAATACAGTCAAAACATCAATCGGTGTCGCCAAACGTAAAAAATGCATCGGTCTATCCTTGAAAATAGCGGTAAACATCACCGCAGGAACGTCACAAGACCTGCCAGCGCGGCGACGGCTGCCAGCAGGGAACTACGCAACAGCAAGCGGGGCGCATACGGCAGCAGCAGGGCCACCAGCAGCGCGCCGGCCGAAATGAAACCCAGCCAGGCGACGACGCCGACGGTGGCGCTCCAGCCGGCCACGCAAGGCCAGATGGCCAGCGCCAGCAGGACGGCTCCCGCCAGCTGCAACGCGCGCCGCACGTTCGGCGCCGCGTCCCTGCCCCAGACCTGGCCATGGTGGCGGTCCATCGCCAAGGAGAGGCTGGCCATGCCCGCATACGACAGGCCCAGCGCGCACAGGATGGTGTTAATCATGACTGTCCTTCCGTAGTGACGTGCAGGCTGGCCGAGGGCGCATCCTTGCTGGCCGTCTTTTTGAGCGGTTTTTCCTTGCGCTGGTGGACTTTCCACGCGCCCCAGGCGGCCAGCAGGCCGAAGGCCATGCTGACCAGTTCCACGCCCGCGCTTTCCCAGTCGCCGCGCGCGATCTGCGCCGCCAGGTTGTCGCCCGTGCTCAGGACATTGAGCACCGGCAGCAGCAGACACAGGGCGGCCAGCAGGCCCAGTTGCTCGATCCACGCGCGCTTTTCCGCGCGCAGGCAGGCGTGCACGAGCATCAAAAACCACACGCCGAAGAAGGCGCGCACTTCCCAGCCGGCGCGGTGCTCGAGGCCGACGGGGATCAAACGGTTCGCCCACAGGAAGCCCGCGCAGGCGATGGACAGGCCGGCAATCGCCGCCACGTTCAGGCAGGCGATGACGCGGTACACGCGCTGCGTATAGGCGCCGAACTCGCCGCCGGACTTCTGGCGCCGCTTGACCATGAACATAATCGCGCCCGTGCCCATCATGGCCGTGCCGGCCAGGCCGCAAAAGAAGTACAGCCAGCGCATCGGCGTGCCGCCGAAAGCCGCCATGTGCAGGTTCGACATGACGGAGCGCGTCAGGCCCGCGCCGCCCGTGTCCGACTCGCCCGGCAGGCGCACGGCGACCTGCTCGCCCGTCGCCAGCGCATAGCAGGCCCTGCCCGTGTTGGCGCTGATGCGTTCCATCGTGTCCGACTCTTCATTCCAGCCGTACATGCACACGCGCATGGAGGCGTCGTTCGGATTGTCCAGCACCACGGCGCGGATTTCCTGGCCGATGGCCTGTTCGGCGCGCTGCGCGAACGACTCCAGCGCGGGAATGGCCAGCGGCTGGCCCGTCTTCGCAGGTTTCCCCACATCGTTCCAGTCGGCCAGGAAGGCCTTCTTGGGATGGTCCATGCCGTATTGCGCCGCCACGGGGGCCGGCACATAGTCATCGCTGAAAAATGCCAGGCCCGTGTAGGCGATCATGAACTGGAACGGCAAGGTCAGCACGGCCACCGCGTTGTGCGCGTCGAGCCACGAGCGCTGGCCCTTGGCCGGGCGGAAGGTGAAGAAATCCTTGAAGATGCGCTTGTGCGTGATGACACCGCTCACCAGCGCCACCAGCATGATCATGGTGGTGATGCCGACGATCCACACGCCGATGCGCCCCGCGTGCAGCTCGTAGTGGAAATCGACGAAATGGTGGCCGCCGATGGTTTCGCGCTCCGTTGCCTCGCGCGCATGTTCGATGACGGCGCCCGTCAGCGGATCGAGCTCCGCCGAGCCATAGCCGCCGCTGGGCTGGAACCAGTAGGCGGACAGGCCGTGGCCGGGACGCTGCACGGGCCAGATTTCCCACATGTCCGCCTTCGGGTGCTCCTTCGCCATGAAGTCGAGCGCCAGCTCCAGGCGGTGGCCACGGTCCGTGACCTTCGGCAACGGCGGATCGTTCGCATGCGCCGCTTCGGCCAAAGCGTGTTCGGGCGTCATCCAGTGGCCGATCGGGTCGTCGAAGACGGCCAGGGTGCCGGTCAGGAAGATGGCGAACAGCAGCCAGGAAATCCACAGGCCGCTCCACGTATGCAGCCAGGCCATGGCCTGGCGCAAGCCGCCCTGCTGCGGCGTTTTCACCATTTTGTCTACCTTGACGGCGCTCATGCGGTACCCCGCGACAGCAGCAGGCCGATGCCGCCGCACAGGATCGCTGGCAGCAGCATGCCGAGCCAGGCGCGGCGCAGGTCCTGCACGGCAAAGACCCAGATCACGGCGCAGGTGTAGACGACAAAGGCGCTCAGGGTCGCCGTCAGTACGGCTTCGGCGCGCGACAGCGGCAATACGGCCGCCAGCAGCACGGCCACGCCGGACGTCAGCGCATAGCCGCCAAAGACGGCGGCAAGCACGCGCGAGAACAACATCATGTGGGCCGATTTCATCATCGCGGCGCTCCCGGGTATGGCTGTTGTGCCGGGCGGCAGACCTTGTACATCAGATGCATCACACTGCGTCCTTCCATTTGGGTTGATCGTGGCGGCGGCACGCAGCGGCATGAAACCGGGCAGCGTGGCGCCTTGCATGGGTACTGGATAGTGAGTCTCTTAACTACAGGTGCCGCGAGAATCGAAAACGGGCAGCCTGATTGAACAATATTTTTTATCGCAAGGGCTACGGCGCCGGTTCGACCGTCACCCAGTACCGCGTGCGGCTGCGCACCTGCACCGGCAGCGAGTTGGGCAGCATGTTCAAAATGCGCTCGGTGTCGGCCAGCGGGAACACGCCCGACAGGCGCAGTTGGGCCACTGCCGGCGCGCAGTCGATCACGCCGGGGCGGTAGCGGGCCAGGTCGGCCAGGAAATCGCCCAGGGTCACGTCATCGACGATCAGCTGCCCGCGCGACCAGGCATGCGCATGCGCAGCGATGGCGTGCGGCGCATCCAGCGTCTGGCGGGAAAATGCCACGCCGCGCCCGGCCGCCAGCAACAACGGTGGACCGGCACTGTCGCGGGGATGGATTTCAACGGCGCTTTCAAACACGTCCACCGTGCTGTAGTCATCCTGCTGGCGCACGGCAAAGCGCGTGCCCAGCGCGCGCACCCGGCCTTCGCGCGTGGCCACCACCAAAGGCGCGCCGCTGCCGGCGCCGTGGCCGCTGACGACGAGGATCTCGCCGGCCAGCAGCTCGATCAGGCGGCGGCTGGCGTCGAAACGCACGTTGACGGCCGATCCCGTATTCAGACTGAGCACGCTGCCATCGTCCAGCGCCACCTCGCGCCGCTCGCCCGTGGCCGTGCGGTAGTCGGCACGCAGGGCGCGCACGCCGTCCCAGGCGCCCGTCTGCGCGGCCAGCATGCCGCCGCCGGCCGCCACGCCCAGCCACGCCAGCACCTGGCGCCGCTTGCCGTTGACGGCTTTCTGCTCTGTGCCGGCCAGCGCCTGCGCGGCCGCGCCGCGGTGCAAGCCGTTGAAGCGCCGCGATACCGCTTCGATATGCCGCCAGGCCCGTTCATGTTCCGGGTCGGCTGCGCGCCAGCGCTGCCAGGCGGCGTGCTGCGCTTCGCCGGCCTCGCTGGACATCAGCACGGTCAGCCACTCGGCCGCCTGCTGCTGCACGTCCTCGCGGATGGCTGGCGGTGCCGCCGGTTCTGCCGCCGTGCTCATGCCGGCAGCGAGAAAAACACCTGGCGGTTGGCGCGCGTCAGGTATTGCTTGACCGAGCTGGCCGACACGTTCAGGCGCGCGGCGATCTCGGCATAGCTGAGACCTTCGAGCTGCGCCAGCAAGAACGCCGTGCGCACGGGCGCGGGCAAGCCACCGAGGGCCGTGTCGATTTCCTGCAAGGCTTCCAGCGCCAGCAGCCGCGCTTCGGGCGCGGGCGCTACCTCGGGCGGCAGGCAAGCGAGCGCCGCCAGATACGCATCTTCCAGCACTTGCCGGCGGTAGCGGTGCGCCACCAGGCGGCGCGCGACGGTGGCGAGAAAAGGCCGCGCTTCGCGGATCTGCGGCGCGGAAGCGGCCGTCAGCACGCTGATGAAGGTGTCTTGCGCCAGGTCCGCCGCGTCGCCCGCATTGCCCAGCTTATGCCGCAGCCAGCCCTGCAGCCAGCCGTGATGGCTGCTGTAGAGCGCGTGCAGGTCTTGTTGCTGGGCAAAATCGGCGGCCGACATGGCATCCCTTTCCGCTCAGGCGTGCGCTGCCCGAGAATGTAAATAAGAATTATTCGCATTCTAACCGCGCAATGCCTTTGATGCAATCGCGGTATTGACAGAAATACCAACTAATTCAAAAGCCGGCCAACCGCCAGGCGCTGCAGCGCAGGACCGCCAGCCAACCGCGATAAGGTAAAATGACGGCCATCGTCCGGCTTTCGCCGCCCACTCCCAAGCTTTTCATTGCAGGTTCATCATGCTAGATAATCTCACCCAACGGCTTGCCAAAGTCGTCAAGACCATGCGCGGCGAGGCGCGCCTGACCGAAGCGAACACCGCCGACATGCTGCGCGAAGTGCGCCTGGCGCTGCTCGAAGCCGACGTCGCCCTGCCCGCCGTGCGCGAATTCATCGCCAAAGTCAAAGAAAAAGCCATGGGCGAGGATGTCATTTCCTCGCTGACGCCAGGCCAGGCCCTCGTTGGCGTGGTGCAGCGCGAGCTGGCCGCCCTGATGGGCGCCGACCTGGGACCGGAAGCGTCGCAGATCAGCTTTGCGCAACAGCCGCCCGCCATCATCCTGATGGCCGGTCTGCAGGGTGTGGGTAAAACCACCACCGTCGGCAAGCTGGCGAAGTACCTGAAGGAAGAAAAGAAGAAGAAAGTGCTGACCGTCTCGGCCGACGTGTACCGCCCCGCCGCGATCGCCCAGCTGCAATCGGTCACCGCCCAGGTAGGCGCCGACTTCTTCCCGTCCACCAGCACGGACAAGCCCGTCGATATCGCCCTGGCCGCGCTGGACTGGGCGAAAAAGCATTACCACGACGTACTGATCATCGATACGGCGGGCCGTCTCGGTATCGACGAAGAGATGATGCGCGAAATCGCCGCCGTCCACGGCGCCGTGAAACCGATCGAAACCCTGTTCGTCGTCGACGCCATGCTGGGCCAGGACGCCATCAACACGGCCAAGGCCTTCAACGATGCGCTGCCGCTGACGGGGATCGTGCTGACCAAGCTCGACGGTGACGCGCGCGGCGGTGCGGCCCTGTCCGTGCGCCACATCACGGGCAAACCGATCAAGTTTGCCGGTGTCTCGGAAAAACTCGACGGCCTGGAAGCGTTCGATCCGACCCGCATGGCCAACCGCATCCTCGGCATGGGCGACATCCTCGCCCTGGTGGAAGAGGCGCGCAAGGGCGTCGACAGCAAGGCGGCGGCCGACCTGGCGCAAAAGATCAAGGTCGGCGGCAAGTTCGACATGAACGACTTCAAGGCGCAACTGGGCCAGATGAAGAAAATGGGCGGCATGGCCAACCTGATGGACAAGCTGCCGGCCCAGTTCCAGCAGGCGGCAGGCGGCAAGAACATGGATCAGGCCGATAAACAGGTGCGCCGCATGTGCGGCATCATCGATTCGATGACGCCGCAGGAACGCGCCAAGCCTGAACTGATCAAGGCCACGCGCAAGCGCCGCATCGCCGCCGGGGCCGGCGTGCAGGTGCAGGAAGTGAACCGCATGCTGACGCAATTCGAGCAGATGCAGACGATGATGAAGAAATTGTCGGGCGGCGGCATGATGAAGATGATGCGCTCCATGAAGGGCATGATGCCTGGGATGAGGTAAGGCATCACGATCCCCGCTCGCGGGGATCGTGACGGTATTCATTCCGCCGCGTATCCAAACTCGACAGATCAAAAAACACCGTTCTAAATAATGCCGGAATGCATTTTCATGTGTCCGGCATCACTCTTCCCTCCCTCCGCAGCGCCCCTCCCCGCATAGCCAGCAACCATGCCATTTACGGGTAAAAACGCCGTTCTGCGCTCCCAAGCGGTGCGCCCGGGCGACAGGCACGGCATTTCCCTGCTTTTTCCTCGTGAAAACGTGAAAAACACTTGCATACAAGGTAAATCCACACCAATATTAGCCGTGCGATTAATTGCGCAATTTCCCATGTGTTTGTTAAGGAGGCTCGAAGATGGCAACAGCCAAAAAAACCCCAGTAGCAGCGCCAGCCAAAGCAGCAGCAGCCAAGCCTGCAGCCGCCAAGAAAGCAGCACCCGCAGCCAAGGCAGCAGCTAAACCAGCAGCGGCGAAGAAAGCGGCAGCACCGGCAACACCACGCAAGCCAAACGCAGCATTCATGAAAGCAATGACGCCATCGAAAGAGCTGGCCGCCGTTGTTGGCGCAGCACCACTGCCGCGCACGGAAGTGACCAAAAAGGTATGGGATTACATCAAAAAACTCGATCTGCAAGATCCGGCCAACCGCCGCATGATCAATGCGGACGACAAGCTGAAAGCTGTTTTCGGCGGCAAAGCCCAAGTCTCCATGTTTGAAATGACGAAACTGATCTCCGATCATTTGAAATAATCAGATACGCACAGGGCGTTCCGCGCCGTGTGAGTGCCCCGCCGCATTACTGCGAGCGGGGCATTTTTTTGCTGCGGGCGTCAACCATGTTGTCGGATGACGGTCTTTCAGACCTAATCCGACCTGCGTCCGACCTACCCGGCCGGCTTGAATTCCCACTGGCTCCACGCGGCACGCACGGCATTCGGGTACTCGGCCCTGCCCCGGCTGCCGTTGTAGCGCCCCAGCGCCAGGTATAAATCGCCCTTTTCCATGTCCAGGTACATGCGCAGGATCGCGCAGCCGTAGCGCAGATTCGTCTGCATGTGGAACAGCTTGCTGCGGTCATGGTCGCCGATGACGCCCGTCCAGAACGGCATCACCTGCATGTAGCCGCGGGCGCCGGCCAGCGAGACGGCGTATTTGCGGTAGGCCGACTCCACCTGGATCAGACCCAGCACCAGGGCCGGCTCCAGGCCCGCGCGGCGCGCTTCGTACCAGACGGTTTCCAGGAATTCCGTGCGCAGCTGGGCATCCGGCAGCTTGCGCTGCAGGCGTTGCGACATCTGCGCCAGCCATTGCTGGTAGCGCTGCAAGTCGGCGGGCGTGGCAAATTTGGGTTGCGGCGGACGTTCGTCGCGGATCGCGTGCGACAGGGCCAGGCGGACGGAGTCGGCCAGCGCCTCCTCTTTCTGGTTGCCGGCCTGCGCAAAGGAAACGCAGGCCAGGCCGGCGGCCAGCGCGAGCGCGCCAGCCGTTTTACTTAGCGATAAGCGCTTCACTGCGCCATTTTGCCCTGGATGAAGGCGACGATCTCGTCAGGCGCCACGCCGGTCGCTTCCGCATCGCGGCGGCCCTGGTATTCCAGCTTGCCTTCTTTCAGGCCGCGCTCGCCGATGACGATGCGGTGTGGCACGCCAATCAGTTCCCAGTCAGCAAACATGGCGCCAGGGCGCAAGCCGCGGTCGTCGACGATGACGTCCACGCCAGCGCCTTGCAGGGCCGCGTACAGCTTCTCCGTCTCTTCCTTGACCAGTTCGCTGCGGTCCATGCCCATCGGGCACAGCACGACCTCGAACGGCGCGATCGACGCTGGCCAGATGATGCCCTTGTCGTCGAAGTTCTGTTCGATGGCGGCGCCCAGGATGCGCGTCACGCCGATGCCGTAGCAACCCATCTGCAGCGGCGCAGGCTTGCCGTTTTCATCGAGGAAGGTGGCTTTCATGCTTTCCGAGTACGCCGTACCCAGCTGGAACACGTGGCCCACTTCGATGCCGCGCTCGATGGCCAGTGCGCCCTGGCCGTCCGGCGACGCGTCGCCGGCGACGACATTGCGCAAGTCCGCCACGATGGCAGGCTCGGCCACGTCACGGCCCCAGTTGGCGCCCGTGTAGTGGAAACCGGCCTCATTCGCGCCGCAGACGAAGTCGCTCATGTGGGCGACCGTGCGATCCGCCACCACGGTGACGGGTGCCTTCGTGCCGATCGGGCCCAGGTAGCCAGGGATGGTGCCGTAGACTTCCAGGATTTCCGCTTCCGTCGAGAAACGGTGACCGGCCAGGCCGGCAACCTTGCCCACCTTGATCTCGTTCAATTCATGGTCGCCGCGCAGCAGCAGCATGAAATGCTGTTTCGTGATTTTTTCGTCCTTGCCCGTCGTTTCCACCGTCAGGGCGATGGTTTTCACGGTGCGCGACAGCTCGATGCCCAGCAAGGCGGCCACGGTTTCGCACTTGACGGTGTCCGGCGTGGCCGTTTTCGTCAGCGCCTGGGTGGCGGCCGGGCGCTCGCCCGCTGGCGGCAGCGCTTCGGCCGCTTCCATGTTGGCGGCGTAGTCGGAGGTCGGGCAGTACACGAGCGCGTCTTCACCCGTGTGGGCGATGACGTGGAATTCGTGCGAACCGGAACCGCCGATGGCGCCGTTGTCGGCTGCCACGGCGCGGAATTTCAGGCCGAAACGCGTGAAGATGCGCGTGTAGGCATCAAACATGACTTTATACGACGCCTGCATGCCGGCCAGGTCGCGGTCGAACGAATACGCGTCCTTCATGGTGAATTCGCGGCCGCGCATCAGGCCGAAGCGGGGGCGGCGCTCGTCGCGGAACTTGGTCTGGATATGATAAAAGTTCAACGGCAACTGGCGGTAGGACTTGATTTCCGTGCGCACGACGTCCGTGATGACTTCTTCCGATGTCGGCTGGATCGCGTATTCGCGGCCGTGGCGGTCTTTGACGCGCATCAGTTCGTCGCCCATCTTGGTCCAGCGGCCCGTTTCCTGCCACAGTTCGGCCGGCTGCACGAGCGGCATCAGCAGTTCGATGCCGGCGGCTTTGTTCATCTCGTCACGGATGATGGCTTCCACCTTGCGGATCACGCGCAAGCCCATCGGCATGTAGGTATAGATGCCGGAACCGAGGCGTTTGATCATGCCTGCACGCATCATCAATTGGTGGCTGACGATTTCCGCGTCAGAAGGTGCATCTTTAAGTGTGGAAATAAAAAAACGGGAGGCGCGCATAACGGTGAATTCTTTTTAAAAAGAGAGGGTTATAATCAACCTAATTTTAAAGGATTAGCTGGCTGATGCGTCCATACTTTACACAAATGCGCTCAATTGGTGCGATTCCGGCGCTTTTCGCACCCCGAAAAGGTCACCGGCTTGCGAAGTTGTGGGTAATTATGTAAAAAAGGACGCACTGTCGCAGAAAGTTTGAGGTGCATTATGCTCGACCGTGAAGGGTTTCGGCCCAACGTCGGCATCATCCTGCTAAACGCCCAGAACGAGGTGTGGTGGGGCAAGCGGGTGCGCGAGCACTCATGGCAGTTTCCGCAAGGCGGTATCAAATATGGCGAAACACCGGAACAAGCCATGTTTCGCGAACTTGAAGAGGAAATCGGACTCAGACAGGAACACGTCAAAATTGTCGGCCGCACCCGCGACTGGCTGCGCTATGAGGTGCCAGACCACTTCATCAAGCGCGAGATTCGCGGCCACTACCGTGGCCAGAAGCAGATTTGGTTTCTGCTGAGAATGTGCGCGCGCGATAACGACGTCAATCTGCGCCTGACCGACCATCCGGAGTTCGACGCCTGGCGCTGGCATGAATACTGGGTCCCGCTCGATGTCGTCATTGAATTTAAACGCGATGTCTACCAGCGCGCCTTGCAGGAGCTGTCCCGCTTCCTGACCTGGCCCGTGCATGGCAACGCACAGCAAGCGCACCGCCACACGTCGCGCTACCTGCGCCAGCCCCATGCGCCACGGGCACAGGACGGCGCGGCACTGGCCAAGCCTTGCGACGGCATCGCCGCCGAAGGGTGTACGCCGGAGCTGATCTTGCCGGGCAAGGAGTAGCCCGCCGCAATGAACGCACGCTCCCACGCAAAAGGGGCAGCCTGAACAGGCTGCCCCTTTTTTCATGCCGGCAGGAAACTCCCCTGCCGGTCAGGCTGACTTAGTTTGCTGCCCGCGCTGGCGCAGCGGCGGGAACATCGAGCGTAATCGCCTTCAGACCCAGGATATTGCTGCTGTAATGGCGGATCTTGTTGGCCAGGGCCGGGTCGTTGTTCAGCTTTTGACCATACGACGGCACCATTTCCACCATCTTCGCCTGCCATTCCGGCGTGGCCAGGCGGCTCTTGAATGCCGTTTGCAGCACCTTGATCATGATCGGCGGCGCGGTCGAGGCGCCTGGCGAAGCACCCAGCAGGGCAACGATGCTGCCATCGGCGGCACCGACGACTTCCGTGCCGAACTGCAGCAAGCCGCCTTTGACAGGGTCATCCTTGACGATCTGCACGCGCTGGCCGGCGTTTTGCAGGGTCCAGTCTTCCATCTTGGCGTTCGGCAAGTATTCGCGCAAGGTCTTCAGGCGGTCTTCCGGCGTGTTCATGACCTGTTCCACCAGGTATTTCGTCAGCGGAATATTGTCGTAGCCGGCTTGCAGCATCGGTTTCACATTGCCCGTGCCGATAGAGGCAGGCAAGTCGATCCACGAACCGTTTTTCAGGAACTTCGTCGAGAAGGTGGCGAACGGGCCAAACAGCAGGGCTTTCTTGCCGTCGATGATGCGCGTGTCCAGATGCGGCACGGACATCGGCGGCGAACCGACGGACGCCTTGCCGTAGACCTTGGCCGCATGCGCCGCCACCAGTTCCGGATTGGTCGTCACCAGCCATTGGCCGCCCACCGGCACGCCGCCATAGCCCTTGGCTTCAGGAATGCCCGATTTCTCCAGCAACGGCAGCGAACCGCCGCCGGCGCCGATGAAGACGAACTTGGCGCGCATGGTCTTTTCCTTGCCTGCGTTCAAGTCTTTCACCGTCACGTTCCACACGCCGTCGGCGCCGCGCCGGATGTCTTCCACCTGGTGGCGCAGGTGCAGCACCATGCCGTGGCTGTCCGTCAGGTATTTCACAAGGCCGCGCGTGAGGTTGCCGAAATTGACGTCGGTACCGATGTCCATGCGCGTCGCGGCCACTTTCTGGCCCTTGTCGCGCCCTTGCATGACCAGCGGCGCCCATTGCTCGATCTGCGCCTGGTCTTCCGAGTACAGCATGCCCTTGAACAGGTTTTCCTTTTGCAGCGCGGCATAGCGCTTCTTCAAAAAGGCAATATTGTCGTCGCCCCAGACAAAGGCCATGTGCGGCACATTGTTGATGAAGGTTTGCGGCGCGCCCAGGTGCTTGTTGGCCACCTGATAAGCCCAGAATTGCTTGGAAATTTCGAATTGCTCGTTGATGGCAACGGCTTTCTTGGTCTCGATGCTGCCATCGGCCGCTTCCGGCGTGTAGTTCAGTTCGGCAAATGCCGAGTGGCCCGTGCCCGCATTGTTCATCGCGTCCGAACTTTCGGCGGCCACGGAATCGAGGCGCTCGACCATTTCCATCGTCAGCGAGGGATCGAGTTCCTTGAGCATGCTGCCCAGGGTGGCGCTCATGGTACCGGCGCCGATCAGCAGCACGTCGACCGGTTTTTCGGACGAGGCCGGAGGGGTCTTGTCACATGCCGCCAGGATCAGGCACGACATCAAAAGTAATAGCGATTTACGCATACGTAACTCCGTTTATGAATACTGAAGGATGATTCTTGCGCGCCACCGTGGCGGCACCATCGCTGTATGAAATGAAAACAGTTGGCCAGCCGAAACGCCAGGGCGGCCGGACGGGTCAAGGTCGATGGTGATAGGCATGCTGCCGCGCTCCGGGATAAGCCTGGAGCAAGATCTGGTGGCAAAGGTGCTGGCAATGGAAGCACGGGATGGCAACAAAATCGCCATCGTGTCCAGAGCAAATATCAAGAGCGGCGATTTTATCACCGTTATTTGGTGCCGCCGGGCCGTGGCGGTAGTGGATAATACTTACTGCAGGGTATTAAATTGCGGTGACTATCGGGTCATGCAAGCGGCCGCCAGACGGCAAAAAAGGCATCCCCGATGCCTTGAATTGACGTACGCGGTACAATGCCGGCTGCCCTTTAGCCACAGTCCTTCCGCCATGTTCAACCCCTCTTCCGACGACGTGCGCCGCTTCTTTTGCGACACCTTGCGCAAGCACCGCGCCCATGAAATCCTCACGCCGATGGAAGCCATCGCGCTCGACTGGATCCTCGAACATCCCGAGTATGAAAACGAGCTCTCCGATGTCGAAGCGGCGCTGGCGCGCGACTACTCCGTCGAAGGGGGACAAGCCAATCCTTTCCTGCACCTGTCCATGCATCTGTCGATCACGGAGCAGGTACAGGTGGACCAGCCGCGCGGCATCCGCCCGGCCGTCCAGCAACTGACCCAGCGCCTCGATTCGGCCCATGCGGCCCAGCACGAAGTGATGGAATGCCTGGGCCAGATGATCTGGGCCTCGCAGCGCTCGGGCTTGCCGCCTGATACGGACGCGTATATCGACTGCGTGCGGCGCCGGTAGGAACACCTGTCAAAACCTGTTGCGCGTCGCGCTTTGCGGCCTGCGATGCTCACCGGCTCGGCGCCCCCGTACTAAAGTACGGTTGCGCTTCTTAGCCACAAATCGCTGCCGCTCGCTACGGTTTTGCCAGGTGTTGTACCAGTACTACCTCACATCGGTTTTACTGCCTCCTTCATGCGCTGCGGCAAGGCCTGTGCAGGCCCTCTTCCCATCAATCCCAGCACCACCTGCAGCGCCATGGCGACCGCGCCGACGATGAAGACCACGTCGCCGAAGGTGCGTATCCAGCGCAGGTTCTGCAGCAGCGGCTGTTGCATGAAGCCTTCGCTGCGCGCATACCACAGGCCCTCCGTCACGCTGGCGTGGAATTGGATGATGCCGATCGGCAGCAAGCTGGTGAAGATCATCAGCGCCAGTCCCGCGTTCAAGCCCCAGAACGCCGTCTTCATCAACGCAGGGCTGAAGCGGTAGTCGGGCCGCAGGTAGCGCAGCACCAGCAAGGTAAAGCCCAGCGCCAGGAAGCCGTACACGCCGAACAGCGCCGCATGCGCATGCACGGGGGTCGTGTTGAGACCCTGGATGTAGTACAGCGCCACGGGCGGGTTGATCATGAAGCCCAGCACGCCCGCGCCCAGCATGTTCCAGAAGGCGACGGCGACAAAGCACATCAGGGGCCAGCGCAACTGCTCCATCCACGGCGCGCGCTCCTTCAGGCGCCAGTTTTCCCACGCTTCATGCCCCAGCACGATCAGCGGCACCACTTCGAGCGCGCTGAAGCTCGCGCCGATGGCCATCACGGGCGTGGTGGTGCCGGCAAAGTACAGGTGGTGGAAGGTGCCGGGTATGCCTCCCAGCATGAACAGCGAGGCCGACGCCAGGCTGGCCGTCGTGGCCATGCGCACCGACACCAGGCCCAGGGTCGAGAAGATGAAGGCCAGCGCCGTGGTGGCGAACACTTCGAAGAAGCCTTCCACCCACAGGTGCACCACCCACCAGCGCCAGTATTCCATCACCGACAGGTGCGTGCGTTCGCCATAGAACAGGCCGGCGCCATAGAACAGCCCGATGGCGCCCACGGACGCGGTCAGCAGCGCCAGCAGGTTCTTGTCGCCGCCCGGCTGGCGCAGGGCCGGCACGACGCCGCGCAGCATCAGCACGAGCCACAGCAGGATGCCGACGAATTTGCCAATTTGCCACAGGCGTCCCAGATCCACATATTCATAGCCCTGGTGGCCAAGCCAGAAATTCCACTCGGGCGGCATCACTTGCGCAATGGCCAGGTAGTTACCGATGAAGGAACCAACCACCACGGCGACCAGCGCCCAGAACAGCACATCGACACCGAGGCGCTGCCACCTGGGGTCCTTGCCGCCATTGATCAGCGGCGCGAGGAACAGGCCGGCGGCCAGGAAGCCCGTGGCGATCCAGAACAGCGCGGCCTGGATATGCCAGGTGCGCGTGAGCGCATACGGGAACCAGCGCGACACGTCGATGCCGTAGAACTGCTGCCCCTCCACCGTGTAGTGCGCCGTGAAGCCGCCGATGAAGACCTGGAAGATGAACAGCGCCACCACCAGGAACAAATACTTGCCCAGTCCCCGCTGCGATGGCGTCAGCGCGAACGTGGTGAGCGGATCGCGCGGACCGGCCGCCGGCAGCGCGTCGTCATGGTCGCGCAGGAAGGCCCAGCCCCAGACGAGGAAGCCCACGCCGGCCAGCAGCACCACCACGCTGGCGACCGACCAGACGAGGTTTTCGCCGCTGGGCTGATTGCCGATCAGCGGTTCATGCGGCCAGTTGTTCGTATACGTCACTTTCTGGCCCGGACGCTCGGTGGCGGCGGCCCACGCCGTCCAGAAGAAGAACTGCGTCATCTGCGCGCGCCGCTCGGCGCTGGGCAGGGTGTTTTCCTTCATGGCGAAATGCTCGCGGCTGGCGTGCAGCGCAGGCGCGTCGGAGAACAGCTGGTCGTAATAGTGCGCCGTGTTGGCGATGGCTTGCACGCGGCGCGCCGACAGGCGCAGCACTTGCGCATCGTCGACCCGGTTGGCGCGGTATTCCAGCTTGAGCGCTTCGCGCAGCGCCGCCTGCGCGGGGCCGTCGAGCGCCGCGTACGCCTTGCCATGCTGTTCCTGCGCGGCCAGTTCCAGCCAGGCCGTCAGTTCGCGATGCAGCCAGTCGGCCGTCCAGTCGGGCGCCTGGTAGGCGCCGTGGCCCCAAATGGAGCCCAGCTGCATGCCGCCGACGGATTGCCAGGCCGTCTGACCGTCGAGGATGCCCTCGCGGTCGAACAGCTGCCGGCCGTCCTGCGCCAGCACTTGCGCGGGAATGGGCGGCGCCTGCCGGTACACTTCCGTGCCGTAGTAGCCGAGCAGCGAAAACGTCACGATCAGCACACCGATCAGGGTGAACCAGAGTTTTTTGTAGGGACCCATGGGTCTTTCCTTTGTCAGTGCACCGCAGCCGGCGCAAAGCGCTCGAACAGGATATTGTTTTCAGTATGGATGTGCGCCATCAGGTCTTCGCGGAAGGTGCGCAAGCCCGTGTACAGCGCACGCCAGGTGGTGCAGGCGCCGCCAGGTGCGGTGATATCGTTCGTCATTGCCTCCATGGCGCGCAAGGCTACGCCATGGTCGTCATGCTCCATGCGCATCACGTTGATGGGCGCGCCGGCGCGGGGGCCCTGGCCGCGCACGATCATCGGGAACAGCACGTCTTCTTCCTTGCGCATATGGCTTTCCAGTTCCTGCGCCATGGCCGACAGGTGTTCCGCCAGCCCGTGCGGACAGTCGGCGCGGTCGCCATGCACCTGCTCGACCTTGCGCGCCAGGCGTATCAGCTCGGGCAGCTGCTCGCGGTGCACGGCGTGGTAGCGCGCCAGGATATGTTCCACCAGTTCGGTGGCCGAAGCGTCCTGCCAGTCACGCTCGCCGCTGGCATCTGCGCGTCCGGCCAGCACTTGCAGTTCCTCGACGATGGGCGCCGTGTCCACGCCGGCCGCTTCGGCCGCCGCGCGCAGGGTCTTGTTGCCGCCGCAGCAGAAATCGAGGCGGTGCGCATCGAACAGGCGCGTGGCGCCAGGGATGCGGCGGGCCAGCTGGCCCAGAGATTGTTCGATCAGTTCCATAGATGCTCCTTGATGATGAATGGGGAGTGTTTTATTGGACTGCGCCCGCGTGGTAGACGCCGGGCACGGGGTCGCCCGTCACTTCCAGCACGCCCACGGCGCCCTTGCCGGCGCGCGACAGCGCATGGTCGACCAGCAGATAGCTGCCGGGGTGCTGTACCTTGAGTTCGACGATGGTCGCGCCGCCCGGTGCGACGAGCGTCGTCTGCACGTCGTGTTTCGGGCTGCTGATCGAGCCTTCGCTGTACACCTTGTCGAAGATCTCGCCGATGATGTGGAACGATGAAATCTTGTTCGGGCCGCCGACGCCGAAATAGATGCGCACCGTCTCGCCGACTTTCGCCTGCAGTTTGTGCGTCTTGCTCAGGGCGCCCACTTCGCCGTTGAAGACGTAGTAGTCGGGCAGTTCATTGGCCATTTTTTCCAGGTTCGGTTCCTGGTGCACGGGCGCGCCGTGCGGACGGCCCGTGTACATCTCGCCCTGCATCACGTAGTACTCGCGGTCGACTTTTGACAGGCCGCCTTCGGGTTCGACCAGGATCATGCCGTACATGCCGGCCGCGATATGCTGCGGCACGAGCGGCGTGGCGCAGTGGTAGACGAACAGGCCCGGATTGAGCGCCTTGAAGGTCACCGTTTTTTCCTGCCCCGGCGCCACCTGCGTGTGCTGTCCGCCGCCATGGCCGCCCGTCACGGCGTGCAGGTCGATCGAATGGATCATCTTGCTGTCCTTGGCATTGAACAGGGTCAGTTCCACCGTGTCACCCACCTTGGCGCGCAGCATCGGGCCCGGTACTTGCCGGTTGAAGGTCCAATACGTAAAACTGGTGCCGTCATCGAGCTTGCCCGGCAGTTCCACCGTCTCCATGCGGTATTTCAGGGTTTGCGGCGCGCGCGCGCCGATGGCGGAAGGTACCTGCGCCGGATTGGCGGCCACGCTGACGGCCGAGGGATCGGGGCCGCGCATCGGCGACGGCGCGGGCGTGTACAGGGCCAGCGCGGCCGCCTGGCTCGACTCGCCGGCTGCGCTGGCAGGCGCCGCCTTCTCGGCCAGCGAGGTGCCGGTCACTTCCAGCTTGCCTTCCATGCCGATCTGGCGGTGGCCGGGAATCGAGCAGTAATAAGTGAACGTGCCGGCGCGCGTAACCTTGAAGCGCACGGTGGTGCTGCCGCTATTGGCGCTGAATTTGGCGGACGCCACGTTCAGTTCAGGGATCAGCAGGTCGTGCTCGGCGCCTTCGCCGCTTTTCAGCACGAGTTCGACCGTGTCGCCCACCTTGGCCGTCAGCACGGGGTTGACCTGGCCCTTGGCGTCGATGAATACCATCTTGCCGTCGACGATATTGGTTTGCAGTTCATAACGCTTGAGCGCGGCGGCGGCGGCAGGTTTGGCCGCAGTGGCGGCGGCGCTGGCCGGCAGGCTCGCCTGGGCTTGCACGGACAGAGGGAATGCCAGGACGCAGACGGCGGTGGCAATGGCGCGGAGGGAGGGAGTCGTTTTCATCAAGCTTTCCTTGGTCTTGTATGCCGGTTCGGCCCCCTTACCTAGGCAAACGGTGTGCCAGGGAAAACTTGTTTTAAATCAACGATTTGAAAAATGCAGGGTCCTAATGACCCTTTTCAAGCATGGTCCGTTGTACCCTGCATGGTAGTTATGACCACCACCGCCATCCACCTGCTGCTGCTCACCGACCTGGTCGCCGACTTGCCCGTGGCCGTGCGCCTGCAGCGCCTCGTCGGCAGCCTGCGCGCGCACTTCGGCTGCGAGGCCGTGGCCTTGCTCAAGCTCGACGGCGAGCACCTGCGCCCCGTGGCGATGGCCGGCCTGGCCAGCGATGCGCTGGGACGCCGCTTCGCCGTCGCCGACCATCCGCGCCTGGCCGCCATCCTGCAGCGGCGCGGCGTGCTGTGCTTCCATCACGACAGCTCCCTGCCCGATCCCTACGATGGCCTGATCGCCGAGCGGGCCGGCGAACCGCTGCCCGTGCACGACTGCATGGGCATGGCGCTGGATCTGGAAGGCGAACGCTGGGGCGTGATCACGCTCGACGCGCTGCAGGTGGGCACCTTCGATACGCAGGCGCAGCGCGACCTCGGCGAGCTGGCCTGCGCCATCGAGGCTGCCGTGCGCGTGACCCGCCTGGAGACGGAAATCCGCGCCCTGCGCCTGTCGGGCGGCGCCATGCTGGCCGATGCACAGGCGCCGCGCGAGGAACACGATTTCGTCGGCCAGAGCAGCGCCATCACGCACTTGCTGCACGAATTGCAGGTGGTCGCCGATTCCGAGCTGCCCGTGCTGCTGCTGGGAGAGACGGGCGTGGGCAAGGAATTGTGCGCGCACCGCCTGCACCGGCTGTCGCGCCGCGCGGGCAAGCCATTGATCCACGTCAATTGCGCGGCCTTGCCGGAATCGCTGGCCGAGAGCGAATTGTTCGGCCATGTGCGCGGTGCGTTTTCCGGCGCCGTCAGCGACCGGCCCGGCCGTTTCGAGGCGGCCGAGGGGGGAACCCTGTTTCTCGATGAAGTGGGGGAATTGCCGCTGTCGATACAGGCCAAGCTGCTGCGCACCTTGCAAAATGGCGAAATCCAGCGCCTGGGCGCGGACCGGCCGCGCCGGGTCAACGTGCGCGTGATCGCCGCCACCAACCGCAGCCTGCGCGAGCATGTGCGCGACGGCTCGTTCCGCGCCGACCTGTATCACCGTTTATCCGTGTATCCCGTGCCGATTCCGCCGCTGCGCGAGCGGGGCAATGACGTGCTGCTGCTGGCGGGCGGTTTTCTTGAGCTCAACCGCGCGCGCCTGGGCCTGCGCAGCCTGCGCCTGTCGGCCGCGGCGGAAAACGCCTTGTGCCACTACCGCTGGCCGGGCAACGTGCGCGAACTGGAACATGTGATCAGCCGGGCCGCGCTGAAAGCGGTGATCCGCGGCGCGAACCGCAAGGACATCGTGACCCTGGAAACGGATATGCTCGACCTCGATGCGCTGGAAGCGCCGGCCGGCACGGACGCGCCGCCGACAGTGCCAGTCGCGTGCGGCACGCCGGCGGCGCCGCTGTCGATGCATCAGATCGTGGAAGCGAGCCAGCGCCAGGCCATCCGGCAAGCGCTGGTGCTGCATCAGGATAACTGGGCCGCCGCAGCGCGCCAGCTGGGGCTGGACGCCAGCAATTTGCATAAGCTGGCGCGCCGGGTGGGCTTGAAAGCGTGATCCGGGCTAAAACTCAGCGGTGAATGACCAGGGTGGTTGGCAAGCTGTGCAGGTAGGCGGCCAGGTCCTTGATGTCCTGGTTGCTCAACGGTTTCACCTGGCCCGTCATGATGGCGTTGTTGCGGCCGTTGGCCTTGTCGCCCCGTTTGTACGCCGTCAAAGCGTGTTCCAGGTAGTCCTTGTGCTGGCCCGCCAGTTTCGGGTACGACGGGTCGATGGGTGAACCGTAATCCTTGCCGTGGCAGGTGGCGCAGCTGTATTTTTCGGCCAGGGCCTTGCCCGTGTTGACATTGCCGGCGGCGCTGGCGGACAACGAGACGGTGGCGCAAACGAGGGCGGCGAGTAGTGTTTTCATCATCTGGCTGGTCCTCAGTTCGGCTTGGCTTGTTGCGCATAGTACGCGGCGACATCGGCGATATCCTGGTCGGACAGGCTGCTGGCGATGCCCTTCATGCTGGGGTGCTTGCGGTCGCCCTTCTTGTAGGCTTGCAGCGCATTCTCGATATATTTTGCCGGCTGGCCGCCGATCATCGGCACCTGGAACACTTCGGGGAAGGTTGCCTTGTAACCGGGAATGCCGTGGCAGCCGATACACATTTCCACCTTGGCAGGGGCTGCCTTGGCGTTTCCTACAATGTCAGCCGCTGTGACGGCATTTGCTATGCCGGCAAGCACGAGAAGTGCAAATATTTTTTTCATAGTGGCAATGTGAACAAAGGTAATCGGAGAAACGCCAGAGCTGGTTTTTATTGATTTTATGTGTAGACAATTAAGATTGACAATTAATCTGCTGCTTGCCGATTCTAGCCAAGATATTCTTGCAAGTCCACCTATAAAACCCGCATTGTCGGCAGGCAGGCACAGGCCGTCCGCGTGGCAGCGCGCCACAGTTCTGTTTATACTCACCATTTCCCCACTTTGGCAGACCGCTCATGCAAGCACAGCACCCCCAGCAAGGCCAACGCTTCGAAGGTTCCGACAGCTATGTCGCCACCGCCGACCTGAAACTGGCCGTGAATGCGGCGCTGACCCTGCAACGCCCGCTGCTGATCAAGGGCGAACCGGGTACGGGCAAGACCATGCTGGCCGAGGAAGTGGCCGCCGCGCTGAACATGCCGCTGATGCAATGGCATATCAAATCGACCACCAAGGCGCAGCAGGGCCTGTACGAATACGACGCCGTGTCGCGCCTGCGCGATTCGCAGCTGGGCGACGAGCGCGTGCGCGACATCCAGAACTACATCGTCAAGGGCGTGCTGTGGCAGGCGTTCACGGCGCCCGAGCCGGTGGTGCTGCTGATCGATGAAATCGACAAGGCCGACATCGAATTCCCGAACGACCTGCTGCGCGAACTGGACCGCATGGAATTCTATGTGTATGAGACGCGCGAAATGGTCACGGCGCGCCACCGTCCGCTCGTCATCATCACCTCGAACAACGAGAAAGAATTGCCGGACGCCTTCCTGCGCCGCTGCTTCTTCCACTACATCAAATTCCCGGACAAGGACACGATGGAGCAGATCGTCGCCGTCCACTACCCGCACCTGAAGCAGGAATTGCTGGCGCAGGCGCTGCAAACCTTCTATGAAGTGCGCGACGTGCCGGGCCTGAAGAAAAAGCCGTCGACGTCGGAATTCCTCGACTGGCTCAAGCTCCTGCTGGCCGAGGATATCCCCGTTGACGCGCTGCGCAGCAAGGACAACAAGGCCGTCGTGCCGCCGCTGCACGGCGCGCTGCTGAAAAACGAGCAGGACGTGCACCTGTTCGAGCGCCTGATGTTCATGTCGCGCACCAACCGCTAAGGAGCGCCGGTGAACGATATCAGCCCCGACAAGGTCTTCGTCCCCCTGGAACTGCACGGCATCCGCCTCGAAGCCTTGGCGCCGCACCACGCGCCCGGCTTGCGCGCGGCGGCCATGGATGGGGAACTGTGGAATCTGCGCGTCACCTCCGTGCCCGAACCGGACCAGGTGGACCAGTACATTTTCAAGGGCATCGAGATGCGCCCCACGCGCTTCGCCTTTGCCGTCATCGACACGGCCAGCGGCGAGGTGCTCGGCACCACCAGCTATCACGACGTGGTGCCGGCCATCGGACGCCTGGAAATCGGCTACACCTGGTATGCGAAGCGCTGCCAGCGCAGCCACGTCAACACCACCTGCAAATTGCTGCTGCTGGCGCACGCCTTCGACACGCTCGGCTACGCGCTGGTGGGCCTGCGCACCGACAATTTCAACCACGCCTCGCAGGCGGCCATCGAGCGCCTGGGCGCGAAAAAAGATGGCGTGCTGCGCCACCATGCGCTGCGCCGCGACGGCACCGTGCGCGACACCGTCATGTACAGCATCACACGCGGCGAGTGGCCGGAAATTGCCGCCCACCTGCGCTACAAGCTGGCGCAGCGCCCCATCGCCGCCCTGCCCCGCGCGGGAGGTGAAGGGACCGAAGCAGGGACAGAGGAAGCGCCATGCTGATCGATTTCTTCTTCACGCTCAAGGATGCGAAGATTCCCGTCTCGATCAAGGAATTTCTGACCCTTCTTGAAGCGCTGCAAAAGAACGTCATCGACGCCTCGATGGACGATTTCTACTATCTGGCGCGCCTGACCCTGGTCAAGGATGAAGCCCATTTCGACAAGTTCGACCGCGCCTTTGCCCAGTACTTCAAGGGCGTCAATGCGGCTTTCGACACGAACGCGGCGATTCCCCTCGACTGGCTGCTCAAACGCATGCAGCGCGAGCTGTCCGAGGAGCAGAAGGCGCAGCTGGAAAAATTCGGCTACGACAAGCTGATGGACCGCCTGAACGAGCTGCTGAAGGAGCAGAAGGAGCGCCACGAGGGCGGCAGCAAGTGGATCGGCACGGGCGGCACCTCGCCGTTCGGCAATGGCGGCACGAATCCGGAAGGCATCCGCATCGGCGGCAAGGGCGGCAACCGCACGGCCGTGAAGGTGTGGGAAGCGCGCAGCTACAAGGATTACGACGGCGAGCGCGAACTGGGCACGCGCAACATCAAGGTGGCCTTGCGCCGCCTGCGCAAGTTCGCGCGCGAAGGCGCGGAAGACGAACTGGCGCTCGACGCCACCATCGCCGCCACGGCCAACAACGCGGGCTACCTCGACATCAGGATGCGGCCCGAGCGCAAGAACCGCATCAAGGTGCTGATGCTGCTCGACGTGGGCGGCAGCATGGACGACCATATCGAGCGCACCGAGGAACTGTTTTCGGCGGCGAAGACGGAATTCAAGAACATGGAGTTCTTTTACTTCCATAACTGCGTCTACGACTATCTGTGGAAGAACAACCGGCGCCGCAACGCCGAGCGCTTCCCCACCTGGGACGTGCTGCGCAAATACCCGCCCGACACCAAGCTGATTTTCGTCGGCGACGCCACCATGAGCCCCTATGAAATCCTGCAGCCGGGCGGCAGCGTCGAATACAACAACGAGGAAGCGGGATCGACGTGGCTGGCGCGCTTTACCCAGGCGTTCCCGAAATTCATCTGGCTCAATCCGGAGTCGGAAGGATTGTGGCAGTACCGCCAGTCGATCGGCGTGATGCGGCAGTTGATGAACAACCGCATGTTCCCCCTGTCGATCGACGGGCTGGAACGGGGCATGCGTCTGCTCAGTAAATAAAAGCACGCAACAAAAAGTCCATGGCGGCAGAGGGCCGCCATGCCGTACACTGCGACACGGCACTACCGTGCGGAGCATCTCCGCCGCGGGCGGGTACCATACGCCGGTACCAGCCCTGCCCCACCCTGCTGCATCCCGTGCGCGGCCGCCATGGCCACGCCACTGTTCGATTGCGCACATCGTGCGCGCCTTCTGCTCCGGTAGAATCGGCGCATCGCTCTGCGCAAACTATGCACCATCGCTGCACCACGACCTTGCCGCGCCAGCCCCCGTGCTGCCGGCCGGTGCCAGCGCCATTTTCAAAGGAATGAGCATGCAAAGTCTGATCTCGATCGCCGCCGACCTGTCCTGGCCGTTCGCCATTACCCTGGCCTGGGTGGTGGGCGAATTCGGCCACCGCTGGACTGGCCTGCCGCGCATCAGTTTTTACGGCGTGATCGGTTTCGTCCTCGCGCAGACGCAGGTAGGCATCCTGCCGCAGACGGACGCCGGCCCCATGCTGGTGCTGGCCGACGTGGCCTTCGGCCTGATCCTGTTCGAGGTGGGCTACCGCATCAACCTGCGCTGGCTGAAGAACAATCCGTGGATCGCCGTCACGGGCCTGGTCGAATCCCTGCTGACCTTTGCCGTCGTCTACTTCATCGGCATCGAATTCGGCAGCACCTCGATGACGGCGCTGCTGCTCGCATCGCTGGCCATGTCCACCTCGCCGGCCACCATCATGCGCGTCATCAACGAGGAACGCAGCTCGGGCCAGGTCACGGAGCGCATCGTCCACCTCACCGCCCTGAACTGCGTGCTGGCCGTCTTCACGTTCAACATCATCGTCGGCTTCTGGATGTTCCAGAGCTCCACCGACCTGATCGAGGCGAGCAGCAGCAGTGCCGCCGTGCTGGCCGCCTCCGTGGCCGCCGGCACCGTCTTCGGCATCGTCGTGCCGGCCATGCTGCGCCGCCTGGGCAACATGGCGCAGGACGCCACCGTGGCGTTCGCGCTGTCGGTGATGCTGCTCGTCGCCCTGACCTACACCACCAGCCTGTCGCCGCTGCTGGCCACCCTCACCTTCGGCCTGGTGGCGCGCCACCGCCGCGTTGCCTTCAGCCAGGCGCAGCGCAATTTCGGCGCCATGGGCGAGTTGCTGACGGTGCTGCTGTTCGTGTATGCCGCCTCGACCCTGGAATGGGCCAGCGTGACGGCCGGCGCGGGACTGGCCCTGGCCGTCGTCGGCGGACGATTGCTGACGAAGGTCGCCGGCGTGGCCGCGTTCTCGCATGTGAGCGGCATTTCCTGGCGCAAGGGCGTGCTGACGGGCGTGGCCCTGACGCCCGTCTCCGTCTTCATCATCCTGCTGCTCGAACACGCGCGCCAGCACGGCGTGAACTTCGGCGACGAATTGAACGCCCTGGCCGCCATCACCCTGGGCCTGGAACTGATCGGCCCCGTGCTGGTGCAGCGCGTGCTGATGCTGGCCAAAGAAACCCACGAAATCAAGGAGCGCTAAATGCCGCTGGAACCCTTTGGCCAATCGGCCGCGCTGACCTTCGGCGTCGAACTCGAACTGCAACTGGTGAACCTGTCGGACTATGACTTGACGGCCGCCAGCCCCGACCTGCTGCATCTGCTGAATAAAAAGCCGTTCCCTGGCAACGTCACGCCGGAAATCACCGAGAGCATGATCGAGATTAACTCGAGCGTGCACACGCACCACGGCCCCCTGCTGGAGCAGCTGCAGGAAATCCGCGACACCTTGATCACGGCCGGCGACAAGCTCAATATCGGCATCGCGGGCGGCGGCACGCACCCGTTCCAGCAATGGTCGTCGCAAAAGATCTTTTCCAAGCCCCGCTTCCAGGAGATTTCGGAACTGTACGGCTACCTGGCCAAGCAGTTCACCATCTTCGGCCAGCACGTGCACATCGGCTGCGCCTCGGGCGACGACGCCATGTTCCTGCTGCATTCGCTGAACCGCTACATCCCCCATTTCATCGCCCTGTCGGCGTCCTCGCCCTACGTGCAGGGGCGCGACACCCTGTTCGATTCGGCCCGGTTGAATTCCGTGTTCGCGTTTCCCATGAGCGGACGCGCGCCGTTTACGCTGAGCTGGGACCAGTTCTCCAACGAGTATTTCGCCAAGATGGAGAACACGGGCATCATCAAGAGCATGAAGGATTTTTACTGGGATATCCGTCCCAAGCCGGAATTCGGCACCATCGAACTGCGCGTGTGCGACACGCCGCTGACGGTGGAGCGGGCCGCGGCGCTGGCCGCCTACCTGCAGGCGCTGTGCCGCTACCTGCTCGAACGCCGCGAAACCCCGCCGGTGGAAGACGATTACCTCGTCTATAACTACAACCGCTTCCAGGCCTGCCGCTTCGGCCTCGATGGCGCCATCACGCATCCGAAAACCTACGAGACGATGTCGCTGCGCGAAGACATCATGACCACCCTGCGCAAGATGGAACCGCACGCCGAGGCGCTGGGCAGCACGCCGGCCCTGAAACACCTGTCGGACGTGGCCAAGCAGTGGAGCGACGCGCAATACCTGCGCAAGCAGCACAGTCTGCAGGGCAGCGCCGAGGGCATGGTCGATTCGGCGATCCGCTGCTTCCGTGGCGAGCCCATGAACTACTGACGTTGCGCTGCCTGGCAACGTAGGTCGGATTAGCCCGTCGGGCGTAATCCGACTGGCGCTGCCAACCATGTTGTCGGATTACGGTCCTTCGGACCTAATCCGACCTACGCCGCTAATCCGACCTACCGTTCGCCAACCAAAAAACCACAGCGCGCCTGCCCGTCATTTACAGCCGCCGTCCCCGCTTGCTACAATGAGAATGATTCTTATTATTGTTTAAAAACGCAAGGGGAATGCGATGCCGCTGGCAGAGCCGCTACAACGCCAGGACATCGCGACACTGTATGCCGACCACCACGGCTGGCTGCAGGGCTGGCTGCGCAAAAAACTCGGCAGCACGGCGTGCGCGGCCGATGTGGCGCACGATACTTTCCTGCGCCTGCTCGACCGCGAAGACGCCGTCGCCGCGCGCGAGCCGCGCGCCTTTCTCGCCACCGTGGCCCAGCGCGTGCTGTTCAACCATTACCGCCGCCAGAAACTCGAACAGGCGTACCTCGACGTGCTGGCCCAGCTGCCGCCCCTGCATGCGCCCTCGCCCGAGGAACGCGCGCTGCTGCTGGCCACCGTGTTTGAACTGGACCGCATGCTCGACGGCCTGCCGCCTCCCGTCAAACGGGCTTTTTTACTACGCCAGCTCGACGAACTGCCGCAGGAAGATATCGCGCGCCGGCTCGGCATCTCGCTGGCCACCGTGAAACGCCATCTGCAGCGGGCCGGCAGCGCCACGCAAGCGTGGCAGCAGCTGCAAATACAGCACGAGCATCTGCCGCCCGCTGCGCACGCGACCCTGCTGCGCGCCTGCGTGCAAGCGAACGCGCCGCGCCGCCATGCCGTCAAGACCCTGGCCCTGCTGCTGGCCTGCGGCGCCTCGCTGTATGCATTCGAACGCCGCAGCCCGTGGCGCGGCTGGACGGCCGACTACCGCACGGGCATCAATCAGCGCCGCGTCGTGACCCTCGCTGACGGCACGCAGCTCACGCTCAACACCGACAGCGCCGTGAATATCGCTTACGACGGCGCGCAGCGCCGCATCGACCTGCTGGCCGGCGAAATCTTCATCGCCACCGGCAAGGATGCGGCGCAGCGCCCGTTCTTCGTCGGCACGCCGCACGGCAGCCTGCAGGCGCTGGGCACGCGGTTCACCGTGCGCCTGCACGATGGCTATGCCAGCGCCGGCGTGCTTGAAGGGGCCGTCGCCGTGCTGGGCGGTGACGGCAGCCAGCGCCTGCTGCTGCGTCCCGGCGAAGGCGCCCATTTCGACAGTGACGGTTATCACCGCCATGCCCTGGCGCCGTATGGCGGCGCCTGGCTAAATGGCATGCTGGTGGCGCGCGACATGCGCCTGGCAGATTTCCTCGCCGAGCTGTCGCGCTACAGCGACCATCCGCTGGGCTGCACGCCCGCCGTCGCCGGCCTGCGCGTCTCCGGCTCCTACCCGCTGGCCGACGTCGATGCCATCGTCGACGCCGTCAGCGCCAGCCTGCAATTGCGGCGCAATACCATCACGCGCTTCTGGGGCCATCAGGTGGTGCGCATCGAACTGGCGGCCCGCTGAAAAATATTTTCTGCAAAGTGAGCTGTTTTACCGTGCTCGCGTGACCTGGAAGATAGACAGTCTCCATCTTGCGCATCCACGAAAGGCTTTATTCCATGCACCACGCTTCGCGTTCCCTCCTTACCCGTACCGTTCTGGCCTGCGCCCTGGCGCAGATCGGCATGGCCCTGGCCCTGCCGGCGCCAGCCCAGGCACAAAGCCGGCAAGTACGCGCCTACAGCATTCCGGCCGGCGCGCTGGGCGATGTGCTGACGCGCTTCGGCAGTGACAGCGCCATTTTGTTGTCGTTCTCCAGCGATACCACGCAAGGCTTGCGCAGCGCCGGCCTGCAAGGCAGCTACAGCCTGCACGATGGCTTCCGCGTGCTGCTGGCCGGCAGCGGCTTGCAAGCCGTGCCGCAATCGAATGGCGGCTACCTGCTGCAAAAGATCCCCGCCGGCGCAACTACTCCCACGGCGGACAGCCGCGGCGTGGCCGTCATGAGCGGCGTCACCGTGGTAGCGTCGGCCGAGCGCAGCGCCGCCACCAGCGGCACGGGCAGCTATACGGGCGGCCCCGCCAGCGGCGCCACGGGCCTGGCCCTGAGCCAGCGCGAAACGCCGCAGTCGCTGACCATCGTCACGCGCCAGCAGATGGATGACCAGAACAGCAACGCCGTCTCCGACGTCATGAAGAACGTCAATGGCGTGAGCGTGCAAAACTACGACAGCGACCGCTGGAGCTTCCAGGCGCGCGGCTTTGCCGTCACCAATTTCCAGTACGACGGCGTGTCGGCCATCTATGACGGCGTCTACGACTGGGGCACGACCAACAGCGACATGGCCATCTACGACCGCATCGAAGTGCTGAAGGGCGCGACGGGCCTGATGAGCGGCTCGGGCGACCCGTCGGCCACCGTCAACATGGTGCGCAAGCGCCCCACAGCCCACTTCGAGGGCGCGGCCACCCTGGGCGCGGGATCGTGGGACAATTACCGGGGCGAGGCCGATGTCTCCGGTCCCCTGAACGACAGCCGCTCGGTGCGCGGCCGCCTGGTCGGCGCCTACCAGGACAAACACTCCTACCTGGACCGCTACACGCAGCAGAAATCCGTCGCCTACGGCATCGTCGAGGCGGACCTGACACCCGTGACCCTGCTGACGGCCGGCTTCACGCACCAGGACTACAAGCCGCGCGGCTCGACCTGGACGGGCTTCCCCGTGCTGCTGGCCGACGGCTCGCGCACGGATTTCCCCACCGCGTGGAATCCCGCCACCGGCTGGAGCCGCCGCGATATGCAGAACACCACGCTGTTCTCGTCGCTCGAACATACGTTCGCCAACGCGTGGAAACTGACACTGAGCGCCAACCAGCTGCGCAGCAAGCATGACAGCGTGCTCGGTTCGGCCAGCGGCGGCAATCCCGACCCCGTCACGGGCGAAGGCGCCTATTTCTTCATGGGCAAATACAAGGGCGACCGCCGCCAGACCACCGTCAACGTCGACGCCAGCGGGCCGTTTACCGCCTTCGGCCGCCGCCATGAAGCGATGCTCGGCTATTCCCATTCCAGCGCGAAGCAGGACGGCCCCGTCTACGAATCGGTCTACCCACCCGTCGAAGGCAGCTATTTCGACTGGCGCGGCCAGTATGCGGAACCCGCATTTAGCCGCCTGGGCAACGACAACGACAGCACGCGCCAGAGCGGCCTGTATGGCGCCGTGCGCCTGCATCCGGCCGATGCGCTGTCCGTCATCGTCGGCGCACGCGTGAGCAACTACAGGCAGGAGCAGGACCGCAGCTTCTTCGACCCCAAGACCGCACGCATCACCTCGCGCATCGAGGAAAGCAACGTCATCACGCCGTATGCAGGCGTCGTGTATGACCTCGACAAGACGTATTCCCTCTTCGGCAGCTATACCAGCATCTTCGCTCCGCAGAGCAACCGCGACGTGAACCGCAACTTCCTCGCCCCCGTGCGCGGCAAAGGTATCGAGGCAGGCGTGAAAGCCGAATACCTCGATGGCAAGGTCAATGCCAGCGCGTCCCTGTTCCAGATCCGCCAGAGCAACGTGGCCAGCTCCGTGGGTGAAGTCAACGGCGAGGAAGCGTATCAAGCCATCGACGGCGTCACCAGCCGCGGCGTGGAAATGGAAGTGGCGGGCGAAGTGATGAAGGATGTGAAGCTGAGCGCCGGCTATACCTACACCCACGTGCGCGACGCGGATGGCAAGGATGTCTTTTCCACCATGCTGCAAACCACGCAGCCTGCACACCTGGTGCGCGTGCAAGGCTCGTGGCGCCTGCCGGCCAGCCTGGACAAGCTGACCGTCGGTGGCGGCATCAACTGGCAAAGCAGCTACTACGGCAATATCTGGAATCCCGCCATCGAGGATTATTCACGCATCAAGCAGGGCGGCTACGCGCTGCTCAACCTGATGGCCCGCTACGAGATCAGCAAGAACGTCACGGCCAGCCTGAACGTCAACAACCTGCTGGACAAGAAGTACTTCACGGGCCTGGGCCTGTTCCAGACGGGCTTTTACGGCGAACCGCGCAATGTGATGTTCACCGTGCGCACGAAGTTTTAATCAGCTTCCATACAGCGCCAGCGCCCAGGCTGGCGGGCGCAGTTCCAGCGCCAGGGACAGGTAGGCGGGATCGAAGCGCGCCGCCAGCAGATACACATTGGCGGCGCCCTTGGTCTCCCAGTTCCCCGTAAAGCCCTTTTCACCGGCCGCCACGCGCTTGCGGTCGAAGGGCACGGCGCTTTTCGCGAACTCTTCGTGCGTCTTTTTGCCCTGCGCATACGGCGCCAGCCAGGTCAGCGCCTCGGCCAGCCGCCGCGCTTCCGGCGCGCCATACCAGTCGTCGCCATGCGCCTGCGCCATCAGGGCCGTCGTCAGCAGCGGCTCCAGGCTGTAGGTGGTGTAGTGCAGGGCGTCGCGCTGCTCGAAATCGAAGGGCACGCCGCCGGCGCCGATATTGCGCGGCACGTGCGCCAGGAAGCGTTCCTTCGCCCGCGCGACCAGCAGGGTGTCGCCCGTGACATACGCGGCGGCCGTGCCGATCTTGATGCGGTGGCTGTGCCAGTTGTTGCGCGCCGTGGACGGGCCTCCCACCTTGATCGGATCGCTCAGATACCCCTGCGCCAGGGTGCGGCAAAACGCCTGCACCTGATCGCGCTCGACGCCGTTCAAGCGCTCCTGTACCAAATCAAAACCCATCAGCAGGCTGGCCAGCTCCGTCTCGTCGACAGGGCTGAACGAGGGCTGATAGGTGCCGCTCCAGGCCAGCAGCAGCTGGCGCGCCGCCTCGAAATGCGGCATCTCGCCCGACAGCCGCCAGGCCAGCGCCTGCAAGCGCGCCTGGCGCCAGTCTTCCTGCGCCTGCTGGCTGGTCTCGCGCCCGCCCTCTCCCTTCAGCAAGCCGCCCGTGCGCACTTCCGCCATCAGGTGCACGGGCCGCGCCGCGTCCTTGCGTGCCGCCTTGACCACCTGTTCCGCGATGGCCGGCGCCACCCGCGCCTTGAGCGTGCGGGCGCGCGCGGCGGACGTCAGCGCAAACGGCAGCGCACCTTCATGCGGGCGCGGTGCCGCGCGCAAGCCCGCCAGGGGCAGCGCCAGCAGGCCGGCCAGCACGGTGCGCCGGCGGATCAGGTGCGTACTCAAAACCGCGTCTCCCGCGCCGCGCGCAAAAAGTTATCGAGGATGGGCGTGCAATCGAGCAGCTCGACGCCGCCCGCCGAATGGAATTCCGGGTGCCACTGCAAACCCATGACGAAGCGCGCCCGCTGGTAGCGGATGGCCTCGACGATGTTGTCCCCTTGCGAATACGCTTCCACGGTGACGTCGCGCCCCAGGTCCTTGACCGACTGGTGGTGGATGGAATTGACGAGCGCCTCGCCCGTCTTCGGGAACATGCCCGCCAGGGACGAGCCTTTCGGGAAGACGATGGTATGGCGGTGGCGATCATACAGGTCGTTGACGTGGGAGGCCGCGCCTTCCACGTCCGAGGCGATGTCCTGGTACAGGGTGCCGCCAAAGCCCACGTTGATCAGTTGGCAGCCGCGGCAAATGCCCAGCACGGGTTTACCCGCATCGACGAATTCGTGCAGCAGTTCCAGCTCGTACAGGTCGCGCGCGCGGTCGCCGTTCCATTCGGGCCGCGTGGCCGCCTCGGAATACGTTTGCGGCGAGACGTCGGCGCCACCCTGCAGCACCAGGCCGTCCAGATGGCGCGCATAGTGGCGCAGGGTGATGTTGCTCGGGTGTAGCTGGCCGCTGGTATTGACCGTCGGGATCATGAACACGAGCACGTCGCGCGACATGACCCACTGGGCGATCGACTCTTCGAGGTATTGCAGGTTCTTGCTGCGCAAGCCAGTGGCGCCCGGCTCCGGGTGGAAAATGCGCGCCGAGATGCCGATGCGCAGGGTGCGCCGCATGAAATCGCGGCTGGCCTTGTCGCGCATGGAACGGTAGCGCGACGAGATCACCCGCCAGGCCAGCGCCAGCGGCGTGTCGTTATCCTTCAGGTAGCGGGGGGCGGCGTCGTGCGCGCGGTGCTCATCATCGGGCACCCGGCGGCCCACCCGGTCGGGCCGGGACGGCGCTGCGGGATCGGTGGATGGGGGCTGCTGGGGATCTTTTTCGTCTGACATGGCAAGGCTGACTGAAAGCGGAGACGTTTTCAATATAAACCCCTGCTTCCGAAAGCACGATTCAATTTTGTAACAAAAGCACATGCGCGGCGCATCCACGCAACACGGCGGCAGTAAAACTGCATACAGTCCGTTTACGCCGGCGGGCCCGCTTTTTAGAGAATCTTTACGCCCCCGCTGCTAATCTTGAACGTACCTCAACCACCGCTGCAAAGCCACCATGGAACCCCATTCACGCCTGCCATCGCATCAAGCACTGCCCCACCGCCATCCCCGCCTGCCCACCTTCCTCATGCACATCACGGTCGACAAGTCCTGCCTGGCCGAGCTGCGCCAGCTGGTCGTCAAGACCTGCGGCGGCATGCTGTCGTTCATGCGCGTCGAGGCGGTCGACCACGCCGAGCGCATGAAGGTCTGGCTGTGCGTGACGGAACCGGCCCTGCGTTTGACCATGGATGCCGTCATGCGCCTGCTGCCGGCGGCGGAATTTGGCCGCATCAGCCAGGGGAAATCGCTATGAACCAGTATTCCTGCGAACAGGCGATGTCGTCATCGCGCATCACCGCGCACTTCCAGGGCATCTGGGTGCCGATGGTCACGCCATTTTGCGACGGCGATGGCGACATCGACTTCGACGCGGCACAACGGCTCGCATGCGAACTGGCCGCCAGCGGCATCGATGGCCTGGTGGTGTGCGGCACCACGGGCGAAGCGGCCATGCTGAGCGCCGCGGAACAGGGCATGCTGCTCGACAGCGTGCTCGAAGCCGTCGGCCCCCGCTTCCCCGTCGTCATGGGAGTAGGCGGCAGCGATACGCGCAGCGTCGTCGCCACGGCGCAGCGCTACAACGACCATCCGCTGGCCGGCCTGCTGGTCTCGGCGCCAGCGTATGTGCGCCCTTCGCAGGACGGCATCGTGCGCCACTTCCAGGCCATCGCCGCCGCCACCGACCAGTCCATCGTGCTGTACAACGTGCCGGCCCGCACGGGCGTCAATATCGAACCGCAAACGGCGGCCCTGCTGGCGCGCGACTCGCACTTCGTCGCCATCAAGGAAGCGGGCGGCAAGCTGCAGCAGTTGGGCGAACTGCTGCTCGACACGCGCCTGGACGTCCTGTGCGGCGACGATGCGCTGCTGCTGGCCAGCCTGTCCATGGGCGGCCACGGCGCCATGTCGGCCGCCGCCCAGGTGCGCCCCGACCTGTATGCGCAGCTCTACCACCTCGTCAGGCAGGGACGCCACGGCGCCGCCGGCGCCCTGTTCAAGACCATGCTGCCCGTCATCCGCCTGCTGTTTGCCGAACCGAATCCCGCTCCCGTGAAGGCGGCGCTGGCCATGCAGGGCAAGGTACGCGACGCATTGCGCCTGCCGATGACGCCCATGTCGGCCGACGGCCAGGCCGCCTTGGCCGAAGCGCTGGAGCCTCTGATGGAATTGCCTGCATGGACTGCGGGCGACAGGGATGCGCCGCGCGAAGGCTGTCTGCTGCAGCTGGTTTCCCCTGCCAACATCATGCCAGCCGTGCGCCAAGATGATCATCGCCATCACGGATGAACGCGGGGGGATGGAGAAATCCATCCTGGCCGGGCGGCTGGCCGCCTCGCGCGCGCTGGCCGGACGCAAGGTATTGCTGCTCGATGCCGATCCGCGCCAGGGCGCCATGGCGCAGGCCAGGAGCATGCACGACGGTGCCATGCACGGCAGCCTGACGCGGCCGCGCCTGATGGCGCGCGCCATCAGCGCCAAGGGCTTGCAGCCGGAGCTCGAGCACCTGGTGCACTGCTACCACGACATCGTCATCGACAGCGAAGGCCGCGACTCCATGGGCAGCCGCTCGGCCCTGATCGCCGCGCGCGTGCTGGTGGTGCCGCTCGACGGCGTCGTCGACGCCGCCGCGCAGGCTGGCCTGGCGCGCCGCATCGCGCACGCGCGCAGCGTCAATCCGGATCTGCGCGTCCTGCTGGCAAGGGACACGCAAGCGACGCCCGCCCACGCCCTGGCCGCGCGAATTCCAGCCGCCCGCGTGGTCGGTCTGGAACAGCTGTATTGCGCCGTTTTCAACCTTTCTACCTAGCCCGTCCGGGCACGCAAAAAAAGGCGGCGCATGCGCCGCCTCCCTCCCCTGTCAATTAAAACGTCTTGCTGACCGTCAGCTGCAGCGCCGTCTTGCCCATGAATTTGCCATTCACTGGCGAGGCATACGCCAACTTGCCCGCGTTCGTGCCGATCACGGCCAGCGCGCCCGAAACAAAACCGAAGTCGCGCGTGACGCCCACTTTCCAGTCCGTGTAGCTCGATGCATCATTGTTTTTCACTTTCTGGTGGCCCGCATGCAGGTTGCCGGTCCAGCCGTTCGTCAGGTCGATATTCGCGCCGATATCGAGGTAGCCGCTGTTCTTGCTGTTGACGATGCCGAACAGGTTCGAGACGGCATGCGAATATTTGACGTAGGCGGGGCCGTACGACAGCTGGCCGTAGACTTCCTGCGTATCCGCGTCGGCCAGGCCGGCGATGTGCTTCAAGCCGTTGTCCGCATACACATAGGCGAGCACGCCCACGTCATAGCCCACATCGCCGCCCAACTGGCCGCGCTTGCCCGCATACAGGTCCACTTCCACGTCGCCGCTGCCGCCCGCATCCTTGGTCCACTTGATGGTGGAAGCCCAGGCGCCCGCATACAGGCCCGTCGGGTTGTTGATGTAATCCACGCCGCCTTGCAACGCGGGCTTCAAGCGCGTCTGCGAGATGCCCCGATAACGGTAGTCGGACACGCCGGCGACGTTGAAACTGACTTCATTGTCGGGCTTGGCCTCGTCCGCGTGGGCCAGGCTGCCCGTCAAGGAGGTGGCGACGGCAAGTGCAAGTAGCATTTTATTCATGGTTTTTTCTTCTTCATGGGTGGTATGGGCCTTTGCCAACATGGCGCAGCTGGCCCGCCGCTGCAAAAAAAAAGGTAAAGCGTCCCCCTGGCGCGCGCGGCGCCTGTTTTCAAACAGGGGAATATCAGGTGTTAGAGCGGCAGCAGCAGCCGGTAGCCGACGGCCGTTTCCGTCAGCAGGTACTGCGGCTGGGCCGGATCGGCTTCCAGCTTCTGGCGCAGATGGCCCATGTAGATGCGCAGGTAATGGCCGTTTTCGCTGTTCGACGGCCCCCACACTTCGCGCAGCAGCTGCGGATTGGTGACCACCCTGCCCGCGTTCTTCACGAGCACCGACAGCAGGCGAAATTCCGTCGGCGTCATGTGCACCAGCTGCTTGTTGCGCGTCACCAGCCGGTCCTTCAGGTCGACGCGCACATCGCCGAACTGCACCACGCCATCGTCGCTGGCGGCGGGCTGGCGCTGGCGGCGCAAGGTGGCGCGCACGCGGGCCAGCAGCTCGCCCACGCCGAACGGCTTGGTCAGATAGTCGTCGGCGCCCGCATCGAGCGCGCGGATCTTGTCCTGCTCGTCGACCCGCGCCGACAGCACGATGATGGGCACGGCCGACCATTTGCGGATGTCGGCGATGAAATCGATGCCGTCGCCGTCGGGCAGCCCCAGGTCCAGCACGATCATGTCGGGCCGGCGCGTGCCGGCATCGATCAGGCCCCGCTGCATGGTGGCCGATTCGAAAATCTGCCAGCCCTCGTCTTCCAGCGCGGCGCGCACGAAGCGGCGGATTTGCGGTTCATCCTCGACCAGCAAGGCGGTGGCGGAAGGTTCGTTCATGATGTTTTTCCTGTTTCTTGGTCGTTGGCGTCATCGAGCTCGATCTCCGGCGGCGCCGGGGGCGTGCCGAGCGGCAGGCTGAAGACGATGGCGGCGCCCTGTCCCGGTGCGTGCGGCTGCGCGTGGATGGTACCGCCGTGGGCTTCGACGATGGCGCGGCAAATGGCCAGCCCCAGGCCGACACCCGGCTTGTTCGATTCGCGCTCGCCGCGCGTGAATTTTTCAAAGATGGCTTCTTCGCGGCCGGGCGGCAGGCCCGGGCCATCGTCAAGCACCGTCACCTGCAGGAACTGGCCGTGCACTCCGGCCGCGACCGTGATAGTGCTGCCGGGCGGCGTGTACTTGGCCGCGTTTTCCAGCAGGTTGCACAGCACGCGCTCGATCAGCACGGCGTCGTAGCGCACCAGCGGCAAGTCCGGCGCCAGCTGCGTCTGCACGGCGTGCTGCTGCAATTGCGGGCCGCTGGCGCGCAGCGCGCTGCCCACCACTTCTTCCAGCGCCTGCCATTGCAGGTTCAGGCGCACCTGACCGCTCTCGATGCGCGCCATGTCCAGCAGGTTCGCCACCAGGGCGCTCATGCGCACGGTCTCGGACTGCAGCGAGCGCGCCATGTCCAGCTGCGCGGGCGACAGCGCAGGCCGGGACAGCGCCAGCGATTCGGCCAGGCCCACCAGCGACGTCAAGGGCGTGCGCAAGTCGTGCGACAGGGCCGCCAGCAGCGAATTGCGCAGCCGCTCGGATTCCATCTGCAGCAGCGCGCCCTGCGCCACGTCGATGTAGTGCACGCGTTCGAGCGCGATGGCAGCCAGGGCGGCAAAGGTATCGAGGTGCTGCCGCTGTTCCGGCACCAGCAGCCAGCGCCCCCGCTGCGCGCCATCGAGCGGCAGCAGCGCCAGCACGCCGCGCGTGCGCATGGGCGCGATCAGCGGCAGGTAGAAAATGGGCGAAGCCGGCAAGGTATCGGTGCCCGTCCCCGCCGCCTGCGCGTGGTCGAAGGCCCACTGCGCGATGCCGATATCGAGCGGCTCACCACCGTTCGCGGCCTGCAAGCTGCCCTCGTCATCGGGCAGCAGCAAGGTGGCGCGCGCGCGGAACGCCCGTTCGATGGCGCTTTTCGTGATGTCGAAAATCTGCTCCGTCTGCAGCACGCCGGACAATTCGCGCGAGAATTCGTACAGGGCGCGGGCGCGCGCTTCGCGGTGCGAGGCCACGCGCGCCTGGAAGCGCAGGCCGGCCGTCAGGTGGCCCGTGATCAGGCCCACGGCCAGCATCACGCCAAACGTGATCACATACTGGAAATCGCCCACGGCAAACGAGAAACGGGGCGGCACGAAGATGAAATCGAAGCAGGCCACGCCCACCAGGCTGGCCAATGCCGCCGGCCCGCGTCCCAGGCGCACGGCCACCAGCACCACCGTCAGCAGGGACAGCATGGCGATGTTGGCCAGGTCCAGATAGGGTTGCAATGGGACGGAGGCAAGGGCCGTAGCCAGGCTGACGCCGGCGGCCAGGATGTAGCGCCAGTGACGCGATGGCCGGCGCGGCGCCTCCGCGTCTTCGCCTGCCGCGCGCCGGGGCGCCGCATCGGCCGGCGGCAAGCCCACCTCGATCAGGTCGATATCGGGCGCCAGGCTGGCCATGCGCGCGGCGGGCGGCGCCTGCCACAGGCGCGCCAGCGCACTGGCGCGACCACGTCCCACGATGACTTTCGAGATATTCGCGCCGCGCGCATACTCGACCACGGCGCCGGCGATGTCGGCGGACGGCACAATGGCCGTGCGCGCGCCCAGGTCCTGCGCCAGCTTCAGGGTTTTCAGGATGCGTTCGCGCTGGCTCGCCGGCAGGCGCTGCAAACGCGGCGTTTCCACGTACAGCGCGTGCCATTCCGCGTTCAGCTGGCTGGCCAGGCGCGCCGTGCTGCGGATCACGTGCTCGCCCCCCGCGTGCGGTCCCACGCAGGCCAGCAGCGCGGCGCCCGTCTTCCACACGGGATTGATCGATTTCTCGACGCGGTAGGCCTGCACGTCATCCTGAATCCGGTCCGCCGTGCGGCGCAAGGCCAGCTCGCGCAGGGCGATCAGGTTACCCTTGCGGAAAAAATGCTGCGATGCCCGTTCGGCCTGCTGCGGCTGATACACCTTGCCCTGCTTCAGGCGGCGCAGCAGTTCATCGGCGGGGATATCGACCAGCACCACTTCATCGGCGCGGTCGAACACCGTATCGGGCAGGGTCTCGGCCACGCGCACGCCCGTGATCCCGCCCACCACGTCGTTCAGGCTTTCCAGGTGCTGCACGTTCACGGTCGACAGCACGTCGATGCCGGCCGCCAGCAATTCCTCGACATCCTGCCAGCGCTTCGGATGGCGCGAACCGGCCACGTTCGAATGGGCCAGTTCATCCATCAATATCAGCGGCGGCGCGCGGCGCAGGGCCTCGTCCAGGTCGAACTCGTACAGGATCTTGCCCCGATACTCGATGGCTTTGAGCGGAAGCACGGGCAAGCCGTCAAGCTGGGCCGCCGTATCCTGGCGCCCATGCGTCTCCACCACGCCCACCAGCAAGTCCTGGCCATCGGCCAGCAATTTGCGGGCGGCCGCCAGCATCGCGTAGGTCTTGCCGACGCCGGCCGAGGCGCCGAAATAAATGCGCAGCCGGCCGCGCGCGGCTTTCTTTTCCTGCGCCTGCACTTGCGCCAGCAGGGCATCAGGGTCGGGGCGTTGGCTGTCGTTGGGGAGCATGTTGTATTTTAATCTACTTGGAGCATTGTAGGTCGGATTAGCGCGTCCGAAGGGCGCGCGTAATCCGACGACATTGTTGGCCCGGCCGGTGGTGATGTCGGCTTACGCTGCGCTAAGCCGACCTACGCCGACCTACGCCGACCTACGTCGGCCAACCAACCGTTGCCAGCTTACTTTGCCATGGCATCCAACGCCAGATTCAATTCCAGCACATTCACGCGCGGTTCGCCGAAAAAGCCGATATACGCGGTTTTCTGCACTTTGGCGATGGCGTTTTCCACTTGCGCCAGCGGCACGGCGCGCACGCGGGCCACGCGCGGCGCCTGGTACAGGGCGCCCGCCAGGCTGATTTCCGGGTCCAGGCCACTGCTCGACGCCGTCACCAGGTCGACGGGGATCGGCTTGCGGTTGCCGGGATCGGCTGCCTGCAGGGCGGCGATGCGTGCCTTGACGGCGTCCACCAGGGCGGGATTCGTCGGCCCCTGGTTCGAGCCGCCCGAACCGGCGCCGTTATTGGCCATCGGCGCGGTGGCCGACGGCCGGCCCCAGAAATACTTGGGCGATGTGAAGGACTGGCCGATCAGCGTCGAGCCGACGGGCTTGCCACCGCGCTCGACGATGCTGCCGTTGACTTCATCGTTGAAGGCCAGCTGGCCGATGCCGGCCGTGGCAAACGGATAGACGACGCCGCAGATCACGGTCAGCGCGGCAAACAGGACCAGGGCGGGACGGACGATAGTGCTCATGATGGTTCCTTTAGACTAAATTGAGTGCGGACAGCAGCATGTCGATCAGCTTGATCCCGATGAACGGCAGGACGATGCCGCCCAGGCCATAGATCAGCAGATTGCGGCGCAACAGGCTGGCCGCGCCGATGGCCCGGTATTGCACGCCCTTCAACGCCAGCGGAATCAGCACGACGATGATCAGGGCATTGAAGATCACGGCCGACATGATGGCCGAGGCGGGGCTGGCCAGGTGCATGATGTCGAGCGCCTTCAACTGCGGATAGGTGCCCACGAAGGCGGCCGGGATGATGGCGAAGTACTTGGCGATATCGTTCGAGATCGAGAACGTCGTCAGCGACCCGCGCGTCATCAGCATCTGCTTGCCGATTTCAACGATTTCCAGCAGCTTGGTGGGGTTCGAATCGAGGTCGACCATATTGCCCGCCTCCTTCGCCGCCTGCGTGCCCGAGTTCATGGCCACGGCCACGTCGGCCTGGGCCAGCGCCGGTGCATCGTTGGTGCCGTCGCCCGTCATCGCCACCAGGCGGCCTTCGGCCTGGTAGCTGCGGATCAGTTTCAGCTTGTCTTCCGGCGTCGCTTCGGCGAGGAAATCGTCCACGCCCGCTTCGGCGGCAATCGCGGCCGCCGTCAGCTTGTTGTCACCCGTGATCATGACGGTCTTGATGCCCATGCGGCGCAGTTCCGCGAAGCGCTCCTTGATGCCGCCCTTGACGATATCCTTCAGTTCCACGGCGCCCATGACGCGGCCGTCGTCCACCACCACCAGCGGCGTGCTGCCGCGGCGCGCGATGTCATCGACGGCGCGTCCCACCTCCGCCGGATACGGCTGGCCCAGCGCTTCCACATACTTTTTCATGGAATCGGCCGCGCCCTTGCGCAACTGGCGCACCTGCTGCTCGCCCGGGATATCCACGCCGCTCATGCGCGTCTGCGCCGTGAACGGCACGAAGGTGGCGTGCAGGCTGGCCATCTCGCGTTCGCGGATATTGAATTTCTGCTTGGCCAGCACGACGATGCTGCGCCCTTCCGGCGTTTCATCGGCCAGCGAGGCCAGCTGCGCCGCGTCGGCCAGCTGCTGCTCCGTCACGCCGGGCGCCGGCACGAAGCTCGATGCCTGGCGGTTGCCCAAGGTGATGGTGCCCGTCTTATCGAGCAGCAGCACGTCGACGTCGCCGGCCGCTTCCACGGCGCGGCCCGAGGTGGCGATCACATTGGCCTGCATCATGCGGCTCATGCCGGCCACGCCGATGGCCGACAGCAAGCCGCCGATGGTGGTCGGAATCAAACACACGAGCAGCGCGATCAGCACGGTGATCGTCACCGGCGTGCCAGTGCCGGCCGCCGCCACGGAAAACAGCGAATACGGCAGCAAGGTCACGGTGACGATCAGGAACACGATCGACAGGGCCACCAATAAAATCGTCAGGGCGATCTCGTTCGGCGTCTTCTGGCGCTTGGCGCCTTCGACCATGGCGATCATGCGGTCGATGAAGGCTTCGCCCGGGTTGACGGAAACGCGCACCAGCAGCCAGTCCGACAGCACGCGGGTGCCGCCCGTGACGGCGGAAAAGTCGCCGCCAGATTCGCGGATGACGGGCGCCGATTCGCCCGTGATGGCGCTTTCGTCGACGGAGGCCACGCCGGCCGTCACTTCGCCGTCGGCGGGAATCACGTCGCCCGCCTCGACCAGCACCGTCATGCCCTTGCGCAGGTCGGTCGCCGGCGTGGGCAGCCAGGAGGTGCCGTATTTCGGCGTCTGCATTTTCTTCGCCATCACCGTCTGCTTGAGGGCGCGCAGCGAGGCCGCCTGGGCCTTGCTGCGGCCTTCGGCCAGCGCTTCGGCGAAGTTCGCGAACAGCACGGTAAACCACAGCCACACGGCGACGGCGACGATGAAGCCGAACGGCGCTTCACCCTGGCCGTTCAGGGCCTGGATGGCCAGCAGGGTCGTGATGATGCTGCCGACATAGACGACGAACATCACGGGGCTGCGCCACTGCGTGCGGGGGTCGAGTTTTTTGAACGCATCGACGATGGCGGGGCCAATCAGTGCGGAATCGAACAAAGTCAGGCTTGTGCGTGACATGGTAGCCTCTTATTTGATGAAAAGTTGCAGGTGTTCGACGATCGGGCCCAGGGCCAGCGCGGGAACGTAATTCAATACACCAACCAGCACGACGACGCCGATCAGCAGGCCGATGAACATGGGGCCGTGCGTGGGCATGGTGCCCGCGTTGGCCGACAGGCGCTGCTTGGCCGCCAGCGAACCGGCCACCGCCAGCACGGGCACGATCACGCCGAAGCGGCCGAACCACATGGCGATCGCCAGCATCACGTTGTAAAACGGCGTGTTGGCGGACAGGCCGGCAAACGCGCTGCCGTTGTTATTGGCCGCCGACGTGAAGGCGTACAGGATCTCGGAGAAACCGTGGGCGCCCGGATTGGCCACGCCGATCTTGCCCGGTTCGACCATCACGGCGATCGCCGTGCCCGTCAATACGAGGGCGGGCGTGATCAGGATGGCCAGCGACACCATCTTCATTTCATACGCCTGGATTTTCTTGCCCAGGTATTCAGGCGTGCGGCCTATCATCAGGCCGGCGATGAAGACGGCCAGGATGGCGAACATCAGCATGCCGTACAGGCCCGTGCCCACGCCGCCGAAGATCACTTCGCCGAACTGCATCAGCAGCAGCGGCACCATGCCGCCCAGGGGCATGTAGGAGTCGTGCATGGAATTGACGGCGCCGCACGATGCGGCCGTCGTCACCGCCGCGAACAGGGTCGAGGAGCTGATGCCGAAGCGCGTTTCCTTGCCTTCCATATTGCCGCCCGATTGCAGGCTGCTGGCCTGCTGGTCCACGCCCAGCGCCTGCAAGGCAGGATTGGCCTGCTGCTCGGCGCTCATCACGCCCGCCGTCAAGACGACAAAGATCAGGGTCATGGCGGCCAGCACGGCCCAGCCCTGGCGCATGTCGCCCACCATGCGGCCGAAGGTGAAGCACAGGCCGGCGGGAATGATGAAGATGGCCAGCATCTGCAGGAAGTTCGACAGCACGGTGGGGTTTTCGTACGGGTGCGAGGAATTGGCATTGAAGAAGCCGCCGCCATTCGTGCCCAGCAGCTTGATCGACTCCTGCGACGCGACGGGACCCATGGCGATCGTCTGCGTCGTCGCCACTTGCGCTTCCATCACGGGTTTGCCGGCGGCGTCCAGCACGGGCTGGCCGTCTGCCGTCACCTTCGGCGTTTCATACGCCACGTGGTCGAGCAGGGTCACTTCCTTGTAGGCGGAAAAATTCTGGATCATGCCTTCGCCCATGAAGACGACGGACAGGGCCAGGGACAGCGGCAGCAGGATGTACAGGGTCGAGCGCACCAGGTCGACCCAGAAATTGCCGATCGATTTTCCCGAGCGCGAGGCGAAGCCGCGCACCAGCGCGAAGATCACGGCGATGCCGGTGGCCGCCGAAAAGAAATTCTGGCACGCCATGCCCAGCATCTGCGTCAGATAGCTCATGGTCTGTTCGCCGCCGTAGCCCTGCCAGTTGGTATTGGCGACGAAGCTGACGGTGGTATTGAACGAGGAATCGGGGCTGACGGCGCCCAGGCCCTGGGGATTCAAGGGCAGGAAACCCTGCAGGCGCTGCAGGCCGTAGACGAAGACGGCGCCCACGGTATTGAAGACGATCAGGGCGATGGCATAGCTTTTCCAGCCCATGGCCTTGTCGGCGGGAAGGCCGGACCAGCGGTACAGCAGGTTTTCCAGCTTTTGCAGCCAGCCCAGGCCGCGCACGGGGCCATCGCCGGCCACCCTGGCCATGTACAGGCCCAGCGGATAGCCGGCGGCCAGCAGCACGGCCAGGAAGGCCACCAATAACAGTATCGATTGCGTCGTCATCACAGTTCCTCCGCCTTCAGCAGCGCCACCAGCAAATACACGAGCAGGCCGGCCGAGACGACGGCGCCCAGCACATAAAACGCGTTCATTTGACGCTCCCTAATTTGTCGCAGGCGACGGCAAAGCCGGCCGCCAGGACGAAAAACACGGCAATCAAGCCGAGATATACGAGATCCATTCCCACCCTCATTCAGGTTTGTTTTGATAGTGAGCAGATTAGCCAAAAGGGTCTAAAAAATTCGTAAAGACTGGGAAGGCAGCTGTAAACAAGATGTAAAAAAGGCGGCTTTACCGCATAAAATCCATCACAATTGGCGCAAAACCACGCGCGCGGCGCACCGTTGTTGCCCTGGAGTAGCGCTATTGCTCGCCGGACAAGATAGAATGCGCGAGCGTCCGCACAAGGACGCCAAGCCTGCCGCACTGCCCTCCCCCAGTGACGCTGGACGGGATATACTGTATATTCATACAGTTATCGCCGCCGCTGTCATTGCGCCCCGCAGTGCCCTGGCGTGGCGTTCCAACCACTGTCTTTACTTAGCTTGAACACGTATGGCCACTAAAAAACCAGCATCCGACTACAGCGAATCATCCATCCGTGTCCTGAAAGGACTGGAACCCGTCAAGCAGCGCCCGGGGATGTACACCCGCACTGAAAATCCGCTGCACATCATTCAGGAAGTGATCGACAATGCCTCCGACGAGGCGCTGGGCGGTCATTGCACGCATATCGCCGTGACGCAAAACACGGATGGCAGCATCACCGTCGAAGACAATGGCCGCGGCATTCCCGTCGGCCTGCACCCGGAAGAAGGCGTGCCGACGGTGGAAATCGTGTTTACACGGCTGCACGCGGGCGGAAAGTTCGACAAGGGTTCGGGCGGCGCCTACGCGTTCTCGGGCGGCTTGCACGGCGTCGGCGTATCCGTCACCAATGCGCTGTCGACGCGCCTGGAAATCACCGTCTGGCGCAAGGAAAGCGACGGCAACGGCTTGCACCACATGGTGTTTGCCAACGGCGACGTGATCGAGCCCCTGAGTTCCCGCCCCGCCCCGCGCGACGGCAAGAAGTCGGGCACGCGCGTCACCGCCTGGCCCGATGCAAAATACTTTGATTCGCCGAACATCTCGCAAACGGAGCTGCAACGCCTGCTGCGCTCGAAAGCCGTGCTGCTGCCGGGCGTGACCGTCACGCTGACCAACGCGAAGACGGGCGATACGCAGACCTGGCAGTACGCGGAAGGCTTGCGCGGCTACCTGACCGAAACGCTGGCGCAGGTATCGAATGGCGAAACCCTGATTCCCCTGTTCGAAGGCGCGCAATACGCTGGCCCGGACTCGGAAGGCTTTGCCGAAGGCGAAGGCGCGGCGTGGGTGGTGGCGTGGACGGAAGAAGGCGCCATCGTGCGCGAATCGTATGTCAACCTGATTCCCACCTCGAATGGCGGCACGCACGAATCGGGCTTGCGCGACGGCCTGTTCGGCGCCGTGAAAAACTTCGTCGAGATGCACTCGCTGCTGCCCAAAGGCGTGAAACTGCTGCCGGAAGACGTGTTCGCGCGCGCATCGTTCGTGCTGTCGGCCAAGGTGCTGGACCCGCAATTCCAGGGCCAGATCAAGGAACGCCTCAATTCGCGCGACGCCGTGCGCCTCGTGTCGACCTTCACCAAGCCGCCGCTGGAACTGTGGCTGAACCAGCACGTCGACTATGGCAAGAAGCTGGCCGAGCTCGTGATCAAGCAGGCGCAGTCGCGCCAGCGTTCGCTGCAAAAAGTGGAAAAGAAAAAATCCTCGGGCGTGGCCGTGTTGCCCGGCAAGCTGACCGACTGCGAATCGTCGGACATCGCGCGCAATGAACTGTTCCTCGTCGAGGGCGACTCGGCGGGCGGTTCGGCCAAGATGGGCCGCGACAAGGAATTCCAGGCGATCCTGCCCCTGCGCGGCAAGGTCCTGAACTCGTGGGAAACGGACCGCGACCGCCTGTTCGCCAATAACGAGATCCATGACATTGCAGTGGCCATCGGCGTCGATCCGCACAGCGTGGGCGACTCGCCCGACCTGTCGGGCCTGCGCTACGGCAAGATCTGCATCCTGTCCGATGCGGACGTGGACGGCTCGCACATCCAGGTACTGCTGCTGACCCTGTTCTTCAAGCACTTCCCGGTCCTGATCAACAAGGGCCACATCTGCATCGCCCGTCCGCCTTTGTACCGCGTGGACGCGCCGGCGCGCGGCAAGAAGCCGATGCAGAAAATCTATGCGCTCGACGACGGCGAGCTGCTCGCCATCGAGGACAAGCTGCGCAAGGAAGGCGTGAAACAGGGCGCCTGGTCGATCTCGCGCTTCAAGGGCCTGGGCGAGATGAACGCCGAGCAGCTGTGGGAAACGACGATGAATCCGGACACGCGCCGTTTGCTGCCCGTGACGCTCGGTGAAATCGACCACATGGCCTCGGCCTCGCGCTTCAATATGTTGATGGGCAAGGGCGAAGCGGCAGGACGCCGCGCCTGGATCGAGGAACACGGCAATGAGGCGGAGGCGGATATCTGATGATCATCGGTATCGACCTGGGCACCACCAACAGCCTGGTCGCCATCTGGCGCGACGGCAAGGCTTCCATCATCCCGAATGCGCTCGGTGAACACCTGACGCCGTCGTGCGTGAGCATCGATGACGACGGCACCGTGCTGGTGGGCCGCGCCGCGCGCGAACGGCTGCAGACGCACCCGCAGCTGACGGCGGCCGTCTTCAAGCGCTACATGGGCAGCGAAAAGAAGATCACCCTCGGCACGCAGCAATTCCGCCCGGAAGAACTGTCGTCGATGGTGCTGCGCGCGCTGAAGGAAGATGCCGAAGCCTTTTTGGGACACAAGGTCGAGGAAGCCATCATCACCGTGCCCGCGTATTTCAGCGATGCGCAGCGCAAGGCCACGCGCATCGCCGGCCAGCTGGCGGGCCTGCGCGTGGAGCGCCTGCTCAACGAGCCGACGGCCGCCGCGCTGGCCTATGGCATCCGCGACAAGGATCAGGAAAGCAAATTCCTCGTCTTCGACCTGGGCGGCGGCACGTTCGACGTGTCGATCCTGGAACTGTTCGAAGGCGTGATGGAAGTGCGCGCCTCGGCCGGCGACAATTTTTTGGGCGGCGAAGACTTCGTCACCGTGCTGGTCGACGCTTTCATGGAAGGCAGCGGCCTGCGTGACGCCGTCGGCAGCCGCCTGCTCGACCCGCGCCAGCAGCAGCTGCTGCGCGACGAAGCCGAGCGCGTCAAGCGATTGCTGTCGGACCAGCCGTCCGTGCGCATGGCCACGCGCTACCAGGACAGGGAATTCAGCTGGGAGATCGGCGAAGACAAGCTGGCGCAGCTGTGCGAGCCGCTGCTGGCCCGCCTGCGCCTGCCCGTGGAACGGGCGCTGCGCGACGCTACCATCCGCGCCGCGGAATTGAATGAAGTGGTGCTGGCCGGCGGCGCCACGCGCATGCCGCTGGTGCGTAAACTCGTCTCGCGCATGTTCGGCCGCTTCCCCGCCATCCACCTGGACCCGGACGAAGCCGTGGCGCTGGGCGCCGCCGTGCAGGCGGGCCTGAAGATGCGCGACGCGGCCCTCGACGAAGTGGTCATGACGGACGTGGCGCCGTATTCGCTGGGCATTTCGATTTCGCGCCAGGTCGGCGCGAACCAGTATGAGGGCGGCCATTACCTGCCCATCATCGAGCGCAACTCCGTGGTGCCCGTCTCGCGCACGGAAAACATCACCACCATCCACGACAACCAGAAGGAAATCAACGTGGCGATCTTCCAGGGCGAGTCGCGCCTGGTGGCCGACAACGTCTTCCTGGGCAAGATCAGCTTCCCGATCCCCGCGAAAAAGGCGGGCGAGATCGGCATCGACGTGCGCTTCACCTACGACGTCAGCGGCGTGCTGGAAGCGGAAGTGACGGTGCTGGCCACGCAGGAAAAGCACAAGATGATCATCAGCGACAACGCGGGCGTGATGACGCCGGAACAGATCGAGCAGCGCTTTGCGGAACTGGCCGACCTGAAGATCCACCCGCGCGAGCAGATGGAAAACCGCACCCTCGTCACGCGCGCCGACCGGCTGTACGAACAGTCGCTGGGCGACGTGCGCCAGTACCTGGCGGCGCACACGGCCAATTTCCAGGCCGCGCTGGAAACGCAGGATCCGGCCACCATCCGCAAGGCGCGCCAGGCGCTCGACGAGGTGTTGCGCCAGGTCGAGAGCGAGAGCTTCCTGTAAATGGACGGCGGCATGCACAACGGCCAGCGCAGCCTGTGGGAGATCCTGGGCACGGAGCCGACCGGCGACGAGCGTGCCCTCAAGCGCGCGTATGCGAAGCGCCTGAAGGTGACGCGTCCCGAAGACGATCCTGCCGCCTTCCAGGAGCTGCGCAACGCGTATGAATACGCGCTGCGCCATGCGCACCTGTGTGCTGGTGATCTGCCGGAAACGCAAGCGGCCGAAGCGGCAGTGGAGGAAGCGCCAGAAGCGCCGCCCATGGAGCCGGACGACCTGTGGGGCGTCATCGACGAACCCGCGCAGCAAGCGCACGCGGAACTGTGGGGCGTCATCGCCCAGGACCAGGCACCGCCGCCGGAACTATGGGGCGTGGTCGCCATCGATCCGGCGCAGGAAGCGGCCAATCTGTGGCAAGGCTGCCTGGCATGGATGCGGCATGCGGATGCGGGCGACGCGCTGGCCCGCATGCTGCAGGACGACGCCATGCTGAACCTCGATGTGCGCGAGGAATTCGACCTGTGCGCGCTGCGCTATTGCGCCAGCGCCGGCTATGACCTGGCGCTGCGCCAGGCCCTGTTCGAGCAGCTGGGCTGGGAGCACGACTTTTCCTACCTGGCGCGCAGCCATGCGGACCTGGTGCGCGCCGCCGTGCAGCGCTACCGGGCCGACCGCTCGTTCGCCCATTTCAGCGACAACCGCGACAGCTACCCCGGCCTGGACTGCATCATGTCGCAGCAGCCGCCAAGCGCCTACGCGCGCCAGCTGTTCGATGAAAAATTCACGCAGCAGCTGCGCGAGCTGCTGCACGCGATACGCTGGCAGCACGGCGAGATGCTGGCCTACAAGCTCGATACGGACCTGTTCGAGCAGTGGGAACACGCCGTCCATGGCAAACGCTACTTCAAGCAGACGACGCTCGCGTCGGGCGGCCTGGGCTTCGTGCTGCACTTCATGCTTGCGGGCGTGCTCGATGCGGCCGGCTTCAAGCTCGGCGACACGGCCGCCTATGCCAGCCTGCTCGGTTTCCAGGCGCTGGCCTTTACTCTGCTGGCCATGCATGCCTTGCGCTGGCCGGCGCCCCTGTTCGCGCGACTCGACTCGCTGCAGGAAGCGCTGCAGGACCGCCTGCCCGTGCTGTGGCAGCGGCCCGGCTTGCGGCAACTGGGCTGGATCGTGCCCTACCTCGTACTGGCGCTGATGCTGTTCCTGCCCGAACGCAGCGACACTATGCGCCTCGTCACCGCGGGCGGCTTGTGCGCGTCGGCCCTGCTCGCGTATGCGATGAACCGCCAGCTGCTGCATGGCATGCTGCTGCTCCTGGTCCTGGGCATGTCGCTGTTCGCCGCCATGTTCATGAGCGGCAAGGGCCAGTCTGCGCTGGCCATCGGCGACGCCATGCCGATGATGTTTTGTCTGGCGGCGCTGGCCCTGCGCAGCGCCACCGGCCTGTATGGCGATTGCGGCTGGCCGGAGGCGCTCTTGCCCCGCCTGCGCGCGGCATGGCTGATCGGCTGTGCGGGCTTGCTGTTGCAACTGTATTTGCAACAGCTGCCGGCCGCCCTCATCGGCGCCGCGCTGTATGCCTGGTCGTGCGCCGGCCTGCTGTTTTCCCCCACCGATTTCAAATGGAAGACGATCTGGCCGGTGGTGCTGGTGCCGTCCCTCGCCAGCTTCGTGCTAGCCGGCCACGCCCCGGCCATCCGCGCCATGCCGATGATGCACAACAGCGTCGAGCTGGCCCTGGCCGTGCTGTATCTGACCTTGCGCTATATGTATCTGACGTACGGCAAGTCCTTTTCCAAATCCCGGCTGTCATAATCAGCCCCACGAATTCAACCGCAACCACTTAACACCGAAACAAGCGCCATGTCCACACAAACCAATTTATTTGACGATGCCCAGCCTGAGCCGATCGAGCCGGATGAACCGGTATTCGACGGCGAAGCGCTGACCCTGTCCACCTTTGCCGAGCGCGCCTATCTCGATTACGCCATCTCCGTCGTCAAGGGCCGCGCCCTGCCCGACGTGTGCGACGGCCAGAAACCCGTGCAGCGCCGCATCCTGTATGCGATGAATGAGCTGGGCTTGAATGCCACGGCCAAGCCGCGCAAATCGGCGGCCGTGGTCGGCGACGTGCTGGGTAAATTGCATCCGCACGGCGACCAGTCCGTGTACGACGCGCTGGTGCGCATGGCGCAGGATTTCTCCTTGCGCTACCCGCTGATCGATGGCCAGGGCAACTTCGGCTCGCGCGATGGCGACGGCGCGGCGGCCATGCGTTACACGGAAGCGCGTCTGACGCCGATCGCCAAGCTGCTGATGGATGAAATCGGCATGGGCACGGTGGATTTCCAGCCCAACTACGACGGTTCGACGGAAGAACCGAAGCTGCTGCCGGCCCGTCTGCCGATGGTGCTGCTCAATGGCGCCTCCGGCATCGCCGTGGGCCTGGCGACGGAAATCCCGTCGCACAACCTGGCCGAAGTGGCGAAAGCGGCCGTCGCCATGATCCGCGATCCGAAGATGACGCACGCCGAGCTGATGGCCATCATTCCCGGCCCCGACTTCCCCGGCGGCGGCCAGATCATCACGCCGCCATCGCAGATCGCCGACATGTACGCGAGCGGCCGTGGCAGCATGAAGGTGCGCGCGCGCTGGAAGATCGAGGAACTGGCGCGCGGCCAGTGGCAAGCCGTCGTGACGGAACTGCCGCCGGGCACCTCGTCGCAAAAGGTGCTGGAAGAAATCGAGGAGCTGACGAATCCGAAGATCAAGCTGGGCAAGAAGGCGCTGTCACCGGACCAGGTGGCCCTGAAGGCGCTGATCCTCAATTCGCTCGACACCATCCGCGACGAATCGGGCCGCGCCGCGCCCGTGCGCCTCGTGTTCGAGCCGAAGTCGAAGAACCAGGACCAGACGGAATTCATGCTGATGCTGCTGGCGCATACGTCGCTGGAATCGTCGACCTCGATCAACCTGGTGATGATAGGCGGCGATGGCCGTCCGCGCCAGAAAGGCCTGGGCGACATCCTGCGCGAGTGGATCGACTTCCGTTTCGAGACCGTCACGCGCCGCACCGGCTACAAGCTGGGCAAGGTCAAGGACCGCATCCATATCCTGGAAGGGCGCGAAGCGATCCTGCTCAATATCGACAAGGTGATCCAGATCATCCGCAATTCCGATGAACCGAAGGCGGCCCTGATCGAGGCGTTCAAGCTGTCCGAGCGCCAGGCCGATGACATCCTGGAAATCCGCTTGCGCCAGCTGGCGCGCCTGGAAACGATCAAGATCCAGCAGGAACTGGCCGAACTGCGCAAGGAAGAAAAATCGCTGCAGGATCTGCTCGACAACCCGGGCTCGATGAAGCGCGCCATCATCCGCGAGATCGAAGCGGACGCCAAGCAGTTCGGCGACGCGCGCCGCACCCTGATCGAGGAAGCGCAGAAAGCCGTGGCCGAACAGAAGGTGGTCGATGAGCCGGTCACCGTCATCATTTCGGAAAAAGGCTGGGTGCGCGCGCGTACCGGCATCGGCCACGATGCGGCGCAGTTCACGTTCAAGGCGGGCGACAGCCTGCATGGCGCCTTCGAGTGCCGCACGGTCGACACCCTGCTGGGCTTTGGCAACAACGGCAAGATTTACTCGGTGCCCGTCGCGGCGCTGCCCAACGCGCGCGGCGACGGCGTGCCGATCACGACCTTGTGCGACCTGAGCGGCGGCACGCCGGGCAACGCCGTGCGCATCCTGCACTACTTTGCGGGCAATGGCGCCACCAATTTGCTGCTGGCGTCGAGCGCCGGTTACGGCTTCATCGCCAAGGCGGGCGACATGACGAGCCGCTTGAAAGGCGGCAAGGCCTTCATCACCCTGGACGATGGCGACGTGCCTTTGGCGCCGAAAGTCATCCCCGAGGCGGCCAGCGCCCTGGCCTGTTTAACGGAAGGCGCGCGCCTGCTGGTGTTCGGCCTCGATGAAATGAAAACCCTGTCCAAGGGCGGCACGGGCGTCAAGCTGATCGACCTCGATGCCAAGGACAAGCTGCTGGCCGTGCAGCCGATCACGCAGCGCGGCGTGGTGGTCTCGGGCATCGGCCGGGCCTCGAAACCGCAGGATGCGTCGCTGGGCGCCACAGCCCTGGCTGAGCATTTCGGCAAGCGCGCCAAGAAGGGCAAGGCGCTAGCGGCCAAGCTGAAACCGGTATCGATGGCAGCCATCGGCTGAGCGCCATCGCGCCACACGAAAAGACAGGTTCGCCTGTCTTTTTTTTCGCCCATCGCCGCGTAGGCGCAGCAGGCAAAAATAATCTTATAAATACTCCCCGCGTTCCCGTTATCCCTGCAGGCATGCCACCGGCATGCCGCCCACGGACAGGAGAGCAGGGATGACACACAACGTTTCAGGCAGGCCGCCATGCAGCGCCTGACGCCGGCAGAACGGCTGGTGGCGGCCATGGCGGCCGAAGGCTTGCCGTATAAAAGCATCGCCAGGGAACTGGGCAAGTCGCCGGCCACCGTGCGCAACCAGCTGCATGCGATTTACCAGAAGCTGGGCGTGGGCAACCGCACGGCGCTCGCGCACAAGCTGCGCGGTCAGCCTTAACGCCGCGCCAGGCGCAACACGTCGGGCGTCGCTTCGACGATGTCGATCACGTCCTGCCCCCCGCCAGCATCACTGAGCGCATAGCGGCCCATGCCCAGGGGCACCAGCCGGGTAACGGGGCCGGCGCGGGGACGGTCGTCGGGGCCGGGCGCCATCGACGTCAATGTCGCCTCCCCTTGCGCCATGGCGCCGGCGGGCGCGCCAAACTCCAGCACCTTGCGCCCCTTGCGGCTGGGAGGAAAGGCGAAGGAGGCCGTGGGCCGGTACACCTCGATACCGTCGGCATCCTCCTCGAAGGAATGCGTCCAGCTGCCGCTGGGCAGTGCCGTTGTCATGCCGTGCATGCCGCCTCCTGTTTAACGCATTGATGTCAGAAACACGATACCACGCCGCCCAGGCTTTCATAGCCGCTCACGGAAGGCGACCAGGCCGTGCCGTTCCAGGCCTTGTGGAACAGGGCGCCATTCGTGCCCGTGACAAACACGTCGAGGCGGTTCGGCGCCCAGGCCGTGGCGCGCGGACGCGAGGTGCACACGCCGCCCAGGCTTTCAAAGCCCGTCAGCGACGGCGTCCAGGCGCTGCCGTTCCACGCCTTGTGGTACAGGGCGCTATCGGTGCCGATGACGAACAGGTCGAGCCGGTTGGGCGCCCACGACACGGCTTCCACCTCGCCCACGCAGATGCCGCCCAGCCGTTCGAAGCCGTCGTTGGACGGCCCCCATTTCGCGCCGTCCCACCACTTGTGGTACAGGGCGCCATCGGTGCCCGTAACAAAGACGTCGAGCCGGTTCGGCCCCCACGCCACCGCCTTCGGCGACGAGGTGCAAATGCCGCCCAGGCGCTCGTAGCCCGTCAGCGACGGTCCCCAGGCCGTGCCGTTCCACCACTTGTGGTACAGGGCCCGGTCCGTGCCGATGACGAAGACGTCGAGGCGGTTCGGCCCCCACGCCACGGCTTCCGGCTGGCCCAGACAGATGCCGCCCATGGCTTCGTACCCGGTCAGCGACGGCCCCCAGGCGGCCCCGTTCCACCACTTGTGATACAGGCCGCGGTCCGTGCCGACGACAAACACGTCGAGGCGGTTCGGCCCCCACGCCACGGCGCGCGGGTCGCCCACGCACAGCCCGCCCATCGCTTCATAACCGCTCAGGGACGGAACCCAGGCCGTGCCGTTCCACCACTTGTGGAACAAGCCGCTGTCGGTGCCCGTGACGAACACGTCGAGCCGGTTCGGCGCCCACGACACCACCTGCGGGGCACTGGTACAGATGCCGCCCTGCCCTTCATAGCCGGTGACGGACGGCGCCCAGGCCGTGCCGTTCCAGGCCTTGTGGTACAGCGCGCGGTCCGTGCCCAGTACGAAGACGTCGAGGCGGTTCGCGCCCCAGGCCACGACGGGGGAAGAACTCTGGCGCGGCGTGGCGCCCGTGCCGCCCGTCCCCGTGCCGATGCTGGCGCGCGGACCATCGAGGCAGGCCTGCATGCGCGCCACCTGGCCCGCCGTGAACATGAACATGGCGGGATCGTCGACGTAATCCATGTAGTTCATGAACATGTCGCCATTCGGCCCGTTGCTGCAGGAAATGTGCGGGAACGAAGGCTGGCCCGTGTTCGGTCCGCCCTGGTTCGGCGTGTCGGCCACGTTGTCCGTGCCCGAGCAGCCGGTGCCGTCGTCGCCCCAGATATGGTTCAGGTTCAGCCAGTGGCCGATTTCGTGCGTGGCCGTGCGCCCCAGGTGGAAGGGCGGCGCGGCCGTGCCCGTCGTGCCGAAGGCCGATTGCAGGATCACCACGCCGTCGGTGGCGGCCGGGCCGCCGGGAAACTGCGCGTAGCCGAGCAAGCCGCCGCCCAGCTGGCAGACCCAGATATTGAGGTAGGTGTCGGCCGGCCAGGCATTCATGCCGCCCGTCGCCTGCGATTTGACGGCATCGTCGGCGCCAAATGAGGCCACGGTCGTCTGGCGCCGCTCGATGCCGCTGGTGGCCGCGCCGTTCGGATCGATCGTGGCCAGAGCGAACTCCACGCGCGCATCGGCCGTCAGCGGCAGGAACGGCGCCGGCGTGCTGTTGACATCGGGATTGACGCGCCGGAAATCACGGTTCAGCACGTCGATCTGGCTGGCGATCTGCGCATCCGAAATATTCTGCGCGGCCGTATTCCACACCACGTGCACGACCACCGGTATCTGCGTCACGCCGGAACGTGCGGCAATGCTGCCGTCACCCTCGTAGAGACCGGCCAGGTTTTCAATATCGGCGCGCACGCTCGCATACGATGGATCTTCCGTCAGCAGGCGGCGATGCACGTCCATCGTGGCGCAGGTGCGCACCTGCGGCGTACCGCCGCCCTGGCCGCCGCCGTCGCCGCCCATGCCGCCTCCACCGCCCCCGCCATCGCCGTCGCGGTCGCGGTCGCCCCCCATGCCGCCGCCATCGCCCACGTGCATGCAACTGGCGCCGGCCATGCCCTGCGATGCCTGCTGCATGCCGCCGCCCGGCATGCTCCCCGCGCTGGCAGCTGCGGCATGGGTGGCGGCCTGGTCTGCGTACGACATGCCCAGGCGCGGCCCCGGCATGGCGTCGGCACCCGCCGCATCAATGCCGGCATGCACGTCGCCCTCGACCGGCATGGACTGCATGGACTGCATCGCCGGCGCGCCTTCCGCCGAACCGGTGGCCGGTGATTTTTTCGTTTTAGCGGTGCTCATGATGTCTCCTTCGTCTGTTGGCCAATTCACTATGGCACGGCGAAAAGAGGAGCATTTGTGCCAGATCAAGACTGGCAAGCGGTGCCCGAAAAAAGTGGCAGACGAAAAAAAAGACAGCCGAAGCTGTCTTTTTGGCTTGCGGGCCGTGGCCCGCAAACGGGGAATTACTTGGCGGCGGCGGCCTTGACTTCAGCGTCGGCTTTGGCCTTGGCTTCTTCGGTCTTGGTGGCGGCGAGGGCTTTGTCGGCATTCGCTTCCACTTTTTCCTTGGCGACCTTGGCGTTCGCTTTTACGGCAGCCTTGGTGGCTTTCGCATCGGCCTTGGCATCGGTTTTGTCTGCCTTGGCTTCCGCTTTCAGCTTGTCTTCCGCATCGGCGTTGACGACTTTGTCATGGGCCTTGGCTTTGGTCTTGTTCGCCTTGTGATGGGCGTCAGCTTTCTTTTCGTCAGCCTTCATTTCGGCCTTGGCGACATTGGCGTCAGCCTTGGCATCGACCTTGGCTTCCGAAGCGGCAGCCTTGTTGACGTCTTTTTGCGCGGAAGCCTGGGCTTTCACGACAGCTTCCGTGGCCGGCGCGGTTTGAGCGAAGGCGGCGGTAGCAAACAGGGTGGCGATCAGGGCGGCGAGTAATTTGTTCATGATGAGACCTTTCAATATGGTTTAATTTTATTCTTACTAAAGGCGGGCAAAATGTTCAAAATTTGCCAGGCATCGCGCTGTTTCTTGATGTAGCGCAATGGCATGACTTCATAGTAAAGATAACTGGCAAACCACACAGTGCGGTAGCGCACTCAACGAGAAATATGTGCAAATCGGCAAATTTCCCATCGAGCGCAGCCCTACGCTTCAGATCCCCATGCGCCCACGGCCAGGGCCGCGTGGCGCGCCGCCACCCACTCTTCATTGGCCGGCTCCACGCCCACCACGATACGGCTGGCATCGGTGGAAATACGGCTGGCGTTGCGCGCATTGGCCTGCGCATCGAGCACGGGGCCGAGGAAACCGAGCTCGGCGCAGATGCGCTGGCGCAGTTCGGCGCTGTGCTCGCCGATACCGGCCGTAAACACCAGCATGTCCAGCCCGCCCAGCACGGCCGTCAGGGCGCCGATCTCGCGCACGATGCGGCGGATATATAAGGCCAGCGCGGCGCGAATGCGTTCGCCCGTCGCATCCTGCCGGTCCTGCTGCGCCAGCAAGACCGGCGGGTCGGCCGACACGCCCGACACGCCCAGCAAGCCCGACTCGTGGTACAGCACATGCGCCACTTTTTCCAGCGACAGCTTTTCGATTTCCATCAGGTAGATCACGGCGCCCGGATCGAGCGAACCGCAGCGCGTGCCCATCATCAGGCCGTCGAGCGCGGAAAATCCCATGGTGGTGGCCACGCTGTGCAAATTCTCCATGGCGCACAGGCTGGCGCCGCTGCCCAGGTGGGCCACGATGACCTTGCCGCGCGCGACAGCGCCAAAACGCTGCTCCAGCACCAGCGACTGGTATTCGTAGGACAGGCCGTGGAAACCATAGCGGCGCAAGCCCCGCTCCCACGCATCGTACGGCAGGGCCAGCATCTGTTCGACCTGCGGCACCGTGTGGTGGAAGGCCGTGTCGAAGCACGCCACCTGGGCGATGTCGGGCCGCGACGTGAGCAACACCTCGATCGCCTCGAGCGCGAACGGCTGGTGCAGGGGCGCCAGCGGCACATAGCTTTTCAGGTCCGCCAGCACGGCAAAATCGATGCGCACGGGGGCGAAATACTTGCTGCCGCCATGCACCACGCGGTGCGCCACGGCGCGCAAGGAACGTCCGGCCAGCTGCGCCACCACTTGCGCGCGGATGTATTCGAGCGCCGCGTGATGCGGCTGCTCCGCATCGAGCTGCAAGGCCACCGCCGGCAGGCCGCCGGCGCGGTAGGTGGCGTTTTCGCGGCCGATGCCTTCGACCTTGCCGCTCCATTGCGCCTGCTGCGGCAACACGCCGTCCGCCTGCTCGAACAGGGCGAACTTGATGCTCGACGAGCCGCAATTGAGCACGAGGATCAGGGTACCGTCGGCGTGGGTGATTGGCGCGTTCATGGCGGCGTGCTCCGGTAATGGTTGGCCAGCATCACGGCGATGGCGCACGAGGCGATGCGGCTGGCGCGCGAATCGGCGCGGCTGGTGAGAATGACGGGGATTTTCGCGCCCAGCACGATGCCGGCGCTGTCCGCGTCGCCCATGTATTCGAGCTGCTTGGCCAGCATGTTGCCGCTTTCCAGGTCCGGCACCAGCAGGATGTCGGCGCGCCCCGCCACTTCCGAGACGATGCCCTTGACGGTGGCGGCGGCGATCGACACGGCGTTATCAAAAGCCAGCGGGCCGTCGAGGATCGCCCCCGTGATCTGTCCGCGGTCGGCCATCTTGCACAGGGCGGCAGCGTCCAAAGTCGCCGGCATGTCCGCGTTTACCGTTTCCACGGCGGCCAGGATGGCCACGCGCGGGCAGGCCACGCCGATCACGTGCGCCAGGTCGATGGCGTTGCGTACGATGTCGGCCTTCATGGCCAGGTTGGGCGCGATATTGATGGCCGCGTCCGTGATGATGAAGGGGCGCGGATACGCGGGCGTCTGCATCAGGAAGCAGTGGCTGATGCGGCGCTTGGTGCGCAGGCCGGCGCTGGCCGACAGCACGGCCGACATCAATTCGTCCGTGTGCAGGCTGCCCTTCATCAGCGCCTCCACTTCGCCCTTGCCCGCCAGTTCGGCGCCGCGCGCGGCCGCCGCATGGCTATGCTCGACGTCCTCGATGGCGATGCCGGCCAGGCTCAGGCCCGCTTCGGCCGCCACCGCTTCCAGGCGCGCGCGCGGCGCCACCAGCACGGGCGTGATCAGGCCGGCCGCATAGGCGTCGAGCGCGCCCGACAGGCTCAATTCATCGCAGGGATGGATCACGGCGACCCGGATCGGCCCCAGCGTGCGTGCATGCTCGAGCAGGCGCCGCGTGCCGTCGCCGTTATGCAGGCGTACTTCCGGCAAGGTGGCGCGCGCCCGCTCGATCTGCTCGGCCGGCGCAATCACCTGCGCCTCGCCGTCGAGCACCACTGCGCCATGCTGGTTGACACAGCGGCAAGCCAGGGTCACGTGGCGGCTGCGCGGCTCGAGGGCCGTGACGGTGACGCTGATGGCCAAGGTATCGCCCACGCGCACGGGCTGCAAAAAGCGCAGGGTCTGGCCCGTGTAGACGGTGCCGGCACCGGGCAGGCGCGTGCCCAGCACGGCGGATATCAGGGAAGCGCCCCACATGCCGTGCGCGATCACGCCCTGGTAGCGGCTGGAAGCGGCAAATTCGGCGTCCAGGTGCTGCGGATTGTCGTCGCCCGACATCACCGCGAACAGGGCGATATCGTCCATGCTCAGGGTGCGCGTGATGCTGGCGGTGTCGCCGATGGCGATCTGGTCGAAGGTGCGGTTACGCACGATATGCAGATCATCGTCTTGTGTAGTAGTCATCGTGGTCTTCTAGGCAGAGGTAATGTGTTTGGCCGGTTTGGCTTTGGTTCCGGCATGGGATGCACGCGCGTCCGGCGGCAGCGCCTTCGCCTGCGCCTTGATCGCGCGGTCGAAGACGTCCAGCATCTGCTGCAGGCTCGCTTCCTCGTCCGGCGTCGGCGCCTCGGGCACTTGCAGCACCTGCTGCAGCCACTCGGCCAGCGCGCCGATGTCGTCCGGCTCGGCGCGCGACAGCAAGACCGGCAAGGCGGCGATGGCGGCATCGAAATCATGCAGCATCAGGCGCGCCTGCTGGCGCACGATGCCGCGGAACTCCTCCATGCCGACCTCCTGCCGGTATTGCGGCTTGATCAATTTGAGGGCCAGGTTGACCCTGCGCTCGTCGGCGATCATGCGGAAGCGGTAGATGTAGAACAGCGCGCGCACGGCCGCTTCCACCAGGCCGCCGCGCTGCATGTCCTCGTCCATCTTGCGCGTTTCGCAGCGCACGTATTCGCAATGCTCGGGCGAGATGCCGGGATGGGGGCGCGGCGGCGCGGCATCGCCGATGGCTTGTCCCGTCAGCGCCTGCACCAGGGGCGAGCCGTACACCAGGTCGAAGGTGGTTTCCTGCAGCGTGTCGCGCCAGTCGCGCCAGCCGTTCAAGCCGGCCGTGATGGCGCCGGAGACGGCTTCCTGCATGGCCAGCAGCGGATTGTCGGGCGATACCGGCTGGCGGTGGGCGCGCACTTTTTCCGCCTCCTTGGCCACCAGCCTGGCCAGCGGATTGTGGTCGGTCCAGCGCTCGTACGACACGCGCAGCGGATGCGCAAGCTGCAGGAAGCGCGCGGTCTGCGGCGTGACCATGGCGCGTACCCACGGCTGCGCGAACGTGCGGTACAGGGCCAGGTTGACCTCGGAAACGCGCGCGGCGGCGGCGAACTTGCGGTCGTTTTCCACGCTCGGCTGCACGATGGCGCGCACGTCCTCGATGCCGCGGTGCTCGACCTGCAGCACATAGTCGCCGCTGGCCAGGTCCGCGTTCGGCGTGTCGGGCGTCTTGTCGACGATTCTCGCTTCGTAGATCCCGGCCGGCAGCAGGTTGATCAGGTCGATATTGCTGGCGAATTTCTGGTGTTCCTTGTGCCCCACCTTGGCCGAGACGAAGATGCCCAGGTGGCCGATGCTGTCGTGCACGGCGTAGACGATGGTCTGGTCGTGCATCAGCACGTCCTTGTCGTCGCGGTACAGGTCCGTGATCCAGCCCAGCGCCTGCGGCGGCGGCGTGATGTTGTCGCCATTCGAGCAGAACACGACGATGGGCGAACGGATATTGCGCAAGTCCAGGCGCACGCCGTCGGAGGTGATCAATTCCGCCGTGGCCAGGCGGTTGCCGATGAACAGATTGTCGACGATGTACTGCATCTCGACGTCGTTGAGGAAGACGTGGCCGCCCCAGTATTTTTCAAATTCCAGGTAGCGCGGCGCTTCCGTGTCGATGTTCGCATACAAGTTGTACTGCTTGCTCCACAGGGTGTTGGCCGGGTTGAGCTTCTCGAAATTCTGCACCAGGCTGGCGCCATCGAAACGACCGTTGCCCAGGTCGCCTGCCAGCGCCGTGGCCCAGCTGCCGCCCATCAGGCCGCCCGCGTAGCGCATGGGGTTGCGGCCATGCCAGCCGGCCCAGTAGGACACGGGCGCGCCGGCCACGATGATGGGCCCGAACAGCTCCGGGCGCATGGCCGCCGTCATGAGGATTTGCCAGCCCGCCTGGCAATTGCCGATGACGACGGGCTTGCCTTCGCTGAGCGGATGCAGGGCGATGACTTTTTCCAGGAAGGCCGCCTCCGCGTGCATCACGTCTTCCACCGTCTGTCCCGGCACGGGATCGGGCAGGAAGCCGATGAAGTAGCACGGATGGCCGGCGCGCAGGGCCACGCCGATCTCGCTTTCCGCCTTGAAGCCGCCGATGCCGGGACCGTGTCCGGCGCGCGGATCGACGACAACAAACGGACGCTTCGATGGATCAGGCTCGGGCGCATCGGGCGTCAGAATACGCGCCAGGCCATAGTTGACGGGGCGCGCCAGCTCCAGGCCGGACATCACCAGTTCGGCGGGGAAGTCCAGCACGTTCGGCACTTCCTCGGCCAGGTGCTCCTGGTACTGGTTGCCGCGCCGGCGCATCACGTCCGCGTACAGCACGATGCGCTGCCACGAGTCGCGCGCATAGTCGCCCAGCATGCCCAGGGACGGCACGCCGCCGGTGGAGAAAAATGGTGCAGCTTCGGTCTTCATGGCTATCCTTTTCATGCAAAAAACGCCGGACCATTCCGGCGCGGGGGGCTACGCCATCTGGCTGATGGTCTTGCGAAAGCGCGCCAGCGCGAAGGTAAACAGGGCCGTGCCGATGGCCAGCAAGGCCAGGAACGGTTTCCACACCACGTCGATGCCGGCGCCCCGGTACAGGATCGCCTGGCTCAATTCGACGAAATGCGTGGTCGGGGCGATCAGCATGATATTCTGCACCAGCTCGGGCATGCTTTCGCGCGGCGTACTGCCGCCCGAGAGCATCTGCAGCGGCAGCAGCACGAGGATCAGCAGCATGCCGAACTGCGGCATGCTGCGCGCCACGGTGGCGAGGAAAATCCCCATCGAGGTGGTGGCGAACAGGTGCAGGGCCGCGCCGCACAGGAACAGCGCGATCGAGCCTTCGATCGGTACGTGCAGCATGCCGCGCACCACCAGGTTCAGCGACAGGGCGGCGGCCAGCAGCACCACCAGGCCCATCGACCAGACCTTGCCCAGCATGATCTCGGCCGGCGTCACGGGCATCACCAGCAAATGCTCGATGGTGCCGTGTTCGCGTTCGCGGATCAGGGCCGCGCCGGTCAGGATGATCGACAGCATCGTCACCTGGTTGATGAGCTCCATCAGCGAGCCAAACCACGCCTGGCTCAGCGAGGGATTGAAGCGCGCGCGCATCACCAGTTCCACGGGCGAGACGGTCGCGCCCCGGTAGCGTTTGGCAAATTCGGAGATTTCACCGGCGACGATCTGCTGGATGTAGCCGCTGCCGCTGAAGGCCTGGCTCATGCGCGTGGCGTCGACGTTCAGCTGCAGCTCCGCCTGGCGCCCGCCCAGCACGTCGGCCTGCAGCTTGGGCGGGATCGTCAGCACGAAGGTATACCGGCCCGCATCGAGGCCCGCATCGACCTGGCTCTGGTTGATCATGGCCGGTGGCGTGAACTGGGGCGGGAAGAAGGCCGAGGCGATGCGCCCGGACAGCGGCGAGCCATCCTCGTCGACGATGGCGATCGAGGCCATGTGCAGGGTTTCCGGCTTGGCCGTGGCGGCCACGTAGATGGCCAGAGTGAACGTGTAGAGGATCAGGATCAGCATCATCGGATCGCGGATCAGGCTCCAGATTTCCTTCACGCCCAGGCGGTAGATGTTTTCAAGGTGGCGCATATCAGCTCTCCTGTTTCTTCAGCAGCGCCACCGTCACGCCGAGGATCACGGGAATGGCGACGAGCAGGGGCCAGAACGAGGCGTGCAGGTCGCCAAAGCCCAGCGCCTTGTTGAATACGCCGCGGCTGATATTGAGCATATGCGTGGCCGGGTACATCAGGCCGATGGCCTTGCCCACGCCTTCCATCGACGAGACGGGATTGAGCAGGCCGGAAAACTGGATGGCCGGGATCATGGTGCCGATCATGGTCACGAACAGGGCCGCGATCTGGCTGCGCGTAAACGTCGAGGCGAACAGGCCGATGCCCGTGGCGCAGATATTGAAGATGAAGGTGGCGCCGATCAGGGTCGGCAGACTGCCCTTGATCGGCACGCCGAAGGCGGTGACGGCCAGCAGGGCCATGAGGACGAAGTTGAACATGGCCAGCACGACGTAGGGCACCTGCTTGCCGAGCAAGAATTCCAGGCGCGTGACGGGCGTCACGTACAGGTTGATGATGGAACCGAGTTCCTTTTCGCGCACCACGGACAGCGCCGCCAGCATGGCCGGCAGCATCAGCAGCAGCAGCGGTATCACGGCCGGTACCATGGCGGGCAGGCTTTTCACGTCCGGGTTGTAGCGGTAGCGCGTCTGGATGGCGACGGGGTTGCTCATCGTGATGCCGTAGCGGTGCAGGGCCTGGTCGGCCAGCCACAGCTGATGCATGCCCTGCACGTAGCCCTGCACGGTTTCGGCGCGCATCGGCATGGCGCCGTCGATCCACGCGCCCACCTGCGCCGGCGCGCCGCGCTGCACGTCGCGCGCAAAACCGGGCGGGATCTCGATGGCCAGCGACAGTTCGCCGCTGCGCATGCGCTTGTCGATATCGGCATAGTCGCGCAGCGGCGGGCGCTCGACGAAGTAGCGCGAACCGGCCAGGTTGTTCGTGTAATTCTGGCTCAGGGTCGTCTGGTCGTGGTCGAGCACCGCATAGCTCAAGTCTTCGACGTCCAGGCTGATGCCGAAGCCGATGACGAACAGCAGCAGCACGGAGCCGCCCAGCGCCAGGGTCAGGCGCACGGGGTCGCGACGCAATTCCAGCGCCTCGCGCCACATGTAGCTGAGCATGCGGCCCAGGCTGAAACGGCTGCGGCGATGTTCCTGCCGCTGTGAGGGCGCTTCCGCCTGCTGCACGGGCGCTTCGCTTTCCTGCGCCGCCGGCGCCGTGCCGCCGCCCGCCTCTTCCAGGTAGGCGATGAAGGCCGCTTCCAGCGATGGCGCGCCCTTCTTGCGCACCAGTTCGGCCGGCGCATCGCTGACCAGCACTTTACCCGCGTGCATCAGCGAGATGCGGTCGCAGCGCTCGGCCTCGTTCATGAAGTGGGTGGAAATGAAGATGGTGACGCGGTCGCGCCGCGCCAGTTCGATCATCAGGCGCCAGAAATCGTCGCGCGCGATGGGGTCGACGCCGGACGTCGGCTCGTCGAGGATCAGCATTTCCGGCTTGTGCACCATGGCCACGGCCAGCGACAGCCGCTGGCGTATGCCCAGCGGCAGGCTGTCGGGCAAGTCGTCCATCACGGCGCGCAAGTCGAAGCGCTGTGCCATTTCGTCGATCCTCGCCGGGATCTCGCCCTCCGGCACGTGAAACAGGCGCGCGTGCAGCACCAGATTCTGGCGCACCGTCAGTTCGCTGTACAGGGAAAACGCCTGCGACATGTAGCCAACCCTGCGGCGCGTGTCGATGTCGTTGGAATCGACTTCCTTGCCGAACAGCCAGGCCTTGCCCTCGGTCGCCGGCAGCAAGCCCGTGAGCATCTTCATGGTGGTCGACTTGCCGCAGCCGTTCGAGCCGAGAAAGCCGAAGATCTCGCCGCGGCCGATGCGGAAATTCACATGATCGACGGCCGTGAAGTCGCCGAAGCGCATGGTCAGGTCTTTGGCCTCGATGGCGACGTCCTGCGCGCTGGCAGGGTCCAGCGGCGTGATGACGACGGGCTGGTGGCCGGCGCGCTTGGCTTCTGGCAGCAGCTTGATGAAGGCCGCTTCCAGGTTGCCGCTGTCCGTGCGCGCCAGCAGTTCGGCCGGCGTACCCGTACCCCGCACCTTGCCGTCATCCATGGCCACGAGCCAATCGAAGCGCTGCGCCTCGTCCATGTAGGCGGTGGCCACCATCACGCTCATTTGCGGACGCTGCACGCGGATGCCGGCGATCAGATCCCAGAACTGGGCGCGCGCCAGCGGATCGACGCCGGTGGTCGGCTCATCGAGAATGAGCAGGTCGGGGTCGTGGATCAGCGCGCAGCACAGGCCCAGCTTCTGCTTCATGCCGCCCGACAGCTTGCCCGCCGGGCGCGCGAGGAAGGGCTGCAAGCCCGTGCTGCGGGTCAGCTGGTCGATGCGGCGGCGGCGCTCGGCCGCGTCATGGCCGAACAGGCGCGCGAAAAACTGCAGATTTTCCTCGACCGACAGGGTCGGATACAGATTCTTGCCCAGGCCTTGCGGCATGTAGGCGATGCGCGGGCAGACGTCGTCGCGGTGGCGCGCGTCGCGCATGTCGCCGCCCAGCGCCATCACGCTGCCCTGCTGCACGGCGCGCGCGCCGGCCACCAGCGACAGCAGGCTCGATTTGCCCACGCCATCGGGGCCGATCAGCCCCACCATGCGGCCGGCCGGCACGTCGAGGTCGATGCCGTCGAGCGCCACCGTCTTGCCGTAATGCTGGCTGACGCCCTTGATGCTGACGACAAAGGAAGTCACGTCCATGGTCACTGCGGAACCTTCGCCGTCAGTTCAGCGGGCCATGGCTGCTTCGCATCGAGGCGTACCCAGGCCACACCCGGCAAACCCACTTTGACCAGGGCCAGGTGCTTTTGCAGCAGCTCGCGGCTGATCTGCGCCTTCACGCGGAACATCAGCTTCTGGCGCTCGCTGGCCGTTTCCACCGTCTTCGGCGTGAACTGCGCGCTGGCGGCGACAAACGAAATCGTCGCGGGAATCACGTAATTGGGCGCCGCGTCGAGGATGAGGCGCACCTCGCCGCCCATCGCCACCTTGCCTGCCGCCGTCTCGGGCAGGAAGAAAGTCATGTAGACGTCCGACAGGTCGACCAGGTTGAGCACCTTGCCGCCGCCGGCCAGCACTTCGCCCTGCTGCGCCACCAGGTATTGCACGCGGCCGTCGCGCGGCGCCGTCAGCTGGCCATCGGCCAGGTCGGAATCGATGCGCGCCGTGGTCGCCTCGGCGGCGACGACGGCGGAACGCGAACCGACCACCTGCGCTTTTGCCGCATCGATGGCCGCCTGCGCCGCCGTCACCTGCGCCTTGGCCGCATTCAGGGCGGCGGCCACGCTGCGCACGCGGGCGCGGTCATCGTCGAGTTCCTGCACCGAGGAAGCGCCTTCCTTCGACAGGGTTTCGGAACGGGCCAGGCGGCGCCTGGCCGCATCAAGTTCGCTTTCGCGCTGCGCCACCATGGCCAGCGCGGCCGCCTTGTCGCTTTCGCGCACGGCCACCTGCGCCTGCGCGCCGACCACGGCATCGGACGCCTGCTGCTGGCGCGCGCGCGCCTCGTCGCGCTGGGCCGTCAGCGAGTCCACCTGCATGGTGGCCAGCGGCTGGCCCGCCTTGACGAAATCGCCCTCGCGCACGAGGATCTCCTTGACCCGGCCGGCCAGCTTGGTGGCGACGTCGACTTCCGTCGCCTCGATGCGGCCATTGCCGCTGACAAAACCTTCGCCAGGGCCCGTGGGGCGCATTTTTTGCCAGGCCACGTAGCCCAGCACGAGAACGGCCACGACGAGCGCGGCGGGGATGAGTTTTTTCTTCAGTTGTGGAGTCATGGTATCGGGGCGATCAAATTAGTGGGTGGAAGCGGCGGCGGGCGCTGGTGCGCCGCCGCCCAGGGCCGCATACAGGCTGACCTGGCTGGAGAGCAGCGCGCGGCGCGTCTGCACCAGTTGCTGCTCGACCGTCAGCAGGTCGCGCTGCGCATCGAGCACTTCCAGGTAGGGCGCGGCGCCATTGTCGTAGCGCAGCTTGGCCAGGCGCGCGCGTTCGCTCTGCGCGGCCAAGGTGGTCTTGCCGATATCGACCTGCAGCGCCAGCCAGCGCCGGTTCGACAGCGCGTCGGCCACTTCGCGGAAGGCGCCCTGCACGCTCTTTTCATAATTGGCCACGGCCACGTCGCGGCGCACCTCGGCCAGGTCCATATTGGCGCGGATGCGGCCCGCGTCAAAGATCGGCAGCACCAGGCGCGGCGCGAAATTCCAGGCCCCGCTGCCCGAGTCGAACAAGCCGCTCAACTCCGCGCTGGCCGTGCCATAAGCCGCCGTCAGCGAAATGGTGGGGAAGAAGGCGGCGCGCGCGGCGCCGATATTGGCTTGCGCGGCGCGCAGCTGGTGCTCGGCGGCGATCAGGTCGGGACGCTGCGTGAGCAGGGCCGAAGGCAGGCCCGCATGCAGCGGCTGCAGCACGCTGGCGTCGTCGAAGCGGCGCGTGTCTGGCGTCAGGTCGACGGGGCCGCCCACCAGCTGGGCCAGCGCATGCGCCTGTACGGCGCGCGCCTGCTCCAGCTGCGCCGACAGCGACAGGGCCTGACTGAGCAGGGTTTCCACCTGCGTCAGGTCCAGCTTGGAAATCGACCCCACCTCGAAGCGGCGCGTGAAGATGCGCAGCGATTCGGCGCGGCTGTCGACCGTGGCGCGCGCCAGTTCCACCCGCTCGTCGAGTTCGCGCAAGCCCAGGTAGCCATTGGCCACCTGCGCCACCAGGGCCACGCCGACGGCGCGGCGCGCCTCGTCGCTGGCCAGCAGGGTTTGCAGCGCGCTGTCCTTCAGGCTGCGCACCCTGCCCCAGAAATCGAGTTCCCAGGCGCTCACGTTCAAGCCCGCCTGGTACTGCGCGCTCGTCATGGGGCGGCCCGTCACGCTCAGGTCACCGGGCACGCGCGCGCGGCTGCCGGAGGCGCCCAGCGCGATGGTGGGGAATTGCTCGGCGCGCTGGATGCCATACGCGGCGCGCGCCTCTTCCACGCGCAGCGCGGCGATGCGGATATCGCGGTTATTCGCCAGCGCCTGCGCAATCAGTGCCTGCAGGCGCGCGTCGGCGAAGTAGGCTTGCCAGGCGATGTCGGTAGCCTGCGCACCGGCGGGATCGGTTTCCGGATACTGGGCCGCCACGGGCAGCGGCGGCGGTGCGTACGGCGGCGCCATCGAGGCGCAGCCGGCCAGCGCCAGCGTGGCAGCCAGCGCGACCATCCTGGCGCGGTTGGACAAAGTAGAAACAGCCATGGTCATCGTCTTCCAGTCAATTCAGAATGTTGTAGCCGCCATCGACATACAGGGTGCCGCCCGTGATGGCGCGCGCGCCGTCGCCGGCGAGGAAGGCGCACAGCGCGCCCACGTCCTCGATGGTGGCCAGGCGGCGCATGGGTGAGCGCTCGATGGCGTCGGCCATCAGGCGGTCGAAATGGGCGATGCCGGAAGCGGCACGCGTCTCCAGGGGGCCCGGCGAGATGGCGTTGACGCGGATGCCTTGCGGCCCCAGTTCGGCGGCCAGATAGCGCACCGACGCTTCCAGCGCCGCCTTCACGGGGCCCATCAAGCCGTAGTCGGCGATGACTTCCTCGGCGCCCAGATAACTCATGGTCATCAAGCTGCCGCCGTCCCGCATCAGGGGTTCGGCCAGCTTCGCCATGCGCATGAAGGAATGACAGGAGATATCCATCGCCTGGGCAAAACCGTCGGCCGAACTGTCCGTCACGCGGCCATGCAAATCGTGTTTCGGCGCATACGCGATGGAATGCACGACGAAATCGATGGAGCCCCACTGTCGTTCGATCTGCGCGAACAGCGCCTCCAATTGACCCGGTACAGCCACGTCGAGCGGCGCCATGATGGCCGCCTGCACTTGCTGCGCCAGCGGCTCCACGTGCGCTCTGGCCTTGTCATTAAGCCAGGTCACGGCCAGTTCGGCACCGGCCGCGCGCAGCGCGCTGGCGCAGCCCCAGGCGATGCTTTGCGCGTTGGCGATGCCGACCACCAGCCCACGCTTGCCCTGCAATGGCAAGTGCGGGCGCAAGTCGGCCGTCATGCCTGGACCGGACGCAAGGCGGGCCACGGCGTGGCCGCATGCACGCAGCGCACCGCGCCGGCGCGCATGGCGGCCGCGCTCATGGCCAAGGTCACGCCGCCGGCGCGCGCATACGGCAAGGCAATCGGTGTGTGGGGATGGAGGGTATTGCACGCGTCAGGCGCGAGGGTGTGCATCTTCATGAATCGGCTTCCGTCACTGAAATTCGAGGCCGGCACCAGTGCATTCTCGGGGAACTGGTACAGGGCGAAAATTACTCTACAGCATTTAGATACGTGATTCGCGATGAGTCCGGTCCGCATGCTTATCGTTTTGAGCTAGGTCAACTATAAGTGCGATTGCGGCGATGCAACATTGATATACATCAAATTCTACATCAATATTATTTAAATGAACTAATTGACAAGCAATCGAATCGTGGTGCTTATTTGACAATATCGCGGGGCTGGCGCACGGAAAGGCGGCCGTGCAAAAGGGAGGGGGATTGCCTGAAAAACAAGCGGCGTGGCGCCTTGGCGCGCGGCGCAAGGCGGGGGAACGGTGAAACGGGGGCCATGCTATTGCGATGCAACATGGCCCACCATGCTTACTCCAACGATATGAACGGCATTATTTTCCCGCTGCCGGGGCGGGACGCGAATACAAGTCGATGATGGTGCTGATGCCGTCCTGGCATACGGAACAGAAGGTCTCGCTGCGGTCGAACATGATGCATTGCATCTCGGGCCGGTAATAGCCGGACGACTCGTAGTTCGCGCCTTCGAAGGCGCCCACCGCATGGCGCTGCGGCGCCTTCGAGAACAGCTGCTGCGTGTACGCCAGGTCGGCCTTGAACAAGCCGCTCATCTCGCTTTCCGGGCGGTTGGCCGCGCGCAGCGCGGCGCGCTGCTTCTGGTATTCACGCGCATGGCTGTCGTACGCTTCCTTCGGCCAGGGTGTCGGCAGCGGCGTGCCGGCCTTGACGTGGCTCTTCCATTTCAGCTTGGCCGGATCGCGCAGCGCCGTGGCGTTCGGCTCCCACGGTTCCTGGCGCTCGCCATTCGACTGGTAGGCCACGGGCGAAGTGTAGTACTCGTCGGCCAGGCCGGCGAAATGATGGCCGAATTCATGCACGAACAGGTAATTGGCCCAGTCGTTGTTCGCTGCCGCCGTGCTGAACTGGCCGAAGATGCCGCCGCCGCCGTAGGTATCGTTATTGACGAGGATTTCGATGAATTCGTACGGCGCGTACTGCGCCAGGTCGCGCAGCGCGCGGTTGTCCGTCGTCAGCACATAGCGCTCGCTGCCGAAGATGTCGTAGCGCGTGCCCAGCGGCGAGGCGTGATGCACGCCCGTCGATGGACGCGACACGCCCGATTCCTGCGTCGGCGCGGCCATGGCCCACACGTTGAAGTCATTGGCCCGCTCGCGGAATGGCGAGACGGTAAACAGGTGTTCGGCCAATTTCCGCGCCGTCGCTTCGAACTTGCCCATTTCGGCGGCCGTGTAGCCATCGCCCATGATCAGGAGGTCGACCTTTTCGGACGACGGACCGCTGATGCGGATCGGGATAGGCTTGACGGGCGCCGGCGGCTGCTTGCGGATCACGTCCTGCGCGGCAGGATCGACGTCGGTGCTCCACACAATGGAAAACAGGCCGCGCTCGTCGCGCTTGAGGATACGCACGCGCACGGGGTGCTCGGGCTGCGGGAAGCGCACGGATTCCTGGAAGGCGCGCGTGGTCGTTTTCGCCTCGTCGGTGCTGGCCCACTCGCCGAAGATGGTGGAAAAGCCGCGCGAGTACAGCACCTTGCCCGACTTGATGTCGACCACTTCCAGCATATTGTTGCCGCGGTTGCTGTCGTCGATGGGACGCGCCAGGTTGCCCGGCCATGGCAGGGGCTCGACCAGCACGCGTTCGACCGCATAGTGCTCGCCCAGCGCATTGCCGCTGTGCTGGTAATCGAGGCGCATGGTGGCCGGCAGCGGGGCATTATCGGCCTGCGCGACAGGGACGATGCCAGCGGCCAGCGCCAGCGCGCAAAGGAAGGATCGAATCGGGGTCTGCTGCATCTCATTCCTAACACGGTAGAAAAACGGGTAAATGAAACGGTTTTCCGAACAAACAGCGGCGCCAGCGGCGGGCATGGAAAAATCCGGTGCGGCACATTGTAGCGACAGGAATGAGGCGTGCAAAGCACCCAGCTTGACCGTGCCACGCCATTCCTTTATATTAGACTGACTAATCGATTAATTAAAAGGAGAGCAATCGCCATGCGCACCATCGATCCCGGCAAACACGCGGCCCGCCGCGACGCCATTCTCGCCGCCGCGCGCCACTGCTTCGCGCGCAAGGGCTTTCACCAGACCAGCACCGCCGCCATCTGCGCGCAAGCGGGCATGAGTCCCGGCAACCTGTTTCACTATTTCCCCACCAAGCAAGCCATCATCGCCGCCATCGTCGACCAGGAAGGCAGCGAGACGGCCGCCTATTTCGCCGGCGTGCAAGGCAGCGCCGATGCGTACGGCGCCCTGCTCGACTTCATGGACCTGGTGCTGGCGCTGGCGGCCGACGGGGACTTTGCGGGACTGGCGCTGGACATTGCCGCCGAGGCGATGCGCGACACGGATATCGCGGCCAGGGTGGCGCGCAACGACGCCAGCCTGCGCGGCGGCCTGCAAACCTTGCTGGCAGAGGCGGCGGCGGCAGGCCAGATCGACGCCGCGCTGGACGCCGCGCAAACGGCCGGCTGGATCGCCGCGCTGATCGACGGCATCTTCAACCGGGTCGCCGTCGATCCCGATTACGCGCCGCTGGCGCAGCGCGCCAGTTTGCACCTGCTGCTGGCGCGCTTCCTGCGCCCTGCCCTGGCATGAGCGCCGCCATGAAAACCCCGCCCACGCGCATCGCCGACATCGACGCCCTGCGCGGCTGCGCCCTGTTCGGCATTTTGGTGGTCAATATCGGCGCCTTCGCCACGCCCTGGTTCGGCCTGGGCTTAACCGATCCCGCCTTTCACGGCGGCGTCGACCGCGCCACGCATTTCCTGGTCGCGCTGCTGTTCGAGACCAAGTTCTACCTGCTGTTTTCCTTCCTGTTCGGCTACAGCTTCACCTTGCAGATGCAGGCGGCCGCGCGCGCCGACGCGCCATTCGTGCCGCGCATGCTGCGCCGCCAGGCGGGCCTGTGGCTGATCGGCGCCCTGCATGCCGTGCTGCTGTTTCATGGCGACATACTGACCACCTACTCCGTGCTGGGCATCGTGCTGCTGGCGCTGCACCGCTGCGGCGAACGCCAGGCGCTGTCCCAGGCCCTGGTGCTCGTCGCCGTCTGCGCCGCGTTCTGGGCAGGCATGGCCTGGCTGCAAAGCCTGCAGCCGGCGGGCGACGCGGCGGACAACGCCGTGGCGATGGCGCAAAAGGCGGCAACGGCGCTGGCCGCCTACCGCGCCACGCCGGCCGCCGTCGTCAATCAGCACTTGCGCGAACTGAGCGACATCTGGATCGTCCTGCTGCTGGTGCAGGCGCCGTGCGCGCTGGCCATGTTCCTGTGCGGCCTGGCCGCCGGCAAGCGCGAAATGCTGCTGCACGCGGCCGATTATCTGCCGCTGCGCCGCCGCCTGCTGTGGGCCGGCGCGCTGGCGGGACTGCCCGGCGCCGCCTTGTATGCCTGGACCTCCGTGTATGGCGACAGCCAGGCATGGCAGGTGGCGGGACTGGCCGTGGGCCTGGCGAGCGCGCCCCTGCTGGCGGGCGCCTACCTGGCATTGGCGCTGGCCCTGTTCGAGCGCCTGCGCGACGGCACGCTGTTTGCGCTGCTGGCCGATACGGGCCGCATGGCCCTGTCGAACTACCTGCTGCAGTCGGCCGTCTGCGCCTGGCTGTTCCTCGCGTATGGCGCGCGCTTGATGGGCAGCGTCTCGCCGCTGGGCGCCCTGGCGCTGGCCGTCATCATCTTCAGCCTGCAGCTGCCCCTGAGCCGCTGGTGGCTGCGCGGCCACTCTTATGGCCCCGTCGAGTGGCTGCTGCGGGCCATGACGATCGCCGCGTGGCCGCGCTGGCGGCGCAGCGGCGCCGCTTATTTGTAGCGGTACAGCGGCTGGCGCAGCTGGATGGGGCGGATGTCGAGGCGCAGCTTGAGCACCGAATACGCTTCCGCCTCGGTCGAGCTGTAGCCGACGCTGTTGACCGTTTTGCTGAAGCGGAATTCGAAGCCCAGGTCCGGGTACGGGTCGCGCGGGTTGCCGAAGGCGATGCCGATGGCTTCCTGCTGCGCGTTGTCGATCAGATTGCCCATCAGGTCGAGCACGGCGTTGTTGCCGAGGATATCGTTGGTAAACACGGGTTCGCGCATGTCGGGCTGGTTCGGATCGAGCTTGTTATCGGCCTTGTCCGGCGAGGGCGTAAACACGCGCGTGACGAGGTTGAACTTGTCGCCCCGGTCCAGATAGCTGATGGCCGCATTGCTGATATTGAAATTTTTCACGCCGCGGTCGCTGATGGCGCCCGACAGGTCGATCAGCAGGGCGCCGCTGTAGCCGATCACTTCCACGTCGCGCATGGCGTCGACCACCATGGCGCTGTTTTCATCGATACCCAGCCCCAGGTGATAGCCTTTTTTCAGCATCACGGGAATCATGCGGGCAAAGCGCCCGCGCACCAGCAGATGCTGGTCGACGAAGACGTCGCTGCCGATGAAACCCAGGCCCGGCGCGATCTCGCGGCCGTCCGTGACGCCCATCTTGAGCATGTCGAGCACGGGCTTGGCGTCGTAGAACATGGTGGTGCTCATGATGGCCGCGCCGGCGCTGGAACCGGCGATCACGCCGCCGTTGCGGTAGACCGACCAGATGGCTTCCAGCGCGGCCGTGCGGCTGCCGTCCGGGCGCAGCAAGGCTTGCGTGATGCGTCCCTGGTCGCCGCCGGCAAAATAGATGCCGGTGGCCGACTTGATCTGCGTGACGATGGCCGGATCTTCGGCCGCCTTGCGGTAATCGCGATTGGCCAGCTTGACGGCCAGCGGTACGAAAAAGGCGTCCGCGCCATATTGATTGAGCTTCTTGATGATGCTTTCACCCGATTTTTCCGGGTTCATCGCGGCCGAGGCCAGCACGGCGATGCGCGCGCCTGGGCCGCCCGACAACTTGACGATACGCTGCCAGACTTCGGCATTGTCGGCGCGCAGGCCGCCGCCGATGATGACGAGCGTGCCCTGCGGCGCGCTGCCGATGGCGCTGCCGCCGGGCGCCGCCACGGCAGGGAAGCTGCACAATGCCAGCGCGAACAGCAGCGCGGCGCAAAAGGTGTGATACCGGCTTGAGAATGATTTCATGGTGCCTTTCAAATACAAGAAAAGGGGCGCACACTGCTTGATACAGGCATGCGCCCTTGCTGCCAAAACTGCTGCTTGCAACCCAACTGCGATACTACCCGCCGCGTGTGACAGCGGTATTGCGGCATTTCCTGCTTTTTTGCCTTATTTGAAGCTGTAATTGGCGCTCGCATAAAAGCGCCGCCCGCGCGGGTCCGTGTAGCTGGGGTCATAGCCGGACAGGAAAAAGTACGCCTGGTTCGAGTACGGCGGACTGGTATTGAACAGATTCTGTATGCCGGCGCGCAGCTTGAACTGCTGGCTGACCGCATACGCGCCCGACATGTCCCACAGCGTGTACGCCTTCACGCGGTTCGGCTTGACCACGCTGCCGTCGTCCGTGTTGATGGCCGAGTTCTGGTCATCGTAGCCGCTCGAATAGGTGTTCGACAGGCTGGCCGAATACGGGCCGTTGTCCCAGTCCAAGGTGATCGTGTGGCGCCAGCGCTGCACCACGCCATCCGTGACGAAGCGGTTGAGATTGCTGACAAAGGTATCGCCAGGGCTGGTCTGTATTTTTGAGCCGAGCACATACGTGCCGCTCAGGTGCCCGCCAAAGCGTCCCCACGCCGTTTTCACGCCGTGCAGGTCGGCCGTGATATCGATGCCCGAGGCTTTTTGCGCGCCGCGGTTTTCCTTGCGCAGCTCGATGTAGTCGATTTCATTGTCCTCGTTGCGGTGCACGAGGTTGCCGTACTTGGCCAGGTTCCCCAGGATGATGTCGTCGCCGATTTCGCTGATCAGGTCAGTGCGCTTGATGTTCCAGTAATCGACACTGAAGGTCCAGTGCTGGTCCGGTTCGAGCACCAGGCCGGCCGAGAACTGGCGGCTGTGTTCCGGTTTCAGCTTGTCGTTGCTGTAGCGGCGCGTGTCCCAGTTTTGCGCGCAATCGGCATAATTGTTGTCCACGGTGGCGCACAGCACGGGATCGGGCAAGGTCGCCGTGCTGCTGTAGACGGTGGGACGGTGCAGGTCCGACATCGACGGCGCGCGGAAGCCCTTGCCGGCCGAGGCCCGCAGCAGCACCTGCTTGGCGGGCATGTAGGTCAGGCCCACCTTGGGGCTGAGGGCGCCGCCCACCTGCTCGTAATGGTCGTAGCGGCCAGACAACTGCGCCTGCCACTGTTTGCTGAACGGCAGCAGCAATTCGCCGTACACGGCTTGCACGTTGCGGCTGTCGCTGGTGCCCTTGCCGCCTTCCGGCGCCGCATCGTTGTTGATGTTGTCGCTCATCAGCAATGCCGATGGGCGGAACTCGGTGCGTTCGCGCCGCACTTCGCCGCCCACGGCCAGCGCCATGTCGCCGCCGCCCATGGCCATCAGCGCGCGCGACGCCTTGAAATCCACCCCATCCATGGTGCCGCGCGCATGACGCACCTCGTCGTCGATCTGGATGCTGTCGAGCAGCGCCCGGCCTTTCGCGCCGGAGGGCCCGAAGGGATTGATGTCGCCGGCGGCGATCCCCGCGATCAGCTTGTCGTACAGGACGTAGCCATGCGTATCGCGGTCCTTCACGACGTTGACGCTGTGATTGAAGCCCACGTCGTAATCCCAGCCGGCGAGCGTGCCGGTGGCGCCCACCACGACGCGCTGGCTTTCGCTGGTCAGCTGACTGGTGCGCATGCCCGCCTCGTTCAGGCGCATGCGCAGCTCCAGTTCGCGCTCCACCTGCTTGCCGTCGTCATCGACGATGGTATCGAAGCCGGCATTGGCCAGCTGCGGTACCTTGCTGTAATCGAGGAAGCCGGTCACGCGCGCCGACGATCCCACGTAATAGCTGCGCGAGCGGCTCAGCGCCACTTCCGCATACAGTTGGTGATCGTTATTCAGTTTCAGCACGCCGCGCGTGAGCAGGTTCTGCTTGTCCGTCTTCGGATACAGCTCCGTGTCGCCCATGTAGTCGTAGGTGCAGGCATCGACGCCGCCCGTACCCGCCGGCAGATACAGATTGGCCGGCGGCGCGCAGTCCGGAATCGCAAAATTGATCTGGCGGTTGGTGATCGGCTTTCCATTGAGCAGGAAACCGTTGTCCTGCAGGTGCTCGCGCTGGGCGCTGGACAGGCGGATATTCGCCGGGCTGGTAAAGTTCGACAGCAGATGGCCGAGGCGCTGCGGAATCTGCAGGTTCGGGATGAACTTGCGCTGCGAAGAGCGCAGACGGTCCGTTTTTTGCAGGTCGACCACGGCAAAGATATTGTAGCCATCGGCCGCCAGGTCGCCCGTGCCGGCCGTGATGCTGGCCGTGCGCTTGCCCGCGCCGCCTTCGTCGGTGCGGCTGCCGTAGACGTTCAGCTCCACGCCCTGGTAATCCTTGCGCGTAATGAAATTGATGACGCCGCCGATGGCGTCCGTGCCGTACAGGGCCGAGGCGCCGTCGAGCAGCACTTCCACGCGCTGCAGGGCGGCGGCGGGAATGTTATTGAGGTCCACGCCCGCATCGTCGCCGGGCGAGGCAAAGTTGGCCATGCGCCGGCCATTGAGCAACACCAGGGTCGACGACGTGCCCACGCCGCGCAGGTTGGCGCTGTTGAAGCCGCGCTGGTCGCCGCCCACGTTGATGCTGGCACCGTCCGTCAGGCCGCCCACGTTGGCCGACACGCGCGCCATCAGCTCGGCCGCCGTCGTCACGCCCGCCTTGTCGATCTCGGCGCGCGTGATGATCTGCACGGGCAGCGCCGTCTCCGACTCCAGGCGCTTGATGGCCGACCCCGTGATCTCCACGCGCTGCATTTTTTTCGGCGCCGGCTCCACGTCCGGCCCCTGCTCCTGGGCCCGCGCGCCACCGGCCAGCATGCCCAGCGCCGCCGACATGCTCAAGGCGCCCAGCGCCAGCCGCACGCCTTGCGCCAGCAGCGACTCGCGTGGCAAGGAGCCGCCATCCTGTCTTTTCATCTGCATTGCCTCTCTCCCCAATGGTGTACGTCTGATTTTTATCATGGTTTTGGGACTGCCTTGCGTTGCTTTGAAGCTGTTTTCCGCGCGCCCTGCACGCCATGTTCGCCGCCATACAGATAGGCTGCGATGACGTCGCTCAAGCGGGCCGCTTTTTCAACGTTCTTTTTGTTCGACACCATCAGCGCCACGGCCAGCGCCTCGATCATGGCCAGCGCCGTGCTGGCGCTGCTGGGCAAAACGGGATGCGTGCTTTGCGCATACAGCGCGTGGTCGGCCAATTCGGCCAGGGGCGACGCGGGTGAGTCGGTCAGCGCCACGATGCAGGCGCCGCGGTCGCGCGCGAAGCTGGCCAGGCCGATGCAGTCGAGCGTATAGCGGGGGAACGAGATCACCACCAGCACGTCGTGCGCCGTCAGGTTGACCAGGTGACCGGCCGCCACTTCCGAGCCGCCGATGCCCACCACTTCCACCACGTGCGGGCAAAACGGCTGCAGGTGCTGCACCAGCATGCCCGCCAGGTTGGCCGACAGGCCGAAACCCATCACGTACACGACCTTGGCGCGCGTCAGGCGGCGCACCACGGCCTGCATGGCGGGCGGCGACAGGGCATCGGAGGTGGCGGCGATGTTGGCGGCCGCATATTCCAGGCTTTCCGTGATCGGCGAGGTGGCGCGCGCGCGCCGTTCTATCGTGCGGCGCAGTTTGTCGACCGGCTGCAGCAGCGATTGCAGGGTTTCGGCCATGGCGCCGCGCATGGCCGAATAATTCTTCTGGCCGATGTCGCGCGCGAAGCGGCTGATGGTGGCCGTCGACACCTGGCAGCTGTCGGCCAGTTCCTCGATGCCCAGCGCCGTCACGCGCATCTGGTTGCGCAGCAGGTAGTCGGCGATCTGCCGCTGCGAGGCCGAGCCGCCGGCCAGCACGTGCATCAGTGCCTGCCCCAGCGGCGATTGCGCAAACGCGGCATCGGGCGACGCCAGCGTGGTGGCAAGTGGCGTAGGGGCGCTGCTTCTGGCAGGACTGGCGGATGCTCTCATATCGCTGGCGGCCTGTGTTTTTGTGTGTGGCGAATGACGGATAAGGAGGCGAAAACGGGGCGCTCGAACTTACTGTACTCATATCAAAAAGAAAACTCAACAAATATTTGTAAAAGGATTTTCATTGATTTACTTCGTGAAAATATTGCTACATAATCGACCGGAATCCATCAACCGCGCCCCGTTTTGGGGCGAATTCACCATGCAAGTACGACAGCATCCCATCTCCACCGCGCACGCCAGCGTCTCCTGCCAATTGAGCAGCTTCCACTTCGGCTCCGCGGCCGCCACCAGCCGCAGCGGCAAGAAGGTGTACATCCAGGCGGCCTTGCACGCGGACGAGGTACCGGGCATGCTGGTGTCGCAATTCCTGCGCCGCGAACTGCTGGCGCTGGAGGCGGCCGGCAAGGTGCACGGCGAAATCATCCTGGTGCCGGCCGCCAACCCGATCGGCCTGGCGCAAGCCATCCATGGCGCGCCGTTCGGCCGCTTCGACCTGACCACCGGCATCAACTTCAACCGCGCCTACCGCCACGTGGCCGATGAATTGAAAACCACGCTCGATGGCCAGCTGGGACAGGATGCGCAAGCGAACGTGGCGCTGATACGCGAGCATGCGCGCGCCGCCGTCGCCGCCTGGCGGCCGGGCACGGATGCGGAGACGCTGAAGAAAACCCTGCTGGGCATGGCCATCGACGCCGATATCGTGCTCGACCTGCATTGCGATAACGAGGCGGCCCTGCACATTTATACGGGCACGCCGCTGGCGGCGCAGATCGCGCCCCTGTCCGCGCTATTGGGCGCGCGCGCCGTGCTGCTGGAACTGGCTGCCGGCGAAGAACCGTTCGACGAAGCCTGCAGCCGCTTGTGGTGGGATCTCGACGCGCACTTCCAGGGCCGCTACCCGATTCCCGCCGCCTGCCTGTCGACCACTGTCGAACTGCGCGGCGAAGTGGAAGTGAGCTACGCCCTGGCCGAACGCGACGCCGCCGCCCTGCTGCGCTTTCTCGCCATCGAAGGCGTGCTGGACATCGCCGGCGCCGGCGACGACCTGCCCGCGCCGCAATGTACGCCCACGCCGCTGGCCGGCGTGGAACCTATCCTCGCGCCGCATCACGGCGTGCTGGTCTACCTGCGCGAAATGGGCGACGTATTGGCCGCCGGCGATGCCGTGGCAGACTTGATCGACCCCGTCAGCGGCGAGACGACGACCTTGCGCTGCACCGTCGCCGGCGTCTTTTTTGCGCGCAGCGCCCACCGCCACGTCCTGCGCGGCATGAACGTCGGCAAGGTCGCAGGCAGCATCGCCTTCCGCGGCGGCAGCCTGCTGAGCCAATAAATGTCACAAAAAAGCGCCATGAGAACATTCAAGCTCCCCAATACCTTCGTCCTGCTGTGCGCCATCCTGGCCATGATCGCCCTGGCGACCTGGCTGGTGCCGGGCGGGAAATTCGACACCCAGCTGGTCAACGGCAAGCAGCTGATCATCCCCGGCACGTTTCATTACGTAGCCAACAAGCCGCAGGGCCTGGCCGCGCTGATGATGGCGCCCATCAAGGGCTTCGTCGACGCCAGCCTGATCATCGGCTTCGTGCTGATCGTCGGCGGCGCCTTCGCCGTGCTGCAAAAAACGGAAGCCTTCGATTCGCTGATCAAGGCCATCGCCAAGGCCCATACCAGCTCGCGCTTCGTGCGCGCCGCCATCATCCCCGTCTTCTTCACCATGTTCTCGCTGGGCGGCGCCACCTTCGGCATGAACGAGGAAGCGATTCCCTTCATCCTGATCTTCGTGCCGCTGGCGCTGGCGCTGGGCTACGACACCATCACGGGCGTGTCGATACCCTTCATCGGCTCGCAGGTGGGCTTTTCCGCCGCCTTTTTAAATCCGTTCAACGTCGGCATCGCGCAGGGCATCGCGGGCGTGCCGATCTTTTCCGGCATCGGCTACCGCCTGATCGTGTGGGCCATCGCCACGGCCGTCAGCATCGTGTTTTTGATGTGGTACGCGGCGCGCATCAAGCGCCATCCGGAAAAAAGCCCGACCTACCTGCTCGATATCGAAAAGCGCAGCGAACATTCGATGGACCTGGACAGCTTTGCCGGCATGACGCGCACGCACCGCGCCGTGCTGTGGATTTTCATGGCGACCTTGCTGACGATGGTCGTCGGCGTCGTCAAGTACGACTGGTTCATCGATGAAATCGCCGCCCTGTTCCTGGTGATGGCCATCATCGTCGGCCTGGTCGGCCGGCTCGACATGGACAGCCTGGTGGCATCCTTCGTGCAGGGCGCGCGCGACATGGTCAGCGTGGCGCTGGTCATCGCGCTGGCGCGCGGCACCATGATCCTGGCGCGCGACGCGCAGATCATCGACACCATACTGCATGCATTGACGCCCCTGGTAGCGTCGTCGAGTCCCGTCTTCGCCGCGCAAAAGATGTTCTTCATGCAGTCGGTGATCAACTTCTTCATCCACTCGGGCAGCGGCCAGGCGGCGCTGACCATGCCCATCATGGCGCCGCTGGCCGACCTGGTGGGCGTGACGCGCCAGACGGCCATCCTGGCCTTCCAGTTCGGCGAATTCACCACGCCGATGATCCCCACGTCCGGCATCACCGTCGGCGTGCTGGCGCTGGCGCGCGTGCCCTGGATTACCTGGGCCAAGTGGATGATCCCGCTGCAGCTGATCTACCTGGTGCTGGCGCTACTGCTACTGATTCCGCCGTGCCTGATGCACTGGCAATGAAAAAAGCCACGGCGCCGCACAGTCGCCGTGGCTTTATTTGCGATACGCCTGTCCGTACTTTCCATCGACACCGCCCTTTGCCCAGTCGGCCATCAGATCGTAAAACCCCGGCGTGATGATGGTGACTTTGCGCGTTCCATCCGATGCCTGAGCATAGCTGCGCATGCCGTGATCGGCCTGCGGGAAGAGGTAGACCGAGATAGCCTGCCCCTGGCTGCGCAACGCCATCAAGCGCTCCACGGTGACCGCCGGCGGCGCCTGGCGGTCTTCCTCTGCCAAGGCCCATAACTGCGGCACCGCGACCTGGCGCAAGACCTGCACCGGATCTTGCGACCAGTCTACACCGAGCTTGTCGAACCGCGGCACGCCATTCTTGCGCAGCTCCTCGACCGGCATGCTCAGGAGCACGCCCGTGTAGCCTCCCTTGATGAGGACAAACCACGGTTCCTTGCCGAATCGCTGCTGAACCTCGGACAAAGCATCCAGGCCATCCTTGTACCCGGATTTCACCAACCGCGCCGTGATATCCGTCACGCTACGGGCCTTGGCAATGACGTCGCCGCCATAGCCTTTGTCCTGCAGTTCCCTGGCAACCTGCGCCGCGTCCTGCTCCGTGATATCGACCGCCAGGCCATAGCCGATGCCGATGAAGTCGGCCTTGGCGCGCGCCTGCGCCAGCGGGACGATCCAGCCGCCCTGGCTCACGCCTATCAGGCCGAAGCGGCCGTAACGGCCTTGCGCCAGCCGTTTGGCTTCGCGCGACGCGGCCACCAGGTCATCGGCCAGGCGCGGAAAGTTCTGCGTATATTCCCCTTCGGACTGCCCGGTACCACGTTTGTCATACACGAAAACGGACACGCCCCGTCCGACCATCTGGTAAGGATCGCGCGCTCGGTCGATCCAGCCGCTGCCTTCGGAACCATGGGCATACACGACCAGCGGCGTGTCCTTGCCTGCGCCCGGCGCCTCCAACAAGCGTCCCGCGAGCATGATGCCGTTCGATTCAAAACGCGTATTCGATTCGGCCAGTGCCACTTTCGGCCAGCGCCCCTTGCCGCCGACAAGCACGGCGTCTTTTCCGCACGCGAGCAGCGCCCCGGCATCCTGCGTGTTGCCGACGGTCCCGTCGCTGAAGGTGTAACTGTACCCCCTGCCCCCATGGGTAATGGCGACGAAGTCCTTCTGGTCGTGGCGAAAAATGCCCGTCTCGCAAGGCGCCGGACTGAATGCATCTGGCATGGGTGCGCCAGTCGCCGTGAGCGACACGGCAAGGAGAGGCCAGAGAAGGGAAGAGGTCATGGAGTCAGGTTCCAATAGAGGGCTGTCGCGTGGTTGATCAAGAAAATCGCAATATCAGTATCAGGGCAGGACCCGGGCCGCGCACACCGCGCCGGCCGTTCAACGCCGATAAATATCCGGCACATACCGCTCCATCAGCGTCTCCGGCCTGAGCGGCGCCGTAAAGCCGTAGCGCGCATACAAATCATGCGCCGTGCTGGTGGCCAGCATGAAGCGGCGCAAGCCCTGCAAGCCGGGATGCGCCATCACGGCCTCCATCAGGCGCTGGCTGTAGCCGCGGCCGCGGTATTCTTCCAGCACATACACGTCGACCAGATAGGCAAAAGTGGCGTAGTCGGTGACCACGCGGGCGAACGCCACCTGACGGCCGTCCAGCGTGCCGCCAAAGCAGAGCGAATGGTCGATCGCGTGCTGTACGGTAGCCAGCGGGATGCCGATGGCCCATGTCGATTGCGTGCTGAGAAAATGGTGGATGGCTGGAACGTCGAGTTCCGCCTTGTCGGTGCTGATCATCAAATGTGACATCGCGCTGGCCCGGCTATCGTTGAAAAACACGATCATCGGCCTTTTTGCTGCGGCTGTCACCAGGGCTGGATAGAACCGGGGGCGCCGCCCGTTCTGCCTGTCCGTGATGCGGTGTTGCTGTTTGCTGCCGATGCTTCTTGTACTGCCTGCATGGCACTGCCGCGCTTACAAGGCGGCTTTTTCTTCGGCGCTCAAGCGCTTGGCGCTGACGTACACGGTGTGCATGGTAGCTTGATCGGCGCTGGCGGCGATGGGGGCCGGCGCGGCGCGGAACTTCGGCACGGCGGCGGTAGCCAGGCTGGTGGCGGCGGCGACGGCGATGATGGCAACGAAGATGGCTTCCATGTTTTTAGCGATGTTCATGATGATGTCCTTTGGGTGGCTGGTTGTGTGTTGCGATGATTGAACTGTAGGCCGATCCCCCCTGAACCGCCATCGGATTGCGACCAAACGCACGATTCGCGGAACAGAATACAAAAAGCCCGGATGAAACGCACAACAGGCCATCGCCGTGGCATTTGAGGCTTGCCAGCCCCATTCCTGGCCATTTCAGCGCCCTGCAAGCCCCTAAAAGCCCTACCGCCGGCCAACCTTGTTTATAATCGCCCTACACTAAAGGACTTCTTTCATGACTGATCAATTCTCCAAAAAGGGCGAAGCCTGGTCGGCCCGGTTTTCCGAACCGGTCTCGGACCTCGTCAAGCGCTACACAGCTTCTGTATTTTTTGACAAGCGCCTGGCGCTGTTCGACATCGAAGGTTCGCTGGCCCATGCGGAAATGCTGCATGCGCAAGCCATCATCAGCCCGGCCGACTACGCGGAAATCCAGCGCGGCATGGCGCAAATCTCGCAGGAAATCGCCGCCGGCCAGTTCGAATGGCTGCTGGACCTGGAAGATGTCCACCTGAATATCGAAAAACGCCTGACCGAACTGGTGGGCGATGCGGGCAAGCGCCTGCACACGGGCCGTTCGCGCAACGACCAGGTGGCCACCGACATCCGCCTGTACGTGCGTTCCGCCATCGACGACATCACCGCCCTGCTGGCGACGTTGCGCAGCGCGCTGACGGACTTGGCCGAGCAGCATGCCGACACCATCATGCCGGGCTTTACCCACATGCAGGTGGCCCAGCCGATCACCTTCGGCCACCACATGCTGGCGTATGTCGAAATGTTCGGCCGCGACGCCGAGCGCATGGCCGACTGCCGCAAGCGCGTCAACCGCCTGCCGCTGGGCGCCGCCGCCCTGGCCGGCACCACCTTCCCCATCGACCGCCTGCGCGTGGCCAAGACCCTGGGCTTCGACGACGTCTGCCACAACTCGCTCGACGCCGTGTCGGACCGCGACTTCGCCATCGAATTTTGCGCCGCCTCCGCCGTGCTGATGATGCACGTGTCGCGCATGGCCGAAGAACTGGTGATCTGGATGAGTCCACGCATCGGCTTCATCGACATCGCCGACCGCTTCTGCACCGGCTCGTCGATCATGCCGCAAAAGAAAAACCCGGACGTGCCGGAACTGGCGCGTGGCAAGACGGGCCGCGTCTACGGCCACCTGATCGGCCTCTTGACCCTGATGAAAGGCCAGCCGCTGGCCTACAACAAGGATAACCAGGAAGACAAGGAACCGCTGTTCGACACGGTCGACACCGTCATCGACACCTTGCGCATCTTCGCCGACATGGCCGGCGGCATCACGGTGAAACCGGAAGCGATGCGCGCAGCCGCCCTGCAAGGCTACGCCACGGCGACCGACCTGGCCGACTACCTGGTCAAGAAGGGCTTGCCATTCCGCGACGCCCATGAAGCGGTGGCCCTGGCCGTGCGCGCCTGCGTCGACGCCGGCTGCGACCTGGCCGACCTGTCGCTCGAGCAGCTGCGCGCCTTCTCGCCGCTGACCGGTGAAGACGTCTTCAAGGTGCTGACCCTGGAAGGTTCCGTTGCCGCGCGCGACCACGTGGGTGGCACCGCGCCACGCCAGGTACGCGCCGCGATCGCCCGCGTGCGCACGCAGCTGGATAAGTAAAACCGGCGCTTGCCGGCAAGCGCCCCGCTGCAGCGATGCAGCGGGGCGTTTTTCATGGCTATGTCACCGTCAAATGTGGGAATGCTCCCAGTGTTGCCTTCAATAATGTTTCCGGCGAACGGATACGACCGGCGTCGAGTATCCAGCGCCAGCCCAGATAATTCGACAGGTAGCGCGTCGCTACGCCGTGAAAGGGGCGTAGCCATTCCCGTAGGCGGCTGTGATAGGCATTGACGTGCTGCACATGCACGGCGCCCTGCACCCGGATGCCTGCGCGCAAATTGACGGCCTGGTGGCTGATCCCCGCTTCACGGGCAAAGGCGCGATAGGCGGCATGGCCATCGGTGACCAACAG